>CAWGLE010000019.1:0-54435 GCA_963823345.1 Candidatus Sulfomarinibacteraceae bacterium
GCCTCGCGGAGGGTGGAGCGGGCGGGAACTCAAAACTCAAAACTCAAAACTCAGAATTCCGCCTACGTCGTCTCCTCCGCCACCCCTTCCAACCGCCCGTGCTTCGTCTTCTTGCCGCGGAACTTCTCGCCCAGCCGGTCCATGTAGGCGTAGACGACGGGCACCAGGAAGAGGGTGAGAAAGGTCGAGGTCGTCATGCCGCCGGCGGTCGCGACCGCCATCGGTGCGCGCGCCTCGCCGCCCTCGCCGAGGGCGAGCGCCACCGGCAGCACGCCGAAGATCATCGACACGGCGGTCATCAGGATCGGCCGCAGCCGGATCGGGCACGCCTCGCGCAGCGCCGCCTCGCGGTCGAGCCCCGCCTCCTGCTTCTGGATGGTCAGGTCGACCAGCAGGATCGAGTTCTTGGTCACCAGCCCGAACAGCAGGATGATCCCGATCACCGACATGATGTTGATCGTGTTGCCGGTGACGAACAGTGCGAGCAGCGCGCCGACCATGGCCGGCGGCAGCGCGAACATGATCGTGAAGGGGTGGAGCAGCGAGTCGAACTGGCTCGCCAGCAGCATGTAGACGATGAGAACGGCGAGGCCGATCGCGAACAGGAGCGAGTTCATCGAGGAGGCGAACTCCTCGGCCTGCCCGGTGGCCTTGGCGTGGTAGCCCTCGGGCAATTCCTCGGCGAGGATGCGGTCGCAGGTCTCGAGGGCGCGGTTGAGCGGCACGCCTTCGAGGTTGGCCGTCAGCAGGACCGAGCGTTCGCGGTCGGTGCGGTTGATGTTGATGGGGCCGACGCCGTAGGTGATCTCGACCACTGAGTCGAGCCGCACCATCTGACCGGTCCTGGTGCGCACCTCGAGCGCGGCCGATGTCCTCGGGAGTTCTCGCCTGCGACGGGTGGACCTTGATGCGGACGTCGTAGCGCTTGCCCTCGTCGGTGAAGGAGCCGACTTCGCGGCCCGCGACCAGCGCGTACACGGTCTCGAAGATGGTGGCCGCGTCGAGGCCGAGGTCGGCCGCCCGCTCGCGGTCGACGGTCACGAAGAGCTGCGGCTGCTCGAGGTCGAGGTTGGTGTCGAGGTCGACGAAACCGGGTTCGGCGGCCAGCCGCTCGATGACGCGCCGCCCGATGCGGTCGAGCTCGTCGAGGCTCGGGGCCGCGGATCGAGTAGGCGAGGGCCTTTTCGCCGCCTTCGCCTCGCCACGTTGTAGAAGCAGAACTCGATGACCGACGCCTGCAGCCCCTCGATCTGCGCCAGCTCCCGGCGCAGCCGCTGCACGACCTCGGCCTGGGTGGTTTCGCGCTGGTCGGGTTTGAACATCCTCATGAACATGATCCCCGAGTTGACCCTGCCCCGCTCCTCGATGTCGAGGGCCGCAAAGCCGGACCGGATCTCGGGCTGGGAGAGCACGATGCGCTCCATCTCCTGCATCTTGCGATCCATCGCCTCGAGCGAGATGCCGACCGGCGCCTCGGCCGTGATCATGAACGACGACATGTCCTCGGCGGGGGCGAACTCGCCGCCGATGAAGGCACCGCAACCAGCGAGGCTGGCGATCACGATCACGGTCGACGCGGCGATGGTGGTGATCTTGTGGCGCAACGCCCAGTCGAGACCGAGCGCGTACGCAGTTCTCGAGCCGTTTGAAGCCGCCTTCGAGCACCTCGTACAGCCGGCCGTGCTTGGGTTTCACCGTGAGGATGCGCGAGCACAGCATCGGGGTCAGGGTCAGCGCCACGAAGAGCGAGATGAGCACGGCCGCCGCCACCGAGATGCCGAACTCGAAGAGGAACTGGCCGATCATCCCCTTCATGTAGGCCACGGGGATGAACACCGCGGCGATCGAGAAGGTGGCGGCCATGGCGGCGAGCGCGATTTCCTGGGTGCCCCGGTGGGCGGCGGTGAACGGGTCCTCACCCTCCTCCTGGTGGCGGAAGATGTTCTCGAGCACGACGATGGCGTCGTCGATCACGACCCCCACCGACAGCGCGAGCGCCAGGGTCGTGAGGTTGTTGAGCGAGAACCCGAAGATGCGCATGAAACCGAAGGTGGCGATCAGCGAGGTCGGGATGGCGAGCGAGACGATGAAGGTCGAACGCCACGAACGGAGAAAGACGAACACCACCAGGATCGCCAGCACGGCGCCGTAGACGATGTCGACCTGGACGTTTTCGATGGATTTCTCCACGTACTCGGCGCCGTCGAAGGCGACGTCGTAGAAGAGCCCCGGCGGGAAGTCCCTGGCGAGCTCGTCCATGCGCTGGCGTGGCGGCGCGGTTGACGTCCACCAGGTTGGCGCCGGCGCGGGGCGCGACGCCGAGACCGAGGGTCGGGGTCAGGTTGTAGCGCGCCAGCCCGCGCTCGTCGGCGATGCCGAGCTGCGCGAAGCCGACGTCCGAGAGCCGGATCGGACGGCCGTCGACGGTGGCGATGATGAGGTTGTCGAAGTCCTCGACGGTCTCGAACAGGCCGAGGTTGCGCACCGCGAGCTCGGTCAGCGGGCCCTCGATGAAGCCGCCGGGCAGCTCGAGGTTTTCGCGATTCGAGCGCCACGATCACGTCGTTGACCGCCAGCCGGTGGGCGGCGAGCTTGTCGCGGTCGATCCAGATCCGGATCATCGGCTCGCGAAAACCGGGAACCAGCACGTTGCCGACCCCGGGCACCGACTGCAGCTGGGGCTTCACCACCTGGTCCGCGTAGTCCGACAGCTCGCGGGCATCGAGCCCGGCGAGGGCCATCCACAGCATGGGCTGGGTGTTGACGTCGAACTTCTGGACGATCGGCGGCTCGGCGTCGAGCGGCAGCTGGCCCACCGCCCCCGACACCTTGTCGCGGACGTCCTGGGCCGCGATGTCGATGTCGCGGTCGAGGGTGAAGGTGACCGTCACCTGCGACACGCCCTGCCCCGAGTAGGAGGTGATCTGGTCGATGCCCTCGATCGTGTTGACGGCCGACTCGATGACGTCGGTGACGTCGGACTCCATCACCTCCGGCGATGCGCCCGGCAGCAGGGTGATGACCGTGACCATCGGGATTTCGATCGACGGCAGCAGGTTGATGGGGAGCGTCTGATAACCGAGAAAACCGAACACCACCAACGCCACCATCATCATGACGGTGAAGACCGGGCGGCGGATCGCTACGTCGTATAGGTTCATGACTTCTCCTTCGGAGAGGAGATTCGAGTTCTGAGTTTTGAGTTTTGAGTTTTGAGTTTCGGGTATCGAGCGCGCACATCCTGGTGACTGGGTGTGGTCATTCTGTTCTCCAACTAAAAACTAAAAACTGAAAACTCAAAACTAGTCAACGACGTTGACTGGAATGCCGCGGGAGAGGCCCGAGACGTCGGAGATCACCGCCTGATCGGCGGACAGCCCGTCGACGATCTCGATCATGCCGTCGAAGCGCCGTCCGATCTGGACCCGCTGGAAGGCGACGGCATTGTCCTCGACCGTCAGCACCTGCGGGAGATCGGAGGTGGCGACCGCCGCGGCCGGCAGCCACAGCGACTGTTCGGCGGTCGGGGACTCGAGGGTCACGTTGGCGAACATCCCCGGTTTCATGCTGCCGTCGTTGACGGCGGTGCCGACGATCTCGAAGGAGCGGCTGCTCTCCTCCACCACCGGCTGCATGCTGTAGATCGTGGCGGCGTGTGTCGATCCGCCGACGCCGATCGAAAACGTGAAACTCCCGATTCCCGCGAGCTTCGAGGCCCACGCGGCCGGGACCCGCGCCGCCACCTTGACCTTGTCGCCGATCGCCTCCTCGAACAGTCCGACGCCGACCTCGGCCCACTGGCCGGCGACGACGTAGCGTTGGGTGATGGCGCCGGCGGCGGGCGCACGGATGACGCTGCGGTCGTAGTTGCGCTGTGCGAGCCCGAGGGCGGCCTCGGCGGCCGCGACCCGCGCCGTCGCCAGATCGTGGGCCGCCATCGCCTGGTCGAGGGCCGACTGCGAGATGGTCTCGTCCGAGCGCAGGTCGCTTCTTGCGTTCGAGCTCCTTGCCGGCGAGCGCCAGATCGGCGTTGGCGGCGGCGAGGTTGGCCTCGGCCTGTTGAAGGTAGATCTTGAAGGTCTCGCGGTCGACCTCGGCGAGGGGGGCGCCGGCGGCGACGCGGTCTCCGACCTCGGCGAACACTCTGTCGACCTTGCCGGCGATTTCGGACGAGACGGTGACGGTGTCGAAGGCGCGGATCTCGCCGACCAGCTGGACGCCGGGATTTTCGGTCCGCACCTCGGGCAGAACGAGCTTCACCTCGCGGGGCGCGAGCGCCCGTTCGACGACCTGCTCGGCGGCAGCCCGGTCATCGGTTTCGCCGCCGTGGCATCCGATGAGAGAGCCGACCGTCAATGAAAGAAGAACACCTATCAGGAAACGTCGTTGCTGGTTTTTCATGGCATCACTCCATTGGGTCCGCGTCGCTCATCTGGCGGAAGTCGAGATCGGGCAGCGGCGGCATGCCCACCGCGTAGCGGAGAAAGATCGCCTGGTACTCGCGCTGGGCGCGGGCCACGATCTGGGTGGTCTCGGCGTCGGTGGCTTCCGTGGTCGCCGACAGAAGGTCGGTCGTCGAGGCTTCGCCGACCCGGTACGCCCGTTCGACCTGGCGGTAGGCCAGACGCGAAGCTTCGGTGCGTTCACCGGCGGCGTCGAGGGCGGCGCTGGCCGATTCGTAGCCGATGAAACCGGAGTCCACCTGGTCGGCGATGGTGCGGCGGACCGTCTGCGCCAGCAGCTCGACCTCGCGCTCATCCTCCCTGGCCCTGGCGACCCGGGCTTTGGTCAGACCGCCGTCGTAGATCGGGACCTTGAGGACCAGCGACAACGACATCCAGTTGTTCGCCGGGAAACCGGCCTTCTGCTGGAAGTACTGGCCGACGGCTTCGAGCTCCGGGTACCAATTCCCCTTTTCGACCTTGACCCAGAGCCCGGCGGCCTCGAACTGATTCTCGAGCGTCTTCATCTCGAGCCGCTGGCTGAACGCCTGGTCCAGCAATTCGGGCTCTCCACCCGCAGGGATCGGGATGGGCCCGGGCGAGGTGAGTTCGCCGAGTTCGTCGAGCCCGACCAGCCGCCGCAATCGGTCGTGCGCCAGCTTGGCGTCACCGTTGGCCACCACCAGCGCTTGTTTGGCGGCCGCCACCTGGGCGCGCCAGCGCGCGACGTCGGCGATGGCCGTTTCCCCGACCTCGTAGCGCCGCTCGGCCACCTTGAGCTGGTTCTGGTTCTCCTCGAGCACGGTCTGCCGGACCTCGACCCACTGCGCGCGGGCGATCGCGTCGTAGAACGCGGCAGCCACCTGCAGGGTGAGGTCGCTGATGGCGATGGACCGGTCGAGGTCCGCGATGTCCCGGTTGAGCTTCGCGATGTCGCGCGCCCGCCAGTCGCGGAGGCCGGAGAACAGGGTCTGGCGGAGGTCGACGCTCGCGCTCCAGTCCTGGCTCGGGCGGATCACGAAACTCTCGTCCTCCGACAGCTCGATGATCTGCTCGTCGGCGTAGAAGGTGTAGGCGCCGTTGACGTCGAGCCGGGGCAGCAGGGCGGACGAGACCAGCTTGATATCGGCGTCCGAGCGTCGGATCTGGCTGTCGGCCCGCTGCACGACCTCGTGGGTCGCAATGGCCTGGAGGACCAGGTCTTTCAGTGACGCCGGCTGCTGCTCCTGCGCACCGATCTGGAGCGGCACGCCCACCGCACCGAGGCAACACACCGCGAACAGAGCTCGCGCCGTCACCGCGCCGCGTGGCATTCTCCACGACCGTTCTGTGGGTGCTGAAGATCTTTCTGATGTCGTCCTCATATCGACTCCGTGTTCAGGCTCTCGAACAAAAGATGGGCGAATTCCTCGGTGATGCTTCTGGGATCCATCGAGCGGTCGAAGTAGTGCTGGATGGCGAGACCGTCGACCGTCGCCACGACGATCGCGGCCAGCCCCTCGGCGGCGACGTCGCTGCGGAACTTCCCCTGCTGCTGGCCGCCGCGGATGAAATCGGCGATCAGATCTCGATACAGGGAGTAGCTGGCGACGACCGCTTCGCGGTAGTTCTCCTCGAAACCCCCGCCGCGGGAGGCTGCCCAGAAATCGAGGACCACCGGTTGCAGCTCGCGCTGTTCCGAGATGACCTCGGCGCCGAGGCGAAGGAGGTTGAAGAGCTGCTCCTGGGTGGGCTCGTCGTCGTCGAGCACGGCGTTCATGCGCGCGGTGATGTCTTCGTTGATGGACTCGAAGACGGCGAACAGGAGCTCTTTTTTGACGTGAAGTACTCGTAGACCGTGCCCTTGCCGATCCCGGCGCGTTCGGCGATGTCGGAGACCCGGGTTGCCGCGTAGCCCTTCTCGGCAAACACGGCGGTGGCCGCCCGGACCAGGCGGGGTCGTTTGTCACCGCGGTCTGTTGATGTGGAACTCACGTCGTGCTCCTGAAACCGACCGACCAGTCGGTCGGTCGACGCGAAAAGGTACGCCGGGATGCGGCGGATGTCAAGGCCGGTCTGCAGCGTTCAAGGTTTGAACGTTGGGACGGCGGTCAAATCTCCCGCGTCTTCCACCGCCCCCGCCGGAAGACGACGATGCCGACAACCGCGATCAGAGATTCCGCGATGGTGATGGCGGCGAACACCCCTGTGGGGCCCATGCCGGCGAGGTGGGCGAGCACGTAGGCGAGAGGAAGCTGGAAGAGCCAGTAGCAGAAGAAGTTGATCACGGTCGGGGTGTAGGTGTCGCCGGCGCCGTTGAACGCCTGCACCATGACCATTCCCCAGGCGTAGAAGGGATAGCCGATCGAGACCCACACCAGACACGAGACGCCGAATTCGACGACTGCGGGCTCGATCGTGAACAGCCGGATCAGCGGCCCCGAAGCGGAGATGAACACGACGGCGATCCCGAGCAGGAAGAACATGTTGTAGAGGCCCGCCCGCCACACCGAAATCTCCGCGCGCTCCGGTTGACCGGCGCCGAGGTTTTGACCGACGAGAGTTGCCGCGGCGTTGGCGAGTCCCCACGAGGGGAGGATTGCAAACACGATGAGGCGGATGGCGATGGTGTAGCCGGCGACGGCAGCGGAACCGAATCCACCCACGATTCCCACCAGAACCACCCAACTCGCGGTGCCGATGAGTAACTGGAGGATGCCGCCCAGCGAAAGACGGAAGAGGCGAACGAGCACGTGGAGCCTGGGGATCAGATCCCGTATGGTGATCCTGATTCGGCTGCTGCCTCGAAACAGAACCCACAACTGCATCGCCACACCCACGCCCCGACCCACAGTCGTTGCCACCGCGGCGCCGGTGACGCCGAGTTCCGGAAACGGGCCGATGCCGAAGATCAGGCAGGGGTCGAGCACGATGTTGCAGAGATTGGCGACCCACAGCACCCGCATGGCGATGGCGGCGTCTCCGGCGCCCCGGAAGACGGCGTTGAGGAGGAAGATCAGCATGATGGTCGCCGATCCTCCGAACAGGACCTGCGTGTAGCCGCGGCCCGAAGCCACGAGCTCCGGGCTGCCGCCCATGAGCGAGAGCAGCTGTTCGGCGAAGACCACCCCGGGTACCGCAACGGCGAGGGTCAGCACGACACCGAGAACGATCGACTGCGCGGCGGCCACGCCGGCGCCGCGGACATCGCCCTCGCCGAACCGCCGCGCGACCATCGCGGTGGTCGCCATTCCCGTTCCGAAGGCGACTGCGAAGAGGATGGAGATCATGGCCTCGGTCAGGCCCACGGTGGCCACGGCGTCGGTCCCGAGGCGCGAGACGAAGAACGCGTCGGTGAGGGCGAAGACCGACTCCATCACCATCTCGAGCACCATCGGGATCGCCAGCAGGACGATGGCGCGGCCGATGGGACCGGAGGTGAAGTCGAGCTCTTTCCCGGTCAGCGCCAACTTCACCGTCGCCCACGCGCTCATGTCGATCGCATCGACAACGGGAGTGGCCGGGGCCTCTTCGTGTGCGGTCATGGCCACCTACCATACGCGAAATCAAGGTCCAGGATCAGTGCTGTCCAAGGCTGATCCCCATCTGACCTTGCCACACTGAAAACACTGGGGGTGAGGATCGGTCAATGCCATTTTCAGAACGAGGTCCTCATTGACAGAAAACGGCTGTCCAGGTCTCGCACTGAGACAGGGGTGAACCGAGATGCTGAAAACATCTCTGAAGGTGGGCCAAGGCCCACCCTACGAACCCGCTCGAAACTTGGGTCCGAAGTAGGGTGGGCCTCGGCCCACCATCAGAATCCTTGCTGATCCCTCGGCTTCGTCCCGTGGGTGCACGACTCTGAAGGTGGGCTGAAGGCCCACCCTACGGGCCCTTCCGAACTGTGCGCCCGGCGTAGGGTGGGCCTCGGCCCACCATCAGAATCCTTGCTGGTCCCTCGGCTTCGTCCCGTGGGTGCACGACTCTGAAGGTGGGCTGAAGCCCACCCTACGGGTCCTCCCGAAATGTGTGCCCGGCGTAGGGTGGGCCTCGGCCCACCATCAGAATCCTTGCTGGTCCCTCGGTTTCGTCCCGTGGGTGCACGACTCTGAAGGTGGGCTGAAGCCCACCCTACGGGTCCTCCCGAAATGTGTGCCCGGCGTAGGGTGGGCCTCGGCCCACCATCAGAATCCTTGCTGGTCCCTCGGTTTCGTCCCGTGGGTGCACGACTCTGAAGGTGGGCTGAAGCCCACCCTACGGGTCCTCCCGAAATGTGTGCCCGGCGTAGGGTGGGCCTCGGCCCACCATCAGAATCCTTGCTGGTCCCTCGGCTTCGTCCCGTAGGTGCACGACTCTGAAGGTGGGCTGAAGCCCACCCTACGGGTCCTCCCGAAATGTGTGCCTGGCGTAGGGTGGGCCTCGGCCCACCATCAGAATCCTTGCTGGTCCCTCGGCTTCGTCCCGTGGGTGCACGACTCTGAAGGTGGGCTGAAGCCCACCCTACGGGTCCTCCCGAAATGTGTGCTTGGCGTAGGGTGGGCCTCGGCCCACCTTCAGACCCGCCGCGGTCGGGGTGGAGCCTGAATGTGATTTCGAGCAGTCCACGATGCCGTCTTGGACACGAGTGATGCAGGATGCAGGATCCACGATTCACGACGTCGGGGTCGGGTGATTCGGCAGCCTGCAGCCTGTACCTGTACCCTGTATCCGTTATCCGGGTGTGAGGGTGGGTGCCGGGAACAAGTGTCTGACAATGTACGTACTGTGGGGTAGGGTAATGCTCGCCGGGGAGGGATCCGAGATGGCACACAGAGCGACGGTGGCGGGAGTTCTCGGTATCGCGGCGGGGATCCTCACGATCCTCGCCGAGCCCGAGTTTCGCACCGAAGGTTGAGGGCCGGAGCATGGCAAGCGCCACATCGAAAGTCCTCGGCGGCTGCGCCGTCGGCTGTCTCCTGGCGATCATCATGGGTGTCGGGGTCAGTTTCATGGGCTACCGGTGGGTCAAGGACACCTCCGAGGCCTACGAAGAAGCGGGCCGGATCGAGCGCGAGCTCAAAGAGCGGTACGGTCAGGCGCGGTCGTTCGTTCCGGCGGCGGGGCCGGGGGTGCCGAGCGATCGAATGGAGGTCTTCCTCACGGTGCGCGATGCGCTTGACCGGGCCGCGAGAAGAGCTGTCCGCAACGGTGCAGGGCCTCGCCGGGGGCGACGGCGAGCCGGGCGTCGGCAACGGATTCCGGGCCGCCCGCGCCGGCATCAGTCTCGGTCCACGGGTGCTGGAATTCACCACCGCCCGCAACCGCGCCCTGCTCGATGCGGGCATGGGAATCGGAGAGTACACGTGGATGTACTGGTTCACCTATGTGGCGTGGCTGGGCCACCCCGCAGACGACTCCGCCTTGCACGAGATCCTCGAGAGTCACAATTCCGGCGACGGGTCGGTCCAGGTCCACATCGACGGCGGAATGGAGCCTGAGCGGATCACCTGGCGGCTGCGCAGGGACATCACGGCGATGCTGCGCAACCTGCAGGCTGAACTCGAATCCGATCCGGCGCTGGCCGACCTGTCGGCAGCGGTGACGGCCGAGATGACGGAATTGGGCGCGGACCCGGCCAGGGTCCCGTGGCAGAGTGGTCTGCCGGAGGTCTTCGCCGCCGGCCTCGAGCCCTACCGCGAGCGCCTCGAGGCGACGTATTCCAGCGCCGCCAACCCGTTCGAGCTGACCGCGTTCGAGTAACCCCTGCTGAGACCCGGCCCGGAACGGGGTAGAATGCCGTCCGGGAGTCTCATCATGGGTGAACCGGAAGGCCGCATCCGCCTCAATCCCGATATTTCCCGGATCGTGTGTTCGGTGACGGCCCAGGAGTTCGATCCGCACGGGTTTCGGCGACCCATCGGTCTGTGCTCCTGTTGTCCCGCCCCCGGCAAGCCGTTGGTCGTGGTCTACAACCTGCAGGCGGTCAGTCAACGGCTCGATCAGAAAGGGTGGGGCAAGGGGCCGGGCATCTGGCACTACGGCGCCCTCCTGCCGGTCCTCGGGCTGCCGTGGCGGTATGCGCCCGACGTCGGGTTGACCGGAAGCGTTCGACACGAGCTCCTGGGCGGCGAGAACGGCGTCGAGCTGTCGCTGAAACAGGAGAGCGGCAACCCCTCGGGCAGCTTCAAAGATCGCGGGCTGGCGGTGGGGGTGGCGCTCGGGGTGGCCTGCGGCGCAAAGCAGTTCTGCCTGCCGACCCAGGGCAACGCCGGGGTGGCCGCCTCCCTGTTTTCGACCCGCCTCCGTCTGCCGGGGTGTCTGGTCTACATGCCGGACGGGTACCAGGGCGGCATCTACCACCGCGAGGCGGAGTTCTTCGGCGCCGAGGTCCATTTCGCGGGCTCGAACATCGCCGCCTCGGGCAAGATCATGCGCGAACAGCACGCGGAGGCCCTGGCGAGCGGGCGGCTGGTGGACCTCTCGACATTTTTCGAACCCGGCCGTCTCGAAGGCAAGAAGACGATGGGTCTCGAGATCGTCGAGGACTCCGGCCCCGAAAAGCTGCCGCAGTGGATCCTCTATCCCACCGGCGGCGGGACCGGTCTGGTCGGCATCTGGAAAGCGATCCAGGAGCTCGTCGCCCTCGGCACCATCAACCCCGCCCAGCACGAGCTGCCGCGGATGGTGGCGGTGCAGTCCGAGAACTGCGCGCCGGTCATCGAGTCCTTCCGACGCGGGCTCGATCACGTCGAGCCGGTGGAGTCGAAGGGCACCATCGCCGACGGTCTGGATGTTCCCGGGGCGATCATGGGGCACGGGATCCTGTCGACCATCAGAGACTCGGGTGGCACCGCCGTGGCGGTGGCGGAAGGCTCGATCAAGGACGCCTTCCGGACGCTCGGCCGGCACGGCATCGCGGCGAGCTACGAAAGTGCGGCCACGCTCGCCGCGCTGCGCAAGCTCCGCATCGAGGGCACGATCCCGGTCGGCGCCCGTGTCCTCCTGCTCCTGACCGCGACCCACTTCGTGTCGCTGGCCCAGAAGGTCAGGTAAGAATCCAGTCGAGGGTGGCCGGGATCGCGTCGGCGTAGACCGTGCGCTCGATCGGTCCGACCAGCTCCGCCAACCGGCCGTCGTCGAACGAGACCGGCTGCGCATAGTGCGGGACCATGGGCATGAACGCCCTGAGGTCGGCGGAGAAGAGACTGATGATCTTCAGCATCCAGGGGGGAGCGCTGCGGATCCCGATCTTCCTCGCGAGGTGTCGGCCCGCGATCTCCGCCGCCCGGCGGGCGCTCAAGGCGCCGCTGCCGCCGAGCACCCAGCGTTTGCCGTAGGCTCCGGAGTGGCCGGCGAGGTCGGCGGCCACCTTCATCGCGTCGGGCACGTAGACGTAGTCACGGTCCGTGTCGGCGGAACCGATCCAGTTCGCCCGCCCGCCGCCGGCCGCTTCCTGCAGGAAGTTCTGCAGGCTGCTCGCGTGCACCTCGGGGCCGAAGAAGTCGGGCAGGTGGAGCACCGCCCCGCCACCCGCGAGAACGATGTCCTCGGCCTGCCGCCGCATCCGGATGTAGAAGTTGCCGCCCTCGCGGGGGCTGCCTTCGTTGATCGGTTGCGACCGGGCCGGCAGGTACGACCAGAAGCTGGAGACCTGAACGCAGCGGCTGCCGACCGCCGACGCTGCATCGCTGACCGCCTTCGCCGTAACCGGGTGGAGGTCCATGTGCTCGGCCGGGAGGCCGATGCAGTCGAAGGCGACGTCGCAGCCGTCGATGGCGCGGCGGACCGCCTCAGGGTCGACCGCGTCGGCTGCAACCCGTCGCGCGGCGAGACCGGCAAACGCCCGTTCGAGATTCTCGGCGCTGCGGGAAATCACCCGCACGTCGATCCCGCGCCGCAGGAGCTCGCGCGTCAGGTGCTTTCCGGTCGGCCCGGTGGCGCCGATCACCGCGGCGGAGTGCAGCTTCAGGTCCGGAGTCACCGGCCGCCCCCCGCGTGGCCGAGGCTGCAGGCGGCGCCGCCGTTCTTCTCCAGATAGCGCTGGTGGTAGTCCTCGGCGCGCCAGAAGGTCGGCGCCGGCTGGATCGCGGTCGCGACCGGACGCCTGAGCGAACCTCCGGCCTCGAGGGCCTTCTTGGAACGGACGGCCTTCTCCTCCTGCTCGGGCGTGTGAAAGAAGATCACCGAGCGGTACTGGTCGCCGACATCCGGGCCCTGGCGGTTGACCTGGGTCGGGTCGTGCATCTCCCAGAACGCCTCCAACAAGGTGTCGAAGGTGACCCGCGCCGGGTCGTACTCCACCTGAACGACCTCGGCGTGACCGGTCCCGTGTGCGCAGACGTCGCGGTAGGTCGGGTTGTCGGTGTGGCCGCCGGCGTAGCCCACCGCCGCGTCGGTGACGCCTTCGATGCGGCGAAAGGCCGCCTCCACACCCCAGAAGCATCCTGCTCCGAACGTCGCTGTAGCCATGAATCGATCCTCCAGATGGAGAAACATCGATTTCCGGTGCTCTGTTCCACGCCAAGGAGCGCGCGCTTCGAAGGCCGCCCGGCCGGCGGTCAGAAGTAGCGACCGGCCTTCTCGAGCAGCGCCGAATCGATCACGAGGTGGTCTCCCGAGAGCGACGCGTGGATCGAGATTGGAGCGCACGCGCCGATGTAATCCCACACCTCGTCGCTGATTGCGTACTCGAACCGGCATGCGACGCAGACCAGGTTGGAGCCCTCCACGACAAATCCCCGCTTGTACCGGTAGCAGGCGTAGCAGGCGTCGAGATGGGCGTGAAGCGCTCCGTCTCCATCGGTGCGCACGAGGAAGTTGATGTTCTTGCCGTCGTCGGCGAAGGTGAAGAAGTGGACCTGGCCGTCGGCGACCTCCGACCGGAGAATCCGTACGCCGTCGCCGTCGGGGTGAACGATGTGGTGGGTTCGCGGGCCCCGGGAGCAGGCTCCGGCGACGATCGCCATCATCAGGAGCGGGATCACGCGTCGCATACGGTGTCCTTTTCAATTGCGCAGCACGGCGTCGGGATCGGAGACGGAGGCTCGCCATGAGGGGATCAGGCTGGCGGCGGCGTACGGCACGGCGGTCAGGGCGATGCAGATCAACAGGGTCGAAAGGTCGAAGTCGGGGTTGACTGCGAAGGACGGATAAAGCACCGACCACCCCTTGATGACGCGGCTGAAGACGAACCCGTCAAACCACACCAGATGGACCAGGGCGATGATCAGCCCGGTAACCAACGAGATGGCCGACACGACGACTCCCTCAAGGAGTTTGAGCTCCATCACCTCGCGAGACTTCCAGCCGATCGCCTTGAGAAGCCCGATGGTGCGGTACTCCTCTTCGCTCAGCCCCGTCCCCTTGTCCCAAATCAGGATCGCAAAGGCCGCGAAGCAGCACATCAGCATGGCCGTCCACAGACCGCCGCGCCAGTCGAAGAGAGCATCGTAGGTCTGCAGGATCTGGGTCCTGGTGATGGTTCGAGCGTCGGGCCACAGCTCCAGGATCTTGCTGGCCACGTTCGCGATCTCGTTGGGGTTGTAGACCTCGACGGAAAGGTCGGTGCAGAGATCGTCGTCGATTCCGAAGACCCGGCGCAGGTCGTCGGTGGGCAGGACCACGAGGTCGTTGGTCAGCAGGGCCGAGGTCGCGGTGAAAATGCCCATGACCCTCGGCGCGAACAGGGTGCCGTCGAAGCGTCTGATCGGGAAACGGTCGCCCACGCCGAGCAAACGGAGGTCGGCAAGCCCCGACCCGACGACACAACCGTCCCGGAGATCGCGGTGGTCCAGGTCTTCACGGTCGAACTCGAGGGAGTTGCGGGGCACCCCGTCGGCGCCCCAGAGCGTGAGAGTGGCGCCCGTCGGGGGGTCGTACGAGTAGCCCCAGATCCGCGGCGTGACCCCCTTGACCCCGCGGATCTCGCGGATCGCATCCGCACGATCGACCGGAATGAGCTCGTGCCGTCCGCCGCGCACCCGCTGGACGACGATCTCGGGCGAATCGGCGAGCAGATCTCGCGACTCCTGGCGACACGCCCTCAGATAGAACAGCAGAGATGACACGGTCGCGACCAGCAGGGAGTACACGACAACCACGACCAGGGTCGTCGCCAGATTTCGCCTCAGCGAGGCGATCGCGAAATCGAATATTCGGAGGTGCCTGTTCATGGGGCGACCCCCTTCGAGTCCGATGGCAAAAAAACGAGCGGTTCGGCCGGTGGCGGCAGGACGGAGCCCGCGGGAAAGTGCTCGAAGGCGGCGGGGTGCTCGTTGTGAGGCGCGAACCGGTCGGCCTGGGACGGGTGGCGGGTGTAGCCCGTTCCGGATGACAGCGCCAGGTCCGTGAGCCCCAGTTCCCGGACAACGAGCCGGTTGACCTCACGGGTCGGCTGCTGCTTTCGGTACCTGGCGGAGCCGGTGGCGGCGAGGGTCACGGCGATCGCGGCTTCGGCCGCCACCAGGGCTATTGTCGCCCGGGAGAGCGCGCTCAAAAACCGTGTGCCCGTCCTCATCCCTCATCCCATGGGTAGAGCGACACAAAATAGACCAGCAGGGCGTCGATCTCCCGTTCGTCGACGATGTACTGCCAGGCCGGCATCTGCAATGGCGGTTCGGGGCCCGTCGCATCGATCTTCGACGAGTACCTGCCCTTGCGGATGATCTCTTTGGCGTTGTCGAACCGGGCTCGAACCACCGGGAAGAGAGCGATCTCCGGGGGCTCCTCCAGGGAACCCAGGTCAGCGGTCGAGGTCACCAGCTCGATGAAAGCTTCTGCATCGTCGGGTGTTTCGAGAAAGAGTTTCTGCGCCGTCGTGTTGTGTGCCGGGACCGGACTGTTGATCGAGTTGTGGTTGACGATGCCGCCTTGACCTTCCGGGCCGTGGCACGTGACGCAGCCCTTTTCGAGGTAGAGGTAGGAGCCCGTGTCCACGAGATCGGTGGTGTCGGGAAGGGGCAGGTCGTCCGGACGGCACAAGGTGCACAGGATGGGTGGTGGCTCGATCGGCGTCTCGCCGGCACCGCTGACCACGATCCAGCCGCGCATGTAGAAGTGGCAGCCGCCGCACATGGAGGTGCAGTAGAACTGGAAGACTCCGCGCCGGTCGGCGGTGAATCGGACGGTGACGGTGTGGCCGGGCTCCACGCCGACCGGGCCCACCGCGAACGTGGGAAGGTAGAACCGGTGGAACACATCGCCGCTGCGCAGGTGGATCACCACTTCGTCACCTTCCTCGACGAACAGGGTCGCGGGCTCGTAGCGCCTCCACCAGTAGGTGAGGCCGTTGACCGGTTGCAGAGTCCAGACCCCGGCGGATGCGACCCCCGTCAGGTTGAAAACCACCGTTTTCCCGCCCTCGGGGACAGTGCCCGATGACCAGCCGAACCAGGCAACGGCGGCTGTCACCGCGGCCATCGGAAGGAGAACGAGGAGTGCGGCTATTCGTTCCTTGATCATTTCAGCCTCAACCCACGAAGAGACGCAGCAGCACGGCGGTGATGGCGGTGCACGCCAGACCGTGCGGCAGGAGACTTCTCAGCGCCGCGGAGCGATCCGGGAACAGGTCGCGGGCGACGGTGCCGCCCCGGATCAGGGCCACGGCGAGCCCGATCAGGAGCAGGGGCACCTGCAGGTACGGGATCCACTCGGGGAAGAACGGGCTCCAATGTTGATCGGCGGTGCCGAACAGGTCCCATCCCCAACCCAGCGGGTCGGAAAGCGATGACGTGATGTGGGTCCAGTTGAGCATGATCAGCGGCAGGCTGAACGCGATCCACGCCAACAACCCGACGGGCACGAGCATGGAGGAGAAACGGATGAAGAGGTCGCGGACGGAGATCTTCCGAGAGCCTGCACAACGCCGCGCGAGCCGGGAGAGGCCGTACCACGCGGCCGGGAGCGCCACCAGAGCCGACAACCAGACGATGGCCGCGTGGAGGGCGAACCCACCCCAGTTTCCGACCTCGGTGACGTTGGACCAGGCCCGGGGGGTTCCCCAGGGGCCCAGGAGGGTGACCGTGTAGGCGATGACCAACGCGATCATGATGAGGGTGATGAAGGCTTCGTCGAGCCGTCGGATGGAAGTGTCCGAGAACGGGGGCCGCGCCAGGATCGTCAGGTTGTGGTTGGGGCAGGCCTTGATGCACTCCATACACAGACCGCAGTAATTGTTGCGGTCGAGCTTGGCGGGGTTCACCATCCACGGGCAGGGCCAGGCGCGATCCGATCCGGCGGCGCACGAATGATCGTGGCAGTCGTGGCAGAGCGCCGTGTCGCGAGGGCGGACCTCCGTGGCCGCGGCCATGGAGTAGACGCTGATCCATGCGTTGAGGGGACAGAGGTAGCGGCAGAAGCTCCGCCGCTTGTAGACGGCATGGACGACGATGGCCGTGACGACCATCGCGGCCAGGATGAATGAGGTGAGCGCCGGTCGCGTGACCAGGATCGTCGAGACCGTGCACAGGGTCAGAAAGAGCAGGTTCTGCGTCCACATCTGCGACCATCGGTGAGGCCACCTGCGATTGAGGCCGCCGTCGCGGAGCGATCGCGTTTTCTCGGCCTCCCGTCGCACGCTGACCAGCCGTCGTCTCGACAGCCACTCGCCGGCGAAGGGGACCGGACACACCATGCACCACGCCCTGCCGCCGGCGGGAACCAACACCGTGATCAGGAGAAACCACCACAGGATCCAGACCACGGTCACGACGATGTTCCGATTCCCGATGGGCGAGCCGAAGAGGCCGGCGATGATGAAGAAGAAGAGGACCAGAAGATTGGGGAGGACCACCGCGAACTGGAACCACCGGCGTGTGACCAGCCACCGAAGCCCGGGAACGGCGCGCAGCAGGTCGATTCTGCGCCCCGGCGTCGATCGGGCGGCACGGGTCGTGCGGTCGCCGATGACGCCCGTCCTCATGAGACCGAAGAAGGTGAACGCGATGGCGAAGGTCGCCATCAGGGCGAGATGGTAGAGACGGTTGGGGCTGACGATCATCTCGCCCTGCATGAAGGGGTGGAGGGTGCCGCAGGTCACCGAGCAGCGATAGCGGTACTTGCCGGGCCGGCCGGCGGTGAAGACGATCTCTTCGGCTTCGTGAAAATCCTCGCCGGTGGAGGGGTGGCGGACCCGGGTCGTGAGAGAACCCGGCCGGACCTCGGCCTCGATGTCGTGCCCCTCGAGGTAGAACCCATGCACCACGTCCGTCGATGCCAGCCGGAGGTGGACCTCGGCGCCGGGGTCGACCACGATCCGGTGTGGGGCGTAGGCGTACTGGCTGGCCATGATTTCCACGGTGACCGGCGTTCCTCCGACGGCCCCGCCGATTGGCGACAGCTGGGTCGCCGCCAGGCACACCGCCGCCGCCACGGCGACCGGCCACCACCGCCAGAGGTTGGCCAGCGGGGCAGCCAGGGGGAGGCCCCAGTCGTCGATCCCGGTGACGCTGCCGTCAACCAGATGACTTGGCGAGCTTGGGCTTCGTGATGCCAATCTCCACCTCGGTGCCGGTTCGGGGTTTCACTTCGATGCGGACGGATCCTCCTTTTTGTTTGAGTTTCTTGTGCCACGCGGACAGCTCGTAGACGCCGGGCGGGACGTTGTCGATTCTGAAATCGACCGGTGTGTCCGAGGATTCGAAAGCCACCTGCGAAAACCAGGGGCTCGGGGACACCACCACGTACGAGGCCATCTCGAGGTGGAGCTTGCACAGGGTGATGACCATGCCGGGGGTGTCGAATGTGTGGTCGACGCTGACCCCGGGGCCCCAGGTGCCGATGTCGAGGGTTTCCCCCGTCCGGTCGTCGAGGAAGTAGACGTTGTGCTGTTCCTTGTCGCTGTTGAGAAATGTGACGGTGGCGCCGCGCGGCACCGCGAGCACGTGGGGCACGAAGACCAACCCCGTCTGGTCCATGGTCGCCCGGAAACCTTCGGCAGCGGGCGCTTTCGTACCGACCGGGTCGAGCATGATCACCACGTCGCGGTCGTGTTTGGGCCCGTCGGTCCGGATGTACGCCTGTTCGACCGAGACCGACCCCGAAACCGAACCGCAGCTCGGACACGCCGCCTCGGCGGACGGCGCCACGAGCGCCGTCAGTGACGCCGCCAACGCCGCTGCGAGCGCCGGCCGCCGCGCCTCAGAACGAAATGCTGAGCAGCACAAAGAGTGTCTGGTCAAGGCCCGCCTCCAGTTCGGCTCCTTCGGTGTAGATAGGTGCCCTCGACGTTGCAGCTCACGTTGGGACGGATCATGAACTTGGCGCCGGCGACGATCTTGTCGATGTCCTGGACCGGGAGCAGCCCCGGCACATCCGGGCAGGTCCAGTTCCAACGATTCGTACCGCCCGTAGAGCATCAGCCAGGGGTAGACGAATCCGAGCACCTCGACGTGCCAGGTCTTCGAGTCCACCGGTTGATCGCTGAGGTTGCCGTAGGGGTGGTCGTCGTTGCCCACGGTGTACTGGGCGGACCAGCTGAAATCGCCGATATCGTGCTGCAACCCGCCCCCGAACCGCCAGAAGTCATCCGTGCCCTCCCACGTGGTGCCGTCGATATCGACCGTCTTGATGTCCGCGGTTCCCGAATAGCCGAAAAGACCGAGCTTGAGGCTGTCGTCGCGCCAGAATTTCGAACTCAGTGCACTCAGAGAATCGGGCTGTTTTTCGCTGCTGCGATCGAACTGGACGCCTCCGATCTTGTAGACCAGATTGGCGTAGAAATCCTTGCTGTCGCTGTTGCGGCCGGCGCCGATGAAGCTGATGTCGCTCGGCGGCGGGCTTCCGGCGGTGTTGTCGACCGCGTGGTCGGACAGGTTGCCGTACGGGTCGTCGTCCGAGCCCGCGATGTACAGCAGTGACCAGTGGACGTCCTTGATCCGGTGCTGGAATCCGACGCCGAGCCGCCAGAACCCGTCCTCGCCCTCCCAGACGGTGCCGTCGAGGTCGACCGTCTTCAGGTCGGCGGTTCCGCGTGTAGCCGAACAGCGCGAGCTCGAGCGCGTCGTCGCGCCAGAACTGGGCGCCGGTCGACAGGCTGTCGCTCGGCGGCTCGCGGCTGCGGTCGAAGGGCGTGGCCGCCGATCTTGTAGGCGAGGTGGACGTAGAGGTCCTTGTTGTCGGAGTTGCGGCCGGCGCCGACGAAGCTGACGTCGCTCTCCGGCACGTTGCCGCGGGCTCGTCGAGGTTGCCGTTGACCATCCCGAGCGGCGTAGAACCACCGCTTGCCGACTCCGTTGAGCTCGAACCCCTGCTGCGGCGCGATCGAGAAGTTGTTGCCCTGGAACTCGGAAAGGCCGGCCTGGCGAGGTTCGGCCGCGGCATGAACCACGAGGTGTAGATGTAGAAGTGGGTGCTGTAGATGTTGGCGTCGCGGGCGGTGAACAAGCCCCATCGTCTGGGTGCCCGACCGTGCCGACTCGAGGTTGAAGAGGTTGTCCGGCCCGACCAGGCTCTGCAACTGCAGCCAACGCTTTGAGGGTCACCCACGACTCGGGGTCCTGGCCGCCGAAGTCCTTCTGAAGAGTAGATCACGTCGCCGTAGAAGGAAATGGTGTCGCCGATGTTGCCGGCCCACACCAGCTCGATCTCCTCGGGCAGCAGAAAGGTCGTGCCGCCTGCCGGCTGCCGTTGAGATCCATCTCGAACATGAACCGCGTGATCAGCGAGATCGGCGACTGGCGGGGAATGTGGCTCGGCCACAGCGCCTTCGGCCACAGTCGTTTGTAGGCCTCGTCCCCGAGCTCGACCGGCTGCACCTTGCGGTAGCGCTCGTCGTCGGGGAAGCGGTAGCCCATCATGCGGAAGGAGTCGCCGATGCCGTTGAGGCGCGGATAGGCCTGGTGACAGGTCGCGCAGCTCGTCGCGTACCGGCGTGCGAAGGCCGGCACCGCCAGCGCTTCGCTGGCGCAGAAGAACGCGGCGCCGCCCGCGAATGCGAGCAAACGCACCAAAAGGACCACTCTTTTCATGACCACCCCCCTGTCGTTGCCCCCTTCTGGATGGGGGCGCGGTTGGCGAGAGACGAGGCCGGTGGGCCTCGCCGGGCGGAGACACCGGTTGAACTGACTAGTAGACCTCCAATCGAAAATCGGATGTCAGGATCGGCCACATGGCAATGGCGGCGACAACGGCAAAGCTCGCCATCGACACCGCGCACAGCCGGCATTCCTCTTCGGCACGGATGCAGCCGTAGACGTCCAGTCGTCGCAGCGCGCGCACCAGCCCGCTGCCGGCGCCGGCG
Source organism: Candidatus Sulfomarinibacteraceae bacterium (assembly GCA_963823345.1). Taxonomy (GTDB): domain Bacteria; phylum Acidobacteriota; class Thermoanaerobaculia; order Thermoanaerobaculales; family Sulfomarinibacteraceae; genus Sulfomarinibacter. Next base: position 20,641 of record CAWGLE010000019.1, read on the forward strand.
ATGATCGCCGTCGCCAGAAAGATGTAGAGCGGATAGCCCACGTAGCCGCTCTCCGAAGCGAGGAGGCACAGCGGGCAGTGGTGGGTCGGGAGCTCGTAGTACGCGGGTGCGATCCAGGTGACGACGGAAGCGGTGGTGATGAGGCCGAGCATGATCGCGAAGACCGAATAGACGACGGTCGAGCGCCGCCGGCTGACCGCCGTCAGGCCGACCGCGCCGGTGACGAAGAGACCGCCGAAGAATGTCGCCCGGCTCCAACCAACGGGCAGATTCGCGAGGTCCGCACCGACGCCAGCGCCCTTCGCGTCGAAGACCGTCGCGCAGCACGAGGTGATGACGTCGGGTGAGAGGTCCGTGAAGTAGCGGAGCTGGAGCGCCCCGTCAGCCACCAACAGGCCGGCGAGGACGGCCAGGAAGCCGACCTTGAAGCGGACCAGGCCGTTGCTTGCGGCGGCCGAGCTGGCGCGGTCGGTGACCAGCCACAGACCGCAGAGGACACAGGCCGCGCTCTTGACCGCCAGGGCCGGCACGCCGAACGGGCTGGCGTTGAGCGAGCCGACCGCGCACATGGCGCCCGTGAGGAGAGTCTTGAGGTGGTCCGCCGTTGCGGCGAACACCAGGACAGACAGGAGCTGAAGCGCGAAGATCAGACGCAGACTGGTCTCGACCAGAAACCAGCGGCGTTCCCGCACGAGCTGTCGTCGGCTGTTCGAGTGGTGGTCCCAGCCGGCGACCGCCACAAGACCGACTCCGAGAACAACGATGGTGAGCCCGCAGACCACGGTGGAGCAGAAGAGAAGCGCCAGAATCGGTGGGCTGAGAACCATCGGCGCTCACCGTCCCGCGACGCGACCGCCGCGCAGCTCGAAGACATGGCTGTAGAGCTCGGGCTTGCACAGGGCCGGGTCGTGGCTCGCGACGATCACCGATTTCCGCTGGGACAGGAGGTCGAACATGAGGTGCGTGAAGGACCGTGCGGAAACCGCATCGAGGTGGGCCGTCGGTTCGTCGGCGATGACGATCTCCGGGTCGTTGATCAGAGCCCGCGCCACGGCCACCCGTTGCTGTTCGCCTCCCGAGAGGCGTTCGACGCGAACGTCCGACTTCGATTCGATGCCCAGCCTCGCCAGCAGGGAGCGTGCGCGGTGCCTGAGATCGCCGTTGTGGCGGGGGCACGGCAGCCCGGGGACCATCACGTTCTCGAGTGCGGTGGCGCGCCGGATCAGGTGGCGGTTTTGAAAGATGAAACCGAAATGGGTCCGACGCATTTCGGCCAGGAGGTCCTCGGAGAGCCGCGTGACATCGCGCCCCGAGACGGTGACCCGCCCCGCGCTGGGGCGCATCATGCAGCCGATGATGCCGAGCAGGGTCGTCTTGCCGGAGCCGTTCGGGCCCGTGATCAAGGTGATCGAGTGTTCGGGGATGCGGAGGGTGACGCCGTCGACGGCGGTGACGGAGCGGTGTTCTCGGGGTCCGAACGACTTGCTCACGCCCTCGAGCTCGATCATGGTGGGGCGCGGGTCGGATGCGGCCCGGGTCGCGGCGACGGCGTAGAGCCGGTTCGGAGGTGGCCGCATCGTCGTGGTCGCCGCTTCTGCGTAGCTGAGCTGAAGCATCGATGACCCCCGTTCCTACTGCAGTTCTCGGAGGACGGCCTCGGTGACCTCGTCGAAGCCGACAATCCCCAGACCGTTGTGGTCCTCCATGAAGTCCTCGGCGGCGTCGAGCGTGCGGTGCGGCACCAACTCGGGCCCCATCGGCCCCATGACGTCGCTGCCGAAAACGAAGAACGCGGTGCGGGCGGCGATGATCTCGCCGTCGTAGTAGTTGGTCACGAAGACCGCGGCCACCGTCTTGCGGCCCTTTCCGGGTGCGGAGCGGTCCACCGACAGCAGGTACTTGAAGAGGTCCTTGCAGCCGTCGAAGAAGACGGTTGTTCCGTCGCCGTGCCGCACCTGTCCGATCCACTCGGGGTAGGGAGCGACAAACATCCCGCACACGGGGCAGCGGTCCTTTTCACCGGGGTGCAGCGGCACGTCGAGGCCTTTGATGGTGGAGATGATCGGGCTGGCGATGAGGACGGAACACGAAAGGAGCAGGCCAACCCAGAACACCGTCGGAACCATAGAAGCCCCCTTTCGCACCGTTGTGCCCGCCGTTCTCAGCCCACAACGGATGTGTTGGTCTGCCAGAGAAGGGCTGGAATCGCGTCGCGGCCTCCAGCCCTCGCTGTCAGGTGTGTTGTCGTTGGGGTGTTCGGAATCAAGATCCGTGCCAGTGCCAGGGAAAGGTGGCCGCGATCGGAGACGCTGCAGAGCGGGGGCGGCTAATTTCAGCCGCAGGAGGGGTTTGCCCGGGCCGGGGGTGGGAAGCGAGCGAAATCAGCGGCCCGGATGCGGCGACCGCCGAGCGGCGCCCTCCGTGCCACGACACAGGCGGGCGTGACACACACTGTGCCGTGTCTCAGGGCTTCTTTCCTCGCGGCCGTGAGGGTGGCCGGCCGGGCACATGACAACTGGTGGTCGTCGTACGAGGCGGAGGGTGCATGCCTCAGACGGTAGTGCGAGTTGCAGAGGTGCCCGGCCGAACCGCAAGGGATGGCGATTGTTCGGGGTTGGGAGCCCGGTGGCGCGGTTCGCCGGGTCGGTTGGGTTTCGATCAGAACACTGCCGACTCCGCCCGTTCTGAGAATGAGAGAAAAGTGCGGGGCCCGACGATCGGGCCCCGCGACCCGGGGGGTGGTCAAACCGTCCCGGGCTCCCAGACGGGAGAAGGAAGGAATGGAGCACATGAGGTGCCGGGCACCGTGTTCATGTCGGATCTCCGGTCACTCCTTGACAAGCAACGGCTCCAGCTCGCCGTAGGGGTACTCGCCAGCCAGCCAGGCCTCGACCCCGCCCTCGGGGTTGATGCCCCAGCCGACGATCCTGGCCGTGAGGTCCTCGTTGAGAGCAACCCCCGTTGCCTCGTTCAGGATCCAGCTGGAACCCATTCCGGACGCTTCCCCGGCGCCGGTCTTGATCAGGATGTACTCGAGGTCGTACATGTAGCCGATGAATTCCTCGCCATCATCGGGCTCGAGCACCGGGTTGCCGGCCCAGACGAAGGCCTCCGAGGGGTAGAGGATGGACTGGCTGGAGCCGACCACCATCAGCTCTCCATCCGCCGCCCCGGGACGCTGGACGATGCCGGTGGCCACACTGTCGTACTTCTTCTTGGAGAGCCCGCCCAGCCCCTTGACCACCCAGGTTTCGACTTCAGGGGTGGCGGGGTCATCCCCCTGGAACCAGATGCAGGCCTGGGGGCCCTTGGGGCTGTCGCTGCGGCCGGCGATGTAGATGGCGCCCTCGTCGGTTACGGTCATGGCGTAGGCCTCGGACCACCTGCCGCCGTCGATTGCGGGCAGGACGTAGCTTTCGAGGATGGCTTCCCCGGTAGTCCCATCGATGCCCAGGAACGTCGTGACGAAGGCCTTGTTCCCCGTCTTGGTCCCGCCGAAGCCGGCGATGATCGTCCCGTCGGCGGACACGGCCTGGGCCGAGCTGGTCTGCAGAGTCTGTTCGGTGTAGAACGTGTCCGTGATGGTCAGCTGCACCGGGATCGGCACGAGGTCCTCATCCACGACCGTGGTGTCAGCGCGGAACGCTTTCATGCCGGTCTTGGTGTTGCCGGTGCCAACGAGGATGAAGCCGTCGACCGACACGTCGTTGACCGTCATGTCGGAGATGCCGCCGCCGAAGTCCGGGATGGCCACGTAGTTGGGATCAACGGCCTCGGCGTCATACGCCCACAGCCACTCCGCGGCGTAGGACACCGTCCCCGTCGTCAGGGTTCCGACGGGCAGAGAGCCGCACCAGTCGAGATTTTCCGCCACCTTGTCGTAGGGGCAGGGATCCACGGTCATGTCCGAGGCCGCAAAGGCGGCCTCGCCGCCGATGCTCTCCTGGACCTGAAGCTCGTTGTAGAGCGGCGGCACCCCGTCGTCGGTGGCGATGGCCCAGTCGATGTCCATGCGCCAGGCCTTCGATGAAATCCACCACCACGGTGGAGCCGACGGCCACCTTGCCGTCGCGTGAGATGCCCAGGGCCTTGGCCGAGTCGTGGGGGCCGTCCATGTGGCCGAGGCGCCAGAAGTAGAAGGGATAGTCCATTTCGGGCGGGTCTTCCGGTGTCGGCGTCGGTGTCGGTGTCGGTGTCTTGATCGGCTTCACGGCCCAACCTGGAGCGGCGGCCAGCAGCAGGACCACGCAGACTCCAGTGATGAGAATGAGGGTTCGCGTTTTCATGACGTCCTCCTTGAGCGTCGGTTCGATGCGGCTCCCGTGTCCAGGGGCCGCTCACTGAAAGGGGCGGCCCGGGAGCACAGGCGCTCCCGGGGCCGCCGGTTCGGTCATCGGTAGTCCACTCTGCGGAACATGATGTCGCTGCCCGACTCGCTCTCCTCCACCCAGACGGCGTACATCCGCGAGCCGTCCGGGGTCTGGCGCAGCTGCGCCGCGCCCTGCTGGGGCTGGTCCTTGGCGAGCGGGTTCCAGCCCACCTCGGGCTTGCCGCCGCCGTCCTGCGGGGTCACGATCACCTCCTCGTAGCGCTGCCCCTTGTCCGTGGTCCGGCTGTAGTAGATGTCGAGCGGGATCTTGCGGGAAGACCGCGTCGTTGGGCTCCTGGTTCTGGTTGAACTCGAGGCCGTAGGCGACCTGGTAGACGCTCTTGTCTTCAACGTCTTCCGGGTAGCCGGTGGCGTCCCGTCGAGGTTCGTGATGGTCCCCGGCGCCTTGACCAGCCGCGGCTCGAGCACGCTGGTGCGGTTGTTGCGCAGGTTGGAGACGTTGCGCGGGGGCTCCGAGGCGCCCGGAGTGTAGGCCGTGGTCACCACCTCCTCGTCCCAGATGACACGGTCTGGTTCTCCTCGTCGAGGATCGGGACCCGGAAGGCCACGTTGTGCTCGATGGCGTCGGCGTCGTAGGGATCCGTCGTCCAGCTCTGCCCGCCGTTGAACGAGCGCCGGATGAAGAGGTCGTACTTGTCGTTGGCGTTGCGGCCCCAGTTGGGCGTCCAGCTGTAGGCGATGATCAGGTCGTCGCCGTTGAGGGCGCCGCGGTGGGCCAGGGCGTCGTCGCGGGGGTTGGTGCCGGACGTGTCGGCGAGGTTGGCGGGTGACCAGGTCCACCGGAGCATCTTCTCCGGCTTCGTCCGGGTCGAAGGGGTCCTGGAACAGGTAGTCGGGATCGGCGCTGACGCTGCTGACGTTCTGGGCGCCGGGCAGGAAGTTGCCGAAGGCGTAGGGGTTGCCGGTGGACGAGGCCTTCACGCGCCGCATGAAGATGTCGGCCGGCTTGCCGCTGCCCTCCTCGCCCTGGCGGTAGAGCGCCACCAGGACCGTCTTCGATGCCCCCATCTTGGACTTGGGCTGGGGCATGAAGCGCACCCGGCGGGCGTTCTCGGTCGCAGGTATCGGGTTGCCCGCCCAGTCGAGGAGGTCGCTGCCGTCCTCGTTCACCAGGTAGATCGTGTTGCCGAGCTCGTCGGTCTCCGGCAGGTTGAGGATGCCGCCGCCGCACCAGCGACCCGGCTTCGGGTTGGCAAAGTCGAAGCTGTGGTAGATGACGTTCTTGCCGATGTCGGGCTTGTAGCTCGTCCTCGTCCTCGGGCTCCTCGCAGCGGATGATGATCGCCGTTCCGTCTTCCCCGCCGCAGTCGTCGTCCGTCGTGGTCGCCGTCCGGCGGGGTGCCGACGCCCTTGCTCTCCTCGTAGCCGATGATGGCCCAGGCGCTCTTCGTGCCATCCGTTTTCTTGTAGGGCTGGAGGAAGATGTTGGCCCGCGAGGCGCCGGTGTTGCCGTCCAGCAGGCGCCCGTCGGCGGTCACGCAGACGTGGTGGATCTCGCCGTTGGGGTTGGTCTTCTCGATGGTGTAGGCGCAGAGCGGGTTCGAGCCCGGCGACTCGGGGGTGCCGATGTTCTCGAGGGTGCCGCAGTAGCGGTGGGTGCCCTGGCCTTCCTCGTCGAAGTCGTGCTCGCCGTTGCCGCCGTCGGGGTCGATGTTCTCGTCGCTGCAGACGTCGTTGTCGGTGATCCTCACCGGCAGGGACATCGGCACCAGGGCCTTGACCCGTCCGGCCAGCTCGGGATCGGTGTCGACGATGTCGTCGTCGTCGCTGCCCGCCCGCGGGGTAGGCGGAGTCGATCTTGGCGAAATCGTCCAGGGTGATGTAGCTGTACCAGATGTCGGTCTTGTTGTTGGTGTTGGAGCCGCTCCAGCCCGTCGCCGGGGCCGTCGCCCTCACCCGGCACCAGCCCCTTGGGGTCCTCCTGCCAGACGATGGCGAACGCCACCTCGTCGCCCGCCCCGGCGAAGAGCTGCGTGGCGTCGCGGCGGCCCGAGGTGAGCCGCTCGGGCTTGAACCACTGGATGTTGCCGTCGGACTCGATCACGCCCCGGGCCGTCCACACGCAGCTGAAGGCGACCTCGCCCATCTCGGGGTAGTCCTCGTAGATCACCGAGCGCTGCGGACCGCCGACGCCGAAGAGGTCGTCCGTCCAGTAGGCGTCGTCGCCCGGGTAGTCGGCCGTGCAGACGGTGCCGTCTCGGCGGTTTCGCGGCACACCTCGCAGCGGGTCGGGTTCGCCGTCGCCGTTGATGTCCGGGGCAGACGGTGATCGCGTAGCCCGGCCGCCCGCCCCGGCAGTACTTGTCGGTCCAGGCGACGAAGATGAGATTGTCCTTGACCTTGAGCATCGGCTTCTCGGACACGCCCGGGTACCCGGCCTTGGACGACTTGTCGGCGGTCTTGGAGATGTTGCGGCGCTTCCAGGTGTCGCCGTCGTCGCGCGAGATGGCGACGAACACGTCCGTCGCGCCGGTGCCCTCGACCTCGTCCTCGTACGCGACCACGATCGGCTTGGCGACGCTCCGGTCCTCGATCACACTCGTCGTCTGCGTCGTAGTAGTACAACCGTGGTGTCGGTCCCGTCCGACGTCTGCGCCGGGACGTAGACCGGCAGGATCTCGATCTTGGCCTTGTCGCTCTTCATGCCGGGGGTCTTGGAGACGTTCTTCTTCATCAGGTTGCCGGCCTTCTGGCCGGTGACCAGGTTCTCCCAGGCCTCGTCACGGGTCAGGCGAGGCCAGAACGACGTCGCAGGACCCGCTGGGTGGCCGCGATCAGGGCGCCCGACGGCGGTTTCGTCGGAGAAGTCGACCGGATTCAGTTCCGAACGCGCCAGCGCGCTCTCCAGGCAGGCGACCACCGGTTCGGTGATGTTGATCGCGCCCTGCCCGGGGTTGCCGTCGGCGTCGAGGCTCTGCAGCAGCCAGGCCATGTTGATGACCCGGGGGTCGTCCCAGTCGGAGCCCTCGAAGAGGTCCACCGGCGACACCCGGCGGTCGGCCAGGGCGTCGCCCAGATCCAGGCTGCCCACCGAGAAGTCGATGCGCTCGCCGGGGAGGAACCAGAACTGGCCTTCCTCGCCGGTCACTCCGAACTGGGTCGGGGTCTCGAAGGACAGCCCGTTGACGTTGGCGTCGATGAAGTGCCCGGCCTCGACCTTGGCCAGTGGGTAGGTGACGTACCAGCCCCAGATTGGTCTTTGTCTTTGTCGAGCCGCGGGAATTCTCCGTCGCAAGGCGAACGCCCCACTGTCGTCGTCCAGGTCGGCAGTTTCGGAGACCAGCTTGACGTAAACGATGACGTAGCGGTTAGGTGGGCATTTCACCGGGTCAACACCCCAGCAGATTTCCGGAAGGCTCGAGGTCGATCTCCTCGAGGTGCTGGTCTGCAGGGGTTTCGTATTCCGTGATGTCGGGGAAGTCGAACTGGGGTTTCGGTTTTCCCGTTTTCTTGAGGATGGCGTCAAATTCGGCGACCTCGTTGGCAACAAAAATGTTGACCGCTTGGAGCTTGAAACCGCCGTCCGGGGTGACTGCAATTTTTAGTTGGTCTTTGGTGTTCCAGATCCTTACCGTTCCCACGGCATCCCAGTCTTCTTTATCCCAGTCGTGCTTCAAGAGTAGTTGTCTTTCGATGCGGCCAAAGCAGCCCCTCCTCGGCGCCGGCGCTGCCGGCCGCCAGGCACAGCACCGCGGACACCAACAACACCAACACTTTCGGAGAGATGCATCTGATGCGAGTCATTTCAGTCTCCTTTCCGTGGAACGGGTTGGATGCTCTCCGGTCTGTTCCCGGTTCCAACCCGTTCCGTTTCGCGTCCATCGGGTCTGGGAGCCCGGCAGGGGAACTCGCGGCCGCGGTGCGGCCCGTGCCCCCGTGCCCGCTCTCGGTCGAGCGACACACCGTCAACTACCTCCCTTCGTGTCTGGGGGTCCGCCGGGAGCCGCCGCGCCGTGATATCGGCGGTGCGGCCCCGGACGGACCCGAGATACGAGAACAACCTCTCCTCCGTGACGGCCGGCGCGCAGCGGGCCCACGAGGGCCCCGCGCCGCCGGCGAATGAACGGCCGAGCCCGCCGGCGGGGCCGTTGGCTGGCAAGGAAACGCCGACCGGGGGTCAGTGGAGGTCTGTCGGGCACGGGCCGCGCCGACAGGGTGGGATCAGGACGGTTTCCCTCGTTCCCGGTTGAAGCACGGGCGGGGGTGTGGAACCACACCGGTCGGCGAATCACGACGGATCTCTCCTTTTCTCGATGTCTGACTGAAGGCGGCGCGACGTCCGATCGCGGCGGCGCGAGGTCGTCTCCGCGCGATCCGAGCCATGACGATTCGGCAGGTTCAAATCCATCAGTCCAATCTCAGTTGTCGCCCGTGTGGTGACGTGGCGGGACCAACTCAAGAACCGTGCCATGCGGAAGGCGAGTCGCAAGGCCGCCCTCTGCGGCGCCGGGATGGAAACTGGAAGATGTTTTCTGTGAGGGGCTTAGAGTGGATATCGGGGAGGCGGGAAGGCGCCCCGGGACGGCTTCTGTTGCGAAAATCCGCGAGCGGCGCGGGCGTGCCATGACTCAAGGTCGGGCGACACACACTGTGTCACGGCACAGAAGCCCCGTCGTCGGGTCAGAGGGATATGCAGGCTAATCGTTGCTCTTGTGCTGCTCGAGCTTCCGGTACAGGGTCCTGCGGCTGATCCCCAACAGGCGGGCCGCCTCGGATTTGTTGTACTCGGTCTGCTCGAGGGCCTCGCGGATGGCCCTGATGTCCGCCGAACCGTCACCCGCCCTTCCGTCGATCGGGTTCGAGGCTGCACCGGGCATGAAGTCGGTGGGCAGGTCGCGGGGCGTGATGATGTTCTGGCGGCAGAGGACGAAGGCGTGCTCGAGGATGTTCTCGAGCTGCCGGATGTTGCCCGGCCAGTGGTACTTCATGAAAAGCGCCATGACCGATTCCGAGACCCCGCTGATGTTCTTGGAGAATTTTTCGTTGAACCTGGCCACGAAGTGCTGGACCAGCAGGGGGATGTCCTCTCGCCGATCACGGAGCGCCGGAAGGTTGATCTCGACGACCTTGAGGCGGAAGTAGAGGTCCTCTCGGAAGTCCCCGCGCTTGACCTTGTGTTGGAGATCGCGATTGGTGGCGGCGATGACCCGGACGTCGACCTTGATCGGGGTGGAGTCGCCGACCCGTTCGAACTCCATGGTCTCCAGCACGCGCAACAGGCGGAGTTGCATGGCCGGGGTCATTTCACCGATCTCGTCGAGGAAGATCGTGCCGCGGTCGGCCCTCTGGAACCGGCCCACTTTGTCCTTGACGGCGCCGGTGAAGGCGCCGCGGACGTGGCCGAAGAGCTCGCTCTCCAGCAGACCCTCGGAGAGGGCGGCGCAGTTGATCTTGACCAGGTTCCTGTTGCAGCGGTCGCCGGCGGCGTGGAGGGCGTCGGCCACCAGTTCCTTGCCGGTGCCGCTCTCGCCGGTCACCAGGACCGAGGTGCGAACGTCGGCGAGGGCCTCGATCATCGAGAACACCTTTCGGATTTCCTTACCGGTGCCGACGATTCTTCCGAGCTGTCTGGACTCGGCGACGCACCTTTCCAGCTCCACCAGCCGGGTCTCGTTGCGGATCACCATGACGCCGCCGGACGCGGTTCCGTCCTGTCGAAGCAGCGGTGTCGCGGTGATGCTCACGATCTGTTCGGGGTCGTCGTGGGTCGCGCATTCGATGCAGGAGATGTCGATGTTCTCCTTGCGGATCACGGTGTCGTGCAACGCCTCGAGACAGGATCCGGAGCAATGGTGTGAAATATCGGTGAGCTGTTTCCCGGTGGCGTCCTCGCGCCAGATACCGCAGATGACCCCGGCCGCGGGGTTGACCTCGACCACGGTCATCTGCTCGTCGACGGTGATGATGGCGTCGCGGACGCTGCGAAAGATCGCCTCCAGATTGAGACGGTAGGTTTCCTCGGCCTGGCGCAGCGCGCGGTGGTTGAGCGCCTTGTCGGTAATGCGCATCAGGTCGCCGTGACGGATCGGTTTGACGATGTAGTCGAGGGCCCCGAGACGGACGGCGTTTGCCGCGGTTTCCACCGACGGCGCCCCGGTGATGATGATGAACTCCGTGTTGCGGGTGGAGTCCTTCGAGTCCTTGAGGAGGTCAAGGCCCGATTTCCCCTCGAGGACGATGTCCGCGTACACGAGGTCGAAATCCATCTCACGGAGAAAGGCGATGCCTTCCTCGTAGCTCGAAGCGGTGATGGTCTTGTGTCCTTCGTCTTCGAGGAAGTTGCGGAAGGTGTAGCGGATGCTCTCCTCGTCATCGACGACGAGGATTCTGCTGCGAGCGGCGGTTTGGGCTTCCATGATCACATCGTCACCTCGGGTAATCGAACGTTGACTGTGGTTGAATGGCCGTAATCGCTTTCGATGGTCAGCTCGCCGCCGTTCTCTTCCACGATGTCGCGGCTGATACTGAGGCCCAGGCCGGTGCCCTTGCCTTTCGGTTTGGTGGAGAAGAACGGTTTCATGATCTTGTCGCGGATGTCGTTCGAGATGCCGGTGCCGTTGTCGCGAAAGGCGACGCGAACCCAACGTCTCCCATCCGCTTCATCGACGTCGGCGAAGATCTCGAGCCGTTTGGCCCCGGTGTTTTCGGGGAACTTCCGGTTCATCGCATCCCGCGCGTTGCTGATGATGTTGAGAAAGACCTGTTGGATGCTCTGCGGGATGCAGAAGACCGGGGGGAGGCCCTCCGCGAAACGCACGTCGAGGGTGATGGCCTCCTTCTTCATCTGGGCGCCGATCAGGGTCAGCGACTCGTCGATGAGCTCCTCGACCGAGGCCGCTGTCTCTTCCTGGACGCCGCGGCGCGCATACGAGAGCAGGCTGGCCACGATGCGTGCGATGCGCTCGCCCTCCTTGACGATGCGATCGCTGATCTCCCGGATCTCGCCGAGGCCGCGCTCCTTGTCGATGATCATCTGCGCGTAGTTGATGATGCCGTTGATGGGATTGTTGATCTCGTGGGCCACGCCTGCGGATAGGGCGCCGATGGCGGCGAGCTGCTCGGCCTGCACGGCGGCAGCGTGCGAGGCGCGGGCATCGGTGATGTCGCGCAGGTAGACCAGGATCTTCTGCTTTTCGTCGATGTCGCGGAACGGGGTGTAGGTGTGCTCGCGGACTCTCCCGTCCACCGAGTCGATCTCGCACCGGCGGCGGCTGTTGTTATCCAACACCTCGGTGATGGAGCACTCGGCACACGGCTGGTCAGCCCCGACAAAGGCTTCGTAGCAGTGGCGGTCGATACAGTCCCCGAAATCTCTGGCCAGGGCTTCGTTCTGGTATTCGATCGTGCGGTCGGAGCGCAGGATCCCGACACCTTCGTACTGCTGGAAGAGGATATTGCGCAGCTTGTCGCGCTCGGTGCGGAGCGCATCGCGGGTCCGCGAGAGCTCGGTGACGTCGTTGAAGGACTCGACGATGCCGATAGGGTCGCCCTTCGAGTTGAAGAAGGGGCGTGCAGTGAGCTGGCAGGTGAGCTCGGTGCCGTCGCGCCGACTCTTGTTGAGTCTGTATTCGATTTTCTTTTTGCCCTTGAGAATCTGTGTGAGGGGGCACTCCCGCGTCTTGCAGCGGTCCCCGGCGAAGGTCTCGAAGCACTTCGAGCCGACGGCGTCGTCCGGCGACAAACCGGCAAGCTCGGCGAAGGTCTCGTTGATCTTGATGACCCGGAACTCGCGGTCGATGAGCCGCATCGCCGATGACGCGGTCTGGAAGATCTGGGTCAGCTCCTTGTGCGCGAATTCGAGGTTCTGCTGGAACTGCTTGCGTTCGGTGATGTCCTGGCCGATGCCGAAGTACGACGGTTCTTCTTCGGCCTCCGAGGTCAAGGGCACGATGTTGAGGAGCAGCGTCTTGGTGGTGGAGCCGACGGCGATGTCGATCTCGGTGAGTCCCTGCGCAGGTGAGAACGGCTGCGGGTAGGGCGAGGTGAAGCGGGGGTAGAGCGCCGTCAGTTCTTGATAGGTCGTTTTCAGCAGCTGTTCCTCGTCGATCCCGAAGAACTCGAGCGTCGATTGATTGAAGTCGAGAAATCGTCCCCGCGAATCAAACACGAAGATGGGGTTGAGCGCTTCCTGGATCAGTGTTCTGTACTTTTTTTCGCTGACCCGGACGGCCTGCTCGGATCGCCGTCGGACGTTGATCCCGTGCTGGGCGTAGGCTCCGAAAGCGGTCATCAGGACGAAGATCAGGACTCTCTTCCAGAGTTCGTGGGGATCCAGAGTGAGCAGCTGGGAGACGAATGATTCCTCCTCGAAAACGAGGATGTGGATCAGGCTTTCGAGCGGCCAGAACAGCGCGCCGAGGGCGATGCCGGCCCAGACGTAGGTATTGGGGATCAGCGCGGAGATTACCCGGCCGGCGACGACAGTCGGGCCGGCACGGGCCGCGCGAACTGTGGAGTTCGAGGACATCCCGCCTCCTCCGACAGAACATGACGCGCACCTGCGTGTGCCTCGCGGTTCGCTCGATTCACTTCTTTGTTTTCCCTTGAATGTAGGTTTCGGATCGGACTGTGTCAATGGCGGGATGCGTCTCAATGTGTATCATCGGCCCCCGCGAAATCACCGCCTGGGTAGCATGCGTCATCGCCCGCGGTCGACGCGTGGTGAGAGATGCAGGCCGGTTCCCTGGTCGGCATCCGTTTCAGGAGGGTGTGCCGCACGACCATGATGTGCCGACACAGAGTGTGACATGACACATTCCAGAGCAAAGAAGCACGGCACTTTTCGGGGCGGTTGCCGGGCACGAATGTTGCTTCGAAACCCGACGACTTCTGCGATCTGACGACAAGAGGATCGGTTGGGGGAGGCGCCATGCGTCAGTGGAAACCGGCTCGGTGGGCGGTTGCGGCTCTGGGCGTACTGGCAGCTTCTTCGATCGCCGGCGCTGCAGACTCGGTGGAGACGTGTTCGACCTGCGCCGAGTGTGAAGCCGCGCTTTCGAGCGGAATGTATGACGTGGTCGTGCTGGATGCCGACATCATCGACTACCCGGGCTCGTGCATCGATCTCCACCAGGGTGAGACCAACGTGACCTTCGACTGCGCGGGGCACCTCATCGACGGCGACGGCCCCCGCGGCGAGCCGGCGCTGGACGACCCGGAGCACGCTGTCACCATGATGCAGGTCAGTGGCAACACCGTCAGGAACTGCACCATCTCCGGGTTTGACGCCGCTCTCTACCTGGTGAATGCGAGCGCGATGGTGCTCGAGAACAATGACCTCGTCGGGAATTGGGTCGGCATCGACCTGTCGAACGGGGACTCGAATACCATCAGCGGCAACGTTGTTCGGGGCGGCGAGATGGGTATCAAGATCACCAACTCGGACAACAACACCGTTACATCGAACACGGTCTGCGACAACCTCCTCTGGGATATCTATCACGAAAGCAGCACCGGCAACGTGGGCATCGACAACACGTGCGATACGACCTTGATCTGGAATGACCTCGGGACCACCGGCTGCACGTATTCATGCACCATCTTCTCGTGCGGGTTCGAGACCGGCGACCTTCTGGACTGGTCGGACTCGGTCGGTTGATCTCGGGTATTCGGATGGGTACCACGTACCGAATTATTCGGTACGCGCCACCGTTTCCGGGAACCTCTCGACCGCCGATGAAAGCCGTAGGCGGGCCCTTACGCGTGGCCGTCGGCCACGGTGACGCACCACCACCAGCGAGCATCCGATGGGCCGGCCCCCGGCCACCCTTCCATTCCAGCCCTCGGCTGCACATCGCTGGTGGCGGCGGGTTCAGGGTCCGCCACCACGATCATCATTATCGGGCGGGGCGTGAACTTTCGTGTATGCACGCCTTTCAGCACACGCTTCCCGGGAGTTGCCATGGCGTAGCCGGAGGCGAAGCCGGGCACGCTCCGCCGCACGAGGGCCGTATCCGAACGCGCTTCCCGAGAGGAGCCACCCGTCCAGTCGAACGTTTCAACGTTCCAACGTTAGAACGTTCAACGTTGCAGGCGCCTCCGCCGCACGCGCCGAAAATCCGAAATTCGAAATTCGAAATCCGAAATTGAAAACCCCCGGCCGCGAACGACCGGGGGGAGGTTGGATGGAAATCCGAAATCCGAAATCCGAAATCCGAAATTCGAAATCTGTCTCTCTACTTCATTTTCCACTCCGGCAGCCGCCCCGGCGTCCACGGGGCGCCGGCCGCCTCGAGCTGAGCTTCGAAGGCGTCGAGGGCCGCTGACAGGACCTGGAGACGGCCGAGCTCGGTGGCGAAGGCCTCGGCGGCCCACTGGTAGTCCTTCACATTCGTGACCGTCGGCGCGGAGGTCGTGTCCCACTGTCCGCCGACGATGCGGTTGACCCGGTCGGAGATCGACGGCGGGGTGAAGACGTTGCGCTTTTCACGGGTGGTGTCGCCGCGCAGCTGGACGAGGATGTCGTCGAGCTCGGTCTGCAGCCTTTGCGATTCGGCGAGCAGAACGGTGTCGGCCCGCGGGGCGTCGCTGAGCGCCTTGCGGGTGTAGGTCAGCCGTTCGTCGGCCTCGTCCGCCCACTTGAGGGCGCCGGTGACCGCGCGTTGGAGGTCCGCGGTCTTCTGCTGGAAGGCCGACGCCTCGGCGAAGCTCTCCGCCTTGAACCGGTTGAGGCCGAGCTCCACGACCTCGAAGGTTTGCGGCCCGGCGAGGTCGGTGACGACGCCGTCGATGACCTTCGACAGGGTCACGGTGTAGGCTGCCGGGAACGGCCAGCTGCCCCGACGGTTCGCGATCCCAGGGATTCCGGCTCTCTTTCGTGAGCGAGGTCGGGCGGGCGCTCGGCCACCGCAGGTCCCAGGTCGCCCGGTGGAGACCCTTGGAGCTCTTGCCGTCGACCCTGCGCACGACGTTGCCGTCGGCATCGCGAACGGTGAGAAAGACCGAGGGGTCGATCTGTTCTTCCTCGGCCCTCAAGTCGTCGTAGCTGGGGATCGCCGGATCGGTCTTCGCCTTGGCGGCCTCCTTCTCGGCCTCGATCCGTTGATCCTCGAGGGTCTTCAGCCCGTCCTTCAGGTAGTAGGTGAAGGTGGCGCCGAACGGCGGATTGTCGGCGGTGAAGAAGGTGGCGCCGCGCGAGCCGATGCGCGAAGACATCTCGACGTAGCGCAGGGCCTTCCGGGTCGGGAAGAGGATCGCCTCCTGCTCGAGGGCGGCATCCGAAACCTGTCGCAGGGGCGTGTAGTCGTCGAGGACGTAGAAGCCCCGTCCGAAGGTGCCGAGCACGACGTCGTTCTCGCCGCGGTGGATGTCGATGTCGCGGACCTGGATGGTCGGCAGCTTGCCCTTGAGCCTGATCCAGTTGGCGCCCTCGTTGACGGTGAAGTAGACGCCGAACTCGGTGCCGACAAACAGCAGCTCCGGTTTGACGTGGTCCTGCATCACGGCGTACACGATCTCGCGATCGGGCAGATCGCCGGTGATCGAGCTCCAGGTCCGGCCGCGGTCGCGGCTGACGAAGACGTAGGGCTTGAAGTCGCCCCGCTTCTTGTTGTTGAAGGTGGCGTACACGGTGTTCTCGTCGTGCACCGACGCCTCGAGGCGGCTGACATAGGTCATCGAAGGCACGCCGCGGACCCCGTCAACGGCGCGCCAGTCGGCGCCGCCGTTCTCGGTGATCTGGATGAGACCGTCGTCGGTGCCGACGTAGATGAGGCCCTCCACCAACGGCGACTCGGTCAGCGACACGATGTTGCCGTAGTTGGAGGTGGACATGTTCTTGGCGACCGCATCGATCGATTGGATCGTGCCGAAGACCGGCAGCGTGTTGGGGTCGATCGCGCGGCTGAGGTCCGGGCTCACCGCCGTCCACGAGTTGCCGCGGTCGTCCGACCGGTAGAGCCGCTGGCACGCGAAGTAGAGGCGGGTGTGGAGGTGCGGGCTGATCATCAGCGGCGAGTCCCAGTTCCAGCGGTGGGCCGCCTCGCCCGGTTCTTCCTGCGGTTGGATGTCCACCGACTCCCCGCTCGCGCGGTCGTAGCGGACCAGACCGCCGTACTGCCACTGGCTGTAGACGGTGTCGGGGTCGGTGGGGTCGACGACGGTCTCGTAGCCGTCGCCGCCGACGGTGACGAACCAGTCCTCGTTGGAGATGCCCGAGCTGTAGAGGGTCCTGGAAGGGCCGCCCAGGGAGTTGTTGTCCTGGGTGCCGCCGTAGACGTAGTAGAAGGGTTTCGAGTTGTCGACCGACACCCGGTAGAACTGGGTGATCGGCAGGTTTTCGAAGAAGCGGTAGGTGGCGCCGCGGTCCCAGGTCTCGTAGATGCCGCCGTCGCACCCCACCAGGAGGTGGTCGGTGTCGCCGGGGTCGATCCACAGGGCGTGGTTGTCGACGTGTTTTTTCTTCTCCCCGACGCGGTTGAAGGTCTTGCCGCCGTCGACGGTGATCTGCAGGAACGTGTCCATCGCGTAGACCCGGTCGACGTCGTGCGGGTCGGCGAAGATCTCGTTGTAGTACTGGGGGCTGCCGGAGACGTAGTCCGACATCTT
Source organism: Candidatus Sulfomarinibacteraceae bacterium (assembly GCA_963823345.1). Classification (GTDB taxonomy): domain Bacteria; phylum Acidobacteriota; class Thermoanaerobaculia; order Thermoanaerobaculales; family Sulfomarinibacteraceae; genus Sulfomarinibacter. The sequence goes on from CAWGLE010000019.1 coordinate 37,577, forward strand.
CGACCAGCTCTCGCCCCGGTCGGTCGAACGGAAGAACCCGCCCTTGTCGCGCTGCGCCTCGATCACCGCGTAGAGGACGTCGGGATCGGCGGGCGAGATGGCCATGCCGATCTTGCCCATATCGACCTTGGGCAGGCCTTCGGTCAGCTTTCGCCAGGTCGCGCCGGCATCGATCGTCTTGTAGATGGCCGACTCGGGGCCGCCGTTGACCAGGGTGTAGACGTGGCGGCGGCGCTGGTAGGACGAGGCGTAGAGGACATCCGGATTGCGCGGGTCCATGTGGACCTCGTTGACGCCGGTGTCGTCCGAGATGTGGAGCACGCGTTGCCAGGTGGCGCCGCCGTCGGTGGTCTTGTAGACGCCGCGGTCGCCGCCCGAGGCCCACAACGGGCCCTGCGCCGCGACGTAGACGACGTCGGAGTCCCGCGGATCGATCACGATCATCCCGATGTGCTCGGACGTGCCGAGACCGACGTTTGACCAGTTCTGGCCGCCGTCGAGGCTCTTGGAGACCCCGTCGCCGAAGGCCACGGAGCGCTGGCTGTTGTTTTCTCCGGTCCCCACCCACACGACATTCGAATTGTTGGGATCGAGGGTGACGCAGCCGATGGAGTAGCTCTTCTCCTTGTCGAAAATGGGTTCCCAGGTGGTGCCGCTGTTGACGGTCTTCCACAGTCCGCCCGAAGCCGTGGCGGCATAGATGATGTTGTGGGCGTCGGGGTCGACTGCGAAGTCGACGACCCGGCCGGAGTTGTAGGCGGGGCCGATCGAGCGCCACTCGAGGCCCGAAAACGTGGCGGCCGACATGGGCTTCGTGTCCTTGCCGGTGTCCGCGTCGTCGTCGGTATCTTCTTTGGCCGTTATGGGAAGCGCCGCCAGGGCGAAAACGAGCATCAACACCCACAGCTTTTTCATCTGGAAAATCCCTCCTCCGCCAAGAAAATGGGACGGCCGCTGCTCAACGGTCTCAATACCGCGACGGCGCCCCCTTGGCGATCGCGAATGTACCACGGCCGGGCGGCCCCGACGAGTCACGAATGCCCCCTCATCTTGACAGGCTGTGGGGGAGGTGCACGATGACGACGCGACACTTTGCGAACGCCAACAACCCTCCCTTCGCCGGTGAGGAGTCGGAGTGCGCCGCGGGTTCGAGGCCGGTCTCGCGGCCGCGATGCGCGCCCTTTCGTCCCCGATGGAGTAGTCCATCGGTCGTAGTCAGATCCTCACTTTGAAGTAGTTCACCCCATGGATGCAGATCATGGATCTCGGGATTCAGGTCACAGGATCACTCGTGTCCACGACGGCATCGTGGACTGCTCGAAATCACATTCAGACTCCACCCCGACCGCGGCGGGTCTGAAGGTGGGCCAAGGCCCACCCTACTTCGGACCCGGGTTTCGAGCGGGTTCGTAGGGTGGGCCTTGGCCCACCTTCAGAGATGTTTCCAGCATCTCGGTTCACCCGTGTCTGATCCTGCAACCTGCATCCATCCAGCCGGCCGGCTGGTGTAGCATGTGGCCACCATTTTCAGGGGAGTCGCACATGCGTTGGAAAGGCGGGCGGAGGAGTCAGAACGTCGAGGACCGGCGGGGGATGTCGATGGGCCGGGGGGCCGCGGTGGGCGGTGTCGGCGGCGTTGGTTTCCTCATCATCGTCGTGCTCTATCTCCTGCTCGGCGGCGACCCTTCGCAGCTCGTCGAACAGCTGCCGGTGGACAGCGGACCGTCGGCCTCGACCAGCGCAGGCCCGCCGCCGGCCGGTCAGGACGAGATGGTGGATTTCGTGTCGGTGGTGCTGGCCGACACCGAGGACACCTGGAACCCGGTGTTCGCTTCCATCGGCCGCCGGTACGAGGAGCCGCACCTGGTCATCTTCTCGGGCCAGGTCCGCTCGGCCTGCGGCATGGCGGGCGCCGCGATGGGTCCCTTCTACTGCCCCGCCGACCGCAAGCTCTATATCGACCTCAGTTTCTACGACGAGCTCAAGCAGCGCTTCCGCGCGCCCGGCGATTTCGCCCAGGCCTACGTGATCGCCCACGAGGTGGGCCACCACGTCCAGAACCTGCTCGGCATCAACTCCGAGGTCCAGGCCATGCAGCGGCGGGTCAGCACGACCGAGGCCAACGAGCTCTCGGTGCGGCTCGAGCTGCAGGCGGATTGTCTGGCGGGGGTCTGGGGATATCACACCCAACGCGAGCGGAACATGCTCGAATCCGGCGATCTCGAGGAGGCCCTCAACGCGGCCAGCGCCATCGGCGACGACCGCATCCAACGCGAGAGCACCGGCAGGGTCGTCCCCGACTCCTTCACCCACGGCACCTCCGCCCAGCGGGTGAAGTGGTTCCGCGTCGGCTTCGAGAACGGCGACGTCGCCGCCTGCGACACCTTCGAGGTGGCGAACCCGTAGCCTATGCGCTGCGGGCGGGGGTAAACCCCGCCCCTACGAATACATGCCGTTCCTAAAAGCCGTAGGGGAGGGGTTTATCCCCTCCCTCCCCGAGGTCGCGACCCGTGGAGACGTCGCAACCACAAAGGCACAAAGACACAAAGAAGGCACAAAGGAGATTTTCTTGGTGACAACCTTTGTGGCTTTGTGTCTTCGTGGTTGCGATTACCCTCTCGAAATTTCCTTGAGGAGATTCCGCCCCAGGATGGCCGAGGCAGAAAGCACCGCCCCGAACAGCGCGCCGGCGACGCCGGCGGTGCACACGTCCTGGCCGGTGAGGTAGAAACCCGGCAGACCCGTTCGAGGCCGCAAAGCGCGTTCGCGGAACCTCGGGGGGGTGTGCTCGAGACCGTAGATCTCGCCCTCCGGATAGCCGCCGAAGTGGCGGGTCGAGAGCGGCGTCGAGAGCTCCGAGTAGGCGATCTTGCCGGCGACCTGGGGGACCTCGCGCTCCAATACCTCGATCAGGCGACGGGACAGCTCCTCCTTGAAACGGCCGTAGTCCTCACCACGTTTCATCCACCGCGTGTCCTCCCAGGCGCGGAACCTCTCGTACGGCGCGATGCTCACGACCTCGATCGTGGCCCGGCCCGGATAACGTGAGGCGAAGGACGGGTCCTTGGCCGACGGGAAGGAGATGTAGACCAGCGGCAGCGGCGCGTCGGAGTCGGTCATGAAGCGCGCGATGTCTCCGTCCTGATCCGGGCTCGCGTAGACCCACAGGTTGGGGCGGTCGAGCCCGAGCTCGGCGTCGGTGGCGTCAAAGCCGACGTAGAGACAGATGTGGGCGGCCGACCGGGCGGTGTGTTTGAGGGTGGCCAACAACGCGTCGCGTCCCGGGGTGCCCACCGGCAGCAGCCTGTGGACGGTGTTGGGGACCCCGGCGTCGCTGAGGATCAACGGCGCGCGAATCTCGGAGCCCTTCACCATCCGCACCCCGACAGCGCGGCCGTCCTCCACCACCACCGAGGCGACCTCAGCGCCGATGACGATGGCGCCGCCGGCATTCTCGATGACCGGGGCGATGGTTTCGGCGATGCGGGCCGATCCACCGACCGGATAGGCAGCCCCTCCGAGGTAGTGGTTGAAGATCATGGCGTGAATGGCAAAGCTCGCCTGGGCCGGCGGCAGTCCGTGGTCGCCGAACTGGGCGGCCAGCACGGCCTTGAGGGTGGGGTCGTCGGTCAGCTCGTCGAGGACCTCACCGAGGGTGCGGTCGGAGTGGCGCAGAAATCCGCGCCGCATCCACGGCCCCGCCAGCAGGGAGGGGAGGACCGGCAAGGCCTTTTCGGCGAAGAAGGAACGCGCGCCCCGGGTGGCCTCGCTCACCAGCTCCAACCAGCGGTCGATCGCGGCCTCTTCGCCGGGGAAGTACCGGTGCATCCGCTGCCGCCAGTTTTCGCGGCCCGCCACGTAGTCCCACCGCCGGCCGCCGATGACCACGGTGTCGTAGACCTCGCCCATCGCCTCCCACTCGAGCTCGCCGCCGGTCACCTCGTCGGTGAGCCTGCGCAGCATCGAGCCTTGGTGGTGGACCTGACCGACGTAGTGGACCCCCACATCCCACTCCCAGCGCTCTCGGCTGAAGGTGTGGGTGAATCCACCGGCGGTGGTGTGGCGCTCGAGGACCAGGACCTTCTTGCCGCCGTGCGTGCCGAGCAGGGCGGCCGCCGCCAGACCACCGACCCCCGAGCCGATGACGATGGCGTCCCAGTTACCGGGGTCCTGCCATTTCGCGAATGGGATGCCGACCTTTGTCATGTCTTCATCTTCTCCTTGACCGATGCGAGCTTGGCGTCCATGGAGGATTCGCGGTCGACCCGGGTGCCGAGGCGGACGTTGGTGGCGATCCGCGGGACGCCCATGGAGTGGAGTCGTTGGTGGCAGGTCTTGAGCGCCGCCATGACCACGTCCCAGTCGCCCTCCACGTTGGTCCCGTTGGCGTGCAGCCTCGGTGCGAGCCCGGCGTCGGTGAGGACCTTCTCGCACTCCGCCACGTAGGACGACAGCGAAAGCCCGACCCCGAGCGGGATGATGCTGATATCGGCGATGAGCTTCATCGGCAAACTCCGTGGCGACAGCATACGCTGTCGCGGCGAGGATCGAGGGTGCGCACCCTCCGCCCCTTGCATCTCGCGAACGGCGGTCCGATCATGGGGGTGCTCACAGCGAGTCCGGAAACAGGGACCTCAGCGAGCGCCGTTTTCCCGGCTGCAGGGAGGATTCGATGACCGACCGCACCCTCCTCGATCTCTACCGTCACGAGCTCGAAAACCCGCGCCCGGACCACTACCTGCATTACCGTCCCGACGGCACCCGGTCGTATGGGACCCTGGACTTCTTCCTGCGAACGGCCGCGCTGGCCGACGCCTTCGCCGACCTCGGGGTGGCCGCCGGAGACCGGGTGATGGTCCTGTGCGACACCCGTCCGGAGTGGCACATGGTGGACCTTGCGGTGCTCGATCTGGGAGCGGTCAACGTCCCGATCTACGGCACCCTGACCCCGGAGCAGGTGGCGTACCAGGTTCGGGACTCCGGCGCCCGGGTCGCGGTGGCCGAGGACGCCGAGCAGATGGCCAAGTTCCTCGAGGTGCGCGACCGGTGCCCGGAGCTCGCCAGCCTGCTCCAGCTCGAGGGCGAGCGCGCCGCCGGCGTCCTCGCGCTCGAGGAGTTGATGAGCGCCGCGAAGGACGGCGCCGGGGAGCGGTTCTGGAAGCGCGCCGCCGGTGTCGACGAGGACGCCCTGGCGACCATCGTCTACACCTCGGGCACCACCGGCGAGCCGAAAGGGGTGATGCTCAGCCACCGCAACATCGTCACCAACGTGCGCGAGGCCCTCGAGCGGGTGGACCTTTCGACCGAAGAGCTCGGTCTCGAGTGCCTGCCCCTCTGCCACATGATCGAGAGGGTAGCGGGATTCATGTACATGAGCATGGGTTCATCGCGGGCCTACTGTTCGGTGTATCACGTCGGCGCGATGATGGGTGAGATCCGCCCGGCGGCCTTTGCCGCCGTCCCGCGGTTGCTCGAGAAGGTGCACGCGGTGGTGATGGCCACAGCGAACTCGGCCCCACCGGCCCGTCGCGCACTGTTTCATTGGGCGGTCGCCACCGGTACCGACGTCGCGCGGCGGCGACTCGAGGGCCGGAAGATCGGCCCCGCGCTCGCCCTCAAACACCGCATCGCCGACCGCCTCGTGCTGACCAGGGTCCGCGGGGCTCTCGGCGGCCGCATCCGGGCGGTGTTCTGCGGCGGCGCCGCCGTTCCCATGTATGTCCACGAGTTCTTTCAGGCCATCGGCGTGCCGGTGCAGGAGGCGTGGGGCCTGACCGAGACCTCGCCCATCATCACGATGAACGGCCCGACGCCCGACACCCTGCGGCTCGGTTCGGTGGGACGGCCCTTTGAGAGCTACGAGATGCGGGTGGCCGACGACGGCGAACTGCTGGCGAAGGGCCCGTCGGTCTTCCAGGGCTACTGGAGAAAGCCCGAGCAAACCGCCGAGGTCTTCGACGAGGAGGGCTTCTTCCACACCGGGGACATCGGCACCATCGACGGCGAGGGCTTTGTCTTCATCACCGACCGCAAGAAGGACCTGATCGTCACCGCCGGCGGCAAGAACATCGCCCCGCAGCCGGTGGAGAGCCGGCTCAAACAGTCGACACTGGTCGAAAACGCCGTCCTCGTCGGCGACGGACGGCCCTTCGTCGTCGCCCTGCTCGCGCCCGACCCGGAGGGCGTGGCGGCGTGGGCCCGCGAGCGCGGCGTGGATGCTTCGGACCTCGCAGCCGCGCTCGCGCATCCGGATCTCGTGAGCCGGTACGCCGAAGTCGTCGAAGAGGTCAACTCCCACCTGGCGCGTTTCGAACGGATCAAGGACTTCCGGGTCCTCCCCAGGGCCTTCACCGTCGACGGCGGCGAGCTCACGCCGACCATGAAGGTCAAGCGGCGGGTGGTGGCCGAGGCCTACGCCGAGCTCATCGAGGCGATGTACGGCGGGCCGCGCGCTGATGCCGGGGCTCGTGTATCCTCCACGGTCATGGAGCTCTGGCTGGCGCGCCACGGCGAGACGACGTACTCGGCCTCGAAGCGGGTCGCGGGGTGGAGCGATCCCCCGCTCACCGAACGCGGCCGTCACCAGGCCGAGGCTCTCCGCGTGGTCGTCAACGGATCCGAGTTCAGCGGTGTCTGGTCGTCGGACCTGGTCCGGGCGGTCGAAAGCGCGCAGCTCGCGTGGGGTGAGGCGGTTCCCGACGCCAGGCTGCGGGAGTGCCACTTCGGCTCGCTCGAGGGCTGCGGCTATCGCGAGGCGGACTCTTCCTACGGTGAGGTTTTTCGCGCCTTCCGGGGCTTTCAGGCGCCCGGGGGCGAGTCGCACGCCCAGTTCCGCGCCAGGATCCTGGATTTTGTCGAGGGGCTCGAGGAGGGCAGGCATCTCCTGTTCGTTCACGGAGGGGTCATCCGGGCGCTGACCCAGGATCTCGGGCTGGATCGTTTCGTTGCCACCGGCAGCCTCGTGGGTCTCGACTGGCGGCGCGCAGAGGTCCTGTTCGTGCACGAGCCGGGGAATACCGAACCGGCGACGTGAATTCAGTCAGGCATGAAGCGTCGAACCTGCGTCGCGGTCCTGGCCGCGGTCGCCGCCACGGCGGTCGGACCGGCGGCGGCGGAAGACTTCGGTGCGGCGAACGCCCGGGTCGGTCTTGTTGCGAGGCCCGGCCGGCAGCAATCCGGTGAGCCCGCCCTGCTCGGGGTGCGATTCGACATCCGTCCGGGTTGGCACATCTACTGGAAGAACCCCGGCGGCGCCGGGCTGGCGACCGACGTTCAGTGGCGGGTGCCTGCGGGCACCGAAGTGGGTGATCTGCAGTGGCCGCTGCCCGTCGCCTTCACCCAGAGCGGAGACATTCCAGGCTACGGTTACGAGGGCTCGGTGGTGCTCGCGGCAGAGCTCCGTCCAGCATCCGGGTTGGCCGGCACGGCGGTGGTCGGCGCCTCAGTTTCATGGCTCGCCTGCAGGGATGTGTGCGTTCTGGGTTCGGCCGTTCTCGAATCTGCCTGGGCGGAGGTGGCGATCGATCCCTCGCTCACCGTCCGTCCGGAATCGCTTCCCCGGGCGTTCGAAGCGTCCGATGCGCCGTTTTCCCTGACCACGAAGGGGGGGCTCGCGGCAGGCCGCATCGGGCTGTGGCTGCAGTGGCGGACCGCGCCGCAGGCTGTCGAGTTCTTTCCGGATCCCCCGGAAGGGCTCGAAGTGGAGGATGTCACGATTCAAACCCGGGGCGGTCTGACCCGCATCGACGCGGCGGTGCGATCGATGGCGGGTCCGGATGTTCGGCCCGATACCCTCGATGCGGTAGTGGTGGTCACCGATGAGCATCACCGGCGTCACGGCTGGGAAGTGGCCGTCGACCTCAGAACGACGACAGAGTAAAGGAGATGATATGCAACGGAATTTCACGATCATCGCGTGTGTGGCTCTGGTGGCCGTGGCGGGTTCGGCGATCGCCGGCGACGGGGCCGCAGTCGGATCGCCCGCTCCCGACTTCACCCTGCCGGATACGGCCGGCAATCAGGTGAGCCTGTCCGACTATTCGGGTCAGGTCGTGGTGCTCGAGTGGCTCAACCCCGACTGCCCCTTCGTCCAACGCCACTACTCGGCCGGGACCATGAAGAACCTCGCAACCCAGTACGGCGCCCGGGGGGTGGTCTGGCTGACCATCAACTCCACCAACTATATGGACGCCGCAGCCAACGCTGCATTCAAGGAGGCCAACGGGCTGCCGTACGCGATCCTCGTTGACCAGTCGGGCGAGGTGGGCCACCTCTACGGTGCGGCGACCACGCCCCACATGTACGTCATCGACGGCAACGGGACGCTGGTCTACATCGGCGCCATCGACGACGACCCGCGTGGGACCAACGATGGACCGGACACCAACTACGTGGCCGCCGCTCTCGACGAGATCCTCGCCGGCAACGCCGTGACGACCGCCGAGACCAAGCCCTATGGGTGCTCGGTGAAGTACAAGAAATGAATTTTGAGTTTTGAATTTTGAGTTTTGAATTCCCACCCACCCTCCCCCTGATCCGGGTCCTCGGTGGGTGCTGATGCGGTCGACGTGATGGCGGAAGATCCATCGATCTCCGAGGACCTTCAGGTCTCGGCGCAGGTGCCGCTGCGACGGCTGCTGGCGTTGGCGGCGCCCGAGTGGCGGCGGCTGGCGGTGGCGTCGCTCTTCCTGCTGGTCGGTGGCGCGGCGGCGCTCGCCTATCCGCGGGTGATCGGCGTGCTGATCGACGCCGCGGTCGAGGGTGGCGCCTCGACCATCAACCGGACGGCGGTTCTCATGGCCGCCATCTTCGCCGTGCAGGCGGTGGCGGTGGCGCTGCGCTACTACCTCTTCTCGGTCGCGGGAGAACGCATCGTCACCCGGCTGCGCGAGTCGGTCTACCGCTCGATCATCGAGCAGGAGATCGCTTTCTTCGACGCCCGCAAGACCGGCGAGCTCACGAGCCGGCTCACCGCCGATGCCACCGTCGTCCAGAACACGGTCTCCGTCAACCTCTCGATGGGTCTGCGCAATCTGGTGATGGTGGTGGGCGGGTTGGCGCTGCTGACGGCCTCGTCGCCGCGGCTCACCGTTTTGATGCTGGCGCTGGTGCCGCCGGTGGCCCTCGGCGCGGTGGTGGTCGGGCGGCGGATGTCGAAGCTCGCGAAGGCCGCGCAGGACGCCCTCGCCCGCGCCAACGAGGCCGCCGAAGAAACCATCGCGGGGATCCGCACGGTCCGCAGCTTCGCCCGCGAGGCGGCCGAGGCCGAGCGATACGGCGAGAGAATCTGGGAGTCGTTCCGGGTCTCGCGCAGCAGGATCCGGGTGATGGCGGTCTTTATCGGCGTCATGACGCTTGCGGCATTCGGCTCGGTCTCCGCGGTGCTGTGGTTCGGAGGCCGCATGGTGATGGCGGGTGACATGACGGTTGGCGCGCTCGCCTCCTTCATCCTCTACACCCTCATCGTCGCCATGTCCTTGAGCGCCCTGGCCGACCTCTGGTCCGACTTCGCGCGAGCCCGCGGCGCCTCCGAGCGGGTCTTCGAGTTGATCGACCGCGAGCCGACGGTGGACAGCGGCGGCGGGGCGCAGCTCGATCGGGTCGAAGGGCGGGTGGCGTTCGACAGGGTCGGTTTCTCGTACCCGGTGAGGCCCGATGTCCGGGTGCTGGACGACGTCGGCCTGAATCTCGATCCCGGCCGCATGGTGGCCCTGGTCGGGCCGTCGGGCGCCGGCAAGTCGACGATCGCCGCCCTTCTGCTGCGGCTCTACGACCCCGATAGTGGGCGCCATTCGTCTCGACGGCCACGACCTCCGCGAGCTGGACTCGCGCTGGCTGCGTTCGCGGATCGGCACCGTCGCTCAGGAGCCGGTCCTCTTTTCGACCTCGGTGGCGGCCAACATCCGCTACGGCCGGCCCGAAGCAGGCGACGGCGAGGTGGAGGCGGCGGCGCGGGCGGCCAACGCCCACGACTTCATCTCCGCCTTGCCTGACGGTTACGCAACCGAGGTCGGCGAACGCGGCGTCAGGTTGTCGGGCGGTCAGAAGCAGCGGGTGGCCATCGCCCGCGCCATTCTCAAGGACCCGCCGATCCTGATCCTCGACGAGGCGACGTCGTCGCTCGACGCCGAGTCGGAGTCGCTGGTCCAGGACGCCCTCGAACGGCTCATGGCCCGCCGCACCAGCCTGGTGATCGCCCACCGGCTGTCGACCGTCCGCAACGCGGACCTGGTGGTCGTCCTCGACGGAGGACGGGTGATCGAGACCGGTACCCACGACGAGCTCATGGCGATGGACGGTCTCTACCGCCGGCTCGTCAGCAGGCAGCTGGTCGAAGCCTGAGGCGCCCCTTTTCCGTCTGTTACGGTTTTGTCAAAATTCGCCGCGCCGGGTGGGGAGGCCCCGCAGTCGCCCATACACTTGAAAGTGGGCGGAAACGGGGGTGTGGATATGGAGATTCACGAAGGCCCGTCGTGGGAGCCTGGCTTTCTCGGGCCGCTCGACCAGGAGTTCGCGCCCATCACCGGATCGGTCCGGTTCTTCGCGGGCGAGGAGAGGTTTCTCTCGCCGCGCAAGCTCGAGGCCCGGGAACGGTTGTGGCACGCCATCCGGCCGGTCCTCGATCGTGTGCTCGAGCCGGACGAGAAGGTGCTCTACGTCGCGCCGGTGGTCCACAACCCGAAGACCATCGATCTTCTCGGCTTCGGCATGTGGTACGTGCTCTTCTTCAAGGCGGCGCTGGTGCTGACCGACCGCCGCGCGGTCGAGATCCTGCTCAAGAAGCGGGACCGCGTCGACACGCGCGTCTTCTCCTACTCCTGGGCCCAGGCGAAAACACTCAAACTCAAGTGGGGGACCCTGACCCTGAAGCCCGCCAAGGGCCGTGCCCAGAGGTGGAGTATCAGCGAGAAGGGTGACCGCAAGCTCCTCAAGCTCCTGATACCGAAAATCGACGAGCAGCTGGTCGCCCACGAGGTGTTCGCGCCGCGCCCGGTGCCGCTGTGGCATTGTCCGGAGTGTGGTGCGGCGACGCCCAAACACCCGGCCGCCTGCTCACACTGCGGGGTGCTGTTCAAGTCGCGCGGGCTCGCTGCCGCGCTTGCGGTGGCCTTCCCGGGTGTCGGGCTCGTGTATGCGGGCCACCCGGTCCTCGCGGCGCTCGATTTCTTCGGTGAATTCATGCTGTTCGTTTTTGTCGCTGTCTCGTTTCTGATCGCGACGGGTCCCGAGGAGATCGGAGGCGTCGTCTTCCTGGGGGCGTTTTTCTTCTTGTTGACAAAGCTGGAGAGCGCCCACCTCGCCACGGTGCTGGTCCACCGCACCCGACCCGAAAAGAACCGGACGCCGTGGCGCGTCGCGATCGCCGGCGGCGCGGTCGCCAGCCTCGCGCTGATGGCGGTCCCGCCCCTGTTCTCCGGTCTGCTCGCAGGCCCGGTCAACCTCGTCGATCGCGACCTCGATCTTGCGGGCAACGACCTGGGGTGGAGCGGCGGCCTCGACCCTGATGCGTGGGTTTTCGGCGTTGAACCGAACCAGCGCTCGGAGTGGATTCGCGACGACGGACAGGGCCTTTTCGTGTGGTCGCTGCCTCTGGGCCCGGAGGAAACCGAAGACGTGTTCATATCGACCGTTTCCGCAGACGTGAGGCCGGACCTCGTCGGACCGATTGCCGTCGGCGGATTCGACGGCATCCGGGTGATCGAAGAGAGTGTCGACGAGGAAGGCGAGGCCGTTCTCTGGGTCCGCTGGATGCTCTTCGACCGCGACTACGCCGACGTCCATATTCTTGCGGCTTCCAGCTATCCCGGCGAGGTCGCGATCCTCGAAGCCGAGGTGGATCGACTGGTGCGCAACGCGAGCTGGATCGCAGCTACGTACTGACGACGCTCCAGGAGCGCGCGCGGATCAGCTCGATCTGGTGCACGCCTTAGCGGAATTCGGAATTTTGAAGGCCGTCCACCCTGTTGCGCGTGGGCGAAACAAGTGGACTGGGGTCTTCATGCGGGTGCTGATCGAGTGGTTGAAATCGTGGAAGCCGGTGAGTCTGCGCACGGCGCTGGTGGTTGTATTCGTGCTCTACACGCTGGCGGGGTTCTTCCTCGTGCCGTGGTTCGCCAAGAAGGTGATTGTCGACACGGCCCGCGAACGGATGGGCCGCGAGGTGACGGTCGAGGAGGTGCGGTGCAACCCCTTCGAGTTGTCGTTGACGGTGCGCGGCTTTGCGATGCCCGATCGGCCGGGCTCGACGATGGTGGCGTTCGACGAGCTGTACGCCAACGCTCAGGTTTCGAGCCTCTTCCGCTGGGCCCTGACTCTCAAGGAGCTGCGCATCGAGAGGCCGTTCTTCGCCCTGCGCCGTTTCGAGGACGGTGCAGTCAATGTTCTCGAGCTCAAGCGGGATATCGAAGCGAGAACGGCCCCTGAGAAGAACGCGGAGAACGACGATGCTCTGGTGCGGGCCCTCCTGCACCACATCCAGATCACCGATGCCGGCATCGACGTCGATGACCTCGCCCTGACGGAGCCGCTGCACATCAAGCTCGGCCCCGCCCGGTTCGAGCTTCACGGGATCAGCACCATCCCCGAGCGCCGTGGGGACCACGACTTCGTCATCGGCCTGCCGCGCGGCGGTGAGGTCCGGATCACCGGCAACGTGGTGGTCGAACCGCTCGGGATCGATGGGACCATGACCTACAACGGGCTCTTTCTCGAACACACCTGGCCCGAGATCAGGGAGCTCTTCAACTTCGACCTGGTCAGCGGCGATGCGGAGGGCTCTCTCGACTACGCCGCGGCGCTCGACGAGGCCGGGCTCAGCGCCAGGATCGAGAACCTCCAGTGCAGGATCAACAATGTCGTGCTCGAGATGCGTGAGGATGGAACCAGGGTGCTCGAGGTGCCTGCGATCGCGGTCACCGGCGGCAAGGTGTTGTGGCCGGAGGCGGTGATCGGTGCTGCGGAGGTCAAGGTCGAGGGCGCGACCGCCCGCACCTGGATCGAACCCGACGGCACCCTCGGGGTCCTGGAGCTGATGCCCAGGTCGGCGGAGGAGCAGGTCCTCGAGAAGGCGCGCGAGGTCGAGGCGAAGATGCACTGGACGCTCGACGTCAAACGCTTCGAACTCTCGGGCGCCAGCGCCGAAGTCGAGGACCGCACCCTCGACACTCCACAGCTGGTGACGGTGTCCGATGCGGCTCTGGTCCTCACCGACATCCTGACCGAGGAGGGGGCGCGCTGGGGCGTGGAGGCATCGGCGCTGATCGCCGGCAGCGGCCGCGGCACCGCCCGTGGCGAGGTGTCGGCGATGCCCGCCTTCGCCGACCTCGAGGTCGGGATCGAGGGCCTCGAGCTTGGCGACCTCGGCGGCCACATCGAGCAGCTCGTGCCCATCGAGCTTCGCGAAGGGACCGTGCGCAGCGCCGGCCGGCTGCGATTCGCGCCGGACGAGGAGCAACCGGATGTCATCTTCGAGGGCAACTTCGCCATCGACCGCATCGACCTGGTAGAAACCGTGGTCGGGTCGCAGCTCCTCGAGTGGGGGTTGGTGGAGGCGGACGGCATCCGCGCCACCGCCGCACCGACGTCTCTGCGGGTCGCCAAGGTCGAGATCCACGGCGCCGGCATCGACGTCGTGGTTTCGCCCGAAGGCAAGATCAACCTGCTCGAGCTGATGCTGGTGATGGCCGAGCGGGCCGATGCCGCCGGAGGCGGCGCGCAGATGCCCCCGATCCGCGTCGACGAGCTCCGTCTCCACGACTGCACCGGCGCCTACATCGACCAGACGCTGGAGCCGGAGTTCCGGCTCGCCCTCGAGAAGGTCAACGGGGCGATCACCGCGATCTCTTCGGAAGCCACCGCCGGCGCGCAGATCGACATCGAGGGCCGGGTGGCCGGCGGCGGGCTGGTGGACGTGGAGGGTGAGATCGACGTCTTCGATCCGGGCCGGATCACCGATATCGCGCTCGATTGTCGCGAGGTACAGCTGCCGCCGCTGTCTCCCATGGCCGTGCGATTTACCGGCCATCCCTTCGTGACCGGCGCCGCCACCCTCGACCTCGACTACGACATCGCGGCGCGTCAGCTCACCGGCACCAACGTGCTGGTGACCGACGGTCTGAAGCTCGGCGACAAGGTGGAGGGCGAGGGACTGATGAATCTGCCCTTCAAGCTCGGCGTGTCCCTTTTGACCGACAAGAACGGCCTGATCACGTTGGAGTTTCCGATCGAGGGCAGCCTCGACGACCCGGGGTTCGGGGTCGGCAACGCTATCCAGGCCGCGGTCAAGGAGGTTGTTGGTGAGCTCGTCAAGTCGCCGTTCCGGCTGCTCGCCAAGCTCGGAGGCGGCTCCGGCGACGAGGACCTCGGCGCCGTGGACTTCGAGGCCGGCGGCGCCGACCTCAAAACCGCCATCGACAAGCTGCGCACTCTCGCGGCCGGCGCCCTCGAACGTCCCGCCCTGGTGCTCCAGATCGAGGGCGCCTGGGATGACGAGGCCGATTCCGCGGCCATCCGGGAGGCCGCCTTCGAGACGCTGGTCGCCGAGCGTCTGGCTGCGAACGGGGCCGCGGTGGAGGAAATGGAGCTGACGGCCTCCCTCGAATTGCTGGAAGCCCTCTACCTCGAGAACACCACCGGCGAGCAACTGGCGGCGCTGCGCGCGCAGTACACCACGGTACCGCCCGAGGGTGAGGAGGCGCCGCCGGTCCTCGACGAAACCGCCTACTACCGCGATCTGCGTGGGGCGCTGATCGACGCCCAACCTGTCGACCCTGCCGTGGTGCAAGCGCTCGGGCCCGCACGCGCCGAGGTCATTCGCGCCTTCCTGGTCGACGAAGCGGGCCTCGCATCCTCTCAAGTGCAGATCCTCGATGCGGTCGCCCTCGAGCCGTCCGGCGACGGGTGGGTGCGGTGCCGGCTCGATGTCGGTGCGGGTCAGTGACGCGACGAAACGATGAGCGATTGAGCCGAGTTAGATTCTTATTCGTGTGAGGTCTGGAAATGAAGAATACGCTTTTGACATTCTCCTGCATCGTTTGTGCCTCGAGCGCGGTCGCCCAGGAGCCGGCCGACCGCATCTGGACCGGCGGCACCATCCTGACCATGAACGACGCCGCCATGCGCGCCGAGGCGGTGGCGGAGAAGGACGGACGGATCCTCGCCGTCGGCGCGACACATGACGTGTTGGCCCACAAGGGCTCGAGCACCGAGGTCATCGACCTGGCCGGCCGCACCTTGCTGCCGGGCTTCGTCGACGCCCACGGCCACGTCTTCATGGGCGGCCTGCAGGCGCTGTCGGCGAACATGCTGGCGCCGCCCGACGGCGAGGTCACCGACATCGTCTCGTTGCAGCAGACCCTGCGCGACTGGGCGGCAGCCAACGCGGAGGCGGTCGAGCAGACCGACCTGATCGTCGGTTTCGGCTACGACAACGCGCAGCTGGCCGAGCTGCGCCACCCGACCCGCGATGACCTCGATGCGGTCTCCACCGACGTGCCGATCGTCATCATCCACCAGTCAGGCCACCTCGCGGCCCTCAACTCGAAAGCCCTCGAGGTGGTGGGCTACTCCGCCGCCACCGACGACCCCGAGGGCGGTGTGATCCGGCGTCGCGCCGGCAGCCGCGAGCCCGACGGCGTGCTCGAGGAGACCGCGTTCTTCGCCGCCATCGTCAGGCTGATGGGTGACATCGGCGAGGAGGGGGCGCGGGCCTTCGCACGGGCCGGCTCCGAGCTGTGGGCGCGCTACGGCTACACCACGGCCGAGGAGGGCCGTTCCATGCCCGGAACGGTCCAGGCGCTCAAGAAGGTGGCCGACGAAGGCGGCTTCGCCATCGACGTCGTGACCTACGTCGACGTGCTGGTGGACCGCGACTTCATCAAGGCCAACCAGAGCGACACCTACCGCAACCGCTTCCGGGTTGCAGGCGCCAAGCTCACCATCGACGGCTCGCCGCAGGGCTTCACGGCGTGGCGCGACCGGCCCTACTTCGACCCGGTGGGCGACTACCCGCCCGGCTACGCGGGCTACGCCGCGGCCACCCGCGAGCAGGTGGTGGACTCCGTGGCGTGGGCCTACGCCAACGACGTGCAGATCATCACCCACTCCAACGGCGAGGCCGCGTCGGATCTGCTGATCGCGGCCCACGAGGCCGCCATCGCCGAGCACGGGCCGAGCGCGCAGCGCCCGGTGCTGATCCACGGCCAGTTCCTGCGCTCCGACCAGGTGGACGCCCTCAAGCGGATCGGCATCATGCCGTCGTTGTTTCCGATGCACACCTTCTACTGGGGCGACTGGCACCGCGAGCACACCGTCGGCCCCGAGCTCGTTGACGACATCTCGCCCACCGGCTGGTGCGTGCAGCGCGGCATCAGGTTCTCGTCGCACCACGATGCGCCGGTGGCCTTCCCGAACTCCATGCGGATCCTCGACGCGACGGTGACGCGGCGTTCCCGCTCCGGCGACATCATCGGGCCGGCCCAGCGGGTGGACGTGTTGACCGCCCTCAAGGCGATGACCATCTGGCCGGCGTGGCAGAAGCACGAGGAGGCGAGCAAGGGCTCCATCGAGCCCGGCAAGCTGGCCGACTTCGTGATCCTGTCGGCCGACCCGACCGCCGTCGACCCCGAGACCCTCGACCAATTGAAGGTCGTCGAAACCATCAAGGAAGGCGTCACGATCTTCAGGCTCGGCGGGGAGCGCGAGCGGAGTGCCGAGCTCACGGTGCCGACCGACAGCCGCGGCGAGACGGCGTTCGGTCGTTTCATTGTCGCTGCGGCCCACGCGGGTGGCGGTGCGGCGGATCACGGACCGCACGCGGAATTGTGCGGGTGCGGGTTCGTCGCCGAGCTCTCGGCCGCGAT
>CAWGLE010000020.1:0-163399 GCA_963823345.1 Candidatus Sulfomarinibacteraceae bacterium
CAACTTGTCGCTCAGCCGGAAGACGCGCCACGAGTCGTCCTGTAATGGGAAGTGAGCAGAGAATTCGCGTAAGAAATCATCGTCGGAAATTTTGAATGTTGCTGCTGTGGCCGAGTTTCGATTGAACGTCCGCGAGGAGATGTCTGCCATAGTGTTGTTCACCCCGGCGATGGAGACCGAGATGAGCGGCGAGGCTTCGTTGGCATGGATGCGGAGTGCAAGGGCTCTGGTAAGGCGGCCTGCGACTTGTGACCGAGAGGAGCTGAGTTTGTTCGTCCAGCTGACTGTCGGAGTGTTGTCACACCACGCGGCGACATGGACATGCTTCAGTCCTACCAAGTGTTCCAGGACAATGTAATGGATGAGCATCCCCGCCATCTCCAAATCCGAGTTGGTGATAGTACCTGCGGGGTTGTCGTACGATACCACATTTTTGCGAATGTCGTCTGGCCATTCGACCCTCCACACGACCGGCTGTAACCGCCGCGTCCCCGAGAGCCACACTCCTCCGGCTCCCAGCTTGGAGGCATCGCAATATCCAATGTATCCTGGGTCGTCCACAATGAGCTCCCTGCAGTGGGTGGGCCGCTTGCCCAGTACTTTCACAAGGGTGCCAAAATCACAGAGAGCATTCCGCAAGTGTTGATTTCCCTTCATGCGAATGGTACGTTTGTCTCCTCGGAGGGCAGCGTCGATCGGTCCCATGAGGCCCTTTCCAGCCGGGATGCCGATGCACGCATGACGGAGTTTTCCTCGAAGTTTCTCCATGCGCTTACAAGGAATCGTCTGTTTCCGTGTGATTTCGTGTATTTCCTTTGTGATGCCGTCCACCTTCTCAGGTGGGAGCTCGATGCACCGCCGTGCTCCATCGAAAACCCAACCCAAGATCTCCTTTCGCAGTTCCCATAGTCCGTCACCCTGCGCTAATTTCTTTTGCGAGACAGGGTCCTCGCCGTCATGTCCGGTGACCAATGGCGGCGGGAATACCGAGTGAATGCCGTGCAGCACGGCCCGTGACAGGTGGAGGAGTTGAGCCGGGTCCGTCGTTTGTGCCAGTTGAATGAAGTCATCGATGTACACTTCTAACAGGTGTACAAACTTGATCCGATGCCGTGTCCATCGTGTCCTCCGGCCAGTCCTCGGGGCGTAGCAGCATGCCCTCCAGCGGATGCTCGGGAAGCGAGCCCGTCGGCTTCGCCGCTAACTCCTCCGCCACGTCGCGGCCCGTTTCGGAGGCCGCACAAAAGTAAGCCGGACTATCGCACCAACCCATTTGGAGTGAAGACGGAATCACCAGTTGCGTGGGTTCATCCGGATGTTCCTTCGGGAGGACGTAGGCGAAATGCCACTCGTCCTCTTCTGGAACCACCATTCGCCAGTATCCGTCTTTGATGTCAAGTTTTGAAAACAAGATTGGGCCTTTGGCATCCGGCGCTGTGGCAACGGCGTAGATTAGCCGGGGAAGTACGTTTCCCAGCTCCCCCATCGCCTCCTTGGGTGCTATGTCCGGATTCGTCACTTCGTTCACGGAGGGGTGTTGGACGTCTTCTAGCCTAACCCCATGTGACAGGTCCAGGATCATGCGGTAGCCTCGACTTTTGTGTGGGATTGCGGCGATAGGTGAAATCTTGAGGTTCTTCGGCGTGTCATCCTTGAGTTCGGCCCACGTGACGAGACGGGCGTATCCCTGCGCCACCTTCTCCAGGGTTTCAGCCCGTAGCTGCGTTGCCACCTCCGGTTCCATTGCTGACGGGTGTGAGCCCTTGGCAATGGCCGCCTCGAGCATGTCCATCGTCCATCTTTCTCCTACGTCAGCCTTGCATCCCATGGTCGCTAGCTCCAGGAGCAGCGGTGCCGCTGGGTGGTTGAGAGCTTCGCCAGATGGCGCCATCAGCCCCTTGTACAATTTTTGGTACTTACGTTGTCGGTCGTTAAGACCCTTTGTTTTCGTCGTCTTTTCCAGGTCGTCCAATAACCACGTAACCGCCGTGTTCTCTACGTGTGTTTTTCTGCGCTCCGGAGTTGCTCGTACTACTGCTCGTTTTGCCATGGGCGATGCCGATCGTTCGAAGCTGAGGTCGTTTCCGTCTTTTCCCGTCCGCTTGCGGGATGGTTCCTTCTCCCGTTGCGTCGCCTTCTCTGATGGTTTGTGTCCCGTACTTTGGTCCGTCGGGTGATTTTTGCTATCACCGTCATTCGTCTTCCGGGGGAATGCCCTGTTCCGTGTGGCATGTGCATCCTTGATCTCTTCGGCGGGTTTAGGATTGCTTTCCTTATCGTCTTCGTCATCACTGTCATCGTCGACTGTTTCGACTACAATTTGTTGCCGCCTTCGCCGTGGTGCCTCCGCTGCCTTGCTCGTCCTGTCCGGAGCTGGGTTCGGCGTGTCGTCTTCTCGGCGTGTCCAGGGTGGCGCCTTAGGCGGCTTCGGGGCGTGGTGTTGCTTGTCGTTGCTGCCGTGGTGGTCGTGCACAAGCTTTTCCCAAGAGTTTTCTTCTCGTCTTACCCTGGGTTCGCTCATGCGGTCCTTGCCAGACTCGGCCGCGGTTTGTGTATCTCAGTTACGCGCCGTGTACTCGGCTGATGCCTTTCCCTCCAGGATCTTTGTAATTCCCGGTAGTAACGTCTTGTAGAGTTTCGACGCCCCACTGCTGTCCACTGTCGCTGGGTGTGTTCGCTCACACTTCGTGCTGTTGCATCTCCCGAAGCAAATCCATAGCAAACAGACGTTCTTGGGGAGCCCTTCCGTTGGCAACTCAGCCGCGTTGCGAAATCCTGCCGCGTTGGCGACCTTCGTGAGCGGTATCTTCGGGTGTCGCTTGAGGAGTTCGTTGACCTCCTTCGAGTCCGCGAACACTGGCGGACCTGCCGGGTTTATTCCCGCGGCTTCTCCCCCCGCGGATGGTTTGGCTGGGGCTCCCGTCGTCTCCCACGGCTTACTCGCTTTTCCGTACCGACCTGCGCTCTTGCTCGGGCCTTCGTCGTCGTTGTGTCTCGCCCGCTTGGTCGGACCGCCTCCATCCGGTGGGGACAACCATTGTGATGGAATTCCTACGAGTGAAACCTTTGCTCCCATCAAGATTAGCATGGTGTGCGCACTTAACTGTGCTCGTGCCACCGTGGGCTCGTCGTCCGGCCCCTCTCCTTCGAGCATCGTCCGTGTGCAAGTCTTGCTGAAAAACTGTCTTCGTGCCTTGATTTTTGCCCAAAGAAGAGTTGGAATCATTTCCTTCGTTGCGTCGGGATGACTGAAAAGGTCCATTTGTTGCATTCGGAGTCCCTCGTTTAGTTCTTTCTCCTGGATGACAAGGCTGCTCCATTTTGTGAAAAGCGCCTCCATGACTACGACGTCCCTGTTGTTTAGGCGGAGGAGCTCCGCATCATTCGTTGGGATTTCTGGCGGGCCTTTCGTTCTATGCTTGCGCACGTCCCCGACTGTTTTTGTCGTTGCTTCCTCGTAGTACTCTGTTTCCACGTTATCGTTGTGGACCTCCGCGTGTGTTCTGGGTAGGAAGGCGAGCGGACTCAAACCCTTATGGCATGTTTCGTACGTATCGCCCGGTGTGAAATGATGATTGATGATGTCATCGAATAGGGCTTGGTTTTTGAAGTGAAGTAGCGATGGGTCCTTTTCCGCCAGTTCCTGAAAGAACGCCGAAAGAACAGCCTCCCGTGACATTCGGTCGGGTTGTTTCTTTAGCTCTGCCCAGATTTTTGGCAATAAGTGCTTCTCGTGCCAGCCAAGCCCACAAAAACCTAGTAGCCGACACGTTTCCACTTCCGACATCTTTTTGGCCGTTTCGCTGGTGCGTTCGGTATCCACACGAGCCTGCATGATGGTGCTAGAGAGCGCCATGACTCGTTCCAATAAGGCGTCCGTCCTGCTTGGTGTTTCCCTTGTCGGTGTCGAGGACTGTTCTTCGAAACGAACCTCCCGCTGTTCCTGTCGTGGTGGTGGTTTGGGGCGTGGAAGTGTAGCTCCCAAATGTGCCATGGTCCACCGCAATGTCTGCTCGTCGCGTGGGAGCTCCTTCGCCGTGATATCGACCCAGCTGTAGCTTACGTTGCGTGGTTCCGATGTGCACGCCGCCTTGAACCAATTCAACACTAGCGCCGCGCACTCCTTGTTTTCGTCCGTTTTCCAAACATTTCGTCCCAGCTGCTTGTGTATCCACATGAAAGCTTCCTTGTTTCGACGTCTCTCTGTAAGAAAATATGGCGCCCAACTCACTGGCAGTGGCAGAAGAATTGGTACGTCGACGGCTCCCGTTCGTGGGCTCCCCGGTATGAAATCGTCATCTGCTGTCATCGCCACTATTGCCTTTTCCGGCGCCGGTTTCTCCTTTCTCCACCCCACATCGTTTGTCGTGTACAATGTGACAAACGTTGGGTCTTGGATCACGAGTTCCCCATTCACTGCAGCGATTGCCCTGTCGCCGAAAAAACAGCCCACGTGTCCATCAAACTCGTGGTCATCATTTTCGGTCGCAACTTGTCCAAATCCATGTGCTAGTTGAACGTACGGAGTTCCATTTGCAATGACTGCAAAGACGACTGGTTTTGCGTTCACTCTTCCGTTTTCGCGAGCCAGCTCCCTGATGAAGGCTGCACATCCCAACTTGATCTCCCTCGCCCATTTCATGATGTGCTTGCGGTCATTGTCGGCGCTGCCCGTCGTTTGCTTATTAATATCCACTAATCTCCGCAACAAGGTGCCTACCTGGCCTTCCTTATTGTTATCATGTTGTCGTGCACCGGTTTTCACCTGAGTGCGTTCAGCGCTGCCATCGTTGTTATCATGTTGCCGTGCACCGGTTTTCACCTGAGTGCGTTCAGCGCTGCCGTCGTTGTTATCATGTTGCCGTGCACCGGTTTTCACCTGAGTGCGTTCAGTGCTGCCGTCGTTGTTGTTGTTGGGGTTTCGTCCCCCAGTTTTGTTTGGTTTTTGCTGCACAGGTGTCCCTCCTGTGTCACCTTCAGCTTTTTGGTCAGGTTTGCGTCCTGTACTACCGTCATTGATTGCTTTTTGCTGAGCAGGTTTTCCTCCTGCTTGTTTGCCTGTGCTGCTTCTGGTGGATCGTTGCTTCGGTACAGGTGCCTCCTCGGCCTCGTCATCGTCATCCTGAGTAACCGAGCGGAGATGGGTATCAGCATCTTCCTCCTCGCTGTCCCCGGAGTACGATTTTTCGTCGTACGGAGTACTTTCCACCATTTGCTAGCAAGGTCTTTTCCGTCCGACTTTGTTGGAGTTTTGCAAGTCAATTCCTTCAGTCCGGTAATGGGGTAAACTTTACAGCGGAACCCAGTTACGCTAACGACTGCGACAGCCTCTTTACACAGGCCAAGAACACTTACAGAAACTGAGAGCAACAAGCCAATGCCGATCCGATGCCGATCCAATGCGCCTGGATGGTCGACGTCATTCGGGAAGAAAGAAGGTGACGTAGGGCTTGAACGCCCTAGCGTCTGTCTGTCGTCTTCTCGCTCTTCGTCCCGCTCGTTGAGAATGTCAGTTTTCCAGAATTGACATTGATGAAGAAGATAACTCGAATGAACTACCATACAGTTTGAGAAAGTGGCAGCAGCTGGAATCCTACATGTTGGAAAAGAAGATGGCAAAATAAGTCTTGCTGACTTGTTGACTAAGGTGTTGAGTGGTGAAAAGCAATGGAACATTTGCTGGCACTTGATGTGGTAATGATATTGAATCCCCATTGAATGGAGAGCCAAGGTTGATTCCCTACACCTTGCGGTTATGGAGTCTACCTCCCAGGTCGACAAAGATTGATGGCATGTACCGGGTTTATGTTTACCTCTCAAAGAGAGGATGTTTGTTTAGTTTATGAGTTGGACATTTGGCACCACCCAACTCGTGGGGACCAAACGAATCCTGATGTGACGTCATCATGAGTGACATGGCAGGAGAAGATTTCCATGGAAGGCCAATGAAATGGCCCAGAAGAGGATACCTAGTAGATAGTTCACACAATCTTAGAAGACTATTGGCTTTACCCCTTTTGTTGTCTACTAGCTTACGATCACCCTTTCAAGGTGAGTACATTGTGATTTACTCGATTTTAGTTGAGGTGACACATCACAGTTTGGTAATGCAATTTCCACATTGGCTTATATTTACTGCTTACTGAGTCAACAACTGATCCCCTGAGTAAATCACAATGTACTCACCTTGAAAGTGTGATTGTAAGCTAGTAGGCAATAAGAAAGAGTAAAATAAAAGAGTCTTTAAGAATTGTGTTATCAATCTACAAGGTATACTCTATGTGGGCTTCTTCATTCAGCTATCTGCTATATTCTCGTGCCATGTCATTTATGATGACATCACATCAGGGTTCATTCGGTCCCTGTAAGTTGGGTGATGTCAAATATACAACTCATAAACAAAACAAACATCCTCTTTTTGAGAGGTAAACATCGACCCAGTACATGCTATCAATCTCTATCAACTCAGGAGGAAGACTCCATAACTGCAAGGTGTAGGGAATCAACCTTGGCTTTCCATCCAATGGGGATTCAACATCATTACCACATCAGGTGCCAGCAAATGTTCAATCACTTTTTGCCACTCAACACCTTAGTCAATAAGTCCACAAGATTCATTTCACCATCTTCTTTCCAACACATAGGATTCCATCCACTGCCACTTCTCAAACCATATTGTAGTTAATAGAACTGTGCTTCTTCATCAACATTGACTCCAGGATACTGACATTCTTCATGACTCCATGGTTGTCACAGAAAACATTCGCAGGTCCATCAATCAGAACTCCAAACATGTGTAGCTTGTACCTCAAGGCAACAATCAACTCCTTACAGATCCTTAATGCCACAAGCTCACTTCCAAACATTGCAGCCTCAACCATATTCTGTCACTTTGAAAACCAAATGATCAGTGTGTCTGTACAAAGATAATGATACCACTGTGCGAGTGCCTTGTCACAATGTTACCCACATGGTTAGTATCAACAAAAGATGAGATCCTTACCGAATGTCCCCGCAGAGTGGGCATATTGGGTGGTAGCTCCTCCTCAATGTTAACAGACCCAGATGTTTTGGTCAGCCAGAGTTGTGGGACTATGGCGGCAGCCATACAGTCATATGCCCATGAAGGGCATACCATTGTTATGATGTATCAGTCATGAAGGGCTTTGCTAAGATGTATCATGGATGACTGTGACCTCTGTCACATGAATAGATTGCTTCATGCTTTGCACAGCCTATCACCTTTATTTCTCACAATCTAATTTAACTATTAGTACCATCACTGAACACTGGATTGTCCATCTTGCCAATGTAGTTCACTTCTACTCCTACACCAAGATACCTCCATCTGCTAGTTTATCAGACCCATCTGCAAGATAGCCATGGAACGAATCGGGGATCCATGCATCCCCAAGAGCAAGAACAGAATGACAAGAAGTCAAGATGTCATTGCACATCAATCACGTGTGTTTTCTAGTGACGTCATATGTTTTCGGATGACGTCACTGGTATTGTGTTTGATGCGTGGGACTGAAACGCGCGCCAATTTTGTGTGTTGAGGGATTGATAAGCTTGAGTATATTCGACTGATCATTCCCGACGGATTCCCACGATCGAGAACTTTCAATGGATCAATCTATGTATGTCAGAACTGATTGGTCACAACTGTTCCCACGATCGGAAAATTGAAGTTTGTTTCGGTTCCCTAGTTTATCTTCTCATAATTTGAATGACTAGAGTTTGTTGCCTAAAAAGCCTACTTCAGTTATTCAGATTCGTCGTTCGTAGCGACTCTTCCTCGCTGATTGGTTTCAGTGTATCCGTCTCTTCCACTGCGGTAGAGACACTGCGGGATTGGCGTCCCGCAACCAGTTTGTCGCCGCGAGACTGACGTCTCGCACAGACCCAAGTCAAGCTCATCCCAAGGGAACGTCCTTCACGTCCTTCCCGTAACCAGTGCTAAAATCGTTGCACTGACAGGTTACGAGTTCCAATCTACATTCCTTCTGCGCCCTTGACTCACTTTCCGTTACTTCCCGACGATGAGCCTCGTGCTCCGATTACTCGACGATGGCCTTCACGACAGCGTGACGTCACCCTGTCTTAACGTCCCAATCAGCAAGCTACTGCAGCTGCATGCGGGATCGGATGAAGACATCGCGAAGGCCGACTACAAGTCCAACTGGAAAGCAGCCGTGATTCTACCTCGGCTCCTCGAGGCACTTCAACTTTTCGCTGACAAGTGGGGTGTCGATTCTGGATTTGCAGACGAGATGCACGAGTATTTTGACAAGAACCCGACCAGTCTCAAGACGTGCGTGAGCTTTACTCCGTTTGATGACCCTACGAATCGTCTCGGTCCGCACGGTATGCTGCTTCTTTTTCGCAAGGAACTTCTTGAAGCGGACGATGCTGTGGTTTCCCTTAATTTGCTCATTTCCGGTACGCCGGGACGTATGCTCACCAAGGGATTGGCCATGATTGAACCAGTTCACTCTACTCCTACCACGCCACACACTCCTACGGCTACCGAACTTGCTACGGCTTTCGTACAGGCTTGGACTAATGATGATTACGCTACCACTACGCCTACACCTGAGTCGGCGAATGTTGGCATGAAGGCTTTCATCGACGCCTGGAACAACGACGATCCGGCCATAGCCAGATTCAAGCCCAAGACACCGCCTGTTGACTCCGTGAGCAATTTCGAAGATGATTCTCCTCCGGCATCACCCACGTCGACGTCCACTTTGGCGCCTGCTGCCCTGGTGAGCCCCCAGACTGAAGCTTCGCCCTCGTCCACTACGGCGACGGCTGCTCTAGCCCCTCCGACACCTCCTACACCCATGCCTTTGTCCTCGTCCACTCCGACGCCTGCTGCTTCGCTGCGCTCTCCGGTTCAAGATGATGACGATGCGACGACGCTCAGATTCGAGTTCCTTCGCTACTTTGGCATGTCTCCTGAGACGCCATTGGCCTTCAAGCTGCCTGGCTTCCTTAAGCGGCCCACCCAGCGTTCTCGCGATCCGGCACGTACGTTGTTTCGCCGGCCAGGCCGAGCCTCCTGTCACAAGGTTCGAGCTCCCACGAGGTCCCGATGACGAAGATCAGACTGCCGCCGTCCACGATGGTGGTGGTGGTCCTGGAGATGATCTACATGACGCCAACACCGCCTTCGTTGCTTCCTCCTCTCCTTCCATCTCCGTTCTTGGTTCTGGTTCGGGTTCTGGTAGTGGCAGTGGCAGCGGTGGCAATCGTGGCGGTCGCACTGACATTCGTGGAGGCGATTATCGTGTCCACAGCGGTGCTCAAGGTGGCAATCATGGTGGTGGCCATGACGATGACACTGCTCGTGGTGGGAATGGTCGTCGTGGTGGTGGTTCTGACCGTGGTGGTGGCCATGGCGGTGGCTCTGGTGGTGGCGTGGTGGCGGTGGTGATGGATCTGGTGGTGGTGGTGATGGTAGTGGTGGTGACGGTGATCCGCCCTGGAATGCCTTTCAACGTGGCGGCTTCGACTATCCTCCTGGTCGTGATACTCTTGTTGCGACTCGTGGCGCCCCTGGTATTGTTCGGGGCACCAATTGGATGCACTATTACAAGGATCCCTACGCTACTGATCTTACCGTCAACAGCGACACCGGCCTCATTTCTCCTTGGTATGCTCCACGCCCCGACCATGGCGTGGTCATCAATCATCCTGTCCCGAATGAGGTGCGCCTTATGGATCATGATCTCTTCCTTTCTGGCTTCCAGACTCGGTTTGAGGTCAAGAATCAACGTCATGTCGCCTACAACTTCCCGGTCTATGGCTCGGGTACATCGTTTGCGACCTGGCACTGTCGTGTTGTCAGTTACTGTGCTTCCTGGGGCATCTTCGTGCCCCCGCTTCAAACGCTTCGTGATAATAATCCGTATGGTGTCTGGTTCAAGTCTCTTCGTCCTTGGGTTCGGGAGGCTGCCGTGAACGTGTTCGATGGGTTCCTGGCTACGTGTTTCAAGAACAAGTCTGTCGGTCTTCTCCATGATCCTCTCCTTGCTCGCATCGTTCTGCAGAGTGAGAGTGGCTACCAGACCTTGTATGCCTTGGCCGAACAGTCCGGTCATCCCTTGCTTCAGACCTATCCCCGGGTCCTCACCGAGCCCCAGCAGCGTGATGATTGCTGCCTTGCTGATCATATCCTTCACTGGCTCGACTACGTTCAAGAACAAGCACTTCGTGGCACTCACCTGTCGGATCGGTACTTTCTGCAGCAGTTTTGTCGCAGTATGCACAGTCTTCTTGAGCCCCTTGCGTCATATCTTGAGTCGGCGGCCCGTGATACTCCGGTTGGTGTGGCCTTGCCCCATTCCTTCTCGCCGCATCGCCTCTTGTCCAAGTTGATGCAGCGTGCCTCGCACAAGCGTTACCCGAAGTTGATCACCGAGTCTCCTCGTGCCTATCAAGGTTCACAGCAAGCCGTTCGTGCCCTCATGAATGATGATACCTCCGCTGAAGCCTTCTACCTTGCTGCTCTTGGTGCTGACGGGGCCCCGTGCATGCTTCCTGTGTGCGTCTACAAGTCATCTTGCTCCTGAGTGTCCTCGGTTCAAGGCGATAAATGAAGATGACTTCGCCCGTCGCAGCCTTGCTCGGCTTCTTGGCAACTCGGCTCCTCCGTCCCGGTCTCCTCGCAAGACTTCTTTTTCCAAGGATACCAAATTCGTTCGTCAGCTTGCTCAAGGCTCCGCTGACGATGATGCTGATGAGGACTCTGCCTCAGCAGGGGAGGGTGTATTTGGTTCTGAGACTGGGGAGGGTGATGCTCCTGATGATGAACGTCTTGCATCCGAGCCGGATTTTCACTAAGCCCGCCAGATGAAGCGTATCCTTTATCTGGTGAAGGGCTTGAAGATGCCAGCGGGACAGTACCTGGATGTGACGGCACGCCCTCACAACTGTCTTCCGCTGCGGATTCCAGGTCTTCCTCTCCAACGCCTTTGTTTCATATCGACTTCGTCGATCTGTCCGATATAGCAGAGTCTCCGGATGTGGAGGAGTACTGGGAGGCCAGTGGGTATGTGGATCCTGCCCGTTTGCCCCCTATGTACGATCATGATGACTGTGGATTTGATGATGATATGTCTTTCAGTGACTCGGAGTCCGACTTTGGTGGATTCTCCGAACATCCTCAGCTGTTGCACAGCTTGCGCTCTACCAGCATTCCGTCTTTGTCGAAAGAATGCTCCGACATGGAGTTGCTCACAGCCTGCGTGGACGCGATGGATCCTGGCACGAGGGCGCTTCATGCTTTGGATTTGAAGCTTCGTGAGGTCAACCTCACTCGCTCTCAGTATTACGCACAGCTCCGTCGCGACGAGCGTCTTCTTGGTAGTGACGCACCGCCTCGAGCTCACATGGATGGCGGTTCGATGACTGCTACGACTGACCGCCTTGACCTCCTCTGGCATATTCAGTGGATTCCTGCACATCAGGCGACTCCTACCCTCAAGGTTGCGGACAATACTCCGCACTACCCCAAGGCGATTGGCTATCTCCGAGTCCCTACTGCAAGATGATGTTGGCTATCGTATGACCAAGTGCTACTATACGCCCACGCTTCCTGCCACGATCATCTCACCGGATGCCATGGGGAAGCAATTTGGTTGTCGCGGCTACTCCAGTTTCTCGAGTTTCGTTGGTGGCGAATGCTACGTCCGTCTTCATCATTGTCGGCGCATCTCTGAAGATGCTACGATTCCTTTGACTTTGGTTCGTGGCTTGTTGTACACTCTCCCGTTGGTGCTACCTACGACAGATGAAGACCGCTATGCTCCTATGCCTCCGACACAACTGCATGTTCGCCAGGTTGAGACGCCTTCGTCTACGGATGGCTTCGTGTCACCTCTGCCCGGTGAGTCCTGTGCCTGTGCCTCGAACTGCTGTCCATCGTCGAACTCGCCTGTCGTGGAGACCGTGGATGAAGACTTTGATGATGACGATGACTCTTCTCCGTCTGCACCTGCTGTCGAAACTGTGGACGACGATGATGACGGTTCTGCTGCGTGTGTCCATGCAGTCTATGATGATGCCACCGAGATGTTTCCTTCCGCTCCCGATGATGTTGCTCCAGCCCCAAGCGCGGCTCCCACCTCCGAACCGCCTCAACCCGCTTCATGTCCATGCCGTGCTCCTTCCTGTGCCTCCTCTTCGAGTCCCTCCGAGTCCTCCAGTGTCGCCGAGAAGCTTCTCTACTACCAGCGTCTCGGGTATCAGATGGATGTCTCTGTCGAGGCTCTCCATGCTCATGCCGATGGTGTTCCAATGTGGTCACCTGGCACGCCTGCTGTCTGTGGTCATTGTGTCGATTCTCCTTCCTCTTCGCCGCCTCCTGCGACGCCTTCGTGTTTCTCCGAGTCTTCCTCCGACGATGCCTCCCCTTCGTCACCTCCCATGCAGCCACCGACTTCGTCCGATGCTCCTACGCCTTCTCTTGCTGACCTGATGTTTGCTCCGCCAGATGAGGAATATGTCATCGAGCATCTCACTCGCGATCAACAGCGTGTCCTTTGGCATCAGCGCTTGGCCCATTCCCATTCTCGTCGCATCTCCGATCTCCACAAGTATGCTCGCGGCGTCCCCAAGCTTCCCCTTGCCACCGACCTGGACACCTGCCCCGTTTGTGTACAGGCCAAGCTTCGTAAGGCTGCTCGTGGCCAAGATGATTCTCGCCGTGCTACGCAGTGTAATCAGGGTATCTCCGTTGATTTTGGCTTCATGGTTCAGCGCTCCAAGACCAAGGACCGCATGAGTCACCTTCAGGGTCTCAATGGTGAGACGTGTTATTGCCTCATCGTCGATCACTACAGTGGCACCCTATATGGTGAATGTTTTCGCTCCAAGGCTCCTCCTGTTGACTTCCTGAATCGTTGGCTTGCCAAGCATGGTCTTCCAGTGGACTCGCCCGACAAGTACGTCCGCCTTGACCTGGGTGGCGAACTGGGCATGTGTCCCGAGATTGTTGATCTCTTTGAGCACGCCGGCTATAGCGTTGAGCCCACTGCCGCTGACTCCTCGCACCAGAATGGTCCTGGCGAGCGTCCGCATCAGACGATTGGTGATGCCCTTCGCGCTATGTTAGCTGGTGCCAACCTTCCTCCCAAGTTCTGGCCGTATGCGTTTCAGCACTTCCTTCGGCTGTACAACGTCACTGTGCACGGCGATAATACTGCCTCTCCGTTCGAGATGTGCATGGGTCACAAACCCAACCTTCGTCTGCTCCGTGTCTTTGGTTGTCGTGTCTATGCT
Organism: Candidatus Sulfomarinibacteraceae bacterium; assembly: GCA_963823345.1. GTDB lineage: Bacteria > Acidobacteriota > Thermoanaerobaculia > Thermoanaerobaculales > Sulfomarinibacteraceae > Sulfomarinibacter. The sequence goes on from CAWGLE010000020.1 coordinate 13,288, forward strand.
CTCCCGGCTCGTCCCCGTCGTCCCGAGCGTGCTACCTCCGATGCACGCGTTGGTATCTTCCTTGGCTTCTCCAAGACTATGAAGAATGTGCTGTACTATGACACTGTCACTGAGACTGTCAAGACTGCTCAGCACGTCGGCTTCGATGAGGCAATGAATGATCTTGCAGACAAGCCTCCCAATGCTCGGCTTCTCGATGGTGTTCGTCGTGGTCGTCCTGATGTCCTTGACTTCGAGGTGTCTTTTCCAGATCTCGAGGTGTCTCCTAAGGCCTTCACGGAGTTCTCCACAGTGACTGTTTCCCTTGATCTTGACTCGGACTCGCCTCTTGGATTGGGTTTTGACACTTGCTCTCGGCTTAAGCGTGCCTTCGTCTCTGAGGTCCATCGCCCCGCCGTCGGTCGCAAGATCAGAGCATTTCGTGCTGCCTCTCTGGGTTCCTATGTGGTGTCCATTGATAATTCGCCCATCTTCTCGCTCTCGGACATTGCTTCTGTTCTCGATCGTCTTCGTGCGACGCCGTCTGCGCCTCACTCTGTTGAGATCATTCTTGCCCCTGAGCGCCGCTCCGAGTTTGACGATCGCCCTTCTCCTCTGCATCTTCGTATGCATGATCTCCGTCGTGTCTGCGCTCTGCAGTCTGTATCAGGGGAGGGTCAGACTTTCGACGAGTATCGTTCCTCCCTTGATTCGTTCGTCTCGGATCTCACGGATGCCGAAATGTCGGCGGTAATACATCGTCTGCAGACCGAAGGCATGACGGATGAAGAGCGAGATCTGACTCGCTTCACACGGCGGAATCTCCAGAAGTTAGCAAATTGGTCTGCATGGGATGAAGCCTTCGACGCCCAGTTTGATGCCCATCACAAGTCCGGCACTCTTGGCTCCCCTGTCCCTCGTCCTCGCCCCTCCGATGGCAGTCGTCCGAATGTGTTGCGGATTCAGTGGTCGAATCTCGTTAAGCCCGATGGTTCGCGTAAGTGTCGTGCCTGTATCGATGGCTCCAAGCGCTCCGCTCCCTGGCTCCGACAGTTCGCTCAGACTTATGCCTCCTGCATTGAGCAACCGTGTATGCGGCTTTTCTTTGCTGTGGCTGCTGCAAAAGGGCTCATTGTCACTGTGGCGGATACCACGAATGCCTTTCAACAGTCACCTCCTCCGACGCAGCAGTGCTACCTGGAGATTGATGATGCCTACAAGTCTTGGTATCGTAAGCGTTTTGGCATTGATGTTAATCCCCGGACCCATGTCGTTCCCGTCGAGAAGGCTCTTCAAGGTCACCCTGAGGCTGGTGCTCTCTGGGAACGTATGATTGTTGGCATTCTCGAGGGTGACGAGCTTGGTTTTACGTCTACGACTCACGAGCGCAATCTGTATCGTGGTGAAATTGATGGTGAGCTCGTGTTGGTCTGTCGTCAAGTCGATGACTTTGCCATTGCTTCCAAGTCGCCCGCTACTGCCGAGAAGCTCATCGCCGTGATTAACGCCCATGCCACTACGGGCAGCCTTGGCATTGGTGTCGAGGACGCTCAAGGCATTGGCATTCGTTACAATGGTGTTGACATTCATCAGACTCGTGACTACATCAAGCTGTCCTGCGAGACATACATCAATCGCCTGCTTCAGACACATGGATGGGAAAAGCCCAATGCTCGCGAAAGTGATCGATTTGACTCTGTTCCTTTGACGGCTGATGCGGCGACTGCTCTTATGAAAGTTGATGGTCCTCTGGAGGGTACGAGCGAACATGATACTCTGGAAAAGGAAGTTGGTTTTGGTTATCGTCAGGTACTTGGCGAACTCATCTATGCTTACGTTGTCTGTCGCCTTGACATTGGTTTTGCAATTACTCTTCTGGCTCGTTTTGCCCAGGCTCCCAGTCGCGAACACTACATGGCTTTGAAAAGTGTCGCCAAGTATCTCCGTCGCACCAAGGATTGGGGTATTGTCTACTGGCGTGAGTCCCCGGTCGAGTCTCTCCCTGCTGTCGCCTTCGATCGGCCCGAGGTGGATCCTTCTTTGCCTCCGTTTCCTTTGTACAAGTTCCTGCAACTCGTCGGTTTCGTTGATGCTGCCCATGCTGTTGACCTCAAGACTCGTCGTTCCATTACTGGTCTCGTCTTTTGCCTTGCGGGTGGTGCCATCGCCTACAAGTCGAAACTTCAACCGACAGTGGCTACTTAGCAGCACCGAGTCGGAATTTTACGCAGCTGGTCATGCCGCCAAGACTGCCAAGTATCTCCGTTCGGTTCTCGCTGAGTTCGGTTTCCGGCAATCTGATCCCACTCCTCTCTACGAAGACAACATGGCTGCCATTGCGATGATCAACGAGCGTAAGCCGACTCCTCGCTCCCGCCATATCGACATTCAGCACTTTGCCATCCAAGAGTGGCGTCGTCGGGGTGATATCATCATGCACCATCTTCCTGGCGTCATCAACAACGCTGACCAGGCCACCAAGGCTCTCGGCTGGACCCTCCATGCTCGTCATGCTCGTCGCTCGATGGGTCACTATGGTCCTCCCTGCTAGGTCGGGTTTGCTCTGTTGCTTCTATGGCTCGTGTCTCTTTGTGGTTGCTCTTTTCTTCCTGAATCCCCGAGGTCTGTCTCTTTGCCCCTTGGATTCGGGGAGGGTGTTGTGCTGGTGCACATGCGTTTCATTCCAATGATCGACTGAATCCTCTGGCTTGTTCCTTTGCCTCTTGGATTCGGGGAGGGTGTCATTGCACATCAATCACGTGTGTTTTCTAGTGACGTCATATGTTTTCGGATGACGTCACTGGTATTGTGTTTGATGCGTGGGACTGAAACGCGCGCCAATTTTGTGTGTTGAGGGATTGATAAGCTTGAGTATATTCGACTGATCATTCCCGACGGATTCCCACGATCGAGAACTTTCGATGGATCAATCTATGTATGTCAGAACTGATTGGTCACAACTGTTCCCACGATCGGAAAATTGAAGTTTGTTTCGGTTCTCTAGTTTATCTTCTCATAATTTGAATGACTAGAGTTTGTTGCCTAAAAAGCCTACTTCAGTTGTTCAGATTCGTCGTTCGTAGCGACTCTTCCTCGCTGATTGGTTTCAGTGTATCCGTCTCTTCCACTGCGGTAGAGACACTGCGGGATTGGCGTCCCGCAACCAGTTTGTCGCCGCGAGACTGACGTCTCGCACAGACCCAAGTCAAGCTCATCCCAAGGGAACGTCCTTCACGTCCTTCCCGTAACCAGTGCTAAAATCGTTGCACTGACAGGCTTTTGACACTCAGGTGCAAAGGAAAATCATGGGAAGCAAAAGGTCCATGCATGTGCATAAGGAGACATATAACAGTTTCGCGACAACGCTGTGAAAAACTTTGGTCTCCCCTTCGGTAAGGAGCATGGCGTCATTGTTGACTTCAAACAGGTTCTTTCTGGCAGGCGTGGAGGCCGTTCGCTCGATTTTCATTTCTGACTCAGTAATTGACTCTACCAAATAGTCTTTCATCTTGATCTTTACTGTGCCGTCGCCAGGAAACACAAAATCCATACCGAGAAACTTATGTTCGTTTCCTCGTGTCACCGACATCTTGTCGAACCTCTCCTTGATCTTCTCAATAATGCTGGTCACGACGTGTGAGTCAACGTGTGAGATCTTATTGTCATCCACATACCACACCAGTGTACACTGTTTGTTGTTAATGATGCAATTGGCAACACACGGGTCGTATGGGTTTAGTACGAAACCCATCTTCTTCAGAGAGTTGGTAAAAAGATCGTACCATAGTAGGGCGGACTTGACACACCCATAAAGTGCCTTGAGTAATCACGTACAATACTTCCTGTCCATTCCTGTTGGTGGTGACGAACTGTTCGTAGTCGCTATTCATCTTGCACATGATCCTTACGGCCTTACCGGTGAACTTCATTATGACAAAGTCATCCATATCCACTTTTAGGTAGGCACCCGCGACATCGGCCATGGCCACATTGCATCCCTCCTTTGCGTCGATCATCAGTGACAACATCAGAGCATCGATGGACACGGTGGGCGACGCGGTTTCAGACTTGTCGTAAAGGGACCATTGGGGTCTTCCGTCTGCAACGGTGCGGCCCTTAATTCGTCCATCTCTCTTTTCCTTGATGAGGTTGATGGCCCGTAAAGCCGTTCTTTGTTGTTCACTCATTAGTGTCGATGGATCTAGACCTTCGAACACCGTTAGGTCCTCCAGTTGTGCGAATTCGGTCATGAGGGCTTCCTCAGCCCTTCTGCCAAATTTCTTAATACCGGCTTTTTCGGACATCTGTGCACTTCCTGTTGTTGTCGCTTCGGTGGTCATTTGCATCATCATGAAACCAAACACAAAATTTTCCAGAGCCTCTTTGTTCATTCCTTCGATGGGTGTGTCTGTCTGCACAAACTGGTGTGGAGGATAGTAGGACTTTGAACTGTGCGGATCGTCCATGGCATCGGCGAACCCGGGGTTACGCCCCTTCCGGTCGCGTAGATTGTATCCCGATTCGTACTCTTCCTCGTCATCGTCGACTGTTTCTATGGTAATGGGATCACCCGCTCCTTGATTTTCACGTGCATCGTGATGGGTCGTTTCTCGGCCCGCTCCTTGGTCTTCTCCGGATGTACTGGGTTCATCCGCTCCTTGATCCTCCCCGTCAGGGTGATCGGCGTCATCATCACTGGGTTCCTCTTGTGTAGCCGCTCCTTGGCTCGTCATCAGGGTGGTGTTCATCATCGGCGTCATGTTCTCCAGGCGCATCTTCTTCGTCTTCATCTTCCTCGGAAACTATTCCGGTGTCGTCAGGTTGTTCGATGTTGTTTTCATCATTTTTGGGTTCCTCTTCGTGGTTGTGTACACCATCGTTCTCCGCAGGCCAATCCACATCTCCCAGGTTGTCTATTTTGTCCTGGTTGATTGGGTCATAGTCATTGAATTCTTCGTCTTCCTCGTCGATGGGAACATAGTTTCTGTTGTATTCATCGTCATCAATGGGTTGATTTGGTCCCCATTCTACCACCAGTCCCTGATCCTGTATAAGTGGTTGTCCTTCATTCACAGCCAATGCCTCTACCCGAGCTATCGCTGTGTCTGTGATTGGTACTTCGACCCAATCGTGTCTCAACAGCTTGGCACCCGTGGCGAGGGATAAGAAGTAGTAGTCGCCACTGGCATTACCGGTGGCAGTGAGGGCGATGGCTCCGACCATCCTCGACTTGGTAGTGTTGGTCAGAGTGTTGTCTTTGAACACCTGGGCATATGCGCCAAACTCGATGCGCATGTTGTTGTAGTCCGGCATGGGCTTTCCGGTTACAAGAGTGTTGGGGCTCATTTCACGTGATACTCCATTTTTCCATGGGAATCGGTTGAGGCACTGCATGACATGTTTGGTGATTTCCGTTACCATTAGTTTCGGAAGTCATTTGAAAGGAAGACCGTGGACAGTGGCACGTATCCGCTCCTTGAGGGTGCGTATGGAATGCTCAACCTCACCAACGTGGCTGTCCGCGGGCACAATATGCATGTCGATAGGTCGGATATTTTCCCGGATACATTCGAATTCGTTGTCAGCGTGAATGTCACAGATGGTGAGGCCCCGAGCATGGTAAAGGTGCGTGATGGATTTCGTTTCTTTCAGGATTGTCGCTTTTGACCGATTTGGTACTTGGGCCAAGGTGCGGAAACCAATCTTTCTTGAAATGGAATGCAGAAAAGTGATGCCTTGCACGAAAAAGAAATCCATACACAGGGTAAGGTCACGATGATGGGTGGCGACGTGTGCAGGGATGGGAATGGCCTAAAACGTGGGCACGTGTGGCGCAGCGGATGAGCGGGTCGTTTTTCCTTTGAGGGAGGCGACGTCGGGGCCATAAATGATGGTGGTGCGCTTGGCATCATCCACGGTGATGGGACAATTCATGATGAGGTTCTTGCTAAGGATATGGAGGAAGTCGGATTTGGATGGGCGGCCAATCTTCTTATAGAGGTCACGTGCGGCATCGGCGGCTTCAATTTCCCATCGGGTGAACATTTTCTTATTTGTCGCTATGGTGGACACGAGGGTGTAGGCAGAGACTGGTTCATTAGTATGGTTATCTGCGGAATCAAAGACGTAGAGGCCAGTGGAGTGCTCGCTGAATCTCATGATGGTCCCATCCTTGCGGTGCACGCACATGGTTGGTTCAAGGTCAGTATCAAGTGTGACGTCGACAAACCTTTCGGACGTCCGCTAGGGAGAGAATGTTTGTGATTGATGCCAGGTTGTACCACACCGGACCAAGGTTGCGGAAAATCCCCTTCATGTTGGAATCTTGATAACCGCCATTAGTCTGTACACGAAGTGTACTGTCGCTGGGGCAAATGTGAGTGATCATGTCACTGTTATTGAACATGGAGACAGTGGACTGGGTATCCAGAAGAATCCAGGAGGATGGCAGTCCCATGTAATGGTCAGCCTGTGCCAAACAGTATCCATGCTGGAGCAGAGTGATGGGACGGTTGGGGCAATTCGAAAAATAGTGTCCAAACTTGTGGCAGCCATAACACTCGACGTCGGAGTGAGTAATTCCATTGTCGCCTGGCATGACAGTCATTTGAGCAAACATGATTCCTTCCTCCCTGGGCGACGTGTCGGTCGTGGTGGTCGTGTTTCAATTGCTCTTGTTCATGGGCATCTTGTAGTTGACAAGGAGTGCATATGCTGCAGTAAGGTCCTGCGGGTAGTTGTCGATGCCCATGGCATGTTGGTACGCCAAGTCGGTTACTAACGTCCCATAATGGTGTGGGTCAGATCCACGTAGAAGGGCCATAGCCAAGGTCATGTCACGGGCAATGGCAGTATGAGCGGTGATGTCTCTCACGTTTCCAGTCTTCATCTGTCTCATCAATGAGTTTGTAGCTTTCAGTGACAGACAAATGCACAGCATTGCAAAGCTCATTAGTCATTCCCCTTGTATGGCTTTCCTCATTGTGGATGATCTGCTTTTGGTTTTCATATACTCATGACAGGAATGACAATGATGAGAGAGGGGGCAATGTCAACAAGTAACCCTTTGGATATTTTTACTTCATAATAAAAGATGCTCAAGTGAACCTGCCATTGGGGAATATGTTTGATACTTGGGTGGCCTGCTGGAGATACATACACAGTTGGCACAAACTGAAAGCCTCAATGGAACCATTCACTGGGGAGACTTTTAAGCTCTGTTGGCACAAACTGAAAGCTCCAAGATAACCTGCTGCCATTGGGGAAGACTTTTGAGAAATGTTTGCAACAGGAGGTGCATATACTGTGAGCACAAATGGAAAGCCATGGGTCCTCCTTGCTGTGCTCTGGTACATGCCCATGCAGTTTGAATTGCCATAGCACTCTGGTCCTGTAGATTGAGCTGCCTCTTGTTGGCCACCACATTTCATGGTGGTCTGCAATGCACCAAGCACTGCAGGATAAAGATATGACCATGATTGTGTATTTTGTCACATTTATTCCACATGATATATCACACACCAATTGTGTCCATCTGGGTACAAATTGTTTTCCATCACAATGACATTTTGTGTTCCAATACATCCCATGTCTGTTTGGTCACAACAGCTTTCATGCTTCTTGCCTCACATTGCGGCTTTTGCCACAGCTTTTCACCCATTCTTGCTTGCATTACTACCTGCCCATTATCCTTGACAATGCCAAACCAAAACAATTGGTTGTATCATTTTCATACCAGTACCCTTCCTGCTTTGATCACCAGACCCTGACTCTGTTGATTACTTATGTGAGCATTGTCAATTCCGTGCCCTCGATGCGCATCATCTCCATTGTCACTTGAGGCAGAATGCCTACTGCCATTCTACTGTTGCTGTGGCCCCTGCTTCCAACCACAATGATGATGATGATGATGACAATGATGATGACAATGATGACAATGACAATGATGATGATGATGATGATGATGATGGATTCCTCCATTCCAATAGTGATGATGAGCATCATCCCTACAAGGTTGCTCACTTTAGCAACAATTCTGATTCGAGTATTACCGGTAGCCAAGATGATAAAGAAGAAGAAACAAATGCCAATGATGAGTTTTCTTTGGTCACCAATTTTCCTGCACCCGGACCAGATGATGAAGTTTACATTGAGCTGGTTGATTTATGCCATCATTTCAGTGCTCCCCTTTATGCATTTGATCTCATTTTGAGGTGGGCACAGGAATCCTACCTAAAAGGATACACCTTTCCAACCCATGCTCCCCATTACCTACTTTCATTTCCAATTTGATGCGATGCCTTGAAATTGAAGACTTTGCCTGCACCAAGGCTAGCATTCCATTGGTTCATGGTGCTGGTGTTTTGTCCTTCCCAAAGTTTGACTTCAAGACTATGTTTCTCAGTCTTCTTGATGATGCCCATATCAGGGACCACCTCTTAATTAACTGGGAGGATCCCTCCAAGCCACCGCCCTTCAATCCCAAGGAACTAGATGAGATTCACTCTGGATCCTGGCATGCCTTGACTTCTGCTGACCTCTGCAAGCGGCTGAATGATGTACTTTGCGGAATCATTGTTTTCATTGATAGGACCCATGTGGCAGAGAAAGAAAAACTCACTCTCTGTCCTGTAATGATGACTCTTTCCATCATTCCCCGGTATCTCCGCAATCAGCCATTTGCATGGCATCCACTTGGGTTTGTACCAAAGCTTCCGGCACAGTCAAGCCTTGGACAGAATAGCACCAACAATCATCAGATTCTTGAAGAGCTATTCTCTGGTTTGGAACAAGTCCAAAAGGAGGGTGGCATTACTTGTTCTATTCCCAACACTTCTGGCAAATCCATTGAGCTTTGCTTTAAAGTTCCCCTTTGTCTGTCTGTTGGAGACGTCCAGGGCAATGACATCCTTTGTTCTAGGTATGCCAGTCACACTATCAACACACTCAATCGAGAGTGCAATGTGTCACTGGAAGATGCAGACAATGGTGACATTGTTTGCAATTATACTCATGCCTCAGATATCCAGGCACTACATGAAAATGATGACCACAAAACACTTGCCAAAATGGGGTATCATAAATATCCAAATGCCTTTGACAAGATTAGATTTTGGAGCTGGCAATCCTTATGGGATAAATGGAGCAACAAAGTCAGAGAATCTCCATACAATTCAAAAGGGGTGGTACCTTTATTCCCTTACTGGGTTTTTGGGTGGTCTCACAGATGGGATTACTAGGTTTATGGAGCGCCTTACCCAATGTGTATCTGATTCATGCCATTTCCAGAGCAATAGGGACATGCCCCATTTGAGATTCGCCCAAGGTATCTGCAAGTATACCAATTTACATGCAAATGAAACCTCTGGCATAATCATGCTAATAGCCATTGGACTGCATTGCCATTTGGGTTGGGACAAGAAGAGTAAAAGCAAAGCCACCACAAATTCCTTTGCTCATAGTTCCAGTGCCAATCCTGACCATTTGAAGAACTACCGCCACCTATTTGAGACCATGTTATGTATGGAAGCATGGAACAAGCAAGCCATCGTGAAGAAGTCTCAAGTTGTACCGGGTCCTAATGGTGAGGAATCAAGGGCTAAATTTGCCATGCGCACTGCCGTTAACCTGTTAGTCCAGACCATTGCACGAACTGATGGCTGCGGTATGAAGCTTACCAAGGTACATGCTCCATTGCACACCCCCAATGACATACTTGCATTTGGATCACCAAAGAATACCGACACGGGTCCTGGAGAGTCTCATCACATCCAGAACAGCAAGCACACCACTAAACTTACTCAGAGGCGAGACAATCTTCTCATGAGTCAGGTTGCTAAGCAAACCCATATAAACCATGTCATCATGTGGAAACAAAATCTGTTCTTTGGGTTACAGACCCTTCCACTCACACTCATTCATAAACTACTCATGCATAGCTTTATGTCATCTGATGCAACCTTCCACCCTGCCCATGTTGGTGTCAGCAAATTGTGAGTTGGGTATGCATGCAATGACTCACAGTCCTGCAATACAGAACAATGCAATTGCTATTGTCCCCAAACCATAACAATCTTGTTAGTATTCTATCAAGGAAAAATCCATTGTCCACAATGGAAGGTGTCGTATCTGGGCTGGACACTGATGGCATCGCAGATGAAATTTAGAAGCCTGATGAGAATACTAACGAGATTGTTATGGTTTGGGGACAAATGCATTGTTCTGTATTGCAGGACTGTGAGTCATTGCATGCATACCCAACTCACAATTTGCTTAACACAACATGGGCAAGATCAAGGCAGGTTGCATCAGATGACATAAAGCTATGCATGAGTAGTTTATGAATGAGTGTAAATAAAAAGCATGTAACCCAAAGAACAGATTTGTTCCCACATGATGGCATGGTTAATATAAGATACTTAGTGACCTGACTTTCATGTTGGCTCTGGATAAGTTTAGTGGTGTCTTCTGTACTGGATATAACAGGTTTCTCCAGACCCATGTTGCATTCTTTGCATAATCCAAATCCAGGTATATTTCATGGGGGAGTGTGCAACAGAGTACCTGTACCTTTAAGCTTGCCATTGTGTTCCCCATCAGTTTGTGCAATGGTCTCAACTAACAGGTTAATGAGCAATGCAGATGATCATCACATCATTCATCACCATCAGGATGCTATGACATGAGACATCTTCATGATGGCTTACTTGTTCATGCTTCCACACATAACATTGTCTCAAATAGGTAGTAATAGTTCTTCAAATGTTCAGGATTTGACATGGGAACTATAAGCAAACAAATTTTGGTTGACTTTGCTTTTACTCACCTTGTCCCAACCCAAATAAGCAATGCAGTACCAATTGCTGTTGGCATCGTTACCACCAGAGGTTTCATTTGCATGAGATTTATACTTACAAACTGCTGGGTGAACTTCAAATAAGGACATTTCCCTATTGCTCTGGCAATGGCATGAATAGGATACAGCATTGGGTAACTAATAAACCTAATGATCCCCACTAATAAGAACCTGAAAACCCAACAAGGAAATAAAACTACACCCTTTTGAATTGTATGGAGACCCTTGAACTCTAGGCTCCCATTTGTCCCATAAGGATTGCCAGCTCTAATAAAGTGTCTTCTTACAGCATTAAATATATAATCCATTTTTGAGTGTAGTGCGTCATCATTTTCATGTAGCACCTCGATATCTGAGGAAGGACTATAATTAAAAACAATGTGGCATTCTACTAGTCTTCCATTGAAACATTGCACTCTTGGTTGAGTGTGGTGATGGTGTGACTGGCATATGTGACAAACAGATGTCATTACCTGCATGTCTCAAACAGAGAGACAAGGGGAACTTTAAAGCAAAGCTCCACAGATTTGCCAGAAGTGACTCGAAATGAACAAAGTAATCCTTACCCTTTAACAAATGTGATGTTTATGCCCTATTTACTTGGCTCAGCATTGCTGATGACCTGTGCGCTCGGGGTGGTGAGAGCTTCTCGGCAGGATTCGAAGTACCGAGGTTTCGCGTTGGAACTTCTTACTTGTTGATCCGCACTCCGGGCATTCGAGGCTCTTTGAATCATCTGCGAATTCGGGTGGTACTTCAGGCTCGAAGTCCTCATCAATGGAGTACAAGATTTCGGTAGCGACCTTAGCATCTTCGCGAGCCACCAATATCACAACGCCACCCGCGTGACCGGGATTGAGGATTGGAGTGCCCAGCGCGCCACGGTATTCAACCCGCGCATCGATACCGTCCGCTATGAGTCTTCCAGCAGCAATTTCAGCCTCCACAGGGCTGGCAAACTCTGCGATGACGTCGAATTCGTCCTGCATGCTGATTTTCCTCAGACAGTTTCTGCTGGAGCCTAACGGTCCGAATTCAGCGGACCACACCCGCCCGCGGGTGAGGGTCCGCTGGAATGAGGTGTTAGGCCCACCAAAGAAAATTGTTGTTCCGGAAGGCATTTTTTTGGCCATTATTTCGGCCCTTCCTCGAGGTGCTCACTCGACCAACTTTGCGTCAACTCGGGGCTTTCGATCGACCACCTCGAGAAGACACACCCATGAGATCTCGCCACGTCACACATGAACTCGACCCATTGGACAAATGCTTGGCGATCGAACGTCACACCGTATGGCCGTGTTGATCCCTGGATGACCTTGTAATCGGAACCCTTGTCGCTGTTCAAGGTTATAGAGTAGTTTTCACGGAGTTGCGCTGTAAGGTCTTCTGCACCTTTCAGGTCAGATGAGAAGTGAACAAAGTCGATGGCAAGAATGGTGGATTCGTCCACACCATCTCGCTGCATCTCAGCCCACAGCGTCTCGGCTTCGGAAATGCGCCTACTGCGAATTTTGGCGTAGTAGGTTTTCCAGGTCGCTTGTGGATCACTTTTCATAATTCTGGTCAACCGTTCCGGCTTGGGGAATGTTCGTCATTTGAGCCTAACGGTCCGAATTCAGCGGACCGAACCCGCCGCGGGTGAGGGTCCGCTGGAATGAGGTGTTAGGCTCGGTTTGCCGACGCACGTCAGATCTCCCTTCGCGCAATGTCAATTCGAAAGCCGACCTCCTGATAGATTTCAGAATAATACGACGACAGTTTCGTTCGGATTTCGCCTGTTCGACGCCGGTTGCAAATGCCGAAAACTACCGTCGTGCTGTCTCGAAGGAGCAGGCGAACTTCGTTATGTGATGCGTAACATCGTTTGACAATGATCGTACCGATCTCCGCGAGCGCAAACACCCTGCCAGGTAGACCCTCGATAACGACCGGTGACTCAGGATCACGTGGAAAACCAAAATATTCACCGGCGCCGAGGCGGAAGGTCCGAAAGAACCCATTCCTAACTGCAAGGACAGCATCCGGTTGAAGCCACAAATCCCAGGTGCGGATTCCAAAGTGCGAGAATAGCGGGCCAATATAATTTGGTTCGGCCATCCCTACCATTATTGCCTAACGGTCCGAGTTCAGCGGACCACACCCGCCGCGGGTGGGGGTCCGCTGGAATGAGGTGTTAGGCGCGGACATTATTTCCGCGTTCACGTCGGAAGCGCGCTTCACTGACGGTGCCCGAAACCACGCCTCCGGTTTGGCACTGCACTTACCCCAGCGGTGTGTGATGCTTCTGTTACTCACCTTCCCTACCTGACCGGCCTAACGGTCCGAGTTCAGCGGACCGAACCCGCCGCGGGTGGGGGTCCGCTGGAATGAGGTGTTAGGCGCGGAAGACAATCCCGCGTTCACGTCGGAAGCGCGTTTCACTGACGGGGTCCGAAACCGCGCCTCCGGTTTGGCACTGCACTTGCCCCAGCGGTGTGTGATGTTCCTGTTACTCACCTTACTTACCTGACCGGCCTAACGGTCCGAATTCAGCGGACCACACCCGCCGCGGGTGGGGGTCCGCTGGAATGAGGTGTTAGGCACCAATGATGTCATGAAGATCACTTTATGATTCATCGGCTACGTCCGCGAAAAACTGCGCGACGTCGTAGTTTCCAATCGTGCGCGCGAGGCTAAATGGGGAGACGCCGCTATCGTTTTTCGCGAGTGGGTCGGCACCAGATTCTCGAAGCGCCCGGATGAGGTCCCCTCTCCCCTTGGAGCGAATACAGCCCGAAACAACGGCGTGTTCCCGAACGAGTCTCGAAGTTCGATATTTGCGCCAGCTTCTAGAAGCAAGTTGAGGCAATCCACGCTTCCGGATTGGGCTGCGACGTGAAGAGGAGTCCAACCATTGTCGTCTTGCGCGTTTACGTCGAAACCCTCCGAGAGACGCTCGGCCACTTGGGAAGCTGACGAATCCACGCAGGCGTAATGCAATTCCGTTCTGCCGTACTCGTCGACTCCGGTTCGAGAGTTTCTCTTTGGGTGCTTCCTAACCATTGGTGTGGCTCCGTTTGCCTAACTCGTATTAGCGATACGAATACAAACGGTGGAATCGTGCGAGACGAGCTTCCTAACATTCCTACTGGGAAGTCTCTGCGCTGGACCGCCCTGCCTCGGACCTTTGGGATCATTCACGAGAATCATCGGTATCAGGGTCCGGCACTTTTCGGAGGGCTTCGTTCACCGCTGCCGAATCAGGAAACCGGGCGGCAACGTCAGGTTCGAGAACCACCACGTTGCTGCCTTCCTGAAATTTTCTGACGTACTTTCCGCGCACACCGGCCGAGAAATCGTACTCCGGCAGCATGTCGGCGACCTTGTCCTCGTCAGGGCCCTTCATAGTCTCTTCTTTCCCCGTGTGTCGCGCGCCGGGCACTTATGATACGAATGCTGTCATCGTGTTCGACGTGGGACACCACCACCAGCGTACCACGAAATGTCTGACCGAGAAGCAGATAGCGAGATTCACCGAGGCTGTGGCTCGGATCGGGGATCGTCAGCGAGAGGGGGTCTCCAAAGGCAGTTGCCGCATCCTCGAACGAGATACCGTGCTTCCTCCGATTTTCGCCCGCCTTGAATGTGTTCCAGTCGAATCGCACCGGCATTCCTCGACCCTTTCGTCAATCTGCACCCTGGCGGCCGGGAGATTTCAGAGACCTGCCACCGGCGGATTCGAGTGTGAGGTATGCATCTTCGAGATTCGGAGGATGGGTTGGTATCGTGTGCGAATCGCACCCTAACACGACGGGTGTTAGCGTGCTCACGATCGGCCCCTGAGAGTGTCCGCCGGGCTGGTGACGCCGCGGCCGCCGGCCTTGCCGATGATGTGGGTGTAGATCATCGTGGAGTGTTCGGACGTTGATCAGATGGTCCTGGAGACGTTCGCGGGTGGATTCCGGGAGCATGGTCACCCGGTCGCGGCCGCCCTTGGGTCTGCGGATGGTGATGTGGCCGAGATCGAAGTCGATGTCCTGGACGCGGAGCCTGAGACACTCGAGGATCCGCATGCCGGTGCCGTAGAGCAGGAGCACCACGAGTTGGGGGGTGCCTTCGAGGTGGGCAAGCACCGCTGATACTTCTTCGCGGCTGAGGACGTTGGGCAGGCGGCGCGGTTGGCGGGCGCGTACCACCTCGTCGAGCCACTCGAAGTTGGTCTTGAGCACGTGGCGGTAGAGAAAGAGGATGGCGGACAGTCGCCTGTCGCTGGGTCGAAACCGCGACCCGGTCGTGTTCGGCGAGATGCGTCAGAAAGCGGTTGAGGTCGTCTCCGTCGAGGTCGCGCGGGTGGCTGCGGTGGAACCGGATGTAGCGGCGGATCCAGGCGGTGTAGGCCTCCTCGGTCCGGATCGAGTAGTGGCGGACGCGGAGTTCGGAGACGACCTGATCCATGAGGCGCCGGGGGCGCGGCGAGGCGGGCGCGGGGAACTGCTGGACGCTTCCCATGGTGGTGTAAATGGAGCATAATTCCCAGCACGCGGGTTGTCAACCTTCGAGCAGTTTCTCGATGTTTGCCGCCGTCCTCACGTTCTCTCGCGATCACGTACCGTCGTCGTCCACGAAGATCTCTTCGCTGAGGTCGAAGCTCGGCGAGTGCACGAGGAGGAGCCTGACCTCCGCCCCCGAGGAGTTGCGGTAGCCGAAGCGGGTTCCCCGCGGGACGATGCAGCAGTCGCCACGGTCGAGGTCGAGACAGTCGTCGCCAAGCGTGAAGGAGAGCGTGCCGTCAAGGACCACGTAGTACTTGTCCGAACGCCTCGACGACGCGGTGCGGTGCCGGACGCCGGGCGGGACGGTGATCTGCGCGATGGAGGAACTGAGGTCCCGGCCCGCGGTGTAGTCGAGGATCTGAAGGCCCTCGAAGTCGATCGGGGTGAGCGAAGTGCGGGCAATTTTCACGCGCTGCTCCTGTGTGCGGCACCTGGCTTGGAAAGCAGGAGGGTCTCGAGGTTCATGATTGAATCGTCAGGCAGCAGCTACCGCATGATGATTGCCCATGCAACCTGCTGAGCCACAATGTCTTAGGCTCTCCCGGCGTGCAAAAGTCGATTTGTTTTTGAGACCACGCCTCGTCTCAGCAGGTTGGTGTTCGAGAGCCTTCTCCACCATCATATCAAGGGTTGATCGGAACGAGCGCGAAAATGCATGCAAGCGCTCCGCCGTGTTGACGAAGATGCGCTCCAACAAACCGTAAACAATCGCAGGCCTCCGTCAGGAGACCGCTACTTGTTGATCAAGGCGGTTTTAAACCCCATGCCGAGGCTGAACCCTCCGAGAATCAGGAGAAACGTCCACCAGCGCTCGACGAGGTAGATGCCCTCCTTGTGGCCCATCATTGCACCGAGCCCGACCAGAACCGCTCCGACTACGATGAGGACGATCGTTGCAGATTTCGCGTTCGCCATGTGTTCCTCCTTCGAGTTGCTCTCGATGTCGTCTCGAAATCGAGAAACGGCCCACACCCAGCGCTAAAATGTTGCTGCAAGCTGTCTGCGTGGATTGTACACCTCTCGTGGGACGAGGAACACAGAGGGATGGTGAGAGAGAGGCGTCGCACGGATTTTTCCGCTCGCTCATCCTTTGCTCGGTCGAAATGACAAAGGATGGAGTCTCCCGCGTGTACAGAAGCGGGAGTCGAAGGGTGGGCAGGTCCTGGTATTTGCGTTCATCTGCACGATCAGCGGTTTCTCCCAGGGCGGGTGGGCGGCATTCCGAATTCCGAATTCCGAATTCGCCGCATGAGACAATCCCGCCCATGCCCGTGGCCTGCTCCCACTGCTCCCTCCCCGTGCCCGCGGGGCTGGTGAAGGATGGCGCCGAGGACCAGTTCTGCTGCTCGGGGTGCCGGGTCGCGTACGAGGTGATCCGCGGCCACGGGCTCGACGGTTACTACGACATCAAGGCGCGGATCGACGCGCCGGAGCAGGCGGCGCGGGTCTCCGGCAAGGCCTTTTCGGAGTTCGACGACCCCGCCTTCCACCGCCTCTACTGCCGGACGATGCCCTCCGGTTTCGAGACCGTCGAGCTCTACCTCGAGGGCGTGCACTGCGCGGCCTGCGTGTGGCTGGTGGAAAAGCTCACGGTGGTGGTGGACGGGGTGGCGGAGGTTCGCCTCGATCTCGGCAAGGCCCTCGCCACGGTGACCTGGGACCCGCGGACGACGCCGCTTTCGAAGGTGGCGCGTTTCCTCGACTCGATCGGCTATGTCCCCCACCCCTTCCGCGGCGTCGCCGCGCGCGACATGGCGCGGCGCGAGGAGCGGCAGCTGCTGGTGCGCATCGCGGTGGCGGGGGCGATCGCCGGCAACGTGATGCTGATCGCCTTCGCGCTCTACGGCGGCCACTTCCACTCGATCGCCGACGAGTACAGCACGCTCTTCCGCTGGGTCAGCCTCGGACTCGCCGTGCCCGTCGGTCGTGTGGTGCGCGTCGATTTTCTACCGCGGCGCGTGGGGCGCGCTGCGCACCCGCAGTCTCCACATGGACCTGCCGATCGCCATCGGCATCCTCGCCGGTTTCACCCAGGGCGCGGTCAACACGGTGCGCGGCTCGGGCGAGATCTACTTCGACTCGGTGACGGCGTTGATCTTCTTCCTGCTGGTGGGGCGCTTTCTGCAGCGCCGTCAGCAGCTCAAGGCGGCCAGCTCCACCGAGCTGATGTTCTCGCTGGCACCGTCGACCGCCCGTCTGGTGGAGGGCGACACGGTGCGCGAGGTGCCGCTCGAGGCCCTGGTGCCGGGTGCGGTGGTCGAGGTGCGCGCCGGGCGACTCCATCCCCGCCGACGGAGTCGTCAGCGACGGCATGTCCACCCTCGACCGCTCGCTGCTCACCGGCGAGTCCCTGCCCGAGGCCGTGTGGACGGGCGACCCGGTGCACGCCGGCACCGTCAACCTCTCGGGACGCCTTCTGGTGGAGGTGCGGTCGACCGGCGAGGACACGCGTGTCGGCCGGCTGATGAGGCTGGTCGAGGAGGGCGCGCAACGGCGGGCGCCGGTGGTGCTGCAGGCGGACCGGATCTCGGGGTGGTTTGTCGCCATCGTACTGACGTTGGCCCTGGCCACTGTCGTGATCTGGGCACGGATCGACCCGGCCAACGCGATCCAGCACGCGGTGGCCCTGCTGATCGTCAGCTGCCCGTGCGCGCTCGGGCTGGCGACGCCCCTGGCGGTGAGCGCCGCGATCGGCCGCGCCGCGCGGCGGAAGATCCTGATCAAGGGTGGCGATGCTCTGGAGAACCTCGCCCGGCCCGGGCTGATGATCCTCGACAAGACCGGGACCCTCACCGAGGGGCGGCTGGCGGTGATCCGGTGGTGGGGCGACGAGTCAGTCAAGCCCGCGGTCGCCGCCCTCGAACGCCACTCCGCCCACCCCGTCGCCCGCGCATTGGCGGCGGCCGGTGACGCCGGGTCGACCGCCGCCGCGTCGGGGGTCCGGGAGATCACCGGCGCGGGGATCGAGGGCGTGGTCGAGGGGCGCTTGGTCGCGGTCGCTTCTCCCGCGCACGTCGAGCGCCATCTCGGTGGACTGCCCCCGGCTGTGACGGAGACGGTGGTTTCAATGGCCGACAACGCGCTGAGCCCGGTCGTCGTGACCGTCGACGGTCGACCCGTTGCGGTCGCGGGGTTGGGGGACCCTCTCCGAACCGACAGCCGAGATTCCGTGTCGGCCATCCGCGCCAGCGGATGGCAGGTGGAAATCCTCTCGGGAGACCACCCGGTGGTGGTGCAGACGATCGCCTCTGAGGTCGGCGTCGAGCCCGGATCCGCGCGAGGTGCGGCGACCCCGGAGGACAAGCTGGATGCGGTCCGGACGAGCGGCGGCGTGACCGTCGCCATGGTCGGCGACGGCGTCAACGACGCCGCTGCGTTGGCGGCGGCCACGGTGGGGATCGGTGTCCACGGCGGCGCTGAGGCGACGCTGGCGGCAGCCGACGTCTACCTCGGCCGACCCGGTTTGAGCCCCGTGGTCGAGCTGCTCGAGGGATCGCGGCGAACCCTCGGCGTCATCCGCCGCAACCTCGTGTTTTCGCTCGCCTACAACATCGTCGCCGTGGCCTTCGCCATCACCGGCCACATGAGCCCGATCCTCGCCGCCATCCTGATGCCGCTCTCCTCGATGACGGTGGTGCTGTCGTCGTACCGGGCGAAAACGTTCTGAATTCGGAATTCGGAATTCGGAATTCGGAATGCCACACACCCGCCCGCCACGCGGGACGCGTGCCCCAGAACTCGGATGTTGAGGCGCGTTTGCGGGGCAACCGTCCCGGCTGCCGGCCGGGCGGGTGGCAAATCCGAAATCCGAAATCCGAAATCCGAAATTTGACTCTACAATCGAATTCTCATGTCGGCTGTGTACATCGCCCTCCCGATAGCGCTCCTCCTCGCCCTCGCGGGGGTGATCGCCTTTATCTGGTCGGTTCGCAGCGGGCAGATGGACGACCTCGAGACCCCGGCGCTGCGGATCTTCGGCGAGGACGACGAGCGGCGCCCTTCGAACGACCGGAACAGCTCGCGGGACCGGGAGAAATTGCGGGACGACGACGACCTCGAGAGTCGTTAGAACGTTAAAACGTTGAACGTTCAAACGATGAACATGGCGTCGCCATAGGAAAAGAAACGATAGCGGAGCACGACGGCCTCGGCGTAGGCGGCAAGGACGCGGTCGCGGCCGGCGAAGGCGCTGATCATCATCAACAGGGTCGAGCGCGGCAGGTGGAAGTTGGTGAGCAGGGCGCCGGCGCCGCGGAAGCGAAAGCCGGGAGTGATGAAGATCCTGGTCCACCCGTCGCCTGATCGAAGCCTGCCGTCGCCCACCTCGAGCGCCCCCTCGAGAGCGCGCACCGAGGTGGTGCCGACGCAGACGATCCGTCGCCCCTGGTCGAGGGCCCGGTTGACGGCCGCTGCCGTCGACTCGGAGACCTGGTACCACTCCTCGTGCATCTCGTGGTCGGCGATGTCCTCCACCGAGACCGGTCGAAAGGTGCCGAGGCCGACGTGGAGCGTCACAAGAGCGATTTCGATGCCGGCGGAGCGGATTGACTCGAGCAGCTCGCCGGTGAAGTGAAGACCGGCGGTCGGAGCGGCAACCGCGCCGGGGTTGGCGGCGTAGACCGTCTGGTAGGAGGATCGATCCTCGTCAACACCGCCCTCGGGGCGCTGGATGTATGGCGGCAAAGGCATCTCGCCGAGGCGGTCGAGCCGATCGAGGTCGAGGCCCGGGTCGAAGCGGACGGTCCACCGGCCCTCCCCTTTCCGCTCCACCGGCACCACGCCTCCGCCGTCTGACAGCTCCAGCCGCTCACCAGCGCGGGCCCGGGCGGAAGGTCTCAGCAGCGCTTCCCACTCCCCTCCGCCGATCTGCCGAAGGAGCAGCAGCTCGAACTTCCGCCCCGTCGGGCGTTGGGCATACAGCCGGGCCGGGATCACCCGGGTGTCGTTGAGCAGCAACAGATCGTCGGGACGCAACAGCTCCGGCAGACAGCTCACGTCGCGATGGTTCACCTCACCCGAAGCACGATCGAGCACCATCAGGCGTGAGGTGCCCCGCGGCGCCGGATGCTGCGCGATCAGGTCCGGCGGGAGCTCGAAGTCGAAGTCGTCGGTTCGCACCGGCGCATCTTACACGGGCGGACTCCGGTGTTCGATTCCGGACACCTCCCTCCCACGGACGAACGAAAGCACCGTGTTTCGGAGTACCGAAAAGGCCATTGGAGGCTCCTGGCATACGAACTTGCGTTGTCGGCGGTCGAGGACACGATTGATGGATATAGCACGCGAGGGCATCGTCGAGAAAAAACGCCGCAACCGGTGGCTGATGGCGGCGGCGGGGATCGTCGCGGTGGCGGCGGTGACGGTGGTGGTGGCCAGCCTCGAGCCCGCTGCGCCGACGGTCGACCGTGACACGGTGTGGCTCGGCACGGTGGAACGCGGTGATTTCGAGCGACAGGTGCGGGGTCACGGCAAGCTGGTGCCCGAGCAGCTGCGATGGATCCAGTCCCAGACCACCGGCCGGGTCGAGACCGTCTACCTGGAGCCCGGCAACCAGGTCGAAGCCGACGGCGTGATTCTCCAGCTCTCCAACCCGGAGGTCGAACAGGCGGCCATCGACGCCGAGAACGCGTTGCGGCGGGGAGAGGCCGAGTTGGAAAGCCTCCGCGTGACCCTGATCTCGGCGGAGCTCGACCAGCGGGCGCACGCCGCCGAGGTCGACGCGGACTTCACCCGCGCCTCGTTGCAGGCCGAGGCCAATCGCGAGCTGTTCGCCCAGGGTCTGATCTCGGACATTCAACTCCGCTCGTCGGAGGCCGTGGCCAAGGCGCTGACAACGCGGCAGGACATCGAGGCGCAACGGTTGACGATGACCGCCGAGGCCCACCGGGCCCTGCTCGCGGCCAAACAGGCCGAGCTGGAGCAGCAGCGGGCCCTCTTCAGGTTGCGGGCCGAGCAGCTCGAGGCGCTGGCGGTGCGCGCGGGGATCACCGGGGTGGTGCAGGAGGTCCCGGTCGAGATCGGCCAGCAGGTGGCCGCCGGCACCATGCTCGCCAAGGTTGCCGAACCCACCCGGCTCAAGGCGGAGCTGAGGGTGCCAGCCACCCGCGCCCGCGACGTGCGTCCGGGTCAGACGGTCAGCGTCGACACCCGCAACGGTCTGGTTGCCGGTAAGGTGACCCGCGTCGACCCGTCGGTCCAGGAGGGCTCGGTGATGGTCGAGGTCCGTTTCAAAGACCCGTTGCCGGACGGCGCCCGCCCCGACATGGCGGTGGACGGCGCCATCCGGATCGAACTGCTGACCGACGTGCTGTTCGTCGGCCGGCCGGTCCAGGCCCAGGAAAACGCCACCGTCGGCTTGTACCTGCTCGAAGCCGACGGCAAACATGCTTCCCGGGTCGCGGTCGAGCTCGGCCGCTCCTCGGTGGACACGATCGAGATCATCCGCGGGCTTCGCGAAGGCGATCAGGTGATCCTGTCGGACACCTCGCGGTGGGACGACAACGAACGTATCAAGCTGAACTAGAGAACAGGGAGCACCAATGGCTGACAACCCACTCATTCAGATGACCGGCGTCAAAAAGGTCTTCCTCACCGACGAGGTGGAGACCCACGCCCTGTCCGACGTTCACCTCGAAATAAAGACCGGGGACTTCGTCACCATCGCCGGGCCCTCGGGCGGCGGCAAGTCGACGCTGCTGTCGATCATGGGTCTGCTCGATACGCCAAGCGAGGGGCAGTACCTCCTCAACGGCCACCCGGTCGAGACGCTGACCGTTCGCGAACGCGCCCGGCTGCGCAACCGGGCCATCGGTTTCATCTTCCAGAGCTTCAACCTGATCGGCGACCTCACGGTCTTCGAGAACGTCGAGCTGCCGCTGGTCTACCGCGAAACCCCCTCGTCGGATCGCAAGGTTATGGTGCGCGAGGCGCTCGAGCAGGTGGGGATGGAGCACCGGTTGAATCACTATCCCTCACAGCTCTCCGGGGGCCAGCAGCAACGGGTGGCGGTGGCCCGCGCCCTGGTCGGGAAACCCCTGATCCTGCTCGCGGACGAGCCCACCGGCAATCTCGATTCGCGGAGCGGCGCCAAGGTGATGGATCTGCTGGCCGGGCTCCACGCCGACGGGGCGACCATCTGCATGGTGACCCACGATCCCCGTTATCTGAAGTACGCCCAACGGACCCTCCACCTCTTCGACGGCCAGGTCGTGGATGAAACAGACCCTGCGGTTCAAGAAGCCGCCTGCTGAAAGCTGACGGAAGGGCACGGCGATGTCTGACCTTTTCCAGGACCTCCGATTCGGCGTCCGGATGCTCGTGCGGCATCCCACCACCACCGTGATTGCGCTGGCGACCCTCGCCCTCGGCATCGGCGCGAGTTCCGCGGTGTTCAGCTTCATCGATGCGACACTGTTGACGCCCCTGCCGTTCGAGCAACCCGACCACCTGGTGCGGCTCTACACTGCAAAGCCCGCCTCGGGCTTGAGCCGCATGACGGTCTCGGCGCTCGACTTCCGTGATTGGACCCAGCAGAGCTCGGCTTTCGACGCCTCCGGCCTCTTTACCTTCGAGGCGGTCAACGTCATGGGCGCCGACAACCCCGATCGCCTGCGCGTCATCCGCGCCACCTCGGGCGTCCTCCAGGCCCTCCGCGTGCAACCGACGATCGGCCGCGCCTTCGACGCCGCCAGCGACACGTCCGAGGAGCATTCCGTGGTGCTCTTGTCGGACGCGACGTGGCGAGGCCGGTTCGGAACTGATCCCGATGTCGTCGGCACGGTGATGCGGATCGACCAGGTGGGACACGAGGTGATCGGTGTGCTGCCGCCCGAGGTCGAGATCGCAGTCGGCCAGTTCGACCTCTGGAAACCGTTCACCTTCGGCCCGCAGTCGGAGCTTCGGGCGAACCACATCTACAACGGCATCGCCAGACTGCGGGACGGCGTCACGGCGGAGGAGGCCGACCGCGAGGTGAAAGTGATCGGCGACCGCCTTGCCGAGACATATCCCGAAAGCAATCGCGGCTACACCGCCACGGTGGTGCCGCTCAGCGAGGTCCTTCTCGGCCGCAATACACGTTCCGTGCTCTTCGCGCTGTGTGCGGCCGTCGGCTTCGTCCTGCTCATCGCCTGCGTCAACATCGCCAACCTGCTGCTCTCCACGGCAGCCAGCCGCGAGCGGGAGTTCTCGATCCGCACCGCACTGGGCGCCGGTCCCGGCCGGCTCGTCCGCCAGCTGCTGACCGAGTCGG
Source organism: Candidatus Sulfomarinibacteraceae bacterium (assembly GCA_963823345.1). Lineage (GTDB taxonomy): Bacteria > Acidobacteriota > Thermoanaerobaculia > Thermoanaerobaculales > Sulfomarinibacteraceae > Sulfomarinibacter. The sequence goes on from CAWGLE010000020.1 coordinate 36,905, forward strand.
CACTGCTTGCGGTCGGCGGCGGGCTGCTCGGGGTCGCGGTCGCATTCTGGGGTGTCGGCATCCTCGCCGCAGGCCTGCGGGCATCCGTCGGCCCGGTGGGTGATGTCGCGGTCAACGGCCGCGCCCTCGGATTCACGCTGCTGCTGCTCGGGGCGGCCAGCGTCGGGTTCGGATTGCCGGTGGCCCTCCGCGCCTTCCGATCGCAGGTCGGAGATGACGGCCGGGCCGCCGCCCGCTCCGTGTTCGGCAGCCGGCGGGAGCGGGTGCGGCGGGACCTGCTGGTCATCGGCCAGGTCGCCCTGGCGCTTGCACTCATGGTCTGCGCGGGTCTGATGGTGCGCAGCCTGATGACCCTGAAGGCCGTCGACCCCGGATTCGACACCGCCAACCTCCTGACCATGCGCGTTTCGCTGCCGGACGAGCAGTACCGCACAGAGCAGGAACAGCTGGCGTTTTTCGAGGAGACGATCAGCAGAATCAGGGATCTGCCCGGTGTCCGCTCCGCTTCGGCAACCTCCGTCGTCCCGCTCCTGGGCGACAACAGCAACTCGAGCATGAGCGTCGAGGACCACCCCATCTCCGATCCCGCCGACCTCATCTTCGTCGGCGGCACGGCGGTCTTGCCCGGATACCTCGAGACCATGGGCATTCCCATCCTGCAGGGCAGGGAGTTCACCGATCTCGACGGCCCCGATTCGCCGCCCGCGATCATCATCAACCGTCAGATGGCGAGCCACTTCTGGCCGAACGAAAGCGCCATCGGCAAGCGGGTCAAGTTCGGACAACTCCAGAGCAGTCTTCCCTGGATGGAAGTGGTGGGCGTAATGGGCGACCACCGGCAGACATCGCTCAACACCGACCCACGCTTCGAAACTCTGTATGTCCAGGGATTCTTCACCTGGTCCACGATGTCGTTCGTGATCCGCACCGAAGGCGAACCAGGAGCAATGATCGGTGATGTCGAAAAGGCCATCTGGAGCGTGGAGCCCGAAATTGCGGTATTCCAGGTCGACACCATGGACGAAATCGTCGCCCGCAACACGCGATCCATCGACGACCTCTCGAACCTCCTCACCGGTTTCAGCGTGTTAGCCCTGGTGCTGGCGCTGGGCGGTCTCTATGGCGTGATGTCGTTCACCGTCGGGCGACGGACGCAGGAGATCGGTCTGCGGATGGCCCTCGGGGCCGAGGCGCGTTCGATCCTCGTCGCAATTCTCAACAAGAGCGCGCTGTTGGTTCTCTCGGGAGTCGTCGTCGGCGGGTTGATCGCGTGGTTTCTCAGCCGGTGGTTGCGGGGCATGCTTTTCGAGGTCTCTGCCGTCGACCCGGTGACCTATGTCGCAGTCGCCGCAGCCATGCTGACGGTCGGTCTTCTGGCCGGCCTGATCCCGGCGCTGAAAGCGGCCAGGATCAATCCCGTGATCGCGCTTCATGACGACTGAAGTAAGTGCGGTATCCTGAGAACGCCGTGGTTCCGCATGGAGGCTCTCCGCACATTCTGATCGCCGACGATCAGCCCGACATCCTGGAATCGCTCCGTCTGCTGCTCAAACCCGAAGGCTATCTCATCGAGACCGCCGACTCCCCGGACCACGCCCTCACGACCGTGACCGCCGGCGATTTCGACGCCGCACTCATCGACCTCAACTACTCGCGGGACACGACATCGGGTTCCGAGGGGCTCGAGTTGCTGGAGAAGCTGCAGACCCTGGACAGCACCCTGCCGGTGGTGGTCATGACGGCGTGGGGCAGCGTCGAGGTCGCGGTCAAGGCGATCCGACTCGGAGCCCGCGACTTCATCGAAAAACCGTGGGACAACGGCCGGCTGCTGTCGATCCTCCGCAACCAGGTCGCTCTCGGAAGGGCCCTTCGACGCGGCCTCCGCCTCGAGGCCGAAAACGCCACCCTGCTGACCCGCGAGGCGCCCGATCTCATCGCAACGGCGCCTTCGATGCAGCCGGTGCTGGAGCTGATCGCCCGCGTCGGCCCGTCCGACGCCAACGTCCTGATCACCGGCGAGCACGGCAGCGGCAAGGAGGTCGTCGCCCGCCGGCTGCACGCGGTCTCGGCTCGTGCCGATCGCCCCCTGATCACGGTCAACGTCGGCGGCCTTCCCGACGGCGTCTTCGCCAGCGAGCTTTTCGGCCACGTCAAGGGCGCCTTCACCGACGCCAAGGGCGACCGCGTGGGCCGTTTCGAGATGGCGGACGGCGGGACGCTGTTCCTCGACGAAATCGCCAACGTGCCCTTCGAACAGCAGGCCAAGCTGCTGAGGACGCTGGAGACGGGCGAGCTCGAACGGGTCGGCTCCTCGAAAACCAGGGTGGTCGATGCGCGGATCATCTCCGCGACCAACGCCGATCTCGGGATGGACGTGGCCCAGGGCCGCTTCCGCGAGGACCTCCTCTTCCGTCTGAACACGGTGGAGATCCATTTGCCGCCGTTGCGCGAGCGCCCGGAGGACATTCCGCTGCTCGCCAACCACTTTCTCGGCAGGTTCGCCCAGAAGTATCGAAAGAATCTGGTCGGCTTCGACGGCGCCGCCGCCACGGCGATGCGGCGGCACCTGTGGCCCGGCAACGTGCGCGAGCTGGCGCACGTCGTCGAGCGGGCCGTCCTGATGGCCACGGACGACACGGTCAGGGCCGACCACCTCGGTCTGAGCGGCGCCCCCGCCGCCGCCACCGCCACCACCCTCGACGAGATGAGCCTCGACGACCTGGAGAGAATCTTCATTCAGAAAGCCATGCGCCGGTATGACGGCAACGTCAGTCGCGCCGCCGAGGCCCTCGGCCTCAGCCGGAGCGCTCTGTACCGCCGTCTGGAGAAACACGGTCTGTGAAGGAGGCGGCCGAGGGATCCGGGGCCGAAGAACCGATCGAAGCCGAAGGACGTCCCGAGAAGCGGATGCGTCACGGGCTCCACACCCGATTTGTCGGTCTGGTGCTTCTCTCCGGCGTGCCGGCCCTCGCCGCCGCCGTGTATTTCATCGTCCACTCCGACCTCACCTCGACCTCCCGTCAGGTCCTGATCGCCCTCCTCATCGCGGTGTGGCTCGGTCTCGTAGGGGTCGCGCGGTCGCGCAGCCGCTATCACCTGCGAACAGTCTCCAATCTCCTGGCCGCGCTGCGCGAGGGCGACTTCTCGTTCCGGGTCCGCGACGTCTCGCGTTCCGATCCCTACGGTGAGCTCGTCGCCGAGCTCAACCAGCTCGCGGAAACCCTGCGTCGACAACGGGTGGAAGACCTCGAGGCCACGGCCCTGGTGCGCAAGGTGATGGCCGAGATCGATGTCGCGGTCTTTGCATTCGACGCCTCCCACCGATTGCGCCAGGTCAACGCCGCCGGCGAGAAGATCTTCAACCGTGCACAGAGCCTCCTCGGCGCCACGGCCGGGGAGCTCGGGCTCGAGAGCTGCCTCTCGGGCGCCCCTTCGCGAACCGTCGAGCTCGAGTTCGGGGACAAGGCTGGACGGTGGGAGATGCGGCGCGGCAGCTTCCGGCAGCACGGACGGCCCAACCACCTCCTCGTCCTTTCCGACGTCAGCCGCGCGCTGCAGGCTGAAGAGCTGGCGGCGTGGAAACGGTTGATCCGCGTCATCGGACACGAGCTCAACAACTCGCTCGCCCCCATCACCTCGCTCGCCGGCAGCCTGGGAAAAGTCGTGGACCGGGACCCCCTGCCGGAGGACTGGCGGAGCGACCTCGGGCGGGGTCTGGACGTGATCGCCTCCCGCGTCGAGGCGCTCAATCGCTTCATGGGCGACTGCTCGCGTCTGGCCAAGCTCCCGCAGCCGACGATCTCCGCGGTCGAACTCGGAGGCTGCGTCCGCACGGCGGCCGCCCTCGAAAAACGTCTCGCCGTGAACATCGACGGCGGTCCCGCCGCGATCGTAGCCGCCGACCAGGACCAGCTCGAACAGGTCCTGATCAACCTCATGAAGAACGCGGTCGAAGCGAGCCTCGAAACCGGGGGTTCGGTCGCGGTCGGCTGGTCGGTGAACGAGGGCATGGCGGAGGTCGTGATCCGCGACGAAGGTCCCGGACTGCCTGACTCTCGCAACCTGTTCGTCCCCTTCTTCACCACCAAGAAGAACGGCTCGGGCATCGGGCTCTTTCTCAGCCGCCAGATCGCCGAGGCCCACGGCGGCTCGTTGCGCGTTGAACCTCGTTCCGGCGGGCCGGGATGTCGCGCTGTCCTCTCCATCCCGCTCGATCGATCCGTCTGACGGTCACGAGTTCGCGAGGCACGCTCCAACCTCGATCTCGGCCTCGCGATCAGCGTCGATGACGATGGTCTCGAAAGGCGCCGAGCCCTGCCCTTGGAGAACCTCCACCCTGTAGACGCCCACGGGGACGACGAGCGGGAGACTCGCCCGGTGGAGAGGCACCCAGGACCCCCGCTTCGGGTTGAGCCAGCGGAGAACCGGCACGACCAGGCCGCTCGCCTCGTCCACGACCCTCACGGTCGGTGGACGGCAGCGCTCGAGGAACGGGGGCACCAGCCTGACCGTACCCGTCGGCCTCAGACGGATCGTCAACCCTCGGTCCGTGGGCCTCCACGGCACCACGGCCGCACCCTCCCCCCGCACGAGGAGGGTGCTCGGAGCCCCCGGCAGACCGTTGACGAAACATCGGCCCGACCCGTCGCAGCTCGCGTGGAGGGTTTCGCCGACCCAACCATCGGTGAGCGGCACGACGCTGATGGACTGCGGCGGTCCGCCATCGGTGTCGCGGACCACCAACGTCACTTCGGCGTCGCGCGGAAGCAAGGCGGCAGCCGGCAGTTTTCGATCGCGGCGCCGATGTCTCCAGTCCCGGATCATCCTGACGATCGCGTCGACATCGAGCGCGAACAGGAGGCCCTGCGGGGAGAACCCCGGGATCACGCGCTCGAGCTCCCGCGCCATGTGCAGCTCGACGGGATCCGCTGATCGGCGCTGCATCAGCACGCCCGGCACGTCGTCGAAGCCGAACTCGAAGTCGGCGAACGGTCGATCGTCCCATCCGGACGGCGAGTCGAACGAAAGCACGGAAGCCCCGCCGACCGATACCCCGGCGCCCCCGTCCTCATCCGGAGTGCGTTCGGTCAGTCCGAGGTCGAAACGGCGAGGTTCGTCCGTCTCCATCGTCTCGGACTGCGGCAATTCCGCAAGATCGAGCGTGAATGGTCCGGGTGCAGCGACCTCCCGGTCGGTTGCCGGTCGAGGGGTGGGCCGAAGGTCCTGGCCGACGGCCGGCACCGCCGCGATCGCGCACGCGAGGCAGGCCGCGAGGATCGGCAAGCCGGGCGCAGCGGCAACCGGGCGTGCCTCGGGAGCGACGCGCCGGCGGAAGGGCAAACGTGCCAGTCTGGCCGTGACCACCTCGATTCTCGCCTCCTCCCGAACATAGCAGCAATTCTGATACCAGCCCGTTGGCACGAGGTTCATCTGAAACCCGATTCCACCCCTCTCGTATAGAAAACCGATAGGAGCGAGCGTGAACCGGGGGTATTGATGATAGAGAACAAGAAAGAGATCCTCCGGGGAACGCTCGACATGTTGATACTCAAGACGCTTTCCCTGGCGCCGATGCATGGGCTCGGGATCTCCCGCCGCATCGAGCAGATCACCGACGGCGTGTTTCAAGTGAAACCCGGATCGCTGTTTCCTGCGCTCCATCGCATGGAGCAGGAGGGGTGGATCAAGGGCGAGTGGGGAGAGTCCGAAAACAATCGGCGCGCCCGGTACTACTCGCTGACCGCCGCCGGTCAGACCCGTTTGGGTGAAGAAAAGCAGGGGTGGTCTCACCTCGTTCTGACGATTGGCAAGGTCCTCGAGGCGAACTGAAGGAGGCGGTATGCCGCCATTGTCGACTCTCCGGTCCGTATTTCGCACCCTGTTTCGAGGCCAGAAACTCGATCACGAACTCGATGAGGAGCTGCAGGGCTATGTCGATATCCTGATCGACGAAAAGATCCGGGCGGGAGTGGATCCGACGGACGCTCGGAGGCAGGCCCTCATGGAGTTGGGAGGAACCGAACAGGTCAAGGCGATGGTTCGCGAGACCCGCCACGGCGCCGGCGTGGACGAGCTCGTCCACGATATCCGCTACGCCGTCCGCACGCTCCGGAGGTCGCCCGGGTTTGCGGTGGTATTCGTGATCACCCTGGCGATCGGCATCGGCGCCAACACGGCTCTCTTCAGTACCATCAAGGCCCTCCTCTTGAGCCGATTGCCCTACCAGGATCCGGACCGCCTCGTGGCCTCTGTCAAGACCTATGACGGCCGCAACGCCGGCCCGGTCTCCAGGCTCGACTTCTTTGATTACCGGCACCTCAGCCGATCGTTCGAAGGATTCTGCGTTCTCTCCGGCAGGAATGGAATGGCGATGACCGGGGGTGAGCGTGCTGAGGCGGTAGGCGCCGTGTATGCGACCTGGGATCTGTTTCCGACGCTCGGCGTTCAACCGATCCGGGGCCGAAACTTCCTGGAGAGTGAGGAGGATCTGGCCGGCGCCAACGTCGTGATGATCAGCCACGATCTTTGGCAGCACAGATTCGGCGGCTCGGAGGACGCTCTCGGGGCCCCACTCCAACTCGACGGTACGACCTATGAGGTGATCGGGGTGATGCCGCCGGGTTTCCGTTTCATGTTCGATTCCGATCTCTGGATCGTGATCGATCGCGACTGCCCGATCGACGAGCAGCGGGACTCCCACAGTTTGTGGGCGGTGGGTCGTCTCAAGGATGGAGTCTCGCTCGAACAGGCTCAAAGCGATGTCGACAGCGTGGCGGCCGCGCTCGAATCCGAGTACCCGGACACCAACAAGGGGAAGGGGCTCAGGCTCTTCGCGCTGCGGGACTATATGGTGGCGCACGTCCGTGCGAGCCTCAACCTGCTGATCACTACCACAGGCTTGCTGCTGCTGATCGCCTGCATCAACGTGGCAGGACTGCAGCTGGCTCGCGGCCAGCGCCGGGTTTCGGAAATGGCGATGCGGTCGGCCCTGGGCGCCTGCAGGCGCCGGCTCATCCGCCAGCTCGTGACTGAAAGCGTCCTCCTCACGCTGGCCGCCGGCTTCATCGGGATCGGCGTGGCCTACCTGTTCCACAATTTGTTGCTGCGGCTGCTGCCTTTGGGGGATCCCGGTGTGCCGGTGCCGGCGATCGACGGCGCGGTGCTGCTGTTTGCGCTGGGGATTTCAGTTCTCGTCGGCTTGACTGTCGGTGTTGTTCCCGCTGTGCGTGGAACTTCGCTCAACGTCTGGCAGAAGCTCGAAACCTCGAGCAGGTCGTCAGAAAGCAAAGGCGGAACCCGATTGCGGTCCCTCCTGGTGGTGCTTCAAGCGGCCATGTCGGTTGGCCTGCTCATCGGCTGTGGCCTGCTCATCCGCAGCATGGCCAATCTCGCCACGGTCGATCTCGGATTCGAGACCGAAAACGTCATCGGAACCACCTACACGATTCAGGACTATGACCATCCCACCGATCTCGAACGCATCGAGGTGTTTGCATCGCTGATCGAGGAGATCAAGGCGCTGCCCGGGGTGACGAACGCGGCCGCCATCACCAAAATGCCGATCGCCTCGCGGGGAACCGACTGGCCCATCTGGCACGCCAACCAGCCCCGCCCCGAGCCGAGGGACTCCACCATGGGACTGACCCGGGCGGTGACGCCGGGCTACTTCGCCACTCTGGGTTTTCCACTGCTCCGGGGACGTGACTTCAATGACGCCGACATCCAGGGCAGCGCCCCCGTCGTCATCATCAGCGAGGCCCTTGCTCGAGATCTGTTCCAGGACCAGGGCCCCCTCGGTCAGATGGTCAGGCTGGGCTGGTTCGACTATGCCTTCGAGGTGATCGGCGTTGTCGGCAACGCCAGGATCAACGGCGTCCGTTCGAATTTCGACGAGGCCATCTATCTGGCTTCGCAGCAGTTCGGACCGACCTCCCAATGGCTGGTCATCCGAACGGAGGGCGACCCGGACCTTTTGGCAGCGCCGATTCGACAGCTGATCGAGATGAAAGACCGCAACGCGGTGCTCGGCGATTTCGTCACCATGACAGCCCTCGTCGATCAGGACCTCACCGGGTTCAGGGTCGTGACGTTGGCCCTCGGTCTGCTGTCGCTTGTGGCCATGCTTCTCACTGCCGTCGGCCTTTACGGCGTGTTGGCCTACCACGTGAGCCAGCGGATCCAGGAGTTCGGAATCCGGGCGGCGTTGGGAGCCGCACCGACTGAAATCATCGGCCTGATCCTGAAAAAGGGCATGGCGATGGTGGGAATCGGCCTCGCCATCGGATTGGCGGGCGCATCCCTGAGCACCCGATTGATCCAGAGATTGCTCTACGAAATCAAGCCCCTCGACCCGGTGGCCTACGGGGGAGCGGTTCTTTTCTTTGCCGGAGTCGCGCTGATCGCCTGCCTGGTGCCGGCGCTGCGGGCGGCTCGGGTCAACCCCATGAACGCCCTCCGCCGAGGGTAAACAACGGGCTTGGCTGCTGATTGCCGGCTGCATTCCTCTCATGGCAGATGATTGACGTGCACGCTCCTCGCACACTTACAATTCAGTCATGGCCCCGCTCCGCCGCCACCGCTTCGGACGCACCGCCGAGTGGTTCGCATTGCTGCTGCTCCTCGGGAAGGGCTACCGGCTGCGCCATCGCAACTGGCGAGGCGCCGGCGGCGAACTCGACCTGGTGATGGAGCGGCGCGGCGAGATCGTCTTCGTCGAGGTCAAGGCGCGATCGAGCGACGACTTCGGCGGCGCCGCCGCCGCGCTTCACGAAAAAAAGAAAAAGACCTTGACCCGGGTCTCCGCCGCCTATCTCGGCCGCTTTTCCCTGTGGCAGCGTCCGTGCCGTTTCGATCTCGTCACCATCGAACGGATCGCCGGTTTCGTCCCCTGGCGGGTCCGCCACTATCGCAATGTCTTCCGCCCCGACCGCGGACGACAGTTTTGAGTTTTGAGTTCTCAGTTTTGAGTTTTGAGTTTCCCACCCGACCACGCGGCAGCCGGGGAGTTGTCCGAAAATCCGAAATCCGAAATCCGAAATCCGAAATTGCTCTTCCTGGTCCCTCAATCCCCCAGCCGGCTGACGGTTCCTCCCCACGCCCCCGATCCCATGTCCTCGACGACGACCGCCAGTTCCGCGTCATCACCCGACCACTGGATGGGGGCTTCGAACTGCATGCCACCGACGGCGCCGGCCGCGGTGACCACCGAGTGGGAGACAAAGGGCATACCCTGCCCGGACCGCACGCCGATCGAGAAGCGCAGGGCGCGTGCGCCGTCCGCGGAAAACAGCGGCGCGATCGGCGCCAGATCGACGCTGGCGATCAGCGACGCCTCGGCCAGCTTGCCGTCGATTGTGCCGGCAGGCCCCACGGCCACCCATACCGCCAACTCGCCCGCGGCCGACGGGTCGTCGAGCAGCCTGCGCAAACGCATCGCCGCGCGTCCCTCGGAGGTGCCGGACACCACGACACCGGTGCTCTCTATGGCGATGTCTGATCGGTTACTGGTGACCGCAATGTCGTGCAACACCCCGTCCGGCGCTCTCGCCACCTGGTAGGTCAGGCGGTACCAGCCCGCACTCTCTGAAATCAACTTCTCCAGACCGGCGCCGCCGATCACCACCTTGCCGCCGCTCGGCTCCGCCAGGTGCTGCTGCGAGCCCAGCGGATCCAACAGCATGAACTCCACAGCTCGGAGGTAGTTCGAGTCCCCCACCCCCAAAAACGACTGGAAGGTCTCGCGCCCCGAGAACTCCGCCGACGACCGCATCTGCCCGGCGATCCGTGTCGCAACCGGAACGACCATCCAACCGGCGGCCGCCAGTTCGCGTCCCACCGATTCGACCCGGGCGGCCTGGTTGTAGCGGATGAACTCGGCGCGAGCCGCCGTCCCGAGGGACGGGTCTTTCTGTTCGAGAAAGCGCAGGTAGAAATCGATGGGGTCTTCGTCAAACCCGGTGCCCACCAGAAACAGGAGGCGCGGCCCCGAAGCCTGGAACTCGAGCGCCCAGTCGTTCATCCGCTCCATCGTGCTGCGCAGCAGCGCGTCCTCCTCGAAGACCGCCGTCCTGGCAATGGTCATTGTTCGTTCGCGGAGCCGGTTGTCCGGGGTGCTCGACGAAGCCGACCCGCCTCCCGGTTCGGGGGGCGCATCCGACTGCGAGAGCTGGCCGCGATCCGGGTAGACCTGGATGAAGCGCAGATAGTCGGTCCGGATACGTTCGATGGCGTGACCGTGGGAGGGACGGGCGGCCACGTCATCGAGTGCGTCCCGGACCGCCTCCGGGACGGTCGCGCCCAGCAGAACCGGCTCGATGTCGCTCTCGGCGACCACGACGTCGACCGGACCGAGAGAGGTCAACCAGTCCGCCTGGTCCTTCAGCGCATTGATGGCCGGCTGGATATCGGCCGCACCGGAGAGGCGGCGCTCCACGTAGATCGAGATCGGGACGATCTTGCGGGGCGGCGCCGGCGCCGACGGCACCGTCGCGGCGGCGGCGGGGGGTGCCTGGACCTCCTCCGCGAGCGCCGCGATCGGCTCCAACTGCAACACCGGCACGACAAGGCCGTCCTCCGCAACCTGGAGGTCGCCGGCATCGAGATCGGTGATCGGGTTGTCCCTGCCGTCGTGCGCCCGGACCAGCACCTCGACCGCCGTCACCTCGACCTGCTCGCCCTCGAACGACCCGCCCGGGCTCGGCTGCGTGCCGGAAGGAGCGCCGGTCAGATCCGCACGCCGCCACATCTGCTCCCCGCCGCCACCGCCTTCGCTCCGTCCCGCCACCGTTACGTCTCCGGGAAGCAACGCTGCGATCTGCCGCTGCTCCAGGTGGGCGGGGAACCACCCGACGCATTGCGCATCGATCCGGTCGCGGACGCCTTCGAGGGCACCAGCGAATCCGTCGAGAGAATCCGCCTCGACGCCGGAAGGCCAACCGTTCGGGCGGCCCTGCGCGGTGCGGATCACCTGCAGCGGCACCCCGATTTCGGCGAGGTAGGACCGAACCTGCTCGGTCGAGAACCGGCTCGCGTCTGCAAGCGGGCCGGACCCGAGAACCAGCACGACGGCCCGTCGGCGGGGAGCGGCGGCGGCGGCCAACCCGGCCGTGGCCACCGCGTCGGCCAGACGCAGCTCGGCGGGCGCGGGGCTCGACGCCACCTGGAAAAACTGCCCCAGCCAGGTGTCCCTGCCCCCGGCAAAGCCATCGATCCGTTCGAGCGAGACGTCGGGCCGCACGTACCACAACCGGTCGGCGCCGGACAGGGCCGTGGTCGCGAGGTCCCACCCGGACGCCACCCCACCGTGGAGACCCGCGAGGGCCGCGAAGTTCACGGTGGGATCGAGAACAAAGGCCACCTCGAAACCCTGGGGCTCGGCGGCGGCAACCGCACCGGCGACGGCGCCGATGGCGGGTGCGCAGGGGTCGGTCGCGGAGGACTTCGCTTCGAGGACCATCACCTGCGGTTCGGCGCCTGCGGACCGACCGCTGTCAGCAGCCAGCGCCGCCGCAACCGCCCGCCGCCCGTCGTCGAATGCGATCTCCGCGGTCACCACCTCGGTCGAGCCGACCTCCGGGCAGGGGTAGCCGAAGGTCCTGGTGTCCGGGGACACCGCCATGCGCTCTCCGGCCGCATCCGCCTCGAGGTCGGCGGGGTGTCGCCCGTGAACGTCGAACCAGTTGAGCCGGCCCCCGCACACGTTGCCGATCGGTCGTGACGCGAGCTCGATTTCGAGGTCCGCCTCGTACCCCGGGCGGTTGAGCCAGCGATCCACCTTCTGTGCACCGCCCCCGGTGCCTTCCACGACCAGTTCGAGGAGATGGACGTGGAGACCCGCGCCCAGGTCGACGCGGCACTTCGGCTCCGCAGCTGTGGGCGCACACGCCTCGACGCCGTCGAGATACAGGGCCGCCGGTCCGGTCGATCCGCCGAGGTCGACCTCGACCTCGAGGACGCCGTTGACCAACCCCGGCGGCGCGGTGAGAATCGCCGGCCCGGAGGCCGCCGCAACCGACGCGACCGAGACCGCAGCACTCGCGAAGAAAATCAGTTGAGCTGTTCGCACCAGACCTCCCCAACCCGGGCACCATGATCGCCGCACGTACATATAACGTATATACATGCAATTCGTGTTCCGGTTGCAAACCGGCGTACGCCGTTCCCGTCGTCCCTGAAAGGCGTAGGCAGGTCACTTCAGGGCCTGCCACCATCGACGCCTCAATCGGCTGGACCGTCAATGTCCCGCCACCGAACATGACCTTCCGAGCTCGCTTCCCGTGCGGAGCCACCTTTGACATTGTCTGCCCGGAACGACCAGCCGACGGGCGCCGTCGAGCTACCGACAATGTCAAAAATGGCACCGCCGCCGCACGTGACCCGTTTCCGCACGACCGTCCGTCGTGAGCACTCGTTCTGACCTGGATAGGCTGCGACGGGAAATTCGAAATCCGAAATCCGAAATCCGAAATTCCTAATTCCTAATTCCAATTCCGAATTCCTCCGCCGTCGTCACCTGCCGGCTCACTCTGACCTCGTCCGTGGACACTCCGGCCCAGCTTTTCAGGTCCTCGAGAATGCGGTACAGCGTCGGGATCAGGATCAACGTGATCGCCGTCGCGAAGACGATGCCGTAGCCGAGGCTCACCGCCATCGGAATCAGGAACCTGGCCTGCATGCTGGTCTCGAAGATCATCGGCGTGAGACCGAGAAAGGTCGTGGCCGTGGTCAGCATGATCGGCCGGAAGCGGCGTTCGCCCGATTGACGGATCGCCTGATCGACGGTTGCCCCCTCTTCACGCATGCGGTTGATGAGGTCGACCAGGATCAGCGAGTCGTTGACCACCACCCCGGTCAGAGCCACCATTCCGAACATCGACAGCATCGTCAGATCGAGACCCATCAGCACGTGGCCGAAGACCGCACCGACCAGCCCGAAGGGGATGGCCGACATGATGATCAGAGGCTGGGAGTAGGACTTGAAGGGGATGGCGAGCAAAGCGAAGATCGCCAGCTGCGCCACCAGGAAATTGACCTTCATGCTGTCCAACGATTCCTTCTGCTGGCGCTGCTCGCCCTCGAAGTCGAAGGTCAGGCCGGGAAACTCGCGCACCAGGGTCGGGAGGACCTTGGCACGCAGGTCGGCCGAGATCTCGTTGGCGTTCGCCACTGTCTCGTCCACGTCCGAGCTGACGGTCACCACGCGGCGCCGGTCGGTGCGGTTGATGACCGCGTAGCCCCGCCCTTCTTCGACCATAGCGACCGTCGTGAACGGCACCTCCGCCCCGCCGGGCAGCCGTACCCGCATTTCGTCGATGTCGCCACGCGAGCGTCTTTCGGTCTCCGGGTAGCGGACCATGACCCGGATGTCGTCGCGGCCGCGCTGGATCCGCTGCACTTCCTGGCCGTAAAAACCGGCACGAACCTGCCGCGCGAGGTCCGACAACGTCAGCCCCGCCGCCCTCCCTTCCGGGGTCAGGGTCAGCTTGAGCTCCTTTTTGCCGGGAAGGAAGGAGTCCGCCACGTCCTTGGTCCCGGGGTACTCGGCGATGATCTCCTTGAGGCGATCGACCGCCGCGAGCAGGGTCGGAAAGTCGCGGTGGGCCAGCTGGACGCTGACCGGGTCGCCGGCCGAAAACATGTTCGCCTTGAAGGTGAGCGAGACCGCGCCCGGGACCTCGCCGACGATCTCGCGCCACCGGCTGACCAGTTCCGACGACCCCACATCGCGGTCCTCCGCGCCGAGCAGCTCGACGTTGACCTCGCCGAGATGAGACGAATCGCCGCCCGAAGAACTCTGCGCCATCGGGCCGCCGCCGCCGGCCGACGGTTGCTGACCGACGGTGGTCGAGATGTGGCGGATGATCGAGGGCGCTCCGTCCGGTTGGGCTTCGTCGTGGTCGCGCCGGAGAGCCTCCGCCCCCGCCTCGATCCGCGCCAGAATCGCCTCGGTCTGCGAGACCGGCGTCCCCTGCGGCATGGTCAACGAAGCGACCATGTTGTCGGAGTCCACCCGCGGCATGAAGCTGAACTTCAAGAACCCCCCGACGACCAGGGACACGCTGACAAAGAGAAAGACCAGCGCCACCGCCACCGTCAGGTAGCGCCACTCGAGGGCGAACTGGAGGCTCTTGCGGTAGGGCACCCTGATGAACCACTGGAGGCCGGTCTGGACCTTGTCCTGAACCCTCTCGATCGGGCCCAGGATGGGCCCCACGATGCGATTGAAGATTCGCCCTTCTCCGGAGAGGTGCGCGGGGAGGATGAGCAGCGCCTCCACAAGGGATGTCAGAAGCACGGCGATCACCACGATCGGGATCTGCCGCATGATCTTGCCCATGTTGCCGGCCACGAACAGGAGCGGCGCGAACGCCGCAACGGTCGTGATGACGGCGAAGGCCACCGGCATCGCCATTTCGCGGACCCCGAGGACGGCCGCGTCGATCGGTTTCATGCCCTTCTCGAGATAGTTGAAGATGTTCTCGCCGACCACGATCGCGTCGTCGACGACGATGCCGAGGACGACGATGAAGGCGAACAACGAGATCATGTTGATGGTGACGTCGGCGTACGGAATCAGCCACAGACCGCCGAGGAATGAGATCGGGATCCCCATGGTGGTCCAGAAGGCGAGCCTGGTGTTGAGGAAGAGCGCCAGACAGATGAACACCAGGACCAGACCGAGCCGGGCGTTGCGGACGAGGAGGCCGATACGCTGTTTGAGAATGATGGAATCGTCGTCCCAGGTGTCGACGGACACCCCCGCCGGCAGCTCCGGTGCGAGGTCCGCGAGGTACTTCTTGGTGGTCGAGGCCACCTCGAGGGCGCCCTCTTCTCCGACCCGGTAGACCTGAATCAAGGCCGCCTTCCGGCCGTCGAAGCGGGTTGCGGTGTCGGTGTCCTCAAAACCGTCGATGACGGTGGCGACATCCGAGAGGTGAACCCGGGTGCCATCCGGTCGGGTGACGACGACGATGTCCTCGAACTCCGCGCCGCGGTAGAGCTGCCCCTTGGTGCGCAGCAGGATCTCGCCGCCCTGCGTCTTGACCGCTCCTCCGGGCAGATCGAGCGACGACATGGAGACGGCGCCCGCGACCTGTTCGAAACTGAGGCCGTAACGGCGCAGCGCCTGCTCCGAGACCTCGATGGAGATCTCGTAGTTGCGGACTCCCGCGAGCTCCACCTGCGAAATACCCTCGAGCGCGGTCACCTCGTCGCGCACCCGTTCGGCCAGCGCCTTCAACGTCTTCTCCGGGGCGTCGCCGTAGAGCACGATGGTGATGACCCGGCGCCGGGTGTCGACCTCGGAGACCACCGGTTTCTCGGTTTCGACGGGGAAGGTCTCGATGCGGTCGACGGCGGCCTTGATGTCGTCGAGCACCTTGCGGTCGTCGGCGTCCTCGTCGAGCTCGGCGGTCACCGTGCCCAGGTTCTCCTGCGCTGACGAACGGATGCGTTTGATGCCTTCGATGGAGGCGATCGCCTCCTCGACGCGGATGCACACACCTTCCTCGGCTTCGGCCGGCGAGGCGCCTCGATAGGGCACCCGAACCGTGACGGTGTCGGTGTCGATCTCGGGGAAGACCTCGATCACCACCGATGCCAGCGACAGCACGCCGGAGGCCAGGATGAAGATCATCAGGATATTGGCCGCGACGTGGTTGGCGGCGAACCAGGCCAGCGGCCCCTTGCGGCTGTCGTTCATACCGTCCCTCCGGCGGCGTTGCGGACGGTCATGCCTTCGGTGACGGCGTCGAGCGAGCTGACGATGACCAGGTCGCCCGCTTCGAGTCCGGAGGCGATCAGGGTCTGCTGACGGTCGGCGCGCAGCACCTCGACCTCACGGATCTGGAGGGTGCCGTCGGCGAAGACCCACACCCGTTCACCTTCGCGGACGGCATAGCGGGGCACCGCGATGACGCCGTCCAGCGTGCGTCCGAAGATCGAGACATCGACGAAGCTTCCCGGCAGCAGCGCCGGGTGGCCGGACGAGGTGTCGTAGGGCTTCGGCACCTCGATCACGACGTGCACCATGCGCGACATCTGGTCCACCTGGGCCTCCATCCTCGTCACCCGACCCTTCCACACCGACAGACTGCCGCCGAAGGTGGCGCTGATCTCGGCGGCCGAGCCCTTGCCGCCGCCGCGGGCGGGCACGTCGAACCACGCCATCTCGCGGCTGTCCAACGGCACGCGGACCTCGACCACATCGGTCCCGAAGACGGTCGCGAGACGACTTCCGTTGCCGACGAACTGGCCGACATCGACACTCTCGGAGACCACCACGCCGTCAAACGGCAGCGACAGCCGCGTCCTCTCGAGGTTGAGCCTGGCCACGCTGAGGTCGGCCAGGGCGGCCGCATGCTCCGCCTCCGCCTGGCGGATCTGGGGCTCGCGGATCACCAGGCCGGTCGGCTCCTCGTCCGGATGCAGCCCGTACCAC
Organism: Candidatus Sulfomarinibacteraceae bacterium; assembly: GCA_963823345.1. Taxonomy (GTDB): domain Bacteria; phylum Acidobacteriota; class Thermoanaerobaculia; order Thermoanaerobaculales; family Sulfomarinibacteraceae; genus Sulfomarinibacter. The sequence goes on from CAWGLE010000020.1 coordinate 53,343, forward strand.
TCCTCACGTGCGACCTCGGCTTCCGCCTGCTCGCGCTCGAGAGTGACCTTGGCCCGCGCCACGGCCGCCTGAGCGCGTTCCACCGCGAGCTCGTAATCGCGGGGATCGATCTCGACCAACACCTCACCGCTCTTGAAGAACCCGCCGGCCACCAGCGAAGGGTGGGTCGCGACCACCTGGCCCGCGACCTGGGGGACGATGTCCACCGCGACTCTGGCCGTGACCTCGCCGTGGCCGGAAACGACCACCGGCACGTCGGCGACCTCGATCGGCAGGACCTCGACCAGGGGGCCGAGCGGCGGCCGGTCGACTCGGGGCGGCGACTTCCGCGCCGAGGTGATGGCCACCGCGGCGGCGATGCCGGCGAAAAGAACGATGACGGGAATGACGATCTTGAGGGTCTTGGAAGACATCAGAGTACCTCTTCAGATTTCGGATTTCGGATTTCGGATTTCGGATTTTCGGAATTGGCCGGGACATTCGCTGCTACGGTCGGCCCCGCTTCGGCATTCGGGGGATCGGTGCCCCAGTCGCCGCCGAGGGCGAGGAAGAGATCGATGCGGGCGTTCCACACGCTGATCGTGCTGATCACGATCGCCTGTTCGGCGAGGCGCAGCCGGCGTTCGGTTTCGAGGACCGTGAGCAGGGTCTCCACCCCACGCTGGTAGCGCTGTTTCGCGAGGCTGTCCGCCGCACGCGCTTCGGTGACCCGGTCCGTCGTCAGGTTGAAATTCTGAACCGACGAGTCGCCGAGCACCAGGGCGTCCTCGACCTCGCGCAGGGCGTTGAGCACCGCCCCGGCGTACACCGCGGCTGCCTGCTCGGCCCGCGCCTTCGCGGCATCGACATCCGCCCGCCGCTGACCGCCGCTGAAGAGAGGACCGGTGAGGTTGGCGACGAGGTTGTAGACGAAGTTCGTCAGGTCAAGTTCGTTGATCGAATCCGCGGACTCCCCAACCGAACCGGTCAAACTCAGATCGGGGTACAGGGTGGCGATCGCCGCGCCGACGCCGTAGGTGGCGGCCGAGAGCTGCATCTCGGCGCGCCGCAGATCGGGACGCCGGTCGAGCAGCGCCGCCGGCAGACCGAGCGGCACGGGATCGAGCGACGGGAGCTGCGGCATGGTGGCCGGCAGCATTCCGGCGCTGCCGGGGCGGCGGCCGACGAGCACGTCGAGGGCGAGCCGCGCCTGTTCGAGCTGGCCCTCGAGAATCGCCTCGGAGGCGCGCGCCGACGCCAGATTCTCGCGCGCAAGGTGGAGCTCGACTGCGCCGGCGATGCCTGCGCGATACCGGCGATCGACCGTTCGCGTGGTCGACTCCCAGCTCGCCGTGATCTGACGGTTGATGTCGAGAGCCCAGGCAGTCGTCGCCACCAGGACCCGCGCACGAACCACCGCCGCCACCACCGAGTGGACCACCGCCTCCCGCGCGGCCTCTTCGGCCAGCATCGTCGCCCACGCGGACTGTTGAGTCCGCTTGAGGCGGCCGAACAGATCGGCCTGCCAGGAGACGTTGAAGTTGTAGGAGTAGGTGGTGGAGTCAATGTTCTGGCGGCCGATGTTCGGCAGCACGAAGGAGTTGCGTTGTTTCGACGCCGCGGCGCCGTATCCGACCTGGGGCAGCCTGGCGCCGCCCGCACGCTCGAGAGCGGCCTCCGCTTCCATGACCCGGGCGGCGGCCGCCCTCAGGTCGGTGTTGTGGGCGAGGGCGAGCTCGACGAGCTCGGTGGTGGTTTCGTCGCCGAACTCCCGCCACCACGGCGTCACCTCCGGCACCGGCTCCGTCTCACCTTCCGGCGCGAAGACGTAGCTTTCGCCGATGTCTGCCGCCGTCGACGGGCGTTCAGGATCGGGGCCGAGGGTACAACCGGCCGCGAGTATCAGAACACCGGCCGCTGCCGCCCACCGGGTAGTTCTCGAGTTCTTCATGGAACGGCCTCCCCGGCATCCGGTGCGCTGCCGGCGGTCGCGGTCGCTTGGGCGCACGCGTTGATTCCGCCGGCCGAGTAGGTAACGAAGTGTGCCACGTGGTCTGACAACCTTTCGGGCATCAGCTCTGAAGCCCCCTGCCTGGAAAAAAGGTGGTGCGCCCTCAGCACGTGCAACAGCTGGCCGACCATCGACATGATGCACATGCGGGCAGCGGCCGGCTCGAGCCGCGGGCCGAATTTCGCGAGGGCCGCCATCGCCCGATCGAGGATCGGGTGGATGAACTCTTGAAAAAACACGTCGTGCGGGAGCCGGGCGTCGCACATCTCCCGCGACACCAGCGCCATGAAGAGCCGGCCACGGCTCTCGTCGGTCAGGGGGTCGACAAAACCTTCCGCGAACGACCGCAGGAACTCATCGAGGGTCGGCGGCGGCGTCCGTTCCATCAGCCCGTCGAGAACCGACAGCCGCTGATCGCGGAGAAACGCCAACATCGAGCGGAAGGTCTCCAGGTAGAGATTGTCCTTGCCGCCGAAGTGGTAGTTCACCGACGCCACGTTGCAGCAGGCATCCGTCGTGATGTCGCGCACGGAGGTCAGATCGAAACCCTTCTCTGCAAAGAGCTTGCGCGACGATTCGAGAATTCTGTCCCGGGTGTCCTCGCTCTCAGGGGCTTTTTCAGCGACGTCAATTTCTGTTTCCATTCATGCTCCCAACACCTGTTTCAAACGAAAGTATTAAACAGACGTTTCAGCGTGTCAACGAAAAATCTGGAGATTCCGACCAACTTTTTCCCGCCTGGTTTGTATTTCAAACGAGTCAATAAAATTTGAGATAAAGTTTCAGTCCCATTTCCAAAAAAATCGACTGAAACGAACGCAACGCACATCCCGACGATCAACCGGGGTTGGTCCCTCGAGATCGCAGACCGCGATCTCGGGTGCCGACACCACAACCAAGAAGGGTGGAAGCAGTGATACAGAACAGAAACGTGAGATTCGTGGTGCTTTCTCTTCTCCTGGCTCTCGGACTGCTGGTCGCGCCACTGGCCTCGGCGCAAACGACGATGCGACCGATCGAGGATTTTCTTGCTGCTCAGACATGTTCAACCGGGTGGTTCGAGCCACCTGACGGGCAGCAGCTGTTCGTCGACTATAGAAACTACTTTGGCGATGTTCTCGGACTCGGCACGACGGTGGACGGCTACGTCAAAGAGAGCGCCCGGAAGAAGGGGGGAACCAAGATCAACGTCGTCCTCCACACTCATGACGCCCTCACGATCGGCTGGGACTTCGATGGCTACCCGATCTTCGGATACTACCCCGATGAGGTTTATTTCGGCGCAGACGCCGCCTTTGGCGATTCGTTGCTCACCCTCGAGTTCATCAGCGAACTGCCGCCCGGCAGCCCCCTACCCGATTTTTGCCCTTTCGGATCGTTGGGGCCTGCAGAGATCACAAAAATCTCCTTTGTCGCGAATGCCGACGGACCTCTCCGCGCCGACTTCGGCGTTCCCGAGGGCACACCCGGCAAGGCCCACACCAGCCAGCAGGGCCGCACGGTTCCTGGTCAAGGCGGGCCGCACGAAGACGGTTTCCCCGCCGAGAAAGTCCGCATCTGGGAGGCGGGCAACTGAGCTTCTGATCACCAAAATGGTCCATCAAACCAAGGGGCTCCGTCAGCGACGGCGCCCCTTTTTTGGTGGCCGGGTTCGAGGATCGCCATCCGATCCTGAGATCACCCGGCCATGACTCCACAAGGCATTGGAACCCCTCACCGACTCACCGCACTCTCGCCGTCTTGCCTGTATCATGCCCGCCATGCACAACGACCTCTCCTCCCGCCGGTGGCTGATCCTCGCTTCGACCGTCGTGAGCTTCTTCTCCGTCGGTGTGACCTTCTTCGCCGTCCCTCCTCTAGTCCAAGAACTGGTATCCAGGTTCGGGCTCACGCACCTCGCCATCGGCGTGTTGATGGGGGCGATCTCGGTGCCGGCGATCCTGTTCTCGATCCCCCTCGGCGCCGCCGTCGACCGCTGGCCGGCGCGCGCGGCCGGCAACCTGTCGCTGGGGCTGATGGCCATCGGCGCGGTGCTGTTCGCCCTCGCCCCGAGCTACGCCGTGCTGGTCGCGGGCCGACTGCTCTTCGGGGTCGGCGGGCTGGCCATCAACCTGCTGCTCGCCCGCCTCGTCTCGACCGCGTTCGCCGGCCGCGAGCTCGCGCTGGCGATGGGCACCTTCAACGCGGTCTACCCGGCGAGCATGATCGTGATGTTCACCCTCCACCCGAAGCTGCTTGCCGCCTTCGGCTGGCGCGGAGAGTTGGCAGCGTTGGCCGTGGTGGTGATCGTCGCGATCCCCCTCCACAACCTCGCCGTGCCGCGGGACCTCCGCGGCGAGGCTGCAACCGACGAACAGCGCCGTGAACCCTGGTTGTCGAAGCCTCTGGTCGCTCTGGCCCTCTCATGGATGCTGTTCTTCGCCGCCTACGCCTCGATCTTCACCTTCGCACCCGAGTGGGCCGGCGGCGGCGCCGCGGCCCTGCTGACCGTGAGCCTGATCCCCTGGGTCGCGATCGTCCTCGCCCCGGTCACCGGATTGCTAATCGATCGCGTCGGCCGCGCAGGACGGTGGCTGTTGGCGGGGCAACTGCTGCTGACCGCCGTCCTGGCCGGGATGGCCTTCGCAGTTCCTGCCGCCGGCGCCCGCCATGCTCCTCGTCGGCGCGACCTTTGCGACCGTCGCCACCGCCACCTACTCGCTGCCGGCGACGCTGGTGGCGGCCACCCGGGTGGGTTTCGCCTTCGGGTTCATCACCGCGTTTTCGAATCTCGGCAACCTCGCCGGGCCGGCCATCGCCGGCGCGGATCCACGACCGTACCGGGAGCTGGAGCCTGGTCTGGATGCTGCTTGCCGGCTGCGCGGTCCTCGGCGCGATCGCAGCTCTCGTGGTCGAGATCAGAGGTAGTCGAGCTGCGGCACCTTCGGAATGAGGCCCGCGGCGAACGCGCGATCGAGGAAGGTCTTCATCCCCGCGCGCCCGCGTTCGCCGTAGTCGACCGTCAGGTCGTTGACGTACATCCCGACGAACCGGTCCGCCTTGTCGCGGTCGAGACCGCGGCCGTAATCGAGAGCGTAGTCGAGGGCCTTCTCGCGGTTGGCGAGGGAGTACTCGATGGATGCCCTGAGCAGCGCGGCTGCACGCCGACACGTCGCTTCACCGAGGTCCCGGCGGATCACGTTGCCGCCGAGGGGCAACGGCAGACCGCCGGTCTCACCGGCCCACCACACGCCGAGGTCGACGATTTTCTCGAAACCCTCGTCCTGCCAGGTGAGCTGCCCTTCGTGGATCACGACTCCCGCATCGACCTCGCCCGACCGGACCGCCGGCATGATGGCGTCGAAATCGTAGATCACGGTCTGCAGCCCGGGGTTCCACATCTTGAGGGCCAACGCCGCCGAGGTCAGCCGACCGGGGATGGCCACCCTGATCGAGGGCAGCTGCTCGTCACTGACCGCCTCGCGCGCCACCAGCACCGGTCCGTAGCCGTCGCCCATCGAGGCGCCCGATCCGAGCAGCGCGTAACGGTCGTCGAGGTGGGCATAGGCGTGGATCGAGACCGCCGTCACCTCGTAGGTGCCCTCGAACGCCGCCTTGTTGAGGGTCTCGATGTCGGACAGCATGTGCTCGAACCGCAGATCACCGGTGTCGATGAGGCCGTTGGCCAGGGCGTAGAACATGAAGGCGTCGTCGGAGTCCGGCGAGTGCGCCACGCGAATCAGGGTCATGCATCCTCCAGCCCGTTCCGGGGAACCGGCATTCTAACCCGGACTCAACGCAAGGACGCTGAGACGCAAAGGCGCAAAGCCCGTATCACGAACCCGGCGAGGTCCCGTCCGCATGGCGGCCGGAGCCGCCTCTTTCAGTAGGGTGGGCCTTGGCCCACCTTCAGGATCGCTTCAGATCCCTAGAGTTTGCCACGTACTTGAACGGCTCTGATGGTGGGCTGAAGCCCACCCTACGGATCGACATCATGAGAGGAACCCAGGCGGGACCGACGCGCTTCCTGCGCGTCGGCCGGGGTGAAGACCGACCGAAACGAACGCTCGCGTTCGGAACGGTCGGGCTTCTCTCCGGGAGCCGGTGATCGCGAGATCACCGGCCTTCCGCCGGTCCATTCCAGGCAACCTCGTTGACGCAGGTACCGCGCCTTTGCGCCTTTGCGTCTCTGCGCCTTTGCGTTGGATTCCGGAGCCGGGCCTTTGTGACGGCTTTGTGTCTTTGTGTCTTCGTGGTTGCGACGGTGCGATGGATCTGCGTTTATCTGCGTTATCTGCGGTTGTCTCTCCGCTACCGGTCTCGTCGCGACACGAAGCGCTCGATCAGGGCCTGGGTCGAACTGTCGTGGTGGGAAAGATCCACCGCTTCGCCGGCGAGGAGCCGCTTTTCTTCGTCGAGGATGGCGCCGGCGAGGACCTTGCCGAGCTCGACGCCCCACTGGTCAAAGCTGTTGACCCGCCACACCACGCCCGCGACGAATATCGAGTGCTCGTAGAGGGCGATCAGGGTCCCCAACGAACGCGGGGTCACCCGGTCGAGCAGGAAGGAGTTGCTCGGACGGTTGCCCTCGAACACCTTGTGCGGCTCCGGAGCTGACGGTCGGCCCAGCATCAGAGCCTCGGTCTGGGCGAAGAAATTCGACATCAGCTTCTCGTGGTGGTCGCCGGTCGGGTTGTGGGAGTTGACAACGCCGATGAAGTCGCACGGCACCAGCTCCGTTCCCTGGTGGATCAACTGGTAGAAGGCGTGCTGGCCGTTGGTGCCGGGCTCGCCCCACACCACCGGCCCCGTCTGGTAGGCGACCCGGTTGCCGTCGCGGTCCACCGACTTGCCGTTGGATTCCATGTCCGCCTGCTGCAGATACGCCGGGAACCGCCGGAGGTACTGGTCGTAGGGCAGCACCGCCCGGGTCGCCGCACCGAAAAAGTCGCGGTACCAGACGCCCAACATCGCCATGAGAACGGGGATGTTGCGGTCAAACGGTTGGCTGACAAAATGCCGGTCCGCCGCGTGGGCCCCCTCGAGCAGTTCTGCGAAGCGGTCATACCCGACCGCGAGCGCGACCGTCAGACCGATCGCCGACCAGCTGGAGAATCGGCCGCCGACCCAGTCCCAGAACTCGAAGATGTTGTCGGGGTCGATTCCGAAGGCCTCCACCGCCGGCCGATTGGTGGAAAGAGCCGCGAAATGGCGGGCCACCGCCACTTCGTCGCCGAGTGCGTCCACCAACCACCGCCGCGCCGTGTGGGCGTTGGTCATCGTCTCCTGCGTCGTGAAGGTCTTCGAGGCGACGACGAACAGGGTCCGGGCGGGGTCGAGGCCACGGGTCTTTTCCACAAAGTCTGTAGCGTCGACATTGGAGACGAAACGGACCCCGGGGCCGTCGCAGTACGGGCCGAGGGCCTCGCAGATCATGGCCGGGCCGAGATCGGAACCACCGATCCCGATGTTCACGACGGCGGTGATGGCCTCACCGGTGAACCCGGTCCACTCGCCGCGCCGCACGGCCTCCGAAAACCGCCGCATCTTGTCGAGGACGGCGTTGACCTGCGGCATCACGTCGATGCCGTCAACCATGATCGGCGTGGTGCTTCGATTGCGAAGAGCCACGTGGAGGACGGAGCGGTCCTCGGTCCAGTTGATCTTCTCCCCGCCGAACATCGCCGCCGCGGCCTCCCGCACGCCGCTCGCCTGCGCCAGATCACAGAGGAGCCGGACGGTCTCGTCGGTGATGCGGTTCTTCGAGAAGTCGAACACCAGGTCGTCGAACTCGACCGAGAACCGCGCGCTCCTGCCGGGGTCGCGGGCGAAGAGATCGCGCATGTGAACATCCGCGACCTCGCGGTAGTGGGCCGCCAAGACCTTCCACGGAGCAGTCTCGGTCAGCGGCGTGCCTGCACGCACTTCACGGTCGATCTCGGAATCGAAGATCATCTCATCCTCCAGGGGCCCGAACGAGAATACCCCCGTCGAGCTGAGACTTCACCACCCACCCGTCAGCCGGGACGGCCGCCCCACAAGCCCTTCACGACAGCTTCCTGTTGTGGCGCACGCCTCCCGCGTGCCAGGCAGACGGACCGGAAATCCGAAATCCGAAATCCGAAATTCGAAATTTGCGCAGCGCTAGCTGAACTCGCCCACGAGAGCGCCGCGGCGGGATCCTCGTTGTTGAGCTCGAGGAGGTCGTCCCCCGGTGTGCGGCCTCGGTCGGTGAAGTGATCGAGATAGGTGCGCGTGGCGGCGACGTGGTCCTCCGCCACGTAACCGCCCGGCAGCGCCTGCATGCCGTCGAGACCGATCTTCCACAGCCTGCACGCGACATCCCGCAGCTCGGGGTCACGGACTCCGTCGAGCGCCGCGCGCCGCCAGATTTCCGGGAGCCGGCCGCGCAGACCGCCGAGAAGATCCAGCGCGGCCGCCCGCGCCCGGTCGTCGTAGAGGAGTGCGGCCATCAGCGCCACCGGCACCGGGCGCCAACGGTTGGGCAGCGCCTCGCCGGCGCGGAGCTCGAGATAGCCTCGCGGCCGGACCTCGAAGAACAGGGTCGTCAGGTGGTAGTCGAGGTCCGCGATGGTGGGCCAGCCCCAGCGGGGATGGCCGTCGACGATCCACTCTTCGAATGTGCAACCGACACACCCGGGTTCGTAACGGCCGTCACCGAGCCGGTACAGCATGACGTCGGCGTCGAGCGCTGCCTGCCCCCACTCACCGCGGGGGTCACCGCCGTCTCCGTGCACCAACAGTGACGGGAATCCGCTGCGCGTCGGGTCGAGCTCCTGCCACGCGCGCGCCCGGGTGCAGACCGCGCCCTCCCCGGGGCTGCTGGCAAAAGACGCCGTCATCAACGGGCTCGCCAGGTTGGAAAGGAGCCACCGTTCCTTCCACACCTCGTCGGGTCCGAGGTCGAGGTTGATCTGGAGGCTGGCGGTGTGGCGCATCATGACCGCGCCCCAGTGGCCGCGCTGTCTGTAGTACGCGGCCTGCGCCGTGTAGCGGCCCGCCCGGAGCTGCTGCGGCACCGTCATCACATCGTGCCAGATGTCCATGCCGATCGCCGCGAGCGACATGTTCCGCCGGTCGAAGGCCCCCCGCACCCGCCCCAGGATGTCGGCAACGTCGGCGACCGCCAACGCCACCGAGGAGTAGACCGCGGTCGAGTGTTCGACCTGCGCGCCGGGCTCGAAGGTGAGCCGGCCGCCGCCCTCCACCGGGTACTCCATCGCCCCCTTCGGACCGCTGACGCGGGGCTCGATGCGGTCATCGGACTGCGCCAGCTCGTCGATGATCTCGAGCACCCCGTCTCCTCCCGGTTGATTGAGCAGCGCCCGCCCGGCGGGGCGGCCCGCAGGGTCGCGAACTATCGGAAACAGCTCGGGCTCGAGCCCGACGCCGCCCAGCCGCGGCGCCTCACCACGGTCCGGGAACGCCGTCAAACCGGCGCGGTGCCGCGCCTCATCGACGGAAATGGCGTGCTTTTTGTCCTCGGTCGGCATGGTCCTCCGCTCGGATCAGCGAGAGAGCACAATACACGGCACGCGGTGGGAAGCCAACCACGGTGGCCTGGGGCTTGAAGACTGGAGCTTCGGGCCTGGTTGAAGCCTCGAGCCCCGGGCCCCAAGCCAAAAAAAGCGCGGCCGAAGCCGCGCTGGTCTTGGATCATTGAAAGCGGGTGCGATCACTCCGCTGTCTTGAACTCGTGGATAGCAGCCTTGTTGTCCTTGTTGTCGGCGAACACGACCTTCTTGGCGTGGTCTTCGCCGGTGTGGCAGCCATCGCAGGTCGCCTGGGTCGGGATCACCAGGCCGTTGGCCTTGGCGGCTTCCACGTCCTTCATGATGCTCATCTTCTTGTAGTCGCCGCCCGCACCGTGGCAGGCCTCGCACTGCACGCCGGCAAAGTCCTCGCTGGCGTTGGTGGCGTGGCACTTGAGGCAGTCGGGGGTGAAGGCGCGATCGGTCGAGGCCTTGGCGGTCTCGGTCGCCTTCGCGTGCGTCGTGGTCTCCCACGAAGAATACTGCACCTTGTGGCACATCTTGCACTTGTCGGCGCCGACGTACTCGTGGTCACCCGCCTGGGCGGAGAACGTAACCAACACCATGACTGTCAGCGCGAAAGCCGTCCAAAGAGTCCTGCTTCTCATCGATGATCCTCCATTTCTCCGTGTCGCTCCGATCGGGGAGCGCCGGCACCACGCGAATCTACCACCGTCGCAACGCGTATTCAAGAACGACACTCTTATGACACTACGACGGTGGGTGCGGCGGAATTCCCCGACCCCGATCTCGGCCGGGGAGCTGCTCCACAGCAGACTTCGAAACCGCTCAGCACAATAGGGTTATGCGAAGAAGGCACGGCGGGCGTCACCAGCGCGCCGGATCCACACCTTCGAACACCAGCAGGCTCGCGAGGCTGGTGCGGCGATTCATCACCAGCTCTCCGGTCGCGGGGTTGACCGTCAACGGCAGGTGCTCGAGATGGGAGGCTGCAGGGCGCCCGAGATCGAGAGTCGACCGCAGCTTCCAACTCCACACACCGGCCGCCGCTTCCCACAGCTCGATCTGTTCGCCGGCGCGGCGCAGCTGCCACAGCAGTTGACCGTCGCGGCTCCAGACCAGCCGCGTCGGTTCATAGCCGACCTGCAGCGGTGTGCCGCCGTTCGCGCCCACCACCCAGGCGCCCCGGGAGGGATCGGATTCCTGAGTCCACACCGAGTATGCGATCCACTCTCCCGACGGGCTCCACTGCGGGTAGTCGCCGCCGTCAGGCGTCAGCTCTCTCGGTTCGCCGCCGGATGCAGGGACGACAAAAACCTTGACCGGGGAACCGGCGGAAAAGGCGATGAACCTGCCGTCAGGGGACCAACTCGGGTACTCCGACGACTCCACGTTTTCCGCCAGGGCGACGGGCTGGCCGCCGGAACGGGAAACGACCCGCAGTTCGGCGCCGCTGTCAGGCACCCGCGCCAGATAGGCGATCCGGCTCCCGTCCGGTGACACCGCGGGACAGGACGCATCCTCCGCGGGATCGGTCACCGCAACCTCGACATCCGAAGCGTCGCGCAGGAACAGGGTCGCGCTGCCCGCCATGTAGCGCCGATACACGACCACCCCGTTGGCGTCGACGCTCCCCCACCCGCTGTCCGCGACCCCGCACAGGAGGCAGGCCCAACCCCCGCCGTCGGGGTCGACCGCGATCAGATCGTTGGTCGAGCTTTTGCGGACCACCGCCAACCGGTCCGCAGACGGCGAAAACGCCGGGTGCCAGAGACGGTCGATCCTCGGGATCACCGGCGCCACCCGATCGGCGGTGAGCCTCACCAACCGGCCCTCGATGGAGGCCACGAGAGAACGACCCGACGGGGCCCACGACACGCCGAAGATCTGCTTGTCGGGTGGCAACCAGGTTCGCGCCGGGTCGTCGATCTCCTTGGTGACGAACAACCCACTGGGAATCCCCGAGGATCCCGACAGGAGGGCGAACCCTCCGCCGGGTCGCGGTTCCGCACTCAGCCACGACAGATCGCCCTCCGCCTCGCGAACTCTCGTGGTCTCCCGGCGGCCCACCGAGTACCGGAAGAGGCCGTAGCCTCCCCCCACCTCTTCCCGCGAAAAAAGAAAGGAGTCGGCGTCAAACCACGTCGCTCCGCCGGCATTGATCACCTCGGTGGTCGCCCGCCCTCCGACGGCCGGGTACACCCGGACCGCCGGCTCGCCGGCCACCACGACTTCGACCAACATCGCCTTGCCGTCGGGAGACACGCGCGGCGAACTCAGAATCTCCGGCGGTACGGCCTCCAGCAGCGTGCGGGCGCTGCCGCTCGTCGGATCGACGGCGAGAATCTCGCCGATGCCGATCTGGTTTCTGGCCACCACGATCTCGGAACCGTCCGGCCGCCACGACGGGTCGACGAGGGTTCCGACCGTGTCCATCAACGCCCGGGCTTCCCATCGCCCCGGGTCCGGCCGCCTCGGTTCCGTCCCGAAACGACCGCCCAGAGCCCCGGCGACCAGACCCAGCGCCAGCGTGGTCCCCGCGATCACCGCAGTGCGGAAGGCGAGCCGCCGGCGTTTCGTGACAACCGCCTCCAGTTTGCCCGAACTGATGGCCATGGTCGGCGCCTCGGCGAGGCTGACCGCGTCGGTTCCCTGGAAAACCGCCAGGTCGTGAGCGAGGTCGGCGCAGGTCCGGTACCGGCGTCCGGGTTCTTTCTCCAGACAGCGCTCGACAACCGCAACCAATTCGGAGGGCACCGCCGGGTTGACATCCTGCAGCGGCGGGTACTCGGACCTCACCACCGCCTGCAGGACCTTCATGGGTGTCGGACCGTCGAAGGCGCGGGTGCCCGACAGGCATTCGTACAGCACGGCACCACACGAGAAGATGTCCGACGACTGGGTCACCCCCTGACCCAGTGCCTGCTCGGGAGCCATGTAGGGGCAACTGCCGAGGACCATTCCCGGCGACGTCAACGACTCGACCGGGGTTTCGCCCTCCCGATGCGCGAGGCGCGCGAGCCCGAAGTCGAGAACGGTGACGTGCCCGCCGTCCCCGACCATGATGTTCGAGGGTTTGAGATCGCGATGAATGACCCCCACCTTGTGGGCGGCCGACAGCGCCAGACCGACCTGCTCGACGATCCGCGCTGCGAGGCGCGGCGGAAGGGCGCCGTCGTTGAGCATCTCGTTGAGCGACGATCCGCGGATCAGCTCCATCACGAGATATGGAAGCTCCTCGCCGACGCCCGGGTCGAAGGTGCCGATGTCGTATATGGAGACAACGTTGGGGTGTTGGAGCCTCGCCATCGCGAGCGCCTCGCGTTCGAATCGCGCCTCGGCCGACGGTTCGGTCAACAGAACTCGAGGCAGCAGTTTGAGGGCCACCTCGCGGTCCAGTCGTTCGTCCCAGGCCGCCCATACCGTGCCCATGCCGCCGCGCGCGAGCCGCCGCTGGAGGCTGAACCTCCAGATCTTCATCCCCGGGCGCAACTCCTTGATCATGACTCTCCCATGATACGACGAGCGTCAGTCCCGATCAGTCACATCGCTCCACCACGAGGAGTGTGAGGTCGTCGGCCAGGGCCACACCCGCGGTGTACTCGGCGAGAGACTCGATGACGCGCGCGATCAAGGCGTCGCCGTCGAGAGTGGACCAGGTCTCGAGCAGGCGGTGCAGGCGGTCGTATCCGAAGGGCTCGCCGTCGGTCGCGGCCGCCTCCACCAACCCGTCCGAGTACAGGAACAGCCGTGCGCCGTCGGGAAAATCACATTCGGTCGCAGCCGGGCGACACAACCGGTTCCCCATCGGGAGGGCGCCCGCCAGGAGTTCGCGGGGGCCGTCGTCGCCACCGATCAGGAACGGCGGCGGATGGCCGGCGTTGGCGAGAAGGAGGCGCCCCCGCACGGGATCGACATCGACCACCACGATGGTCACCATCGCCCGCGCCCGACCGTGCTCCATCAACAACCGGTTCACTTTTTCGATCAGCTCCGTCCCCGAGTAGCCCTCGTGGACCAACGCAGCCACCGACGACTTGAGGCTCGCCATCAGAAGCCCGGTGGAAAGGCCGTGGCCAGCGACGTCGCCGACGGTCACCATGAGACGGCCGTCCTCCAGGGGAAACACATCGAAGTAATCGCCGCCGACCTCGGCCGCAGGTTGGAAGGCGGCGCGGACGCGAAGCCGCCCCAGTTCGAGGCGGCGCGCCGGCAGCAGGCTCTGTTGGATTTCGCGGGCGAGCTCGAGCTCGCGGGCCAGTCGTTCCTTTTCGGCGACGTCCACCAGCATCGACTGCACCGAGTCGGTCATGTGGTTGAAAGACCGCGCGAGGTCGCCGAGCTGGTCCCTGCGTTTGACCGGAACCCTGTAATCGAGGTTTCCGCGCTCGACCTCTCGTGCGCCCTGGCTCAGTCTCGACGTCGATCGGGCGATCGAAAAGACCACCGCAGCTGCGGCCGCCAGCGCGAGCCCGTAACCGATCATAAATAACGCAGCGAGACCGGCGAGAACGGCCCACAGTTCGCGCCCGAGCTCGTAGCGTGAGAGGGTGAAATCATCCCAGACTCTGAGCGGCGAGGTCCTGAGCAGCGCGAGCAGATTGGCGTGCTCGAGCGGCTTGCCGCTCTCCAGATCGACCAGGTCGGGCTCGACCCGAAACCACACGATGAGCGGTCGGGCCAGAAACGACCAGCGCTCTTCCGACCACGCGGGCCAGAGCTCGTTTCCGGAAACCTCCTGACCGTCAACCGTGAACCTCATGTTCTCCCGGCCGCTCGAAGAGATCGAGATCGTATCGCCCTTGGTCTCAGGTCCTTTGTCCGTGCCGCCGTTTCCCTCGACGAGAAAGGCGACGTCGAACCACCATGCGGCGCTGATGGCGCGGGCGGACGCTTCGTCCAGAGGTATCAACGCAGTGACGCGGTCGCCGGTCTCGGAGGCGGCGGTAACGACGCCATAGGTCCGCTCGCCAGAGCGGGCCGTCAGCCGGCGCTCGCTCCCGGTGAGCCAGGCCATCTCCGGCAGGTCTTCGCCGCCTTCGAGGCCCACGATCCGATCACCGAATCGCGCCTGCCAGGCGACCCGGGGCAACGGCTCGTGGGACGCGGCTGCGAGCTCCTCGAGCAGCGCCACCGCGGAGTCGGCGCCGCGCAGCTCAGCTCGCTGGAGAATGGTCTCGCACTGGTGGGCGAGCTCCCAACGGACACGGTAAAGCTCCGAACCCAGCCGCACCGAGGTGTACTGGCCCATCAGGATGTAGAGACCCACCAACCCGAAGGTGATGGCAAAGAGCACCGGCAATACCCCGACCCCCAGATAGGTGACGAAGAGACGCACGCCGACCCGGTAGGTCATCCACCGCCACAGCCTCCACCCCACCCAGCCCGCGGTGCCGATTGCCCACAGAATCGAAAGGACAAGCACGACCTCGGCGAACTGGGATTCCGGGGCAACGGCCAGGGCGGCCACCGTGACCACGATGCCGACCGCGCCGGCGAGCCACCACCAGCGGCCGCGTGCTTTCAACCTTCGGGCTCCCTGGTCACAGCGTCGGTCGTCTGGAACAACCACGGTTCGGTCGCCGGAGGAGCGCCCTCCGGTTCGTGACAGCGGCGGCACCTGGCTTCGTACGCGCCCGAGGCGCCGACCACCACCAGTTCGTCCGACTCGATGAGACGCTGGGTGTAGGCCGCCGGCGAACCGCAGCTGGTGCAGATGGCGTGGATCTTGTGGACCTGCTCGGCCACCGCCAACAACACCGGCATGGGACCGAAGGGCACGCCGCGGTAGTCCATGTCGAGACCGGCGACGATGACCCTTTTGCCGAGGTTGGCCAGATGCCCGCACACCGCCGGCAGACCATCGTCGAAAAACTGCGCCTCGTCGATGCCGACGACCTCCGTCCGCGGATCCAGCCGCGGTCTGATCTCGTTCGAGCGCTCCACCAGCTCGCACGGCACCCGCATCTGCGAGTGCGAGACCACGTCACCCTCCGAGTAGCGGTTGTCGAGCCTCGGTTTGAAGACCTGGACCCGCTGCCGGGCGATCATCGCCCGTTTGAGGAGCCGGATCAGCTCCTCCGACTTGCCCGAAAACATGGGCCCGGCGATCACCTCGATCCAGCCTGCACCGGGACGGGTTGGGTTCATCTTCTCGGCACCTCCGGAGGGGCGATGGTAGCAGAGTGCTGACCGACGTTGCCCCTACGTCAGCTCGTATCAGCGCGTCAATCCCGTGAGGTACCACCTTTCACATTGACTGCCTCGGCGACCCTGGCGGGCCGAAGCACCCGAGCTCAGACAATGTGAAAGGTGATACCTCCGCCGCACGCGACTCGTTGGATTTCGGATTTTCACCCACCCGCCCTCCGCCCGGAAACGGGGCCGAAGGCAAATCCGAAATCCGAAATCCGAAATCCGAAATTCTACTTATTCACCATATGCACCGCCTGCCCGAGGGCGCCCTCGATCGCCTCCTGCAGGGCCTCGGACATGGTCGGGTGGGCGTGGATGGTGAGGGCCACGTCCTCGAGGAAGGCGCCCATCTCGAGGGCCAGGGTGGCCTCGCCGATGAACTCGCTGACCCCGCGGCCGACGGCGACAATTCCCAGCAGCTGCTTGGTGCCGGCGTCGGCGATGGCCTTGACGAAGCCGTCGGTCGCATCGAGGGACATCGCCCGGCCGGAGGCTTTGAACTGGAAGGCGCCGGTGACGACGTCGTAACCCTTTGCCTTCGCCTCTTCCTCGCCGAGACCGACCCACGCCACCTCGGGGTCGGTGTAGATCACCGCCGGCACGAAGCTGTCGAAGGCCGCCGGTTCGCCGGCGATGACCTCGGCCGCGACCTTGGCCTCCTGGTACGCCTTGTGGGCGAGCAGGGCGCCGCCGACCACGTCGCCGATGGCGTAGATGCCTGCGGCCGAGGTCTGCATGCGGTCGTTGACCGTGATGAAGCCCTTGGCGTCGGTCGCGACGCCCGCCGCCTCGAGCCCGATGTTCTCGGTGTTGGGGACCCGGCCCACGGTCATCAGGACGACGTCCGCCTCGAGCCGCAGCTCCTCATCCTTGGGTCCGCGGGCCACGACGATCGACGGTTCGCCGGCCTCGAAGGCCTCGGCGCGGTGGCTGAGGTGCAGCGCGACGCCGAGCTTCTTGAGCTGGCGGGTCAGGGCCTTGCCGACCTCGGGGTCGAGGTTGGGAACGACCTTGGGCAGGAACTCCACCACCGACACCTTCGACCCGAGCTTGGCGTAGACGGTGCCGAGCTCGAGGCCGATGTAGCCGGCGCCGATGATCACCAGTCGGTCGGGGACGCTCTGCAGCGACAGGGCCTCGGTCGAGCCGATGATCCTGACACCGTCGGGCTCGAAGCCCGGCAGCTGCATCGGACGCGAACCGGTGGCGATCACCGCCTGCTCGAACTCGATCTCCATGCGGCCGTCGTCTGTCGCTACGGCCAGTGAGCGGTCGGTCAGGAACTCGGCCGCGCCTTTCACCACTTCAACACCGTTGCCCTTGCACAGGAACTCGACGCCCGAAGTCAGTCGGGTGACGATGCCGTCCTTCCACTCGACCATTTTCGGCAGGTCGACAGCCAATCCCTCAACGGTGAGGCCCATATTCCCCGCGTGTTGGATCTCGTGGGCGAGGTCGGCAGCGTGGATCATGGCCTTCGAGGGTATGCAGCCGACGTTGAGGCAGACGCCGCCCAGGGTGGGGTTCTTCTCCACCAGGATGACGTCCTTGCCGAGTTGAGCGAGCCGGATGGCGGCCACGTACCCGCCCGGGCCTGCGCCGATCACAACCACCTGACACCCGCGCGACACAGAACCTACGACCATTACAACCTCGCCATCAGCAACATCGGTTGCGACACCAGACGCACGAGGTCGCTCATGAACCTCGCCGCCTCGGCGCCGTCGACATACCGGTGATCGAACGAAAGACTGAGATACATCATCTTGCGGATCGCGATCTCGCCGTCCACAACTTCCGGCCGCTCCTTGATGGCGTGCAGCCCGACGATGGCGAGCTCCGGCTGGTTGATGATCGGGGTCGCGAACACCCCGCCCAGGGGGCCGATGTTGGTGATCGTGCAGGTGCCGCCCTTGAGCTCGTCCAGCGTGAGCTGCCGGTCGCGGGCGCGTTGGGCCTTGTCGGCGACCTCGGCCGCGATGTCCACCATGTCCTTGCGGTCGGCATTGCGGATCACCGGCACGATCAGCCCCTCCGGCGTGTCCACCGCGATCCCGATGTTGTAGTACTTCTTGAAGAGGATCTCCTGCCGCTCCTCGTCGACCGAGGCGTTGAAGATCGGGTACTTCTTGAGCGTCGCCACCAGCGCCTTGATGAAGAACGGCAGCACCGTGAAGCGGACGCCGGTGCGTTCCTCGATCACCGGTTTGGCGCGGCGGTAGTGGTCCATGAGATCGGTGACGTCGGCTTCGTCGACGTGGGTCACGTGCGCCGAGTGCTGCTTCGAATAGCGCATGGCATTGGCGATGACCTTGCGCAGGTGGGTGACGGGCACCCTCTCCACCTCGCCGTCGACCGTGGCGGCGCTGACCCCCGCAGGAACGGATGCGGTCGCCGCCGGCGCGGGCACCCGGCCACCGCCTTTGGAGGCGCGCTGTACATCCTCATCGGTGATGCGCCCACCCGAACCGGAGCCCTGAACGCGCGAAAGGTCGACCCCCAACTTGCGCGCCAGAGCACGGGTGCGCGGCGTGGCCAGCGGTCTGCGGCCGGCGGCGGTCGCGACCGGGGCCTCGATGTCTCCCGATGCGGGCGCCGGTGCCGACGGCACCGGTTTGGCGACGGCGGCCGGCGGGGCGCCCACATCCTCGCCCGGCTCACCGACCGTCACCAGCGGATCGCCGACGAAGATGGCCGAGTCCGCCGCGGCGTGCAGCCGCAACACGGTGCCGGCATGGGGGGACGGGAGCTCCACGACCGCCTTGTCGGTTTCAACCTTCAGCAGCGGTTGATCGACGGCGACCACGTCGCCCTCGGCGACCAGCCACTCCACGACCCGCCCCTCGTGAATCCCTTCACCCACATCGGGGAAGTTGAAGACGAACGCCATACTCCTACTCCTCTTGGCTCGGATCTCTCAGGTGTGCGAACACATGATAACGGGTCACGGCACCGGGCGCTCAGAACGCGAGGGTCTTCTCCACCGCGTGCACGACCCGCTCTCGAGACGGCAGGTAGAGCTTTTCGTTCTGGGAAAGCGGGAACACGACGTCGAACCCCGCGACCCGTTGCACCGGCGCCACCAGCTGCAACAGAGCGTGCTCGGTGATCTGCGCCGAAATCTCGGCGCCGAAGCCGCCGGTTCTCGGCGCCTCGTGCACCACGACGGCCCGCCCGGTCTTGACAACGCTCGAGATCATCGTCTCGCGATCGAGCGGGTTGAGGGTCCGCAGATCGACCACCTCGGCGCTGACGTTTCCACGCGCCAGGACCTCGCTCGCGTCGAGACAGACCCGGACCATCGCGCCCCACGAGATCAAGGTCACATCGGTCCCCTCGCGAGCGATAGCCGCCTTCCCGATGGGCACGGTGTAGGCCCCCGCCGGCACCGCGTCGCGAAAGGCCCGGTAGATGCGTTTCGGCTCCATGAACAGGACCGGGTCCTCGTCGCGGATGGCGGAGACCAGCAGCCCTTTGGCGTCGTAGGGGTTGGAGGGGATCACGACCTTGAACCCCGGAGTATTGAGGAACAACGCCTCGTAGCTCTCCGAGTGGTGCTCGGGGGGGTGGATGCCGCCGCCGAAAGGCATTCTGACCACCATCGGGCAGCTCAGCCTGCCCCGGGTCCGGTTGCGCATCCTCGCCGCGTGGGCGAAGAGCTGGTTGATCGCCGGGTAGACGAAACCCATGAACTGGATCTCGGCCACCGGCCGCAGACCGGTCGCGGCCATCCCTATCGACATCCCGATGATCGAGCTTTCGGCCAGCGGCGTGTCGATGACGCGGTCGGCGCCGAAACGCTCGATCAGACCGTCGGTTGCGCGGAAAACCCCGCCGTCCACCCCGACGTCCTCACCCAGCACGATGACCCGCTCGTCGCGCTCCATCTCTTCGAGCATGGCGTCGCGGACCGCCTGGGCGATGGTGATCTTCTCGGTCGCCACCTCGGGCACCGCGCGCAGCGCACGATCGGCCTTCGGCGCGCTCACGAGCGCACCTCCTCGACCAGCGCCGCCATCTGCTCCACCAGGTGCGGCGGCTTCTCGTGGTACATGAAATCGAAGACGGCCTCCGGTGGCTGCGGCGGCATCCCCTCCAGCGCCGCGACCTGCGCCTCGACCCAGGAATGCGCCTCTTCGAGCAGCACCGCTTCCTGGTCGTCGTCCCACAGGCCCTTCAGCTCGAGATAGCGGCGGAGCCTGAGAATCGGGTCGCGGCCCTCCCACATCTTGAGCTCGTCATCGGCACGGTACCTGGTCGCGTCGTCGGCCGTCGTGTGGTCGCCGAGGCGATAGGTCACGGCCTCGATCAGGCTCGGTCCGCCGCCGCTGCGCGCGCGTTCGATGGCCTCGTGCGGCGGCCACATACACGGCGAACACGTCGTTGCCGTCGACCTGGATGCCGGGCATCCCGTAGGCGTGTGCCTTCTGGGCCAGCGTCTCGGACGCGGTCTGTTTGTGGCGCGGCACCGAGATCGCCCACTGGTTGTTCTGGATCACGAACACCGTCCTGGCATCGAACACTCCGGCGCAGTTGACCGCCTCGTGGAAATCACCCTCCGACGTCGACCCGTCGCCGCCGAAGGTCACCGCCACCGCGTCCTCGCCGCGGAGCTTCAGCGAAAGACCGACGCCGGCGCCGTGCTGCCACTGGCTGCCGACCGGGACCGCGACCGGAAAACACCGGACACCCTCGGGGTAGCACGAACCGCGCTCGTCCCCGGCCCAATAGGCGTAGACCAGGTGCAGGGGCACGCCCCGCAGGACCATGATCCCGTGCTCGCGGAAGGCCGGTATCAGCCAGTCGTTGTCCGCCATGGCGAGGGCGACACCGGCCTGGACCGCCTCCTGACCCTTGATCGGCGGCCAGGTCCCCATCCGGCCCTGGCGCTGGAGGTTGATGGCCTTGCCGTCGAAGGTCCGCATCAGAACCATGTCGCGATACAGACCGCGGATCTCACTGGGGTCGAGAGCCGGCATCAGCTCGCCGTCGACCCGGCCCTCCGTGTCGAGAATCTCCAACCGCTCTGTGACCGCTTCATACACCCGCGTCCGAGGCATAGACTCTCCCCCTGCACATTCCTGTCCGCTCTATGGCAACAACCAAGGGTAGCAGGGTATTTCGGGAGGAATTCGGAATGAGGAATTCGGAATTCGGAATTTCGGACAGCTCGCTCCCTCAATGCACACTCGAGTGCTTAGGTCGCCCGGAAACTCAAAACTCACAACTCACAACTCAAAACTATTTGACCGGCGCCCACTTCTCGGTCGAGTACGGCGCGAGGAAGCGTTCCGGAACCGGCTCGAGCGTTCCTTGCCGGACCTCGAGGCCGAGGGCGTTCCCCAGATGTTGTGCAATCGCCTCCCCCACCACCTGCCAGTCGCCACCGGGGAGGGCCGGGGCGAGCCCCGCCGCCACATCCTCCGCCGGAATGCTGAACACCCTGGCATAGAGCTCGGCATCGAGGCCCAGGAGAACCGCCGCGTGGATCAACACCGCTCCCCGCCGTCGGGTCTGGGCACACCCGACCGCTTTCCTGCCGTCGACCACCAGGGTGTCGGCGAGCTGATCGAGAAAGCAGATCGGCGACCGCACCCGGCTCGCCCGCCGCGGTTCTGCCAGCCGCGCCACTCCTGCGCCGACCGATCGCAGAGCCGGCTCGAGCACATCCAGAAAACGGCCGTAGAGGCCGATGATCCCCTGCGCCCAGGGGTGGGTCTGCGGCAACGCCAACCCCACGCCGAGGTCGCCCCGGTGGACCACGCCGGTGCCTCCCGTGAGCCGGCGCAGGACGGGTATCCCCCGCCACCGGCACCAGTCGAGGTCGGCATCCCCTGCAGCCTGACCGTAACCCAGAACCACCACCGGGCCTCTCCACGAGGTCAGGAAGAGGCTGACCTCGCCGTCCGCCGCGCGTTCGATCAACCACGCCTCGCGGGCGAGGTCCGTCACGGGGGGCCCGCCGGACCGGTGGCAATGCAACACGGTCGCTCCACTCACGGCCACGATTGAACCACATACCGGGAAAACGAGTGATAATCGGAGCCGGGAGACACCACGATATGTACTGTCCGAACCGAGAGTGCCCGGATTTCACGATGAACGGCCGCCACGGCGAGTACCGCGAGGGCATCACCCGGTGCCCCTACTGCAACGCAGCCCTGGTTGCCGAAGACCCCGCCGTGGTTGACGATCTGCCCGACGAAACAGAGGCCGCCTCTCCCGGGTCCTGCCGACCCTGCGGCGGCTCCGCCCAGCTGTCAGCCGACGACGCCCACGCCGATCTCGAACCGGTCTTCGAAACCTCCGACCCCTCCGAGGTCCCGGTGGTGCGGTCCTTCCTCGACGCCCAGGGCATTCCCCACGTGGTGGTCGGCGAGGAGCGCTTCGACGCCTTCCGCGGCAGCCTGTCGCCGTTCCGGTTCAACCCACGTGCCGGGGTCGTCGCCTTTCTGGTGCCCTCGGAGTACGCGGAAGTGACGCGCGACCTCCTGGTCGAGCTCGAGGAGACCGACAACCCCGAGCCGTGAGCGGCGGCGCTACACTCCCATCCAGGATGGAGGTTTTCATGCGTCGTCTGCTGGTGGTGTCGTGGACTCTCGTGACCCTGATCCCCGGAGTCGCAGCTCCGGCCGACAACGGGCAGCTCAAACGGCCCACCCTCGAGGCGGTGTTCGAGGACAAAGCCCTCGAGCTGGAGGAACTCGACGACCTGATGTGGCTGCCGGACGGGGAGCACGTCATCTACTGGTTGTCGAAAGGCGACGCGAAGGGCCTCTGGCGACAATCGGTCACCACCGGCGAGACGACCCGACTCGCTGATTGGACCGCCGTGCTCGAGCACCTTTCGGCCCAACGACCGGAGTGGATCGAGCCCAGCCCGGGCGACGTCAACAGCTCGGCCTCCGATCGCACCACCCCGGTGCTGTCGCCCGACGGCTCGGCGCTGGTCGGCGGCCACGCGGGGGATCTCTATCTCTTCGAGCTCTCGACCGGCGCCGCACGCTTTCTGACCGGTGATGCCCACCAGGAGATCTACCCGGCCTTCAGCCCGGACGGGACGAAGCTCGGTTTCGTCAAGGCGGGCGACATCTACCGGCTGGACCTCGCAACCGGCGTGATCCGTCGGGTGACTGATCGCGGCGCCAACCCCAATCTGCTGAACGGCGTTGCCGACTGGGTCTACGAAGAGGAGCTCGATGTCGAGCGCAGCTATTGGTGGGCGCCCGACGGCTCCCGCATCGCCTTTCTCCAGTTCGACGAGACCCCGGTCGGCATCGTGCCCATCACCGGCGACTCCATGCCCTACCCGGACCTCGAGCACCAGTGGTACCCGAAGGCCGGCACCGCCAACCCGGTGGTGCGGCTCGGGATTGTCGGGCTCGATGGCGCCGAACCGCAGTGGATCGACACCGGCAAGGGCGACGTCTACCTGGTACGAGCCGGCTGGACGCCGGATGGAAAGGTCTGGGTGCAGCGGCTCAACCGGGATCAGAACACGCTCGATCTGATGACCGCTGACGCCGCGACCGGGTGCGGCCCGAACCCTCGTCACCGAAACCGACCCTGCGTGGATCAACATCCGCGACGACCTCTTCTTTCTCGACGACGGGCGCTTCCTGTGGACGTCGGAGCGCGACGGCTGGCGCCACCTCTATCTGTACGGTCCGGACGGCGCGCTCGAGAAACGCCTGACCTCCGGCGAGTGGCAGATCGACGAGGTTTACGGTGTTGACGGCGAGCACACCACGGTCTTCTTCCAGGGCAACCTCGGCGATCCGCGGCAGCGCCACCTCTACCGGGTCGGGTTGGAAGGCGGCGCGGTCGCGCTTCTCGGCAATGAGCCGCGCGGTACCCACGCCGGTTCTCTATCTCCCGGCGGTCGGCTCCTCGTCGATCAGTGGTCGACCCGCGACACGCCGCCGCGGGCCGATCTGGTGGCCGCGAATGGAGAGGTTCGGCGCCGTCTGTGGCAGTCCGGCGACGAGCTCGCCGGGTGGGACCTGATCCGGATGGAGGACGGCACAGTGACCGCCGACGACGGCACCGAGCTCTTCTCGCTGCTGATGCGACCGCGCGACTTCGACCCCGCACGGCGGTACCCCGTCGTGCTCTATGTCTATGGAGGCCCCAACTCGCAGCTGACGGCGGACAGCTGGGGCGGCTCGGTCCACGACACCTACCGACTTTTCGCCGAAATGGGCATCGCCACGCTCCTGGTCGACAACCGCGGCACCTGGGGCCGCGGCCATGCCTTCGAGACCGCGGTCCACCGCCGGCTCGGAGAGATCGAGGTGGCGGACCAGCTGGCAGCGGCGCGGTGGCTGAAGGCCCAGGCCTGGGTCGACCCCGACCGCATCGCCGTCTACGGCGGAAGCTACGGCGGCTATATGACCCTGCTCCTGATGCTCAAGGCCCCCGGCGTCTTCCGCGCCGGCATCGCCTACGCCCCGGTCACAGACTGGCGCCTCTACGACTCCATCTACACCGAACGCTACATGGACACGCCGGAGGACAATCCCGAGGGCTACAAGGGGTCCGCGCCGCTGGAGTACGCCGACAACCTCTCCGGCTCGCTGTTGCTGGCCCACGGGGCGATGGACAACAACGTCCATCTCCAGAACACCCTGCAACTCATCGGCACGCTTGCCTCGGCGAACACGACCTTCGAATTCATGATCTATCCACGGACGCGGCATGGCATCCGCCGCTCCAAGTACGCCCCGCAGTTTCATCGCCTCAAGATCGATTTTTTGAAAAGAAATCTCCTCGAGAACCCGGAGGAATAACTCGATGATTTTGTATTTCGAAGTCCACTCGTTCACAGACGAAGTGTTCCACGGAAATCCGGCCGGAGTCTGTCCGCTTGACGAGTGGATCGACGACGCGATGATGCAGCAGATCGCCAAGGAAAACGGTCTCTCGGAAACCGCCTTTTTTGTGCCAGGAGACGGTGGGTTCGATCTCCGGTGGTTTACGCCGTCGATCGAGGTTGATCTCTGTGGTCACGCAACCCTGGCCAGCGCGTATGTGCTCTTCGATCACCTCGGTTTCGAGGGCGAGAGCATCCGCTTCAATACCCGGAGCGGAGAGCTGAACGTGTGGAAACAGGGTTCGGCTCTCGTGATGGATTTCCCCTCGCGACCTGCCTCAAAAGTCGAATGTCCGTTGCATCTCAAAAACGCATTCGATTGTCCCCTCGAAGAGGTCTACAAA
Organism: Candidatus Sulfomarinibacteraceae bacterium; assembly: GCA_963823345.1. Lineage (GTDB taxonomy): Bacteria > Acidobacteriota > Thermoanaerobaculia > Thermoanaerobaculales > Sulfomarinibacteraceae > Sulfomarinibacter. The sequence goes on from CAWGLE010000020.1 coordinate 78,237, forward strand.
TCGCGCGATTATATGCTCGTCTTTGACTCGGAAAAGACCGTTCGCGATCTCCGCCCGGATATGGCCGAACTGGAGCAGCTGGATTGCACCGGGATCATCGTCACCGCCCCGGGCGAGGACGTCGACTTCGTGTCCCGTTTCTTCGCCCCACAGGCCGGGATCCCCGAAGACCCGGTGACCGGATCGGCCCACTGCACTCTGACGCCGTACTGGGCCGCCGTCCTGGGAACCACCGATCTCGCCGCGCGACAGGTCTCCGAACGCGGTGGCGAGCTCGCCTGCCGTCTGGTCGACGACCGGGTCCACATCGCGGGCCGGGCGGTCCTGTACGCCCGCGGTTTTCTGAACATCGGCTGAGGCGGGCGAGTGAAGGACGACATCCTCGAGCTCAACCGGTGCGCCTGGAACACTCTGGTCGAAAAGGGCAACCGGTGGACGGTCCCGGTGGGGCCGGAAGAAATCGCTGCCGCACGCCTCGGCCATTGGCAGATCGTGCTGACGCCGACCCGCCCGGTCCCGCCGGAGTGGTATCCCGATCTCGAGGGCGCCAGGGTCCTCTGCCTCGCTTCGGGCGGCGGCCAACAGGGACCGATCCTCGCTGCCGCCGGCGCCAATGTCGTGGTGTTCGACAACTCTCCCCGCCAGCTCGATCAGGACCGGCTGGTCGCTTCTCGAGAGGGGCTCGAGATCGAGACCGTCGAGGGCGACATGGCCGACCTCGGGGTCTTCGCGGACCGGACCTTCGATCTGATCGTGAATCCGGTCTCCAACTGTTTCGTCCCGGACCTCGTACCGGTGTGGCGCGAGGCCTTTCGCGTCCTGCGGGCCGGAGGCACGCTGCTCGCGGGCTTCACCAATCCCGTGCGGTATCTCTTCGACGAGGACATCGAGCACGGCTCCGACCTCCTGTACGTGGTCAACACCGTCCCCTACTCCGATCGGGAACAGCTCACCGGCGAGCAGAGAGACCCTGTGGCTGAAGGCGAGCCCTTCGAGTTCGGCCACACCCTGGAGCAACAGATCGGCGGCCAGCTGAAGGCAGGCTTCGTGATTGCGGGGTTCTACGAGGACCGGTACCCGCCGGAAGAGGACAAGCTCTCCAGACACATTCCGTCATTCGCCGCGACCCGCGCGCTCAAGCCGTGACGATGCGGCGACACGACAAGGAGATTCGCTCGCACGACGAGATCGACGCCATCATCCGGGCGGCAGACGTCTGCAGATTGGCCCTCGCCCGGGATAACGAACCCTACCTGGTCCCGGTTTCGTTCGGCTACGACGGCGAGAGCGTCTTCTTCCACACCGCCCCCAACGGCCGCAAGATCGAGTTCATCGAGGCCAACGACCGGGTCTGCTTCGAATTCGAAACCGGCGTGGCCCTGGTCAGGGACCCCGATGACGCGTGTGCCTGGACCTTCACCTTCCGCTCCGTCATAGGTTACGGGACCGTGCGCGAGCTGGTATCGACCGAGCAGAAGAACCACGCCCTCAACCAGATCATGCTCCACTATTCGGGTCGCGAATGGGACATTCCAGACCACCGCACAGCCGCCACCAGAGCGTGGCGGATCGACATCGAGTCGCTCACCGGCAAGCGGTCGGAGGAAAAAACGTTTCAACGTTAAAACGTTTGAACGTTGAACGTTCCAGTGTTTGAGGCGCCTCCGCCGCACCTGGACTTTCCGCACGCGCTTCCCGTGAGGAGCCTGGCACGCCGGCCCGTAGGACGGGCCGGGAGCCAGGCACCTCCGCCGCACGTGGTCCCGCCCGCCCTGAGCGCTCGGGTGCTCAGTGTCGGTGGGGGTGCGGGTGGGCAAATCCGAAATCCGAAATCCGAAATCCGAAATTCCTAATTCCTAATTCCTAATTCCGCTAAAACCGATACCGCACCGTTGTCCGCAGGTTCCGTCCCGGCTCCGGCCGGTTGTTGTAGGGCTCGTTGTAGAGCTTGTCGGTGAGGTTTTCGAGCGTGACCATCACGCCGAGCCCGAAATCGAAATCGTAGCCTCCGCGAAGCGCGAACACGGTGAACCCGGGCGTCCCGGTCTCGAACCGCGGGTCGTCGGTGGGCAGCCGGGTCTGGCTGTCGAGCCAGCGCATGTTCGCCTCGGTCCACCAGCGCGCGCGCTGGTATCGCACACCGAGGATCACCTTCATCGGTGGGATCGACGGCAGCGGCTCGTTGGTGATGTCGTTGTCACCCTCGATGAGGGCAAACGAACCGAACGCTGTCCACCAGCGCGCGAAGATCGCTTCGAGATCGAGCTCGATGCCCTTGATGGTCGCCTTCTCGACGTTTTGCAACTGGGCGGCGTCGAGACCCGGGATCGGGCTCTCGGAGGGATTGAGGAACTCGAGTGTGATGAAGTCGCTGAGGTCGTTGTAATAGACGTTCAGCCCGCCCGAATACCGGTCGTACCGCACTTTGAAGCCGACCTCGTAGTTCCAGGAGGTCTCGGAGTCGAGAAAGGGGTTTTGCAGGATGTAGGTGTCGCCGGTGCTCGCGAGACCGGTAAACGACCGCTCCTGCAGGTTGGGAGCGCGAAAGCCGCGGGCGATCAACCCGGTAACGTTGACGTGTTCTGCCGCCGACCACACGAGACCGAGGTTGCCGGCGAGCGCCGTTTCATCGACATCGAACGGTTCGCCGGCGTAGCGCGGGTCGTCCTCGGTGACGAAGCTGAAGTCGTCGCCCCGGAGACCGGCGTTGAGGGTGAAGCGCTCGCTCAGGGTGATCCGGTCCTCGATATAGAGTCCCAGCCCCCGCTGGTGGCTGTCCGGGACCACGACCTCGTCGCTCGGCGGCGAGAAGGAGGTCACCGACGAGGCGTTGTCGTGCAATTTGTCCTGATAGGCATCGAGACCGAAGGTGAGGTGGTGATTCCCCAGTTCGGCCATGGACTGGGCGTTGAAACCGATACTGTCGATCAGCGACTGGGTGTACTGATTGGAGTAGAAAAAGCCGAAGTCGAAGTTGCGGATGCTCTCCTTGTCGATTTCCTGGTACCAGGTGCTGAGAACGATGTTGTCGAGGCCCCACACCGGACCGGACTCCCACGCCAATGAATACTTGTCGCGGTTGAAATTCGGGAACGAGATGTCGATCCCCGAAGTTTCGGGGTCGAAGCCCGGAAAGCCGACATTCTCGGTCCGCACGATCTCGGCGTTGAACCGCAACACGCCCTGGTCGCCGGTCAGGAACCGGAAATTGCCGTTGAAGCTGGTCTGCTCCATGCCGCTGTTGGGAACGACGTCGTCCGACAGAACGTAGTTTTCATAGCGCGGATCTTCGGAAGCACCGTCGGCGGCCGTGTAGTTGCCGACGTCTTCGACGGTCCCTCCGACGAAGAACGAAAAGCCCTCCCCGGTTCCCGAGACCGACGCGCGAAACTGTTGCGAGTCCGAAGTGCTGGCGTACTCGTAGGCCGCGTCGCCGGTGATTTTGAACTCCTGGCTGCCGAGATCCGGTTTGCGGGTGATGATGTTGACCACACCGCCGATCGCGTCCGAACCGTACTGGACCGACGCCGGCCCGCGCAGGACCTCGATCCTCTCCACGTCGGCGAGGTTGACCAGCGCCGGCTGGATGCCCGCGAAGTCGGTGGATTCACGGGCGTTGTTGAGTCGCTGGCCGTCGACCAGGATGAGGACCCGGTTCGAGGTCAGACCGCGGATCACGGGAATACCGCGGAAAGGGCCTTCACCCTGAACCTCCACACCCGGGATCTGTTTGAAGAGGTCGGCCATCTTCTCCGGCTGCTCCCTCTCGATCTCCTCGCGGGTCAGGACCGTGATCGGCACCGGGGTCTCGCCGGAAAGCTGCTCCTGGCGGCCTGCGGTGACCACCAATTCGTCCCTGAACAGGAGTCCCTGTTCGGCTGCAGCCTTTTCCTCGTCTGTCTGTTCCGTCTCCACCACTGCCGGTTGTTCGGGCTCGGCCTCCTGGCCGAAACCGGGCGCCGCCGCCACCAACACACCGCACACCACACCGTGAAAAATGGTTCGCACCATCATGATGACTCCCTGAGAGCTCTTCAACGGGGCCTCCGGGCCACCGCGAATCATCGGATCTTAGAGAAGAAATCACGAAGTTTGTGCTTATTCTCCAAGGTTTTACGCTCAGGTGACAGAACGCATCCGCTGGCGCCGGAGTTGGAGGCAGGATGCTCGATGCTGGATGCTCGATGCCGGATCCGGAAGACACTGCTGATGCGGGCCCCGTGCGGCGGAGGTGCCATTTTGAACATTGTCGGGTGCTCGGGCATCCCCGCGGGAAGGATGAATTAGGCAGACAATGTTCAGGGTGGCTCCTCACGGGAAACGCGCCCGCAAAGACATGCCGGCACAGAGTCTCTGAACGGCGTAGGCGGGTCGTTCACGGCCCGCCCGCGGGCGCCGCTTACCGCTTCATGATCTTGTCGAGGCTGCGGTGTTCGACGGGCCACCCATCCGGCAGGAGGCTCGAAAACGTATCCGAGGCGAACCACGCATCGTCGCCGGCATAGGTGGCCACCACCGCTCGCGGAAAGCGGGCGAGTATTTCCCGATCCGGCACGGTCCGCTGCGCCTGCAGGTCGGCGCGACGTTTCTCCGTGCCCTCGAGACCCGCAAAGAAGCCCTTCGCTGCGCGCAGTTGCATCAGGAGGAATCCGTCCTCGAGGGATGGGCTTCCGGCGCGGGGGCCCAGGGCGATGCGCGCCAACAGGTGGCGGACGCTGGCGAGCCAGCCGGTTTCCCGCACCCGCCTGGCCCAGCGGCCTTGCAGCGAGGCGGCGTCGCCGCCCCCGTTGAACGGATCCGAAACCGCCCGCTCGAGGTCAGGGCGTTCGCTGGCAAAGGCCGAAAGACGGTGCAGAAAGGTCGCATACACCACCGAACCGAACGCCGCGCGGCACGCGTCATCCGCACACGCGTGGAAGGTGCGCAGCGCGTTCCGTTCGAAGAGCACGCCGCGACGGAAGTCACCGAGTCCCGCCGAGGTGGCCGCGCCGCGGTGGCGGGCGACCGCATCCGGACACGCCACGACCTCACGGCCCGTCGCCCACAGACGCCACCCGAGATCCACGTCCTCGAAGTAGGCGAAGAGCTCGCGATCGAAGCCGCCGCTGCGCACCCAGTCTTCGCGGCGGATGGCCATATTGCCGCCGCAGGCAAAGGGCATGGCGTCCCCCGCCGCAGGCAGATCGACCTCGTTTATCGGAAAGCCCTGGCCGGCCTGGAAGGCGTGGCAGTCGAAGGTCACCACGCCGCGAGCGAAGTCGTGACGCTCCCCGTCCCAGGTCACGAGCCGGCCGGCGCTCGCCGCCGCGTCCGGATGCGCCGCGAGGGTCTCGAGGTGGGCTTCGACGATGTCATCTTCCGCCGCCGCGTCGTCGTTCAACAGAACCAGCGTCTCGCCGGTCGCCGCAGAGGCGCCGAGGTGGACGCCGCCGGCGAACCCGGTGTTGGTGTCCGACCGCACGACCCGGACCCATGGGAAGCGGTTCTCGGCCGCGTCGCCGCAACCGTCAGGCGACCCGTTGTCCACCAGGACCACCTCGACGTCGCTGCGGTCTGCATACCTCGTCAGCGACTCGAGACTGTCGTCGAGGTGATGGGCGCCGGCGTGAACTACGACGATGACGGAAGCTTTCACCGTCCGCCTCCTTACCGCCGCAGCCGGCGCTGAATACGCCGCAAAAGAGATTCTTCGGCCGACACCTCGCCGGGCGCGAGCGCGTCGAACCGCTGGCGTTCGGGGTCGCGCCACGGGTTGTCAGCGAACCGCAGGAGCGGCGCAGCGACCTCCTGCCAGCTGCGGTCCGCCGCCCACCGTTGAGCGGCGGCTCCGGCCTGTTGACGACCTGTCGCATCTGCGAGCAGGGCGCTGATCGCCTCGGCCAGGGTAGCTGCGTCGCCGGCCGGCACCACCGAACCTGCACCTGCCTCCTCGACGACCCTGGCCATGGTGCCGCCGGCGGTCACCACCGCCGGCAGACCGAGCCACATGAAATCGACGAGGCGGGTGCGCAGGCTGAGATCGGTCTCGAGACCGGGGCGGTGGGTGACCACCGCCAGATCGCTGATCTGCGGCAGTTCGAAACGGCGGTCAAAGGGCCGCCACGGCTCGAAGCGCACCGTGGTGCCGAGCCAACCCAGCTTTTTTGCCTGTCTCTTGACACGTTCCGCGGCCGCAAGCGGTGTCAGCTCCGGGTGCGGGTGCTCGACAAAAACGACGATCGCGCCGGGGTGGCGTTCGAGCACCGCCGGCAGCGCGTCGAGAACCAGGTCCGGGTCATACCAGTCGTAGATGCCGCCGAAGTACAGGACCGGCGCGTCGCCCTCGACGCCCGGCAAGGCCTCGTCGCGCCGCGGCGGTTCCGGGGGGGCTTCGCCCGGCGTTCCGAACGGCAGCTCGACGATCAGGCGCGAGAGCGTCGGGTCGGCTTCGAGAGTCACCGGGTTGACTCTCCCCAGGGCGGTCAACCAACCGAGGTAGTAGAGCCGCTGCTCCTCCGAGGAACACAGAAAGAAATCCCCGCGGGCCATCTGCAGACGCCAGGTGGCGTGGTCGTTACGAAATGGCTCGAGACCCAGCTCCCGGTGGTAGTGCATGTTCTCCACGAGAAACGGGTCGTACAGATCGACCACCACCGGCAGGTCGTCGCGTTGCGAGAGATAGTGGTTGCCGAGGTGGGCATGCAACAACACCCAGTCGTGGCCGCCTGCCTGTTCTCCCAGCCTCCCCGGTTCCGCCTGCACGACTTGCAGCCGGTCGCGGACGAGACCGGCTTCAGCAGGGTCATTGGGGATGGCGAGCGTCACCTCGTTCCCCGCGTCCGCGAGGACCGACGCGAGGGTCATGAAACGCGATCCGACACCGGCCGTGACGGCCCGCACCGGTTCCGGACAGATAAAAAAAGCGCGACTCATCGAACCGGGCCTCGGGGTTGAAGGTGGAAGGTCGACAGTGTCTTCACGGCCGACATGGTATCAGCACGGTGATACTATCCTCGGCAGGGGGAAAATTTTTGCGGATGGACCTCGCACCACCGGGCGTCACCACAGAAGTGTCCGCCGACACTGCGCTCGTGATCGCACCCCATTTCGACGACGACGTTCTCGGGTGCGGCGGGCTCATCGCCCGGCTCACCGCCGCCGGTACCGACGTCAGCGTCCTCTTCCTCACCGATGGATCGGGTGGGGCCGAACAGATCGCTGACCGCACGGCGTACGCCCAGCGTCGCCACGGCGAGGCGACCCGCGCGCTGGAGATTCTCGGCGTCACCGACATCGAGTTTGCGGACCTGCCGGACGGGTCCCTCGCCGAGCACCTGCACGAGGCGGCCGAGTCCATCCGCCGCGCCCTCGTCGCGCGAACTCCTGACCTTCTTCTGTCGATTTCTCCGCTCGAAATCAGCGCCGACCACCGGGCGGCCTTCGCCGCCGCCCACGCCGTCCTTTCGGGGCTGCGAGGCGGCACCGATCTCGACGCCGCCGTGGACGGGCTCGAGATCCTCCTGTACGAGGCAAACCACCCGGCGTTTCCGGATGTCTTGGTGGACGTCAGCGACCAGGTCGACCTCATCCGCCGCGCCATCGAGGCCCACGCCAGCCAGCTCGAGCTCCACAACTACCGCGAAATGACCCTCGGGCTTCGCTTTCTCCGCACCGCCTCTCTCGCACCCGGGGTCACGGCAGCAGAAGGGTTTCGCAAGCTCTCGGTTCAGGACTTCGTCACCACCAGTCGAGCGTCCATGATCCGCCGTCTGGGCGGCGTGCCGGAACTCCACGACGTCGTCGACGGCCCGCTGATCAGCGTCATCGTCCGGACCAAGGACCGGCCGAAATTGCTGGCTGAAGCACTGGCGAGCCTCGCCGAGGGAACCTACCGCCGAGTCGAGGTGGTTCTGGTCAACGACGGTGGGAGGCCGCCGCTGGTCCCCGACGCCTTCCCCTTCCCGGTCGTGGCGGTCAATCTGCCGCACAACCGCGGCCGGGCGGCGGCGGCCAACGCCGGCATCGACGCAGCCTCCGGTGACTGGATCGCATTCCTCGACGACGACGACCTGGCCTACCCCGAGCACCTCGCCACGCTGGCCGGTTTGAGCTCGGCAACCGGGGCCCGGGTGGTCTACACCGACGCCGCCGTCGGAGTGTACGAGTCCGACCCGAAGGCCGGGTGGCGGGAGGTGGCTCGTCGACTCCCCTACAGCCGCGACTTCGACTCCGAGTACCTCGTGTTCGACAATTACATCCCTTTCAACACGGTGCTCATCGATCGCGGCCTGTTGGCGGACATCGGCCCCCTCGACACCGGGCTTCCGTTTTTCGAGGATTGGGACCTCCTCATCCGGCTTTCCGCGGCGGCACCCTTCCTCCATTTCCCGCAGGTGACCGCCGAGTACCGCCATTTCCGCGGCGGTCAACAGATCTTCGGCGAAAGGCCGGCCGAGAGGGCCGACTTTATCGCCACGAAGGCCCGCGTGATCGGCAAACACCGGGAACGGCACAGCCCGGAGGTGACCGCCCGGGTGGTCGACCGGTTGCGCTCGGAAGCGGTCGCCGCCGTCGACTCCGCGGCGTTTCGCGCAGCCGAACTCGATTCGGAGCGCCGCCGTTTCGACGGGGAACGCGCCGCCTTGACCGAGGCCCTCGACCTCCACCGGATCGCGATCGCGGAGCATGATGAAAACGCGCAACGCCTCCATGCCGAAATCGAGCGCCTCAACGCTCTGATCAAGGCGATGGAAGGGACCAAGGCGTGGAGGCTCCACCGCGCCCTGGAGCGCCTCCGCGGACGAGGTTAGCTGTCAGCCTTTAGCAGTCAGCTATGAGCCCTGGCACCCGCGATGTTCGCGATCGTCCGATCGCGAAAAACCCCGCCCGAACGGGCGGGGAATCCGAAGAGCTCATGGCTCATTGCTAACAGCTTACAGCTAACCGCTTATGGGGCTACGCCCCGTACTGCTTGATCGCCGCGTCGAGCTTCGGCAACAACAGATAGATGAAGAGCGCCGCCAACCCGGCCAGCAACGCGAGCACCGCAAAGAAGGCAACCGGGCTCATCAAGTGCTGAATACCGCCGAAGAAACCCGAGAAGTTGTTGCCGAAGGCAGTCGCCAGGAACCAGCCGCCCATCGTCAGACCGACCAGACGTTTCGGCGACAGCTTGGTGACCAGCGACAATCCCATGGGTGACAGGCACAGCTCGCCAAGCGTGACGATGGCGTAGAAGCTGATCAGCCACCACGACGAAACCTTGACGGCGCCGCCGTCGGAGAACAGACCCGCGACCACCATGACCAGCAACGAGATCGTCGTCAGCACCAACCCGTAAAACAGCTTGCGGGCAGTCGTCACACCCTTGCCCCGCGATACCAGGAATTGGAAGAACGCCACGATGAGCGGTGTGAACGCCACCACGAAAAGGGCGTTGAAACTCTGGTAGAGCTCTGAATTCGCCACCGTCAAGAACTTGCCGGGCGGCAGTTTCTGAGGCTCCTTGCCGTAGCGCTGGAAATACCCGTCGTAGATCTCGTCGTACACCTGCTGGTCGACGATGAAGAGGGCGATCTCGGCCCCGTCGACCGAGCGAACGAACGACACCCTGTCGACAGGTCGCGCACTGTCCGGCACCTCGACGGAAATCTGAGGTGCGCCGTGGCTGTCGACCCCTTCGACGACCTCCACCACCCCGTCGGCATAAACCATGCTCGCAAGCTGCGAGGCCGCCGCCTTGTCGCTTTCGTCACCCAGTCCGACCTTCACCAACGTCACCGTCGGGTCCGCGGCCAGGGCGGCCTGCACCGCGGACTCGTCCATCCGCTGCACGCCGTACATCCGCGCCACCGAGGGTGAGTCGACGACCAGCAGACTGCGTGGGTCGGGCCTCGGCGTCTCCTCCTTGGCGTTGAGGTAGTACTGCGGAAAAGCCTCCTGCTGCATGGCGGCCGGCACCAGCTTGGCCTGTCGATCGGTGGAATCGCGCGCCCACTGCGTCAGCGCGCTGCCGTTGAGGTGGAGGACCATGAAAAAGGTCCCACCCGCCACGTAGATGGGCAGCAACGCGAGGAGACCCGGTTTTTCCGAGGGCTTGGCCGTGAGACCGAGCCGGACAAAGAAGATGATCACGGGGACCATGCCGGCCAGGAAACCCGCCACCGCCGGCCGTACCGGGATCGACGCCGGCAGATAGGCTTTGGCCAGGAAGTAACCGAGGATGCCGACGCCGAACGCCGGCAGGAAGATGTTGCGGACGATCATCCAGAAGCTGGCGTCCTCGGGGTCGCGCTCGGGTCTGCGGTCGGCGACCACGAGCATCTTCCAGTTGAGGAGCAGGATGACGAGACCGATGCAGATCCCGATCCCCGCCGTCCGGAAGGTCCACAACCACCCCCACTCGTTGCGCACCGAGGCGGCCAACAGGTTGGCTGCGAAGGCGCCGATATTGATACCCATGTAAAAGATGTTGAAACCGGCATCACGCTTTGGATCGCCGGGTTTGTAGAGGTTCCCGACCATGACCGAGATGTTGGGTTTGAAGAACCCGTTGCCGATGATCACGAGGCCGAGCCCGGTCGTGAAGGCCCCGAAACCGGGCGTGCTCATCAGGAACAGCCCCGCGGCCATCAGGGCCCCGCCGAACATCACCGCTTTGCGGTATCCGAGAAAACGGTCCGCCACCATGCCGCCGATGAACGGCGTGAAGTAGACGAACGCCAGGTACAGCCCGTAGATCTCGTTGCCCTCTGCCGCCGGCAGACCGAGTCCGCCGCGTTCGATGTCGGTGGTGTAGAGCAGCAGTACGCCGAGCATGGTGTAGAAGGCGAGGCGCTCCCACATCTCGATGAAGAACAGCGGGAAGAGTCCCTTCGGGTGTCCTAGCGCCATATAATTTCTCCTCAGGAGTCGATTTCGCTCCAGGCCATGATGCTGCTGAAGCCCGGGAATCGTACCGCATTCCAGGTGCCGCACCAACTCCTCGGACACTCCGGGCAATAATTTCACCGTTGTCCGAGTTAGTCGGTTATGATGTCAGGCCCACTCGAAAAGGAGAGAAAAAGCATGACTACCAAACAGAAACTCGTGCCCAAGGCCCTGATTGCCGCGACCTGCGCTATCACAACCCTGTTGCCGGGAAACACGGCGATCGCGCAAGAGAACCCCGAGGGCAAGGCCCACCTGTCCTTCCCCGGCGAATACGTCCGCCGCGTCCAGAACGACCAGGCCGTGGTGGTCCTCGGTTACCGCACGGCCAACGCCTCCGTCGGTCAGGAATGGCTGATGGTGGAGATTTCGATGACGGTGCTCCCGGACCACAATATGACGCTCACGCGTGACGACTTCTGGTTGACGACGCCCGACGGCTCGCGGGTCGACCTCGCCACCCAGGAGGAGTTCAACAAGGGTTCCGGTTCGGTGCGTGCCCTCGACGCCCGCGCCAACATCAGCCGCGACTCCCTGAACTACCTCCCGAAACGGGCCAATATGCCGTGCCGCATCGGTTTCTTTTCCGACGCGTCCACGCCTGCCCGCGGCCTCACCTACACACAGTTCAGCATGAACCCCGACAGCGCTTGCGGCGGCCGGCTGTACTGGGTCATTCCGGACGGCATCAAGTACGGCCAGCACTTCCTCAACATCCAGCTCCCCGGCCAGGTCATGAAGGTGCCCTTCAAGATCATGACCAAGGAAGATCTCAAGGAAGCCAAGGCCATGGTCAAGGAGTGGCAGCAGGAACAGAAGGCTGCCGCAAAGGCCGAAAAAGCCAAGGCCAAGGGCGAAGAGAAGTAATCGGTCCACTCCGGCCGAGCACCGAGAAAGCGGGCCGAGTTACGGCCCGCTTTCGTGTCTTTATGCAAGCCGCAGCCGGGTCGCCTACGGCCCGCCCGCGCGCCGCCCGCCGGAGGCGAGCAACCGCCACGCGGCGAGGCCCCACCCCGCAATCAGAGCGACGCCGCCGAACGGCGTGACGGCGCCGAACCAACGGGCGCCCGTCAAGACCAGCAGGTACAGGCTGCCCGAGAACACGATCGTCCCCATCAGCAGCAGCCACGCCGGCGGCGCCAACCGCCGTTCGGGCCACCGGCCCACGGCCCACGCCAGGGCGAGCAGCCCAAGCCCGTGGTACATCTGGTAGCGCACCCCTGTTTCGAAGGTCTCCAGAAGCTGCGGATTCAGGGTCGCCTTCAAAGCGTGCGCGCCAAAGGCCCCGAAAACCACACCCAAACCGGCCAGAATCGACCCAACCGCGAATATTCGTCGTTCCATCGTTGCTCCCATCGCCGGGGTCAGACCCAGCGATAGACCACCGAGTTGATGTTCATTCCGGCGCCGACGGAGGCGAAGATCACCGCATCGCCGGCCGCCACACCGTGACCGTTCATCTCGCCGCGCGTGACCAGATCGATCAGCGTCGGCACGGTCGCGACCGAGCTGTTGCCCAACCACGAGATTGACATCGGCATGATCCCCTCGGGGATCTCCTCGACCTCGTAGAGCTTGAACAGCCGTGTGAGAATGGCGTCGTCCATCTTGGCGTTGGCCTGGTGGAGCAGGACCTTTTTGACGTCAGTGAGACCGAGACCCGCGCGATCGAGGCTCGCCTTGACCACCCCCGGCACATGGGTGAGCGCGTAGTTGTAGAGCTTGCGGCCGTACATCTTGAGGTACAAGGTCTCGTCACCGTTGCTCCGGTCGTACGACGTCCCCATCCACAACAGCCGTGCGTGGTCGATGGTGTCCGACCGCGCCGAATGCGCGAGGATGCCGATCTTCTCGTCGGTCTCGCGCGCCTCGAAAATCGTGGCGCCGGCGCCATCGGAGTAGATCATGCTGTCGCGGTCGTGGGGGTCCGAGATCCTCGAGAGGGTCTCACCGCCGATCACCATCACCCGGTTCGCGTCCCCCGAACGCAGGTAGTAGTCGGCCTGAATGACTCCCTGCACCCAACCCGGACAGCCGAAGGCGATGTCGTAGGCGATGCACCCGGGGTTCACGATGCCGAGGTTCTGTTTCACCCTGGCGGCAAGGCTGGGGCAGAAATCGCAGCGGCGGTTGTCCGCCGGCACGTCGCCGAAGTTGTGGGCGAAGATGATGTGGTCGAGGCTCTCGCGATCGATGCCCGCCGACTCGAGGGCTCGTTTTGCCGCCAGCGAGCCGAGATCGGATGCCACCTGGTCGTCCGCCGCGTAGCGGCGTTCGGAGATCTCCGTGATCTCCTGGAACTTGCCGACCGTCCTCTCGTTCTGAGAGGGATCGATCGGTTGACCGTAATCCGCGAAAAACCGGTTGTTCAGGAACTCGGAGTTCGGCACCCTTCGCAGCGGGCTGTAGCTGCCGGTGCCGATGATCACGCTGCGTCGCATCTCGCCTCCCTGTGGGCCGGTTCGCCCTTCATCCGTCCCCGGCCGAACGGGCAGAGGTCGAAACAAGGCGACAGGGTACAGGTTTCCAATCTCCCGTCAATGACGCAACGCGTCACCGATGCGACAATCGACGACCACCGACGCCGTATCGCGACCGCGAAAACGCCTTCCGCGGCCGATCGGTGGGAACGGTCGGCCTCCCGGCTGGGTTAGGATGCGGCGATGACGCGCAAACACCCTCACCCCCCCTCAGCCACCCGTTGGCCGATCCTGGTCGCGGCCGCCGGGTTCTTCCTCGCCGAAGTGGCGGTCGTCGCCGGTGCCGCCAGCCCGTTTCGACTGCCAAAAGAAGCGGCGGCACTGGCGGCGCTGTGCTTCGCGATGGGCCTCGCCGTGATGTCGGCCGCACACCGCCGCAGGCTGGTTCTCCCCAGCGGCAGGCTGTCTCTTGTACTGTTGGCGCTGCCTGCCCTCCAGCTCGCGTCCGCTACATGGAGCGCGAGCCCGCAGCGCTCCGTGGCGTCGGCCCTCCTGACCCTCATCTGGGTGACCGGCACCCTGTGGCTGGCGACCATCGACGACGGGGGGCGGCGCCGTATCGCGTTTGCGGCAGCGCTCGGCGTCACCCTCTCGGTGATCGTCATGCTGCTGCAGCTGGCGGGCGTCAGCATCTTCAATTTCGCAGCGCCCTTTGCCAATGCGCGGTTGAGCCTGACCGGTCTGACCGGCAACCCGGCCGACCTCGCGATGGCGTCGGTGCTCTTTCTGCCGTTTTTTCTGACCTGGGGTGAGTCGTCGTCCAGACCGTGGTTTTTCCGCGGGCTGTCCGTCCTCTTCGCCCTCGCCACGCTCCTCACCCAGACTCTGACCGGAATTGCGGCCCTCGGCGCCGTGATGGTGGTGTGGCTGGTGCACCGCCGGTCGCGCCGGTTGTGGATCGCGGTCGCCGGAGTTGGCGCGCTGGTGGTGGCCATCGCTCTCGCCGCGGGTCTCGGTGAACGGTTGCAGCGGGAGGTTGGCCGCGTTCGGGAGGGGAACTGGTACCGGCTCCTCTCCGCCCGCGGCGACGGCTGGACGGCGGCCGCGGAGATGATCAGGCACCACCCCGTTGCGGGAGTCGGAGCGGCCGTTTACACCCACCAGTATTATCCGAGCCGGCTCTCCTGGCTCACCCGTAACGGCGGAACCGGCGGCCGCGAAGAGCTGGCGTCCCACTTCCAGTGGGCCCACTGCGATCCCTTGCAGGTGGTCGCCGAGCTCGGTTTCCCGGGCGTCGTGTGGATGCTTCTTTTCGGGTGGTTCCTGGTCACGGCCGGTCCCCGCGCGGGCCCGCTCCTACCCCTCACCGCGGCGGCGGCGGCGCCGTTCGTGGTGCTGCACTACCCCACCCACCTCGCGGTGGGCCTGATTCCGATCTGCCTCTGCCTCGCCGACACCATCGCCCGCGCCCGACCCGCCGCGACGGTCGAGTGGCGCCGCGCCCGGGTCCCGATAGCCGCCGCCCTGGCTGTGCTTGCCGGAGCGGGGGTGTTCTGGCAGCTGCGCCGGGTCGCCGTCGATGTCTGGATGGGCGGGCTCGAACTGCGCATGGCCCTGGTCCAGGGTGCCGACTCTGCGTCACGGGCGCAGATGGGAACGGCGGTCGAATCTCAGATCCAGCCGCGGGTCGGGCGGCTAGGAACTCAGGAACCGGTGGTGTGGAGAACCCTCGGCCGCGCCCGCCTCCTCCGGGGCGATGCGGCAGGTGCCGAATCCGCATTCACCACCGCGTTCGCCGGTTGGCCGCACGAGGACGCAGAGTTCTATCTGGGAATCAGCCTGTACGCCCAGGGCCGCCGCAACGAAGCGCTGTCGCACCTCGGACGGGTCTGCCGGACAAATCCGAAGCTCGCCGAGATGATCGCCGACGCCGATCTCCGGCGTGCTGTGGATGACATCGTCGGGACCTATCGGTAGCCCTGGATCAGGAGTCATCTCGCGAACGTGGACGCGCCGGTGGGTGCGGTGCGTCGCCCGCCGCAAGGGAATGTCGCGAAATCTGTGGGTCAGCCACCGGCCTTGGCGGCCGACCTGCGAACCTCACAGGCGTCCCGGTTGTAATAGTTTTCGGGCCACTCGTAGAGGCAACTGTTGCGGATCTTGTTGAATGATTCGGTGTCGAGACCGACCGAGGGCGGGGTTCGAGCCACCAGCGCGTTCTTGGCCGCGTCCTGGATGTTCACGCAATCACGGTAGGCCTGCGAGTCCTCGGCGCCCTGCCTGCTGCAGACCTTGCGAATGGAGGCTGCCGCCGCGATGGGGTCGATGCCCGGCGGTGGAGCGTTCGCGGCTTGCGACCGCCCGACCGCCCGCACTTCGGTCATGGCGGCTTCGATGGTGTCCGCTCCATTCGCGATCTGCCGCCGGTTCGCCGGAAGCACCAACCGACGCGCGTTGACGGTCGCGAGCGCCTCGTCATAACCCTGCCGGACCTCCGCGAACCCGGCGGTGGCCTTCTGGTAGGCCGCTTCGTACGACCCGGCGTCGGGAAGCATCTGCAACTCCCGGTCCACGCTTTCCAACCGCTGTCCGAGGTCTTCGAGTTGGGTCAACCAGTCACCCGAATAGACCACCGGAGAGATCGTCGGGGCATCTGCGACCAGGGCTGCCAGGGCGCGCGCCGCGTCCAGGCCGTCCGCCAGGACCTCGTACAGGAGGTCGGCGCCTGACGACGCCGAGGATCGGCGAGATGTCTGGCCGACATCCGAACCGTCGATCACGACCGCTTCACCTTCGGGGCGTTTGATCTTGATCGACCCGGCGACGTCACCGAGTTTCTGCTGCGCCATCACCGGCGCCGCGACCGACAGCACACCGAGGATCGCCGCCGCAAGTTTCAACCTCTTCATGACGGACCTCCCCTGTGAAGGGACTTCACCCTTTCATCTTAACAACTGATGCGGCGATTTTGCCGTAAAACACGTCGTCCACACCACCACCCTAGCAGGAGCAGCGGGGCTCGAGGGGCTGTTCGGTTTCTGAATTCCAGCTACAGGATGGCGGACATGTCGAGCTCGAAATCGGCGGCCGGCCGGATCTTGGCAGGGGAAAGGCCCGCGCGGCCGAGGATGATCGGTTGATAGCGGACGCCGTTGTCGCCGGCAAACTCCATCCGGTGATCGTGTTCGTTGTAGAGCAGCTCTGCCGGGATGCCGCCCGGAAAGGCCTTGCAGGCGGTGCCGTCCGGGCTGCGGTGGGCGCAGAACGTGCACTGGCTGACTTTGAGCTCATTCGGGCTTCCGACAATCGTGAATGTGACTGCGGCCACTGGCATCTCCTCGCTCCCGCGCCGGTAACCGCATGCTCAGGTGCGCGGGGTCATCGAGGATGATGGCAAGATCCGTGCCGGGTTTGGCGACGCGATATCAGTGGGCTCACGCGCCCCGGCGGTCCTTTCCGGGACACCGTCTCGATGTGATACACATCACAATTCCTGCGAATCATCGGATGATTCAGAGGAATTGTCGCGGGTGCCTCGAGTGGAAGCCGGTTGCTTCCTGATAGGTCCTCGCCAGGGCGAGGATTTCTGATTCACCGAAGAGGCGCCCGTTGAAGGTTACGCTGGT
The DNA here is from genome assembly GCA_963823345.1 of Candidatus Sulfomarinibacteraceae bacterium. Classification (GTDB taxonomy): domain Bacteria; phylum Acidobacteriota; class Thermoanaerobaculia; order Thermoanaerobaculales; family Sulfomarinibacteraceae; genus Sulfomarinibacter. The sequence continues at coordinate 95,191 of CAWGLE010000020.1, forward strand.
GGGCGTGCCGTCCGAGACAAACCCGTTCGGCACCACCACCGCCGGGTGGCCCGTGAGGTTGGTGAGCAGCAGGTTGTCGCCGCCGAAGGAGGGCGCCACCCAACAGTCGACGCCCTCGAGGATGCGCTCCATCTCGCGCATCAGCAGGGTCCTCACCCGGTTGGCCTGGATGTACTCGACCGCCGGGATCATGCGCGCCTGACGAAAGACGTTTGGCCACGCATCTTCGATCTGACGAACCATGAGGTCGTCCCTGCCGGAACGCGTGAGGTCGTCGAAGGCGGCTCCGGCCTCGGCGGAGAGGATGAACGACAAGGCGCTGACCGGAAGATCGGGCAGCTCGATGGGCACCAGCTGGATGCCGAGCGACCGCACGATCTCCAGGGTCTGGAGATCGATGGCCTTCCACTCGCGCGCCCGCGCCCGATCCTCCTCGCTCTCGTCGTCACCGAACTCGAGCTCGCGGTCGAAATCGGACGCCAGGTAGCCGACCCGCAGCTGCTTGACGTCGAACTCGGCGTCCCACACGAACGGCCTCTCCACGGCCGAAAGATCGAGACCGTCGGCACCCTGGATCGCGTCGAAGACCAGCGCGCAGTCCTCGACGCTCCGGCACATCGGACCGAGCTTGTCCATGCTCCACGACAGCGCCATGGCGCCGTGCCGGCTGACCCTGCCGTAGGTGGGACGAAGACCGGTCACACCGCACCTCGTCGACGGCGACACGATCGAGCCCCAGGTCTCCGACCCGATACTGAAGCCCACCAGACCTGCGGCGGTCGCCGAGCCGGGACCGGCCGACGAACCGCTCGATCCCTGCTCGGTGTTCCACGGGTTACGGGTCATCTCACCGTACCAGACATCGCCCCAGGCCAGCGCGCCGAGGGTCAGCTTGGCCACCAGCACGGCGCCGGCGTCGTCGAGCATGCGCACGACCGTGGCGTCCTCGTCGATCACCTGGTTCTCGAACGGCTTGGCCCCCCAGGTCGTGGGATAGCCGCGCACCGCCAGAAGGTCCTTGGCGCCCCAGGGGATTCCGTGCAGCGGCCCCCTCCAGATGCCCTCCGCGATCTCGCGGTCGGCGCGGCGCGCCTGTTCCAGGGCGCGTTCCTCGGTGAAGGTGATCACGCAGTGCAGCTTCGGGTCAAAGGTCTTGAGGCGATCCAGGTAGAGAAGGGTCAATTCCTCGGAGGTGACGGCCCGCGTGCGAACCAGGTTTCCGAGCTCCGATACCGGCAGGAAGGCGAGCTCCGAGTCGGAAGCCGGACGGCCCGTCGCCCGCGGACGACTGCGGCGGGACACCAGCGGCCGGTTCGGCATCGCCATGCCGGGCAACTCCGGTTGAAACTGCAGCGCGGGCGGCACCGAGTTGTCGACCGGGACCTCGCGCAGGGTCTCGTAGTCCTTGCGCAGGTCTTCGAGCCCCTTGAGCATCAGCTCCCGCTCGTCGTCGGTGAACTCGAGACCGGCGAGCTGTTCCGCCCCCTTGAGGGCCTCCAGGGTCACCGCTCCCTGCTCTTCGACCTCGGACCACAGCAGCCGCGGCAGCGCGGTGCCCGCGAGCCCGAATGCCGAAAAAAAGGCTGTGAACCGCCGCCGATCGAAGCCTCTCGCTGAATCTCCCATGACCCCTCCTTCGTGCCGCCCAAGGATACACAGCTCTGAAGGTGGGCCAAGGCACACCCTGCGTCGGCACTCTCTCAGGCTGTCATCCCGAGCGGGCGCAGCGAGCCGAGGGGCCGCGGGGGGAGAGGGGGCTTCAATGAGATTCTGCCTCGAGCCACCACCCAGATCCCTCCGCTCGGTCGCGTTGCTCCCTCGGTCGGGATGACAGAGGAGTGAGACCGCTTCGCTCCCTCGGTCGGGATGACAGTGGTGCGAGTTGCATGGCTCCCTCGGTCGGGATGACACATGAGGTTTCTTTTTTCAGGCGCTCCGCCACCATCGCAGCAATTGAGGCATGTCGTTGGGAGTCGTTACAATGTTCGGAGGGGGGCGGGCATGACCGCGATTCAGAGAAACCGGCTGACCATCCGCGTCGTCTTCCTCGCGGCCCTTGCGGCGCCACTCGAGATCGTGGCCGCCGAGGAGCTCCCTGTCGGCATCGTCGCCGAGCCCACCCTCCTCTCGTTCTTCCTCCGCGTCGCTGCCGTCGCCTGGGGGACGTATCTCCTGGTCAACGGAGTGCGCCGGCCGGTCGCCGCGTTGATGACCTTCTATCTCGCTTCAGGCCTCGCCATTGCGCTCCCCACCCTGGGCAGCACGGGCTATCTCCTGTCGATCGGCGCGATCATGGCCGTGATCGTGGCGGCCGCCGCACTGGTCGCGTGGACCAGGCGGCTGGCCACGGCCATCGCCTGTCTGTGGCCGCTCCCGGCGGTGTACGCCATCCACCTCTACTTCTCCGGATCCTTCGAACGCAGCACGCCCCTCGCGATCTCCCTGGCGGTCGCCGGGGCGGCGCTCGGCGCGCTGTCGCCGCGGGGCGGCGCCGCCATCCTGGCAGCAGCCCTCGGCACCGGACTGGTTTCGGCGGGCCTCCCCTGGAATCCCACTCTGCTGTCGCTGCTCAGCCTTCCCGCTGTCTCGCTGCTATGGCAGCTCCTGCTGCTGGATCGGGTGTCGCGGTCCCCCTTCGACGACATTCCGTCCTGGCCGGCCCAGGAACGGCGCACGCCGAGAGTGTTCGGTCAGGCCGTCGGCAACACGACGGCTGCCCTGGTGGTGATCGTCGCCGCCGTCGTTCTGTTGGCGCCCCAGTACGGCCCCGCCTCGGGACTCCACCCCGGTCGCGTTGCAGGACTGATTGAAGACGGATCGTTGACCCGCCCCGCCCTGGTCGTATCGCGCGGCGACAACCTCTACCTCTCAGGACGCGCGACATCCATCGCCATCGTCGCCCCGGACCCCGGGCTGCTGAGCCGGCTCGCATTGCCTCTGGTTGGGCGCAACTCAAACCGGGCCATCCACCGGTCGCGCGCGGTCAAAGACGCGGATGAGCTGGCGAAGATGCGACGCGCCGCAGCCGTCACCTCGATGGCATTTGCCGATATCGCTCCGAAGATCCGGCCCGGCGTCAACGAAGGCGAAATCGCAGCCGCCATCACCGAGAGTTTTCGCCGCAACGGCGCCACCGGCATCGCCTTCGAATCGATTGTCGGTTCGGGTCCGAACGCGACCCTTCCCCACTACGCGAAGAACGATGCCGCAATGACCGAAGGGCTGGTGGTCATCGACATCGGCTGCAGCGTCGACGGGTATGCCAGCGACATGACGCGGACGTTTCCGGTCAACGGTTCGATGACCGTCCAGCAGCAGGAGCTGGTGGACACCGTCAACGCGGCCGGCGATGCGGCGCGCGCCCTGCTCCGTGCCGGCGCCACCATGCGCGAACTCAACAGCGCCGCGCGCCGGGTCATCGACGACGCCGGTTTCGGACCGTTCTTTCTGCACGGTCTCGGCCACCACGTGGGGCTCGACGTCCACGACCCGGGCAGCGGCACCGCCCTCGAACCCGGCATGGTCGTCACCATCGAACCGGGGATCTATATCTCCGAGGGTTCAGCCGTCGACCCCTCGTACTGGAACCTCGGCGTCCGCATCGAGGACAGCTACATCGTCACCGAAGACGGCTACGAGGAGATCACCAGCTACCCGAGGTAGAGATCAGTTGATGAGGTACAGTGACGTCTGCCTCGGCACGAAGTGCTTCCACCCCTCCGGGGTCAGATAGGCCGGGTCCTCCTGCATGATCCAGACCTTGTGGCCGTCCCATTCCGGGATCTCCGCCGCGACGTTGAACTCGATAGCGATGTACGAGCCCTCGCGCAGCGGCTTGGCCTGCTGCTCCTCGGCGTTCTCCCGCTTGGCGGAGCGGAAATCGATGCTCGCGCCGAGACCGTGTCCCTGGTTGCCGAGGGGGTGGCTGTAGATCATGGCCTCGACGCCGAGCTCTTCCATGTGGGCCATGGTCTCGGTGTAGACCTGCCCGGCGGACTTGCCGGGAATGGAGGCGGCGCTCATGAACAGCCACAAGGCCTCCGCGTCGTCCAACCCCGCCTCGAGACCCGCAGGTGCGGCGGCCTCGCCCTCACGGAGGACATAGGCCATCTTCTGCCAGTCGGTGTTGAGCCCCATGGAGGTGAATCCGATATCCAGGTGGAGGAGATCGCCGCGCTCGATCACCATCCCGTCGGGCGCCACCGCGAGAAAGCCCCGCGACGTCGGCATCACGACCCCGGCCCGCTGCACCCTGACGTCGGGCGGGAACCAGGGCTGCACGCCGTGCAGCCAGTACTGGTCCATCAACCAGTTCCGAATATCGCCGACTGTGGTGACCCCGGGTCGGACGACCTCGTTGGAAAAGGCCCGCCGCCCCAACTCCTCGGTCAGCCGGACCGCGAGCAGGTAGTGGTCGAACTCGGCCGGAATCCGGGTGTCGAGGTACTCCTCGATCAGCGGCGCGGCGCTGACGAAGCGGGCCGTCGCGTCGTCCCCCATGATCTCGGAGAGCCACTCGTACGACGCCTTCGTCAGGCTGCGGGTCACGCCGCGAGAGCCGTCAATGGAAAGGGCGATGGTCTGCGGGTCGTACTCGGCCAGGAGCTCGGGAAGGACGTCTTTGGCCGGCCGCGGTTCCTCCGGGCTCTCGAAGAACCTGCGCACCCTCTCGCTGGCGAAGCCGGTGATCGCCACCCTCCGCAGGCCCGCGTCACCGGCGTCGATGAAGACGAATGCATCGCGGCCGCCGACGTAGACCTCGGGCGGGGCCACGAACTCGGTCAGAGGATCGTTGTGGAATTCCTCGTTGACGACGATCCACATCCCGACGCCGTGTCGCCGCATCATGTCGAGGAGCATTGCGTGGCGCACTTCGAGCCAGCCCTCGCGCACCGCCATCTGTTCCGTCGGCGCCAGCATTTCGATCGTCGCCGGCTGCGGCGGCGTCGCCACATACCCGCATCCCACCATCACCAACGACATCACCGCGACTGCGGTCATCGACCTTCCGACCAGCTTCATCCTGACTCCCCTCCTCCGGGCGCCGTGCCGATTCCTGCCGGCTTCGCACTCCCGCCGCCGCAGTATAGCCCGCCGATCTGCGATCTCTTTTGTTACACTCAGGGCCGCGGATCGGTGCCGGATCGTGAGCCGAGGCGGGCGGCCCCGGGTTCCTGCACGCCGCCCACCGTGGAGGGTCGAATGGGCTTCAAGGACTACCGCAACGTCTACGAGATGCTCGACGAAACCGTCCGGCGCTGCGGCGATCGCGCGGCATACCGGACGATTCTCGACACCGGCGAGACCGTCTCGGTCACCTGGAACGAGTTTCGCGACCAGGTCCGTCGCGCCGCCAAGAGCCTGATCGCGCTCGGCGTCGGCAAGGGCGACAAGGCGAACATCCTCAGCTACTCCAACTACCGTTGGGTCCTGACCGATGTGGCGCTGGCGAGCATCGGTTCCTGCGCGGTGGGGATCTACCACTCGCTCCTGGCCAAGGACGTCAAACACATCGTCAACCACTCCGACAGCGTGCTCGTGTTCGCCGAGGATGCGAACCAGATCGAAAAGCTGAGGGAGATTCGCGGCCAGATTCCCGCCGTCCGCAAGGTCGTCCTCCTCAAGGGAACGCCGTCTGCGGACGACTGGGTCATCGGTTTCGAGGAATTTCTCGACCTGGGGAACGGCGTCGACGACTCGGTGCTCAACGCCCGGATTGACGACGTCGACGCCGAGGATGTCGCCACCATCGTCTACACCTCGGGTACCACCGGCATCCCCAAGGGCGCCGTCCTCACCCACGACAACATCACCTTCACCGCGCAGTCGGTGCGCGACTCGGTGGAGTGGAGGGACGGCGACGTGACCCTGCTGTTTCTGCCGCTGGCGCACATCTTTGCCCGCACCTGCGTCTTCACGGCGATGATCGCCGGGGCCACGACGGCCTTCGCCCGCGCCATGGAAACCATCTCCGACGACTTCAAGATCGCCCGGCCGCACTGGTTTCCGAGCGTGCCCCGGGTGTACGAGAAGGTCCACACCAAGATCATCTCGGGCGCCCAGGCCAAGGGTGGGCCGGCGCTCAAGATCTTCAACTGGGCGCTCAAAGTGGGCCTCAGGGTGAGCGACCTCAAGGTCGCGAAGAAACCGGTTCCTGCGCTCCTGGGTCTGCAGTACAACCTCGCCACCAAGCTGGTTTTCTCCAAGGTCCAGGCGGCGCTCGGCGGCCGCGTCCGCTGGTGCATCTCGGGAGCAGCGCCGCTCAACCCCGAGATCGGCCGGTTCTTTCACGCCGCGGGGGTGCTCATCGTCGAGGGCATCGGCATGACCGAGAACACCTCCTTCACCAACATCAACCGCTACGACAACTACCGTTTCGGCTGGGTCGGCCCGACGGGCCCCGGCATCGAGCAGATGACTGAGGAGGACGGGGAGGTCCTCTATCGCGGTCGCAACATCATGCGCGAGTACTACAAGATGCCGGAAGAGACGGCCGAGACCCTGACCCCGGACGGGTGGCAGCACACCGGTGACCTCGGCGAGATCGACGACGAGGGTTTTCTCAAGATCACCGGCCGCAAGAAAGACCTCATCGTCACCGCCGGCGGCAAGAATGTCGCCCCATCCGCCATCGAGGGCGTCATCGCAACCTCCAAGTACATCTCCCAGGTGTGCGTCATCGGCGACCGCAGGAAGTTCCTGACGGCGCTGATCACCGTCGATCCGGACAACGTCAAGGCCTTCGCCTCCGAGCAGGGCATCCGTTTCGAAACCCTCTCCGATCTGTTGGCGAACTCGCAGGTCGTCGACCTCATCCGCTCGGTCATCGGCGAAAAAAACCGCGAGTTCGCGTCATTCGAGACCATCAAGGACTTCCGGCTGCTGCCCGAGTTTTCGATCGAGAACGGGCTGCTCACGCCGACCCTCAAGGTCAAACGCAACGTCGCGATGGAGCGCTTCGCCGACGTCATCGAGGGGATGTACACAGGGAATTAGGAATTAGGAATTCGGAATTCGGAATTCCCACCCAACCACGCACCTACGATAAAAACTCGCGTGCGCGGGGTGGTGGGACCACGTTCGGCGGAGGTGCTACTTTTGACATTGTTGGATCCACGAACCTTCAGACGGGTGGAGTCCTGCAGGCCAACAATGTCAAGGGTGGCTCCTCTCGGGAAGGACGCGCTGATACGTGCCGCGTGCGGCGAAAACGTCTGACGGGCTCTATTCCTCGGCCGCCTTTTCGGCGGCCTTGTCGAGCTTCTCGGCGGCGATCTCGGCGGCCCGGACCTTGCCGACATCGGTCAGGATCGAGAAGCTCGCGCACTTGTCGAGCTCCTCCCGGCCCTCTGCGTCGCTCAGAAACTCCACCGACACACGGGCTTTCAGACCGCCCATCTTGACCTTCTGTTTGAAGTAGTAGGTCGTCCCGGCCTCCACAGTCCGCTTGACGGCCGACACGTTTTCGGCGCGAGACCAGAAGGTGTACTCGCCGGGGTCGAGGTAGGCGTGGGCATAGGTGTCGCCCTTGGTGAGACCGAGTGGGGTGTCGTCAGCGAACGCCCACATCCGGATTGCCATCCCCATGTTGGCCGGCCGCACGATGTAGACCGACGCCTTGTCCGGAAGAACATCCGGCCGCACGACCTTCTTCTCCCTGACGGCATAGTCATCCTCGTCACCCGCGAATGCCCCACCTGCAATGAGAAGAACGCCACACACGACAGACGCCGGTACTGCACGCATGTCGCACCTCCGAAGTGATCTGAAGAACGTGCGCATCGTAGCACCATCGCATTGAGAGTGTTCACTGCCGATCGCGACCGACCAGGGAGGCCAGGTGTGGCTTCGCCATGACGGGAGTTCCTCGATGCGTGGTTCGCGGCGACGAGCACGGGCCTATCGGAATCGGCGACCTCGAAGTGATCAACGATCCGGAACGCAGCCTGGAGCCGCCGTCGATGATCCGACTACTTGTCCGACCACACGGCGAGCTCGTTGCCGCTGGGATCGGTGAAGTGGAACCGGCGCCCGCCGGGGAAGCTGAAGATCTCCTTGACGACGGTCCCACCGTGGGCGCGAACGGACGCCTCGACGGCCTCGAGATCCACCGCGTACACGACCACCAGGGGACCGCCTCGCTCCACTTCGGCTTCTTTGCGGAACCCGCCGTTGAGCCGACCATCCTCGAAGCTCGAGTAGTCCGGTCCCCAGTCCTGGGTCGTCCACCCGAAGACTCCGCTGTAGAAGGCCTTGGCCGCTTCGATGTCGGTGGTCGGGAGCTCGATGTAGTCGATCCTCTTGTCGTGTTCTTCCTGGGCCACGGTCCCCTCCCTGCTGACGATCATCTCCCGAACGATCTCCAACGGAAACGCCTCTCGGGTGTGGCCGTCCCGCCCGGTGACCGACGTCGCCGTGAACAGAGAGTTCAGGACCGCTTCCTCCACCGCCTCGACGGTGGCGAGAAACAGCGGGCTCACGGCGTCGTTTTCGAGGGTCCTTTCGTCTCTCGTCGCCTGCGGTGGGTCGAACGGCACCCGGCTCGCGGTGGAGAACGCGATCACGAAGTCGCCCGACCCGTTGTCGAGATACGACCCGGTGCGCGCCAGTCCGAGGGCCGCCCTTTTCGCTAGACGCTCGAGATTGCGGGTCGATAACGGGGCGTCGGTCGCGAGCACGATCATGCACGACCCGCCGCTTTCCTCAGCCGATTCGCGATAGGGCACGCGACCCATCGCCTCCCCCACCTGCAGCCCGTCGATCATCAAGATGCCGCCGAAGTTCGACTGCACCAGCGCGCCGACGGTGTAGCCGCCGAGGCTCTCCGGCAGCACCCGCGACGAGGTGCCGATTCCGCCCTTCCACCCGAACAGGGAGGTTCCGGTGCCTGCACCGACCGAACCCTCAGCCACCGGTCCCGGCCGCGCTTCCTCGATGGCGAGGATGACGTCCTGCGGCCGGATCACGCACCTTCTGATGTCGTTCAGCCAGCCGTCGTTGGTCTCCCCGACCACGGCGTTGACCGATCGCACTCCTTCGTTTCCCGGTTGCTGCAGGGTCCAGTCGACGACCGACTGTACGGCCGTTCCCACGCACAGGGTGTTGGTGAGCACGATCGGCGTCTCGAGGTTGCCGAGCTCCTGGACCTGGAGGAAACCCGCCGCCTTGCCGAAGGCGTTGGCCGGCCACACCGCCGCCGGCACCTTGGACTGGAAGAGGTTGCCATCGTGCGGCACGACCGCGGTCACACCTGTGCGAATGCCGGCGCCTTCGACAAGGGTCTGCTGCCCAACCATGACGCCGGCGACGTCGGTAATGGCGTTGAGAGGGCCCGTTTCGAGCACGCCCGGCTGAAGACCGAGATCCCTGGCCCGCGGGCGCTCCGCCGCCGCGGCGATCGGCACGACGGCCGCTGAGATCAATCCCGGGATCAGGAACCGTCGCAGTGCGCGGATGCTAAGGACCATCGGTCGCCTCCCTCACCAGCGTTTCGGCCAGGATCTGGAGAGGGTCGAGCCACGGCAGGGGCGGTTGGTGGCGGCGTAACACCAGGGAGACCTCGGTGCAGCCCGCGATCAGCGCGGTCACTCCGTGGCCGACGAGGTCGCGGATTCCTGTCGCCAACGCGAGGTAGGCATCCTCGGAGACTCCGTGCAGCTTGACCGCATCGAGAGCGTCCATCACCGCGTTCTGGACCCCCGGCGTCGGCGGCCCGACCCCGGCCAGACCATGGCGTTCCAGAGCTTCGTGGTAGAGCCTCGTCCTGATCGTCCCGTCGGTCGCCAGCAGCCCGACCGCGGCCCCGGCCTGGAAGAGTTCGCTCGCCCGGCGTGCGGTCTCGTCGACCATGTCCACGACGGGTACCGCGACCGCCTTTCGGACGTCGGTCAGAAAAGCGTGCGCAGTGTTGCAGGGGATGCCGATGACCTCCGCGCCCGCCCGCTCGAGGGACCGGGCGGTTTGAGCCAACGCCTCGATCACGGGATCCAGCTTCCCCGACAGCAGGGCGTCGGTCCGGTTGGGAATCTTGGGGTTGGAATCGATCAACACCCGGAGGTGGTCCTGCTCCCGGGCCGCTGGGGTGCACCGCGTGATCCACACCAGGAGCTCGGCCGTCGACTCCGGTCCCATTCCGCCGAGAACACCGATCGTCTTCTGTTTCATCTCGCCATTCTACGCGGAGATCGGCCGGTGCGCCTCCCTCCGCGCAGACCGTCTATGATGACCGGGAACGCGCAAGGAGTGATCATGGATTTCGCGCCTTCGGAGAAGATGGACGCGGCCCTCGGGCTGATTCGTGAATTCGTCGACAACGAGCTCGTCCCTCTGGAGACCGCCTTTCTCACCCGGCCGTTTCGCGAGCTCACGCCGGAGGTCGAGAAGAAGCGGGCGATGGTCAAGCAGATGGGTCTGTGGGCTCCGGGGCACCCGCAGGAGCTCGGCGGCATGGGGCTCGACCTCGTCGACCTCGGTCTGGTGTCGGAGGCCCTCGGCAGATCGCCGCTCGGGCACTTCGTCTTCGGCTGCCACGCGCCCGATGCCGGCAACGTGGAGATCCTCCACCTCTACGGAACTCCCGAGCAGAAGGACCGCTACCTGCAGCCGCTGGTGGACGGCACGATCCGCAGCTGTTTCTCGATGACCGAGGTGGAAATGCCGGGCTCCAACCCGGTGATGATGGAGACCACCGCCGCCGGGGACGGCGACGACTACGTCATCAACGGCCAGAAGTGGTACACGACCGCCGCCGACGGCGCCGACTTCGCCATCGTCATGGCCATCACCGACCCGGCGGCGCCGCCCCACCGGCGCGCCTCGATGATCATCGTTCCGACCGACACCCCGGGTTTCGATCTGGTGCGCAACATCAACGTCATGGGTCACACCGGCGACGACTACTTCAGCCACGCCGAGATCCTCTACCACTCCTGCAGGGTGCCGCGGTCGAATCTCCTCGGCCCCGAGGGCCACGGTTTCGTCATCGCCCAGGAGCGCCTCGGTCCGGGGCGGATCCACCACTGCATGCGGTGGATCGGGGTCTGCAACCGCGCCTTCGACCTCATGTGCTCGCGCGCCGTGTCGCGGCGGATTTCGCCCGACGAGACGCTGGCCGACAAGGACATCGTCCGCGCCTGGGTGGCCGAGAGCCACGCTGATATTCAGGCGGCGCGCATGCTCACCCTGCAGACCGCCTGGAAGATCGACCATTTCGGCTGGAAGGCGGCCCGGCAGGACATCTCCATGATCAAGTTCGTCGTCGCCGCGACCATGCAGAAGGTGGTCGACCGCGCGCTCCAGGTCCATGGCGGGCTCGGAATGACCGACGACACCCTGCTCGCCTTCTTCTACCGGCACGAGCGCGCGGCGCGAATCTACGACGGCCCCGACGAAGTGCAGAAGCTCTCGCTCGCCAAACGGATTCTCGCGGAGTACCAGGGACGTTGATCGACGCACCACGCTCCGTGCGCCCCGGCGAGGAACTCGATCTCGACGCTGTCGGCGAATACCTGGTGGCGATCGATCCCGGCCTCACCGGCCCGCTCGAGGTCTCGCAGTTCCGCGCCGGCGCCTCCAACCTCACCTATCTCGTTCGGGTGGGCGGCCGCGAGCTGGTCCTGCGCCGTCCGCCGCACGGCCGCAAGGCCAAGACAGCCCACGACATGGGGCGCGAGGTACGGATGCTGGGCGCCCTCGCCACGGTGTACCCCTACGTGCCGAAGGTGGTCGCCTACTGCGAAGACCCGGCCGTCATGGGGTGTGATTTCTACGTCATGGATCGCATCGAGGGCGTCATCCTGCGCAAGAACCTGCCGACCGACATGCGCCTCTCGCGCACCGAGGTGGCCGCCCTGTGCCGCAACGTCGTCGACAAGCTGATCGAACTCCACGAGGTCGACTACCGCGCCGCCGGCCTGGCCGACTACGGTCGACCGGAGGGCTACGTCCGCCGCCAGGTCGAGGGCTGGAGCAAACGGTTCCGCGCCGCCCACACCCCGAACGCCCCCACCTACGAACGGGTCATGGAGTGGCTCGCGGAGCATCAACCTGCCGAAGTCGGGAGCTGCGTGATCCACGGCGACTTCCGCTTCGACAACGTGGTCCTCGACCCGCAGGACCCACTCCGCATCATCGGCGTTCTCGACTGGGAGATGGCCACCATCGGCGACCCCCTGATGGATCTCGGCTCCAGCCTCGCCTACTGGATGCAGCGAGGAGACCCCTGGCTGCTGCGCCTGATGCGCCTCCAGCCCACCACTCTCCCGGGCATGATGACCCGCGACGAAGTCGTCACCTACTACTGCGCCAAACGAGGTCTCGATCTCGCGACCTTCGACTTCTACCGCATCTTCGGCATCTTCCGGTTGGTGGTCATCATGCAGCAGATCTACTACCGCTACTACCACCGTCAGACCCACACCAGACGCTTCGGCCGCTTCATCTACCTCATCAAGTACCTCGAGGGGTATCTCGAGAAGGCGATTCGCTGAGCGCTCTTCCCCGCCGGCGCCGTCAGCATCGTCAACGGCAACGCTCTGACTCAGGGCACAGCGACCAACAGAAGAGTCTGATGAGGATTGAGTCGACATTCCCCGGCTTCCGCGCACCCCCACCCGCACGAGGCCGATGCGATTGCGATCAGGGTACGGCGAGGGACCAGGCCGAGGTGTTCCCGTCTTCGAATCCGTCAGAGAAGATCTCGTCGGCGGTGGGGGTCGTGCTCACGACGACGTCATCAAATCGCGCTCGGAGGGCCCCTGTCTGGCCGTCGGCGTTCGCGCAGTGAAGGCGAAGCTCGAGCGAGCCTGTGCCGGCTCCCACGGTCAACACCCCTCCGGACAGCACGTCCCAGCCACCCGAAAAGGCAGCCCGGCGAACCTCCGAGGCGAGCGTGATCCACAGGCAATCGGCGCCTTCGCTCTCGAACAACGCGACCCTGCAGTAGGACGGAGTCCCATCGACAACTTTCACCGTCGCACCGAAATTGAGAGTCTGCCCCGGCGTCACCGGGCTGAGGCACTGGCCAGCGACCGACTGTGTAGAATTCCCGGCGAGCCCGCCATCGATCTCCAGGGCGCCCGGCGCGCCGGACCCGTCAGTCGAATGGGACAGTGACCCTCGACCGACCAGGCGCCAGGCCGATATTCCCGATGAGAAGTCCCCGTTCGAAACGAGGTCTCCGGCCGACGCTCCATTGACGACCAGCGTGCTCCAGAGGGCCGCAGCGAAAAAGAGTCGAATTCGTCCGGACACCGACCAATTGTACCGTGTGCAATTCAACGTACGTGAACAACCATGATCATTGGTGTCCCCCCTTTTCAAAAAGAAAGTGTGGAGCCGCTGCGCCGACTGCGTCGGTAAAGATGTGATCGATCTCTGCAACCGGAATGACCAACTGTATCGGGTAAGGGCGGACCATTCGATTCAACGAAGGCGACCTTCGAGGACTTCGAGGCGTCTGTGAAGTTCGTCGATCTCCCGGTCTCGCGCTTCGAGCTCGGCGGTCAGGGCTTGAATTGCCGCCAGCGCCACCCCACCAAGGTCCGACAGCGCAATGTGGCGCTCGTCGGTGCCAAGCCCGAAGGCAGCGTGAAAATCCTGCGCGGTGGGCCCCACGTGTCGAACACCAGAACGGTCTCCCGCCAGACTCCATGAAGTGATCGGCATTCGGGAAACAGCTTCGAGAATGCGTGCCGGCTCGACGGCAGAGAAGTTCACCTTGGCGTCGCGATCAGAGATGCCGTTCACCGTACCGCTGGTGGTCACGTTGCCCAGGTTGTCGATGATCAGCAACTCGCCGCCCTCTCCGGCCTCGGTGCCGATGGTGAACGTGCCACCGGCTGTCGCCGTCAAATACCAATGGCCGCCATCGGTTCGATTGAGAAGAAGTGCCGAATCCTCGGAAGTGGTTTTCACTTCGAGCGGAGCAGTCGGGCTCGACGTGCCGAGGCCGACATCACCGTCGTTGTCGATGTAGAGGCTGTTTTCCGGCGCGCCCGGTTTGATGCGGAAGGGCAGTTTCGAGCCGTTGGTCACATCGCGGACGAAGAAGTTCGCCTCGTTGCCGGCCACGTCCCAGGTCTGCGCGGTCCACCCGAAACTGCTGTTCTGCTCCAGGCGAAGGGTCGGTGTGTCGCCGTCGACGGAGTGCAGCTCGACCACGGGGGTGGCGGTGCCGAACCCGACCCGGCCGGAGTCTTCGACGTAGAGCGAGTTGTTCCGCGCAGCCGCTTCGATCGTGAACGGTATGCGGCTGTTGGTGATGTCTTCGATCGAGAACTTGTTGGCGCCGCCGTTGGCGGAGTCGTTCGCCGTCAGCTGCCAGTCGGTGAACGGGAAGCTCCCCGAGTTGCTGGTGTCGTCGAACTTGATCCGGGTGTTGTTTTCCTTGAGCCGGATCGTGTCGAAGCCGAAGCTCTCTCCATTGACGCAGTCGAATCCTACACAGAGGCTGCTCTGCGCAATCAGGTCATCAGCGATGACCTGGTCTTTTGTCGCGACGTCGGAGTCCGGCGCCACGGAAGCGGTGGGATCGGCGGCCGGCGAAACTCTCGCCGAGGGGATTCGCGTCGGCGGCTCGGCGGCGGACGACACCGCGATCGACCCTCCCTTGACGCAGAAGTATCCCGAAACGGCATCAAGAGGCACTGGCAGGTCTCCAGCCCTTTTCTGCCCTTGTCTCGCGGCAGTGCCGCCATCAACCCGGGTCGCCTCGAGCGCCGCGGCCTCTTTTTCATCGACGACCGGGGCCAGCTGCAGCTCCCAGCTGAACTGCCCATCGCCCATCGCCGCGACGTCGCTGTCGCCGATATTGAGGGTGATCTGATCGAGGGAGCTGAACTCCTTCCGGACAACCGAGCCGTCGGGGCCGGCGACCTTCAGCACGGCGGAAGCGTAGGCGACCTCGGCCTGCCACGAAATTCCACTCGTATGAACCGTTGCCGAGGCGACCGCCTTCGCAGAGTCGAGTTCCGCGGCGGCGGTTATTGCCGCCTGATAGCACACCACGCTGCAGCACGCAGCCACAACAAACCACTTCAACCTGAGTCCAGACATTGAATCCTCCCAAAGTGTTCGATTTCCATACGGTGTGTGCGCCGCGCGCCCGTTATTCATCAACCCTACCACGTCTCGCTGGGGGCCTTGCGGAGGTTGAGGTGAATTCACGGAAAGCACCCCTAGACCTTGATCCGAAGCAGCCACGCCGCGGCGGTCATGAGCAGAATGATCAGCAGCAGCGAACCCAGCGGCGTCGCGGTCGGAATCGCTGATATCGCGGCCGCCTGCTCGACGTCGAGAGACGCGGTTGCGGGCTCGCTCGACGGATTTCCCGCGATGAACAATGTGCTCGTGATGTTGTCAAAGGTTCCCGGCGTTGCCGACGCCGGGATCACGACCTCCACGTCAAACGTGCACGTCTCCCCCGGGTTCAACGTCCCATCACGCAAGCTCAGCAGCGAGGTGCCGGAGATCTCGGACCCGGGGCCGCAGACATCGGCGGCCGGGAGGCCGACGGCTGCCATTCCCGGCAGAACGGCATCGAGGTCATCGGTGAACGATATCTGGGCGACGCCGGCACTGGCGTCGAGGTTTTCGATCGTGAAAGTGAGGGTCGTCCTGCCGCCGGCCGGCGCAGGCGTCACGAATGACTTGCCGAAGTTGAAGTAGTTGATCAGCAGCTCGTCGCTTGCCGGACTGCCGGTGACCGGGAGGCTTTCGATGGAACCCGAGACGTCGCTGGTGACATTCGTGATCGTCGATCCGCCCGTCACCGAGGCGGGGACCTGGGTCGCGACGTCGAAGGTGCAGGACCCGCCCGGCGGGAGGCTGCCACCGGTCAACGTCACGAGGCCGGATCCGGCAATCTGTGAGCCGGCTCCGCAGACGTCGTTCATCGGCAGGCCGGTGGCCGTCAGACCCGCGAGCGCACCGTCGAGGTCGTCGGTAAATGTGATCCCCGTGGCGGCGAGCGATCCATCGAGATTGGTGACGGTGAACTCGAGGGTGGCGGTCCCGCCCGGGAAGACCGGATCGTCGGTAAAGCTCTTGCTGATCGCCAACCTTTCCGACGAGACCACGAGCTGATCGAAGGCATTCGGGAAGACCACCGTCGAGCCGCCCATGGTCGCACTGAAGGCACTCGTGGCGTTGCTGTACGTGTTGGATGCCGCAGCGCCCGGCACCTGCAGAGTGACGCCGAACTGACACGACGTGCCCGCGGTGAGGCTACCCCCCGAGAACACGAGCACGGTGTTCCCGGAAAGGCCGACCAACGACGATCCGGCGCCGCAGATATCGTTCAGCGGCAACCCCGTGGCCGTCAGCCCTGTCAGCACGCTGTTGAGGGCATCCCGAAACGTGATGCCGCTGGCGTCCTCGGCCGCGCTGATGTTGTCGATCGTGAAGTAGAGGTTGACGGTGCCGCCTGGCAGGGCCGGGTCGTCGGTGAACTCCTTGGTCAGCACCAGCCCGGCGATCATGAGGTCGTCGGAAGCGGCGCTGCTGGTAGTTCCCACACCGGCCACCGTCGCCATGACCGCGCTGGTGGTGTTGGTGTGCGCGCCGACAGGCGCCATCCCGGGAATCTGGAGCGTGACCGAGAAGGCGCACGCCTCGCCCGGCGCCAGCGTCCCACCGGTGAAACTCAAGGTCGAGGTGCCGCTGATCTGCGAACCCGCCCCACAGATATCGCTCTGCGGCAGCCCGACGGCCGCGAGCCCGGCCAAGCCAGCGCCGAGATCGTCCGTAAATGCGATGCCGGTGGCTTCGGCCGCCGCCCACTCGTCGTGGCTGAGGGTGAATTGCAGAGTAGCCGTCCCGCCGGGTTGCGCCGGGTCGTCGGTGAACTCCTTGACGAGACGCGGACCGGCCACCACCACGAGGTCGTCCGTGGCCGGGTTGCCGGCCACCGGGCCGCCGTCCACGGTCGCGGAAATCGGCGTTGTGACATTTGTGAATGCTCCGGACGGCTGATCCACGGGCACGTCGATCGTGACGCTGAACGTGCACGAACCACCTGCCGGGAGGCTGCCGCCGGTGAGCGACAGGCCCTGCATATCGAAGCCCAGATTGACCAACGAAAAGGTCGACCCGCCGCCGCACGGCGACGGACCGGGAAGGGTCACGCTCACCGGATACCCGAAATTGTTCGTGAGCTCGTCGATGAAGGCGATGTCGGTGGCCGCCGACGTCGGGCTGGTGTTGGTGATGGTGAATTCCAGAGTCACCGTGTCGCCGGCGCCAACCGGGTCGTCGGTGAACTCCTTGGTCAGAAGAGGCGCCGGCGCGATGAAGAGAACATCCGCTCCAGGGCTCCCGGCTACACCGGACCCGCCGACATCCGCGGAGAGAGCGCCGGTCACGTTCGGGTAGGCGCCTGTAGCAGCGCCCGCCGGCACCTGCAACGTGACGCTGAACGCGCACTGGCCCTCTGGCGGGAGGCTGCCGCCCGTCAACGTCAGCAGACCGGTTCCCGACAGCTGCGACCCGGCGCCACAGACATTCGCCAGGGGTAAACCGGTCGCCACGAGCCCGCTGAGGGTGGCGTCGAGGTCATCAGTGAACGAGATCGAAGTCGCCGCCTCGGACCGGTTGAAGTTGGCGATGGTGAAGTCGAGATCCACCGCCGCGCCGGCGGGAACTGGATCATCACGGAACGATTTGATCAACGCAATCGGAGTCGCCTGCACCTGGAGTGCCGCGGTCGCCTTGCCGCTCGAAAGAAGACTGAAGTAAACCGACGTCAACTCGCCCGAAACGTTGACCAGCGTCCCTACGCCAGTGCCGACGACATCGACTGCAACCTGGCAGTTGCCGTCCGCCAGAACCGTGCCGCCCGCCAGCGAAATGATCTGGGTCCCCGGAACCGCGGTGACCGAGCCGCCGGTGCAGGTGGTCGAAGCGTTGGACGGCCCCGCCACGACCATCCCCGATGGCAGGGTGTCGGAGAACGTGAGGCTCGAGGCAGGATTCGAGTTCTGGGTGTTGTCGATGGTGAATGTGAGCGTGCTTCTCACGCCGAGAGCAACCGAGACGGGCGCGAACGCCTTGCTGAAGCCCGGACGGTCGGTCGCAACGGCAAGATTGGACGTCGCCGTGCCGCTGTTGCCGGCGCTCGACGTCAGATCGCCCGTGACGTTGCTGTGCGTCCCAAGGGAGCTGCTGGTGACGTTGACGACCACAAAGCAGGACGCGCCTCCCCCGAGGCTCCCACCGCTGAAAGTGACAGTGCCGCCGCCCGCCGGCGCAGCGACGACGCCTCCGCAGTCGGTCAGCTCATTCGCCGGGGTCGCGATCACCACCCCCGCCGGAAGGGTATCGGAAAAAGCGAGGTCGGTCGCCGGGGTCCCCGACGGATTGGACATATTGAACCGCAGCGTCGCCACGCTGCCCGGCCCGATGGTGCTCGGGCTGAAGGTCTTGGAAAATGTCGGCGGCGACACCTGCGCCTGCGCGACCGTCGCCCCGATCACGAACCATGCCGCTCCGAGAAACATCTGCAACGGCCGGCTCCCGAACAGCCCGCATCTCTTCATGTGGACCCCGTCTTTCGTGTTGTTCATAGTTGGCAGGTTTCGGTCATCGACCCGATCGGCTCCATCAAGAATACCCCACCGCAACCGCAGCCGGTGCCACGGGCTCCGATTGCTGGAATGGTCTCAATACCTCACAGTGTCACTGTATTCTGCTCACCGTGGCTTCCAGTGGGAAGACGCAAAGGGAATTTCCTGTCCGCAGGCTGGAGAGAAGGATCGAGGCACGGCGGAAAACCGGAGGAACTGTGACGAAACCGACCGACGACGAGATGGCGCAGCCAGACAACGCGATGCCCACAGACGCGGACGACGATCGGTCACTGCTTTCGCCGACCGGGCCCCCCCGGTCCGACGGTGCCGAGGAGGCGACTCTGGACATCGCGGCGGCGGCGCGGCTCGCGTCCGCAGGAGCCGACCCGTTGCGCGAAGGCCCCGGGACGAAGATCGGGCCGTATATGTTGCTCCAGAAGATCGGTGAGGGCGGGTTCGGGTCGGTGTTCCTGGCCGAACAGACCGAGCCGGTGCAGCGGCGGGTGGCGCTGAAGATCATCAAGCTGGGCATGGACACCCAGGCGGTCATCGGCCGCTTCGAGCAGGAGCGGCAGGCACTGGCGGTGATGGACCACCCCCACATCGCGAAGGTGCTGGATGCCGGCACCACCGAAACCGGGCGCCCTTTCTTCGTCATGGAGCTGGTCGAAGGCAGCCCGATCACGGACTACGCCGACGAGCACAAACTCACGATCCGCCAGCGGCTGGAGCTCTTCGCCCAGGTCTGCAACGCGATCCAGCACGCCCACAGCAAAGGCATCATCCACCGCGACATCAAACCCAGCAACGTCCTGGTCTCCAGCCACGACGGGAGACCGTTCGCCAGGGTGATCGACTTCGGCATCGCCAAGGCGGTCGACCAACGGCTCACCGACGAGACGGCGTTCACGCAACACGGTCAGCTGATGGGGACGCCGCTCTACATGAGCCCTGAGCAGGCCGAGGGCAGCCTCGACATCGACACCCGCAGCGACGTCTACTCGCTGGGGGTCCTGCTCTACGAGGTGCTGACCGGGACCACGCCGCTGGATCCCCGGAGCCTCAGGGTCGCGGACTACGGCGAAAGGTACCGCTTGATCCGCGAGAGCGACCCACCGCGGCCGAGCGCACGGCTCGTGTCCTCGACCGCAACCCTCCCGGCGGTGGCCGAAAGCCGCCGCACCGCGCCCGAAACGTTGCGGTCGCTGCTGCGCGGTGAGCTCGACTGGATCGCGATGAAGGCCCTCGAGAAGGACCGGACGCGCCGCTACGAGACCGTCAACGGCCTCGGTCTGGACGTCCAACGCTACCTCGCCGGCGAACCGGTCGCAGCGGCGCCACCGAGCGCCACCTATCGGCTGCGCAAGCTCGCGGCTCGCCACAAGGGTCCGGTGATCGCTGCCACAGCGGTCGCGGTTGCCCTGGTGGTGGGGCTCGCGGGCACGGTGTGGCAGGCCAGGGTCGCCGCCCGCGAGCGCGACGCGGCGCGCCAGGAAGCTGCCCGCGCGACGGCGCTCAACGACTTCATGGCCCAGATGCTGACCGCGGCGGACCCGGCGGCCCAGGGCGACCGGGAGGTGACGGTGGCGGAGGTCCTGGAGAAGGCCTCCGCGGCTGCCGAGCAGAATCTCAGGGACCAACCCGCTGCCGAGGCCGACGCGAGGACTCTGCTGGGGAGCACGTTCCAGTCGCTCGGCAAGGTCGACGAGGCGGTGCAGGAGCTCGAGCGGGCGCTCGCGTTGCGCCGCCAGGCCCCCGGCCCGCCCGGCGTCGCCATGGCCGACACCCTGCGAACGCTTGCCCGGAGCTACGACAACCGCGGCGAGTACGACGAGGCGGTCGCCGTCACCGAAGAGGCGGTCTCGATCCTCGCGGCCCTCGGTCCCTCCGCCCGTCGCGATCTCGCTGGGGCGTACTGGGAGGCGGGGCGCTCCGAGTTCTACCGGTCCCGCTACCCCGAGGCAGAGCAGGACGTTGATAAAAGCGACGAGATCCTCGGTCAGTTGACCGAGGACGTCTCTCTCGAACGTGCCCAGAACCTCACCCTGCGCGGGAGCCTGGAGAAGCGCTGGAAGGGCGACGCCGACCATGCCGCCGAACTCCTCACCGAGGCGCTCGCCATCCAGCGGAAGATCGGCGACCCATTCAACATCTCCGACGGGCTCAGCAACCTGGCCCTGGTCGAGATGGAGCGCGGCCGACTCGAAGAGGCGGCCGCCCAACTCGAGGAGTCGGTCGAGATCACCCGCGGTCTTTTAGGCGACGCCAACCCCAGCGTGGCGCTCAGGCTCGAGAACCTCGCCAACGTCCGCTACCGGCAGGGCGATTACGCGACGACCGCGGAGCTGCTCGGCGAGGTGCTGGCGATCCGCGTGCCGGTGTACGGCGCCGACAGCTTCCCGGTGGCGAAGACCCGCTTCAACACGGGCATGGTGTCGATGAAGGCCGGCCAGTACCAGCGCGCCCTCGAGCTGATCGACCAGGCGATCCCCGTCTTCCGTGAGCACACCGGAGAGCAGAGCTTCGAGATGGTCGGCGCACTCCACAACCGGGGGAAGTGCCGCGCGGAGCTCGGCGACGACAACGGCGCCCTCGCCGACTTCCGGGCGGCCCTCGCAATCGCCGACCAGCTCGATACCCCGACCACCCCCGGCCGCCTCAGCCTCCTCATGACCATGACCGACTTCTAACTGCCGGAGAGGCGACGCCGCAGCCGCCCGTGACACCGCGAACCTCGCCCTCGCCGTCCTCGAACCGGACAACCCCGCCCACGAAAAGTGGCGCACGGATTTCGAGGGACAGCTCGAGTCGTGCGGTCAGTGATTGCTTCGGTCAGAAGCCTGCCGATGCTCTGATGGGGCTCCTCAGCATGCGCGGCATTCGAGGCACCCTCGGTGCCCACGCCGTCAGGCTTGCACTTTCCGTCGCGGGATCCTAAATTTATACTGATATGCATGTGCATACTTATGAAAGGGGCCTCTCATGACTGCAAGCAAACGGGCGCAGATACTCATGGAGCCGGATGACTACCGGCGGCTCGAAGAAATCGCCCGCCAGAAAAACGCCTCGGTGGCCGAGTTGATCCGAGCCGCGGTTCAAGAGCGGTATCTGGGGGGCAACGTCGAGAACGGTGAGGTGGTGGAGTCGATCTGCTCGATGAATCTGCCGCCGCTGTCCTGGGTCGAGGTCGAGGCCGAGATCGTGGAGGCCCACGGTGGCGTTCTTTCTTGACACCAACGTTTTCCTCTACGCCGCGGGAGCAGAGCACCCGCAGCGCTCGCCGTGCCAGGAGGTTCTCCGTCGGGTGGCCCGAGGCGAGATCGAAGCCACGACGAGCTCGGAGGTCGTGCAGGAAATCCTGTACGTCCTGACACGACGCGGCCTTCGCCACGAGGCATTGCAACTCGCGAGGAACATTCTGAAGATGTTTCCCGCAATGCTCGAGGTCGGGCCGAAGGAGATGGACACGGCCTGCGACCTCCTGGAGGCGACACCCCAGCTTCCCCCGCGTGACGCCGTCCATGCCGCCACGATGCTCACCCACCGCGTGTCAACGATCATCACCGTCGACGAGCACTTCGAAAACCTCCCGCAGCTGCGGCGGGTCGCACCGGCCGACGCCTGAGGTCGCCAGTAGCCGAAGGGGGTTCGGATCAGCGGCGATTCTGCGAGCGCACTACGGCGTCCAATGCGGGCAGTCGTCGACTGCCCCGGTGTCTTCCACGACAGCCCCCTTGTTGAGCGCATCCGCCGCATCGAAGCACTGCACCGGGTTCGTGATTACCGTTCCCGGATCGAAGGTGGCACGCGTCCAGTCGGTGAGGGTCGCAGGCCCGAAGGTCGAAGCGATGACGATGTTTCCCGTATCGTCGAGTTCACCGCTGACTGTGAACTCCGACCTACCCTCCAGCATCACGTTTCCGCTTATTTGCTGAGAGTCGAGAATGAACAGGCTCCCGTCGCGTGCGTACATCTTCCCTGTGAGCTGCGAGTTCACGAGCGCCGCCGAGGCGCCGTCGTTTTCAGCCCTGAACGGGCCCTCCACCGAGGCCCCGAGCGCGGCGACATCGCCGCCGTTGATGCCCTGACCGGCTCGGAATGTGCCGATCAGGGAGCACGGGTGCTCCGGCTCAATGCCATAGACGCAGTCGATGTCGACATAGCTCCCCACTCCCCGCGCCAGAATGCCCCGTGCGCCAGTGATCCCGCTGTTCCAGAAGGTCGCGAAGCTGCCGCCAAGGACAAACGCCCCGAAACTGCCATTTTCATGCATCTCGCAGGTCTGGCACTGCAGTGTGGACCCGTTCCGCAGGTCAATACCATAGGCGCCGTTGCGGGACGCCTGCAGGTTCGTCACCTCACCGATCTCCATGTACTCATTGACCGCGCTTCGATCCAGCCGAAGTCCGACGAAACTGTTGTCGTTGAAGTGACAGTTGACCACCTTCGCGTTCGAGTATCCCAGAATCGCCCCGCTCATCGCGTTGCTAAAAGACAGCCCCTCGAGCACGACGCCCTCCGAGTACCAGACCTCGAGGGTGAAGACACGGGTGCTGGACTGATCCACCCCTTGCAGTCCGTCCAGCGCCGGATCGCCGGACTTGCCGATCAGCGTGACATCGTTGCGCCGCTCGATGCGCACGTTTTCGGCGCAGATCCCCTGGATCTCGATGGTCACAGGCCCCGGGTTGTTGTCGAGCGCCGCCTGCACGCTCTGGCCTTTGTCGCACCTCACCGAAACCGTCTTCGATCCCTTCTTCGTCTGCTCTGCCGCCGTTGCTCCTCGCATCTCCAACATCGCGACCCGGGCGTCCTTCTTCAAGCCCTGGATGTGTTCCCGATCAATCGCCTCGACCGGCGCCGTCACCACGACGGCGCACCCCAGCACAACCGCCAGCACGCACACGACACCGATCCTCATGGCACACCCCTTTCTCACCCTCCGCAACGGAAGGTGATTTCGTTCAGCCGCACGACAATGAGATCATCTCTCACCGCACACGCACGACATCGATACTGTCGTTTGGGAGAGCGTACGCCCCGCCGCAACCGTCGTCAACGGGAATCGTCCCGAATCGAGAAAGGGTGTTTGGCCCTGTGGTGGGAAGAACACGGGAGTGGAGCCAACGGTCGGAATTGAACCGACGACCTAGTGATTACGAATCACTTGCTCTACCCCTGAGCTACGTTGGCGCGGACGGGACTTTAGCACCGGACGGCGCGGCAGGCAAGAGTGGAAGGGCTCCTCGTTGAGTTTTGAGTTTTGAGTTTTGAGTTTTCAGTTTTGAGTTCCCACCCGGCCACTCGCAGGCTTCGGGCCCGGGATTTCGGACAGTCAGTTCGCGGCACGAAGGGTGATGCGGTGGATCTCCGATGGCGCGAAGAGGCGCATTGGCGGGCCCCACCGGCCGGCGCCGCGGGAGACGATCTGGGTCATGGGACCGACCCGGCGCACGCCTGCGATGTGGGGGAAGGCACGGCGCACGAGGTAATGGGCGGGCCAGATCTGGGCACCATGGGTGTGGCCGTTGAGCATCAGACCGACGCCTGCGGCCGCGGCTGCATCCTCGTTGCCCGGGGTGTGCTGGAGCAGGACGATCGCGGAACCGGGCGGAGCCGCGGCAACGGCCGCATCCAGGTCGGCCTCCAGTTCCCCCGTCTGGCGGCCGCCTCCGCGATCGGCGACCCCGGCGATCCACAGACCGGGACGGACCTCGGCAGCGGCGTTGTCGAGAACCGTGAACCCCGCCGTCCTCAATAATCGGCGACAGCGGTCGGCGCCGGCGTAGTACTCGTGGTTGCCGAGCACCGCGAAGACGCCTTCGGGCGCCGTCAGCTTCTGCAGCTCCGGGATGAGTCTCTCCACCGCGCCGGCTTCGGAGTCGACGAGGTCCCCCGTCACCACCACCACGTCCGGCCGGAGGCCTTCGATCTGTTCGATCACCGCCCGCAGACGGCGGGCGCCGATGAGGTTGCCGAGGTGGAGATCGGAGAGCTGGACAATGACGAGGCCGTCGGCGGACCGGGGCAAGCCGGAAATCTCGACCTCGAGGTCCACGATCCTCGGCCGCACCTGGCCCCCTATCCAGGCGATGACGGCGAGCCCGAGGGCCACCGCAACCGCGACTGTTCGCAGGCCCACCACCCACGGTTTGAGGACCAGACCGAAGACGGTCACCGCGTCGACCATCATCAGGGCGGAGATCAGGAGGATCAGGAAACCCATCCACACCGCACCGCCGTACTCGAGCACCGTGCCGAGGCGCGGTGCTTCGTGATGGAACAGGATCCGACCCAGCGGGTAGGACGCGAAACCCACAGCCAGCGCGACCACGAGTGCCCGGCGGCCGCCGGGACCGGCAAGCAGAGGCAGCGACCACAAACGCCAGCCCGCGTAGAGGTGGAAGACCAGCCAGATCCCGAGCACCGTGGCAAAGAAAATGACGAATCTCATGCGTTGCGTCATTTTCGGATCGCCCGCATCCCGCTCGGCGGATGCTGGCAAAGCTCTCTCGCGACGGCCCACCCTGCGTTCATGAAACCTTCCCGAACCAATGTTCTCACGTCCAACATTCAGACGTTTTTACGACTAAAACGTGCTGCCGCACCATCCGGATTCGGCCGCCATCGAGGCTTCGACGACGCGGTAGGCGGGATGGTAGGCCTGCTGGTAGGCCGCACTGTGGTGTACCGCCGGATATCCTTGTTTTCCCATCTCGTGCCCAAGGGTCTGCAGTTCACCCGCCAGATCCTGTTGGCTCACTGATCGCAGCCAGTGAACCACGAGCTCGAGTGCAACGCTCATCTGCTGAGGGTCCGGTTGAACCGCGTTCGCCGTCGCGACGAAGCTCTCGACCAGCACGCCGCTGTCGAACCCGTTCGCTGAGAACGGGCGCAGGTTGACTCGCACCAGGGACGGGTCACCGCCGAGAGCGTCGCACCAGGCCTCGCCCATCGTGGGCGGCCCCAGATCCGCGAGCTCGGCCCGCAGGGTCTCCGCCGCCCGGGCCGCATCGGTGATGGCGTGGCCGGGCCCGAACATGGCCTGGTGCAGGAACTTGTAGAGATCCACCGCTTCGGCCTCCGGGTGGCTGGCGACATCGAAAGCGAGCGCCTGAACCGCGTTGGAGGTGCCGGTGGTGGGTTCGGGCCCCGACCCGAACGACGGCGGCGCCGCCGCGACCGTGATCGCCGCCGCCACCACGACCCGGCGCAGACTCTTCATAATTCGAGCCGTTTGACAAACGGTTCGTAGGTCATGAAATCGGCGTGGTGGACCAACCAGGCCTCGGTGGTCCGCGCCACCATGTTGCCCTCGCCTGCGTGGGTGGCGATGATGTGGCACACGGCGTCCGGCAGGCCGCACTCCATGGCCACCGCCACACCGGTGAAGGGGTGACGGAGGTACTTGCCGCGAGCACTGGCCCGGCTGCCCCCGCCGCCGTCGCTCTCGTACTCGAGGAGCTTGCCGACATCTGCGAGAATCGCACCGGCCACCAGGACATCCATGTCGACCGGCAACGCGTCCGCAAAAAACTCGCCGACGGTGCGCCCGGCGTCCCGCGCCACGTGCACGACCGCTCTCTTGTGGGCCATGAACGTCACCGGACAGCCGGGGACCTTGAGGGTGAAGGGGATGCGTTCGAGGTCGGCCGGCGTCAGCGGCGAATACTCGAAAGCGCGCACCCAACACTCAGTGGTCTTTTCGCGCAGGTCCCGATCCTCGATCCACTCCAGTTCCGGCCAGATTCGTTGCACTTCGTCTCGCAGCATCGTGTCCTCCGCGGGAAAAGGATAACCCGAGACACCGGGCGGTAACCACCACTACGCTCGGCACGCCTTTCCAAGAGTCCTTCCCGGGAGGAGCCACCCTTGACATTGTTTGCCCAAGCGCTCGTGGGTCATGCACGATTGTGAATCAAACAATGTCAAGAATGGCACCTCCGCCGCACGCGGCACGTTTCCGCACGCTCCTCCCGAGCGGAGCCACCCTAGGCATTGTTGGCTCAAGGCGTCGTGGCGACAACACTATTAAGGCATCCAACAATGCCAAGGATGGCACCGCCGCCGCACGCGGTCCCACCCACCCCGAGCGACTCAGGCGTCAATTGGCGGTGGGGGGGGCCGGGTGGAAAATCCGAAATCCGAAATCCGAAATCCGAAATCGAATCGGTGGTCAGAGCGACTCCCACGACACCACCCAGTCGACCTCCGCGAAGGTGTCGGAAAAAGGCAGTTCGGGTCCGCAGGGGCGCTGCACGGCGCCGCCGGTCTGATCGAGGAGTTCGAGCATCCACGACTGCTCGAGCCCGCGCCAGTGAGATTCGTTCCATCCCGTTCCGGTCGCCGCGACGCAGAGGAGCACCCGCCCGAGATCCGGGCTCGTGTAGACACCACCGACCACCGCGACACCGCCATCGGTTCTGGTCAGGGTCCCGGTCTTGACGGTCACCGCTCCGGCCCGATCCGGCGCCGCCAGCTTCGGGAACTTGCGGTCGGTCGCGCCGACGTCGCAGCCGATCACCGGCAGGAGGTCTCCCGGATCGAGACCCAGCCGTCCGGTGGTCTCGACAAAGGCCCGCATCAGCAGAACCCCGGTCGTGGCGGTGATCCGGTTGCGTCGTTCACCCGACGCCGATTCCAGCTCCACCGCCGCCGGGGGGACCCCGAGGCGGTGTTCGAGAAAGGTTTCGAGGAATTGCGGTCCGCCGAGCCCGTCAGCCACCCTGACGATGTCGTTGTTCGAGTAGACGTTGAACCGCCGCAGCAGGACCGGCAGCGGGTTCGATCGGTGAACCGCCACTGGGACCCATCCCCGAGGTGCGCCGCTCCGGGTCGAACCGACGATCTCCACTCGCGGCGGGTCCGCGGGG
The DNA here is from genome assembly GCA_963823345.1 of Candidatus Sulfomarinibacteraceae bacterium. Classification (GTDB taxonomy): domain Bacteria; phylum Acidobacteriota; class Thermoanaerobaculia; order Thermoanaerobaculales; family Sulfomarinibacteraceae; genus Sulfomarinibacter. Next base: position 122,627 of record CAWGLE010000020.1, read on the forward strand.
TCCCACCCGCGGCGGGCGCAGGCGGCCTCCCAGGCGGAGCGCGTCTTCTTGTCCCAACGGTGGGGATCGAGCACCATCCGCAGCCGGCGCCCCATCAGATCCACCCGGTCGCGCGGGTCGAGCACCCGCTTTTCGACCCCGTTCTCCCAGCCGATCCAGAAATCCCCGTCGATCGCGAGCCAGCCTTCGACCCGGGTCAACCGGAGCCGGTTGAGCATGCGCGCCGCGATGAAGACGTTTTCAGCCTGGAAATCGGGGTCGCCCCAGCCCTGAACCACCAGCGAGCCCACCAACCTGCCCGTCGCCTTGTCCCACTCGCCGTCGACGCCGAAGACGGTCCGATACCGATGGTCCGGGCCGAGGCGTTCGAGAGCCCACAGGGAGGTGCCGACCTTGACCAGCGAAGCCGGGTTGAAAGGGGTGTCAGCGTTCAGGGTCGCCAGCACCGCCCCTTCGAACGTCTCCGCTCGGTAGAGCAGCTGGTCGCGGTCGGCGGCAGCGCAGATCCGGGCGGCAGCCAGGATCGAGAAGACCGCCGCGACGCCGAAACCCGGCCCTCTTCGCCGAAAGATGAGCATCAGTTCCCGTACAACAGACGGTCGGCCAGACCGGTCCGTAACACGTTGCCGGGATCGAGCTTCGCCTTGAACTGCGCGAACTGCTCGAGTTGCCCCTCGTGGAAGGTCTCGCGATAGAGCTCCGCCGGGAGGGCCGCGTCCTTGGCCGGGTAGAAGCGGCCGCCCGCATCGACCACCGGGCTCGCGAGCTCGCGGATCATCGACCACAGGTCTGCACGGCGGTGGCGGGTCACCGGGAAGTCGAGGGCGAGCGAGAAGCCGTCCACCGCGTGGCTCATCAGAAAGGGGTCGGGGCGGTGGCGTTTGAGGACCGCGAGAAACGACGGCATCCCGTTCTCGAGACACACTTCGAGTTGGTTGCGGAAGACCTCCTCAGCACGGTCGGCGGGGACGAAGCTCTGGTGCTGGATGAGGCCGCCGGGCAGGTAGACCTTCTTCCAGTCCGGCACGTAGTCGAGGAGAAACGAGAAGGCCGCCAGCGACTGGCGGTAGGTCGCGTCGTTCCCGAGCGTGCTGCCGGAAAGGTACTTGGCGAGATTGATGCCTCGCATGCCGGGACGGTTGGTCAGCGGCTTCAAGAACCGCCACATCAGCGACTTGGGGACGACCCCGAAAAGGGTCGAGGGCAGGTCCTGCGCCGCCGTGCTGAGGTGTGCGCCGGTTTCCTTGTCCTCCCCCTCTTCGAGGTGGCGGGCGAAGTGCAGCAGACCGCGGCCGAGGTTCTTGCCGCGGGCAAAGGCGTCGATCCAGCCGACCACGTACTCCCAGCGATCCTTGGCGTCGTCGGTCAGACGGAGCATGGTCTCGAGGTCCGGCGCGGCGACCGCCCGAACTTCGACCAGCCCCGAGCTGACCCGTTTGAGCTGCAGGCGGGCCCGCGTGATGATGCCGAGTTGGCCGAACGAGCCGACGACGGCGTAGAACAGATCGCGCTCTCTCTCCGGGGAGATGGTCCGCGCGCCGCCTCCGGGCGAGGCCACGTCGAGCTCGATGCAGTGCTCGCCGAAGGTCCCGCGGCACCAGTTGTTCTTGCCGTGGACGTTCATTGCCAGCGCGCCGCCGATCGTCGGCGCCATGGTGCCGGTGACCACCGGCGGCCACCACCCGTGGGCGATGGCCAGCCGCCACAACGCCCGCAGATCGACACCGGGTTCGACATCGACGACCCCCGCATGGGGGTCCCACCGCAGGACCCGGTCGAGCCCGCAGAGATCGACCACCACCGACTCCGCGCCGAGGGCGGCATCGCCGTACGAACAGCCGGCCCCGCGAAGCGCCACCGGCATGGCCTCCGATCGGGCGGCCTCGAACGCCTCGGCGACTCCGGAGGCGTCGCGTGGCCTGAAGACGTAGCCCGGGGCGCCCACGGCCATGCCCCAGCCTTCGACCCATTCCAGGTGGTTCGACAGGCTCACGGTCAGATCCGGAGCCTGGTGAAGATGAGCGAGGGAATCGCGCGGATGACGGCCATCACTACCCGCCAGCGCGCCGGCACATAGGCAGTCACCGCTCCGCGGCGGGCTTTCGCGAGGATGATCTCGGCCGCGCGATCCGCAGAGATCACCCAGAACAGCCCCTCCCTGCCGCGGGTCATGACCGTGTCCACGAAACCGGGTTTGATGGTGACGACCCTCACGCCGTTCGCCGCCACCCGGTTGCGCAGGGATTCGAGGTAGGTGTGGAGGGCGGCCTTCGAGGCGCAGTAGCCGGGGTTGCCGGAGCGACCGCGGTCTCCGGCCACCGACCCGATGCCGACGATGGTTCCGCAACCGAGGCGGGCCATGCGGTCCGCCACCGGGTTGAGCCACGCCATGGCGCCGATGGCGTTGATCTCCATCATCTCGCGATCCTTGGCCGTGTCGTACTCGTCGCCGGCGACGGCGGGCATCACCCCCGCCGCGAACACCACCAGGTCGAGGCCGCCGAGCCGCCGCGCGATCTCACGTACCAGACCGGGTACGTCGTCGAACGCACGGACGTCATGGGCCACCGGCAACGAACGATCCTCACCTGCGGCGGCGTTGATCTCTCCCGCCACCCGCAGCAGCTCGACCTCGCGGCGGGCGACGATGGCCACCTTGACCCCTTCCGCAGCCAGCCGCCTGGCGATCGCCTCGCCGATCCCCGACGATGCGCCGATGACGAGCGCTGTCGAGTATTCAGAATTCGCCACGTACGCAACCTCCTCGGAGAATTATCCCACGGGCCGGATGAGCGCGAGACGGAGGCGGTCGCGCGCCTCGGACACACGCGCCTCGTATGCAGCGCCGCACACCCGGTCTCTGAGCGCGGTCGAAACCGGCAACACCATGGGATAGCCCCGCCACTCCAGAGCGGACCCGGTCGACTCGTCCACCACCCGCCCGTCGGCGATCAGGTTGCTGGCCACGGGCAGAGGTACGCCCGCAAAGAGGGTTTCCAGGCTCCGGATCAGGGCTTCGTCCTCGGGTTCGAGGAAACGGACTCGGCGCCGGCTCTGGATTGCGACGTGATAGCTCGAAGGCACGTAGTAGATCCCGTCGAGCTCCAGGATCTCGGCCATCGCCACCAACCACCCGAAGACCTCTTTGAGCAGACCGAGCCCGGGGTGTTTCTGGCCCGGCAGGGGTCGCCGGTAGGGGCCGAAGTGGGCACGGGGATTCTGCAGCAACAGCCACTCGATCACCAGAAGCTGGCAACCCGGCACGACCCGCGAACTCCGGTTGGCCCGCAGCTCCATCAGCAGCTCGCCCCTGTCCGGTTCGGAGAAGATCCGTACGGTGTCGCCGACGGTGCCCGAAAGATCCACTTCGACCATCGGGTGCCGGAAACCCCGCAGCCGCAGCTGGTCGAGCAGACCGAGCCTCTCCAGCAACAGCTCCACTCCCTGCTGGGAGAAATGGGACAGCAGCCGGGTTCGCCGGGGCGATTCGGGCATGATGCCGATGAGGTCCTCGTCGGTCAGGCGCCAGTTGAAGCCGCTCGGCTCCGCGGTCAGGTCCGACGGGTCCAATTCACTGCGGAGGCGGCGGAATCTCCGCAGCACCATCTCGGCGTCATCCGGGGTCTTCACCACGGCGCCGCTGATCAGCCACGAAAAGAAGCGGGCGCTGTACCTCCAGCTCCCCGATCCATAGCCGCCCGCAAGCACGACGACCAGCGGAACCCGGCGGCGCGGCCGGCGCAGGATATCCACGACGAGATGGTCGCGACGGAACATCCCGTCGGCCGTGATCCGCCAATTGCCCAGGGCGTCGTCCGCCGCGGGATCGGTCCCCGCCAGGTAGATCACCAACCCGGGCCGCACGCTCATCATGACATCCGGAAGGGTCTTCAAGAGTGTCCCGAGGTAGACCTCGTCGCCGACATCGGCGCCGAGGGCGATCGAGGTCGAGGCGACCGCTTCGGTCTCTCCCCAGTGTTCGTTGTGGACCGAGTAGGTGTGGACGGTGGTGTCGTGGGCGAAGATCTCGCGGGTGCCGTTGCCGTCGTGGATGTCGAGGTCGATGATCAGAATGGGTTCCTTGAAGCCCTTGGAGCGGAGCCTCGCCACCGCCACCGCGACATCGTTGAAGATGCAGAACCCCATGCCCCGGTCCCGAGCCGCATGGTGGTAGCCGCCGGCGAGGTTGATCGCGACCGAGCGACCCTGCAGAGCGAGCCGGGTGGCCTGAATGGTGCCGCCGACCGCCAGACGCTGCATCCCCAGCACCATCTGGACCTGGGCATCGGAGACCCTCTCGCCGAAGATCCGTTCCGTCAACTCGGGGTCGCGGCCCACCGCGTCGATGTAGTCGAGGTCGTGCACCCGCAGCAGGCTGCGTACGGCAGGCTGCCGCGGCACCGAGATCTCGTCCCGGTCGAGCAGGCCCTCGTCCACCAGGAAGCCGAGGATTTTCTCGCCCCGGGTGGGGTCGACCGGTGCCGCCTCCACCGTCCCTGCGTAGGCATCGTGGTAGACGAACCGCACCTGGGGCGCCAACCATCGCCGCCGCCACCGCCGCCACCGGCGGCGGATATGGCGCGCCATCCGAACAAGGACGTTTGGTCGATCGAGGGACGCCGCAGTCTCAACCATGGTGGGAGTATAAAGGGTAGAACGTTAAACGTTGAACGTTCAAACGTTTGAACGTTAGAGTTGGGTAACGGCGTAGCCCTTCTGCCGCAGCATCTCGATGATCCCGTCCTCACCCACCAGGTGCATCGCTCCGACCACCACCAAGGCGTCGCGCCGTCCCGCCAACAGCCCTTCGATGGTCGGCATCCACGATCGGTTGCGGCCGCTGATCAGCTTCTCGTAGAGGTCGGGGTAGTCTTCGAACTCGTCTCCCATCATCCGCTGCACGAAGCCGGCATCGCCGACCGACCACTTCGCTGCAAGCTCATCCAACACCGGAATCATGGTCTCGAGATCCGCCACGGTGTACTCGAGAAAGGCGAGGCTCTCCTGCGGCGTCAGATCCGCGAACAGACCGACCTGGAAATCGACCGTTTCGAGAGCCATCCTCTCCTTTCCGGCCTCCTTGGCGCGGTCTGAAAAGTGGGTGTCGATGCCTGAAGCCTGCGAGTATCCGGCTCTTTCCAGTTCGAGCGACGCCAGTGTCAGCGCCGCCATCCACGGTTTCATGAACTGGAACATCCCGGACGGCATGCCCGAGGCGTTCATCTTCTCGCTGAACACAGACCACAGATCCGGGCCGATCACCTCCTCGAGAGTCTGCCCGTCCGCCAGGCTCCCCATGGTCATCATCCGCAGGGCCGCACCCGTCATCTCGTCGAGGTCGATCTCGAAGACGACGATTTCACTCCGGTCAAAGGCGGCGTCGATGACTGCGGGCAGCGGGTACGAGTCTTCCCTGAGCGCGTGAACGGAGCCCAGGAGGTAGACGGCCGCGCCGTCCTTCTGCGCCCTCCACATGAAGACCGAACCGCCCTCCTCAGCCGCCGTCGCCAACGACGCTGCCAGCACAAACCCGAATACAGCACAAGCGCACCTTTTTCTCATCCACCCTCCAAGAAGCTCCAGTGTACCCAAACCAAAATTCAGGGCACCCCGCGGCCCGTGCCGCGGGGTGCCCTGAATTTTCGTGCGTGATATCGTGTATCAACGGGCGCACAGCCCATCGAGAGGAGCATCAATGTCAAACCCGACCGCAGTCTTCGACACATCCATGGGCACCTTCAAGGCCGAGATCTTCGTCGACGAGATGCCGATCACCGGCAGCAACTTCGTCAAGCTGGCCAAGGACGGATTCTACGACGGGCTGCACTTCCACCGCGTCATCAAGAACTTCATGATCCAGTTCGGCTGCCCCTACTCCAAGGACCCCGCGAGCCCGCGGGCCGGCACAGGTGGGCCGCCGCACGGCACCATCGCCGACGAGCACCTCGAGGGCGCCAAGTTCACCAATGCGCCAGGCACGCTGTCGATGGCCAACACCGGCCGCCCCAACAGCGGTGGGTCGCAGTTCTTCATCAACACCGCCAACAACGCCTACCTCGACTGGTTCAGCCCCGGCGCTTCGAAGCACCCGGTCTTCGGCAAGATCACCGACGGCATGGACGTTGTGAAGGCCATCGGTTCGACGAAGACCGCGGCCGGGGATCGTCCGGTGACGCCGATCATGGTCAAACACATCACGATCGAGGAAGAATAACGCCCGGGTTTGTGGAAATATCACCCGGACCGCCCGGTTATCCGGTAATGACATCGAACGCTCCTGGATAAAGGACCTCACAATGAGCAACGTACGAGCCGCCGCGTTGATCCTGGCCGCCGCCGCGCTGACCGCGCAAACCACCGCCCACGCCGCCGGAGGCGTCCCGAGGAGTGCCCTGCCGGGAACGAAGTCACTCGACACCGTTCAACGGATGGTGATGCCCGAGGTCGACGTGGCCGAGCTTCTGGCCGAAGACGCGGTGCGGGAAAGCTCTGGCATTGCCGCACCAGCCCGATTTGCCGTTCGTCTCCCGGTGTTCTTCACCTCCGACACTAGTGGGACGTGGGAGATCCTGGATGACGGTTCCCGCCTGTGGCGGCTCCTTATCTCCTCCCCGGGAGCGCAGACCTGAGCCTCGGCCTGCAAACTTTCGAAATCCCGGCGAATGCGAGTTCTGGATCCACGACCCGGACGGCGCGCGGGTTCAAGGACCTTACACAGCCGACAATCGCAATTCCAACGGAGGTCTCTGGACTGCAGTCGTTGTCGGTGAAGACGTTGTCGCGGAACTTCACCTGCCTTCTCGAATGTCGAACCAAACATTGAAATCTCTTCGATCAACCACGGCTATCGGGCATTTGAACAGTTCACGTCAGCAGAAATCACAAAGCGGGGATCGTGCAACATCAATGTCGTGTGTCCCGAGGGTAATCGATGGGCGGACCAGATTCGGTCGGTTGCCCAAATTACCTTCAGTAGCGGCGGCCAAGGCTACCTGTGCTCCGGGCAACTGATGAACAATACCGCCGAGGACGACTCCCCTCTTTTTCTGACGGCGGGCCACTGCGTAGAGAACAACACCGAAGCATCGACCGTGGTTGTTTACTGGAACTTCAGACAGCATCCGTGCAACCAGTTTTTTGGCGGGAGTCTTTCACAGAACCAAAGCGGATCGACTCTGGGTCGCCTCCAGTCCGCTCGACGGAGCAGCCGGTACGGATTTCACACTGCTCGAACTCGACGAATTGCCCGATCCAGAATTGATGTTTACTACATGGGTTGGGATGCGCGTGAGCGGAGCCGCCGCAATCGAGCGTCTGCATCCACCATCCCGGCGGGGATGAGAAATCTATTAGCTTTGATTTCGAGCCGCCAACCGTCACGTCTCGACTTGGTGACAGTCCGTCAGTCACGGAAAATACCTGGCGGAGTCGCGGATTGGGACGATCGGCACCACGGAAGGCGGATCCTCAGGTTCCTGCTTGTAGGATGCTTCCAGCGGCGTTGCGTCGGGAACCTGTCCGGCGGCTATGCGGCGTGCGGCAACGACGATGCGGACTGGTACGGCAGGCTCTGCGAGCCAGTGGTCCGGCGGCGGGACTCACGGAAACCCAACTCTCGCGTGGCTTGACAAGGCCGACACCGGGGCCGAGTTCCTGACGGGGAAGAATCCGGGTTCGAGTAGGCGGCATCTCACACCTGGTTGATTCCCGCGGTCACCTCGGCTCCGGGAGCGCAACCTCCAATTGGAAAAGCCGCAGATCGCGGTGGCAACTCGTCGTCGACATCGCGCACCATGGTCGATTACGTGCCGCGGCGAGAAATGGCCGGCCGAGGTTTACAGCGGCCCCCACCTGATCGGACCCAAGGGGTCCCTGTACCTCGACGATCCTCTGCTGCCGGAAAGTCCGACGTCGGGGTCCATGTACATCACCGTCGATGGCGACCGGACGGCGGATTCAGCAGGACCTCAATCTGAACGGCCGACGGCTCCACGCTACGGCCAAGGCGTACCCGGAATCCTCCTCAACGATGCTCGCCCTCGTGACCGAACTCGTGCTACCGATGGTCCATTCTCAACCCGGAGGTTATCGCACCAATCTTGGTTTCGCGCAGACGTCCAGTGGGAATTTCAAGGTTCTGGTCTCGATCTTCACGTGGGACACCGTGCTCTTGGCGGAGCAGAAGAATTTTCGCAGTCGGCGCGTGGAAGCAGCTCAACAACATTTTCGCGATATGGGGATCAAGGAGGCTGATGCGCGAAGGCGCGTGGATCAGGGTTCAGCTGATCATCAACCGCCGTCTTTTTGGACCACCTACGCCGTCGTGATCGACAACACGACGAACGATCCGACCTACGTGCTGCCGGTCGCACCTTGATCAGTTTTGAGTTATGAGTTTTTAGTTCTTAGTTTTTGGTTATCAGCTATTTCGCGCCCCCCGAGAGCGGGGGGAGATTTATTTGTTGGGTGTGGCCCGGGGCCCATCCTGGGTTGGCTCGCTGGCGTGGAACTCAAAACTCAAAACTACGAACTCAAAACTGGCAATTGGCCAGGGATGCCCTCAATCCGAATCGAGGGCATCCCTGGCCAATTGCTTCGCGTATTCCATGTCCTCGGGCAGGTCGGTGTTTTCCACCACGTGCCACTCGACACGGTGCTTCGCGCAGAGGGCTTCGAGGCGCTGCCACAGGTCGCGGTGGGACACCGGCTTGCCGTCGCGGGTCGTCCATCCGCGTTCGCGCCAACCGGAGACCCATGAGGTGGCGCCGTCCTTGAGGTAGTCCGACACCGTGTAGAGGTGGACCCGGACCGGCCGTTTGAGCTGTTCGAGCCCGGCGACGGCGCTCAGGATGTGCATGCGGTTGGCCGAGGCGCCGTCGACCCGATCGCTCAGACCCTTGTCGGAGTCCGCGAACCGCAGCACGACGCCCCACGAACCCGCCTCCTTCTTGCCCGAGTACGCGGCCGCGGTAAACAGGTGGACCGCTTTGGCGTCGTCGATCGGCAGCGGAGCGCGCGGAATCGCTGATGACGCCAGCTGGTCGGCAACCTCGTTCCAGCGGTCGCCCGCGTGCCCTTTCACCCAGCGCCACGACACCTCGTGGATTTCGAGCGCTGCCGACAGGGCCTCCCACAGATCGCGGTTCTTGACCCGCTGTTTACCCGCCGTCTTCCAGCCGTTGGCGCGCCACTTCGGCAACCATTCCGTGATGCCGGTTCGCAGGTAGGTGGAGTCGGTGTGGAGTTCGACCCGGTGCGGTCCGTCGAGCGTGCCGAGCGCCTCGATGGCGGCGGCCAGCTCCATCCGGTTGTTGGTCGCCTCCTTCTTGCCGCCCGACAGCTCGATCGGGTCGCGGCCCGGATACAAGATGACGGCGCCCCACCCGCCGGGACCGGGGTTGGGCCGGCACCCGCCGTCGGTGTAGACCACGACTCGTGGGATTTCTGATGTCATCGAGCGAAACGATAGCAGAGGCGTATCACGCCGTTGTAAATTTTGAATTTTGAATTCTAAATTTTGAATTCCCACCCTCCCTCGTTTCAGGGGTTGGGTGGGCGGGAATTCAAAATTCAAAATTCACAATTGATAATTCATTCCGGTTTCTGGTTGCGCTTGTCGACTCCTGCGATCTTGACGAGGAAGGCCACCAGCCAGGGTGCGTGGCGTTCGAGGAAGACCAGCACCTTGCCGTGGCCGGTGATCACGGCCACCCGTTTGCGCTTGATGATGCTCGTGACGATTGCTGCCGTCGCCTTGTCGGTGTCGACCGAAAGCCACGCCGGAACCGGGTCGCGGTTCGATTCCTTGTACTGTCCCAGGTTGTCCACCTGGCGGATCTCGGAATCGACGAAGCCGGGCGCGATCAGGGTGACTGCGACACCGTGCCGGGCCATCTCGCCGCGCAGCGAACCGGCGAGAGCGCGTACGGCGTGCTTCGACATGGCGTAGGGCGAGCTCACCGGCAGGGTCAGGTAGCTCATGACGCTGCCCAGGATGGCGAGGCTGCCGCGGCTGGCGATCAGAGCGTCCCGGGTCGCGTGAACCGTTCGCAGCACTCCGAAGACATTGGTCTCGAACTGCCGGCGGTAGTCCTCGAGACTGAGCTTGTGGACGGCGCCCGCAACGCCGAACCCGGCGTTGGCGACCGCGAAATCGATCCGTCCGAACTCCTCGAGCGTGCGGGCTGCCGCGGCTTCGAGGTCGCCGTCGACCGTCACGTCGCAGCGAAGACACAGCGCCCGCCGGCCGCGGGCCCGGATCTCGAGGGCCAGGGCCTCCAGCCTCTCCCAGCGCCGGGCCAGCAGCACGACATCGGCGCCCCGCCGCGCGAACTCGCGCGCCATCGCGGCGCCGATACCCGACGACGCGCCGGTGATGAATGCGACCTTGCCCTCGAGTTTTGCCATGAGCCCCCCGACCCGTATTGTAGCCGCGCGACCGGCACGGCCGACTTTGCCTAAAGGATGCAGGAATCAGGATGCAGTTCCCGCCGACACGACCCGCACCCGATCTCGAACGCATTCACGTCAGGAAATATCCTGAATCACTCGTGTCGAAGACGGCATCGTGGACTGCTCGAAATCACATTCAGGCTCCAACCCGACCGCGGCGGGTCTGAAGGTGGGCCAAGGCCCACCCTACTTCGGACCCAGAGTTTCGAGCGGGTTCGTAGGGTCGGCCTTGGCCCACCCTTCGGACCCGAGTTTCGAGCGGGTTCGTAGGGTGGGCCTTGGCCCACCTTCAGAGATGTTTCCAGCACCTCGATTCACCCGTGTCTCAGTACGAGACCTGGACAGCACTGATCCTGCATCCTGCATCCTGCGTATACTCTCCCGGTGCGAATCACCAGCAAGGAGCGATCATGACCACATCACGTCGAGATTTCGTTCAGCTGTCCGTTCTCGCGGGAGGCGCCGTCGGGCTCGGGTTGGCACATCAGGCCGCCGCCGACAGCACGGCCGAACCCGGGCCTGCGCCAAAAAAACTGAAGATCCTCGTTCTCGGCGGTACCGGGCTCATCGGCCCGCCGATGGTGGAACGCGCCATCGCCCGCGGCCACGAGGTCACCCTCTTCAACCGCGGCAAGACCAACGCCGATCTTTTCCCCGGGTTGGAAAAGCTCCAGGGGGACCGCAACGACGATCTCGCCTCGCTGGTCGCCCAGGTCGAGGCAGGACGGCGCTGGGACGCAGTCGTCGACAACACGGCTTCGATCCCCCGCTGGGTCACCCAGTCGGCCGGTCTGCTCTCTAAAGCCGCCGACTACTACCTCTACACCTCGTCGATCTCGGCCTACGCCGACTCGTCGACCCCGGATGCCGACGAAACGGCGCCCGTGGGCACGATCACTCCCGAGGACGAGGCCAAGGTGATGACACCCAAGGACATCACGGGCGAGAACTACGGTCCGCTCAAGGCCCGCTGCGAGGCCGAGGCCCGCAAGGCCTTCGGCGACGACCGGACGTGCGTCGTCCGCCCCGGCCTCATCGTCGGCCCCGGCGATTACTCCGACCGATTCACGTACTGGCCGGTCCGCGTCTCCAAGGGCGGCGAGGTGATGGCCCCCGGCAATCCCACCGATCCGGTCCAGTTCATCGACGGTCGCGACCTCGGCGAGTGGTACATCCGATTGTTGGAGGCCGGCACCACCGGCACCTTCAACGGCGTCGGACCGCGGTCGCCGATGAGCATTGCGGGAATGCTGTACGGAATCCGCGCGACCGTCGACAACGACATCTCCTTCACCTGGGTGCCCGCGGACTTCCTCGCCAAACACGAGGTCCAGGAGTGGATGCACATGACGGTGTGGGTGCCGCCGACCGGCGAGTACGCCGGGTTCAGCTCGACGAACATCGACCGTGCGATCGCCGCGGGGCTCACCTTCCGTCCCCTCGCCGACACCGCGGTCGCGACGATGGAGTACTGGAACTCCCTCCCGGCGGAGAAGCGCGAAAACCCGAGGGCAGGCTGTCCTGCCGAGCTCGAGCAGAAGGTCCTCAAAGCGTGGCATGCGCAGGAGAAGGGTTGAAAATTTCGGATTTCGGATTTCGGATTTCGAATTTTTCCACCCGCCCACCCGGCACGCGGGACGCGTGCCCCACAACCGGTTGCCGTCCGGCCTTGTGGGGCAGCCGTCCCGGCTGCCGGGCGGATGGTGGGCTTTGAAACGTGGTTCTGCAATTGTGATCGGAGCGAGCTGAAATGAAAATCCGAAATCCGAAATCCGAAATCCGAAATTCGCGTCCGGGGTAAGTTGATGGCCTTTCTTAACCGCATCGTTGCCGTCGAGAAGGACGAGATCGCGCCCATGCTGTGGGCCGCCCTCTACTACTTCCTGCTGTTCGCGGCCTACTTCATCATCCGGCCGATCCGCGACGAGATGGGGGTGGCCGGCGGCGTCGACAACCTGTCGTGGCTCTTCCTCGGCACGCTCCTCGGGATGTTGCTGATCCATCCCCTCTTCACCACCCTGGTGTCCCGCCTCCCCCGCCGCCTGTTCATCCCGCTGGCCTACACCTTCTTCGCGGTCAACCTGGTCGTTTTCTGGTATGCGTTTCAAACGCTCGCGGGGACTTCGGAGATCTGGGCCGGGCGGGTCTTCTTCATCTGGACCAGCGTCTTCAACCTCTTCGTCGTGTCGATCTTCTGGTCGCTGTTGGCCGACCTTTTCCGACCGGAACAGGCGAAACGGCTGTTCGGCTTCGTCGCCGTCGGCGGCACCGTCGGCGCGGTCGTCGGATCCTCGGTCACGGCCTTTTTCGCCGAACGCATCACCCCGGACAATCTGCTGCTGGTTTCGGCCGGCCTGCTCGGCCTCGCCATGCTCGCCGCACACCGGTTGATGCGCACCGCCCCCCGGTCAGAGAATGGTCCGGCGTCGGTCGCCGGAGACACGTCGGATGAGCCGGTGGGCGGTGGCGTTCTCGACGGCATCCGCACGGCGTTGTCGTCCCCCTACCTGCTGGGCATCGTCGGCTACATGCTGCTCTACACCATCACCGGCACATTTCTCTATTTTCAGCAGGCGGAAATCGTGGAGGCCGGTTTCACCGAGCGGGCGGCGCGAACGGTTTTCTTTGCCCGGGTGGACCTCGTGGTCAACTCCCTGACCGCCATCCTCCAGATCTTCCTCACCGGAAGGATCGTCCGGCGCATCGGGATCGCGCTTGCCCTGGCGGTGCTGCCCCTGATCTGTATTCTCGGTTTCGTCGCAGTGGGCATCGCACCCACCTTGATGACGATCGCGGTGGTCCAGGTCTTGCGCCGATCCGGCAACTACGCCGTGTCCCGACCCTGCCGGGAGATGCTCTACACGGTCCTGCCCCGCGCCGCCAAGTACAAGGCCAAGAACTTCATCGACACCTTCGTCTACCGCTTCGGCGATCAGACGGGAGCCTGGTCGTACGACGGGCTGGTGCATCTCGGGTTCGGAGCCGCTGCGATTTCAATGGTGGCCGCCCCCCTGGCGGCGGTGTGGCTGGTGATCGGTCTGTGGCTGGGCCGCCGTCAGGTCGCAATGGTCAAGGCGAGCCCAACTGGGCAAACGACTCCGGACGGAGGTTGACGGCACGGGCAAAGCCCGCCACCAGCCGGCCGCCCTCGAAGAGCAGCCGGTAGAGGTTGAAGTCGCCGAGAGAAAACGTGGGCTCCGAGGTCGGAAAGCGATCGATGTAGGCCTGGCGCGCGGACCCGTAGTCACGGTCGGTCCTGGCAACGTGCTGGACGGTGCCCGAGAGGGTCACGCGAGCGACCTGGAGGGGGTCCGTCTGCGAGTCATCCGCCGCGTGAATCATGATGCTGACCGGGGAACCCGGTTGCAGGCCCCGGCTGTGTTTCGCGAGCTGTGAGGCGTGCACCAGCACCGAACCGTAGTCGTCCGCAACCACAAAGGGCAGGAGCCCGACGTGGGGTGTGCCGTCGACCAGAACCCCGAGTGCCAATACCCGGACATCGCGGAACAATACTCTCAGTATCTCCCTGTCTTCAGCCTTCATCGCATTTCCTCCGGCTACAATCTTCCCATGGCAAAGAAACCTCTCCACGTCCGCCTCATCTCCTGGAAGGACGACCGCGCCGCGGAGCTCGAACATCACCTCGCGTCGGCAGGGTTCACGGTCGATGCCGGCGCCTTCGCGCCGTCGACTCTCCGAGAGCTTTCCGCCAACCCTCCCGACGCCGTCGTCATCGATCTCGGCCGTCTCCCCTCCCACGGTCGCGACGTCGGCGTCGCCGTGCGTACACGAGCCGCCACACGCGCCATTCCGATCGTCTTCGTCGACGGCGCCGACGACAAGATCGCCCGCACCCGCGAACAGCTCCCGGACGCCACGTATACACCAGTGCGGAAGCTCAAAGCGGCGGTCGGCGCGGCTATCGCCCGGCCGCCGGTCGAACCCGTTGTGCCGTCCTCGAGTCTCGCCGGATACTCGGGCACACCGCTGCCAAAAAAACTCGGCATCAAGTCCGGCTTCCGAGTGGCCCTCGTTGGCGCGCCACGAGATTTCGAGTCCACGCTGGGCGGGCTGCCCGAGGGGACGAAGATCTTCCGCTCGCCGCGAGCCGACGCCGATGTGACCCTGTGGTTCCTCGACTCGCTGGCTACCCTCGAGAGGGGCGTCGCGCAGATGGCCGAGACCGCGGGCGGCGGCCGGCTGTGGATCTGCTGGCCGAAGAAGGCGTCCGGCATCTCCACGGACGTCACCCAGAATCACGTGCGCGCAGTCTGGGTCTCGCGCGGGCATCGTCGACTTCAAGATCTGCGCCATCGACGCCACCTGGTCCGGTCTCTGCTTCACGAAACGTAAGGCGTAAGATGTTCGCCGGAGCGGATGGGTGGGACGGGTGGAACGTTCAACGTTTGAACCTTCAAACGTTGCAACGTCTTCTTCCCCGACAGGCACACCAGCTTCGGGCTGGGATGGAGGTCGTCAATGGACTTCACAGGTAAGACTGCACTGGTGACCGGCGGCTCGCGCGGCATCGGCAGGGCGGTGGCTGAGGCGCTGGCGGCGCGGGGCGCAAGGGTGGCCATCGCCTACCTCAACAACAAGCGGGCGGCAATCACCGCGCTGGCCTCCATGCACGGCGGACCCCACGTGGCGATTCAAGCCGACGTATCTGACCCCGAGACGGTCGAGCGGCTTTTCGAGGAAGCTGTGGCGGCCCTCGGGACCATCGACATCGTCGTCAACAACGCGGGCATCTTCCGCTACCACCGGATTGACGAGGTGGAGTTCGACGAGTGGCGGGCGTCGTGGAAGGAAATCCTCGACACCAACCTCGTGGGGCCCGCGAACGTCTGCTACCACGCCGCGCGCCACATGATGGAACACGGGGGGGGCCGCATCGTCAATGTCTCCTCCCGCGGCGCCTTTCGGGGTGAGCCCGAAGGGCCGGCCTACGGCGCCAGCAAGGCCGGGCTCAACGCCATGAGCCAGTCGCTCGCGCAGCGGCTCGCCCCCCACAACATCTTCGTCGGCGTCGTCGCGCCGGGTTTCGTGGAGACCGAAATGGGCGCCAGGGTCCTCGACGGACCCCTCGGCGACTCGGTCCGCGCCCAGAGCCCGCTCAACCGGGTGGCCCGACCCGAAGAAGTCGCCTACGCGGTGCTCTTCCTGGCGTCTCCAGGCTCCGAGTTCTCCACCGGCACCATCATCGACGTCAACGGAGCGTCGTACCTGCGCGGTTGAGGCGGCCCCGTCGTCAACGCCTGACGGTCCAGGCCATGACCACCACCAGGAACACCGCGAACGCCGCGCCCGACCAGAACACCGCCTCGATGCCCGCGAGGCGGTAGACGCCCGCCATGATCGGTGGGCCCAGGGTCTGACCGAGCCGCAGCACCGTCCCGTTGAGCGACATCACCGCCCCGCGCCGGTCGTCGGGCGCGACTGCGGCCAACAGGACCTGCACCACCGGAATCGTGGTGGCAAACGCGAACCCGAGCAGCACTGCAGGTACAGCCAGCGCCCAGACAGTCCACGCAATCGGGATCAAACACAGTCCGACGGCAAACACCGCGAATCCGATCCGCAACACGACGGTCTCGCCGAAGCGGGCGGCGAGCCGCCCGAGGTTGCTTGACGTGACTGCGGTGGAGATCGAGAGCCCGGCCATCACCAGGCCGATCTCGAGCGGCGATGAGTCGAACCTTCCCGCCATCAGAAACGGCAGAAAGGTCACATAGGCGCCGTAGAGCAGGATGAAGATGGACGTGCTCGCGAAGAACAGCGCGAGCACCTCGCGCTGGCGGATGATGGCCCACAGCCCTCCGAAGTACTCGCGCAGATCAGCCCGCTCACCGCGCGGCGCGATGTCGCCGAGACGACGGACAACGAGCACGGCGACCGGCACGGCCAGAAGTGCGAGCGCAAAGGGCGCCGACCACGCGAGCATCGCCAGCGCACCTCCGACAGCCGGGTAGGCGGCCGTCCCGATGGAGAGGACGCTGGCGTTGTACCCCATGGCTCGAGTGCGCTGGCGGCCCGAAAACAGGTCACCGATCAGAGTCACGTTGATCGAACCGATGGGCGATGCGCCGATGCCCTGCAGCACGCGCAGCGCGACCAACGCCGGCAGGCTGGTGGCGAACGCGCACGCGACACCGGCTCCGGCGAACAGGATCAGGCCCGGCAGGAGTATCCTCAACCTGCCATACCGGTCGGCCAGGATGCCTGCGAAGGTGGTCAGGATGACTCCCGGAAAGGTGAACGCGGTGATCAGCAAGCCGGCGTGGCCCGCGGTCACGCCGAGCGTCGCGGCGATGCGCGGTAGCGCAGGCGCGATCGAAGCCACACCGAGCACCGCCATCAGCGTGACCCCGAAGATCGCCTGCAACTCGGGATTGCGATAGGAAGCCTCCCGCCCTTCAGCGGGGTCGAAAGGAACCCGGTTCTTCAATTCCGGGTGAGCTTACCGCGAACTCGCGGCTGATGGATCTTGAATGGCGGAATCGACGAGAAACAAATCGGTCGCGAAAGTGTTTTCCCTGGTGAAGGAGACGCCATGAACAGATCCCGCGCGGTTGCTTTGCTCCTCAACGGCCAGCCGACGGTCGAAGGCGCCGGCGTCCGGCTCAACCGGATCTTCGGCTTCCCCGAGGTCCCCCGGTTCGACCCCTTCCTGCTGCTCGACGACTTCGGATCCGACAACCCCGACGACTACATCGCCGGGTTTCCCTGGCACCCGCACCGGGGCATCGAGACCGTCACCTACATGCTGTCCGGCGAGGTCGAACACGCCGACAGCCTCGGCAATCAGGGCGTGATCGGCGCCGGCGACGTGCAGTGGATGACCGCCGGTCGCGGCATCATCCACCAGGAAATGCCGCGCCGGGTCGAAGATCGCCTGCGCGGTTTCCAGCTCTGGGTCAACCTCCCCGGGATGTCGAAGATGACGGCTCCGCGCTACCGGGAGGTTCCCGCCGCCTCGATTCCGGTGGTCTCTCCGCACCCTGGAATGACCATCAGAGTCATCGCCGGGGAGATGGTGGGAGTTCGCGGCCCCGTCCAGGACGTAGCGGTCAAACCCGTGTATCTGGATATCACCCTCGAACCGGGCGCCGATCTCGAGCACCCGACCCCGACCCAACACACCGTGTTCGTCTATGCCGTATCCGGAACCGGGAGCGTGGGCCCGAACTCGGCCCACGAGCTTCGCGCCGGGCAGCTCGCCCTGTTCGCCCCCGGCGGTTCGGTGACCGCCGCCGCCGGCGACCGGCCCTTCCGCTTCCTGCTCGTTTCTGGCCAACCTCTCCACGAACCGGTGGCGTGGAGCGGGCCCATCGTCATGAACACCAGGGAAGAGCTGGCCGAGGCCTTTCGCGACTACCAGGAGGGCAGATTCGTGACCGCCGAGGAGTAGGGCTCAGCCCTTCACGATCCATCCCTTGCGAGCCAGGACGGCGCGGAGGGTGTCGCGGTGGTCCCCCTGAATCTCGACGTGGTTCTCGCCTGTCGTTCCTCCAGAGCCGCAGGCTTTTTTGAGCTCGCCGGTGAGCACCTTGAGAAACTCGCGGTTCTTCGGCAGACCGTCGACCACCGTCACCGTCTTCCCCCGCCGTCCGGCCTTTTCGATCCGCAGCCTCGCCGTGATTCTCTCCGGAACCCGTTCTTCCACCGCCACGGCGCACACGCAGCTCTTCTGCGGCCAGCCGCACTTCGGGCACACCCGGCCTTTGTCGGTCGCGTAGACGGTGCCGGCTTTCTTCACCGCCATGACGCAGCAGTCATTCCGGCCGGGAGCGCGGCGGTGAGCAACGGCGATTTTCGCGTCGTGATCCTCATGACGGATCCTCCCCTCCAGTTCATCATACGGACTCTGAAAAAGGTGCGTTGCGCCTACACCAGGGGATCGCCGGTGCGCCCCGCCTGACCCGATACTGGGAACTGTCGGGAATATTCTGTTGCATTTACACCTTATTTATGCCATCCTGAATACCCGGACATCGTCCACGGTTCGGGGGGAAACGGAGAACCATCATGGAAACCATTTCTGAACGCCGGACATCGCCCTCTCCCGTCGTGATGGATGCGCTGCCGAAAGATCGAAAACGTTGGCCCCGCAGTGCCGGCGAGGCCCACGAATCCCTGGTGCGGGAACTCAATCGTTGGAGCCGGGAAAACGACTGGCCCTCCACCCTGAACTCGTGGATCGCCGAGGAAGCGGTGCGGCGGGAATGGTGAGTGAACTTTTCGAAACTTCGCATGGGGCGAAAACCGACTGAGGTGCAGAATCGTTCCTTGGCGGGATCGGTTCTTTCGTCATAAAGTCTTTTTTTTGATGAATTACTGGCGGCGAAGCAGCATTCCGGACTGTCCAGAGCAATCAATATCGACAGTCGTCACCTGTCAATAGCTGTTCATCAGTCGAATGACCGGGACAACGATCCGTTCGACCTCGGGGAGGGCCTGATCCTCAGACGCCTGATACGGGCTGTTCACGTGCTCCAAGCTCCAGCTTCGACCCACCCTCTGATCGGGTCCCGCGTCCTTCGGATTCGCCTCGCGACGCGAGATCCTGCTGGATCCTGTGCCAGTCCGCCTCGGAGACCAATACGGCGTTGCCTTGCAGGCCAGTGATGAGCACGGGCCCGAGCCCTCCACACACCTGGTTGAGGACGAATTGAAGCTCGTTCTGGGCGTCGGTGCTGGGGACCCGTTGCATCGCCATCTGTGGCACTCCCCTCAGGCCGTCATGTCAACGGCCGCTGTCGAGAAACTGTTCGAGATTCAGCTGCACCCGCAGGGCTTCACTGACGGCGGACCGGAGATCCGGTTCGTCGACGGATCCGACCGGGGTCGACAACCGGGTCTTGGCGATCGTCTGAATCTGGTGGGCCATGACCACGGCGGGCAGCCGCAGTTGCGCCGCTCCGCGGGGGAGCAGCGCCTCGTTGGGATACACCCGCCGACCGGGCGCGTGATCCGCGAGCGGAAGGACCGTCACGACCGGCAGCGATTCGTTGGCGCTCTCCCGGGATACCACGAGAACCGGCGGCGGGTCCTCTGCCCCGGGCCGCAGGCCCGCCTCACGATTTAGCATGAAGACGGACCATTGCAGCTGCGGAGTTCTCACGTCTGTTCTCGATTCGGTCTCTCGTCGACGAGGTCGAAGGCCCCCAGGGCGCGACCGACGTCCGCCAGGAAACCCGGGTCCGATCCCGCCGTTCTGAACTCCGCTGCCAGCAGTTCTTCGTGGGCACGACGCACCCGATCCGCAAGCGCCTGTTCAACAAATGCGCTGTACGACGGCGCCGCACCCTCCCGGACCACCGACCGGACGCGGTCGATCAGGTCCTCGGGCAGCGAGTACGTGACTTTTTGCAGCTTGCGTACGGACAATTTCGGGCTCCAATTTGTATTGTAAAAAATTATTGCAGAAAGTGCAATACGAAAATTCATCCCGATCAGGCACGAAAGAACCGAGGTTGCGGCCACCGGCAATCCGCGCGAGGATGTTCCGGACCGGGTTCGGCACGCGGCTTCGCCCGACCGCCCTCCCGCCATCACCCGGTCGCGGAGGACACGATGGCCCACCACACGGTCAAACGTGGCTACCTCGACCTCGCAGACCGGGTCAACCGGTTTCCGCAGGGGGCTCCCCGCTCGGAACTTCTCTTCCACATCCTCGAGCTGCTGTTCTCGGAGCGCGAGGCACGACTCGTAGCCCAACTCCCCATCCGACCGTTCACGGCCGAAAAGGCCGCGCGGGTCTGGAAGGTGGGAGCCGCCGAAGCCCGCAAGGTCCTCGATGAGCTCGCCGGGCGGGCGATCCTCCTCGACATCGAATCGGATACCGGCACCACCTATGTGCTGCCTCCTCCAATGGCGGGTTTCTTCGAGTTTTCGATGATGCGCATCCGTGACGACCTCGACCAGAAGCTCTTGGCCGAGCTGTTCTACGAGTACCTGAACGTCGAGGAAGAGTTCATCAAGGCGCTCTTCACGACGGGAGAGACGCAGCTCGGGCGCGCCTTCGTCGCCGAAACTTCACTGCCTGCGGATTGCTCCCTCGAAGTCCTCGATTTTGAAAGGGCGACGTGGGTCGTTGAGAGCGCCAGCCACATCGGTGTTGGCCTGTGTTACTGCCGACACAAGATGGAGCACCTGGGCCGCGCCTGTGAGGCGCCGATGAACATCTGCATGACATTCAACTCGACCGCTGCGTCGCTCACCCGACACGGCGTGGCGACCCGGATCGACGCGCCCGAGTGCCTCGACCTTTTGGCAGAGGCCCGCGAGTCGGGGCTGGTGCAGTTCGGTGAAAACGTCCAGCGGCGGATCAACTTCATCTGCAACTGCTGCGGTTGCTGCTGCGAGGCCATGATCGCCGCCCGCCGTTTCGGCCACCTGCATCCGGTCAACACCACCAACTTCCTCCCACAGATCAACCACCCGGACTGCAAGGGTTGCGGGAAATGTGTCTCCGCCTGCCCGGTGGAGGCCATGACTCTGGTGTCCGCCAACGATCCGCAACACCCGAGAAGGAAGCGCGCCAACCTGACCGAGGATCTCTGCCTGGGCTGCGGTGTGTGCGTACCTGCATGTCCGGAGGACAACATCACGCTGGCGCCGCGGAAACAGCGGGTCATCACCCCGGTCGACTCGATCCATCGCACGGTCACCATGGCGGTCGAACGGGGCACGCTGCAGCACCTCATCTTCGACAACCACGCCTTCGCCAGCCATCGCGCCATGGCGGCGGTCCTCGGTGCGATCCTGCGGCTGCCGCCGGTCAAGCGGTCGATGGCCGCCGGTCAGCTCGGCTCACGCTACCTCGAGAAGCTCATCGAGCGGACAGCTCACTAACTCGTAGCATCTCCGTCGACATCCCCACCTTCCTCGGCTGTCGCAGTGAGAATGCCGTCAGTGTCCGGAGACGACGGGGCTTCGACCGGCGGCAGCCCGAAGCCCCGCGGATAGGGCGCCCAGATCGCGGCCACCTCCGGGGTCGGTGTGAGCACCTTCCGGGTGAGAAGCCACACACCGGCACCCATGATCAGCGCAGTGGTCAGGATGCTGCCCTCGAGACCGAACTCCCCTCCCGTCAGCAGATCGTGTCCGTTGGGGGTCGCTTTCAACAACGTGTTTTCGAGCTCGATCCCGCTGACGTCGAAGCCCCACAGCCAACCATGGGCCCAGTTCCAGGAAAGGTGGTAGCCGATCGGCAGCCACAACCGCAGGGTCTGAAAGTAGAGAATCGCGATCACCATGCCGACGAGGAAGATATTGGCGATACCGACGACGGTGGTGTCCGGATTGCCGAGGTGCACGACCGCAAAAACCAGGCTCAGCAGGACGGCGGCGAACCACCGCCGGCTGCCTTCGGCCAGAGCCTGCAGCATGTAGCCGCGGAATATCAGCTCTTCGGCGGCCCCCGCCATCGTGAATATGACGAGGTATCTCGGCATCGCCGCCCAGGCGTCCGCAACCCGTGGATTCAACTCGAGGGACACCAACCCGAAAAGAACGAGCACCAGCGTCAGGCCACCGGTGGAGACAATCCCCACCGCCAGGCCGACCGTCAGTTCCCGCAGCCAACCGCGTCCGAGCCCCATTCCGAGCAACGACACCGGCCGCCGATCAAACCACCGCAAGACCGCGAACGCGACGGCGATGAATATGACATTGAACGCCAGCAGCGGGGCCGAATAGGCCCACGACGATATATCCGACCTCGCTCCGGGCAGCAGCGACCTCATGACCGCCGAAAGTGCAATGTTGGCCGGCACCAGGAGGATGAGGAAAACCACGATCCGCCATCCCGCCCGCCACTGGTCAAAACGGTTTCGAAACACCCGGACCACGGTCGACGGCGGCGTCGGTGGGGCGTCCCCGGGTTGGTCGAACTCAACCGTTTGAAGATCATCCATGAACTCTCCCCTCCCGGAGTTACGGCCCAACGCGAGCACGGTTCACCGCGGGTGGCCGAAAGGCCTCGACCCGGAGCGGTAATTCGACAATAATCTGCCGCCGGGGTGGATCACCACCGCCCGGGACGGGGGCAATCATGACAGAAACCATAACCGACGCCGAGCGAGCGCGCATCCGAGGCCAGTTCCCGGCACTGGCGGCTGACACGATCTTCCTCGAAAACGCCGGCGGCTCCCAGGTCCCGAAAGTCGTGGCCGACCGCATCTCCGACTACATGATGTCGTCCTACGTCCAGCTCGGAGCCGGCTACGGCCTGTCGCAGAGAGCCTCCAGGGTGGTCGACGAAGCCCATGAATTCGTGCGACTGCTCATGAACGGCGGCGGCGGCGAGGTGATCCTCGGGCCCTCGACCTCGGCGCTGCTGCGGATGCTCAGCGACTGCTATGCGAAAGTTCTGCGCCCCGGAAGCGCCATCGTGGTCGCACAGACCGGGCACGAGGCCAACGTCGGACCGTGGAAGAACCTCGCCCGCCTCGGCTTCGACTTTCGGTGGTGGGAGATGGATCCGGTGTCCCACACGTGTTCGATGGCAGGTCTCGACCAGCTGCTCGACGACCGGGTCGCCCTGGTGGCGTTCCCGCACGTCTCCAACCTTCTGGGTGGGATCGTGGACGTGGCGGCCGTCGCCGACCGGGCGCACCGGGCCGGCGCCCGGGTTGTCGTGGACGGCGTCGCCTACGCCCCCCACCGGGCGATCGACGTCGAGGCCTGGAATGTGGACTGGTACGCCTACTCCACCTACAAGGTCTACGGCCCTCACATGGGCGCGCTCTGGGGTCGTCGCGACGCCCTCGCCGAGCTCACCGGGCCCAACCACTTCTTCATCCCGGATCGCGAGGTGCCCTACAAATTCGAGGTTGGCGGCGTCAATCACGAGGGGTGCGCGGGAATCCTCGGTCTGCGCGATTACCTGGCATTTCTGGCGGGCGTGTCCGAACCCGAGACCCTCGACCGGCCGGGCATTGAACGGGCCTTCACCCTCATGACCGCCTGCGAGCTCCCGCTCCAGGCGAAGCTCATCGCCTACCTCCAGTCCCGCAATGACGTCCGCATCATCGGTCCGACGTCCGCCGGCGAGGAACGGGTGGGCACCATCAGCTTCGTCCATGGCTCGAAGACCTCGACCGAGATCACGGAGGCGGTCGATCGTTCAGGGATCGGCATCCGCCACGGCCACATGTACGCCTACCACCTGTGTGAGGCCGCGGGCCTCGACCCCGACGACGGCGTGGTCAGGGTGAGCATGGTTCACTACAACACGCCCGGAGAGATCGATCGCCTGATCGAGGTGCTGGAACGGGCCCTCGGCAGCTGACCACAGATTCGAGATGTGGCACCCTCCCCTGAATTTTCGGGATTGACCTCCGATCGTCGAAAAACTACCATCCGCTCATGGTTAAACGCATCACCTACGTCAGCCGCTTCGCAAAGCCCTTCTCCGAATCCGAGCTCGAGAAGCTCGGCGAGGACTCTTCGGAAAGAAACCGGATGCTGGGCGTCACCGGAGTCCTCATGACCTCCGGCGGGATCTTCTTCCAGATCCTCGAAGGCCCGGAGGAGGCGGTCGATAAGATCTACTCCGCGATCTCCGCGGATCCCCGGCACACCGATCTGGTGGTCCTCGAACTCGAACACGATGTGCAGCAGCGCAACTACCCGAATTGGTCGATGAAGACGATCAACCTCGATGCGGCTTCGCATGTGCGTCTTCTCCCACTCAAGGTGATGATGGAAACCGTGTTCGAACAGCAGCTCCTGATCGACAAGATGCTGTGGGCCATCGACCGCACGCTCAAACACGAGCTTCGCGAGAGCTGACCGGTAGGCGGCACACCCTCGAGGGGGTACACGCGGGAATCGCGGTGTTCGATAAACTGTCACCCGGAGGCGCCGCCATGACCGATGCCGTTCTCGCCATCGACCAGGGAACCACCGGGTGCACCGCCGTGGTGCTTGCCCGCGACGGCTCCGTGCTCGGGCACGCCACCTCGGAGTTCACCCAACACTATCCGCAGCCCGGGTGGGTCGAGCACGACGCGGAGGAGATCTGGCGGGTCTGCCTCGAGGTCATGGAGGGAGCACTGGCAGCAGCGTCGCTGCCGCAGCGGAGCCTGCGCGCCGTCGGCATCACCAATCAACGCGAGACGACGGTGATCTGGGATCGCGCCACCGGCGCGCCGATTCACCGCGCCATCGTCTGGCAGAGCCGCCAAACCGATACCATCTGCGAACAGCTCAGGGCCGACGGGCTCGAGCCACTGTTCAAGCGCCGCACCGGCCTCGTGGTGGACCCGTACTTTTCGGGCAGCAAGGCGAAGTGGATTCTCGATCGCTACCCGGACGCCCGGCGCCGCGCCGAAGCGGGTGAGCTGCTGTTCGGCACCATCGACACGTGGCTGTTGTACAAGCTCACCGGCGGCGAGGTTCACGCGACCGAACCGACCAACGCGTCCCGGACCCAGCTCTACGACATCCGTACGCAGCGCTGGGACCCCGAGCTTCTGCAGGTGTTCGGCGTCCCCGCGGCGATGATGCCCACCGTCATGCCGAGCGCCGGGGTCTTCGGCACGACCGTCCCGGCAGGGCCTCTCCCCGGCGGTGTGCCGGTGGCGGGGATCGCCGGCGACCAGCAGGCGGCGCTCTTCGGCCAGGGCTGTTGGCGCGCGGGGTCAGTCAAGAACACCTACGGCACCGGCTGCTTCGTGATGCTCAACACCGGATCCGAGCTTCGCCACAGCGGATGTGGCCTCCTCACCACGGTCTGCTGCGACGCCGACGGCGGCCCCGCGTACGCGCTCGAGGGGTCGGTCTTCACGACCGGAGCCGCGGTCCAGTGGCTGCGCGACGAGATGGGCCTGATCCGGACGGCTGCGGAGACCGAAGACGCCGCGCTGGCTGTCGACGACACCCAGGGCGTGTACGTGGTGCCGGCTTTCGCCGGGCTCGGGGCGCCCTACTGGGACATGCACGCCCGCGGCGCCGTGATCGGCCTCACCCGCGGCACCGGACGCAGCCACATTGTCCGCGCCACCCTGGAGAGCATCGCCTATCAATCACGCGACGTCATCGACGCCATGAACGGGGAATGCAGCGAGGCCGTGACGGAGCTCCGGGTCGACGGCGGCGCGAGCGTCAATAACTTCCTCATGCAGTTTCAGGCCGACATTCTCGGCCTGCCCGTCGTCCGGCCGCGCCTGATCGAAACCACCGCGGTCGGCGCCGCATTTCTCGCCGGGCTCGGCGGCGGCGTCTGGCGCAATTCCGGCGAGATCGAGAATGTGTGGCAGGAGGACCGGCGTTTCACCCCGGTCATGGGCGCGACCCAACGCGAGCGGCTCTACGTCGGGTGGCAGGAGGCTGTCGAACGGGTGCGCGCCGATCGCAGGGACGCCTCGCGATGATCGAAGAAACGGGCTGGTTCGAATCCAACGACGGCACCCGGTTGTTCTGGCGGCGACACCGCCCGGAGAATCACCCACACGCGGTTCTGCTCTTCGTCCACGGGCTCGCCGAACACTCGGGCCGGTATCTCCACGTGCTCGAGCGGTTCTCCGCGGCGGGATTCGACTGCTGGGCGTTCGACTATCGGTGTCACGGCGAGAGCCCCGGGCTGCGGGTCCACGTCGAACGGTTTGACGAGTTCGTCGACGATGTGGCCGCAGCGCACCAGACGGTGCGGGCCGCAACCGGCAACCTGCCGCTGGTCCTGGTCGGGCATTCCCAGGGTGGGCTCCTGGTGCTCCGTTTCGTCCTCACGCACCCCGACGGGGTCGACGGCGCTGTCATTTCGTCTCCGTTCCTCGGCATGCACCCCGACTCGAAACCGCCCGCCGCCCTGCAGATGGTGGCGAACATCATCTCGACGTTTTCGCCGAAGCTCATGTTCTCGAAGGTCGCCGATCCGTCGTTTCTCAGCCGCACCCCCGGCGTGGCCGACGCCTACGTCGCAGATCCCCTGGTCAGCTCGACAGTCTCGGCGCGCTGGTTCACCGAAATCATGCGGGCGCAGCTCGACACCCGGGAGCGCGCGGGCAAGCTCGCCGTCCCGGCGCTGATCATGCAGTCGGGAGCCGATCGGCTGGTGGACCCGGCGGCGACCCGGGCCTGGGCCGCAGAGGCCCCGGCGGGCCTCGTCGAGTATGTCGAGTGGCCCGGCCTCTACCATGAGATGTTCAACGAACCCGAACAGGAGCAGGTCTTCGAACGCATGGAGACCTGGCTGCGGCGACGTTTCAACGATTGAACGTTCGGCTCATCCGGGATTTGATGAGATGGGCGTGCGGGATCAGAATTCCGGAGTTCAGTTGCAGGTGCAGGGCCAGCAGACAGCGGCCGCGACAGTTGGCAGTGTCAGTGCCGGCGCCAGATCGCAGCGCCGGCCATCGGATGAAACCGGTGTGGTGATCTCGATCAGGTCGTTGGATTGAGCAACCGCCAGGTCATGGCGCGAACTTCGTCGAAGGTCGCGAGGGCCTTTGCCGCCCGACGAGAATCAACGACTCCAGCCCGAACAAGCAACTGGAGGTGGCTGTCGACCTCACGAGCGGATGCATAGGCGATCCTCCAAAAATGCATCCGATCTCTTCCGATGCGCCCTTGGCCTTCTGCGAGGTTTGCAGCCACCGAGTTCGCGGCGCGAATCACCTGATCGGCAATCGACTTGAGAGGTGCCGGCACCCGCAGGGCGAGTGCAATGGCATCACCCGCTGCGGCGAGGGCCTTTTCGTGGGCGATGAGGTTGGTGTATCCGAGGACGTTGGACATGGTCACCTCCGGGTCGTTCATGCCCTCTCCCGAGCCGGTGCGGCGGCCGATGTCAAGGGTGCTTCGCACCGGGCTCCGAGCCCGGCTTGCCCTTGACATCGGCTGCCCGCCGGCTACTCCTCGCATTGAACGACCCGGAGGTGACCTGGGCAATGCCGCTGCACCTGAGCTCTGCCACGGACGCTGCAGCTGCGGACCTGAAGCTGTCATCTGCCGCTGACATCTGCCCCTGTTTCTGACTCCGGATACTGGCGCTGTTTCCTGCCGGATCTCATGCAATTCCGGATGAACCGAACGTTCAGACGTTCGAACGTTTGGGTGGGACGGGATCGTAGCCACCCGGGTGGAAAGGCTGGCACTTGAGGATGCGCTTGACCGCCAGCCACAGCCCGTACAGGCCGTGGGTCTCGATGGCCTCCGCCGCGTACACCGAACAGGTGGGCTCGAACCGGCAGGCCGGCGGCAGGAACGGCGAGATGAACCGTTTATAGAGGCGTGCGGGAAAGGCGACAACGCGCCAGAATTTATCCATCACCGTCCGGCCCAGGTATTCTACCTGTCTGGAAAGGAGCACGACGATGAGCACACAACGAGAGATTATCGCCACAACCGAGGCGCCGGGCGCCGTCGGCCCCTACTCGCAGGGCATCATCACCGAGGGCCTGGTCTTCACGGCCGGCCAGATCCCCATCAACCCCGCCTCCGGCAAGGTCGAGGCCACGTCGATCGAGGACCAGACCCGCCAGGTCCTGCGCAACGTGGACGCCGTCCTCCGCGCGGCCGGCACCGGTCTCCACAACGTCGTCAAGATGACGGTCTTCATGACCGACCTCGGCGACTTCAAGGCCATGAACGGGGTCTACGCCGAGTTCTTCCCGTCCGATCCTCCGGCGCGCTCCGCCGTCCAGGTGGTGGCGCTGCCGCTCGGCGTCCAGATCGAGATGGAAGCGGTCGCGCTCGCTCGCTGAGCGAGCGCAGTTTTGAGTTTTGAATTTTGAATTTTGAATTCCCACCCCTCCTCCCCCGGTTGCTCTGAGGCTGCCCAGGCGGGAGGGTGGGTGGAAATCCGAAATCCGAAATCCGAAATCCGAAATTTCGTTGCTATCATCGGCCCGTTTCGGCAGGAAGGGAAGCGCTTTGGATCAGCCTATTGACTACGAGGGGGTTGGGCTTCGGGTCGGGCTCGAGGTCCACCAGCAGCTCCTGACCGGGAAGAAGATGTTCTGCCAGTGCCCGGCCGGTCTCTACACCCGGGCGCACGACGGTTCGATGCTGCGCCACATGCGGCCGACCCTGTCCGAGCTCGGCGAGTACGACGGCACGGCGCTGATGGAGTTCAAGACCCGCAAGAACATCATCTACCTGCTCCACACGACCAACGTCTGTACCTACGAGATGGACGACACCCCGCCGTTTCTCGTCAACAAACAGGCGGTCGACATCGCGATCGAACAGTGTCTGATGCTGGGCTGCGACATCGTCGACGAGGTCCATATCGCCCGCAAACAGTACCTCGACGGATCGATCCCGACAGGGTTCCAACGCACCGCCATCGTCGGCGTCGAGGGCCGCCTTCCCTTCCGAGGCCGCGAGCTCTCGATCACCCAGGTCAGTGTCGAGGAAGACTCCTGCCGCGAGGTCTCCGACCGCGGCCACCTCATCGTTTGGCGGACCGACCGACTCGGGATGCCGCTGATCGAGACCGTCACCGGGCCGGACCTTCGCACTCCCGAAGAGGTCGAAGATGCGATCCTGCTCATCGGACGGGTCTGCCGATCGACCGGCCACGTCCGGGTCGGGATGGGGGCGAGCCGGCAGGACGTCAACGTCTCGGTGCGCGGCGGCCGACGGGTCGAAATCAAGGGCGTTCCCAAAGCGGGTTGGGCGCCGCGGCTGGTTCACGGCGAGGCTGTCCGCCAGGTCAACCTGTTGCGGCTGCGCGACGAACTGCACCGGCGCGGAGTGAACACGCCGGACCGGCTCGAGATCGACCACACCGATGTCACAGACATCGCCGCCGGGTGCGGCCTCGAGCTCCTGACCTCCGACTCCTGGGAAGCCTTCCTCGTCGGCGACAATCGGCGGCCCGAGTTCGAGCGCGGCGCCGGCGCTTTCTGCGTACGGGCCGTTCGCATCAAAGGCCTCGCCGGAACTCTGTCCTGGCCGACCCAGCCCGGACGGGTCTTCGCGGATGAGCTCCGGGGACGGATCCGGGTCATCGCCGCCCTCGACCAACCGCCGATCCTCCTCGCCTCGGAGGCGTGGCCAGCGGGCGGGACCGCGCACGCGGCGCTCGAGACCCTCTGTCTGGCGGCGGGCTGCACACCGGCGGACGGGCTGGTGGTGGTCTGGGGGGCCGAACAGGACACCCTCACCGCCGCCGAGGAGATCCGCCTCCGCTACCTGGACGCGATCGACGGCGTCCCCAACGAGACCCGGCAGCCCTTCGAGGACGGTTCGACCGACTTCGAGCGCATCCTCCCGGGCCCGGACCGGATGTATCCCGACACCGACAGCCCCCCGCAACGCGTCACCCGGGAACGCGTCGAGGGCCTGGGTGCGGCGCTCGCCGAGAGGCCGTGGCTGCGCGAGGAACGGTACCGCGCCGCCGGCGTTCCCCGTGACGTGATCCACTACCTCATCCGTCGCGGCGGCGCCCGCCTGGTGGACCTGGTGGTGGCCCAATGCGAGGCCGACCTCCGCCGCGCCTGTTTCTTCTTCGGCGAACGCATCAAAGGGCTGCGGCGTGAAGGCCTGGCGGTGGACACCGTCGCTGACGAGTCCTGGTGCGACCTCTTTTCCCTGTGCGGTGTCCGCCCCGTGATCTGGGAAGCCTGGCGCGACCTCGTCGAGTGGTTGGTCACCCATCCGGACGGAGACGTCTTCCTCGAAGCCGCCCTGGCGGGCCTCGGCATCGAACCCAGGGACTGGAGCGAAACCGTGGCCCGCTCAGTGGAGTCGTCCTGTTCCGGCGTCTCTGATGGTGACGACGACCGGCGTTTCCGCCACCTCATGGGCGAGCTCATGGACGAGCTGCGGGGCCGGGTCCCTGCCGCCCGGGTCGCCTCGGAGCTGCAGACCCTCGTGACCGCTGCCAAACACACCACCGTCGTCTAGAAGGGGGGCCGATATGGCCGACGTCCAGGAAGATCCGCTCAAAGGCTATCGCGGAGCCGCCCGCGACAAGCTCCTCTCCCATTCCGTGCGGGTGTGGTCCGACGTCCGGCTCGTCAACGCCGCCGGCAGCGTGTTCGAGGGCGTGATCCTGCCCCGGTCCGGCACTTTCGACGACCTCCACGTGGTCCTCAAACTGAGAAACGGCTACAACGTGGGCGTCCACGTCGACCGGATCACCGCCATCGAGGAGCTCGGCTACAAGGAGGCGGTCTACAAGATCCCGGAAAAGGTGTTTCCCACCAGCCCGAATCTCCCGGCGGTGACCCTGCTCGGCACCGGCGGCACCATCGCCTCGCGTCTCGACTACCGGACCGGCGCTGTCATCCCCGCCTTCACCCCGGGGGAGCTCTACGGAGCCGTCCCCGAGCTGGCCGACATCTGCAACCTCACCACCAAGAAGATCTTCGGCGTGTTCTCCGAGAACATGGCGTGGCCCGAGTACGTGTCGCTGGCCGAAAACATCGGCCGCGAGATCGAAGCCGGCGCTGACGGCATCGTCATCGGCCACGGCACCGACACCATGGGCCACACCGCGGCGGTGCTCAGCTTCATGGTTCAGGACTCGCCGGTGCCGATCGTGATCGTCGGCAGCCAGCGCTCGTCCGACCGGCCGTCCTCCGACGCTGCCCTCAACCTGATCCACGCGGTCCGTGCGGCGGCGCTCGGCGACATCGCCGAGGTCCAGATCTGCATGTTCGGACCGACCTCGGACCGCTACGGGCTGCTCCACCGCGGGACCCGCTGCCGCAAGATGCACTCCTCCTACCGCAGCACCTTCCGCACGGTGGGAGATATTCCGCTGTGCAGAGTCAGCCGCGGTGATTTCTACCCGCTCACCGACGACTACATCCACCGGGACGCTTCCCGCCGGGTCCGCATCGACACCGCCCACGACGACCGCGTCACCATCCTCTACTACTACCCCGGCATGAAGCCCGATCTGGTCGACGCCCTGGTCGAGAAGGGCTACCGCGGGATCGTCATCGCCGGCACCGGTCTCGGCCACGTCAACCGGCCGCTCTACCCGGCCCTCGAGCGGGCCGTCGCCGCCGGCGTCCACATCGTCATGACCGTGCAGACGCTGTGGGGCTTTGCCCAGATGTACGTCTACGAGACCGGCCGCGACCTGCTCGACATCGGGGTCGTCCCCCTCGACAATATGCTCCCCGAAACCGCCCTCATGAAGCTCGGCTGGGTGCTCGGCCACGCCGACGATCACGCCCACGTGATGGAGATGATGCGCACGACGATCTGCCACGAGATCACCGAGCGGGAACCCCACAACGGCTACCTCATCCTCCAGGGCGGCCTCCCCGAGACCGACGAGTTCACATCGAGTCACTGGAAGTAGGGGTTTCGACGCCGGCGACCGGACACGTGGCCGCAATGTGAGGAGAATAACAAATGCGTTCAGTTCCGCGGGTTCTGCTCTGCTCCGATCGCAGTTCTGGCCGCCGTCAACGGTCGAGCCCAGTCGGCTGCCGACTTCGTTCGCGGACCGCTCGTGGCGCTTCCAGATCCGGTCGCTGCTGCGGTGGCCGAAGTGCGGGCGCCCGCGCTCGCCGCCCACATCGCCTTCCTCGCCTCGCCCACCCTCGAGGGACGTGGGCTCGGCAGCCCCGGCTTCGAGACGGCAGCGGAGTATGTCGCGGCGCAACTCGTGCTCACCGGCATCCCGCCCCTCATGCCCGCCTGCGATGGCTGCGCCGGTGCTGCGGCCTACGCACAGGAGGTCCCGTTGCGCGAAGTTTCCGAGCGCTTCGGCACCCTGACGCTCACCGTGAAGGACGGCGCGACCACCCGCGCCCGCGTCTTCACCTCGGGCACCGACCTGGTCCTTCCCGACGTCGCCGCGGTCAGCGTGTCGGCGCCCGTGGTGTTTGCGGGCTACGGAATTCGGGAGCCGGCGCTGGGCCGCGATGACTACCGCGGCATCGACGCCCGTGGCAGGGTGGTGTTCGTGCTGGACGGGCTCCCTCCGGACCCCGCGTGGCAGACCCCGGAGCTCGTCGAACGCTACGCCGCAGGTGACCGCGAGAACCGCTACCGCACCAAGGTGGAGACGGCGCAGGCCCTCGGTGCGGCGGTCGTGGTTGGAGTGGAGGAAGCGTCGTGGTTGACCCGCCTGGCGGAAGAACCGCCGGCCGATCGCCTGTTCGAGTCGTTCTCCGACGGCGCCGCCGAGGTCACGCCGCCCGTCGTGCCCGTCTCACCGGCGGTGGCGGCGTTTCTCGCCGCCGCCATCGGTACGGACCTCACGCTGGCGGACGTCGCGCCCGCCAGCTTGCCGCACGTCACGGCGACCCTCACCGTGGGCGGGAGCGAGCGTGCCCTGACGAGCCGCAACATCATCGCGGTGCTGCCCGGCAGCGATCCCGAGCTGCGCGACCAGGCGGTGATCCTGGGCGCCCACCTCGACCACCTCGGCCGGGTCGGCGAGATCGTCTACCCGGGGGCGGACGACAATGCCTCCGGCGTGGCGGCGCTGCTCGAAATAGCCAGGATCTTCGGGGGGCTGCAGAGCCGCCCGCGGCGCACCCTCGTGTTCGCCTTCTGGACCGGTGAGGAGGAGGGCAGGTTCGGATCCGGCTACTGGGTCCGCCATCCGTTGTGGCCGCTCGCGTCCACCGTCACGTACATCAACATCGACATGATCGGCCACCCCTGGCTGATCGAGGAGATCCGCGAACTGGTCGGCGACGTGGCGCCAGAGGCCGCAGAGGCCTTCCTCGAAGGCCTCGACCCCGCGGACCTGGTCGAGGTCGGGCTGCCGCCCGGCAACGATGTGCTCGCCGAGGCGCTGCGCACCGTCTCTTTCGGCACCGGTCTCCCGCTCCATCTCGACCGCACCGACGGCCGCAACGGCGGCAGCGACTACCGCGACTTCGCGCGCGCCGGAGTGCCGTTCTTGCGCTTCTTCGGCAATTTCTTCCCCGCCTACCACGAGCCCGGCGACACCCCCGACGGGGTCGACCCCGCCCAGGTGCAGCGGGTCGCCAGGTTCTGCCTCGCCACCGCTTTCCTGCTCGCCGATTACGGCAGCACGACCTCGGCGTACCAGCCGCGCGAGACGATGGCGGTGCCGTAGGGCTCCGACAGGCGCTGCATCAGGGCGATGATCTCGCCCGCGCGCCGCGTGCCCGCCAGCCTCGGCATCCCGTACATCGGTCCCTCGTCGTCGATCGTGATCGGAATCAGCTCCACCCGCGTGATCGACCCGCCGTTGAATACGAGGCGCGCCATCACGGCCTCCATCACCTGCCGGGGGTCGCGGCGGTCCCACACCGAGACGTTCGTCGGCCGCTCGACCTCGCCGTCGCGCTGGTGAATGAGGTCGACAGGGATCGCGTCGGGGGTCCGGTACTGGTAGATGAAGTTGCCGAGGCTGTAGAAGATCGGCTTGCCCTTGTAGATTTCGATGCCGCGCAGCACGTGGGGGCCGCTGCCCAGCACGAGGTCGGCCCCGGCGTCGACCGCGCGCCGGAACGTGATCTCCTCGGTGGGCGGCGTCACATCCTGCACCCCCGCGGAGCGGTGATGGCTGAGGTCGTGGATGTGCAGCGACACCATCACCACGTCGTTGTGCCGCTTGGCGAGGACGACGTCGTCCTCCATCGCCGCGACGTCAGCCGCCAGTGGTCCTTCGATCGTCTCGACGACGCCACCGGGCCCGGCGAAAAGGATCTCCGCCGGATCGATCGTGGCGAGGCACGGACCAGATGGATCGGTGCAGCGATAGCGTGATGTCCAGTAGCGCATGTACGAGAGCAGTGCGTATCTGAGCTTCTGGCTCTGCGTCCGCATCGACTCCGGCGCCCGCGCTGCGGCCTCCGTGAGACCGGCGCCGGCATGGCCGATCCGGGCGTGATCGAGAGCGTCCAGGCACTCGGCGAGCCCCTCGGGACCGAAGTCGAGGGCGTGGTTGTTGGCCATGCTGACGAGGTTGATGCCGGTGGCGGCGACCTCCCAGGCGAACTCCGGGTCGGTGCGGAAGTTGTAGAACGGGCGCTGGAGTTCGGGGCGCCGGTTCATCGAGAACTCCAGGTTGCCGTAGGCGATGTCGGCCTCCTGCATCAGCCGCACGAGCTGGCGCCGCTCCGGCTCGGGCCGGTTCGAAATCTGGACGTTGAAGATCATGTCGCCGACCGCGGTCACGACGACGTCGCCCGGCACCTCACGCAGCAGCCGGGTGACCCGCGCCTCCCAGTCGACATCCTCGCTCGGCTCGGGCGGCCTGATGGTGCGGGTGGAGACCGACGGGATGTGATCGAAGGTCGGAGGCTGGGCGGGCGCGTCCTGCGCCAGCGCATGAAAAGTCGTCATCGCCAGCACCGCAACCACTGTCAGGGCGATACCGGAAATCCCACGAAACACTCGACCCTCCCCGGCCGGTGACCCGGCCCCTCCGCTTGGAACACGTCGCGAGTTCACAAGAAGGGGCGGCCGATTCCCGGCCGCCCCGATCAAACGAACAGCAGGATCCTAGAATGTGAACCGGACGCCGGCCCGGATCTGGCGCGGTGTCTCGATGTCGGTCGGCTCGCCGTAGGAACTCCGCGGGTACCAGCCGTCGGCGCCCTCGGAAAGATAGTAGTTCGCATAGCGGGCGGAGATTTCCCGCACGGTGTCTGCGTTGAACAGGTTGAAGGCCTCGAGGGAAAGGGTCAGTCCGGTACTGTCGGAGAGCTTCACGGTCCAGGCCAGGCGCACGTCGAAGAGGCTGCGGTTCGGCAGCTGCTCGGAGCCGCGCTCGGTGAGCCAGATGTAGTTACCGGTCGAGGCGTTGTAGTCGAGCTCGTAAATCCGCGCGTACGGCGTCCAGTACCAGCCGGAGAGGAAGGTGTACTGGCCGGAAAGCTCGAAATGCAGCGGCAGGTTGACCGAACCCGAGATCTTGCCCTCCCACTCGCTGTACTTTTCCATCTGTCCGTCGGAGTTGATGAAGCCGTTGCGGTCTTCGTACTCGTACTCGTAGGAGTTGTTCTTGAGCATGTTGCCGTTCAGGTCGGTCCACACCAGGGAGCTGCGGAGCTGCCAGCCCTGCGAGAAGCGCTTCTCGAAGCGGAGAATCACCGCCTGGTAGTCGCGAAATCCTCCGTTGTCGGTCGTCAGCACGAACTCTGGTTCCGACAGCAGGTTCCAGACCGGAAGGTCGCCGCCGAACGGGTTGTCGGGGGCGCTGAGCAACTCGTAATCCTGGTTGACGTTGATCATCGCCATCATGCTGCGGAACTGCCGGTCGACCAGGTCGAGCCCGATCATCATGCTCTGGCCGAGTTGCTGTTCGAGGGTGATCACGAGCTCGTCAACGTAGGGGTGGTCCACCGTGCCCATGGTTCCCATCCGGGCGACCGGCACATCGCAATCGGTGTAGTCCCCGGTTTCCTCCTCCCAGTAGCACTCCTGGTTCGGGATCACGGCGTTGCCGGACACCTCGCGGTCATACATGTAGGTGAAGATCTTCTCGTGGTAACGGCCCCAGTGCGCCTTCACCGCGGTCCGGGCGTCGCCCGCGACATCCCACACGACGCCGATCCGCGGATCGAGGTAGTCGACGTCGTACACCGTCGAATCGCCGAAGCCGGACTGCCACCCGCCCTTGTAGGCGCCGTAGCGGAGGCCGGCGTTGATGGTCACCCGGTCGATCCGTATCGAGTCCTGCGCATACAGTGCGAACCCGGAGAACTTCGGGTGGGCGTCGTACTCGCCGTAGCCCATGAGGATTGACGCCCACGGGCTGACGCCGCACGACGGATCGGCGAAGTAGGCCTCGGAGGAATCGCAGGCTTCGGAGTCGTCGTAGTAGGTGAAGCCGCCGTTGCGCCGCCAGACGTCGGATGATTCTCCTTTTTCGAAAATTGCTCCGAACTTGAATGAGTGCGAGTCGTCGCCGCCGAAGATGCTGTCCGCGAACAGGCTCCACGAGCCGTCGACGGTGAGCACGCTGCGGTCGTTGAGCTCGGTCAGCGGGGCGTTGTACCAGTCGACCTCGGTGACCCAGTAGTCGACGTGTCCGGGAACGTCGGGTCCGAGGTAGGCCAGGTAGTTGTCTTCGCCGCTGTAGCCCGTCGCCTTGAGGTTGAAGAAGTTGCTGTCGTTGACCAGCCCCTCCCAGTTCAGCGCGAACATGTAGCCCGGCGCTTCCTGCTTCGACGACGCCTCAGGCAGCGTGTACTCGCCGACCCCACGGCGCTCGTTGACAAGCCCCTCGTACTCCCCCATGAACATCAGGCGGTTGCCCTGGTTGGCCTGATAGGTGAGCTTTCCGAGAAAGCGCGGTATCTCGCGGTCCGAGGTCGCGAGCGCGCCGTAGGGCGTCGTCACCTGGTTCCAGTACTCGAGCGAGGCGAAGAACCACAGTTTGTCCTTGATCGCCGGTCCGCCGATGCTGACCGCGGCATCCATGAACTTGAACTCATCGTTGTCTGTCTCCGGGTCGTTGTCGGCGGTCCACGACGCCGGCTGGTAGTAGAACTCCACGTCGCCGTGGAACTCGTTACCGCCCGACTTGGTGACGCCGTTGATGATGCCGCCGGTGTAGCCGCCGTACTCGGCGGGAGCGCCCAGACCACCGACCTGGATCTCCTGCATCCACTGGATTGCCGGCAGGACCCAGTGCTGCCCCGCGCCGGCGTCGGCCACGTTGACCCCGTCGATGTTGAAGGCGTTCTGGCGCTCTTCAGTGCCGCCGTATGCCAGCATCGCGCTGCCGCTGGACTGGAAGTAGTCGATGTTCACCGCTGGCGCGGAGCGGATGATGGTGTAGAAATTGCGGGGCAGCGGCGCCGTGGTCAGAAAATCGGCGCCGAAGTCGTTGACCACTGAGTTCGAGACGACGCTCACCAACGGGGACTCGCCCGTCACGACAATCTCGCCGGCCGCTTCTCCCATCTCGATCGCGAAATCCACAGCCAGCGCCTGGCCCAGGGCGACCCGCACTCCTTCCCGGCGGTCCGTTTTCATCCCCGGCAGCGAAGCTTCCAGATCGTAGCTCCCGGGCGGCAGGGACGGGAAACGATACGAACCGCGGTCTCCCGTGACCGTAGCCACCCTCCCGGTGATCAGTGAATCCGAGGTCGCGGTCACGGTGACGCCGGACATCACTGTCCCATCCGGACCTTTCACCGTTCCCTGAATGGTCCCGGTGACGCCACCCTGGGCGCCGAGCGGGGCCGCCAAACCGAGAACCAGCACGACCAACGACGCCTTTTTCAGTGCATCACATCGCATATTTCCTCCTTCGGTGCCCCATGAATGGGAGACGGCACATATTTTCCAAAAAAAACCACACCCCTTCGCCACCGTTACCGTGCCGATCCAATCTGATATTCGTCCGCCGCGGCGTCGGCGTTCGTCCCCAGCGGACCCGTTGAACGTTGCTTCTCCATCTCTGCAAGCAACGCAATGCATGCGGCCTCGATATGATGCCGGACCGCCCGCGCGGCCCGTTCGGGATCGCGTTGCCGAAACGCCGCGACGATCTCTGCGTGCTCGGCGGTGTCCGGCTCGTCTCGGCCGGGTGCGGACGTTCGGGCGACAGGCGGTATGTTGCTCCAGAGCATCGTCGGGAAGGCGGACCAGAGCTGCGTCAGGTTGCGAACCAGAAAGGAACGGCGGCTCGCGGCGATGATCACGGCGTGGAACTTCCGGTTCAGTTCGCGATACTCTCGAAGACCGTCGGGCACCGGGCAACGACGCATCTGCAGGTACAACAGCTCGAGTTCGTCGACCTCGCTGTCGGTGATGTTGGCGGCAGCGAAACGCGCCGCGCGGCACTCCATGAGTGCACGGCAGGCGTACAGATCCTCGACGTCCCCCCGGCAGAGGTCGACCACCCGGACACCGCGGTAGGCCACGTCTTCCACCAGCCCCTCGGCCGCGAGCTGTTTGAGAGCCTCGCGGACCGGCGTCTGGCTGACACCGTACCGGCGCGACAGCGCCTCCTGGCGCAGCCACTCGCCGGGCTTCACGGTGCCATCGAGGATCTCGGCCCGCAGACGGGCGGCCACCATCTGTCGGAGCTGCAGGCTCTGGAAGCCGAGATCGTTCGCCATTGCGTTCCCCTCTTGATTATATATAATGTTTCATCGCCATGACCGTACGCCTCTCGCTCTCCGCTGTCAAGGCGCCCGGTGGGGGTCGCCAATCGGGGCGGCATGTGGCGAACTCACCCCCGGCCGCGGAACCCAACACCTTTTCCGCGACCTGTTCCGATCGCCGCAGATCACGATGCCCATGACGAAAGGCCTTCTCGACAGCCTCGAGGCTGAGGTCGGTCAGCGCGCCCTCGCGCTGCTCGAAGAGCTGTGTGCTATCTCCTCGCCCAGCGGAGACGAAGCGGGTTTGCATCGGATGGCGCAGCGTCTGGCGGCCGAACTCGAGGCGCAGGGCCTCGTGTGCGAGGTGCTCCGGGAGCCGGACGGAACCGGCGGTACCGAACCGGCGCTCGTGGCCAGGTCCGGGCAGGCCGACAACGCCCTCGTCGTGCTCGTCGGGCACCTCGACACGGTGCTCGCGGCGACCGCAACGCGGCGCGACGGAGACCGACTCTTCGGCACCGGGGCGCTCGACATGAAAGGCGGGCTGGTCACCCTCGTCGCGGCTCTCGACCTGATGCGCCGGCGCGGTATCTCTCCTCCAACGGACCTCCTGTTCGTCGGGACGCCCGATGAGGAAGCCTCAGGCGTCATCTCAAAACGGTTGACCCGGCAGTTCGGCGCGCGCGCACGGGTCATGCTGGTTCTGGAGCCCGGCGAAACCCGCGAAGACGGTGAGACCATCGTTGTCGGACGGCGAGGCCTGACCGAATGGCGACTCGAGATCCGCGGCACACCGGCTCACTCCGGGCTCGATTACTGGAACGGACGCTCCGCCCTCACCGCGGCCGCCGACTGGTGCAGGCACGCTCAAAAGATGTCGCGGCGCGGTCGCGGAACGACGGTGAACGTAGCCAGGCTGGTGGCCGGCGACGGAGACTTCGTGCTCCAGCTCGACCAGCACCACGGACTGCTCGGCTCCTCGCGGCGGCGCAACGTGGTCCCCGACCACGCCGTTGCCGACGGTGAGATTCGATTTCTCTCGACCGGTGGCGGTGAGCGAACACTGGACCGGATGCGTGCCCTTTCCAACCGCGTCGCCGAGCTGCACGGCGTCCATGTCACCCTCACGACCGGGACCACGCTGCCGCGGGTAACGCCCCGGGGAGAGGGCGCCCTTCTGGTGGAACGAGCCCTCGCACTGGCGGAGCAGCGGGGTTGGACCTTGAACGCGGAGAACGACCGCGGAGGCATTTCATTCCCGAACTACCTCGGCGGGGACACCGATCTTCCGGTTCTTGACGGGCTCGGCCCGATCGGAAACGGGATGCACACGCACGAGGAATATCTGGACCTGCAGTCGCTCCAACGACGGATCGTCTTGCTGGCCGATCTCCTGCCGACGCTGTGATGTTGCGTGACACACCTCCGAGCACGGGATATCGAGGTGTGCTGAAAGGAGTGCGAACGGTGAGACGAGCCATCTTCACGATCGCCGCGGTGGCGATCGCGGTGGTCGCAGGGGCGCAGGACGCGAAGCCGGCCGGTCACCTCGTGTTGATCGGCGGTGGGGAAAAGCCGGACGCAGCGATGCGGAAGTTCGTCGAGCTCGCGGGGGGACCCTCGGCGGCGATTGTGGCGATCCCGACAGCCTCGGAGGAACCTGACACCGGCTCGTATTATCTCGAGCTGTTCAGGGACGAGTACGGCTGCACCGATGTCGAGGTCCTGGATATCAAAACCAGGGATGACGCCTCCCGCCCGGATTACGCCGAAATCGCCGCCAAGGCGCGCGGCATCTTCTTCAGCGGCGGCGATCAGAATCGTGTCACCCGGGCGCTGCTGGACACCCCGGTAGGTGCGGCGATCGCGGATGCCTTCGCACGCGGCGCCGTGATCGGCGGCACCTCGGCGGGGACAGCGTGTCAGAGCGCACTCATGATCACCGGCGAGGGTGATTTCTCGGTCGTCCGGGCGAACAGCGTCGAGCTGGTGCCGGGATTCGGTTTCTTCCGCGGTGTGATCGTCGACCAGCATGCCATCGCCCGCCAACGCTCGAACCGGCTGATCTCCGTCATCCTCGAGCACCCCGGTCTGCTGGGGGTCGGCATCGATGAGGACACCGCGGTGTGGGTGCGCCCTGACGACACCTTCGTCGTCATGGGCTCCGGCTCGGTCCTGGTGCTCGACGCCTCGAAAGCGACCGTCACGCGGGCACCTGGAGAGGACGGGAAGGACCTTCTCGGCGTCCGCGGCCTGGGCGTCCACGTCCTTGTGCCCGGGGAAGGCTTCGACCTCGTCGGCCGCGCCGTGCTCGACGACGGATCCGCACTCTCGAATCGGCCCTGATCGGCCGGCCTTA
>CAWGLE010000021.1:0-141955 GCA_963823345.1 Candidatus Sulfomarinibacteraceae bacterium
TGGCGGTAGCGGTCAGCACGGTGAGCTCCGGCGCGAGCTCGCCGAGCGGAAGGTCGCGCCAGAAGACCTTGATGTAACCGTCGAGGGCCCACGCGTTGAACGTCACCTTGCCGAATTGCTGCATGCTTTCACTCATGACATAGCGGGGGACCATGCTGCCGCCCAGGGCGGACATGCAGAGGATCAGAATGACCGCAACGGCGTTCAACTGAGCGCGGTTCTTGCACAGGGCCGCCAGGACAAGCGCAAAGCTGCTTGCCGCAGCGGCAGTGATCGTGGTCATGACAGCGAACCCGGGGAGGTGGCCCAGGAGGTCCACGCCGAAGGCGAGCTGGGCCCAGGCGAACATGATGGTCACCTGGACGATGCCGACGATGGTCATGAGCAGCCACTTGCCCGCCAGGAGCTGCATCATGCTGAGCTCGGAACACATGAGCCGCTCGAGGGTCTGGTTCTCCTCCTCCTCGAGCAGCGTCCCCGAGTTGCCGACCGCCCCGAAGAGCAGGAACATCACCGCGATGCCGGCGGCGTACATGGACACCACGGGGTTGGCCTTGTCGGCGGCGAAGAGATCGACAACGTCGACCGCGACCGGAGCTGCGAAACGCGAGAGCGGAGACTCGGCGAACTGGTCCGGCGAAAGAAACAGGAAGGAGCGGATCTGCTGCCGGGCGCGTTCGCCCATGACCTGGCCCGCGGTCTGTCGAAGCAGGGCGATAACCACCTGGGTGGCCACGGGGTCCGAGGAGTCTGCCAGGAGCACGAGGCTCAAGGCCTCCTTCTCGGGGTTCGAGAGTGAAGCCGTCCAACCCTCCGGGACGACCACCGCCAGCGGGAGCGTTCCTGCGAGCACGAGTTGCCTCGCCGGCTCTGCCGAGGTGAAGACGAAAAGCCCTTCGGGATGTTCCGCCGGGGCGTAGATGCGCAGCGTTTCCCACTCGGCCAGCGCGGTGACGAACTCGCGGCTGAGATCGGTGTCGTCCTCGTCGACCAGGGCGAGGTTGACTCGTGGCGACTTCCCCAGCCCGATCTGTTCGTCGAAGATAAAGGCGAAGATCGTGAAGAAGGCGATGGGGACGACGAAGGTCAGGAGAATCTCCGTCCGACCATGCCACATCCGCAGCAGACCGACGCGAACCACCGTCCGGATCATTCGCGAAGCTCCCGGCCGGTGAGGTGGATGAACACGGAGTGCAGCGAAGGGGGGTGGATCTCGAGGTCGAGGACCCGACCGCCGTTCTCACGGATCCGGATCAACAGATCAGGGAGTTCGAAGGCGACATCCTCGACCTCGGCGACGAGCTCCCGCCGGTCACCGTCGGTCGTCATGTTCTCGAGCGCCGGACACGCCTCGGCGAGCTTGAAGATCACCTTGCGGTTGGCGCCCACCGTGCTCGCGATGAGCTCGGTGAGCGTGCCCTCAGCGATGGCGTGGCCGTGATCGATGATGACGATCCGATCACACTGCTGCTCCGCCTCCTCCAGTTGGTGGGTGGTCAGCAGAATCGAGGTTCCCCGGCGCCACAGCTCCTCGAGCATGGCGAAGATACGGTCGCGGCTTTGCGGATCCACCCCGACCGTCGGCTCGTCGAGCAGGAGAACGAGCGGCCGGTGGAGGACGCCGCAGGCGATGTTGACCCGCCGCTTCATGCCGCTCGAATAGGTCTTCGTCAGATCACCGGCCCGGTCGGCGAGACCGGTCCACTCCAGAGCCCAGTCGACCGCCTGACGCAGCTCGCCGCCCCTGAGCCCGTGGAATCGGCCGAAGGCGTCGAGGTTCTCGCGGGCCGTGAGATCGGGGTAGAGAGCGATCTCCTGCGGGACGAAGCCGAGCTCGTGCCGCCCGCCGCTCGGAGGCAGCCGCCGGCCGAGCATTTCGATTTCCCCGGAATCGGGGACCGCCCGGCCGCAGATGCACCGCACCAGGGTCGTCTTGCCGGCGCCGTTGGGTCCGAGGAGGGCCAGACGCTCGCCCCGGCGCAGCTCGAGACCGGCATGATCGAGCGCCCTGGTGGATCCGAAACGCTTGCCGACATCGCGGATCAGCAGGGCGGGTTCAGCGTCGCGGCTGCCGTGAGTCCCGGCTCGATCAGTCATGAGGCTGGGCCGATATTTGGCGGTCGGGTCCACAACTGGTTTCGCGGCTCGTCAGCGGGCCCCTTGCCCCACACCCTCGCCGTCCAGGATTTGGGGCCGGCGCCGAGGACGAGTGAAATCTTGCGCGCCTTGCTGGTTGATGCCCTCGTGTCCCAGGCGCGCGGGCCGCGCTCGAGAATCAGCCTGCCGATGTCGCTGTAAACCGCGTTGGCGGCCGCCACCGCCCACGCCGATCGGGGCGGCAGCTGTGAGATCCCGAGCCACGCCGACCGGTAGTAGCGGTCGGCTTCGAAGAGGACCCTCCGGACCACCTCGAAGACGCCGTCGCGGAGATCGGGCGCCGCGACCTTGTCGGCAGGGACACCGGCCTCGGTCAGCCAGTCGAGGGGGAGGTACACCCGTCCGACCTTGGCGTCTTCCACCACATCGCGGCAGATGTTTGTCAGCTGAAAAGCGAGCCCGAGATCGGTGGCGCGGTCGAGGGTCGGCTCGTCCCGGACGCCCATGACATAGGCCATCATGACCCCGACAACCCCGGCGACGTGGTAGCAGTACTCCAACGTGTCCTCGAGGGTCCGATACTCGCGGCCTACGACATCCATGACGAAGCCGTCGAGGTGCTCCATGGGGTAGCGGTGGGGCATATCGCAATCGGCGACCACCCGCTGGAGACCCGCGTAGATCGGATCTTCGGTGGGTTCGCCCGAAAGGGCGCGCAAGGTCTCGGCCCGTAGCCGGTCGACGCGCTCCCGCCCCTCCTCCGGAGGAAGCTGCGAGCCGTCGAAACCGAGCTCCTGGTCGTCGGTCTGATCATCGCAGTGGCGGCACCACGCGTAGAGCATGGAGGCGCGGCCGCGGGTTGCGGGGTCGAAGAGTTTCGCTGCGGCAGCGAAGCTGCTGGAGCCCTTTTCGATGACGGCCTGACCGTGGTCGACGACGTGGTCCATTCGACCACCCTCAGCCGCTCTCGCCGAGGAGATCGGTGATCATCAACCCCGCCGTCGCCTTGGCCGAGTTGACCACGCCGGGGACCCCGGCCCCCGGATGGGTGCCGGCACCTGCGAAGTAGAGGCCGCCGATCTTCCTGTCCCGGTTGTGGACCCTGAACCACGCGCTCTGGGTCAGGATCGGTTCGAGCGAGAAGGCCGAGCCGAGGTGCGAATTGAGGGTGTCCTTGAAGTGATCGGGGGTGATGATCCGCACCGTTTCGATATCGGCCTGAAGATTGGGCAGATAACGTTTCTCGAGGTAGGCGAGGATTTTGTCCCGATAGCGGGGTCCCTCCTCGCTCCAGTCGACCGGCGCGTTGCCGAGGTGGGGGACCGGCGACAGGACGTAGAAAGCCTCGCAGCCCTCCGGCGCCACCGACGGATCGGTCAGGGTCGGGGCGTGGAGGTAGAGCGAGAAATCGTCGGAGACTGCGGGCCCGTTGAAGATCTCGTCGAGGTGCGGTTTGTAGCGCGGACCGAAGAGGATGTCGTGGTGGGCGATCTGGGTATGGCGCCGCCGGACGCCGAAGTAGGCGACGAAAAGCGACATGCTGAACCGCATGTTCTTCAGCCGTGCGGCCTCGCGTTGGGCGACACTGTTGTCGCCGAGCAGGGCGTCGTAGGTGTGGACCACGTCGGCGTTCGAGGCGACGGCGTCGAAATCGCCGTGCCAACCGTCGGCGGTGGTCACCCCGGTGACCCTGCCGTTGGAGGTGTGGATCCGCTCCACCGGAGAGTCGAGGCGGATCTCGCCACCGAGCTCCTTGAAGAGCTTGACCAGCGCGGTGACCAGGGCGCCGGTCCCGCCCTTGACGAAAAAGACCCCCCAGTTGCGCTCGAGATAGTGAATCAGCGTGTAGATCGATGATGAAGTATAGGGATTGCCGCCGACGAGCAAGGGGTGAAAGCTGAAGACCTGGCGCAGGTGATCGTCCTTGATGAACTTGGAGATGATCGAGTAGACGCTGCGATAGCTCTGCAGCCGGATCAGCTGGGGCGAGACCTGGATCATGCTCCAGAAATTGAGGAA
Source organism: Candidatus Sulfomarinibacteraceae bacterium (assembly GCA_963823345.1). GTDB lineage: Bacteria > Acidobacteriota > Thermoanaerobaculia > Thermoanaerobaculales > Sulfomarinibacteraceae > Sulfomarinibacter. Next base: position 4,117 of record CAWGLE010000021.1, read on the forward strand.
CGGGGTCGCAGCGAGCTTGGTGTAGCCCTCGTGAAAGACATTCTCGGCGTAGTCGAGGAACCTCATGTAGCCATCGACGTCACCGGGGCTCTTGTCGGCGATCTGCCGGGTGGTCGAGTCCAGATCGTTGGAGTAATCGAAGGTGTAACCGTCCTCCCAGTAGAGCCGGTAGAACGGCAAGACCGGCAGCAGGGTGATGTAATCCGACATGTCGCGACCGGCGGCGGCGAAGACCTCCTCGAGGCTGGGCGGGGCGGTGATGATGGTCGGCCCGCCGTCAAAGGTGTATCCCTTGTCCTCGTAGACATAGGCACGCCCGCCCGGTTTGTCGCGCTTCTCGATGACAGTGGTCGCGATCCCCGCCGCCTGCAGACGAACGGCCAGGGTCAGACCACCGAACCCGCTGCCGATGACCGCTGCGCGTGCTTGTTTCACTCTGCCCCCCTGCTCGATGATGAGAGCGGACTTCTCGGTCCGCGGTTTTCGGCCAGGCATCGGAGTGCCCGGTGAACCGGTACCGGCGGTTTCCCGGCTAACACCCGGACCTTGTCGGTCCATTTCAGCCGCCCGGAGTAGAACCGCCGGATCAGGCCTCCGGAGAGACCGTAGAAACGTTCGAAGATCCGGTAACGCTGATCGGGTTCGGCGGCTCGGAAGAGCATACGATTGAGCAGACGGTAGTAGCCGGTACGTCGCCACAACTCTATGGAACGGCGCCGGGTCAGATCGTAGAGCGGCGCGTTCTCGAGGTCGGGGATCGACGCGATTTCGTCGGCCATCCTCACCGCCTCGGGGAGGGAGTAGCCGGTGGTGGGATGGAAGAACGCCCCCCGCATCCCGCTTCGGGCAACTCCTTCGGGACCGGCGTCCCAGAAGGCGTCGATGTCTCCACCGAGGGTTATCGGCAGCACGCCCTTCTCCTCGCCGGTGATCGCTGCGATGGTCCAACCCTGTTTCTTTGCATAGTCTTCGATTCCGCTGTGCAGGCGATGGTGATCGAGGTCCGGCTCGTCCGCGTAGTAGGTGTCCTCGATGAGCACGTCGGTGTCCGAAAAGGGGAGGGTGTAGACGAAGCGGTAGCCGTCGACCTGCTCGACCGTGGCATCCATCAGGATCGGCCCCTCGAGTCCGTGCGGTTCGGCGAGGCGGACAAAGAGACCGAGGAACTTCTGAAAGGCGATATCCAGGTGACCCCCGCCCGGGTCGCCGCGGCCGTCGATCACCGCCCGGGCGTTGATACGCTCACCGTTGGCCAGCACGATGCCACCCGGGGTGACCTCCGCCACCTCGGTCTCGAGTCGTATCCGGTTTCCCAGCGCCGGCGCGACGACCCGGTGCAGACGCTCCGAGGTCACCGAGTTGTAGCCGTCGTTGATGGTTCGACGCCTTTTGGGGAAGCGAAGCTCGTGGCTCGACCAGCGGTGGGCGACCAACGGCTCGATCCACCGCAACTGGGCGGCGGCCAGGTCCGAGTCGTGGAAAGACCAGGTGTGGTCGGCACCGAGTGAACCCCCGCGCTCGACGATGAGGAACGGAAAGTCCGGACGATCCCGGAGGATGCGATAGGCGATGAGGCTGTTGGCGAGGCCGCCGCCGACCAGAATCAGCCCGGTCGTCACGAGGTGCCCGCCGCGTCATCGAGTTCGCGCCAACCGTCGATCCCCAAGGGTCGAGGACGAGATGCGGATGCGAGCGGAATGGGCGCACGGGCAAGGGGACCGGGTGTTACGATCCCGGTCACCAGCACGGGCAGAGCACCGAGTTCTTTTCTCACGGTTTCCAGATCGAATGAGACTGTACCAACGCCGGAGAGCGATCGCAAAGGTTTCGACTCATCGTCGTCAGCCAGAGCCTCGAGCGAGCGGCGGCGAATAGGCGTCGAGCGGGCCACCCTGACCCGGGAACGGGTGCCAGGACCCGCTTCGTTGCATTGTCGCAGCACAAAACCGAGAGACTGTCCGTGCGGACGCATTCGTTGTGTCGACACAGCGCCGAGCGACTTCTGACGGCGTAGCACTTCTGGGTGAAGCTGCAAGGCGGGCATCCCCTTCACGCCCGAGCCACCCCCAAGACTGCACCCGGGCAAGGCAAACCACGCCGGAGCGCTCCGAGGCCGGACTCCCGGAAGTCAGCAGATCGGCCTTCGAAGCGTTGCCAGCAACTTCAAGGCACCGTGACCCGTGCGATACGTTCCGCTTACCACCTGGCCGCGTGATAACCATCTCGGTTGATCTCGATCTTGTAGAGATTCGGGCTTGCGGTGATAAATAACGTCTTGCCAGATGTTCCGCGCCCGAAGGTGACGTTTGCGGGTGGAGTTGGAGTAGGGATCAGCCCCAGCTCCTGACCGTCGGGCGAGTAGATGTAGATCCCGGGCGTCTTCGCCGGCCGGGCGAGGTAGAGATTGCCTTCCACGTCGATCGCCATCCCATCCGGGCCGTAGTCCGGCACGAAATTCACAAGGACCTTTCGCGATGAGACGCTGCCATCTTCTGAGAGGTCGTACGCGAGGAGGGCCTGGAGCGGGGCCTCGGCGTCAAGGTTGATGCTCGCGATATACAGTTTCTTCTGGTCCGGCGACACCAGGATCCCATTCGGTGTGCCTGCATCCGAGATGATCAGTGAAACGCTCCCGTCAGGGTCGATCCGGTAGACACCCATGACCGGTTGCTCGATCGGTTCGTGGCCGAAATACCGCGGGTCAGTGAAATAGATCCGACCCCGCTCGTCGAGGGCGAGGTCGTTCGGCGCGTTGAACGGCTTGCCGTTGTAGAAGCCGGCGATGATCTCGCTCTTGCCGGTTGTCATATCCGTCCGCACCACGCAGCGGCCCCCGAAATCCGCTCCCTCCGCCACGATCATGCGCCGTTGGGAATCGAAGATGATCCCGTTCGCCATCCCGCTCGGTGACCGGTATATCGTCGTCCTGCCGGAAACAGGATCGAACCGCCAGATGTGACCGGCCTGCATTCCCGAAAGTGCGGTGTTTGTGATGTCGCTGAAATAGACGAGTCCGTCCGGGCCGACCGCGGGCCCCTCGGTGAAGAACCCGCCGTCGAACAACAACTCGAGTTCGGCGTTCTCGGGAACGATGGGGTCCACCCGTTCCTGCGATGCCAACGCGTCCGGCCATGCCCACCAGACGACGAGCATCGCGAGGAACGCAAGAACCGGTCGAATCCGCGTGGCGACATGGGAACTCATGGAATCACCTCGTCGAATGGAAATTGGTTTTCAACAATGGCGTCTTGGGGAGGGATTGTCGAGCCTCACCTCGAGGTCTCACCGCCACCCTGCACATCGCTCAGCTTGGAGGAATGAACACGAGTCCATTCGTGAAGCGAGCCTTCCTGACATTTCGAAGCGTGAAAATGTGGAAACCTCGGAACAGTCTGCGGCGGAGGGAGCCGGCGCGGCCCCGGCGGGCCGCGCCCCTCCGTCCGTGGGGTGCCTAAAACTCCACCCCTAACTTGAGCTGCAGCCGCCGCGGGCTGACCCAGACCGCGGGCTCGAACACCTGGCCAGGGAAGAGGTTCCACGAAGCCCAGTACTCCGGGGCGTCCTCGTTCAACACGTTGAGGACCTGCAACCCGACCTGAAGCCCCACCTCCTTGCCGAGGTTGAAGGTTTTCTGGACGCCCAGATCGAGGATCGCCTGGCTCGGCATCCGGAGATCGGGGCTGGCGTCCGCCGTGACGGTGATCGCCTGGCCGGTTGTCGGCCCCACCACCTGCTCGGTTCGCAGATACGGCCGACCGCTCTGGAGGTTGAGCACGCCGCTCAGCCGCAGACCCCACCCGACGTCGACGTTGGACTGGACCCGGAACATGTGGGTGCGGTCGCCCTGCAGGAGGTGCTCGGAGTTGTACCCAGTCGTTGGGGTCGGATCCGGTGTCGCCGCTGAACGACGGCAGTTCCCTGACCGAGGGAGCCGTTTTCGTGCGGTCTGGGGTTGACACCCTCGGTCTTGGAGTAGGTGTAGGAGGCCATCAGGTCCCAATGGTCGGCGTACCGCTTCCTGAAGGTCAGGATCCCGCCCTTGTAGTTGAGGTGGTAGGTCGCGTCGGGCGCCAGCGAACCCGGCCCCGGCCCGTTGCCCCTGCGGAGGGTCGGCTGGACGTAGATCTCGCACAGCTCGATCGAATCCGTTTCCGGAGTGTACGGGTCATCCCACTGGAAGGGCGCGCAGTATCCGTCGTCCGAGATATACCAGCCGATGCCGTCCTGGCTGTCCTTGTACACGAGCTGGGCGCCGATCGCGAAGTCATCGCCGATCTGCTGGTCGAATGACAGCGCATACTGCCAGGTGTGGGGGTTTTCCACGTCGGGAAGGAGCAGCTCCTCCGACGGTGTCGCCGGAACGGACGAGATCGGGGGGAGGAACGGCCACGGATACACCCAGAGCAGCTCCGTGTTCGCACGTCCGGGTGGCGGGTAGTACCACGACGCCGACACCGGTCCGTCCCAGAAGAGCCCGACGAAACCGCGGATGCACGGTCCTCCCGTCGCCCCTTGGGTTCCAGGCGAAGCCGAGACGAGGCGCCCAGTTCTGCCAGTCGACCATGTCCGCGCTCGGGAGCATCTCGTCCGTCGGGTTGCCGTCCGTGTCGAGCCTCGGGTAGGACGGAATGGACCCCTTCTGATCGTCGTAACGCACGCCGAGGTCGATCGTCCACTTGTCGTTGATCTGCCACGTGTCGGACGCGAACGCCCCCTTCGTCGTGCTGTCCGCACCGTAGATGATGGGCGGCATGATCTGGAAACGGAAGGCCCAGTAATCGTACCAATAGAAAGCAGCGCTCGGTGGCTGTTTCCACCAGAAGCTGGAGTTGGCTGCCCCGATCTCGATCGAGCCGCTGGAGTACTGGACGCCGAACTTGAACTCGTGGTTCCCCGCGATGAAGTTGTCGGCGTACTGCGTCAGCTCGACGTCGACCTGGGTGGAGTCCTCCTTACGGCTGCTGAAAACCAGAAGATCCCACCGAAGTTCAGGGCCGGGCCCGGGTAGGTGTCGTCGAGCAGACGCCTCCTCGTCACTGCCGGTGCGCGAGTCGATCTTCTGGTCGCGGTCCCACCAGCCGGCGCGGACGTTGAGCAGGGTGTTGTCCGACGCCACCCAGGTGTAGTCCCCGGTCACCATGCTGGTGTCGGCGGTGGTCACAGCCACGTTCGACAGCTCCTGGTACATGGTCGGTGCGGGCACCGAAGTCGCCGTTCGCCATGTGCCCCCTGAGGTCCAGGCGGTGGTTGTAGTTGCTGCTCAGCTGTGACGAGAGCTTGAGGTCGTAGCGGTCGGCTGTCGCCCCCGATCCCGAAATCCCGTTGACGGCGGTGGGACTGACGACGTTGGATTTCTCCCACTGGGCCGCGGCGAAAAACCACATTCGGTCGCGGACGATCGGCCCACCCAGGGACACGCGGTAGTCGTAGAAGTCGTCGATCGTGTACTCACCCGCCGGGTCCCACAACCGGTAGTCGTAGAGGTCCGCGGGATTCAGCGTGACGTTCGGGTCGACGAAGTTGTCGTTCTGCAGATAGGCCGTGATGTCCCCGTGGAACTGGTTGGTCCCGGACTTCGTGACCACGTTGTAGACGTTGCCCGACGTGCTGCCGTACTCCGCCCCGGCGCCGAAGCCCTTGAGCGAGGTCTCGAGCACGATGTCGGGGTTGATGTTCCAGCTCAGCCAGCCCACCCTCCGGGGACGCCAGGTTGAGACCGTCGATGTTCCACTGTCGCGAGGTCACGTTGCCGCCGTAACCCGAGAAGTAGGCCGATCCCTCGTTGGGCTGGCTCATCGCCGGCGCCACCGACATGATGTCGAAGAAGTTGTTGCGTGTCGGCAGGGCCTCGATGAACTCGGCGCTGAAGTTGGTGGACACGCTCGTGCTGGCGGGATCGACCAGTGGGGTTTCGGTGGTCACGAAAATCTCGCCGGCGAAAGCCTCCGGCTGCAATCGGAAGGTCACCGACGCGACGCCGTCGATCGTCACCCTGACGCCCGTGACCTCCTCGGATTTGAAACCCGCGAGAGACGCCGCCAGGGAATAGTTGCCGACCGGCAGTGCGCCGTATTTGAAGTTGCCCTGCGCGTCCGACACCGTGGCGCGCTCGTCTCCGGGAATCCGGTCGCCGGTGAGCTTGACCGTCACGCCCGGCAACGCTTTGCCCTCGTGATCATTCGCTTGACCATGGATGGACCCTGTGGTCTGGGCATACCCGCTGGCGCAAACCAGCAGAAGCACACCGACCACGAGCCACTGACCTCGCAATTTCATTTCGACCCTCCTTCCCTGCCCTCCTCGAAGGGCGTAAAACGTTCGTTCCGCCAAACACATCTCGTCAGATGACCGACAATTTCTCCCTGCCTGTTGCAAACCGCGAATCTGGATTCGCGATGCAAACCACCCAAGCCGCGCCTCCTCTCCGACTCGTGAGGGTTAATAACTTGACCGGCCTACCGGTACACTTATATAATTTCATACAATGAAAAAGACGATTCGTCAAGAGGTCTCGAACGAAAGGGGACGCGAGTGACGATGGAAGATCGACGGAATCCGGAAGCGAGGGTGGAACCATCTTCTCGTCGACGCCGCCGGCCGAGCCGGCGCGATGAGATCCTGCGGCGTGCCGCGCACCTGTTTTTGGAAAAGGGGTTCGAGATCGCCTCGCTGATGGACGTCGCCGACGCTATCGGGATCAGCAAGGCGGGGCTGTACTACCACTTCGAAAGCAAGCAGGGCCTGCTCGCCGCCATCATCAACTACGGCCACGAAATCCTGGAGCTCGAGTTCGAGAAGCAGCTGGCAGACTGCACGCAGTGACGAGGACGCACTGCGCCGTTTGATCTACACCTATGCCCTGATCATCACCCGCGAGGACGACGCCGCCTTTGCGAACCTCGCGATCGAGGAGATGCGGTCGTTGCTGCCGGCCGACCGGGAGCAGATCGCCAACCGCAAGCGCGCTTTCCTCAACCGCATCCGCGGGCGGTTGGAAGGTCTGGCGACGGCCGGAAAGCTGCGTGACGTCGACATCACCACCGCCACCCACACATTGGCCGGAATGGTGCTGTGGCTGCCCAAGTGGTACCACCAGCCGGGCCGGCTGTCGGCCGAGCAGATGGCGAACCAGATCACCGAGCTCGCCATGCACGCAGTGTTGCCGGATGGCGACGGCCGATCCTAGTCCGCTGTTCTCACCAGCTGTCGACTGCGGCAGGATATTCCTGCGTGCTAGACTCTCGTGCCCGTACGAAAGATGAACGGAAACAACTCCAGCACCACGACTTCCAGAGGCCACCACCGCAGGCGGGCGATCATCGCCGTCGTCGCCGCGATCCTGATCGCAACCGTCTATCTCGTCCTCCGCTGGCTGCCCGGAGGAGGGTCGGTGCCGTCACTTGGCGAGGAGGCGTCCGTCACGCGGGATCTTTCAACCCCACCCGGACGCGGTCAGGGCGCCCCCAACGTCATCCTGATCACCCTCGACACTCTCCGTTCCGACCGTCTCTCGTGCTACGGCTCGAACCTGGTCGACACCCCGAATATCGACGCGTTCGCGGCTGAGGGCGTTCGATTCACGAACGCAGCGAGCACCGTCCCCTTCACCCTCCCGGCGCACGCATCGATCATGACCGGTCTCTACCCGCCCGGCCACGGCGTCCGCGAGAACGTCGGCTACGTGCTCGACGAGCGCTTCTCCACGCTCGCCGAGGTGCTCGGCGCGGGCGGCTGGGCCACCGGCGGTTTTGTGAGCGCGTTCGTACTCGACCACCGATGGGGGATCGGTCGCGGTTTCGAGCACTACTTCGACGGCTTCGACCTGCGGGAGATGGAGACGGCGAACCTGGGGTCGGTGCAGCGGGACGGCGCAACGACCGTCGCCGCCGCGGTGAGCTGGCTCGATGAACGGCCCGCCGACCGTCCGTTCTTCCTCTGGCTTCACCTCTACGACCCCCACGAGCCGTACACGCCGGCAGAGCCGTTCAAATCACGGTATCCGGGTCGGCCGTACGACGCCGAGGTGGCCTACACGGACTCGCTCGTCGGCGACTTTCGACATGCCCTCGACGAGCGCGCGCTCCTCGACGATTCGCTGGTCATCCTCACCAGCGATCACGGCGAGGGGCTCGGCGACCACGGCGAGGAGTTTCACGGCTTCTTCGTGTACGACTCGACCATACACGTCGCTCTGATCGTCAGGCCGCCCACGGGCGGCGGCGCGGGGCGCGTGGTGGACCGGGCCGTGAGCCACGTCGACCTGCTGCCCACGGTCCTCGATCTGGTGGGCCTGCCGGTGCCCGACAACGTCCACGGACGGAGCCTGGCCCCGCTGGTCGCGGGAGAGGACGTGGAGTGGGACCGTCCGGTGTACTCCGAGTCCCTGTACCCGCTGCTGCACTACGGCTGGGCGCCGCTGCGGTCGTTGCGGACCGAACGCTTCAAGCTCATCGACGTCCCGCGGGCCGAGCTGTACGACCTCGCTCGTGATCCAGCGGAGGACCAAAACCTGTACGACCGGGAACCGAAACGGTCGAACGAGATGACTGCCGCCCTCGGCGACCTTCGGCAGCGCATCGATGTCGGCGAGCCATCTGCCGGGACGGAAGCGGAGATGGACGAACGCACCCTGGCCCAGCTGCAGGCACTCGGATACATCGCCGGCCAGGGAGGCGTCAGCGTCGAGGACGAAGATGTTCAAGACCGCGCCGATCCCAAGGACCGCGTGCACCTCCACCAGAAGATCATGGCTGCCCAGAGCATGATGGGGCGCCACGACAACGACGCCGCCGAGCGGCTTTTGGATCGGGTGCTCAGCGAGGACGAAGCGATTCTCGATGCCCACCAGATGCTGGGCCAGATCGCGGGCGATGAGAACCGACCGAACGACGCGATCCGACACTACCAGCGGGCCCTCGAGCTGAATCCGGACCACGAGCGGTCACTGTTCGGCCTTGCCGCTGCCTACGCTGATCTCGGGCGCTACGACGATGCGGTGGTCGGCTTTCGGCGGATTCTGGATCTGAAGGGCTCAGACGCGCGCGCGTCGCTCGCCATCGCCGATGTCTACTTCGAGCTCGAGCGATTCGACGAAGCCGCCGCGGTGCTCGAGCGGGCTTCCGCGGCCGGCGAGACGTCGGCGTTCTTCACCAACAAGCTGGGAGAGGTGCGCGTCGAGCAAGGCCGTAGCGATGAGGCGGTACAACTTTTCGAACGCGCCATCGCCATCGACGACGGCTTCGGTCTCCCCCACTTCAACCTGGGAGTTCTCTACGAAGAACGTGGCGACGTCGGTCCTGCCATCGAGCAGTACCGACGAACGCTCGAGATCGCGCCGAAATTCTTCAAGGCCCAGTTCAATCTCGGTAAGATCTACGCTTCGATGGGTGACGTCGAGCGAACCCGCGAGCTGTGGGCGGGGTCGTTCGAATCCAACCCCGACTTCGTCCAGGGGCGGTACTACCTCGCCAAGCTGCTGATGGACACGGGCGGCGATCTCACGCTCGCCGAGGAGCTCGTCAGAAAGGGCATCGAGCTCGACCCGAAGCACGAGGAGGGACCCCTCGGTTACTACGTCCTCGCCGACGTGCTCAGCCGCACCGGCCGTCCCGCCGAAGCGCAGGCGGCGGCAGCGAAAGGGCGCGAGATCCAGGCGGCGATGAAGTGATGGCCCTTGATCGGCAGGGTTCGGTCCACGGAGTACGCTGCCACTCGACCATCCGCCGGTCGAAGACTGTCGTGGTTCCACCGCAATTCCAACTGGAGAATGCCTCATGACCGACGCCATTCCGCACACCGACCCGGCACGGGTCACGGCCAACGGTATCGAACTCGTCTACGACACCTTCGGCGAGCCGGATGCGCCGCCGATCCTTCTCATCATGGGTCTCGGCTGCACAGATGATCGACTGGAAGGACGAGTTCTGCTCGCTGCTCGCCGGCCGGGGCTTTCGTGTCATCCGGTTCGACAATCGGGATGTGGGTCAGTCCACCCGTTTCGAGAAGGCCGGTCACCCCAGGATCGCCGAAATTCTCGAGGCCATGCAGCGGGGAGAGACGTTCGAGGCGCCCTACTTGTTGTCGGACCTGGTGGCCGATACGGTCGGGCTGCTCGACGCCCTCGGCGTCGAGAAGGCACACGTGGTGGGCCTCTCGATGGGCGGCATGATCGCCCAGCTCATGGCTGCAGGGCACCCCGACAGGGTCCTCACGCTGACCTCGATCATGTCCACCACCGGCGAGCCGGGGCTCCCGGTGTCGACGCCCGAGGCCTGGGCGTGTCTGACGGCTCCCCTCGAGACGGAGCTCGGGCCCTTTCTCGAGCAGTACGTCTCCAAGTGGCAGGTCTACGCCGGCCCGAAATACCCCATCGACCCCGACCTCGCGCGCGACCATGCGGCACGCCTCTTCGAACGCGGCACACACTCGGCGGGCCGCGACCGCCAGCTGGCCGCGATCCTGGCGTCGGGCAGCCGCAGGGAAGGCCTCGCCTCGGTGACCTGCCCGGCCCTCGTGATCCACGGCGACAGTGATCCCGTGGTCCGGCTCGAGGCGGGCAACGCGACCGCCGACGCCATCGCGGACGCCGAGCTGCTGGTCATCGAAGGCATGGGACACGACCTCGCCAAGGGAGCGTGGCCCCAGGTCGTCGATGCGATCGCGCGCCACGCGGGCCGCTGATACGTCACGATCCACCCCGACCCGCCGCCGGCGACGGGAGTGCGGACTCGTCGTCAGCCGGCGCTGTACTCGGCGCGCATCTGGCGTTTGAGGGTCTTGCCGGCGACGTTGCGCGGGAACTCGTCGTAGAAGACCACCTCGCGGATCCGCTGGTACTTGGCCCCGACGCGTTGGTTGGTCCAGGCGACGAGTTCCTCCGCCGGCGACCGAGGAGCCGGGGGCGAGCACCACCGCCGCCATCGGGGACTCGCCCCACTTCGCGTCGGGAACACCGAAGACGGCGACCTCCTGCACCGCCGGGTGCTGGATGATCACCTCCTCGATGTCCTTCGGGTAGACGTTGACCCCGCCCGAGATGATCATGTCCTTGATCCGGTCCGCCAAGATAGAGGTATCCGTCCTCGTCGAGGTAGCCGGCGTCACCCGAGTGGATCCACCCGTCGACGATGACCTTCGCCGTCAGATCGGGGCGCTTGTAGTAGCCCGGCCTCTTGACGGGAGACCGGCCGCAGATCTCGCCGACCTCCCTGGTTTCGCACTCCGAGCCGTCCTCGCGAATGATCTTGATGCTCGGTGAACGGCGGCGGACAGCCGACCGACCCCGGCTTGCGGGGCGCGTCGTGCTTGTCGAGGATCGTCCACAGCCCCTCGGTGAGGCCGTAGAGCTCGTAGAACCGGCCCGGCAGCTCCTCGATGAGCCGCTGCTTGTGCTCGAGCAGGAGCGGAGCGCCGATGTTCTGGAGCATCTCCAGCGACTCGAGCCTGGCCGGGTCGTAGGCCGGGCTCGACAGCATCGCGATGATCTGCGCCGGCACCATGATGATGTGGGTGACCTTCTCCCGCTCGATGGTTTCGATGACCCGCTCGGCGTCGAAGGCCTCGTGCAGGATGTAGGTCGCGCCGACGAACATCCACGGCATCAGGTCGACCAGGGCGCCGTTGAAGACGATCGAGCCGGCGTGCAGCACGACGCTTTCAGGCATGATCCGGAAGGACGCGGCGAAGTGGGTGCAGAAGGCCGCGCGGCCCTCGTGCGTGTACATGATGCCCTTGGGCATGCCGGTGGTGCCGCTCGAGTACATGATGTTGATAGAGGTCGTCGCCGGTGATTCCGGCATCCGGCGGCTCGTCCTCGGACGCACCCTCGATCAAGGAATCGTACGACCGGAATCCCGGACGCTCGCCGCCCGTGCCGACCAGTACGAAGCCGTTGTCGGCCACCTTCGGCAGATCATTCCGGATCCGATCGAAGGTCTCGACAAAGGCAGCGTCGGCGATCACCAGGGTGGAGTCGGAGTCGTCGATGATGGTGCGGAGCCCGGCCTCCTGGAGCATCGGGCTCGTCGGAACGATCACGAGCCCGGTCTTGGCCGCCGCCCAGTACGCTGCCATCAGCTCCAGGCAGTTCGGCAGCACGGTGGTGAACTTGTCGCCCTTCTTCAGGCCGGCGGCCAGCAGCGCGTTGGCGAGCCGGTTGACGTAGCCGTTGAGCTCGCGAAAGCTCAAGCCGGAGATCGCCCACGATCAACGCGGTGTGGTCGCCCCGGTAGCGTGCGTGCCGCGGAAGCAGTGATCCGACGTTCATGATTCACTCCAGTTCTCTGGGGATGCCGAAATCGGCACGGCCGGTATGACCGAGGAGCCCTGACGAGGCACCGGAACGAGGTGTCAACGAGGTGGGAAGCTGCCGGTGGTCTGACACAGGGTGCCCCTCAGTACATCGCCATTCCGAGAGCCACGATGACCACCGTGGCGACTACCGGGGTGGCGACGCAGATCATGAACAGGTCCTTGTAGGCTTCGCGGTGGGTCAAACCCATGATCGTGAAGAAGGTGATCACGACGCCGCAGTGGGGCATGGTGTCGAAGCCGCCGGCGGCGACCGTCACCACGCGATGCAGGATTGCCGGCGGCACACCGGCGTCCAGGTAGTACTGGGCGAGGGTCGGCATCCAGATGCCGAGGCCGCCCGAGGCCGATCCCACGATGCCGGCGACGATGTTGACGGAGATCGCGGCCGACACCAGGGGGGGGAGGCCGCTGCCGATCATCAGACCGGTGAACCAGTCGAAGGCGGCGGTGGCCTGGACGACGCCCCCGAAGCCGATCACGGCCGCGGTGTTGAGGAGCGGCAACGCCGAGCTTTCGGCGCCTCGTCCCAGAGCGCTCTTGACGTTCGGCAGAAAGCGCCGCATCGACACGACCGCCAGGAGCGTCGCGAACGCCATGGCCACGCCCGGCCACAGGATCTGCTGGTCCCTGGCGAATCGGAGCACGGTGGTCGAGCGGGTTCCCGCCGGAGTCGAGGGCGAGCCGGCTCGCGAGCCAGAGGGGGATCAGGATCGTGGCCACGACGACGACCAGCGGTATCGAGGCCAGGGCCCAGTGTGGTGCCGGCGCGTGGCCGTCCTCGGCCTCGGCCAGGACGTCGGTGGGTGCGGGCCGGAAGCCGTCCCCGGCGCGCTCGGCGCGGCGCTGCTGCCACTCCAGGTAGCCGAGACCGAGGGCCAACATGATCGCGCCGGCAACCAGACCGAGCACCGGAGCGGCAGCCAGGGTGGTGCCCAGGTTCTGGGCCGAGATCGCGTTCTGGATCGACGGCGAGCCGGGCAGGGCGGTCATGGTGAAGGTGCCCGCGCCGAGGCCGATGGCCGCCCCGAGCAGCCGTTTCGGGATATTCGCGCGCTGCACCAGCACCAGCGCCCAGCGGGTAGGTGGCGAAGACCACGATGAACACGTTGACGCCGCCGTAGGTGAGCAGGGCGGTGGCGAAGGTGACGATCACCAGGGCACGGCGGGCCCCCAGCCGGTCGGCGAGGGCGTGGGCGATGGACGCCGCCGCGCCCGACTCGCCCATGACGCGCCCGAACACCGCGCCCGCAAGGAAAAGGAGAAAGTACTTCCCGGCGAAACCGAACATGGCTCCGGTGTAGTCGTGGCCGAATGCCGTCGCGATGGCGAGGCCGTTGGTGACGGCGACCACCAGCGCGCTCACGATCGAGGCGATGAAGATGTTGGTCCCGCGCAGGGCGAGGACGATCAGGAGCGCGAGCCCGAGCAGGACGCCTATGGTTTCCACGCTTGCCTCCCTTCGGGTCGGGATCTGGCGAGCCATCAGCTGCCGCCCGCCATCCACGTTGCCTGGCGCTCCTCGACAGATCTCGCAGAACCCGCGCGGATGCCCGATCCCGGCGCCGACCGAATCGCCGAAGAGCGAGGAATCCCTCTTCTTCGCTGTCGTAGAGCGGCCAGGCCGGCAGATCGCCGCCGTTCGGATCGCCGGTGGCCGCGAAGCGCACCCAGGCAGCGCTCATGGTGTCGGCGAGCTCCTGGTCGTAGGGCTGGCGCGGCGCCCAGGTCTCGACGGCCAGGTTGTCCCACATGAAGGGCAGCTCGGCTACCGTGGTAGGCGCCGAGCAGCTCGCCCCCGGGAGCCTGCACCGCTCCGGCTGAACTCGTAGAAGTGGACCGGGTCGCCCGCTCGCACCATTCGGTCGGCGACGAACTTCGACGGGCAGGCGAAGTACCAGTCGGTCTGCCAGCGGTCCGACGCGGGAATCGCTTCGTCGTCGGTCGCCGCCGGGTACAGCTCGATCGCCCGGTCGGCGAGCGGGCCGTAGACCGTGCGCAGCACCTCGTGGAAGGCGTCGAGCGTGACGTTGGGCCAGTAGTGGCGCAGCGTCGTCCACTCGTCGGTGTTGAAACCGATGATCAGGGGCACCCGGTTGTGCTCGCCCCTGTCGAATATCCTGGCCGGCGCGTCGGGCAGCACCCACCCGTCCACGTTGGGGGCGTTGATGCCGACGATAGAGGTGGAGAACCAGGTCCGGAGGAGCTCTTCGGCGGGTACGGCGCGCATGGCCGCGAGGACATCGTCCGAGCCCGAAGCACCGAGCGCCTCTGCGAAGCTCTCGCCCACCGCCTCGCCCTCGCCCAGGGTGCGGTAGTTGGCCGACAGCGAAGCCCACGCTCTGGATTACGGCGCGATGGAACAGGCCGTCCGCGAGAGGGGAAGCCAGAAGGTAGTTGATGTTGGTGCCACCCGCCGACTCACCGAAGATCGTCACGCGGCCCGGGTCACCTCCGAAGGAGGCGACGTTGCGCTGGACCCACTCGAAGAGCGGCAATCTGGTCGAGCAGCGCGTAGTTGCCCGACGAGCCGTGCTCGGATTCCGCGGTCAGCGCCGGATGGGCGAGGTAACCGAAGACGTTGAGGCGGTAGTTGATGGTCACCACCACCACTCCCTGACGGGCGAGGTTGGCGCCGTCGTACATCGTCTCCGACCGCGCTTCCGGCGACGTTGTCGCCGCCGTGGATCCAGACCATCACCGGGGCGAGGTCCCCGCCCTCGAGGTTCGGGGTCCAGACGTTGAGATAGAGGCAGTCCTCACTGACGGAAGAAAGGACCGGAACCTGCGTCGGATCCTGGCCGAGGGTCTTGGCGATATAGCTGAGGAATGAGTTCTGGTTGGTTCCCTGAACGCATGCCGGCGCGAAGTCCGTGGCGGACTGCACGCCCGGTCTCGGGGTGATCGGCGCCGGCGCTTTCCAGCGCAGGTCGCCGACCGGCGGCGCGGCGTAGGGAATTCCCAGAAACACGGCCTCGGCGGAACCGTCGACGACGCAGGCTCCGGTCAGGCGCTCACCGTCCGCCGCCACTGTCGGCGGCCCGGGCGGTGCCGGCGGCGAGCAGGCCAGGGCACAGAGAGCGAGCGCGGCCGCGGCCAGGGCCCGCCAGCCCGGGCTGTGTCGCATGATCGTCCGCGGGTTCTCGAGACACGTGGAATCTGACATGGTGGACTTCCTCTCCAGATCAGTCGGATTCTGAGGATGATTGCGAATGCCAGCTCATCGATGGACCTCCACAAATCACCCGTCGAGGCGCGCGACGTCGGTGGCGTAGCGTCGTGCGGCAAAGATGAAGAACGGCACGGACAGGAACCCCACCAGGCCGCAGACCACGAGGCCCCTGGTGAGCGTGGTCGCGTCGCCGATGGAGCCGGCCACCCAGGGCGAGAGACCCGTGGCGAAGATGTTGACCAGCAGCAGGAGCACCCCCACCATGGTGGAGCGGACCCGCGCCGGCACCAGGTCCTGGACGGTCGCGAAGATCGGGCCGAAGTATCCGGTCGCGGCGAAGCTGCCGAAGAACCACACCACGTAGAACCAGACCGAGTCCCTGGGCAGTGCGTACCAGGCCAGGGCCGGCGGTCCGATCACCAATTGGGCGATCGCCAGGAACCACAGCCGCCCGCCGTTCCAGCGTCGATGGCAGAGATCGCTCAGCCAGCCGCCCGCGAGGTTGCCGAGAAATCCGCCCACGAGAAAGAAGGCGCCGCTGTACAGACCCGCCTGGATCATGGTGAAGCCGCGCTCGACCTGGAGCCAGGTCACGCCGAGGGCCAACGCGCTGATCGGCCAGAGCACGATCACGCTGCCGATCACCGAAGCGACCAGGGCCGGCGATCGTCTCGCCACCGACACGATTTCTCCGAGCACCTCGGCCGTCGACCTCTGTCCGGCCGGAAGTTGGCTCACCGGCGCCGCTGCAGCAGCCACGAGACCACCGCGTGGAGGGTCCTTCAAAAACAACATGAACGGCACCATCAGCAGCCCGGCCGCTCCCGCCACGAAGAAGCACGCGCGCCAGCCCAGGGCCGGTTCGAGCAGCGCCACCACGATCATCGAAAGCCCGGCTCCGAGAGGAATGCCACCGTAGTAGACGCCCGAGGCGAAGGCCCGCTTCTCGGGGGGGTAGACGTCGGCCAGCATGCCGAGAGCCGCCGGCGTGAGGACCGCGGCGCCGGTGCCCACGAGGAGCCGCAGCAGGGCGATCTGGAGGAAGCTCTGGGACAGGCCCGAGAGCACGGTGGCGGCCGCCCACAGGGTCAGGCCGAGGGCGATCAGGCGCGGCCGGTTCCAGCGATCGGCCACCGTGCCGAACAGCATGCCCGCCACCGAGTACACGGCGATGAAGGCGAAGCCGATGAGCAGGCCGAGCTGAGCGTGGGAGATCCCGAGCCCGTTCTCGATCTGGTAGCCGAGCGAGCCCGGCATCTGGCGGTGGGCGAAGTTGAAGACGTTGAGCAGCAGCAGGAAGCCGAGGTAGAAGGACGCCTTTGGGGCCAGCTTCGACGTCATGTGATCCTCCGGGATGTCTCGTTCGCGTCCTGGAGGTCTCCCCCGATGTGCTTCTTTTTCGAGCCCATCGAGGCGACCGTACTGATCTCTCGTTCGCCTGTCATGTCGGTTCAGCCGGAGCTTTCAGAGACGGCGGTGAGAATTCTCGTGGCCACCTCCGAACCTTCGTCAAAGGTCCGTGCACCCCTCAGGTCGGCAATCTCGTCGTACCGTGCGGCCACGTCCTCGGCGGTTACCTGCGATCCGAGCACGGCGCCCCTGGCCTCGACGATGGCGACTCGCGCGAAGTAGGTCCCTCCGGCCTCGATGATGTGGCCGCTGGGACAGTCCTCGCTGCAGAGGTAGATGACAGCCGGTACCACGAACTCCGGGGCCAGCGCCTTGTCGACTCCGGGCGGCCACAGCCCATCGGTCATCCGGGTCGCGGCGGTGGGTGCGACGGCGTTGACCTTGATGCCGTACTTCGCCCCTTCGAGCTTGAGGGTGTTCATGAAGCCCACCAGACCCATTTTGGCGGCGCCGTAGTTGGATTGTCCGAAGTTCCCGTAGAGGCCCGAGGAGGAGGTGGTGAGGACGACTCGGCCGTAGCCCCGTTCCTTCATCAGGGGGAAGGCCGCTTTTGTCACGTAGACGCTGCCCATGAGGTGGACGTCCATGACCTCTTCGAAATCGTCCAGCTCCATCTTGGCAATGGTCTTGTCACGGAGGATACCGGCGTTGTTGACGAGGATGTCGACCGACCCGAACCGTTTCACGGCCTCGTCCACCATCCGCTGAGCCGCGGCCCGGTCGTTCACACTGTCGTGGTTGGCCACGGCCTCGCCGCCGGCGGCCGTGATCTCGTCCACGACCGCCTGGGCCTTGCTCGGAGAGCCGCTGGTGCCGTCCACCGCCCCACCCAGATCATTGACCACGACCTTGGCGCCGCGCCGCGCGAGCTCCAGGGCGTAGCACCTTCCGAGGCCGCCGCCGGCCCCGGTCACGATCGCCACCCGTCCGTCGAATCGAATGTCCATTCGCCCTCCTTGGACAGGACCTCCTGGGTGCTTCGGTCGTTGCGAACCGCCAATGCCAACGTGTCTCGATCGACCGATATCGTGAGATTTAATAACTTGACCGGCCTACCGGTACACTTATATGATTTACATACGATGAAAGGCATGATTAGTCAAGAGGCATCGAACGAGGAGAGAGGGAGTCTGCGATGAAGAAAAAGGTCGTGATCGTCGGAGCGGTTCGTACACCCATCGGCGCCATCGGCGGCGGCCTGTCGTCGCTCCAGGCCGAGGCACTGGCCACCCACGCGATCAAGGCGCTGCTCGCCGCCACCGGCGTCGACCCGGCTGCCATCGAGTACACCTGCATGGGCTGGGTGATGCAGGACCCGCGATGCCCCAACCTCGCCCAGACCGCGGCCGAGCTCGCCGGCGTGCCCGGCACCGTGCCCGGAACCACGTTTCAGGAGAACTGCGCTTCGGGCGGCGCTGCCATCCACAGCCTCGCCCGCCGCATCCTGCTCGACGAGGTGGGCATCGGGATCGCCGGCGGCGTCGGAGTCCATGAGCAACGTCCCGCGATACCTCTTCACCGGTCGCGTCAAGAACCAGCTCTACGGTGACATGACCCTGGTGGACGGTCTGTTCGGCGCCCTCACCGACGCCCACGTCGGCGGCGGCGAGCTGATGGGCCTGCTCACCGAGCGCCTGGTGGAGAAGTACGGGGTCACCCGCGAGGAGCAGGACGAGGTCGCGCTGCGCAGCCATCAGAACGCGATGGCGGCGTGGGACGGGGGCGCCTTTGCCGACTACGTCGTCCCGGTCGAGGTGCCCCAGCGCCGCGGCGAGCCGGTCGTCGTCGCCCGTGACGAGGGCCCCCGAAAGATCACGATGGACCAGCTGGCAGCGGCCAAACCCTACTTCAAGCCCGACGGCGGCACCATCACCGGCGCCAATGCCTCGACCCTCAACGACGCCGCGGCGGTGGTCCTTCTGGCGAGCGAGGAACGGGCCGCCGAGCTCGGCCTCGAACCCCTCGCCGAGCTCGAGGCCTACCACAACATCGGCGTGCCCCGCGAGCTCATGGGCGAGGGCGCGTTCAAGGTCATTCCGCCGCTGCTCGAGCGCGCCGGGATCGGGATCGGCGACGTGGACCTGTTCGAGCTCAACGAGGCCTTCGCCGCGGTGGTCGCCGCGGCGTTCCACTTCCTGCCGGAGCTCGAGCCCGCCCGCACCAACCAGTGGGGCAGCGGCATCTCGCTCGGCCACCCGGTGGGCTGCACGGGAGCCCGCCAGGTCGTCGACATGGTCCACCAGCTGCGCCGCCGGAAGGCAACACTCGGCGTCACCAGCCGCTGCGTCGGCGGCGGCATGGGCAGCGGCGAGGTCCTGCGCAGGCTGTAGCCCGGCCGATCCCGTCCTGCGGAGCCGCTAGGGCGTCGTTCTCCGGCGGCGGCATCTGCTGGCTGTCGATCGCACGCGCCTCCACGAAGACCGGTTGCGGCTCCGCCTGCCGGACCTGCTCGAGCCAGATCACGCCGTCGTACGGCTCGCTGTTGCCGCGGGTTCCGATCGCATCCAGATCCCCGTCACCGTCGAGATCGCGCAGCAGCCACTTGTCGTACATGCCGCGCTTGCGCCGCGAGATGTCGTGACGCGTCCAGGGAACGCTGCCGTCACCCGGATTCTCGAACCAGACGATGCGGCCGAGCGGATCGTCGACCGTCACCAGCGGTCCGTCACGGTCCCGCGGACCGCGGCTGTAGGCCCCGCTGAAGATGTCGAGGTCGCCGTCACCGTCGATGTCGCCGAGCCGCACGCTGATGAGTTGGTCCGGCGGCGCGCTGCCGAGCACGGACATCTGCCAGGCGTCGTCGGGATGCTCGGGCCGGTGCAGGAGCACGATCGACCCCGGCCACGCGGTGGACACGATGTCGCATCGACCGTCCGCGTCGAGGTCGGCGTAGTCCATGTTGAAACCGGTCACGGACAGATCGTCCCGGGCGTTTTCGATCACGATGGGGTGCTCACTGAACTCCAGTCCGCCCAGGTTCTCGAACCACAGCACTCGAGCCTCGCCCCGGGATCCGGCCACGATGTCAAGATCGCCGTCTCCGTCCAGATCGACCGGCTCCGAGTTGATCGGAATGTGGACCTGGCCCAGAAGCTGCTCGCGCCACAGCCTGCCCTGCAAGCGGATCCGGCGGTACCAGATAGACCGACAGATTGTTCAGTTTCGGCGTGTCGACGTCCGGGTTCTGCTCACCTTTGTTCGCCGCGACCGCCTCCGGGCGTCCGTCGCCGTCGAGGTCGGCCGCGAAGGCACGCGAATGTAGGAGCCCCGGTTGGTCGTGATCGGGATGATGACCCGCCGCCACTCGACGGTACGGACGTCGTGGCCGGGGTTTTCGAAGTAGATCAGGTGCGCGAGCTCGCAGGCCACGACCGCGTCCACGTCCCCGTCGCCGTCGAAGTCGGCCAGCGTGACGTCCTCGGCGGCCGCGGCTTCGGGTCCGAAGGCCAGGGTGCTCAGGTCCCAGCGGTCGGGATCGGCGCTGCCCCAGGCGATGCGCACCTGCCCGACCGGACTGCCGTCGTAGACCGTGTCGGCCTCGTGCACCGAGACGATGTCGTCGAACCCGTCACCGTCGAGATCGGCCATCGCCAGGCCGTCGCCTCCCGACAGATCCGGGACGCCGCGGCTCGGGTCGTCGATGATGTGCTCCCGCCAGCTGATGAATCGGCCGTCCGACGCCTGGGCGTGGCTCGTCCGGTCGGCGATCGGCGTCGTGCATTCCCTGCAGATCGGCGCCGCCGGCGCCGCGGCCATCAGCAGCTCCCAGAATCGCTGGTTGAAGTCGTTGTCCGGCGAATCGCCGAGGCGCACAACCACCAGATCGAGGCTCGGCACCACGTACACCTTGCGTCCCAGGGCTCCCTGTGCCGCGTACATGTCGCCCGGAGCGGCGGGTGCCAGAAGACGCGTGGCCGGGAACCTCCAGCTGCGGTGCGCAACGGCAAGCCGTTCAACCACCACAGGAGGCCGTATGCCGGGTTGAGGCTCTGCGATGGTTCGACGGCCGCTTCGACATAGCCTCTCGGAAACCACCCTCCGGCCCTGGAAGACGCCCCCGGCAAGCATCAGCTCGCCGAAGCGGGCCAGATCCCGGGCGGTGGTGAAGAGTCCGATCGGGTTGGCGTCCATGGCGGGGGTGACCCAGGGCCGCTGCCGCCACGCGGTGTCGTCCATGCCGACCGGATCTGTCAGCCAGCTTTTCGTGATCTGGCCGATCTCGATTCCGGTCACGGCTTCCAGCACGTCCACCAGCCGGCTGTAGGCCCGCGTGTTATACAACCACACGCGCCCAACGGGCGCCTGATATTCGAGGGTCGGCGAGAGCCCGCTGGTCATCGACACCAGGTGCCGGAGCGTGATCGCCGATTCCTCGTCGGGCGTGGCGTTGCTCCAACCGGCAGGGAGGTAGGCCGATACCGGTGCATCGAGATCGAGCAGTTTCCGGTCGACCGCGGCCCCCACCAGCACCGACACGACGCTCTTCTGCAACGAGGCGACGTCTTCGATGGGGGCGCCTGTCTCGGTCGTTCCCCACAACAGGTTGCCGTACGGCGACCCGGCGCCCGCGTCAACCGTCCAGTAGCGTTCCACGATCACCGCGCCGTGGTCGACGACGATGACGGCACTCGAACGCTGACTCTGCGCGTACGCCAGTGCAGACTCCAGCGCGACCCGATCCCATAACGGCCCACCGCCGGTCACGTCGTCCTCCGTTCCTGCGCCGACCACCGGGACGATCACGGCACCCAAGAGGATCGCGAAACGGAGAGTGGCGGCCGGGCGGAGGACCATGCCGCGATTCTACAGCGAGTTCGTGCGTGGCACCCATGTGACGATGCGATTATGCGAGGTGTGGCACCATGCATCCATGGAGTTGTTTCGGAAGGAACCCGCGGATGGCGGCGGACCGCAGGGCTGCCTGCTCACCGGTGCGGAGAGAAGAACCCGGCACAGGGCCGAGGTTGGAGGTGACCCGTGACTGCCGACAAGACCACTGAAAGTGACTTTCTGAGCGGGCATCAACACCCGATCGAGAGCGGAGAGGACTATATCGACAGCCTGCGCGGGCGCGATGTCAGGGTCTACCTTTTCGGAGAGCTGGTCGATGAACCGGTGGATCACCCGATGATCCGGCCGTCGATGAACGCCATGGCCGCTACCTACGATCTTGAAGTCGGGTTGCCGGACCTCGCCACCGCCGAGTCTTCTCTCAGCGGTCGGCGGGTGAATCGATTCCTCCACGTCACCGAGAGCGCTGACGACGTGGTGAAGCAAAACCACATGCAGCGGCGGCTCGGGCAGCTCACGGGGACCTGCTTTCAACGATGCGTCGGCATGGATGCCCTCAACTCGCTCTATTCGGTGACCCATGAGATCGACGAGGCTCATGGGACCGACTACCACGTACGGCTGCTTCGCTTCATCCGGCACTGCCAGAAGCTCAACCTGGTGATCGGCGGCGCCATGACCGACCCCAAGGGCGACCGCAGCAAGGGCCCGTCAGAACAGGAGGATCCGGACCTGTACACGCGAATCGTCGCACGCCGCGACGACGGCGTCGTGATCCGCGGAGCGAAGGCCCACCAGACCGGGTGCGTGAACTCTCACTGGATCATCGTCATGCCGACGATCCGCCTGCGTCCCGAAGACGGCGACTATGCGGTCTGCGCCGCGATCCCGGTGGACGATCCCGGTCTCAGCTTCATCTACGGCCGCCAGTCGTGCGACACGCGCAGCCTCGAAGGAGGGGACATCGACGTTGGCAACGCGGGGTTCTCCGGCCAGGAGGCCCTGATCGTCATCGACGACGTCTTCGTCCCCTGGAAAAGGCTGTTCCTGTGCGGAGAGACGGAGTTTGTCGCCCCTCTGGTGGAACGTTTCACCGCGTACCACCGGCGGAGCTACGTCTGCAAGACCGGCGTCGGTGACGTCCTGATCGGCGCGGCCGCGACCATCGCTGACTACAACGGGGTGCCCGGCGTTTCCCATATCCGCGACAAACTGGTCGAGATGAGCCACCTCAACGAGACGATCTACAGTGCCGGGATCGCAGCCTCCCACGAGTCGTTTCGCACGTCGGCCGGCAACTACGAGCCGAACGGACTGCTCGCCAACGTCTGCAAACACAATGTCACCCGCTTCCCGTACGAGATGGCGCGCCTCGCGCAGGACCTGGCGGGGGGGCTGATGGTGACCTGCCCCTCCGAGAAGGACTTCCGCTCAGCCGAAACCGGGCCCATTCTGGAAAAGTACCTGAGGGGGCGCAGCGGCGTGCCCACCGAAAA
Organism: Candidatus Sulfomarinibacteraceae bacterium; assembly: GCA_963823345.1. Classification (GTDB taxonomy): domain Bacteria; phylum Acidobacteriota; class Thermoanaerobaculia; order Thermoanaerobaculales; family Sulfomarinibacteraceae; genus Sulfomarinibacter. The sequence goes on from CAWGLE010000021.1 coordinate 27,295, forward strand.
CCGGCTGCGCATGTTGCGCTTGATCGAAAACATGACCCTGGGCCGCAACTCGGTCGGCTATCTCACGGAGTCGCTTCACGGCGCCGGTTCACCCCAGGCACAGCGGATCCAGATCGCCCGCCAGATGGATCTGGAGGCGAAAAAAGGCTTTGCGAAGCGTCTGGCGGGCATCAAAGACCATGAGCAAACCTAGGGTGTCCGGGTGCGAATTTGTGCATGGGTGAGTTCATCTTGATCGGGCGCCGGGGATTTTGAGAGGAGGTTCGATATGGGGAGCGCAGCGACAGGCGATGTCATGGACGTCCCATCCCTGTTTTCGATTCAGGGCAAGACCGCCCTGGTCACCGGCGGCTCGCGCGGCATCGGGCTGATGATCGCCCGCGGCTATGTCGAGGCGGGGGCCACGGTCTACATCACCTCACGAACCGCGGAGGTCTGCAACGCGGTCGCCGACGAGCTGTCGATGACCGGTCGTTGTATCTCGCTCCCTTGCGATCTGTCGACGATGGAAGGCGTGCGATCGCTGGTGGCCGAATTCGGCAACCGCGAAGAGCGGCTCCACATACTGGTCAACAACGCCGGCGCCGCCTGGGGCGAGCCCCTCGAGACCTTCCCCGAAAAGGGGTTCGACAAGGTCATGGACCTCAACCTCAAGTCGCTGTTCTTTCTCACCCGCGACCTGTTGGCGCCGCTGGAAAGAGCCGCCGCGCCGGACGATCCGGCGCGCGTCATCAACATCGGATCCATCGACGGTCTCCGGGTGCCGATGGTGGAGAACTACTCCTATGCCGCCGCCAAGGCCGCCGTCCACCACCTGACGCGGATGTTGGCGGTCCATCTCGGCGGTCGGGCCATCACGTGCAACGCCGTCGCCCCCGGGTTCTTTCCCAGCAAGATGACCAGGGCCTTGCTCGAAAGCCACCGCGAGGCCTTTGAAAGGGCGTGCCCGTTGGGCCGCATCGGCGAAGCCTCGGACATGGCGGGCATCGCGATCTTTCTCGCTTCCAAAGCGGCAAGCTACATCAACGGCGCTGTCATCCCCGTCGACGGCGGCCACAGCCTCAAGACCGAGGCGTAGGGCACGCTTCGAAGAGCGGGGCCCCAACCCAAAGGCGAAGCCGGAATCCGGAAGGTTTCTCCTGGCACTGTTTCGACCCCAACCAGTTCCAGGTCGTTCTTCAGGGCACCGTGAACGAAAACCGCGAGGCTTCGCCGGTCTCGAACCCGTCGGCGAAAATTGTCGCCGGACCGTAGGCAACGAAGACGTCCTGGAATCCGTTGGTGTCGTCCGGTACCAGATTGGTCGCCACCGAGTTGAAGACGACGAAGCAGCCGTTCCCCGACAGTGTAGGGCCGGTGCTGTCGCCGTCGGACTGAACGCCTGTCGCCATGATCGTCAGCAACGTCGTGATGTCGGTCGCACGGTCGCGACCGAAGATGTCGGTGGCGACGTTGTCGTCACCGTCGACGAGGTTCGAGGACTCCGAGTGGAACGCCACGTACCTGCCGGTGCTGTCGAGCGTGGCCGGCCCGCTGCCGCCATCCGCCTGCGCACCCGAGCTGCTGACGCTTACGCGCTCCGTGACCTGGAGGTCGAGATCGCGGACGAACGCATCCTGGGCTGCGTTGGTGTCTTCGCCGGGAGGCAGCAGGTCCGTGGCGTTGGAGAAGATCCCGGCGTAGCGGCCGTCGGCGCTGATGCCAAACCCCCCGGTGTTGCTGTTCCCGGCTTCACCGTCGGTGTCGACACCGATCATGGTGGTGACTCCGAGGTCGAGATCCCGCATGAAGGCGTCGTTCGATCCGTTATCGTCGAAGGCAACGAGGTTGGTCGAGTTCGAGATGAAGGCGACGTGCCGCCCGTCGGCGGAGATGTGGGGGTACCAGCTGCCGCCGTTCTCCTCCGCGCCTTCCCACGTCACGCTGACGAGCTGGTTGTCACCGGTCAGCCGGTCGCAGACGTAAATGAACTTCGACACATCCATCGATTCGGACACGAGGTTGGTCGCGCCGGAACGGAATGCGACGTAACGACCGTCACCGCTGATGGACGGTGTGCGGCTGTCGCCGTTCCCCTCGCTGCCGTCCCAACCCATACTGACCCGTGAAACCTGACCTGACTGGCGGTCGAACACGAACACGTCGGTGGACGCATTCGTGTCGTCGTCCACAAGATCGAAGGCGTCAGAGGAGAATGCGATCCAGCGGCCGTCCTCGCTGATCGAGGGATAGCGGGATTCTCCCGTGGCGTCACCACCGCTCCACGCCTCACTCACCCGGGTGGTGGTGCCGATAAGGCGATCACGCAGGAAAACGTCCCTCAGCCCATTGCCGTCGGCCGCTACGAGATTCGTGGCATCGGATTCGAAGACCACGAAGCGGCCGTCTTCGCTGACTCCGTCGTAGACGGGGCTGAAGCTGTCGCCATTCGCCTCGACCTCGGCACTGCTGACGCTGACCCGCTCGATCACCTGGGCGGGGGCTGTGCCGGCCGTCACGACGATCACGATCCCAATCCAGCCGGCGCCGAGGTGTCGCATAGTCTCCTCCTGGCTTTTGGTTTTGAGAACAAACTTGGTTCCTGGGTGTCCGTTTGTCAATTCGGAGGGCGGTTCAGAAACCGGGCTCGGGCCAGCCAGAAAATGTGACGTCGTGACAACCGGCTGGATTTTGTTCACCACCGCACCATTGCTCCGATGCCCTGGTATCACAAGACAATTTGGTGCAGCTGGCAGCGGATCCGGAAATACCCATACATATCGGTGAGTTACTTGTGCAACAGGGTTCGCCACTTTCGCTCGACGGAGAACACCATGCCGACAACAGAATCCAACGACGCCCATTCGCCGCTCGTCGGGCTCGGGGAATGGGAGGACGATGTTCTCAGACGGTACCCAGAGCCGGAGGTGTCGCACAAAGCCAAGGATCAATTTCGAAATTATTCGGAGCCCCCGCGCGAAACCGTACGTGAGTTCTACCGTCTGAATCACACCTACCAGACCTTCGATTTCGTCATGGAAAAGAAGAAGGAGTTTCTTTCTCTCAACAGAAAGAAGATGAGTGCGTGGGAGGCCGCCGAGTACCTGAACACCCTGGTCGACGATTCGGACCCGGACACCGATCTCTCGCAACTCCAGCATCTGCTCCAGACCTCAGAGGCGATCCGGGCGGACGGCCACCCGGACTGGTTCGTTCTCGCCGGGTTCCTCCACGACCTGGGGAAGGTCCTCTGCCTGTTCGGCGAACCGCAGTGGGCTGTGGTAGGCGACACCTTCCCGGTCGGTTGTAAATACTCCGACAAAGTCGTGTTCCCTGAGTTCTTCGAGAACAATCCGGATTTCCGCAACGCCCGGTATCAAACGGCGGCCGGTGTCTACGAAGAGGGTGCGGGCCTGGACAAGGTTCACCTGTCGTGGGGGCACGACGAGTACATCTACAACGTCGTGAAAGACCACCTTCCCGAGGAAGCGCTCTCCATGCTCAGGTACCACTCGTTCTACGCGGCACATCGCGAAGGGGCCTACAGTCACCTGATGAACGATCGCGACCGGGAGATGTTCGAGTGGGTCCGGAAGTTCAACCCGTACGACCTCTATTCAAAGAGCCCGGTCCCGCCGGATGCGGATGCGCTGCGACCCTATTACGAGGATCTGATCGCCCGGTACTTGCCCGCGAAACTCAGGTTCTAGGCCGCATTTTCGCGGCTGGTTGCCTCATCTCTGGGGTGGGAGCCGGACATCGCCGGCGAGGTCGAGTTGAAAGCTCTCGCGCAGCAGAGGCAGGAGGTCGGCGTCTTCGACGGAACGGGTGGACTCGAGTCCCCCGCGGCGCACGGTGAATGTCCGGCCCCGCAGGATGCGGCGCTCGCCGGGCAGTGAGAGCTGCGCGGTCAAGGTCGTGACGAAGGGGGATTCAGGCCAGGTCGAGGTGTAGTGGTTGGCGACCTCGAAGTCGACCGGCAGGGCCTCATCGAGGGTGAAGGCGTAGAGCTCCCGCCAACCGTCGACGCCGCGGATCTGCAACACTCTGTTGGAACCCTCCTCGAGAGATGCGGTAGGCGTCTTCGCCCTGCTCGCGACACCCCGCCCTCGAGGTCGACCGGTCGCAGCGGCCCGTCGCCACCGAAGCCGACGTCGGCGAGGACGGCCCGATCCGGAAGATCGACCCGCAGCACCATGTGGGTCCGGGGCAGGGTCCGGGTCGCCCCGGGTGGACGGACCCGCGCTTCGAGCGTCGTGACGCGAAAGCCGAGGTGACGCAGGACTGCCGCAAAGAGGGTGTTCTGTTCGAAGCAGTAGCCGCCCCGCCGTCGACCGACGAGTTTGGCCTGGAGGCTCGCGAGGTCGAGCCGGATGCGCCGGCCGAGCAGCACATCGACGTTCTCGAACGGGATGGCAGCGAGGTGGGCGGCGTGGAGCGCGGCCAGGATCTCGAGCGACGGCTCGAGTTGGCCGTCGTACGCGATCCGATCCAGATAGGAGCCCAGATTGACGTTTTCCGGTGGGGTCACCTTGTCCTCTCAGGTCGTGGTCCGGCTGCTCCCCGGGGAGCGGGCGGCGATGCCGTGTCAGGTGAAACTCCGGCGGCGAGCTCGATGTTCCCGGACTCTGACGTCACAGCTGGCGCCGCAAGCACCCTCAGAAGGGGGTCGGGGTTACAGTTCGTACCGTGCGACCTTCCATGGTTCGGCGTGGGCCTTTTCCACCCAGTCCTGCATGGCGGGCAGGCCCCACACCGCCTCCGCGTAGTCTGCGGAGGGGCCCGACAGCTCGACGCCGTAGGTGCGGAAGCGACTGACGACCGGGGCGAAGAAGGCGTCGGCGATGGTGAAGCGCCCGAACAGGAGGTTGCCCCCGGCGCCGAACCGGGTGCGGCAGTCGTTCCAGATCGCGGTGATGCGGGCGATGTCCACGTCGACGCCCTCGCCGCGGCCTCTACCGGGGTAGGACGCTCGGATGTTCATGGTCATGTTCTGTCTCAGTGAGGAAAAGCCGGAGTGCATCTCGGCTGTCACCGAGCGGGCGATCGCTCTCGCCACCGGGTCGACCGGCCACAGGTTCGCCCCCGGATGGGTCTCGGCCACGTGCTCGCAGATTGCCAGCGAGTCCCAGACGACGATTTCTCCGTCCCGGTAGGCGGGCACCCTGCCGCTCGGGGACCAGCGGCGGATGGCGGCTTCCGTCTCCGGGGTGCCGAGCTGCACCAGAACCTCGTCAAACTCAACACCAGCGGCGGTGAGCGCCAGCCAGGGGCGGAGCGACCATGAGGAGTAGTTGCGGTTGGCGATGACCAGGGTGGGTCGGTTCATGATACCTCCACGGCGGTCGAGTGTAGCCGAACTCCGAGGCCTCGCAATCGTAGTACGCTGTGGGCGACGATGAAGATGGCTGAGTGGTTTCGCAAGGCGGAGTCGTTTGTGCGCTCCCACACCGGCGGTTTCGACGGTGGTGAGTTCCAACGGCTCTTCGACCGCGATGCCGTCCGCGCCTACGACGTGGTCACCCGTGATCACGCCCGCGACAAAGAGCCCGAGGGCCGATTGTGGCGCGCCCTCTACCGGGTGCGGATCCTCTTTCTCGGTCTCGCCTACAAGCTCTCGCCGCCGCGCCGGCTGCTGTTCGTGGTTTCCATCGTGCTCGCGGTGTGGGGGTTGTTCGGCCTCGACCTCGTAAACTCGCCGGGGGTGCAGGTTGATCTGTTGCCGCTGCTCAGCGTCGCGGGCCTGTTGTTCCTTTTGGTCCTCGAGCTGGCCGACCGGGTGGTGGTGCGGGACGAGCTCGAGGTGGCGCGGGAGCTGCAGAGAGAACTCCTGCCGATCGAGGCGCCAGAGATCGACGGCTATTCCTTCGCCTTCTCCTATCGGACGGCCAACACCATCGGCGGCGACTACTACGACTTTTTTCAAATCGAGGACGGGCGTTGGGCCCTGATCACGGGCGACGCCAGCGGTCACGGCATCGCGGCCGGGTTGGTCATGGCCATCGCCGGCTCGGCCCTGAAGCTGGGATTTGACCGCGATTCGGACCCCGTTGCGGTGACCCGGGTCGTCAATCGCGCGCTGTGTCGAACCGGGGGGAGCCGCGCCTTCATGACGCTCTTCTGCGGCGTTCTCGAGCCTGCCACAGGCAGGCTGCGCTTCGTCTGCGCCGGCCACCCGTTTCCGTTGCTGCGGCGCGCCGGCGGCGAGATCCTCGAACTCGGCAAGGGGTGCCTGCCGCTCGGCATCCGTTTCGAGCTCGAGCTCGAGGCCCACGAGGTCGAGATCGCGCCCGGCGACGCCCTGACGCTCTATACGGACGGCGTCGTGGAGACCGTGAGCCCGTCGGGCGAGACTTTCGGCTTCGAGCGTTTGTCCGCGGCGCTCGCGCCGGGGGGCACCAGCCGGGCCATCCACGACCGGGTGCTCCACGAGGTGGAGGCTTTCCGGCAGGGTGAACCGGTGCTCGACGACTGCAGCCTGGTGGTGATCACCCGGTTCGGCGGCTGAACAGCCCCGCCTCCGGGCCGGCCACAGCTTTACTCGTTCGCGGAGGCGTCGGCGACCACCACCGTGTCGACCACGGTGTTGATGTGCGCCACGAGCGCAGCCGGCGGCTCGATGCCACCGGCGACGGCGGCTTCGAGGTGGGTCTTGGCCTCTCGGGTTTCGCCGATCTCGGAGTAGGCGACCGCGAGGTTGTAGTGGGCAAGGGCGTGACCCGGCTCGAGGTCGAGACAGCGCTCCAAACGCTCCACGCCACCCACCACGTCCCCGGTTCTCGCGCGCGCGAGGCCCTGGAGGTAGTAGAGCTGGGCGGGCACCTGGCTCGCGGTGTCGACGTTCATCATGCCGACTACGTCTTCCCGCAGGCCGAACTTGTTCGGGACCTGGTGGAAGACGCCATAGGTTTCCTCGAGGGTCGTCACCTGGCGCTGAGATTCCTCCATCCGTTCCACCGCCACCCGGCCCGCCTCCTGCTGTTGCTGCTCGTAGTCGGTGAAGCGGGCCTCGGCTTCGGCAAGCGCGCCGAGGGCATCGGCGTAGCGGCGCTGGCCGACCAGGGCCGCGCCGAGGCCGAGGTGCGCCGTCGGCAGCGCCGGCTCGAGGGCGATGGCCTTGCGGAAGAAGCGCTCGGCGTTGTCGTACTCCATCTTCTGCAGAGCGGTTTCGCCCTTGCCGGCGGCGGCCTGCGCCCGGGCCATCTGGTCCGAAGCGGCCGCCGTTGTCGCGAGGGCGACCGACGCAACGACACATGCGGCAATCAAGATTACGTGTCTGCTGGACATGGTGCAGTCCTTTCGTCCTTCAAAAGGCTGTACGAAGGGCCGTATCGAGGGTTGCAGCGAGGGCTGCGACGGCAGCCGGCGCGGTCCGCCGCGGCACGCTCAGCGCTGCTTCGTCGCCGGTGTGGTGCCGGTGCGCTGGCGCTTGCGCCGTTCGAGCCCGAGGATCCGGCGGATGGTGCGAACCACGTGCTCGGGATCGCACGGTTTGTGGACGAAGCCCTCCGGTGGTGCGACCGGCCGGTCGTAGATCAGCTTCCGGTACTCCGGGTAGCCGGTGATGATGCACACCGGGATCTGCGCGGTCTCGGTCGTGTTCCGCAGCCGGCTGAAGGCTTCGATTCCGTCCGCGCCGGGCATGGAGAGATCGAGCGTGATCAGGTCGGGAAGAGACCGACGCGCGATTTCGAGTGCCCGGTCGCCGTTGTCGGCCTCCAGGACCGCAGCACCCTCGTCGGTCAACAGGGTCGCGAGAAAGGCACGGATTTCCTGGTCGTCGTCGACCACCAGGACGCAGGCGCCGTTCAGGCTGCCGAGGGGAACGTCGCCGAGGAGTGCGCGGTCGTCCATGGTTCAGCCGCCCGACCCTACCCGCCGACCCCGGGCTCGAGCGGTTCGGGTGGTGGCCAGAGCCCGAGCTGGGTCAGCGCCGCGAGGTTGTCCCAGGTGACCCAGGTTTCCACGATCTTGCCGTCCTCGATCCGGTGGATGCCGGCAAAGTCGAGCTCCATCCGGTTCCCGGTCGCGGGAAACGGCCCCATCGCACCCTCCTGAACGCCCGCGTAGGTGGCCCAGAAAGCCACCAGGTTGTCCTCGGCGATCAGGTGCACCACCTTGAGCTCGGGGTCGGGGAAGGACATCCTGTCGTTGAGAAGGTACTCCTTGAATGCCGCGAGGCTGGTGATCTCGACGCCGGGCGTCGCCTGGCTGTGGCGGACGTAATCGGCGGCGATCAGACCGTCGAGCGCGTCCAGGTCGCCGGCCTCGACGGCGGTAATGGCGGCAAGGGCCAACTCCTTGTTCGTGGTCGCCACCTCGCACGGGCCGCACAGACAGCTCAGGTGCAGCGCGGCAAAGCTGATGGCGAGAGTTCCTCCGACCAGCGCCCTCGTGCTCATGAAACCCTCCTTCTTCACTGACCCTCAACAGCTGCCGTCATCGAGATGGCGCCGTCAGTGAAATCGAGACGAGCCCTCAAAGTAGGGCTCTTCCTCCGACATGTCGCTGCTCAAAATGTGCGCTCCGGAGGGGTTGGTGTCAAGGGATCGCACCGCGGGTGGTGATCGGCGGGAGGTTCGATCATCGGTGGCGAGGAGGAACCGCAACGGCGCTCGTTCTGAAACAGCGCAACACCGAGTCCGGAAGGCGCCGCGCCAGTCCCTCAGGTTCATTCTCGACCCGTGACGACCGGACTCGGACCGTTCGCAGTCGTGCGATACTCTGCGTTGAACAAAGGAGTGGAGAAAATGCGTTCGATCCTTTCCTTGGTCGGTGTGGGCCTGCTTGTGACCGCCGGACTGCTCGGTGCCGACGAGCGACCGGATGATGTCAACATCATCCCGACCGGTGCCGGATCTCTGGTCATTCACCCCATCGAGCACGCCTCCTTCGTCATGGAGTGGAACGGCAAGACCATCGCCGTCGACCCGGTGGGCGGTGCGGAGCCCTTCGCGGACCATCCGTCGGCGGATCTCATCCTCATCACCGACATCCACGGCGATCACCTGTCGGCCGAGACTGTTGCGGCGCTCGCCTCGAAGTCGACGACCGTCGTTGCACCGGCCGCGGTAGCCGAGCAATTGCCTGAGGGCGATTGGGCTCAGGTGAAGGTGCTCGCCAACGGCGCCTCCATTACCTGGCACGGTGCGACCGTCGAGGGTGTCCCGATGTACAACCTCGACCCGGAGAAACAGAAGTTCCACCCCAAGGGGCGGGGCAACGGGTACCTGCTGACTCTCGGCGGCAAGCGGGTCTACATCAGTGGTGATACCGAGGACATCCCCGAGATGAGGGCGCTCGAGAACATCGACGCAGCGATCGTCTGCATGAACCTGCCATACACGATGGATGTCGAGGCCGCGGCTGATGCGGTGCTCGAGTTCGCACCGAAGATCGTCTACCCCTACCACTTCCGCGGTACGGACGGGATGAGCGATCTCGAGAAGTTCACCGCGCTGGTTGCAGCGAACCCCGCCATCGACGTCCGGGTGCTGGAGTGGTATTGAGGCTTTCCCGTCGGCGATTTTTGCTGTAGGATACGCTCCCGTCGGTTGCGGTAGCGGCCGACGGTGGTGTGACCCCATCGTCTAGCTAGGTCTAGGACACCGGCCTTTCACGCCGGCAACACGGGTTCAAATCCCGTTGGGGTCACCATTTGCAATTCGCCGCGATTCGTACAGCGAATCGCGGCGAATTGCTATCCCACGAGCTTATAACCCAACCGGTGCACCGTGATGATGTGGCGCGGGTCCGAGGGGTCCGCCTCGATCTTCTTCCGCAGTTTGCCGATGTGGGTGTCGACGGTGCGGGTGAACGGAATGGTGTCGTAACCCCACACGGCGTCGAGCAGCTCCTCGCGCGACACCACCTCGCCGCGGCGCTCGAGGAGATATCCGAGCAGCCGGAACTCGCGCGGGGTCAGATCGAGAGACTCACCAGCCCTTGTCGCCTCGTGGCGGTCGAAGTCGACAGTGACGTCGCCGAAGCGGTGGACCGGCCGCTGGAGGCCGCCGCCGGGCCTGGCCCGCCGCAGCACCGCTTCGACCCGGGCCATCAGCTCCATGAAGCTGAAGGGCTTGGTGACGTAGTCGTCGGCGCCGAGCTTGAGCCCCAGCACCTTGTCGATCTCCTGACCGCGGGCGGTGAGCATGATGATCGGCAGGTCCGAGCCCTCGCCGCGCAGGAGCTTGCAGATCTCGAGGCCGGTCATTTTCGGCAGCATGACATCGAGGATCATCAGATCCGGAGCGCTTTCTCTCGCCATCCGCAGACCGGCCTCGCCGTCGCGCGCCACCGAGACCTCGTAGCCCTCGTAGACAAAACCGTCGCGCAGTGCGACCGCCATCGCCTCGTCGTCCTCGACCACCAATACTTTGTTCATGCCGATTTCCCTTGCGGACCGGCCAGCGGCAGGCGGATCGTGAATGTGCTGCCCCTGCCGACCTCGCTTTCGACCGTCACCCGGCCGCCGTGGGCCTCGGCGATGTGGCGCACCAGCGAAAGGCCGAGGCCGGAGCCCTTGACGTCGTGGACCAGACCCGTGCTGACCCGGTGGAAGCGCTCGAAGATTTTTTCGAACTCGTTCCGCGGGATGCCGATGCCGTGATCGGCGACCGAAATCAGCGCCTCGTCCCCATCCCGCCGGAGTTCGAGGACAATCCGGCGGTCGCCGTTGGAGTACTTGACCGCGTTGTCGAGGAGGTTGGCGACCGCGCGGTCGATGGCGTTGGCGTCGACCCCGATCTCGGGCAGCGGTTCATCGGGGCCCTGGTAGGTGATCTCGAAGCCCTTGTCGCGGAGGCGTACGGCGAAGGTCGAGAGCGTGCCGGCGAGGATTTCCTCGAGATCGGATGGCTCGAGGGTGTAGACCTTGCGGCCCGACTCGATGCGGGAAAAATCGAGGATGTTGTTGATCAGCTGGGTGAGGCGGCGGCTCTCGGTCTCGATGTAGTTGCCGTACTCCCGGACCTTGCTCTGGTCCGTGACCCGCCCCCTGCGCATGAACTCGCCGAAGACGCGGATCGACGACAGCGGGGTGCGCAGTTCGTGGGACACGTTGGAGACGAACTCGTTTTTCATCGCCGAGAGCTTCATCTCGCGCATCGCCGTGCGGACGGTGAGGGCGATGCCGCCGAGGAGCACCGCGGCCAGTGCCGCAGACATGGTCATGTTGAGCGCGAAGTTGGCGCGCGCCCACTTTTCGGGGCTCGCAAAATCGCCTTGCAGGCTCAGGGTCCAGTCGGTGAATATGAAGTCGAAGTTTCGCTTGACGCGGTCTTTTTTCGGGTTGGAGAGCACGCCCTGCGGCAGAATCTGCCGATTCTGGGCGTCGCGCACCACCACAAATAGCTCCTCCTTGGGCTTTTCGAACTTCGGCAAGCTGACCGCAATGGCCTTTGGCAGCAGCTCATTTTCGAAGAACTTCTCGTCGACGATGAGCCCTGCGAGACCGATGAGCTTCCAGTTGTCATCGACGATGGGGTTGAGAATGATGCGGTTATCCGGGTCGCGCTGGTCGACGCTGAGGTTGGTAGTGTCGATCTTGGCGCCCTTCTTTCTCAAATAGGCCCACGGCGCGGCGGCCGCCCACACCGCGACCGTCTCGTCGGAGAAATCCGGGACCTCCATCGAGTGGTCTTCCGGGTTGTAGAAGAAGATGGAGTCTCGGGTCAGGTAGCTGACGACGAAGAGCCTTTTGGCGCCGACGATCTCTTTCTTCTTGAAGTAGCCGCCCGCCTTCTCGATCGACTTCGGACCGAGGACCTCGGGCGGAAGGTTGAGGGCGCGTTCGGAGATCTTGTAGTAGAAGTACCGGACCTCCTGCGAGATGGCGCCCAGGTAGTTTTCGAGGGCCGCTTTGCGGGCGATGGCCGAGTTGCGCTCGAGGTCGGTCAGCCACCAGTACTGCAGACCGAGCAGGATGGCGAGAGGCAACAGCACCGCGAGAACGCCCGCCCACAGGATGCGACGTCCGCCGAGGACGTTGTGTTCCACCGCGCGCAACTCCGAGTTCGAGAATCCGCCGTTCTTGTGGCTGTTGAAAACGGACATCATCCGGCTCCATGGGTTGCGGCGCTCGAGCGCCGCTCGAGATGAATATAACGCACGCAAGCGCTGCGCGCCGGGAGGTTTTGCATCTCGGTTACATCCTTGACAGCATATGACTTCTCCGTGAGGACATTGACATCCCCGGGGGCCAGATTGGCTGCATGAGAGAACAGACCATCCGTCCGATCTGTCAACCGGACCACCGATGCCGGTGGTCCCCGAACCCGGGAGGTCAGGAATGAAGAAATTCGGTGTGTTGCTCGTGGTGGTGATGTTGGCGGCTGCGCCGGCGATGGCCGGCGACAAGGGCAAGTGTGAGGGCGATCCCGCCGACTGCACCAAGAAGATGGAACAGAAACTGGCGCAGAAGGCGTGGCTCGGGATCAACTACGACACCGACGACGAGGGCCGGTGGGTGGTGACCGAAGTCGAGCCCGGAAGCCCGGCGCAGAAGGCCGGATTCGAAAAGGGCGACGTGATGCTGGCTGTCGACGGCGTCGCCTATTCCAAGGAGAGCAAGGCCGAGCTCAAGGCGGCGTACGCCAAGCTGAAGCCGGGATCGGAAGCGACCTACGTCGTGAGCAGGAAGGGCGGCAAGGTCAAGCTGCATGCGACTCTCGGCCATGTGCCGCAGGAGCTGCAGGCCAAGTGGATCGCCGAACACATGTCGGAAAGCCACTCCAACACCCAGATGGCGTCGAAGTAGTCGTTTTCGCTCCGGACGGACCGGCGTCCGGTCCGTCCGGAGGATTTTTCTGACGCGTGCAACATTTCGGTGGTTTGCGGCGTCTTATATGAGAGAGGGGGCGGAGCGCATGACCAGAATCGAGGCTGACACAGCCGGCGATCTTGGCGGGGAGTCCCGAAGCGGCTCGACCTGGTCCCAGGTCCTGGTTTCGATCGTGACCGCCGTCCTCGTTCTCGCTCTCGGGCTCCTGTTGGTGGGCATCACCTCCAACAGCGCCGAGACCCAACCCCGCCCGGGGACATCCGTCTCAACCCCGCTCCGTTAGGTTCCGTTCAACGACCCTTTTCAGTTCAACCGATCGGGGTTGAGCTTTTCCAGCCCCGGGTTGAGGTCGAGGTGTTTGTAGAGGTCCTCGTACAACATGAGGAAGCGGTCCGCAAGCGAACCCGCCTCGAGCACCTCCTGTTTGCGGTCGCTGCCGATGTCGAGGATCTGGCAGGCGAGCGCGATCAGTTGGGCGTCGGAAACCTGATCCATGTGCTGGGCGAACTGACCGAGCGCGGCATTGTCGAGCTCCACCAGACCCGGCAGGAGCTTCCGTAACTCCTCGCGAAGGGCCCGGATCTCGGCAAGACGCTTGGGAGATTCCGGGGTCGGTTCATAGCGGACCCGGACCTGGCGGTACGCCGCCGACGGTTCGAGCTCCTCGAGGATCCGGAAACGCTCGAGGCCGAGAAGCCACATCATGAAACGACCGTCCGGCAGCTCCTCATGAGAGGCGATGTAGCCGATGCAGCCCGTCTCTCGAACCGGCGGCGAGCCCGGCAGCTCGGTCTCGAAACCGGGCACGACCTGGACGATCCCGATGACCTTGTGGGTGGCGACGGCGTCACGGACGAGGGCGCGGTAGCGTGGCTCGAACACGTGCAGCGGAAGCACCTCGCCGGGTAGCAGCGCGGTCTTGGGCAGCGGAAAAATCGGAATCACGTCCGGAACATCCATGGTCTCCGGATTGAGGTTCTGCAGGTCTTCGTAGGGGGCAGGTCCGTGCACGTCGTCTCCCTTCTCGAACCGTGCAACACGCGGTGAAGCCCACTTTCTTCCACCCGGCGACGGTTCGCCGGTTGCAGTACCATGGCGGCGGGCCGCGAGTGGAGCGGCGGTGGAGGTCCCGATGAGACGAGGCGTCGCGATGGTGCTGCTGTTGGTGATCGGCGCGGTCGGAATGTCGATTGCCGATGACACCGCGGAGCAGACTCCGGTCGGCGGGTTGGAATTCATCGACGAGGTCCAGGTGACGGTCGTCAACGTCGACGTTTTCGTGCGCGACGGCAAGGGGCGACCGGTCGAGGATCTCGGTCGCGATGACTTCCGTTTGCTGCAGGACGGAAAACCGGTGGAGATCTCCAACTTCGCGGTGTTGTCCAAAGAGGTGATCCGTCATCTCCTGGCGCCGCTCGGCGAGTCTGCGGCGGCGGCCACGATCGATGCCGTGCCGGCCGCGTTGCCGCCGGAGATCCGTCCCGTGTTCGTGGTGCTCTACATCGACAACGAGAACCTGCGGCCGTTCGACCGCAACCGGGTGTTGCGGAGGGTGCGCGAGTTCGTGATCGAAAACCTCGAACCGCCGGTCCAGATGATGGTTGTCTCCTACCAGAGATCGCTCGAGGTGGCACAGCCTTTCACTCTGGATTCACGCGCCGTCAACGACGCACTGCGGGGCATGACGCAGATGACCGGGGGGCGCGTCGAATTCGACAACACCCGTCGGGCCATCATCGATGACCTCCAGGAGGCCAAGGAGGGATCCGGCGGCCAGGAGGGGAAGGACGGCCCGGCCGACCTCCGCCGGAGGATCTACCAGTACGCCGAGGAGGAGGCGAACAACCTCGGCTTCACGCTCTCCGCCCTGCGCCAGGTGATCGCTATGCTGTCGGGGGTCGAGGGTCGAAAGTCCATCATCTACATCTCGAGCGGTCTTCCCATGACTCCCGGCTACGGGCTGATGCAGGAGTACGCCATGGTCTTCAAAGACAACTCGATCATGGCCAATCGAAGCATCCTCGACCGGACGCGGGCTTTCCACGAGCTGGCGTCGGCGGCCAACGCTCAAGAGGTCAGCCTGTACACGATTGATGCCGAGGGACTCGACACGCTCGACGGCGGCGGCGCAGAGTCGGCGTACGGCCGCGATCCGGTGGGGGCCTCGGCTGCTTCGAAGAACTACAAAGACTCCCTGGACTATCTGGCTGATGCGACCGGCGGCATCGCCATCATCAACACCAACGATCCGACTGCGGGGCTCGAGCGGATCTCGGAGGATCTCTTCAGCTACTACTCGCTCGGCTATTCCCTGGGCGCGGTCGACGCGGATCGCGTGCACCGTCTCGACGTAGAGATTCCGGGCCACCCGGAGTATGACCTCCGCTACCGCCGCCGATTTGTCGAGAAGTCGCTGGAGACCCGGGTCCAGGATCGGGTCTTCACGTCGCTGGTGGTCGAGATCGACGACAATCCCATGGACCTCGAACTGACGGACGCGGAGGCGAGCGCCGCCTCGGCGGATCGCTGGACGGTGCCGCTGCACCTGACGTTTCCTCTCGACAAGGTGGCCCTGCTGCCGGTGGGGGAGGAGTACGTCGGCCGGGTGGTGCTCTTCATCGGCGCCCAGGACCTCAAAGGACAGTCGTCGGAAATTCAGCGCCAGGAACACGAGATCCGGATTCCCGCCGTCGACTACGAAAACGCGGTTCGCCTGCGGTTCGGGATCGACGTCACCCTTCTCCTGGAGGAGGGCCAGCAGCGGGTCGCGGTCGGGTTGATGGACCAGCTCACTCGGCGGGCGTCATATGACCGGATAGTTGTTACTGTGCCGTAGCCCTGCTTTCCGCGCGCGCTTCCCGGGAGGAGCCACCTTTCGCATTGCCTACCCGTTGCATTGGGCCGACTCCCATGGCTCACCATCAGGCAATACGAAAGATGGCACCTCCGCCGCACGTTGGCACTACTCACCCTGAGCACTCGGGCGCTTCATGTCTGTGGGCGGGTTGGGCGGGAACTAAAAACTCAAAACTGAGAACTCAAAACTCAACTGTGCGACCCCATCACCCTCCACGCGACGAGGCGCTCGTTCATGGCGCGCAGGCGGCGGCACAGCAGCCGGCACAGGAGGTTGAGGAACTGGACCGCGGCGTCGGGGTCCATCGACAGGACCTCTTCCAGGAGCGACTTGCTGACCGCGAACACCGTGCACGGACCGCCGTGGGCGCGGGCGTCGGCGGAGCGCGGCCTGTCGTCGATCAGCGCGAGCTCACCGAAGACCTCGCCCCGCGACAGAATGAGGAGGCACTCCTCGCCCATGCCCGGCACCATGCGCGAGATTCGGACCGCACCGTCGACCACGATGTAGAGAGAATCCCCGGGTTCGCCTTCGCCGAAGATCAGGGCATCCGCGTGAAAGCTCTTCTCGCGCGAGTACTTGGCCAGCAACCGCAACTCCTGCGCGGAGAGGCCCTGTTCGCGCAGGATGTCGACCTTGGATTCTTCCGTGAGGTGAACCCGTCGCCCGAGGTTGACCGGCGTGCGCTGGGCCGGTGCCGGGGTGGCCGGTGCGCCGAAGAGCTCGTTCATCTGCATGTTGGCGGCGCGCACCTTGTCGGCCAGGGTCTGCCAGAACCCCCAGAGCAGGCTCACCGCCAGCTCGCGGTTGTCCGCGACCGCCTGATCGAGAGCCGCGGCGGGAATCGTGAAGACGGTCGTCGGACCGACCGCGAAGGCTGTCGCCGAGCGCGGCAGGTGGTCGAGATAGGACACCTCACCGAACAGCGCGCCGGTGGTGAGGCTGGTCAGCACCTGGGTGCCGACCGGCGTCGACCGGGTGATGTGAACCGCTCCCTTGCGGATGATCTTGAGGTCCCTGGTCCCATCGTCCTCGGTGAAGATCGCCTGGTTGGGGGCCACCGACTCGGGAACCACGATCCTGGCCAACGGGATCAGGAGTTCGTCGCTGAAGTGTCGAAACAGACCCATCGTGCGGAGCTCGGTGGCTCGCCGCAGCAGATCGTCGCTGATCGGCTCGCCGCCCGCCGAGAGGTCCCGCTCGGTCTGCAGATCGGTGTGCGAGAAGATCTTGGCGTGGCTGAGCGAAACGTGGTCGCACGCCTTCTGCAGGGTCGAGATCCGGGCGGTCATGAGTTTCTGCACCTCTGCAGGTTCGCTGCCGCTCAGCCGGACGAGCGTTTCGACCCGCCGCCGTTCCTGGTGCTGCTCTCGTTCCGACCGCCAGGTCGCGAGCAACATGGCGTCGATCGCGGCCTTGAGGGCGGCGTCGAAGTTCTCGTCCTCGAGGGCGGCGCGCGAGGTCTCGATGGCCAGGCGGTAGTCGAGAGGGTTGAGCCGGCGGGCCTGGATGAACTCCGTCAGCGCGGTGGCGGCATCGCCATGGCGCATGTGGAGGTAGCCCGCCGCAGCATAGGCCAGGTAGTTGAATGGGGTGCGGAGCTTGGCGAGGTCGATCATGTCCACTGCGCGTCCGAACTCGCCCCGGGTCTCGAAGATGTGAGCCATGCCGAGGGCGTGGGACGCCTCGAGGTTGCGACGCTTGAACTCGCGGTCGAAGTCGTCGATGCCTTCCTCGCCCTGGAGGCGCGCGGCCTCCTCCCTGAGGTCGGCGCCGTGCGGCGTCAGAGCGGCCGCGATCTTCAGCAGCTCCGCAGCCTCCGACGGTCGGCGCAGGGTGCGCAACCTTCGTGCAAGCTCGACGAGCCTGGCGACCATCGAAGGGTGCGGCAGCACGGTTTCGCTCATTGATGACTCCGAACCTGGATTGTAGTGAACATCTGCCTCGTGGGTCAATTGGAACCCGGATGTTCCGGAATACGTACCGGTTGAGGTGGGGTTCGGGTTAGGATGACCATTCGATGAAGATGTTTCAGAAATTTTTGTTGGTCACTGTGTTGACCGCGCTGCCGGTGGCGGCGCCTGCCGTCGACGTCGTCGCGCTTGCGGATGCGACACCCGGCCGGACGGGGGTGTGCATCACCGAGATGGACGGAGGGGAGCGGGTCGAGATTCCACTGACCGTCCTCGGGGTCGTGGGTTCCGGCGCACCCAGGTCCGAGATCGTCCTGGTGCGCCTCGACGACCCGCGATTCGCCGAGACCGGCATCATCGCCGGAATGAGCGGTTCGCCGGTCTACCTCGACGGACAGCTGCTGGGCGCCCTGGCCTACGGGTGGGCATTTTCAACACAACCGATCGGCGGCGTGACGCCGTTCGAGCGGATGGCGGAGATCGATCCTGCGAGCGACCGGATGGTGACGGTCGGCGGCCGACCCGGCATGTCCGAGTTGCTCGCGTCCGCAGCGGACGGCTCGCTCGGCGCGATGCTGGTCGACTGGCTGCTGCCGCAGGGTGCGGGCCGACTGCAGCCGCTGCCGCTGGCGGTGAACGCCGGCGGGCTGGCTCTGCCGGCCGACGACAGCTGGCTGGCCGAGAGTTGGCGCCGGATGGGTTGGTCCGCGACACCCGGCGGGGTGGCGACGGTGGAGGAGACCGGCGCGGAGCTTGCGCCGGGGGCGATGGTGGCGAGCGTGCTGGTCGACGGCGACGCCACCCTCGCCGCCGGAGGCACGGTCACCGAAATCCGCGGCGATCGTCTGTGGGCGTTCGGTCACCCGTTTATCGGCGCCGGCGCGATGCTCATGCCGCTCGCGCGGGCGAACGTTCTGGCGGTGCTGCCGAACCTCATGTCGTCGTTCAAGTTCTTCACCGTAGGACGTCCGCTTGGCGCCGTCGTCGCGGACCGCAAGGACGGCATCGTCGGCCGGCTCGGGGCGGAGGCGCCGATGGTGCCGATCCGGGTGACGGTCGGCGAGGAGTCGTACGCGTTTCGGGCCGTTCGCCACCCGGTGCTGCTGCCGCTCCTCTCGGCCTATCTTTCCCAGGCATGCCAGGCCGTCAACGGCAGGACTTTCGGCGATCAGACGGTCCGCAGTCGGGTGGTGATCCGGTACCCGGAGCTCGAACCGGTGGTGATCCGGTCCAACTTTGCCGGTGCCCAGGCGGCGGCCGAGGCATCGGGGTTCGTGGCGGCTGTCGTGGCGTACCTCGAGAACACGCCGTTCGCGGGCCCCGAAATCGAATCCATCGATGTCCACATCGAGCGCGTCGAAGAGATCCAGACGGCCGTCATCCTCGAGATCGTTCCTGACCGTCGCGTCGTCAGCCCGGGCGACGAGCTGGACGTGCGGTTTCGGATCCGCCCGTACCGCGGGGCCGAGGCGGTGTACACGCTCAAGGTCGCAATTCCGCAAGGCCTTTCTCCGGGCCGGCTCGACCTGGTGGGTGCGGACGGCGCGGCGTGGACCGCATACGACCTCCAGATGCGGCCGTTCAACCCGGCGAATTTCGATGACGAAGTGCGCCTGGCGAACTCCCTGCAACCGTCGACGACGCTGGTGGCGGTGCTGGAGCGCCAGGATCTCGGCATCTCGGTCGCCGGGGGCAGCCTGTCGGCGCCGCCGAGTGTCGTCCTCCAGATGCGTTCGGCCCTCGGACCCAACCTCGAGACCGTTTCCTGGGCGGTGTTTGCGAAAACCGACCTCGAGGTGCCGATGGCGGTGGTGGGAGCGCAGAGGATCCAACTCACTGTCCGCGAGGAAACTCAATGATGGGACTGATGATGCACCGAATCCGATTCTTGTGTGCGGGCGCGGCCCTGCTGTTTCTGGTTCAACCCGTCTGCGCCACCGAAACCCGACGCTGGATCGTCGACACGGCCGACGAGTTTCTCGAGGGTCGGGGGCAGGACGTCGAGGTGACGCCCGACGGTGTGCTGCGGTGGGTCGCCGGCTGGAGCGATGGTCCGACCTTCGAAGAACCGGTGGTGATGGCCGGGGTGCGGACCGGCGACGGGTCGTTGATCGTCGGGACCGGCCACCCGGCGAGGCTGTACCGGGTGCGCGGCGGCGCCGCCGAGCTGTTGGCGGACGTCCCGGCGGAGCAGGTCACGGCGATCACGATGCGGGACGACGGCACCATCGTGCTGGCGACCATCGCTCCCGGGGTGGTCTTCGAGTGGTCCGACGGCGCCCTCACCGAGGTCGGGCGTTTGGCGGAAGGCGGGATCTGGGATCTGGCGGTGTTCGACGGCGAGGTGGTGGCGGCAGCCGGGCCTCCGGCCGCACTGTACCGGCTGGCGAAGCGCGGTCTCGAACGCTGGAAGGAACTGCCGGATGTTCACGCCCGCTGCCTGGCGGTGAGCGACGGGCGCCTGCTCGTGGGGACCTCCGGCAAGGGGCTGATTCTGAGCGTTGACGAGAGCGGCAGGGTGGGCGTCGTGGCCGACAGCCCGTTCACCGAGATCTCCGATCTCGCGGTGGGCGGCGGTTCGGTGTGGGCGGCGGCGCTGGTGGGCGAGCCGGCCGCGCCCGCACCGCGAAAAAACGGCAACGGCACCGGGCCGGATGATGGCGCCGACGCCGGCGCCGAGATCAGCTCCGCGGCGGATCTCAACCTGCCAAAGGTCGACGGCAACACCGCGACCTCTGAAATCCTCCAGCTGACGGTCGATGGCGGGTTGCTCAGCATGCACCGCTTTACCAAGGAAGTTGCGGCCTCCATCGCGTGGGATGGCGCAGGTCTTCTCGTGGGCACCGGCTGGGAGGGCGAGGTGTGGCGGTTTGTGGCCGACGGCGGAACCCGGCTGGCAACCATCGACGCGGTTCAGGTCGTCGGAGTGATCGACGGCGGCGCGGCGCTTCTCACCCAGGGTCCGGGTGGGGTGCTCTGGCGCACGATCGACGATGCGCACCCGGGTCGTTTCCGCTCGCACGCCAGGGAGAACGCGCAGCCGGTTCGTTTCGGCGAGTACCGGGTGGAGCCCGCGTCGCCGAATGTGAGCATCCGTTTTCGCACCGGCGTGTCCAGCTCGCCCGACCACACCTGGCTGGAGTGGACCGACTGGATGCCCGCCGGGGGAGGACAGGTGTCACAGCCGCCGGCCCGGGTGGTGCAGTGGGAGGTCAGGTTGTCGCGGGTCACGGGTCAACCTGCGGAGGTCGATCGGGTCGAGGTGGCGATGGTCGAGGTCAACCTGCCGCCGCGGGTGTCCGCGCTCAGCGTCGAGGAGCCGGGGGTCATTTTTCTGGCCGCACCGCCGCCCTCGGGTCCGGTGATCGAGGCTGTCCACCCGGACGTCAACGGTATTTTCACGGTGATCGACGAGACCGCCGAAAAAAACGGCGCCTCGACCAAGGGCAAGAAGTACTACCGCTCGGGCTATCGCACGGTGAGCTGGGAGGCAGCAGACCCGAACAAGGATTCCCTGCAATTCCGGCTCGAGCTCGAGGGGCGGAACGGTCACGGCCTCGAGGTTCGCGACCGCATCACGGGCAGCCAGCTCGCGATCGACACCAGCGCCGTTCCGGACGGCGTCTACCGGTTCCGGCTGACCGCCTCCGACAGCCCGGAGAACCCCGCAGGGGCCCTCGAAAGCACGCGGATGAGCCGGTGGTTCACCATCGACAACACACCGCCGGCGGTGGCCCTCGAACGCAGCGGAGCGACGTGGGAGGTCACGGTGACGGACGCTCTGAGTCCGATCGTCCGCGCCGAGTGGTCGCGCGACGGCGACGCCTGGGAGGCCCTGGCGCCGGCCGACGGGCTGCTCGACGGGCGGGTCGAGACGTTCGCGTTTCCCGCCGAGGAGGGCTCGCACATGGTGGCGGTGCGGGTGGTCGATCACCAGCACAACCGCGCGACTGCGGGGGCTGTCGAGGAGTAGAGCACCGGGCGAATTTCGGATTTCGGATTTCGGATTTCGGATTTCCCACCCGACCCCCCACCGACAGTGAGCACTCGGGTGCTCAGGGCGGGTGGGACCGCGTGCGGCGGAGGCGCCTGGCTCCCGGCCCGTCGGACGGGCCGGCGCCCCACCCACCCGCCTATGGATTTGTGGAAAGCTGCTTCGCACCTTCCCACAAGCTCCACAGGCCCGACGACGATCTCTTTTCATTTCACTAAGTGATGGCCTATAGGTGGTGGCACACGGTCACGCCACGACAAACAGGTGGCCTAGAGGTGGTGGCACTTGGCGTTTGAACGTTGAATATTTGAACGTTTTCTCCGGTACAATCGCGCCATGTCGGCATCCCATGCTCCGGTCGCTGTGTACCCCGGGTCGTTCGACCCGTTCCACGTCGGTCACGTGGCGATCGTCGAACGGGCGACCCGGATCTTCCCCCGGATCGTGGTGGGCATTCTCCTCAACGCCGGCAAGGACGCCATGTTCAGCCCGGCGGAGCGCGCCGAAATGGTGCGCGAGATCTACGCCGACAACCCGACCGTCGAGGTCCGGTCCTTCTCGGGTCTGTTGGTCAATTTCCTCCAGGAGATCGACGCCACCATCATCATCCGAGGGATGCGAGCGGTCTCCGACTTCGAGTACGAGTTTCAGATGGCATTGATGAACCGGCGCCTCTCCCCGGGGGTTGAAACGGTCTTTCTGACGCCCAAGGAGGAGTACCTCTACCTGTCGTCGCGGCTGGTGCGGGAGGTCGTGACCCTCGGCGGGGACGTGACCGGTCTCGTCCCCGACCCGGTCCGTCTGCGTCTCGAAGAACGGTTCCGCAAGATCACCCATCCGCCGACCAGGTAGGCGCGCCGTGCGCCTGGTGGTCTTCGGGTCCGGCCATCCTTTTCGCGGAGGCGTCGCCCGGACCACCACCGAGATGGCGGACGGGCTCGCGGCCCGCGGACACGACCTTCTGTTCCTGACCCCACGTCGCCAGTACCCCGGGTGGCTTTTTCCGGGCGCCGGCGATCGCGACCCCGATGCCTGCCGACGACTCGAATGCGCGGAGTCCGTGCTCGAGCCGCTCAACCCCCTGGTCTGGCCGACCTGCCGACGCCGCGCGCATGACCACCGCGCAGACGCGTGGATCATCCCCTACTGGACCTGGGCCTGGGCCGGTCTCTGGCGCTTCCTGCTCTCGGGTGGGGGTCCGCCGCGGGTAGCGATCGTGCACAACCCGGCGGACCACGACGCCGGCGCGCTGCGGCAACACGCGGCACAATCGGTGCTCGGCCGCTGCCGGGCGCTCTTCACCCACGCCGCGTCGCTCGCGAAAGGTCTCGCCGAGTCCTACCCGGGGGTGCCGGTCGCCTCCTACCCCCTGCCCGCGTCGGAGATCGCCGGGTTCCCGGACCGTTCCGCCGCGCGGACCACCCTCGGACTTCCGCCGCTACGGCGCGTGGCCCTCTTCATGGGGCTGATCCGCCCCTACAAGGGCCTCGACCTCCTGGTCGAGGCCATGGCCTCGCTGTCCGCGGATAGCGACTGGCTCCTGATGGTGGCGGGGGAACCGTGGGGTGGTCTCGGCGAGCGTCTGCGGCGACAGGTCTCCGAGCTCGGCCTCGACGGGCGGGTGCGGCTCCGGCTCGGGTGGGTCCCGGAGCCGGAGGTGCCGGTGCTGCTGGCGGCCGCGGATCTCCTGGTCCTGCCCTACCGGTCGGGCTCGCAGTCAGCGGTTGCGCCGATGGCCCTCGCCGCCGGCGTGCCGGTTCTGACCACCGACGTCGGCGGCGTCGCCGAGATCGTGCGCCACGGCATCGACGGCCGGGTCGTCGAACCCGGGTCGGTCGACGCGTTGGCAACCGCCCTGGTCGAGCTCGACCGACCGGCTCTGGAGCGGCTCGGCCGCGGCGCGGTCGAGGGCCGCGGCCGCTTCACCTGGGACGGCTACGCGGGGGCGTTGGAAGAACTGATCAGTAAGGTGATCTGACTTTGCGCGATAGGAGCCTTCCGCAAGGCCACCCGAATGCAGGACGCAGGTCACAGGTCGCACGATTCACCCACCCCCCGCAGGTCTGAAGGTGGGCCAAGGCCCACTCTACTTCGGACCCATCCACCGAGCGGTTTTGTAGGGTGGGCCTTGGCCCACCTTCAGAGCCGAAGACGGAGTGCCGGACGTTGAATATCGGGTCGAAGTGCCCGCCATCCGGCTTGCGGCATCCAAGAAAAAAGCCCACCAGACGGTGGGCTTTTGGATGACCGGTTGCGTTGATCAGTTGGTCAGACCGCGGATCAACTCCACCGCCTGCTCGTGGGAGAGCTTCTCGCCGAGCGGCAGACCCTTGGTCTCCGACAGCCCCTCCCGATCGAGTTCGAGGTAGTTGAGGAGATCTTCCTCGCCGTCCCAGTGCATGATGAGCTTGAGACCGCTCCCGACCTCGATCTTGGCGGCGGCCAACGGCAGATCCGGGCGCAGCGCAACGGTCGACGGGCTGCGCAGGATGATGATCTGGCGCCGCCTCTTGGTCGTGCTGTCCACCACCACCTCGGGTCGCGATTCGAAGATCTGGAACAGGCAGCTGTTGAGGTCGGTGGCGAAAACGGCGGGGTTGCCGGTTCGCGGGTCCATCAGGAGTTTCGGGTGCTTGAGGTTTTCGGCGGGCCCGATATCGAAGCAGGCGATGCCGTAGGGCAGGAAGTCGACGAGTGCCACGGGCACGGCATCGCGGAACGCCGGGACGCCCTCATCGTCCAGCGGCACCGCCATGTACTGTGCGGCACCGACCTCATATTCACTGTTGCGGCTCCACCAGGTGAGATGAATAAACGTGGTGGCGATGGTGGCCTCAACCGGTTCTTCACCCTCCACCGGGTCCTCGAAATATCTGGAAACCGAGCGTTGAATCGTCATCTGGGGGCTGGAGGCCGCGGTTCCGTCGTTGCCGGCAAAGGTCATCGGTCCGATCCAGGTGCCGTCGAGGTAGCCGGCCAGGCGGAGGCGGGCTTCCAGATCCGTCCTCTTCTGCCACGCGACGTAAAGGGCGCCGGTTGCCGGGTCCACGCCAACCTGCAGGGATTCCTCGACCGCAGCTGCGGATTGGGGGACGAACAGATCTTCGACCGTGCCGTCGGCGTATCGGGCCGTGACCACCACCTGGTTGTCGACTGTGGCGGCCGAATAGAGGTCCCCGGCCTGGGACAGCGTCATCGGTCCGGCGGCTCCGGCCACGCCGGCGACGCCGAGAGCGACGACGGCGATCAGAATGGTCCTGACTCCCCTCATCGCTACCCCCTCAGGTTCACCACGGAGGTCAGATCGGTGGCGAGGAAAACATCGATGATTTCCTCAGACACCCCGGCCTCCGGGTAGTACGCGGTGAGCTCGCGCAGGTATCGGCGAGCCCCGAAGGTATCGCCGCGCCTCACCGCGATCTCGCTCAAGAGAAACAGACAGTTTTTTGCGATCTGCTCGTCGGAGTGTTCGACCGCCAGCTCGAAAGCGCGGGTCCCGCAGGTTTCAGCGCTGTCGAGGTCGTCGGTGAGCACATAGCCGTAGCACAGGTCCTGCAGGGTTTCGAACAGGTAGTGTTCGGCGCCGAGATCTTCCATGACCCGCCGCGCCGCCTCGCAGTGGTCGATACCCTCCCTGAGGCGGTCGGTGCACATCAGGACGTAACCGAGGTTGTCCTCCACCTGGGCCGCCATCACGCGCTGATAGCCGTCGCCCTCGCGGTGCGCCGCGAGGCACCGCCGGAAGGCGTCCTCGGCCTCGTCGAAGAGCGAAGCGCGAGCGGCCAGGGTGCCGACGAGGTTGAGGCTCCGGTGTTCGAGACCGGAGTCGCCGAGCTCGCGGGCAAGACCGGTGGCGCGCCGGGCGTAACTCTGGGCGCGTTCGAAATCCTCCGAGATGAAATACGCGACGCCGGTGCAGTAGGCGGCCAGGAAGCGGTTGCGGGTGTCGCTGCTCGAGAGCAGGATTTCCTTGAGTCTGGGAATCTGGTCGGCGCCCTGGTCGAGCTCCACCAGCACCGAACAGCGATTGCAGAACGCGCGGTCGGCGAGATCCACCTCGCCGTGCTCGCGCGCGATTGACTCCGCATCGGCGAACAGCTCGGCGGCGCGCTCGTACTGATCGGCGCCGAGCGCTGCTTCCGCGAGACGCAGGAGTTCGTCGTAGCGTTCCTTCATCAGCCGTGCTCTCCGGAACGCCGGCTCGACGTCAGGGTACGCCGCTCCTGGCGTTCCTTGCGGAGCTTGAACTCGAGAAATTCCTGGACCTCGGCCCGAGCCACCGGGCTGAGGTCGCGCAGTTGGTGGAGGATCTGCATGTCGTGGTGGCTGAGGGGCTGTTGCTCCTCGGCCTTCGTGGGCTGGTCGCCGAAGAAATGTGCGAGCTCCAGATTGAAAACTGCGAGGATCTTGAAGAGGGTGTCGAGAGAAACCCGGTATTCGCCCTTCTCCATGCGGGAGAGATCCGATTGTTGGATGCCAATCTGGCGCGCCAGGTCGGCCTGAGTCACGCCTCTTTCCTTGCGCAGCTTCCGCAGGCGACTGCCGACCGCGGCAACCTGGGGCGAACCCGACTGCGCTTTGTACGACACCTGTTTGGCCTTCCCTCCGACCTGTAGTACCATCCCGCGTCGGCATGCGGGCGCAATTCGGCCGGACGTTATTCATCTTATGCTGCTGCGACAAGGGCGTCAAGGGCACGAAGCAGCGAAAATGCCAGCTCGTGGGGGCCGACACGACTCTGCGGTGGGTCTCGTCGATGATGGTGGAGGAGAGGTTCTTCGAAGACCATGAGGAGTCACGTGTTTGCAGTCTTCCGGCTGCCGCAAACCCTGTTTCGACAACGCTTCCTCCTGCGCCAACTCGCCTGGAGGGCGTTTGCATCCCGTCATGCGGGCCACTATCTCGGCTGGCTGTGGACCCCGATCAGTACCGCGGTGCAGTTCGCACTCTATATGACGGTCTTTTCGGCGATCCTCCAGATCAAGGTCGACGGTCTTGGTATCGATCTTGCTAGACGCCCCGCCGTGGGATTCGGAGTTTTTCTGATCACGGGTCTCGTGCCGTTCCTGGCGGTCAACGACGTCGTGATGCGGGCGGCGAGGTTGTTCCGCGCGCACGCCAGTCTGGTGCAAAGGGTGCGGATGCCGCCCGAGGTGCTGGTCGTTGGCGACGCCCTCGGCACCATGATGCACCACGCCATCTCCTTCACCCTCGTGGTGACCTACTGCGCGTGGCGCGGGCACCTCGGCGTGGCCGGTGTACCGTGGATCGTGCTCGGGTTGGCGACCCTCGTGCTCTGGATCATCGGCGCGTCGCTGTGCGTGAGCCTGGTCGGGGCCTTCCTTCCGGATATCGCCGAGATGATGGGTCTGGCGCTGCAGGTGGTTTTTTACGCCGCGCCGATCGTGTATCCTCTCGCCCTGGTGCGGTCGGACGTCGTGCGCACCATCATTGAATCGAATGCGCTGACCCCGATGGTCGGTGTGCTGCGAGCGGGCCTTGTTGGGGCCGAGCCACCCTCCGCGACAGCGATCGGCTGCCTCCTGGTTGGAGGGTGCTTTCTGGTGTGGGCCGGGGCGGCCTCGTTGGATCGCTGGCGGGGATCGATTGCCGACGTGGTGTGAGGGCTGGTTTTTGACAAATGACGGAATGCGGAGGTTTTTGATGAATCGCAAGAAAATGATCGCGGCGGCAGCGGCTGTCGCTCTGATGACGACGGTGGGTTGGGGGCAGCAGACGGCGCCGAGCGAGCCCCAGGCAGAACCGACGCCGGCCACCGCGGCGGGGCCGCAGCCGCGCATGACCGAGGACGAGATGGCGCGGCGCCTCGAACACTGGAAGACCAAGCCCGAGCAGACCTGGGAGGAGTTCGTCGCGGATTGGGTGACCCCGCAGCCGTTCTCGAAGAAGTTCGCGGTCCAGATCGACGAGAGGTTCGCGTACCCGCACATCGCCTCGAGCATCAAGATGGAGATCGTGCGCGAGGACGAGGACACCGTGTGGCTGCGCGGCATCCCTCCCGAGGACCCGGAGTCGCCCCTCTATTCCATCTGGGCCCAGACCCAGGCTTTCGAGGCGCGCTACCTCGATCAGCTGGAGGCCATGAACACGCCGGGCGCGGTGTACTTCATGGACTTCGAGGCCCCGGAGCTGCCGCCGCCGTTCCAGGACGGGCTCACGTTCGAGCCGGTGCCGAGCGGCCTGCCGCAGGGAGGGCGGTGGCAGATGGGCTTCGCCGTCGCCGACATGAACGGCGACAACGCGCCGGACCTCGTCTTTCCGCCGGCCCGCAAGGGCTTCATGGGTCGGCCGAGCATCTTCCTCAACCGGGGGGAGGGTCGGTTCGAACCGTGGGAGGACGTGGCGTGGCCCGGCAACCTGTCCCTCGACTACGGCGGGGTCGCAGTCGCCGACCTCAACCGCGACGGCCACCAGGACATCGTGGTCGCGGTCCACTTCTCGTCGCAGTTCGTGCTCTGGGGCGAGGGCGGCGGCCGCTTCACGAGGTTCGAAAAGCTGCCGTCCCCGGACCCGCGGCTGTCGTCGCGCGCGGTGACCGTCGACGACTTCGACGGCGACGGACGGCCCGACCTCGCCTTCGCGGCCGAGATCGACTTCGACCTCACCACCAGCGCCGCCATCGAGGGCTCGGCCTGCGTGTGGGTGCTGCGCAACCGGCCGGACGGCTGGGTGCTCGAGACCAAAGGGCTGCCCGATCGGCTGATCGCCGACGTCATCCACTCGACCGACATGGACCGGGACGGGAAGCCGGACCTGGTGGTGGCCTCGAACTCGTCGGGCGAGCGCCGCCTCGTCTACCTCAACCGCGGCGCCGAGGGCTGGGAGCCGGCGGTCTTCAAGGGCGTGCTCAGCGCCGCCTACCACTACGACGTGGTCCCGGCCGGCGACGAGCTCTTCGCCACCTTCATCCAGTTCAACATGATCGACGACAAGGCGCAGGCGCGCAACGGCCTCGTGCGCTACCCCATGTCGTACTCGCAGGAGGTGTGGAAGAACGGCACCCCTCTCGTCTGGGACAAGGAGCGGGTTGACGTCTTCTTCAGGCTCGGTGCGGGCGACGTCAACGGCGACAGCCGCACCGACGTGGTGGCGAGCCGCAAGGGCGGCGGCCTCGAGGTCTACGTGCAGACCGAGTCGGGAGAGTTCTACGAGGAGCGGTCGCCAGAGCTCGCGAACACCGGCGTCGCCTACGACATCCGCCTCATCGACCTCGACGGCGACGGCCGCGATGACATCGTCGCGGGCCTCGCGCCGGCCGGCGGCAACCCGGGCGGCATCCGGGTGTGGCTGGCCCGGAATCGGAGCTGACCCCACTGTGGGCACCCGCCGCCACTCCGCCCAAGCTGCTGTAGCCGCGAGGCTTGACTTGCGCCGCACGGAATGGGATGATGCGAAAGCGTTCGGAAGGGCCCGCGGAGGCCCGGCAGTGCTTGACAGCGGGGGATACCGGGTGCTATATTTTATGCTGTCACGACATATTGAATTGTCAAAATGCTGAAAATAAATTATTTACGGGAGGTGATGCGGAACAGCGGTGGAGCGAGAGATCCGCATGCCGGCTCGTTCTGAGCCGCGCATCCACGTCCGGGAATCGAGATTTCGAGAGGAAAAGGAAGGAGCTGAGCATGAAGAGGTTTCTTACGATTATGGTGGCCGGGGTTATGGCCCTTGGCCTGAGCAGTGTGGCCTACGCCAACTACTGCTCGTTTGACGCGGTGCCGTCGGCAACGCTGCTGTTCCCGTTTGTCGCCTACGACTACGAGGGCGGCTTCGATGGCCAGACCACCCAGTTGGCGATCACCAACGTCTCCGCGGAGGCGCAGATCGTCCACATCACGATCTGGACCGACTACTCGGTCGCGATCCTCGACTTCAACATCGTGCTGACCGGCTACGACGTGGCGCGGATGAACATCCGCGACATCCTTGGCGCAGGCCTCCTGCCCACCGAGGACGCCGCCACCGGCCGCGACGACAACATCTGGCAGCACCTGATCACCTCGACGGCGCCGTTCTACGGCAACAACGCCGGCGACACCCCCTTCGACGACGGTCCGTACTCGAGCCACAACGAGCTCCTGAACGCCGCTGTCAACTACACCAACCTGCCGGATCCCGACCCCGCGGGCACCTACCCCGCGCTCGGCCTCGACATGCGCTGCAACCCGTTCGCCCTGGGTGCGCCCTACAGCCGCCCGGCCTACATTGCGTCGCCGTCCAACTACGTCGACCCGATCCCGCAGGGCACGCTGGACATCTTCGAGGGCTACCTCAAGGCCAGCCAGACAGCGTCGAAGTCCTACGTCAACTGCTCCGGCAGCCTGTACGAGTTCCCCGCCGACCCGTGGTTCATCACCCGTGAGGAAGGCCCGGTGTGGCTGTACGTGACCGCCGACGTGGTCCGCGCCTGCAACAAGGACCTCCCGGACGGCGCCGCGATCACCTACTTCAACGCTGACCGCCCGAACACCGAGGGCGTGATCGACGCCAACGTGCTCGTGGGTGACGTGATCTGGCTCAACTCGCTCGACCGGTTCTCCGAGGCCGACAATGCGGTCCACCTCGAGGCCGACCCGGCCTTCACCGGCCCGGTGACCTTCTACGAGCGCTACCTGGTGCCCGGAACCGAGGACTACCGCGAGCCGCTGCCGACCGCTTGGGCGTTCCGCTACCAGGTGAACGAAGAGCTCGGCATCAACACCTGGGTCCGCGCCTTCAAGGCCTCGACCTTCAACCGCACCATCTTCGACCTCGCCTCGACCCGCGTGTCGCCCTTCGCGTACGCGAACTACAACTGGGGCAACATCTCGTCCGCCGGCCCGGCGTCCCTGTACGCCTCCGCCTGCGTGCCCTACACCTACTGGGCGTGGGACGAGGACGAGAACGTGAACACCGTGACCTCTGAAGAGGATCCGTGGTCCGGCGGCCCGGCGGCCCCGATCCGCCCGGTGCCGAACCTCCTCCCCCTGGAGACCCAGGAGGTCGAGGCCAGCCAGTTCTTCCTCGTCGGCCAGAGCGATGGCGACGCCTTCGGGTGGCTGCTCTTCACATGGCCCGGCTCCAACGAGGCGGTCGACCCGCGCCTCGCCGAGGACTGGTACCAGACCTGGATGGGCGTCAAGTACTCCGGCTTCGGCGACTACACCGCCGCCCTGTCGGGTGCTGTGATGGCCAACTTCAACTGCAACAGCAACGAGATCCTGCCGGTGCTCGGCCTCGGCCAGTACTCGTTCAACCCGCCCGCCGGTCCGCCTGCGACCGAGTAAGCGGAGCGCCGTTCAACCTCAGAGGCGGCCTTCGGGCCGCCTCTTTTTCCGCAACGCAGCCGGCGTGGCTGCGTTGCGGAAAAAGCACCAGGTGACCGCGGTCACAGCCCCGGCGCGGAATCATAAGTTATTGAAATAAATGAGGCCTAAAGAGCCGCTAGGGTTTGACACCCGGGGCTCTTTCAGCTACTTTTCGAGGGTGGAGGTGAGCATGATTCGCTCCCCGTTCAAGATCCCGATCTCCAGCCGCATCCTCGCCGGTGCGCTGGTGTGTGCCGCGCTCGTTCCCGCCCTGCCGGCGGCTGCGCAGAGCTACTGCCAGGAGTGGACCCAGGTCCTTCTCGACACCTCGTACAGCTGCGTGTCGGACCCCCGCCGCGAGCGCGCCTTCGGCGTCGAGGCCTTTACGTGGAAGGGCCGCGACTACATCGCTCTCAACACCGGCAACGAGCTCTGGATCTACAACATCGACGACCCCGACCAACCGGTGCTCGTCGCCGAGTCGGCCTTCGAGTTCGGCACTGTCGGCGACTCCGACTACGACCTCCTCGAGTTCGACGTCAGCGACGACACCCGCTTCGCAGTTCTCGAGCACAAGAAGGTGCGCACGGTGGTCGTCGACCTCGGCACCGCCGAGGTGCCGCGGTTCTCCGGCCACACCAAGTACGAGGCCACTTATCCGGGCGGCGTCGTCTTCAACCACGGCGGGCAGAACTACCTGGTGACCCGCACCAACGACCGCTGCAGCCTCAACGCCGGGCTCTTTTCAGTCAGCTCCACCTCCAATCTCGGCTTCGTGCAGTGTCTCGAGGTGGACGGCACCGGGCTCAGGCTCAACGGCGGCCAGAGCCTCGCCGTCGGCGCCGACACCTACCTCTACCTCGGCGACGGAGACAACGGGACCGCCCGCATCTTCAAGGTCACCGGCTCGGGGCCGTCGCTGAGCGCCAGCTACGTGTCGACGCCGTCCGGCATGCGCGCCTACGGCGACTCGCTCTCCATCGACCCGCACAACATGCTCGCCGCCTCGGCCAACGTGGACTCGGGCCAGGTGACGATCTACGACATCTCGAACCCGGCGCAGCCCACCCAGCGCTGGCAGCTCTCCAAGAAGTGGGCGCACCACGTCGCGCTGCGCTCGGTCGGCGCGGGCGCCACGCCGGTGCTTTCCGTGGTCGCCGGCGCCGGCATCAACACCGCCGAGCTGTTCCTCATCAAGTCGGCGGGGCCGGAGCCTGTGGACAAAGCCTTCTGGTCCGACCTTTCGGAGCCCCACAACGAGTTCCAGGCCTGCGTGCTCGACACCGCAGGCACCCTGTCGCCCAACGGCGACGCCTTCTACTGGAGCCGGTTCACGCTGCACCAGGTGTTCGACACCTCGCGCTGCCTCGGGCCTTCCAACGCGATCGCCAACCTGAGCGTCACTCCGAGCTCGGTCTTCCCGGGCCAGACGGTGACGATTGCCGACACGACCATCGGCTCCTACGACCGCTGGGCGCTGTGGGCCACCGAGCAGCCCGGAGGCGCGACCTACGGCTACCCGAGCATGTCGCCCGCCAATCCCCACAGCTTCAACCTGACCATTCCTCAAAACCTGGCGGCGGGCGTGACCTTCACCGCTTCGGTCGCGGTGGAGAGCGACGAGCTGACGCCGACGACGCCTGCCGCGGACGCTGCCATCACCGTCAACCGCGCACCGACAGCGAGCTTCACCGTGACGCCGGAGGCCGTGATCGTCGGCGAGTCGGTGTCCTTTGCAGCCTCGGTGAGCGGCGGCACGCCTGCCAAGGGGCCGTCGGACACGGCCGCCTACGAGTGGCAGGTCTTCGCGCCCGGCGCCGCCATTCCGACGACCTACACCGGGCCGACCGTGCCCGCCCTGGTGCTGGGAACAGCCGGCGACTGGCTGGTCAAGCTCAAGGTCAACTACCTCCACGGCTCCGCGACCTCGGACCCCGACGGCGACGGGCTGTACGAGGCCGTGGCCGAGGCCACGATCCCGGTGACCTCGGTGGCGGCCGCCTTCAGCATCACGCCGGCGAGCCCCCTCAACACCCAGCAGATCACCCTCAACGGCCTTGCCTCGAAGCCGGTTGGCGGCAACCTGAGCTTCTTCTGGCGGGTTTACGGGCCCACCAACCGCGGCGGCGAGGGCATCAACCCGAGCGACTACAACGGCTGCCCGGCCAGCCACACCTGCGTGATCCCGTCCGACACCCTGGAGTGGGGCGCCTATAACGTGGAGCTCACGGTGACCAACCTCGACGACAACGAGGACTCGACGGCCACCAGGACCCTGGCGGTGGGTAACGGGGCGATCCAGCCCGCGTTCACCTGGGCGCCCGCGAGCCCCGACATCGCCGACAGCGTGATCTTCACCATCCAGGGCGTCGAGGTTCCCATCGACAAGGCCACCTGGAGCATGGGCGGCACCGGCTGCGACGGTGCCAGCGCGACCCAGGTCTGCACGCCGTCCCCGTTCGCCAACTGCAAGGCGCTGGCCTTCAAGTACGCATCCAGCGGCAGCAAGGTGGTGGGCCTGACGGTCGAGATCGACGGCGTCAGCTACACCGATGAGCGCCCGGCCGTCCAGCGCACCGTTCCGGTGTCGGCGACCGGCAGCTGCAGCGGCGGGGGCGGCCCGACGCCCACCTGCACCTACAACCTGAGCGCGTCCTCTGCCACCTTCGGCACCGCCGGCGGCACGAGCACCTTCACCGTCTTCACCGGCTCGTCGTGCAACTGGACCGCCAACACCAGCTCGTCCTGGATCACCATCACATCCGGCACCAGCGACACCGGCAGCGGCGCGGTCAGGTACAGGGTCGACGAGAACGCGGGGGCACAGCGCACCGGTTACATCTCGGCCGGCGGCAAGCTCTTCACCGTCGTCCAGCAGGCGCCCTACGTGCCCGCCAACTTCGTGATGTCGAACCCGAACCCCATGATCGGCGAGGTCATGACCTTCACCGTCGACCAGGCGTTGACGGTCGACTCGTGGGACTTCGGCGAGGCCGACTGCCGCGGCGCGAGCCCGGCGATCAACTGCAGCTTCCTGGCGCCCGGCGCCTGCAACACCATGGAGTGGACCTTCCCGACCTCGGGCGAGAAGGCCATCACCATGGTGCTGGCGGACGGCCGCACCCAGACCAAGGGGCCCACGGTGCGCACGGTGGGCGAGTGCTGCACCGCCGACCGCGCGCCCTCGGCCGCCTTCACCGCCAGCTCGACCGAGCCCGGAGTCGGCGAGACGGTGGTGTTCACAGACATGAGCAGCAAGTCGGCGGCGACCAAGGCGTTGGCCTTCACCTGGAACCCGACCAGCCCCGAGATCGGCGAGAACACCGTATTCGGCCTCTCGGGCATGACCGACACGATCACCAAAGCGACCTGGAACTTCGGCGGCGCGGGGTGCGCGGGGGCCGCCGCCACCCAGATCTGTACCCCCGGTCCCTTCGACGAGTGCAAGGCGCGGGCCTTCAAGTTCGCCAGCGGGGGTGCGAAGTCCGTGAGCGTCCAGATCGAGCTGTCCGGTGGCGGAACGCAGACTGCCGGACCACAGACGGTCACCGTCCTCAACAGCGGCTCCTGCGACGGCGGCGGTGGCGGCGGCTGCACCTACTCGGTGACACCGCTCTCCAACCAGCTGACGGCCGCGGGCGGCGACGGACAGTTCGCCGTCAACACGCAGGCCGGCTGTCCCTGGACCGCGACCACCTCCGCCGACTGGCTGACCCTCACCGACACCGCCGGCACCGGCCCCGGCACCGTGCGCTACACAGCCGCGCCCTACGACGGCGTGGTGATGCGAAGCGCCGTCATCAACGTCGAGGACAAGCGCCACACGGTGCGCCAGGACCCGCCCATTCCCGACCTCGACTCCGACCCCACGGCCTGGCAGTGGACGGTGTGGCTGCTGACCGAGGGCGGCGGCTCCACCGAGGTCGCCAGCAGCAGCGATCGGAACTTCATCTACGCCTTCGAGGCACCGGGCACGTACGTGGTCAGCCTGGTGGCCTCCAACTGCGTCGGTTCGAGCGAAACCTCGATGGTCATCACCGCGACCGACTCTCCCATCGAGGACTTCGTGGTCGGTGCTGCGGTCAGCCTGGCCGGCGCCAACGACACCCACTGGGAGACCGATTTCCGTTTCTACAACCCGTGCGGGGAACCGCTCGCCGTGCGCATCGAGTACGAGCCCGAGGGTACCAACAACACCGATCAGCAGCTCATGTTCCGCGAGTTCGAGCTGGCTGCGAACGAGACCCGGATCTTCGCCGACATCGTCGAGGCCATCCCCGGCCTGGCGGGTGAGGAGCGCACAGGTTCGGTGAGGATCGAATCGTCGAGCGGCAGCGGGTGCAAAGTGCTCTCGGTTTCGCGGACCTTCAACAACACCCCCAACGGTTCGTTGGGTCTGTTCGTTCCGGCACTGCCTGTCAAGCGCAACGAGACCGACTTCCTCGACGTCACCGGTCTGAACCACGACTCTTCCTACCGAACCAACCTCCGTCTGGTGAACTACAGCGACGTCGACGTTTGGGTGCCGCTCTCACTGTACGACCGCAACGGCAATCAACTCGGTCAGAGCCGTAGCACCCTGGTGCGGGGCCACTCCACCAAACAGATCAACGAGGTGGCGGTGTGGCTGGGGGTCGAGGGGGACATCGCGCCGTTCTCGGTGCGAGCCGATGTGACGGGAGTGGATGTCCAGGCCTTCGCCACGGTTGTCGACAACACCACCGGGGACTCGGTCCTCTTCCTGTCCTCCTTCAAGGGCGAGAATCGGATCTGGCTGGTCGGGGTGGCCAGCCTCGAGGGCGTCAACAACTCCCAGTGGCGGACCGACATGTGGCTCTACAACCCGACCGGGGACTGGTTGAGCGGAGAAGTGGAGTTCGTGGTAGGGGACAACCCGGGCGACGTGTACGGTTTTGAATGGCCGTCTCTCGGTACGCACCGCATCAAGCAGTATCTCGATATCGTCGGTGAGGAGCTCAATCTCTCGGAGACTCGAGGCTATATTGTGCTGACGGGCGCCGACGACGGTCCGGCCCCGCAGGTCGCGGCGCGGACCTACAATCTCGATCCCGCGGGCGGAACAACCGGGCTCAACCTGCGTGCTTTCGGCGGCGACGATCTGCTCTACCCGGGTGAGACCGGTTTTGTGGTCGGGATCTCCAACTCGGCGGACCAGGACGTCGGTTTCCGGACCAACCTCGGGCTCCTCAACACGGATCGCGATCGTTGGACGGGCGTTCGTCTGACCCTTATGGATGTCACCGGAGCCCAGGTCGGCGAGCCGATGGACATGATGATCGCCCCCGGAGTTCTCCGCCAGTTCGACGTGGCCAAAAAATTCGGCGTTTCGGAGGTTACGGCCTCTGGGTCGCTCAAGATCGAGGTCACCGAGGGTGGCGGTGTGGCGGCGTACGCTACGGAAATCGACAACCGGACGCAGGACTCGATCTATATTCCGGCGCAACGGATATTCATGGGCGCCGCGCGCTGATCCATCCGCACCGAACCAACGCGGGGCTGCCTCCGGGCAGCCCCGTTTTTCTGCTGCGCGGGAGGCCGCTGTGACGGCACGGAGATTGCATTATACTCTTCGACCATCAAGCCGCGTGCCGGGATGGCACCGGTTGCAAGGAGATCTCGAATGAAACGAAGGCTGTTCGTCACCCTGGTATGCGCGCTGTGTGCCGGCATGGCCGGTGCGGCAGAGGTTCCGGAGCCAGGCGAGCTGGTGCAGAAGACAATCGCCGCTGCGGGTGGCGAGGCCTTTTCCAAGATCGGCGTCCTCAAGCTCGAGGTCGCCGCCGAGCAGATCCTCCATGAGGGCGGCACCAAGCTCGAGACCTACACGGCCTACGCCGACACCACTTCGAAGCTCGCCAACCTCCGCATGGAGCTGCCGGGCGACGTGGTCGTGGCCCGCACCGGCGCCTCAGGCTGGTCGACTGCGGGCGGCGTCCTCGACGAGCGCCCCCAGACTTCGTCCATGGCCTACCGGACCCTCAACCAGAGCCTGTTCACGGTGCTCCTGCCCTTCAGCCTCGAGATGGAGGGGGTGTGGGCCAAGGAGGTGGTGGAGACCACCTGGGAGGGCCGCGAGGCCTGGGCCCTGCTGCTGCCCTTCACCAAGGGCTTCTTCGTGTCGCCGGTACTGGAGACCATCTGGCGGGTGGTCATCGACAAGGACACGTACGCCATCCTGGCGGCGGACTTCATGCCGCCGGTCCAGTACCGCGAGGTGGAGCAGGTCGGCGTGCGATACGGCATCCTCGCTCACAACCAGGTCCAGGGGGCGAAGATCCCGGCCCACATCCTCGCCGTGGGCCTTTCGCTCGAGTCCCAGGAGACCGGCGACTACCGCGTCACCAAGATCGAGAGCTCGGCCTGGGACGGCTGGGCGCCGGGCCTGTTCCTCAACCCGCAGCAGCTCGAGGCCCTCGAAAACCAGGAGTGAGGCGCCGCCACGTCTGGGATCAGTTTTGAGTTCTGAGATTTGAGTTCCCGTCCATCCCCCCGTCTTCGGGTGGGTGGGGATAACCAAAAACTCAAAACTCAAAACTCCTCATGACGCTCCCCGCGCCGACAGCACCGCGGGGATGGTCTTGAGCAGGATCTTGAGGTCGAGCCACAGCGACCAGCGGTCGATATAGGTGAGGTCGAGGGCGATCCAGCGGTTGAAGTCGTCGAGCCCGGCGCGCCCCGAGACCTGCCACAGACCGGTCAGACCCGGTTTCATCGACAGCCTGCGCCGCTGCCAGCGTTCGTACCGCTCCACCTCGTCGGGCAGCGGCGGGCGCGGGCCCACCAGCGACATGTCGCCCTTCAGGACGTTCAGAAGCTGGGGCAGCTCGTCCAGGGACAGCCGCCGCAGGACCCTGCCCACCGGGGTTGTCCGGGGGTCGCGTCGGGCCTTGAAGGCGGGCCCCTCGACCTCGTTGAGATGGGCCACTTCATCGAGCCGGAGGTCGGCGCCCTCGTACATGGTGCGGAACTTGTGGAGGGTGAAGCGGCGCCCGTTGAGCCCGCAGCGCTCCTGCGAGTAGAGCACGGGCCCCCGCGAGGAGAGTTTGACGGCCGCGGCGATAAGCGGGATGAGAGGCAACAACAGGGCCATTCCGACGGCCGATGCCGTGATGTCCTGGACCCGCTTGAGGAACATCGGAAACGGGGCCCCGGGGGTGTTGGTGAAGGTCAGCAGGGGAATGCCCTCGAGCTCCTCGAGCACCACCCGCGCCTTCATGTGGGGGAAGTAGAGGGCGACGCGGGCGCGGATGCCGAGCTCCGAACAGAGGAGGAAGCTTTCCTCGAACTCCTCGAGCTGTCGGCGCGAGAGGACGAAGATGACCTCGTCCACCACCTCCTGCTGGAGGATCCGCGGCAGATCGTCGGCGCGGCCGAGGACGGGCAGTCCCGCGAACTCCTCCTCGTGCTCCCCGTTGGGGGACACGAACCCGATCAGCTGGAGCCCCCAATGGGGGTGTTCGCTGATGATCCGGGCCACCTCCTCGGCACGCGGGTTGATACCGACGATGAGCAGGCTGCGGTAGTTGTAGCCGCGCCGGCGGACGCGCCGTGCCGCCAGCCGCAGCACCAGCTTTTCGAGCAGCAGGAACACCAGATCGAGCGACGCGAAGAGGATCAGAAACGGCCGCGACACGAAATCCAACCGCAGCAGCCACCCCGCCGCTGCGAGGGTCAGCGTGCCGGCGCCGACCACCCGCACCACCTGCCACACTTCCGACGCGAGGGACACCGTCCTGCGCGACGTGTAGGCCTCGCGGGTGACCAGCAGCAGGGTCCAGATGGCGAGCACCAGCGGCAGGAGCCCGAGGTAGCGCGACAGTGGGTAGAGCTCGGTGGGGAAAACTGAGGGCGCGATGATCGGTGCGACGTACGAACGCAGCCACCAGGCGAGCAGGAAGGCCAGGGCCGTGAGGACCAGGTCCGTGGTCCACACCCAGTAGGCGACGATCCGGGCCCGTTCCTTCAGCACAGCCCCTCCAGGAGTTTTTCGTAGGCGTCGGCGACGTCGGACCACTGATAGCTGCCGGCGACCCGCGCCCGCGACCGTTGCCCCATCGCCACGAGCTCGTTCTCATCCTCGAGCACCCGCTCCAGGACCCTTTCCAATGACGAGCCACCATCGAAGCGGAAGGGTGAACCGGCGTCGCCGGCGACCTCGCGGTTTTCCGGGGTGTCATAGTACACGACGGGCCGGCCGGCGCCCATCGCTTCGACCAGGGCCGGATGGGTGCCGCCGACCTCGGTCGCATGGACATAGACCCGGCAGTTGAACAGCAGCTGCCGGTAACCGTCGCCGTACACCGGGCCCGGCAGGATGACGCGATCGTCCGCGAGATCGCGCACCCGACGGGTCAGCCCCGCGGCGTAAGGGGCCCCGCCGACCATGGCGAGCCGCCGTTGACCGCCCACCACGCGATACGATTCGACCACACGGTCGGGGTTGTTCTCGGGCTCGAACCGCGACACGTACAGGAGGTACTGGTCTTTCTGGAGCCCCAGTTTTTCGAGCACGTCGGTGCCCGTGGGCGGCTCCAGGTCGCCGCCGTAGGGGATCATCTTCGAGGTCGCGCCGTACGCGCGCCGGTAGTAGCGGCGGATCACCTCGGCATCGGTCACCAGGGCATCCGGCAGACGCGCGGCCAGCCGTTCGCAGACGCGGTAGTAGGTGCGGCCGGCGACACCCCACTTGCGGCGTTTGCGTTCGAGACCGTCGACGTTGAGCGCCACCGGAATGCCGGCCATCTGCAGGATACGGACGAAGGGCGCGTTGGCCGCATTGCACATCAGGGCGACGTCAAAACCGCGACGCGAGGCGTGCAGTGCCGCCGCGAAGGTGTTGGAGACGGTCTCCAGGTGCTTGCTGCGCAGTGACGGTAGAACCACCAGATCCATGCCCCTGTACGTCCGCAGACCGGGATCGACGAACCCCCGCCGCCCGTAGACGGTGACGTGGTGGCCGCGGGCGGCCAAACGCCACCCCAGCTCCTCGGCAAAGGTCTCGAACCCGCCGTAGTTGGCGGGGACCCCGCGGGTGCCGATGATCGCCACGTTCACGGGACCTCCACCTCCTCGACCCACCCCTGCTTACGAAACCAACGCGCCATCCGTCGCCCCGACACCGTGCGCCGGCCGAGGACCCACCGTCGCTTTTCGAGGGCGTCGCCGCGCAGTCGCCACACATCAACGAGGCCGGGCAGCGACGGCCGTTCCACGGTCAGGCAGGCACCCACCACCAGGAGGTCCCGCCCCAGCCACCACGGCAGGCAGCGCAAAAGCCATCCTGCGTCGGCGCAGTGGGCGCGGAGCAGGAACCGGTTGCGCACCGAATAACGGTTGATGTCGCGGTGGCCGCGCCGCCCCTCCTCCGGTCGAAAGCCGCGGCGGTGGGAGGCGGTCGCCCCCGGCAGGTACAGGCACCGCCACCCCCGGAGTTGGAGCCTCCACGCCAGTTCCGCGTCCTCGCGGTAGGCGAAGAAGGTCTCCGCGAAATACTCCCTCTCCGGGTAGGCCACGTCATCGAGTGCCTGCCGCCGGTAGAGCGCGGCTGCGCCGGTCCCACCGAAGACCCATGCCGTCCGGCCGCAGACGCCGACGTCCGTCGTTCCTGCACCGCGGTCGAAGTGGCGGCCCGATCGGGTCATCA
Organism: Candidatus Sulfomarinibacteraceae bacterium; assembly: GCA_963823345.1. Taxonomy (GTDB): domain Bacteria; phylum Acidobacteriota; class Thermoanaerobaculia; order Thermoanaerobaculales; family Sulfomarinibacteraceae; genus Sulfomarinibacter. Next base: position 67,791 of record CAWGLE010000021.1, read on the forward strand.
TCATTCCGGCGGCGTCGAGCACCGGAGTCGGAGCGAGATCAGAGCCGTCGGCGCGCATCAGGCGGGGAGTGAGGACGCCGACGCGGGACGGATCGGCACAGCCGGCGAGCCCGGCAAAGAGGTTCTGGACCATGTCGCTGCGGGGCGCGCAATCGGGGTTGAGGAGCAGGACCCAGGGCGTGTCGGAGGCCCTGATCCCGCGGTTGGCGGCGGCGGCGAACCCGATGTTGCGGTCCTCGCGGACGACCTCGACCGGGGGCCCGCCCGCGTGGGCCTCGGCGATCTCGGCAGAAAGGTCTTCCGAGGCGTTGTCGATCACGATCACCTGGCGAGGCCGGGGGTCGAGGGCGGCGACCGCCTGCAAACACGCTTCCAGGGTGTCCGCGTGGTTGTAGGCGACGATGACGAGAGTGTAGGGCTCGATGCCGGCCACGGCGTCATCTTGGCACAGCGGGGCGCAGCCATCCACCTCATCGGTATACTTCGGAGGATGTTGATGTTCCCGACAGGAATGTGATGGAGGGCCTGTGCGCGTGACGGCGGTCGCTTCGCCTGCCGCTTTTGCGGCGTTGGCGGCCGTGCTGGCGGTGGTCGGCTCCATCGGCCGCGTCGAGGCCGTGACGGCGTCGGCAGCCGTGGCCCTCGCATTCTCACCCTCGGGGTGGTGGTCGGGAGCGGGGCGCGGCCGCTACCTCGCAGAGGCCCTGCTGGTCCCGGCGGCCTTCGCCCTGACGATGGTCGGCGGCGCGGCCATGCGCCGGATGCTGGTACCGCCGCTCCTGCTGCTGGCCGCGTGGGCGGCTGTGGTCGCGGCCTGGGACCGCACGCCGGCTTCTCGCCGGCCCCTGCTCGCGGCCTGTTTCGGGCTGTCGGCGAGGGCCGCCGTCGGGCTCGGTCTGGTCGGTTTCGGTGTCCCGGAGATTCTGTTCGCGATCGTCCTCTCGGCTGCGGCGCCGTGGGCGGCCGCCCGTTGTTGGGGGCGGCGCGCGGCCGAGCTCGCAGCCCTCCTGGCGGCGGTCGTCCCGTGGCAGTGCTGGCCGGTCGCCGCTGTCGGGGCGGTGGTGGTTGCGATCCTGTGGGGGGCCCGCGGGAAGCTGCGGAACCTCGATGACCGCCTTCAGGGATGGCTGCCGGGTGTCGGCGCCGCGGCGTTGGCGGCATCCTCCCTGGCGCCGTGGCCGGGGGCTCCGCTGGCGCAGATCCTGCCTCTCGACGGCTGGCCGGTGCGGGCGGGTTTGGTGGCGATCCTGATTGTGACGACCCGTCTGCGACCGGGGGTGGCGGGGGCCCTGTGGTGTGGCGCAGCACTGGCGTTGGGCCCGGCCCTCGCGCCGACGCCGGAGCACCGCGCCTTCGCCCTCACACCCCAACTCGGGACTTTTCCCGCGCCCGTGAGCACGGGCGAGCCGTACCTCATCGAGCTCGATGCCCGTGGACCGGGTGAGATCGCCCCGCAGACGCCGCTGGTTGTCGCGACCTTTGCCGGCGCAACCCACACCCTCGGCAACGACTCCGCCTCGATCACGGTGTGGCGGCCGCAGGGCGGTGTCGGCAGCGCCGCCGAGTGGCGGTCAACCGCGCGGTACGCGCTCGACGTGCCGGCCGGCGAGAGACCCGTGCTCGAGCGCCACCCCGACCTCGATGCCTCGGTTCTGGTCCGCATCGAGGGCCTCGGTCCGGCGCGGCCGACGCCGCCCCGGTCGATGGCCCTGCCGGCCTGGCTGGTAGCTGCGGCGGTGGCGGTCGCGGCCCTCCAGGTGCTCGCCGGCACCTGGCGGGGTCCGGCGGCGGTCGTACCCTGGATGGTGCTGGCGCTCGGTGCCCTGGCGGCGCGGGCGCCCATCGAACCGTTGCACCTTCTGGCCGAGCGCCTGGCCCCCGATCTGGCGCTGGCGGCCGTTGTCGCGGCGTGGCTGCCCGCGGCCGCGGTGTGGCTCGATCGAAATCGTGTCTTTGCGGCGGTGGCCGCCCTCCTGGTGCCGCTGGCGCTGGCGACCCCCCAGCTGACCCCGCCCATGTACGGTGACGAGCCCTTCCACCTCATGCTCATGGAATCGCTGGCCGAAGACCACGACTTCGACGTCTCCGACGACCTCGACCTCGACGTGCGGCCCCAGAACGCCCTCTATTCGCCGGGGTGGCCGCTCTTCCACTCCCCGGCGCTCGGTCTGCTGTTGTTGCCGGGCTACCTGGCTGCGGGGCGGACCGGAACTCTGGTGCTGTTGGCCCTGATGGGTGGTGGCGTGGGGGTTTTGGTGGCGCGCCGGGCGCGCGGGCTCGGCGTCGGCGAAGCCAAGATCCGGATGCTGGTGCTCGCGATGGCCGCCACCTACCCATTGGCCACCTTTGCCACCCAGATCTGGCCCGAGGTGCCGGGAGCTCTGGCGGTGGCGGCGCTCCTGGTGTTGGCGGCGCGCCCGCGCGGCGGTCGTCTCGCGGCAGCTGCGGTCGCGGTGGGGGCAGCGGTGGTGAAGACCCGGCTCGCGCTTCTGACCTTTCCCGTCCTCGCGGCGATCTGGCTTCGCCGCAACCGGGTTCTGGGTGTGGCGCTGATGGCGGCGGCCGTGGCTGCCGTGTCCGCGGTCGGCTGGTTCACGATGGGCCACCCATTTGGTCCTTTTCGCAGAATCCGCCACGTGGTGCCGACGGACCCGGCGCTCGCGGTGCGGGCGGCCGCCGGGTTGGCGTTCGACGCTGCCGGCGGTCTCGCCTTCACCGCGCCGTTGTGGGTGGCGTTCGCGGCCGGGGCGGCGATGCTGTGGCGCCGTGGTGCGAACGGAGAGAGGGCGCTGTTGGCCGGGTGCGGTCTCACCGTGGCGGCCCTTCTGAACTCCCAGGAGTGGTACGGCGGAGGAGCGCCGCCGGCGCGCTATCTGGTGGCGATGCTGCCGGCCTTCGTCCTCGCCGGCGGGATGGCGCTGCAGCGGCCGTCGCGGTGGCGCCGGTTGCTCCTGATCCTGGCGCCGCCGTCGGTGGCGGCGTGGTGGGCACTGATCACCCGACCCCACCTCAGCATCAACCCCGGTGACGGCGGTTACTGGCTGGCCGATGCGCTGTCGCGCCGCTTCGCCGCCGATGCGGGGGATTTTTTCCCGTCCTTTCTGGTGCTCGGGAACGCTACGGTGGTGGTCCCGCTGGCGATGGTCTCGGTGGTGGCGCTGGCGGTGTGGACGGGCGTCCGCAGCCCTCGCGCGGGTGCGGTGTTGCGCCGCTCGTGGATCGCCGTGTGGTTGGTGGCTTCGGCTGCGCTGGTGGCGGCCCTGGCGACGGCGCCGGATGGAACGGTGGAGATCGAGGCGCCGCAGGTGCGCCGGTCGGGCGGCAGCCCGGTGCCCCCGGAGGGAACGGTGTCGCGCTACAGCCACCGCCGCGGTTGGCGCCTCGATGACGGCGACCGGGTGGCGGTTCCGCTGCGCCTGCGAGAAGGCGCCGATGTCGTTCTCGAGGGTTGGCTGCTGGGGACCGCGCGGCGGCGCTCGGATCTCGTGGTGCAGTGGGATGACGAAGCGGCGACCGTCCTGCGATGGAGGGGTGACGACCCACCCGAAAGAGTGGTCCTGCCCGCCCCTCCCGGCGCCGGCCGCCACCGTCTCGAGATTGCCTTCTTCAGCCCCCCTGAGGGAGCGGTTGTGCTGGATCGAGTGGTGATCGGGCGTGCGGCGATGCCACCGCAAACGGGTGGTGGCTCATGACCTGGGCGGCGTGGTTCGTGCTCGCGGTGACCGCCCTGGTGGTTATCGGTCTGGCTCGCAACCTCGCCGCGGATGCCCTGCTGTGGGGCGCGGTGATCGTGTGCGGGCTGGCGGGGATCCTGACCCTGCCGCAGATGTTCGTCGGATTTACCAACACCGGGATGCTGACCATTGCGGCGCTGTTCGTGGTGGCGGCCGGGGTCCGGGAGACCGGCGCATTGGACATGGCCGGGCGGGTGTTTCTGGGCAAGGTCCGCACCGTTCGCGGGGTCATGGGCCGCCTCGGGTTGGCGGTGCCGTTGCTGTCGGCATTCCTCAACAACACGCCGATTGTGGCCATGTTCATTCCGATGCTGTCGCGCTGGTGTGCCAAGCACCGTTTGTCGCCGTCGCGACTTCTGATTCCTCTGTCCTTCATGTCGATTCTCGGCGGAATGACCACCCTGATCGGCACCAGCACGAACCTCGTGGTGCAGGGGATGATGGCCGACGCCACGGCCTCGAACCCGGCGCTCTCCGAGTCGCTGCGGCCGATGGGTCTGTTCGAGATCGGTGCGGTGGGGCTTCCGTGCGCTGTTCTCGGGGTCGGGTATTTGATGCTCTTTTCGCGATTCCTCCTTCCCGAGCGCATGGACATGTTGGAGAAGATCGGCCTCTCTCCGCGGGAATACCTGGTCGAGATGAAGGTCACGCCGGAGTGCCGCCTGGTCGGACAGCACGTGGAAGAGGCGGGTCTGCGGGATCTCCACGGGCTCTTTCTGGCGGAGATCATCCGCGACGGTGAGTTCATCGCGCCGGTCCAGCCGGATGACGTCATCGCGAGCGGCGATATCCTCACCTTCACCGGCGTCATCCGAACCATCGTCGAGCTCGAGAAGATCCCCGGCTTGATCCCGATCGCCGACCCCGACTACGAGCACGAGCTGGCACTGCAACGTGAAAAGCTCCTGTCCGAGGCGGTGGTGTCGCCGACCTCGCCGCTGATCGGCCAGAGCATCCGCGACTCCAATTTCCGCGATCACTACAACGCGGCCGTGGTGGCTGTCCACCGTGGCGGCGCCCGTCTCGCACGACGGGTGGGGGACATCGTCCTGCAGGCGGGCGACACCCTTCTGTTGCAGACCGGGCACCACTTCGCCGAGGTCCACCGCAACAACCGCGACTTTTTCCTGGTCAGCCGGGTCAGCGGCTCCAAACCGCCGCGGCACGACCGCGCCGTGGTGTCGCTGGTGCTGCTCGGGGTCCTGGTGGCGCTCTTGGCGACGCAGGTCATCCCGACGGTCCTCGCCGCCTTTCTCGTGGCAGGGGCGATGATCGTCGCCGGCTGCATCTCGGTGGCTGAGGCACGGGCCTCGCTCGAGCTGCAGACCCTGTTCGCCATCGCCGGCGCGATCGCTCTCGGACAGGCCCTTCTGAGTTCGGGGGCAGTTCACGTTCATCGCCCACACGGCGGTGTCGACCCTGGGTGCGTGGGGGCCCTATGCGGTGCTCGCCGGTATCGCGGTCCTGACGATGCTCTTCACCGAGGTGGTGACCAACACCGCCGCGGCGGCCCTGATGTTCCCTCTCGGCGTAGCAACCGCACTCGACCTCGGAGTCGATCCCCGTCCCTTCGTGATGGTGGTCGCCCTGATCGCTTCGGCGAGCTTTCTCACCCCCATCGGCTACCAGACCAACCTCATGGTCTACGGCCCGGGAGGCTACCGCTTCACCGATTTCGCCCGCGTCGGCCTGCCGCTCAGCCTGCTGGTGTTGGTGGTGGCGACACTGCTCGCGCCGGTAGTGTGGCCGTTCTAGCCCGCATTATTCACGAGTCTTCTGCTGCGAGGCGCGATCCGCTGCGCGTGACGGCGCTTTCTCGATTCGCTCGCTCGACGTACCGCAAGTACGCCTCCGCTCCCTCATCTTGCGAAATCGCCACCCCGCTTGCACCTCGCGCCTCTCGCGACGAATCCTCATGAATAATGCGGGCTAGGCGTTGGAACGTTGCAACGTTTGAACGGGGAAGCGAGGTCATTCCATGCCCCTGTCATCCCGACCGAGGGAGCGAAGCGACCGAGCGGAGGGATCTGGGGGCCGGCTCCAGTTCTGTCCTTCCTCAAGCCATCCCCCAGATCCCTCGGCTCGCTGCGCTCGCTCGGGATGACATTTTGAGAGGCCCGAGTCGCCTGAGCCGCTTCTCGACAAACCTTCAGTAACGTTTGAACGTTGCAATGTTTGAACAGGGGGGCGCAGGTCAGGCTTCGTCGACTGAGCTGAGCGCGGCGCGGTAGGCCCGGCGGCGGCGTGGTTGCGCGATGGCGCGAATCCGGAGGGTGAGGCGAAGGCAGGCCAGGATGGTCGAGGCGTGCTGCGGGTGATGGAGGGAGACGTAACGAACGAGGTTTCGGTGGTAGGCGGAAAGAAAAGCCTCGTCGCCGAGTGAAGCCACCGAGGACCCGCCATGGTGGAGGATGCGCGCGGCCGGTTGGACCACGAAGCCCTCGGTCGCCGGGAACGAATCGGTTTGGCGACGTTTCTCGAGGCGGGCGCAGAAGTCGACGTCCTCCCACCACGCCGGGGCGAAGCTCTCATCGAAGCCGCCGAGCGCCTGCCAGATGGATCTCCGGACGAGCCACGCTGCGGCGGCGGGTTGGGCGACTGGCTCTTCCGTTGTCGGCGGCGCCTGGAACGCCGGGGCGCCCGGACGCCCGGTGGCCAGGCGGAAGGCGGTGGGGAGGCGGCGCAGCTGCCAGCGGTGCTGCGAGGCGCCGTCGGCGCCTTCGAGCAGGGGCACGGTCCCGGCGGTCGCCGGGCGCCGGTCAAGCCCCCGGGCAAGCTCATCGAGGGACCCGGGCAGCAGCTCGGTGTCGGGGTTGAGGAGGAGCAGCCGTGGCTCGCCGCCCTCAGCGGCGCCGCGGTTGGCGGCGTAGGCAAACCCCAGGTTCTCCTCGAGCGCCACCACGCGGACGGTGGGAAACTCCGCGGCCAGGTTTTCGGCGCCGCCGTCTCCGGAGCCCGAGTCCACCAGGACGGTCGCGGCGAGCCGCGGCCCGCCCCGGGCGAGGATGGAGGCGAGACAGGCGCGGACCTCGTCGCCGCCCCGCCAACGAACCACCACCGCGAGGGTGTCGGCGGTCACGACCGGGCCCTCGCGGGATCGTGGCGCCCGAGCAGGGTTGCGGCGGCGTCGACGGCCGCCGGCAGCAACGCGCGGCGCGAAGCGACGGGCAGCTCGGTGAGGGCCTCGCACAGGGGCTGCCCGACATGGGACCACCGCCAGGCTTCACGGTGGGCGGCCAGCGCACGCCGGCACCGCTCCTGCTCCCGGCGGCCGAGCAGCAGATCCATGGCGGCAGCGGTGGCGTCCACCGCGTGGGTGGGCACCACGCCCCCCCAGCCGCCGATCCGGGCCCACTCGGCCACCGCTCCGCCCTCGCTGACCAGCAGCGGGACTCCCGCCCAGAGACCATCGAGGGCGCGCGTGCGGAAACTGAGATCGGCCTCGGGACCGGGTTTGTGGAGCACCGCCAGCAGCGAGGCGCGGTTGAGAATGCGGTGCCGTTCGGCATAGGGCACCCAGCGCTCCAGCGGCACCACCGCCGGAGGATGGAGTCCGTGCCGGCGTGCGGCCGCGAGAAGTTCGGCGGAGGAAAAAACACTGGTGTCGGACCCCGGCCGGGTAGCGGTCGGCACCACCAGGCTGACGCTCGTTGATCCGAGCAGGGCGCGGGCGGCGAGGAGAGTGTCGAGATCCAACCACGGCCACACGCCGCCCCACCACAGGATGACCGACCACCCGTGGGGCACCCCCTCGATCTCGTCCCGCTCGAGCGGCGGGTCGGTGTCGGGGATCCCGAACGGCACATCGATGACGGGCACGCCGGGGCGTCTGGAGAAGCGCTCGCTCCACCACGCGACCTGGGCCGGGCCCGCGGCCACCACCGCATCGGCGCGGGCCGCCACGAGCGGCAGCCGCGCAGCGGCGGTTCGCGCCCGCTTCCGGACGGTCGGCGAAAACGGACTGGCGGCCAGCTCGGCGAGCAACGGGGTGGCGCCGTCGACCACCAGCAGGTGGGATCCGACAAACGCCCGCGGCGGCAGGCTCCACGGCGCTCCGACCACGGCATCGACCCCGCGCCACCGCGCGTTGGCCACCACAGGCGGGCCGTGGCCTTCGGGGTGGCTGGAACCGGCGGCGCCTGCGAGAACCACGTCGTGTCCGGCTCCCAGCAGGACCCGGGACAGTTCCCAGGCCCTGAGCGCCGACCCGGCCATGACCGGGCCCACGCGATCGTCGGTCACGACGAGGACCTTCACCCCTGGTCCCCGGGAATCGCCGCGAGACGCGGCCCGGGTGTCGACCGCAGCCAGCCGCGGGCGACGATGAACGGCAGCGACGCCAGGACGGCGGCGGCCGTCGGCAGGGCCCGGGGGTTGCTGCGGGCCAGGGTGTTCACCGCGCGCAGATCGCCGCGCAGGAGGCGGGGCATCGACCGCAGCGTGGCGCCGGCGGTGAGGTTGCCGGCCAGCGCGCGCCACCGGTTGGCCAGCACCCACCATGGGTGGCGCCAGGCGAACCGGCTGCCGCTCGCAGAACCGAGGTGGCGGACCAAGGCGCCGCCGGTCCACGCCGCGCGCCAGCCCAGACGGGTCAACCGGAGACCGACGTCGAGGTCCTCGTGATAGCAGTCGAAGGTCTCATCGAACACCTGGCCGTATCCCCGTGCGATCTCGCGCAGGGCCTGCAGGCGGAAGACGCAGGCGGTACCCGAGACCGCGACCAGCGGTCGCTCCCCGAGATCGTCCGCAATCAGCCGATCGCGGTCCACCTGCACCGGCAGACCCCAGCGGTCGAAGGCAATCCCGCGGCCGTCGATCCGGGACCCGTCGGCGGTCGTCACGGTGCCCTGGACCGCCGCCACGTCCGGTCGCCGCGCGAGGGCACCGGCCAGGGTCCCCAGCCATCCCGCCTCCGGTACGGCGTCGTCGTTGAGGACGGCCACCGCCTCGATGTCGTCGGCGAGGGCGGCGAGACCGGCATTGACGGCGGCGGCATACCCAAGGCGCCGGTCGCGCCGTATCGTCGTGCAGCTTGCTGTGTCCGCCGGCGGCACCGCGCCGCCGGAAAGCACCAGTACCAGATCTCCTGGAGGCGGCTCGAGAGCGGAGGCGGCTCGCAGACAGCCCGCCAGGTGGTCGCCGCCGAGGGACGGAATCATCAACGCGGTGCGCACAGGCCCTCGTAAGGTGGGTCCTCAGGGGTCGCAGGACCGGTCCCGGATCGCCTCGTGCATCTCACGGTCCTCAGTATAGCCAGCCGGTCGTGACGAGGTGCGGTTTTGAACCCGTCGCACGGCGGCACGGCTACAATGGCCGCATGGCCATTCGCCTCGCCGTCGACGGACGGAAGCTCACCGATTTCGGAATCGGAACCTACCTGCGGGCCCTCCTTCGCGGGCTCGACGCGCGTCCCGATCTCGAGCTCACCGTCATCTCCCGGTCCGGACACGAGGATCGTGTCGCCGAACTCGCCCCCAGCGCCCGCATCGTGTCGACGGCGGCGCGTGGCTACGGTGTGTCCGAACACCTGCAGCTGCCTGCGGCCCTGCTGCGTGAGCGCGTGGACCTGGTGCATTGCCCGCACTACGTGGTTCCGCGATTGCTGTTCAAACCGGTGGTCGTCACGGTCCATGACCTCATCCAGGTGTTCTACCCACCTCGCGGCCGGCACCACCTTTCACGCCTTTACCTCCGACTTGTGCTCGGGTCGGCGCTGCGGCGGGCGCGCCAGGTGATCACGGTTTCGAGGTCGTCGCGCCGCGACCTGATCAACCTGTTCGCCGCCGACCCGAAAAGGCTGGTCGTGGTGCCGAACGGAGTCGATCCCGGGATCTCCCGGCGCCCTGACAACCAGGTTCTGGAAGAGATCAAAGCCCGCTACGGGCTGCGGTCACCGCTGGTCCTGGTGGTGGCCAACGACAAACCTCATAAGAACCTCGATCTGGTGCTTCGGGCCTACCACCTGGCGGTGCGAAAACATCGTATCCCCGGCCAGCTGGTCTTCCTCGGCGGCGCCGGCCAGGAGAGCCGCCTGCAGACTCGCGCCGAACACTTCGGGTTGGGGGAGAGAGTCCGGCTGCTCGGCCGCGTGCCCCGAGCCGACCTGTACGCGTTGTACCATGTGGCGGCGGTTCAGCTCCATGTGTCGCTGTATGAGGGGTTCGGGCTGCCGGTGCTCGAAGCCATGTGCGCCGGGGTTCCGGTGATCACGTCCAATCTCGGCGCCATGCGCGAGCTCGGGGAGGGGGTCGCGAGGCTGGTGAACCCACTCGAGGTGGACGAGGTGGCGGCGGCCCTCGAACGGGTGCTGGTGGACGACCCTCTGCGCCGGCGCATGGTGGAGGCGGGCCGGCGCCGGGCCGAAAGCCTGAGCTGGGATCGGACCGTAGAGGAGACCGTGGCGGTGTACCGGATGGCTCTCGGGGAGGTGTGAGTGCGCGTCGCATTGGTCCATGATTGGTTGACCGGTATGCGCGGTGGCGAGTGGGTGCTGTACGACATCGCAAGGATGTTTCCCGAGGCCCCGATCTACACCCTCGTCCACCGCAAGGGCAGCGTCGCGCCCCTGCTCGAGGAGCACTCCATCCACACCTCATGGCTGCAGGTGCCGTCGTTCGGCGGGCGGCGCTGGCGCTATCTTCTCCCCCTGATGCCGGCCGCCGCCGAGTCGTTCGCATTCCCCGACGCGGACCTCGTGATATCGACCTCCCACTGCGTGGCGAAGGGGGTCATCCCGCCGCCCGGGGCGTTCCACATCAGTTATGTCCACACCCCGATGCGGTACGTGTGGGACCAGCGTGCGCGCTATTTGGACCCCGTACCGCGGATCCTCCGGCCCATTCTCGATTCCCGATTCGCGCTGCTCCGGCAGTGGGACATGGTGTCGTCGGCGAGGGTCGATCGCCTGGTGGCCAACTCGCGGCTGGTGGCGTGGCGAATCAAGCACTACTGGAACCGCACCGCCGAGGTGATTCCGCCGCCGGTCGCGACCGAGTACTTCACCCCGGGCGGCGAGCGCGGCGACACTCTCTTGACGGTGGCGGCGTTGGTTCCGTACAAGAGGGTGGAGGTTGCGATTGAGGTCGCGAGGAAACTCGGGCGCACCCTGGAAATCATCGGCACCGGGCCGCGGATGCGCTCCCTGCGGCGGCTCGGCGGGCCCGATGTGCGATTTCTGGGCTGGATGTCCAGGGACGAGCTGCGGGCGGCCTACCGGCGGGCGGCGGCCCTCCTGGTCCCCAACATCGAGGACTTCGGCATGGTCTCGGTCGAGGCCCTTGCCTGCGGGACGCCGGTCGTCGGTCTGGCACAGTCGGGAACGGCGGACATCGTCCGCGGCGGAATCGAGGGCGAGCTCGCCGACGAATCGTCCGTCGAGGCGCTGGTGGAGGCGACTTCGCGCGTTCTCGACCGGCGCTGGGACCCCCAGCAGCTGTGCCAGCGCGCGGATCTGTTCTCCCGCGAGCGGTTCCGCACGCGTTTCGGTTTTCTGCTCGATCGGTTGGGTTTTCGTGAGGCGATCCAGTGATTGAACGCCGCCGCCAGTTCCAGGTCGTGCTGCAGCTCGTCTGCGACCTCCTGGCGACCGGGTTGGCGGTTCCGGTGGCGTACTGGCTGCGGTTCGTCATCGAGGTCCAGCCGGTCACCAAGGGTCTGCCGCCGGTCAGCATGTACCTCAATCTGATTCCGGCGGTGCTGGTTCTCTACCCGCTGGTGTTCTACTTTCAGGGCCTCTACCACCGGCGGCGTATCCGCTCGCCGTTTGACGAAGGCCTGCGGGTCGTGGTTTCGGTGCTGCTGGCGACGGTTCTGCTGGCGGCCGGCCTCACCTTCTACCGGCCTCCGGATTTCACCTACTCCCGACTCTTCCTCGTCATCCTCGCCGCCGTCGACATCACGTTTGTGGGATTCCTCCGGTGGGCCGTGTCGGCGGGTCTCGCGCGGATCCGCAGATCGGGTGGAAATCTCCAGCGGGTGCTGGTGGTGGGGGCGGGCGACCTCGGGCGGGAGGTCGTCGAGCGGTTGAACGTCCACCGCGAGTACGGGTTTTCGGTGGTCGGCTTTCTCGACGACGACCCCGGCCGACAACAGCGGGACATCTACGGGGTGCCGGTGCTGGGCACCACGAAGGACCTGAAACAGGTCGTCACGGATCGTGGGGTGGACCAGGTGATGATCGCCCTGCCGCTTGCCGCCCACCACCGGACGGTGCAGCTGGTGCGTCAGGCCGGCGAGCTGCTGGTGGATATCAAGGTGGTGCCCGATGTGCTCCAGTACTACGTCATGAAGGCTGGCGTCGAGGACCTCGACGGGCTGCCGCTGATCAACCTCACGCAGATTCCGCTGCAGGGCCTCAACCAGGTCGTCAAACGCATTTTCGACATCGTCGGCTCGGCGCTGCTGCTGTTGGCGACCTCGTGGTTGTTCCCGATCATCGCCTGGCGCATCAAACGGGAGGACGGTGGTCCGGTGTTCTTCTCGCAGGTCCGCATGGGGATGGACGGCCGCTCGTTCGAGCTCTACAAGTTCCGCTCCATGACCATCGATGCCGAGGGCGACGGCGAGGAGAGGTGGACCCGCAACCGCGACACCAGGGTCACCCGGATCGGCGAGTTCCTCCGCCGAACCGACCTCGACGAGCTGCCGCAGCTCTACAACGTCTTTCGCGGCGACATGTCGCTGGTCGGACCGCGGCCCGAGCAACCGAAGTTCGTCGAGCAGTTTCGCGCCCGCTACCCGGCCTACCATGTCCGCCACCGGGTGCGTGCGGGGATGACGGGTTGGGCCCAGGTCAACGGTCTGCGCGGGGACACCTCGATCCGGCAGCGGGTGGTCCACGATCTCTACTACGTCGAGAACTGGAGCCTGGGCCTCGACCTCAGGATCCTCTGGCGCACCCTGTGGCTCGCCCTCCACGAGGCGAAGACGTAACGCTTCGATTTCGGATTTCGGATTTCGGATTTCGGATGATTCCCACCCAACCCCCACCGACGGGAAATTTTTGAGTGCTCAGGGTGGGCAGGACCGCGTGCGGCGGAGGTGCCTGGCTCCCACAATGATGTTGTCCTCAACATCATTGTGGCGTGCCTGGCATCCTCCCGGGAAGCGCCCGCGGAAAGCCGGGCTACGCCCGGTACTCATCCGGCCCGTTGGCCGGCAGCCCCGCTGCCTGGCGGAGGACGGCGGCGGTGGCTTCGGCGGCGCGGTCCCACGAGAACTTCGCCGCTCGTTTGCGGCCGAGTTCGATCAGGCGGGCCCGGTGCTGCGGGTCCGAGCGCAGCGCCGCCACCGCCGAGGCGATGCCGTGGGGGCTTGCGGGATCCACGTAGACGGCCGCCGGTCCCGCGACCTCGGGCATGGCCGAGGTACCGGAGGTGACGACGGGTGCGCCGCAGGTCATGGCCTCCACCAGCGGCAGCCCGAACCCCTCGAGCCACGACGGGAAAAGCAGGGCATCGGCGTGGCGGTACAACGTCGCAAGTTGCGGCCGCTCGACCGTGTCGAGATGGTGGATCCAGCCGCGCACCGGCGACGTTTCGAGCTCGTTCCGGATGGCATCGGTGTGCCAGCCCCAGCGGCCGACCAGCACCAGGCTGCCGTCGTAACCCCACTCCCGCAGCAGGCGGAAGGCGCGCAGGATCCCGACCACGTTCTTTCTCGGCTCGAGGGTCGACACGAACAACAGGTAGGGTTCGAGAAGAGTCTCGGGGAGCTGGTCGTCGCCGGTCTCGGCAAACAGCGGGTCAACGCCCTCGTGGACGGTTCGCACAAGACGTGGGTTGACGTCGAGCCTGTCGACCAGTTCGCCGGCGGTCGCATCGGAGACCGCGATCAGGCGGTCGGCGTGGCACAGGGTCCTGGGGAGGTTGAGAGCGAGACCCTCGAGGGTTTCCGGCGACACCGTCTCCGGCATCGCCGCAAACGCGAGATCGTGGACCGTGACCACCCGCGCGCGTCCGAAAGGTTCCTGGTCTGAGTGGAGAAAGAAGTTGGGGGCGAAAAGAGCGTCATTGCCGTCGAAGAGGCGGAGCAGGGGTTCGACGATCGCGCGCAGCAGGTTGAGCGACGGGCGCACCGGCAGCAGAAAACCGGATGGGATCTGGTGGACCCGCAACCGCATGTGCCGGCGCCCCGGCATCGCGGGCGGCGGTGGTTCGTCGGGGGCCAGAAAGGTCCGGGCGTAGAGGTTGTAGTCGAGCCCGTCGTCGCGCCGGTCGAGGGCCGCCAGCAGGTTCCACTCGTACCAACCGACTCCGGTCATGTTCTCGAAGAACGGGTAGATGTCGACGCCGACCGCCGCCACCTCCTCGGCGTGGACCACCCGGCGCTGGAAGCGCCGCCACCGCGCGCGCAGGGTACCGGCGAGGTCGCGGGCGATCGCGAAGAAGAACCCGGTGGTCGCGGTGAAACGACGGAGCATGAGGCAATGATAGCCGAGTTCGAAGTGCCTTAAAGCGGGGAAATGACCCCGGAGAAGGAGACGGAGGGCAAAAAGGGCGCGGAGATGGAGATGGAGACGGAGACGGGCACGGGAAGGGGTAGGATGGGCGCCGTGAAGGTGGGATGCATCGCAGCCGAGATGGAGGGCCCGAGCACCGGCGTCGGGAGGTACCTCCAGGGCCTCCTCAGCGGGCTCGAGAGGTGGGATCACGGCATCGAGTGGCACCTCTTCTTTCAGGGTGGGGCCGGGACCGCCCCGGCGCTGCCGCCGGGAGTCGTCGAGCACTTTTCAAACCACCACGGCAGCCGGGTGCTGTGGGAGCAGGTGCTGCTGACGGCCGATCTTGCGCGGCACCGCTTCGACGTGATTTTCTGTCCCGCCTACACCATCCCGTTCGGCATTCGAACCCCGACCGTGGTCTGCCTGCACGATCTCAGCTTCGAGGTGCTGCCGCACGAATTCGGTTTCAGGGAACGGTGGCGGCGCCGTTTGCTGGCACGCCGGGCGGCCCGGACCGCGGACGGCGTCGTGACCGTCTCCGATCACATGGCCGGGCTTCTTGAACAACGGTACCGGGTTTCCCGCCGGCGCCTGGCGGTGGTTCCGCTGGGGGTGGATCGGGAGATTTTTGCACCGGGGCCGCACGAACGCGACCAAACGATACTTCAGCGTCTGGGCGTGCGCGTTCCCTATCTGCTGTGGCTGGGGACGGTGCTCGAACGGCGGCAACCTCGCGAGGTCCTCGAGGCCGTTGCGGCTCTCAGGGTTGATTTCCCCGACCTCCAGCTGGTGATCGCGGGTGCCAACCGCATGCGGTCGAAGGAAGGCCTCGGGAGGTGGATCCGCGAGCTCGATCTGGAAGAGTGCACGCTCCAGCTCGGGTGGGTCGAGGAGGAGACCCTGGCGCCGCTGTACCGGGGCGCTGCAGCCGGCGTGTATGTGTCGCAATACGAGGGGTTCGGACTCCCGCCTCTGGAATGCCTTGCAAGCGGCTCGCCGGTGGTCGTGAGTGCGGGTCTGGCCCTCGACCAGGCCTGGCCGGACTACCCCTTCCGCTGTCGGGACCTGTCTGCGCGGTCCATCGAAGAAGCGTTCCGCGCTGCGTTGGCCTCGACCGCCTGGAGCAACGACGTGGCAGCCGGGGCGCAGCGGGTCGTTGACGGGTTCGACTGGGTTACGAGCTCGCGGCTGCTGGTGGCGGAGCTCGAAAAGGCGGCGGCGCGGTGATTTCGGCGATCGTCGTCAACCACAACGGTGGGGAGCACCTGCAACGGTGCCTCGAAAGCCTCCGCCAGAAGGGGCCGGACATCGAGGTCCTGCTGGTCGACAACGCGTCGTCCGATGGGTCCGTGAGCATGATTCGGGACACCTTTCCGGAGGTGCGGGTGCTCGAGCAGAACCGCAACCT
The DNA here is from genome assembly GCA_963823345.1 of Candidatus Sulfomarinibacteraceae bacterium. Lineage (GTDB taxonomy): Bacteria > Acidobacteriota > Thermoanaerobaculia > Thermoanaerobaculales > Sulfomarinibacteraceae > Sulfomarinibacter. The sequence goes on from CAWGLE010000021.1 coordinate 83,374, forward strand.
GGGCTTCGGCGCCGCCAACAACCTCGCCGCGAACGAGGCACGGGGCGACATGCTGCTGCTGCTCAACGCCGACGCGTGGCTCGAGGCGGAAGCCCTGCAGCGGCTCCACGAACGGATGCAGCGGGAGGACCGTGTGGCGCTGGTGGCGCCGACTCTTCTCTATCCGGACGGCAGACAGCAGTTCGTGTGGTCGCCGGAGCGTGGTGTCGCGGGTGAAGCTCTGCAGCAGCTGCGGAATCGGTTCGAGGGCCGGCGCTGGGTCCACGGTGCCGCACTGCGCGCCGTCAGCCGTCTGGTCGGGCGACTGTGGTACACGGCGGCGTGCGTGTTGGTGCGGGCCGATGCCTTTCAGGCCGTGGGAGGGTTCGACCGGAGATTCTTCATGTATTTCGAAGACGTCGATCTGTGTGTGCGGCTGGAAAACGCCGGGTGGCGTCTCGCGCAGGAGCCGGCCGCCGTGGTGCGCCATTGCGGGGGCTTCACCCGCCACCCGCACGTGGACGACGTCTACCGGCCCTCTCAGCTCCGTTTCTATGTCCTGCACCGGCCGCGGTGGGAGTTGCGGCTGGTCGAGCGGAGGCTGCGCCGGCGATACGGCGACGAGGCGGTGGACGGGTGGCTGCGGCAGGACGGTGGGTCATGAGCGTCGTCGTGGTTGTCTCGGTGCTGGTCGCCGCCGCGGGATCGGCCGCCGCATTCGCGCTCCCGTTACTGCGCCGGCGGCGGCGGGTGCGCCGGCTCGAGCGGGCGGAGGCGAGCGTGGTCCAGTCGATGGCGGAGGGACGATTGTCGCGGGCCACCGGCGAAGTGGTGCTGCAGCATCTCGAGGGCCTGCGGCGTGAGAGCTCGGGAAAAAACGGGAGCTGAAGTGCGGATTGGAGTCGATGCCGGGAGAGCGCTGCACGGATACGGAGGGGTCGCCTCCTATACGCGGCAGCTCGTCATCGGGCTCGCCAACCACGCTGCCGGTCACGAGATCGTGATCTTCGACCTCGACCGCGGTATCCACCACCGTGATGCCTTCGAGCGGGCCCTCGGGGCCCTTCCCCCCTCGGTTCAGTCGGCGAAGGTGAGCAGGGACGAGCTCGCGAAGGTCGACGTCTTCCACGCTCCAGGGTTCATGATGCCTCCGCCCGGCGCGCCGCGGCACGTCTTCACCCTCCACGACCTGACGGCCATCAGCCATTCCGACTTTCACACGCTGGACAACCGGATCCGGACGATGGTGTCTCTCGCCGAGGCGCTGGCGCGCGCGGCCGTGCTGATCGGCGTCTCCCACGCGACCCACGCCGAGGCTGTCCGTCTGTTGTCGCTTTCCGGCGACGCGATGGAGGTGGTGCCGCCGATCCTCGATCCCCGATTCTCTCCCGCCGGCAATGAAGAGCTCGACGAGGCGGCGCTGGAACGGCTTCGGGTCCGCAGACCGTACTGCCTGGCCGTCGCCAGCCTCGAACCGCGCAAGAACCTCGATCGTCTGCTGGACGCCTGGAAGCTGCTGCCGGCGGAGCTGCGCGAAGGCCACGTTCTGGTGGTCGTGGCGACCGCGCGATGGCTGCAGGGTGGGCTGCCGGAACGGCTCCGCGTGCTCGGGCGGAAGGGCTCCGTCCGTGTGCTCGCGCACGTCGCCGGGCTCGATCTCGCGGCTCTCTACCGCCGCGCCAGGGCGGTCGTCTTCCCGTCGCTCGCCGAGGGCTTCGGGCTGCCGGTGGCCGAGGCCATGGCGTGCGCCGCGCCGGTCGTGACCTCGAACGTGTCGTCGATGCCGGAGGTCGCCGGCGACGCGGCCGTTCTCGTCGAGCCGGAGGACTGCGACGCCATATCCGACGGCATCCGGCGCGTCCTCGAAAACGAAGAGCTGCGGCGGGAGCTGCGGGAGCGCGGGCCCGAACGGGCTCTGCGTTTCTCGGCCGAGGCTGTGGTGCCGCGCCTCCTCGAAATCTATTTCAGGACCGTTCAACGCTCGAACGTTTGACGTTCAGACGTTCGAACGTCTGTGGCGACTGCTACGATAGACCCATGTCAGACCTGGTTCTCGAGCGCAACGACGGTGCGGTGATGGTCCTCACCCTGAATGACCCGGAGCGGGCCAATCCGTTGTCGGCACCGCTGGTGGAGGCGCTGACCGCTGCCCTCGAGCGGGCGGCAGTTGATGACGAGGTGCGTGCTGTGGTGTTGACCGGTGCGGGCCGACATTTTTCGGCCGGCGCCGATCTCGAAGCCCTCGAGCGCCTCGCGACGGGTGGTGACGAGGACGGCGCCCGCCGCGACACCGAGCAGCTGCGGGTTCTGTACGAAACCCTGCTCGGCCACCCCAAGCTGACGGTGGCGGCGGTCCACGGTGCAGCGGTGGCGGGTGGGTGCGGTCTGGCGACGGCGTGCGACCTCGTGGTGGCGGAGCCCGGCGCCCGCTTCGCCTACACCGAGGTCAAGATCGGGTTTCTGGCCGCCATGGTGCTGACCTTTCTCACCCGTCGCGTCCCCGGCCACGTGGCGCGGCGCCTGCTTCTCGATCCCGAGATGATCGATGGTGAGCGCGCGGTGGCTCTCGGTCTGGCGGACGAGATCGCCGCCGAGGGCGCAGGTCTGGAAACCGCGCTCACCCTCGCGCGCTCGGTCGTGTCCAAGGCTTCGCCGTCGGCGCTGGCGGCGACCAAGGCCCTGCTCAACGACACCGTGGGGCTGGGTTGGCGCGAAGCCCTCGCAGCGGCGGCCGAAGCCAATATTCGCCAGCGCCGAAACCCCGACTGCGTCCGCGGCGTACGGACGTTTCTTGCCACCAAGACCACCCCGAACTGGCTCGATCCCGACGACGCCCCGGAGTAAAATCTGCCTCAACCGGAAATTGGTGCGTCGGTCATTCGTTCTTTGGTCTCGGTTCCACTGACGAGCCGTCCGACATCGCCGGCAACACGTGGACGACACTGATGGTGGGCCAAGGCCCACCTTACCAGGCGGCTCGGATTGTTGGTCCCAAGTAGGGTGGGCCTTGGCCCACCTTCAGGCTTCGTCAAGAGACGGCACCGAATTTCGGATGAGCCGGACGCCGGAACGGTCGAACGTCCGAACGTTCCAACGCTCTAACGCCCGTCTCCGTCCACCCGCTCGAGAATATCGGCCACCCGGTCTTTGTGAACCGTAATGGTGAGCATCTTCAACTTCACGTAGTCGTCGCGGTAGAAGTAGTAGCCCTCGAACTGGCCGAGCCGTGACGAGCGGTTGGAGTCCTTGATCAGGAACCAGTCGTGACCGTCGATGTGGGTGATGCCGACCAGGTGGATGCCGTGGTCGTCGGTGCTGGTCTGGTTGACGAAGCGGAACTCTCGCGAGTCCTGGTCGATGGAGGCGCCGGGGATGTCGAAGGTCGGCACCACCGCGATGTCCTCGAGCCCCCACAGACCCGGTTCGGAGACGTCGCCGCCGATCACCAGGCTCTGGCCCACCGCCGCCGTCGAACGGATGACGTCGTACCAGGTGTCGAGGGGGACGTTGACGTAGCTCGCATCGTGCCACCAGTTGTCGGGAACGTCGTAGGAACCGCGGCTCCAGAACGGCACCGACAGGGTCGACATCAGGCTCACGTAGTCGTCGGGGTCGATGCCGCAGACGTCGGCGAGAAACGCGGCCGGTGCGTACTCCACGCCGTTCCAGACCACTGTCTCCGGCGGGCGGCCCATGGTGAGATCGAGGATGCGGCGGATGGTGTCGATGATGAAGTCCTCGTCCCAGAAACCGGTGTCACGGCACCAGTCGAGGAACTCGTTCATCCGCTTTTCCATCAGGCTGTGGTCAAAACGCCCGTCCTCGGCCAGCACCCCGTCGTAGTCTGATCGCGGAACCACCCCGTGTTCGCGGTAGACCCGCAGGAGGGCCGCGCTCTGCGAGCCCTCGGCGAACAGCGACTCGCCGCGGGTCTCGATGTAGCCGCGGGCCTTGTTCACGTACTCCCAGTAGGCGGTCCACATCTCGGACAGCCGGATCTCCTGACCCGAGAGACGGTGGATCTCGGACTCCATGAAGGAGGTCGCCGAAAAGCTCCAGCAGGTGCCGGTGAGATACTGCGGGGCCGGAGGAAAGTGCCAGGCCATGGTCTCGAAGGTCGCGGGCCCGGCGGGTTTCTCGATGCCCGAAACATCCAGACGCAGTTCGAGCTTCGCATCATCGCGTGCTTTCGCGGCCTCCTTGACCCGGCTGAGGATCTCTTCGGTCTTGGTTTCGGCGGCCTCGCGCAGCGCATCGTTGCGCGCCTCCATCTCCTCGATCACCGGATACTTCGTCTTCTCGACATAGGTCAGCCGGTCCTTCGGCTGCTCCTGCGCGGGCACGGCGGCGGCGAGGCCGAGAGCCAGAATTGACGTCGCACACAGGGTTGGAAATCGAGATTGCATCGCGCCCTCCTGCGGATGTGTCGGGACTGGTGTCCCGAAAGCAGACTATACCCCATCCCGGGAAGCGGCGGAGGTGATGGCCGCGGCGAGGCCGGCGACGGCCCCGTCCCACTCCTCCGGCGGCGGCGCCGTGACCGCCAGACGCACGTGGCCGGTGCCGCCGAAGTCCTCGCCGGGCCACAGACCGACGCCGAAGCGCCGCGCCAGATCGACGCAGAAGGACGCTGTTCCGGAGGCGCCGATCCGGTCGCTGACATCGAGCCACAGGTAGAAGCCCGCCGACGGACGGCGGACGGTCAGGCCGGTGTCTTCGAGTGCCGAGGCGAGAGCCTCGATGCGCTCGCCGACGATCGCCCTCGCGCGGTCGAGGTAGTCGTCCGGCACCTGCGGCAGCGCGGTAAGAGCCTCCTGCATCGGCCCCGATGCAGGATTGAAGAGGCCCGCGTGATGCGCAGCCACTCGAGCCGCCAGGTCGGGGTCGGCCACCACCCATCCCAGCCGCCACCCGCACAGGGCCCAGCTCTTCGAGGCGCTGCGCACCTGCACCACCGTCCTCCGGTCAGGGTCGAAATTTTCGGGCAGGACCCGGGTGTCCGGGGACCCTTGAAACTCGGTGTAGGCCTCATCGCAGATCAGGCGGATGCCGCGATCGCGGCAGAGGTCCACCAGGGCCCGGGCCTGGCCTTCAGTGAGGGTGGCCCCGGTGGGGTTCGCAGGCGAGGAGAGGACCACTGCCCGGGTCTTCGGTCCGATGTGCGTCGGCGACCGCCTGCGGCCACCCGTCGAAGGTACCGTTGCCCTCGGCAACCGGCACAGGGCGGACGCCGAGCCGTGCGGCCATCGCCGGGTAGGCCGGGTAGGAGGGGAGGGGGTGGATCAGCTCGTCGCCGGGCTCGAGGAGGGCGGCGAACAGAGCGAGCAGCCCGCCTTTTGCGCCGCCGGTGACGACGATCTGTTCGGGGGTGGCCGAGCGGGTTCCCGCGTGGTGTGCGGCGAGGATCTCGCGCAGACGGGGGTTGCCCGCCTTCGGCGCATAGCCGAACGTCTCGGCGCGGGAGGCACGGGCGAGAGCGTCGCGCAGGACCTCTGGAGGCGGCACGCAGGGCTCGCCAACCAGCCAGCTCGAGGTCGGTTGGCCGTGCTCCGCCAGCGCCGCCAGCACCCCGTCGAGAGCCCTCATGCCGGCGGCCCGTCGCCGGCCGCGCCGAGGAAGCCGTGGCAGTCGGCCATCAGCCGCTGGAAGGCCGCCGCGTCCCCGGCCTCGACCGCTCCCAACCACTCGTCGAGGGCCTGCCGCAGCCAGCGCCCGGTCTGGGGGGTGGCCTCGTTGAGGACCTGGATCTCGAAATACAGACCCGGGTTCTCACCGGTGACCTCGCGGGTGGTCCCGAGCTGCTTGGTGAAGGTGACGCCGGCGACCTCGTCGAGATCCGCAGCGGTGAGGTTGGAGTGCGACAGCGCACGCGCGAACACCAGATTCGAGAGGTGGGTGAGACCGAGGACGAGCCCCATCCGCCGGTCGTGCTCCTCGATCGACATCTCCACCAGCCGGGCGGAGGTCTCGGCGAACAGCCCGCGCACGACCGCGAGGTCCTCGGGTCGCGCCTCGTCGCAGAAGACGATGGTGCGGCCCGAGAGCATCCGCACATCGGGGCCGAAGAGGGGGTGGAAGGAGACCAGCCGCAGGCCGTCGCCGCGCAGGCGGTCCGCCAGCTTCCGCAGGTGGCCCTTGAGGCTGCACATCTCGGCCACCACTGCGGTCACGTTCAGCCGGGCCAGCTCCTCGAGGACCTCGGCGCACGCGCTCATCGGCACGGCGAGGACGATGAGGTCGGCTTCGGCGACACCCTCGGCGAGGGCCACCTGTTCGAACTCGCCGTTGCCGGGAGCGGGGTCCTGGATCATGACCCGGTGGCCCTGACCCTGCAGGAAACGGCCGATCCAGCGGCCCATCCCGCCCTTGCCGCCCACCACCAGCGTGCGCAAGGCGTCGCCCTGGTACACGGTGTCGAGATGGGCGGCCTGCTCCTCGACCGCTTTGCGGATGAGAAAGGTGGCGAGATCTCGCCCCAGGACCTCGTCGAGACCGAGCAGGCTGCTGGCGTCGGCAAAGCGCTGGTAGACCTCGGCCTCGACCTTGAAGTTGCGCAGGGGAATTCCGGCGGCCCGTTTGAGCTCGCCGATCTGACGGGCCAGCTCCAGCCGTTCGCACACCAGGTGGAGGATCCGCCGATCCAGCGCCTCGATATCGCGCCGGTGCTGGTCCAACAGCTCGCGGGGTGGTTGGCCTGGGGTGTCAGTCCGCATCTTCTGCTCCTTGGTGGGGTGCGGACGGAGGCGGGCAGGACCCACCGTCGCCGGCGGGCCCCGTGTCTTTCAGTTCAGACGGGTGGCCGCCGACGCTCGCCGGAAGTGCCGTAATAGACGGGCCCTTGGCTGCTGGTCGAGCGATCGCGGGTGAAAGCTGCGAGTTCCATCGAATCATCCTAGCAGAAGGCCGTGGAATCGGCGATACGGGTGTTTTCAACACGGTGGATCAACAACGCCGTGTGACGCACTATATTGGGTGACGCGTATGAAAAAGAACCCCTGTGGCCTCGTCCGGGCCGGTGCTGCGCGTCCAACGTCATACCCGATCCGTCGGGTCGTCAGAGGCCGTTTGGGGAGGTTCGTCAATCGCCCCGCGACACTGGCCACCGGACTCGTGGTCGCCGTGCTCGGTTGCGTGCGGACGGAGGTCGTGGAGTCGCCGTTGCTCGATGCCCTCCAACCGCCGACGGTGCTGACCGAGGGTCGCACGCTGAAGTTGCCCAACACCGGGCCCGGAAACCGCTTCGTCAGCGGCTGGTTGTTCAAAAACGGCCCAGAAGGTCCGACCATCGCACCGGCTGATGGCGGCGCCCGGCTGGAAGTGGTCACGCTGCGTCCCCGTCCCCGGGCATTGACGCTCACGACGATGGGCGACGCTGCGGGGCTGGCCGTCGACGCCGCGATCGGTTCACGGCGACTGGAGGTCCGGACCTCAGGGTCGAAGATCGAAGTTCTGCTGCCGGCGGATCTGGCGACGGGCCGCCACCTGGTCGACCTCGAGTTCGCCGGCCGGGCCGGGGTCAGCATTTCCGGCGCCGTGGTGTCAGAGGCGGAACCGCCGGGGGAAGTCGATCTGGTCGGCGGCGATGTCGTGCAGGAACCCTGGTCCGCAGTCGACTTCGTGCGGTGGGTGGAACCGGGGACAGACCTCGAAGGCGAGTTCGTGCCGCCGCCGGGAGCGACGCCGGAACAACGTTTTTCGCTGATCCTCGATCGGGGGGACGGAGTCCTCGAAAGCGTCTTCGACGTCCGGGCGTCGAGCGACCCCTCCGGCGAACCGGTCTTCCTGCGAGTTCCCCTGCGCGAGACCGCCGGTCTGGTGCGGATCCGTCTTATCGCGGAGGGTGATGGCCCCGCCGGGAGATGGCGGGGCCTGCGGCTGCGATGCCGTCAACCGAGGCAGAACGCCGCACTCCCACAGGTCCCTGACCCACCCCGGGTGGTGGTGGTGTATGTCCTCGATGCTCTGCGCGCCGATGCCGTGGGCCACCTGGGGTCTGCGTCGGGCGCGACGCCGTGCATGGACCGCCTCGCGTCGGAGGGAGCGGTCTTCGCCAACCATTTCAGCGTCGCACCCAACACCGGACCGGCGACCAAATCGCTGTTCACCGGATACGGATTCCTGAAAGGCCGCCGGCTCGCAGCGGGAGGCCCGCCGACCCTGGCGGAGGATTTCGCCGAAGCCGGTTTCTCCACAGCGTCGTTTTCGGCGAACTTCCACGTGTCGCCGGGCATGGGTCTGACAAGGGGATTTGGACATTTCGCCCTGCTGCCGCTGGATTTCGAGTTTGAGGACGGCGCCGAGGTCACGGTCAACGACAGTGCCGAAAGGGTCCATCGGGCCGCCTTGAAGTGGCTTGACGGCGTGAACGCGGACGACCGCGTGTTGCTTTATCTCCATACCCTCAACCCCCACAACCCCTACACACCGCCGGAGCCTTTTCCTTCCCGGGCCCTGACCTCGGTGGGATCCTCCATCGGTGGTGGCACGCACACTCTCGCAGCCATCCGCGATCTCGGGATGACAACGACTCCGCACGATGAGCAGCGGATTCGCGAGTGGTACACGGCCGGTGTGGCGTACAACGATGCCGCCCTGTGCGGCCTCATGGATGAGTTGCAGCGACGCTTCGAAGACCGGTTCCTTTTCGTGATGACGTCGGACCACGGTGAGGAACTCTTCGACCACGGCAGCGTGCTCCACGGCTACACCCTGTACGACGAACTGCTGCATGTGCCGCTGGTCATGTGGTGGCCGGGGCGCATCCCACCGGTGCGGATCGGGGCGGCCACTGACACTCTCGATCTCACCGCCACCCTGCGCGCCCTTATCGGACCCCGGCGGTCGGCGGAGCCGGAGGGCGGCGAGGCGCTGTGGAGGTTGATCGATGGCGGGGGAGGCCGCTCGACGACCCCCGCCCTTCATTTCGCGACCGCGCCCGGTCTCAGGCGGGCGGCGATGGCGCGATCCGAGCGATGGAAGCTCATCGTCGCCCCGCGACCACGATTCGGCTGGGGGATGGGCATGGGAAGAGGACGCAGTCACGATGCCGAGTACGTCTTCAATCTGGTCGAGGACCCCGGCGAGAGGATCAATCTCGCGGGCGCCGCCGATCTCGAGGTCGACTGGCTGAGATCACGCCTGCACGCGTGGACGATCGCCTGGCAGACGAGACAGCCGGCCATCGACGATTCGCTGCCGGACGAAGAGACCCGGCGTCAGCTCGAAGCCCTGGGTTATGCGGACTGAAGCTCGAGCTCCCGAACCTTGAGACGCCAGCCGGTGCCGCGGACCACCACCGAACACAGGAGGTCGTGGTCGACCTCGCCCGGCATCACGCTCCAACTGCCGCCTTCGTCGCAGAGCCGCAACAGCCGCGGCGGCCCGCCCGGCCGGATGTCGAACTCCACGTTGCGCAGACCGCCGGGGAGACCGAGGCCGACCGCCTTGAGTGCGGCCTCTTTGAACGTCCACAGCCGCAGCAGGCTGGTGCCGAAGTCGTGGTCCGGGATCGCCGCCAGCTGCTCGAGCTCGCGATCGGTGCAGATCCGTCGAGCGAGCCGATCGGGGTTCGGCAGGGTTCGGAGACCCTCGACATCGACTCCGACCTCTTCCGACGCCATGGCCACCACGACGGTGTCCCCGGAGTCGCTGGCGTTGAAATGAGGTGCGCCGCTCACGGAGGGTTTGCCGCGCTCGCCGTAGGAGAACTTGACGCGAGCCGGGTCGGTCGCGGTCGCCAGTCCGAGCAGGGTGCGGAGCGCCGCGCGGGCGGCGATGAACCGGCGCCCAACGTGAGGCACTCGAAACCGGTCGGCCCGTTCGAGCTCTCGCGATTCGAGAAGACGGCGCAGCAACCTCACCTCCTCGTCGCTCACGTCGAGCGACGCCCACCACAGGTGGATCTCGCCGGGCGGGAGGTCGAAGGTCGTCATTGGGAGATTCTACTGCCTCCGGGGCCGGCTGACTTTCCGCACGCTCTTCCCGAGAGGATGCCGGGCACGCCAGGATGATGTTGAAGGCAACATCGAAACGTTTGAACGTTGAAACGTTTGAACGTTGAACGTTTCGGGCACCTCCGCCGCACGCAGTCCCGCCCGACCGGCAGCCGGGACGGCTGCCCCACAAGGGTAGAAGCCACCAGGCCCATTCGGGTGGGTGGTGTGTGGTTGCGCATTTCTGAGAACTCGGGCAGACTTTTCGGCGGGAGGCGGGCGGGAATTCAAAACTCAAAACTCAAAACTCAAAACTTCCCCTGCTACTCTTCAGCGATGGACGGTTACCCATTTTCCTGTCCGATCCAGGTGCGGTGGCGCGACCTCGACGCCTTCGCCCACGTCAACAACGCGACCTTCGCCACCTACCTCGAGGTCGCCCGGACGGCGGTCTGGGAGGAGCGCTTCGGCGGCCGCGAGGCGATGGACATCTCGTTCTTCGTCAAGCGGGTGGAGATCGAATTCAAACGGCCGCTGGCCCTCTACGATGAGGTCCGGGTGTGGCTGCGGGTGGGCGAGATCCGCGGCGCCTCCTTCACCTTCGAGTACGTCGTCGAGGCCAACGGAAAGGTCGCCGCAGAAGCGGCGACGGTTCTGGCCTCGGTCGACAACACCACCGGTCGGCCGATGCGGATGTCGGCGGAGATGAGGGCGAAGTTGGAGAAGCTGCAGGTTCAAGGTGCTTCTGACGTGCCGTGACTTTCCCAGCGCGCTTCCCGAGAGGATGCCAGGCACACCGGCATGATGTTGAGGACAACATATGCGGGATGGCACCTCCACTGAACGGGTTCTACCCACCCTGAGCACCCGGGCGTTTCCTATCGGTGGGAGGGCGGGCGGAAACTCAAAACTCAAAACTCAAAACTGAGAACTCCTCAGCCCATCTCCAGCCACTCGAACCACAGGGGGTGTTCGACCTTGTACCACTCGAGAACCTTACGGATCAGCTCCTTCTTGTCGGGGGCCAGGACCGATTCGTCGACCTTGTCGAAGTCGATCATCATGTGGTCGTTCGGCAGGTAGGAGATGGCCTCCGAGCACAGGGTCTGGAGCTCGTTGCGGATGCGGCCGGAATCGGAGATCTTGACCGCGCGTTCCCGGTAGTCCTGGCCGCCGTAGAAGCGATCGAGGAGCGGCGAGAACACCATCCGCATCTCCTCCATCGGCTCCATCAGCCGCAGCTCGAGGGTGACGTCCATCATGCCTTTGCGAGTTGCGGCGCGGGTGGTCACCCGGTAGCTGTCCTCCGCCACCTGCTCCACGCCGGCGCAGCCGGTGTAGGGATCGGGAAGCATGTAGCTGGCCAGAGCGAGGACCTTCCACTCCTTGAGTGGAAAGAAATCGTCGGCGGTGAGGGTCGCCCGGTCCACCGGCATCAGCGCCGCGCGCGCCGAGCGGAGACTCTCCCGGTAGTCTTCGACCAGATCGGCCGCGAGCTCGGTTCCGAGGGTGGCGGCGAGCCGGGCCGCGAAGTCGTCGGCGTCGGGGTCGAGGGCGATCACCACCCGTTCGCGATCGGCCGACGCCTTGAACCGGGACGAGAACAGGGTCATGGACGTCGACAGGTCGAGGATCGGGTCGAGACTGGCCGCCTGCATCGCCTCGGCGGAGGCGGCGTAGCCGTCGCAGATGAAGAGGTTGGTGTCGCCGTGTTCGTCCTCCCACGGACCGACCCGGAACACCGGTGCGTAGGTTCCCGATTCGGTGAACGCGGGGATGCCGGTTCCGGGCATGATCCAGCCCTCTTCGACGAGATGGGCGCCGATCTCCCGCCACTCCGCCCACAGGGCGCTGAGACGGTGGACGCGGCTCTTTCCGCCGAGCGTCCAGACGTGGACCCGCTCCGGGGTGATCCCGGGATAGGCCTCGCGGATCGCATCCATGACCTTGACGCGGGGGGTGCGGTAATCGATCAGCACCGAGTGTTCGGCGGCCTGTTCGATCACCCGTTTCGGCAGGATCAGGTTGCCCATGTAGCCCTCGTAGGGGCGGGCCACCTTGAGCGGTTGGTCGAAAAGGTGGAGCACGGTCATCGGTCCGGTCGGGCTGCCTTTGGCGAATCTCGAGGTGTTTTCCAGGGTGTCGACCGCGGCGCCCCAGATGGTGATGCCGGCAGTCTGCAGATCGGCCCAGAACTGGGGCCACTCGTAGGCGGGGTCGTTGACCAGCCGGTGGACGCGGCGGTCGAGAAACCGCGCGACCTGGGGCCGCGCGTAGACCCGGCCGAAACCGAGCAGCGGGTTGGAGCCCATCTCCGGCGTTTCTCCGGCCTTCGGCATCAGACCCTCGCCGAGGGAGATCATCACGGCGTGGTTTTCGGGCAGGCTCCGCGTGAGGTACCAGAGGGCTTCGGACAGGGCATAGGCCGAAACCGCGTCGGCGTCCTTTTTGACCCGGTTGATGCCGGCCTTGTCGAGCCCGGCGCCTTCACCCCAGCGGCCGAACAGGCGGGTGCCGAGCGCGGTGACAGCGGCGGCGACGACGAAGGCACGTTCCAGCGACCCGCCGGCGAACGAGAGATCTCTGGCTTTCCTGGCATCGACATAATTGACCTCGACGTCCTCCAACCACAGGTGAAAACGACCGAGGATCGATCGGGTGTCGTACACCCACTGTGCCCTGCGGTTGCGCCGGTCCATGTTCATCACGCTCCCCCTTGATTGACTATGCCACGGCTTCGCGGGTGGGTCGAGTTCGCGGCCATTCAGCGCTCGACGACGGTCCGCCACCAGTCGAGGAGGTCGGCAAGCGTCTGCTCGAGAGGGATCTCGGGTTGCCATCCGGTGTCCGCTGCAAAATGCGAGTTGTCCGCTACCAGACGGGCGATATCCGCAGGACGCAGCCGATCCGGGTCCACCCGGGTCTCGATCCGGACGTCGGAACGTGCGATGAGCAGATCGAGGACCTCGCGGATGCTGACTCCGCGTCCGCTGCCGACGTTGTAGGCGTCGCCGGGCCGCCCGCGGTCGGCCGCCAACCAGTAGGCGCGGGCGATGTCGCGAACGTCGGAAAAATCGCGGATGGGGTCGAGGTTGCCCACGGCCATGACCGGTGGGTCGAGGCCGCGTTCGATGCGCGCGATCTGCCGGGCAAAACCGGAAGCGGCGAACTGTGGTGGGCGGCCGGGGCCGGTGTGCGGGAAGAGGCGCAGGCGGATGGTGCGCAGGTTGAACCCGCGGTGGTACTGCGCCGCGATGAGGTCCTGCGCCGCCTTGCTGGTGGCGTAGGGCGAGATCGGTTTGAGGGGCGAGTCCTCACGGATCGGTTGGTCTTCGGCGGCAACGGCACCGTAGATCTCGGCTGAGGTCGCCACCACCACCGTCGGGTCGAGGCCGAGGGACCGCAGGGCCTCGAGCAGATTGAGAGTGCCGATGGCGTTGACCTGGAACGAGCGATCGGGTTGTTGCCAGGAGGAGGCGACCGAGGTCGCGCCGGCGAGGTGGAGGACCACATCGGGCCGCACCTGATCGAGGTTCCGGGCGAGCGACGAGGGGAGGGTGAGGTCGCCGGTCACCTGGTGGACCGCGGCCGGTATCTGGGCCGGGTCCTCGTCCCACACCAGACCCCAGACCTCCGCTCGAGGCACCGTATTCTGCAGGTGGTTCACGAGGTGGCGCCCCACGAACCCGGTCACTCCGGTGATCAGGATTCTCATGACTGCTCCAGATAACGGCGGAGACCGTCCTGCCAGGGCGGCATCGGCCGGCCGAGAGCCGCTTCGAGGCGCGTCGTGTCGAGGACCGAATACGCGGGTCTGGGCGCCGGTCTCGGGACCTCGCCGGTGGTGACCGGTACGACTGTCACGGCCGACCCCAGACGACGAGCGATCTCCAGCGCGAACCCGTGCCACGTCGTGTTCCCGGAGTTGACCGCGTGGATGGTGCCGGTCGAGCCGGCGGCGGCGAGGTCGAGAACCGCCTGTGAAAGGTCGTCGCAGAAGGTGGGGCAACCGCGCTGGTCCGCCACCACCGTGAGACTGGGCGCGCCGGCGTCGATCTGACCCCGGATGGCCTCGACGAAGTTGCGGCCGCCGCGGCCGTAGAGCCAGGCCGTCCGCACCACCAGGTGGCGGTCGGCGGCACGGGCCAACTCCTCTCCGCGCAGCTTGGAGCGGCCGTAAGCGCTGGCGGGCGCCACCTCGGCTTCCTCGACGTAGGGGAGTTCCGCGTCGCCGGGGAAGACGTAGTCGGTGGAGATCTGAATCAGGAGGGCCCCCACCTCGTTGCAGGCCGCAGCGAGGTGGCCCACTGCCGTTCCGTTGACCGCGGTGGCCCGCTCTTCGTCGTCTTCACAGGCGTCGACGGCGGTGTACGCCGCGGTGTTGACCACCACCGATGGGCGGGCGTCGACGATCCACCGTCTGACGGCGCGGGCGTCGCAGATGTCGAGGGTGTCGATATCGCGCCCCTCATACGCGACTCTTCGGACGGCGCACGCTGCCGTCAGGCTCCGCCCCAACTGGCCGTGCGCACCTGTAATGAGGATCTTCTTCGATGTTCTCCCGGCCATGCCGCGGATGGTAGCAGACCTGCGACACGCGACGACGCCGAGGCCGACCTGGAATACGATAGGATTTGCAGCGATTGCCTCGTGCAGGGGAGACGCACCCATGACGGACGGAAACACGATCGACAAAGACAACCGGAACGGCGAGCCGGTGTCGGCGCACGGCGACAACTCGATACCCGGCGGGGACGACGAACGGATCGTGGGCGCGGTGGCGGAGCACATGGCGGCCATCATGTCCGAGCTCAACCTCGATCTTTCCGACCCCAACTACCAACGGACCCCCGAGCGCGTCGCCAAGATGTACCTGGAGATGTTCCACGGCCTGCGCGAGGGCGCCGAGCCATCGGTGACGACCTTTCCCAACGACGAGGGCTACCACCACATGGTGATCGAGAGGGAGATTCCCTTCTATTCCATGTGCGCCCACCACTTCGTCCCGTTCTACGGTCACGCCCACATCGCCTACATCCCGGAGTCGGAGGTGGTCGGTCTCTCGAAGCTGCCGCGCATCCTCGAGTTCTACGCCAAGAGGCCGCAGATGCAGGAGCGCCTGACCGAACAGGTGGCGGAGTTCCTGTGGTCGAGGCTGCGGCCTCAGGGCGTCATGGTGGTGATCGAGGCCCGACACTTGTGCGTCGAGATGCGCGGGGTCAAAAAGGCGGGTGCTCTGACCACCACCTCGGCCCTCAGGGGGTGTTTCGCGGATCGGCTGGTTCGCGAGGAGTTTCTGGCGCTGCTCAGACGCCAGACCAGCTGGTAGGAGCCTACCTCGAGACCTCGAAAAACAGGTAGACCTTGCGGGTGGCCTCGATCACGGACGCGGGAACCTTGTGCTTCTGGACTTCTTCTTTGAGCCGGCCCCGGCCCGCCCCGATCGTGCCGAGCTCGAGCCGGTCAAGCGCGGTCCCGTTTTCGTCTTCAAAGAGGACGATCAGCAGCACGTCGGCGCTGTCCCCGTTGTTGAGGACGTCGACCTCGACGGTCACCGGCACCGGTTTCGTGGATTCGTACTCGCGATCGCTTCTCGGTCGGATGGAAAAGCGGATCCAGCGCACGCCGTCCACCGCCACCCGGGGCCGGAGGTCGCCGCCGATCCGGTAGTCGAAATCCTCCTGGAACGGGCTGGGGACTGCGGCGTAGTCGGCATCCTGGGCCGCCGCCAAAGGGGTGATGGAGATCCACGCCGTCAGGGCCGCCGCTACGATCGCTCTCCGGTGGAAATAATGCAACGCCCTCATCTTGAACACCTGACTACCGGCGAATTATACACGCCCCGCGACAAAAAAGGCCACGGCGCCGGATGCGCCGTGGCCGGAATGCCGATGACGCCGGTCGAAATGCCGGCGTCGCTGCGCGGTGCTATCTGTGAATTGCCATCCCTTTGGCCACCCTGCCCGCATCGCCCGAGGTGACGCTGCAGATGGAGAGCTTTTCCTTGACCTGGTCGACCTGGAGTCGGGCGATCTCGGTCATGCTCTCGTCCAGTACCTCGCCGGTGTCGGGATCGCGGAGGATTTCGACCTCGCCGACGGAGAACGTGTTTCCTACGGCGACACCCTCGCGACTGCCGCGGTTCATGTAGACCTTGCCGTCCTTGACCATCACCACCGACCCGCTCCACTGGATGTTGGGGAGCTGCGCGACCATGAACTCGACCGCGAGGGCGCACGCATCCTGCACTGCGAGTCCGACGTTGTCGTTCGTGTGGCCGCCGAAGGCCGCCCCCCAACCGCCGGCGTCGTAACCGACGCCGAGCGCCTTGCGTTTGTGGGTCCCGACCACGCTCTTCGAGGCCAGCACCATCCCGGTCGTCGAATCGACCATGTAGATGGTCGCGTTGACCTCGCCCTTGCCGCCCCCGCCGCCGATCTTGAAGCCCTTGATGCGGACTCCGCCGTCGGCGCCGCCGGTGTCACCCTGAACGTGGGTGATCGCGCCCTTGATGAGGATCTGGGCCGGCGTCATCTGGCCGGTGACGGGCGCCTTGGCGCCGCCGGCCGTGCGGCCCGACGCGGCAAAGTCCTGCTCGTCGAGGGCGGCGGCCCGCATGTCGCTCTCACCGAGGACGATGAACTTGCCGGTCTGGTTGAGCATGTCCGTGAGCACGGTGCCCCAGGCGTCGCCGATATCCCACTGGCCGTGCCACCCTGCCTGATTTTCGAACTTGGTCACCGTGGTGGTGTATCTGAGACCTCCGGTCGCCTCTTCCGCCGTCGCCGGCAGCCCGGCAGCGAACATGCCGATCGCGATGATGAAAACGAGCGATTTCACTGCACCCTTCATGGTACCTCCTCACCGCTGTTCATTGGTGCCTACAAGTGTACACCGCCGCTCAAGACCGGTGAAGGGAGGACACCATTTGGGGATTTCGGATTTCGGATTTCGGATTTTCCCTTCCCCGTCGCTCAGCCGAGAGAATGGGCTTCAGACTTCCGTGATTCGGGGGAGGGTGGGCGGCAAATCCGAAATCCGAAATCCGCAATCCGAAATCAGCCTGGGTACTTCCCGGTGATGTAGTTCACCAGGTGCTGAATGTGGCCTTCCTGGTTGCGGCTCACCCAGCGCGTGAGGTCGCCCGAGGACACGACCCCGAGCAGCTTGCCGTCGTCGACCACCGGGAGGTGCCGGAAACGACGTTCCGAGATCACGGCCATGGCGTCCTGGACTCCGGTGCTCGATCTCACCGTCACCACCTCCGTGGTCATGACGTCGACGACCCTGGTCGACGTGGGGTCGAGGCCGCCATCGACGACGCGCATCATGACGTCGCGTTCGGTGAAAATGCCGACCAGCTCATTCGATTCGCAGACCAGAAGCGCGCCCACGCGCCTCTGGTTCATCTTGCGCACGGCGTCCAGGACCGTGATCTCGGGGGCCACGGAATAGACTGAGGAGCCCTTGCTGGCAAGGACCGCGTTGAGAGTATCCTGCATCTTCGCCTCCAGGATCTCTTGAACCCGCGGCGGGTCCGTTGTTATCCGATCGAACTGATCTAGGTTAACAACAGGCGGCCCCGGCTCCATTCCCTGTGGCGATCAGCATCTTAGCCCGCATTATTCACGAGTCTTCTACTGCGAGGCGCGATCCGCGGCGCGTGGCAGCGCTTTCTCGATTCGCTCGCTCGACGTACTGCAAACCGTTACCGCCAGCGCTGCGCCTTGAGCACGCACAGCGCCGCCATGTTGACGATGTCGTTGACGTCGACCCCGCGCTGCAGCACGTGCACTGGTGCGTTGATGCCGGTCAGGATCGGTCCGATGGCTTCGACCTTGCCGAGCCGCCACAAGAGCTTGTAGGCGATGTTGGCCGACTGGAGATCCGGGCACACCAGGATGTTGGCGTCGCCCTGGATCCGTGACATCGGGAACGCCTCTTTCGCGATGCTCGGTTCGACCGCGGTGTCGGCCTGCATCTCGCCCTCGATCACCAGATCGGGCCAGCGTTTCTCGGCGATGGCGACCGCGTCGCGGACCTTCTGCGACTGCGGGTCGACGTTGGAACCGAAGTTCGAGTACGAGAGCATGGCGACCCGGCCCTTGGTCTGGAAGTAGATCTCGGCGACCTGGTCGGCGAGAAAGGCGATCTCCGCCAGACCGTCGGCGGTCGGGTCCTCGTTGACGGTGGTGTCGGCGATGAACAGCATGCGGTCCTCGAAGAGCAGCAGGTAGACGCCAGCGGCGCGTTTGATGCCCTCCCTCGTCTGGTGGATCTGGAGCGCGGGTCGGATGCTCTCCGGGTACGACATGGTGAGGCCCGCGATGAGCCCGTCGGCATCCCGCTGGTACACCATCATGTTGCCGAAGTAGACCGGGTCGCGGGTCAGCTTCTGCGCGTGCTCGGGGGTGACGCCGTGGCGCCACCGCAGCCGGGTGAGGGCCTCGGCGTAGGATTCGCGTTTCGGGTCGCTTGAGGGGTCGACCACCTCGACAGTGCCCTCGGGCACCTCGTGCTCGGCCAGCATCTTCCTGATCTTCGCCTCCGAGCCGAGCAGAACCGGTCGGCAGATGCCCTCCTCGGCGAGGATCTTGGCGGCGCGCACGATCTTGACCGCCTCGCCCTCGGGAAAGACGATCCGCCGCGGGTCGAGCTTGGCCTGGTCGAAGACCCCGTGCATGACCTGACGGGTGCGCGACAGGCGGTTTTCGAGCTCGCGGACGTAGTCCTCCTTCGAGGCGTAGGGCTTGCGGGCGACCCCCGTGCGGATGGCGGCCTCGGCCACCGCCGGCGCTTCCCACAGCAGCACCCGGTAGTCGAAGGGCTTGGGAATCAGGTACTCGCGGCCGAAACGGATCGGTTTGCCGCCGTAGGCACGGACGACCGAGTCGGGCACGTCTTCCTTGGCGAGGTTGGCGAGGGCCTTGGCGGCGGCGAGCTTCATCTCCTCGTTGATTCCGGAGGCCGCCACGTCGAGGGCGCCGCGAAAGATGAAGGGGAAGCCGAGCACGTTGTTGACCTGGTTCGGGTAGTCCGACCGGCCGGTCGCCATGATGACGTCGGAGCGGACGGCAAAGGCGTCTTCGGGGAGGATCTCGGGATCCGGGTTGGCCATCGCGAAGATGATCGGGTTCTCCGCCATCGTCGCGACCATTTCTTGCGTCACCATGCCCTTGACCGAAACCCCGGCGAAGACATCGGCGCCCTGCATGGCGTCGGCCAGCGTGCGGGCCTCGGTTTCGACGGCGAAGCGCTCCTTGTAGGGGTTCATGCCCTTGGTGCGGCCCTTGTAGATGACCCCTTTGGAGTCGACCATGAGGAGATTTTCCGGCTTCACGCCGAGCGAAACATAGAAGTTCGCACAGGCGATCCCGGCGGCGCCGGCGCCCGAGAAGACGACCTTGACCTCATCGATCTTCTTGCTCCGCGATCTCGAGGGCGTTGAGCAGGGCGGCGCCCGAGATGATGGCGGTGCCGTGCTGGTCGTCGTGAAACACCGGGATGTTGCAGCTCTTCTTGAGCGTCTCCTCGATCTCGAAGCACTCCGGCGCGCCGATGTCCTCGAGGTTGATGCCGCCGAGGGTCGGCGACGAGCAGCTCGCAGAAGCGGATGATCTCCTTGGGATCCTTGCTGTCGACCTCGATGTCGAAGACGTCGATGTCCGCGAAGCGCTTGAAGAGGACGCCCTTGCCCTCCATCACCGGCTTGCCGGCCATCGGGCCGATGTCGCCCAGCCCGAGCACCGCGGTGCCGTTGGAGACCACCGCCACCAGGTTGCCCTTGTTGGTGTACTCGTAGACCAGTTCGGGGTCGCGCGCGATCTCGAGACAGGGTTCGGCAACACCGGGCGTGTAGGCCAGCGACAGATCGCGCTGGGTCAGGCAGGGCTTGGTCGCCACAACTTCGGTCTTGCCGTGGCGTTTTCCAGTGTGGTAGGCGAGGGCGTCTTCGCGGGTGATCTTTTTCATCGCTCATCTCCTTATCCGGTCGTGCGTTCCTTCAAGAGAAATATTTCACAAGCGGGCACGATAGCCCTTGTCCCGGCTGAGGTCAAGCTCGATCGAAGTCATCATCCGGCTGATTCCACGATGCATGGTAGCGCATGCGAGCCGTCCACCGGAACGGCGCTTCGATCATCGCTCCCGCGCAAGGCGCACCAGTTCGTCGAGCAGCGACGGGTAGTCGAGCCCGGAAAGGCCCCACAGCCGTGGGAACAACGAGATCGAGGTGAAGCCGGGAATCGTGTTGACCTCGTTGACCCACAGGCCGCCGCTCCCGCGCTCCAGGAAGAGATCGACCCGTGCCATCCCGCCGCATCCGAGCATCCGGAAGACTTCGACTCCCAGGTCCTGAACCCGCCGGGTGAGGTTTTCGTCGAGGGGCGCCGGTGCCAGGATCTTGCAGGTGGAGTCGAGGTACTTGTCCTCGTAATCGTAGAACTCGTGGCCCGGCACCACCTCGCCCGGCAGCGAGGCGCGGGGATGGCCGTCGCCGAGCACCGCCACCTCGATTTCGCGGGCGTCGATGCCCTTTTCGACCAGGGCGCGGCGCCCGTGCGAGAGGGCGCCCTCAACCGCCCCCGCCAGCTCATTCGGCGCCTTGACCTTGCTGATGCCGACCGAGGAGCCGAGCCGCGCCGGTTTGGCGAACAGCGGCAGCCCGAGTTCCAGACACCGGCGCTCGATGTCCTCCCGCTCCTCGCGCCACGAACGCCTGTCGATCTCCACCCACTGCGGGGTCGGCAGACCTGCCTGGGCCAGGGTCCGTTTGGTGAAGATCTTGTCCATGCAGAGCGCCGAGGCCGCGGTATCGCAGCCGACGAACGGGATATCGAGCATCTCGAACAGACCCTGGATCGTCCCGTCCTCGCCGTATGGCCCGTGGAGCACAGGAAAGGCGACGTCGAAGTTCTCGTTGACAAGCCGTTGATCAATGCGGGAGGAGCCTGCGAAGGACACCACGCCGTCGGCGCGGTCGGCCGACTTGGCGAGGACCCTGCGGGCGGTCTCGGGGTCCGCCCACAGACCCCGGCGGTCGATGGCCATGGGGACGACGTCGTAACGGGTGGAGTCGAGAGCACGGTGAACCGATCGCGCCGAGACGATGCTGACGTCGTGCTCCCCCGACCGGCCGCCGAACACCAACGCGAGACGGAGCTTGCGATGTTGCTGATCCGAGGTCATGTCTCTACCCCCACGCCGCCACTGTACCCCTACTTTGTGGCGCAATTCGGGCGGGCGAGGGCCTTATTCGTGGCTGTCGGTGCTTCCCTCGAACAGCGGCAGGAACTCTCCGTACCCCTCGTTCTCGAGGTCCTCGACTGGGATGAACCGGAGCGCCGCCGAGTTCATGCAGTAGCGCAGACCGGTGGGTGCGGGCCCGTCGTCGAAGACGTGGCCGAGGTGGGAGTCGGCGCCGGCCGAGCGGACCTCGGTGCGGACGACGAACCAGCTCCGGTCCTTTTTCTCGACGATGTTGTCTTCGACCAGAGGCTGCGTGAAGCTCGGCCACCCGGTCCCCGAGTCGAACTTGTGGATCGAGTCGAAGAGAGGTTCGCCGGAGACCACGTCGACGTAGATTCCCGGGCGGTGGTTGTCCCAGTACTGGTTCTGGAAGGCGCGCTCGGTCCCGTTCTCCTGGGTCACGTAATACTGCTCCGGCGTCAGTTTCCGGCGGAGTTCCTGGTCGCTCATTTTCTTGGCCCCTTTGTTTGGTCGTGCGTCCTGCGCCGGCGTCGATGGCGCGGGCAGGAGAAGGGTCAGTGTCAGACCGGTGGTCGCAATTGCGGCGAAGACCGAATGTTTCATTTTTCTGTTCCCCAGAGCTCCGCGAGGCGCCGGTCGCGCCCGCACCCGTTGCGGTAATAGGCGTAACGGATCGGGTTCTTCTCGGCGTAGTCCTGGTGGGAGGCCTCGGCGGGGAAGAAGGCGGACGCCTCGGTGATCTCGGTGACGATGGGCTGGGGGAATGGCTTGCTCTTCTCGAGAGTGGCCCGCGACCTCTCGGCCGCCTCGCGCTGCGCCTCGTCGTGGTAGAAGATCCCGCTCCGGTACTGGTCACCGACATCGCAGAACTGACGGTTGGTGACGGTCGGGTCGATGTGGTGCCAGAAATAGTCGAGCAGCTCGTCGTAGCTGACGATGTTCGGGTCGAATACCACCCGGACCGATTCGGCGTGGCCGGTGCCGCCGGCCGAGACCTGTTTGTAGGTCGGGTTGGCGACGCGGCCGCCGGTGTAGCCGGAGGTCACGGTCAGTACGCCCTCGACCTTCTCGAAGTCGGCCTCGATGCACCAGAAACACCCGCCGGCGAAGGTGGCGTATGCGGTGTCGCCGGAATCTCCTGCAGCCGCGGGCAGCACCGCCCCGAGGCCGACAATCACAGCCAGGGAACTCAGCATGATTCGGTTTCGTTTCTTCATCTTCGTCCTCCGCTTCCACATCTAGTAATGCCGGAGGAGGGCAAAAAGTTTCCCGGCCCACCTGACGCATCCGACTGCCGGGTGCTGGAGCTCAGGCGGGTTGTGGCGCCACGACCGACTGTTCAAAATCCGAAATCCGAAATCCGAAATCCGAAATCGAGCCGGGTTACCATGCACCCATGACACGAGTTTTAACCGGCCTCGATGTTCTCCTCGACACCCCCGAGCTGATCGGCGGCCGCCGGTGGGCGCTGCTCGCCAACCACGCGGCGGTGACGGCCGATCTCGATCCGGCTCGCGGCGCCCTCGTGGCGGCCGGCGTGGGCCCGCTGGTGCGTCTCTTCGCTCCGGAGCACGGTCTCAACGGCATCGCCCAGGACATGGAAGCGGTGGGAGATCTCCGTGATCCGCTGACCGGAACCACCATCCGGTCGCTGTACGGCGATGGTCCGTCGACCTTTGCACCCCGACCGGACGACCTCGCCGATCTCGACGTGCTGCTCGTGGACCTGCCGGATATCGGCAGCCGTTACTACACCTTCGCCGCCAGCATGGATGCGGCCATGCAGGCGTGCGAAAAGGCGTCGGTGGAGGTCATGGTCCTCGACCGGCCCAACCCCATCGGCGGGGTGGCGCGCGAGGGCGGCCCGGTGGGGGCCGGCTTCGAGAGCTTCGTGTCGCAGCTGCCGACTCCGGCGCGCCACGGTCTGACGCTGGGAGAGATCGCGCTGCTGCTCCACCGGGAGCGCTACCCCGAGGTCCAGCTCACCGTCGTTCCCTGTCGAGGGTGGCGGCGGGACCTGTGGTGGGATCAAACGGGTCTGCCGTGGGTGCCGCCGAGCCCCAACATGCCGACCCTCGAGACGGCGACCCTGTACCCCGGGCTCTGCCTCGTCGAGGCCACCAACCTGTCGGAGGGGCGTGGAACCACCCGGCCGTTTCATCTCGTGGGTGCTCCCTGGATCGATGAGGAAAAGCTCGTGGCCGGCCTTCGCGCCCGCGACCTGGATGGCGTCGCGTTCCGTCCGACCAGGTTTCGACCGGAGTTCCAGAAGTGCGCCGGCGAGGTCTGCCGGGGTGTGGAGCTGCACGTCCTCGACCGTCTGCGGCTGCGCCCGCTGGCCCTCGGTCTGTACCTTCTCGCGGCCATCCACGACCAGCACCTCGATGCCTTCGCCTGGCGGAGCGAGCCCTACGAGTTCGTCAGCGACGTGCCCGCGCTGGATCTGCTCACCGGCTCTGCGGAGGCTCGAAACCTGATCGAGCAGCAGTTGCCGCTCGCGCCGCTTCTGGAGCGATGGCAAGGTGACGTCGAGGCCTTCGAGGCGACCCTCCAGGGCGTGCTGCTGTACCACGAGGGGGCGTGACGTGCGGCGGCGGTTGATCTGGTTGGTGATCGGTCTGACCGCCGCGTGCGGTCAGCCGGCGGCGCCACCCCCGCCCTCGACGTTCGGCCTTCCCGTCGTCCGAGTGGTGCCTGAGGAAGCGCCGACGGTGATCCTGATCTCCATCGACACCCTGCGGCCCGATCGCCTCGGGTGCTACGGCGCCGTCAAACCCACCAGTCCGAACCTCGACCGTTTCCGGGAGCAGGCCGTTCTCTTCGCCTGCGCCATCGCCCAGGCGCCGTCGACGCTGCCCTCCCACGCCACCATGCTGACCTCGCTCCTGCCCGAGCACCACGGCGCCTTCTTTTCCCGCCGCTCGCCGCTGCCCGGCGATCTGCCGACCGTGGCGACGGTCCTGGCGGCCGCCGGCTACCGCACCGCCGCCTTTACCGGCGGAGGCCAGATCGCACCCGAGTTCGGGCTCGACCGCGGGTTCGAGGTCTACGGCGTCAACGAGGGCGGCGATGATTTCGCATCGGCGGTTCGGGCCGGACTCGATTGGCTCGATCAGGACCCCGAGCGTCCGGCCTTTCTCTTTCTCCACACGTACGAGGTCCACCACCCCTACACCCCGGACGCCGAGCTGCTGCCGATGTTCGATGATGATTACGCCGGCCCGCTGCCGGACGAAATCTCCAAAGCTCTCCTCGACAGCATCAACCGCGGCGACGTCACGATCGACGAACGCGACCTGGAACACATCCTCGCCGCCTACGACGCGGAAATCAGATCGGTGGACGAAGCCTTCGGCGAGCTGCTGAGCGGTCTTGATGCGTTGGGCCTCGCCGACAACACCCTGCTGATCTTCACCTCGGATCACGGCGAGGAGTTCGGCGAGCACGGCGTCGTCGGGTGGCACTCGCACACGTTGTTCGACGAGCTGCTGCGGGTTCCGCTCGTGATCCACTTCCCGGACGGCCGCGGCGCCGGAGCGACCGTGGCCGATCAGGTGCGGCTGCTGGACCTGGCGCCGACCATCACGTCGGCGGTCGGGATCGACGCCCCTGCGGCGTTCGAGGGTGTCGACCTGCGGCGGGTCCTCGAAGGCAAGGTGACCCCGCTGCCCGCACTCAGCCAGCTCGACCTCCCAGTTGGAGACAGGGTGATCTCGATGCGCACGCTGAAGTGGAAGCTCTACCCGCGGGCCGCGTTCTACGGAGACCCGTTTGCCGACGAGAAGCCGCCGCTCTGGACCCGCATCCGGAATCGCTACCGCCAGTGGCGGCACCCCTACGTGCTCTTCGATCTCGCCAGCGACCCGGGTGAGCGCGTCGATGTGCTGGCTGAGAACTTCTGGAACTCGACCGGGCTCGAAAAGCTGATCACGCGGCTCAGTGCCCAGCGGCCGCTGCCGCCGCCGGTGCCGACGGTGACGGTCGAGGATGCCACCGCCGAGCGCTTGGAGGCGTTGGGTTACGTCAGCGGCGGCGACGGCGGCTGAGTGATCTCAACCGCATCACCTCCTCGATGATGCGCTGAGCCGCCCGGTCGATCTCCGCCTGGGTCGTAAAGCGGCCCAGACTGACGCGGATTGACGCAGAGGCCAGCGCCTTGCCGACACCCATGGCCCGCAGCACCGGCGATGCCTCGGGGTGGTTGGAAGCGCAGGCCGAGCCGGTGCTGACGGCGACGTCCGGCAACGAGGCGAGCAGCGCGTTACCCTCGATCCCGGCGAACGAGAGGTTGCTGGTGCCGGGGAGGCGGTGCGCCGTCGATCCGTTGACTGTGCAACCACCGACGGCGTTGAGGACGAGATCTTCGAAGCGGTCGCGGAGCGCCGCCAGCCGCTCGGCCTCGTCGGCGAGGCCCTTGCGGGCGATCTCGAGGGCGCACGCCAGGGCCGCCGCACCGGGAACGTTGGGCGTCCCCGAACGCAGGCCGTTTTCGTGACCGCCGCCGTGGATGCTCGGTTGCAACTTGAGCGGCGGGTTCAGGCGCCGCAGGTACAGCGCGCCCACGCCCTTGGGGCCGTAGACCTTGTGACCGGAAACGGTCAGGAGATCCGCACCGAGGGCGTCGACATCGAAGGCGATCTTGCCGGCTCCCTGGGCGGCGTCGCAGTGCATCAGCGCGCCGCGGGCGTGCGCCAGGTCGGCGGCCTGGCGGAAGGGTTGAACGGTGCCGGTCTCGTTGTTGGCAAGCATCAGGCTGACCAGCGCGGTGTCGTCGCGCAGGGCCTCTTCGAGCATGTCGAGTCGGACGCGCCCGTCGCTGTCGACGCCGATCACCGAAAGCTCCCACCCGGAGGCCGCCAGGCGGCGCAGCGGCTCGAGGACCGACGGGTGCTCGGTGGCCTGCGTGACGAAATGGCGCCGGCGCGAGGCCACGGCGGCGGCGACGCCGCTCACGGCCAGGTTGTTGCCCTCGGTCGCGCCCGAGGTGAAGACGATCTCGGTCGCCGACCGTGCGCCGAGACAGCGGGCGACCGTAGCACGAGCCTCCTCGAGCGCCGTGAAGGCCTCTCGCCCCGGGCCGTGGTTGCGGCTCGACGGGTTGGCGAACACGCCGCCGAAATACGGCAGCATCGCCTCCACCACCCGCGGATCGCACGGCGTCGAGGCGTTGTTGTCGAGGTAGATGATGTCGTGTTTCTCACTCACGGTCGGGATTCTACCTTTCCTGGACACGCCGGACGTTCACTCCGATGACTCGCTTCCAGAGTCGACATCCCGATTCTCTCGGTTGCATTGCCCGGGAGTGCCCCCCTTGAGGATATTTGCGCCCGAAAGACCCGCTCGTGTCGAAAGCACGAGGATCGCAAAATCCTCAAGGACGGCACGTCCGGTGAATGCGACTCGTTTCCGCACGTGATTCCCGAGAGGATGCCAGGCACGCCGGCCCGTCGGACGGGCCGGGAGCCAGGCACCTCCGCCGCACGCGGCTCGTATCAGCGGGCGCTTCCCGAGAGGTGCCAGGCTGAAGCCAGGCACCTCCGCCGCACGCGGTCCCACCCACCCTAAGCACTCAGGTGCTCACTGTCGGTGGGGGGTCGGGCGGCAATTCCGAATTCCGAATTCCGAATTCCGAATTCGTGCGCCGGGGTTCCGAACTTGCGGCTCATCCCTCTCCGGGCTACCATGCGGGCTCGGCGTCGGGGGCGGCGCCCGGAGATCATGGATGAAGAAGCAGAAGAAGTTCGACTTTCTCACCGTCGACGAGGCGGTTGCCCGGATCGCGCGGGGCCAGCAGATCATCGTGGTCGATGACGAGGACCGCGAAAACGAGGGCGACCTCATCTTCGCCTCCGACATGGTGACCCCGGAAGCGATCAACTTCATGGCGCGCCACGGCAGGGGGCTGATCTGCGTTGCCCTGACCGCGGAACGCTGTGATCAGCTGGGTCTGCCGCCGATGGTCGAAAAGAACACCTCCACCCACGGCACCGCCTTCACGGTCAGCGTCGAGGTCCGTGAGGGCACGACGACCGGCATTTCCGCCCACGATCGGGCGGCGACCGTGCGGGCGTTGGTGAACCCCAAGACCACGGCCGACGATCTCCGGCGGCCCGGCCACATGTTCCCCCTGCGCGCGCGTCGCGGCGGCGTGCTCAAACGGGCCGGCCACACCGAGGCGGCGGCCGACCTGGCGAGAATGGCCGGACTCACGCCGTCGGGTGTCCTGTGCGAGATCATGGACGACGACGGGCAGATGGCACGCCTGCCGCGGCTGCAGGAGTTCGCGAAGGAGCACGACCTCGGGATCCTCACCGTGGCGGACCTCATCGCCCACCGTATGCGCAACGAGAACCTGGTCGAGCGGGTCGCGGGGCCGGAGCTCCCGACCGAGCTGGGTGAGTTCAGGATCTTCGGCTACCGGAACCGGGTGACCGGCGAGGAACACGTGGCCCTGGTGATGGGCGCCATCGACCCCGCCCAGCCCGTGCTGGTGCGCGTCCACTCGCAATGTCTCACCGGTGATGTGTTCGCGTCCCGTCGCTGTGACTGCGGCGCACAGCTCGAGGCCGCCATGGCCAGGATCGCCAAGGAGGGATCGGGCATTCTCCTCTATCTGTTGCAGGAGGGGCGCGGCATCGGTCTGTTCAACAAGCTGCGCGCCTACGAGCTCCAGGACCAGGGAGAGGACACGGTGGAGGCCAACCTGCACCTCGGGTTCAAGGCCGACCCGCGCGATTACGGGACCGGGGCGCAGATTCTCGTCGATCTCGGGGCCCGCCGGCTTCGCCTGATGACCAACAACCCCGGGAAGTACACGGCTCTTCGAGGTTTCGGCCTCGAGATCGTGGAGCGCGTGCCCCTCGAGGTGCCGCCGACCGACCACAGCCGCATCTACCTCCAAACCAAAAAGAACAAGATGGGTCATCTGCTCAAGATGGTCTAGCCGCCTCTGGCGCAAACGTTTGAACGTTAAACGTTGAAACGTTTGAACGTTGTAGGATCGGACCTGCGTGACAACGTACCCTCTTCCCGACCTCAGCGCGCTCGTCCGCGACCTCGATCGCGGTGTGGAGGGACTGGCCGTGGGCGGCGTCGTCCCCGGCGCCCGGGCGCTGGTCCTCGCGGCCGCCGCGGCTCGAGGGTGGCCGCCCCGACGAACCCTGGTCGTCGTGCCCCACGTCGCCGACGCGGATGACCTGGCGGCCGGGCTCGGCCTGCTCGCGCCGGGGATGAGCGTGGGCGTGGTGCCGGCCGAGATGTCCGGTCCCTATCTCGGCGCTGAACCCCCCCTGGCGGCACGGTTGCGGCTGGTGGATCTCCTTGTCCGGCTCACAGCCGATGACGTCGATCTCGTGGTGGTACCGGCGCGCGCCCTCGGGACCCCCATTCCCGAGCCGGAATTGTTGTCCTCGAGCGCTTTCGAGCTGCGGGTCGGCGACCGGATCGACGGCCGTGATCTGGCCGTTCGACTCGCTGCCGCCGGTTACCGCCGCGCCGACCTCGTCGAAGAGGCGGGCGAGTTCGCCGTCAGGGGATGGGTCATCGATCTCCACACCGGCGGCGACGCGGGCGTCCGGCTCCAGCTGGACGACGACGTTGTCGAGTCCATCCGCCGGTTCGACCCCGCCACCCAGCGGGGAACGGGGGATCCGCAGGACTCGGTCGCCGTCAACCCGCTCGAGCCCTTTCCCACCGACCCCGCGCGGCTGATCGGTCTCGCCTCGGCACTCGAACGGGATTTCCCGGCGCTGGCTGGCGTAGCGGCCGACGGCGCCGAACGCCGCTTGTGGTGGGGAGCGCTCCACCTCGCGGGGGGCGCAACCAGCTGGGTCGAACTCCTGCCGAACGTCGTGGTGTGCGACCGCGACGAGGTCCTGGGTGAGATCGGTCGTTGGTGGACCGTGCAACAGCGCGAGTGGACAGCCCTCAGCCGACGCGAGATGGTCCTGCCGCCTCCCGACACGCTGTTGCGCACCCCGGACGAGCTCAAGGGCGTGCTCGAGTCCGCGGCGCTGCGGGTCGAAAGGCTCGAGCTGATGGACGGTTCGACGAACTGGCGCCGCCTCCCGACCGGGGCCGCAGAGACCTTCGTCCGCCGTCTTCCCGATCTGGTGCCCACCCTGAGAGCACGGCGGGGGCAGGACCTCGCCCAGGTGTTGGTGGTTGCGTCTCCGGGGGAGGGGAGACGTTTCTCCCACCTTCTGAGCGAGGGCGGCGTGACGCCGGTCGGCGCCCCGCCCGCCAGGGGTGCCGTTGCCATCGTGGAGGGCGGACCGCAGCACGGATTCGTGTGGGAGGGCGGTCTTGCGGTGTACGGCCGGCGGGACCTCACCGCGACGCCGATGCCGCGTCCGCGGCGGTCGGGGACGAGCGCGTTCATTTCCGATCTCCGCGACCTCAGGCGCGGCGACCTGGTGGTCCACCTGGACCACGGGATCGGGCGATTCACGGGTTTTCGCAGGGTCGTGGTCGAGGGCAAGGATCTCGAGATGATGGCCCTCGAGTACCACGGCGGCGACTCGCTGCTGGTCCCGGTCGAGCGGGCCGACCTGATCCAGAAGTACGCGTCGGGGGAGGCAGACGTCACGCCCACCCTCGACCGCCTCGGCGGCGGCACCTGGAAGCGTCGCAAGTCGCGGGTCCGCAAAGCGGTGCGCGAGATGGCGGCGGAGCTGCTGCGGCTGGCGGCGGTGCGCCACGCCGCCGAGGGCTTTGCCTATTCGCCGGATTCGCCGTGGCAGCGCGAGTTCGAAGAGGCCTTCGAGTTCGAACTGACGATGGACCAGGATCGGTCGGTGTCGGATATCAAAACCGATATGGAGTCGACGCGGCCGATGGATCGTCTGCTCTGCGGCGATGTCGGCTACGGCAAGACCGAGGTCGCCATCCGGGCCGCCTTCAAGGCCGTTCTCGAGGGCAAGCAGGTGGCGCTGCTCGCGCCGACCACGATTCTGGTGGAGCAGCACCTGGACACCCTGCGCCGCCGGTTCGCCGGGTTCCCGGTCGAAACCCGGATGCTCTCCCGCTTTTCGACCCCGGCCGAGGCCAAGGAGACCGTCAAGGGCCTGGCCGAGGGCACGGTCGACGTCGTGGTCGGCACCCACCGGCTGCTCGGAGAATCGGTCGTCTTCCGCGATCTCGGGCTGGTCATCCTGGACGAGGAGCAACGATTCGGGGTCGCCCAGAAGGAGCGGCTCAAACAGCTGCG
This sequence comes from Candidatus Sulfomarinibacteraceae bacterium, assembly GCA_963823345.1. Classification (GTDB taxonomy): domain Bacteria; phylum Acidobacteriota; class Thermoanaerobaculia; order Thermoanaerobaculales; family Sulfomarinibacteraceae; genus Sulfomarinibacter. The sequence continues at coordinate 113,701 of CAWGLE010000021.1, forward strand.
GGCTGAAGTCGACGTCGTGGCGATGTCGGCGACGCCGATCCCGCGCACCCTCAACCTGTCGCTCAGCGGTCTCCGCGACATCTCGATCATCGAGACCCCGCCCCGCGACCGCCAGGCGGTTGAGACCAGCGTCCTCGAGTTCTCGGAGGACATCGTCCGGGAGGCGATCCTCTACGAGCTGGAACGGGGCGGCCAGGTCTACTTCGTCCACAACCGCGTCGCATCGATCGGCGCCTTCGCCGACTGGCTGCGCAGGATCGTGCCGGAAGCGAGCGTCGTGGTGGCCCACGGCCAGATGTCGGAACGGCACCTCGAGAAGGCCATGCGCGCGTTTCTCGACGGCGAGGCCAACGTGCTGTTGGCCACCGCCATCATCGAAAACGGGCTCGACATCCCCAACGCCAACACTCTGTTGGTCAACCGCGCCGATCGCTTCGGGCTGGCCCAGCTCTACCAGTTGCGCGGCCGGGTCGGACGGTCCGATCGCCTCGCCTTCGCGTACTTTCTCGTGCCGCCGAACCAGCCGCTGTCGCCGACGGCGCGCGCCCGGCTCGCGGCCATCCAGGAGTTCTGCGAGCTCGGCGCCGGCTTCCGCATCGCGGCGCGCGACCTCGAGATCCGCGGCGCCGGCAATCTGCTCGGCGCCGAACAGCACGGTTTCATGGAGGCGGTCGGGTTCGAGACTTACTGCCAGCTGCTCGAGGAGGCGGTGGCCGAGCTCGAGGGCCGGCCGGCCGCCTCGCGGCGCGAGGTCGAGCTGAGGCTCGGCGTCGATCTCCAACTGCCCGAGCTCTACCTCCCGGAACCGGCCCTGCGCCTGAGCTTCTACAAGCGGTTGGCCGCCTGCGACAGCGAGGAGGGCCTTTCCGAGCTCCTCGAAGAGACGGTCGACCGTTATGGTCCGGCGCCGTCGCAGGTCGAGGCCCTGGCCGAGGCGCAGAGGGTTCGGATGGCAGCCCGCCGCGCCGGTGTCGCCGCGGTGATCCGCCGCGGCCGGAGGTGGCGCCTGCGTCTGGACCCCGCGGTCGTGCCGTCAGCGGGTCTGGCCCGGGCCGTGACCTCTCAACCGGGTGCGCAGCTGAGCCCTGAGGGCGAGATCAGCTTCCCTATCGGAGGCGACGAGCCGGTGGTCGGCGAGGTCCTCGAGTTTCTCCGCCGGCTGCAACAGGACTTCGGGCAGTAGCACGGTTACCATGGCGCCATGGCGAGCGGTCATGGCGAGGACCTCGGCAGCGGCGTGTACGCCAGCCCGGCCCTGGACGGTCAGCTGGTCGTCACCAGCCCCCGCCTCGATCTCGGGTGGCGGGTCGCCGAAGGGCGTGTACCGGGAACCGCCGTCATGTGGCACGATCAGGCCTTCGAGGTCGAGGCGCGCTCGATCCTCGGGAAGGGTCATCGGTGGACTCTGCGGCGGTGGGGGGATGCCGGGACGATGCGCGACGTGGTGCCGCTCGACTCTCGAGCCGTGGCCGTGATTGCCGAAGCTGCGGAGACCGCTCGCCGAGGGATGCGATACCGCGCTGCGGCCCTTGTGCTGCTGCCGATTCTCGGTCTGGCGCCGGCCGCGATCCAGGAGCGGTGGCACAGTGAATGGCTCTATCCGGCCGAGTTGGCCACATGGGTGTCGTCGGCTCTGGAGTTGCTGGGTGGCGCGGCCGGCGTCGTTCAGGGGGTGATCCTGGCGTTCGGGGGCCACTGGTTTCTGCCGACGCCCCTGAAGTTTCTGGCAATCGTGGGGCCTCTGATGTCGGCGGAGGCCATTTTCCGCCTCACCCGGGTGGCCGCCGGACAGGGGCCGACTGGCTCGATGTTCGGATTGCCATTCGGTCTGCTTCGCAGACGAGAGACTCCGGCCGTTCGAGTGGTCGGCCCGAAGGTGCGGGTGGTCGACGACGATTCCGGCCTGCTCGAGGTGGTGTCGCCGGTTGGCCGTTTCGACTGGACGCGCGACGGAGTGCTGTCCTTCCGCGACCGCTGCTACAGGCTCGACCGCGTCGACCGGCAGGGTCGCGATTGGGTTTATCAGTTCGTCCGGCGCGGGGAACGGCGCGACGACGAACCGGAGCTTCGCCTGCGTGCGCCCGCGAGGCCGGACTTCGAGTCGGCCGCTTCCGCTGAGCGACCGCCTTCGATTCTCAGAACCACACTGGTGACCGCCGCCGTCACCCTGGGTCCCCGGGCCGATCAGGAGCGTTGGGCCGCCCATCTGGGTGTGAGTGCACGCTGGTTGACGATGGCAAGCGCCGCTGCGGAATTGATTGGTGGTCTCACCAATCTCGGAAGGGACGGCGCGGCGGCCGGGTTTTTCTTCGTCGCAGTCGATTTCTACTTCGTCATCGAGGGGATCCTGCGGCTGCTGTCCGCCCTCGGCGGACGGCCCGTGGGCAGCGTGTTCGGCTGGCTTCTCCGCCCTCTGTATCGTTCCTCTCTTCCAGGCCCGGGATAGCCCTTCGACCCGTTCGTGTTAGGCTTTCCCGATGGGTGTTCGGTTTCCCGTTCGTATCGTCGTCGTGCTCCTCGCCGTGGTGCAGGCGTCGGCGTGCGGCGGCGGCGATGCGGGTCTGGCTCGGGTGGGTGGCAATCAACTCGAGATTGCATCATTTCAGGCCTACGTCAGCGAGGCCTCCGGTGAGGCATGGGCAGGCATCAACGCCCGCGTCGCGTCGGGCCTCCTCGATCAGTACATCGACCGCCACGTGGTGCTCGAGGCCGCGAGGACACGTGAGATCTTGACCTCCACCGACTCCCTGAGACTCGGTTCGGGCGAAATGCGATGGATGCTGGAAGAGCTGTGCGGTCCGTCGCCCAAACCGTCGCCCGAGGAGATCGAGCGCGAGGTTGAACGGCGCCTCGAAAAAGAGCAGCCGGCGCGAGCCCACGTTCGGCAGATCCTGGTGGACAGCCTCGAGCTGGCGGAGAGTGCCCGCCGCCGACTGGCCGAGGGAGAGGACTTCGTCAAGGTGAGCCGGGAGATGAGCCGGGCGCCGAACGCGATGGACGGCGGGGAGCTCGGCTCGTTCTTCGAGGGCAGCTTGCCCGAGGAAATCGACCGGGTGGTATTCGGGTTGACCGTCGGCGAGATATCCGATCCGGTCCAGGGACCGTCCGGATACCACGTGTTTCAGGTCCTGGAGTTGACGCCTGCGGGCCCGCCGGAGAGAGCGGCGGTGGAATCTGCGGTGACGATCGAGTTCGCCGAGCAGGGAGCGCGTCAACACACGCGCGGCTGCATCGATCGGATGGCGTCCGAGATTGGCGTCGAGGTCACATCGCGGAATCTGTGGTTCGCCTATGACGGAAAGTACGCGGAGGGTCGAGGCAATGCGTAGTCGAGTGGTGGTGGTGTCGATTTTCCTGGCCGTTCTGGCGTGTGCGGCCGCTGCCGAGGACCGGTTCGTCCTCGAGGGAATCCTGGTGCGGGTCAACGACAATATCGTCACGATTTCGGATTTCACCAAGAGGTTGCAGGTGGAGCTCGCTCAGCAGCCGTCGGCGCCCACCGAGGAAGAGATCCGCCAGCTGACCGAGACCATGCTCGGGGAAATCGTCGACGAGCTGGTTCTCCTCGAGCGGGCGTCGGAAAAACACATCGAGGTCAGCGAAAAAATGGTCGACCAGGCGCTCCAGAACCTCCGCGAGGAGAACAACCTGCTCGAAGACGAGGCGTGGGCCCAGGCGGTGGAGAGCTCCGGCCTCACGATCGACCAACTTCGGGACCGGTACCGGCGCACCATCCTCCTGCAACGAGCGGTCCAGGGTGAAGTGCGGCCGTTGGAAATCACCGAGGAGGAGCTCCGCCGGGTATACGAGCAGCAGATCGAGCAATACGGTGTGCCGGAGAAGGTGGAGTTGGAACAGGTTTTTATCGCCGCGGATGGCAACGACGTCAACGACGCCCTGCGGCGCGCACAAGGCATGGTGGCGAGAGTGCGGGATGGTGCAGACCTCAAGGCCGAGGCCATCCTCGCCGGCAGCCAGCTGCAGAATCTGGGCGCGATTCCGGTGGCTGATTGCCGCCCCGAACTCAAAGCAGCCCTCGCCGAGATCGAGGACGGTGGCGTCACGGATCCGATGGTCGTCCCCGGCGGCGTGCAGGTCATCCTGCTGGTGGAGACCATTCCGGCCGGATACCAGCCGTTTGAAGAGGTCGTCGACAGCATCCGCCGCCAGGAGTCCGCCGAATCCTACGAGGGCCAGACCCGCGGACTGGTCGATAAACTCAAGAAGGAATACCTGGTGGAAGTGCACGAGGAACGTCTCGCCATCGTTTACCGCAACCTGGGCGGTCTCTGATGCCAGGGGTTGGCAGACCATGAGCCGGCAACAGCGAACCTGGGTCAAGGACCTCAAGCCCGGTACCGAAATCGAGGAGAGCTTCGTTGTGCGCTCGTCGGACGTCCGCCAGGGACGCGGGGGCGGGTCATATCTCGCCGCAACGATCGGTGACCGGACCGGCGAGGTGACCGCGCTGGTGTGGCAAAACGTGGACCGGTTGCGCGAGGTGTTCGAACCCGGGAGCGTCGTGGCCGTCATCGGTCAGGTCCAGCGCTACAACCAGCAGTTGCAGGTGGTGGTCCGCAAGGCGGAAACGGTGGCGGAGGATCAGGTCGATCACGAGGACTTCGTACGGTCGTCCGCGGTCGATCCCGAGCTGTTGTGGAAGCGGTTGAACACCTTTATCGAGGAGGTGGCGGACGGGAATCTGCGGCAGCTTCTGTTCCGGATCTTCTCCGATCCGGAGGTGGAGCGGCTGTTCAAGATCGCCCCGGCGGCGCGGTCAATGCACCACGCCTTCCGTTCGGGCCTCCTGGAGCACACGGTGTCGGTTACGACCGTTGCCAGGAACCTCGCACCTCATTACGGAGCGGATCAGGACCTGGTGGTGGCCGGAGCGCTCCTCCACGATCTCGGCAAGATCTGGGAGCTCGAGCTCGGGCCCTCGATCGAGTACACCGACGATGGGCGGCTGCTCGGACATCTCCCCATGGAGGTGCTGTATGTGGAGGAGAAAATCGGCGAGCTGGAGAATTTTCCGGCCGAGACCCGCCGTCTGCTGCTTCACATTCTGCTCGCCCACCACGGAGAGTTCGAGTACGGGTCGCCGCGCCGCCCGAAAACCCCCGAAGCCCTGCTCGTCCACATGGTGGACAATCTGGACTCGAAGATGGCGGGGATGTGGGAGGCCATCACGGCGGACGGGTCCGACGACGAGGCGTGGACCCCGTACTCGAGGATTCTCGGGCGGTTTGTCTATCGACGGCGACCGGGCGGCGGCAGCGAGAGCTGAACCCGGGATCAGCGATCGCGGAGGGTGGCGGCGACCTCGCCCGGCTCCGGGAACCTCCCGAGGGCGGCCTTCGAAAACACGAGATCGCCATCCGCCTTCACCTCGAAGACGCCCCCCGAACCCTTGATGAGGTTGGGTGAGGTCCCGAACTCCTTTTCCAACTCAGCCGCCAGCCCGGCGGCCCGAGGCAGGTAGTTTCAGGTGACGCAGTATTCGATTGAAATATCCATCGAGGCCTCCATCCGGAACAACCGCATCATACCCCGCTTCCCTTCCTTTTTCCGGCGCCTGCGTCGCCTGACGCAGGCGCCGGAAAAAGCCGAGGCGGGCGCAATCGCCCGCCGAGGTGCTAGCATCGTCCGCGAGGTTCCCAACGGTGGTGGGCGATGGTCCGTAAACCGTACTGGGGAGACGGTATTGAGGGAGAACCTGTGCAATCTTTCGTCGGCAGGGACGAGACTCCGCGAGGTGGTCATGGATGACCGCTCGTGGGTGGAGTCCGCCCGGCAGGGCGACGAGGAGGCTTTCGCCCACATCGCCCGTCGCCACTCGGGTGGATTGCACAGGGCGGTTGCCCGGATCCTCGGTGACGAAACGGAGGCGTGGGACGTCGTGCAGATGGCCCTGTTGAAGGCCTGGCAGCAGCTCGACCGCTACGACTCCCGCTACAGGTTCTCCACCTGGCTCTATCGTATCGGGACCAACCTCGCGATCGATCTCCTGCGGTCCCGCAACAGCCGTGAGCGGGTCCACAAGGCCGGGTTCGAACACCGGCTGCACCTGGTGGGGGAAGGCGAGACCGCCGGCACCCGCGCCGACCGCCACGAGGCGGACCGCGTTCTGCAGCAGGTGATCGGGGTACTGACGCCGCAGCAGCGAGGTGCGTTCGTCCTGCGCGAGATGCAGGGTCTCGAGACCGCGGAAGTCGGCGAGATCCTCGGGTGCTCGGCGACCACGGTTCGCAACCACGTGTTTCAAGCGCGGAAGGCACTCCGCCGGGAGATGAAGGAACGATTCCCGGAGTACTTGCCCGCTTCCGAGAGGGGATGAAATGGACTGCAGCGAATTCCACGAATTGCTCGACGCCTACCTCGAGGACAGCCTCGAGGAGGACTCCAGGCTGCTCCTTCGCAGTCACCTCCGCGACTGCACGTCCTGCGGCGAATGGGCGCGGGAAGTTGAACCGAGCCTGTTGTTCGCCATGGCGGAGAGCGCGCCCGTCGATCTGGCCCGGATCGAGGCCTGTGCGGTGGCGGTCACCGGACAGATCCGCCAACAGCGGCTGGCCGGGAGTCTGCGTCGCCGCCGGCCGTGGCTGGCAGCAGCGGCGGCAGCGGCCGTGGCGCTCGTCGGCGCCGGCGTCTGGCGGCTGATGCCGGTTGACGGCGACATCGGGCCGGCGGTGGCGGTCGCGGTCGGCGAGACGCCCGAGCCGGGCGCGGCACCGCCGTCGGTGGAGGTTGAAATGGCCGGAGACAACGTCCGCGTCTACCAGTTTGCCGCCGAGGAGGACACCGACACGGCGGTGTATTTCATCGTCAACCCGGCGATGGAGCTCTGACACCATGGCACGGAAAAGTACTGCCGCCGTGCTCGGATGCGTGCTGTGGGCGGTGACGGTGGCGGCGGCCGTGGAAACCGTCTCCCGCGTGTTCACCTTGCGTTATCTTTCGATCGCCGATGCGGCGACCGCCGTACAGCCCCTGCTCTCGGACCAGGGGAGCCTGACGCTGCAGCCGAGCCGGTCCAGGATCACAGTTCAGGACACTCCCGAGGTCATCGGCCAAGTCGTCAAGGTCATCGACCGGCTCGACCGGCTGCCGAACCGTTACCGTGTCCGCATCGAACTCCTCGAAGGCGGCGCCGAGAAACCGTTCGGAGCGGCGAACCAGGTCGAGGCCACCGAACGGTTGCGTCAGATGTTCAAGTTCCCGTCGTACCAGAGCCTGGGCAGCGCGGTGTTGGAGGGTGAGTTGGGCGGCGAAGCCAAGCGCCTCTCTCGGCATCGGGTACGAGGTGTCGTTTCTGACTCAGATGCCGACCCACTCGGCCGAGGACGCCATGGGGGGCGCCCGATCCGGCGACAGAATCCAGCTCCGCAACCTGACCCTCGAACGGTTCAAACCGGCCGTCAACGGTCAGCAGGAGAGCCTGGAATGCTTGCGCACGCACGTCCTGCTGTCTCCGAACCAGTTGGTGTATATCGGAGCCGGAAGCTCGGAAGACCCCAGCACCGGGCTGGTGTTGATCGTCCAGGCTCAGGAGCCCGAGGGCGACTGAGTGCCTGAGTTCGTCTGCCGGTTGGGAGCTCCGGACGGCTCGGTGGTCGAGCAGCGTCGGGTGGCGGCGTCGCTCGATTCGCTGCGCCGCGAGCTCGAGGGCGAGGGTTTTCACATCTTCAGTCTGGCGGCGGCGCGTTCTCGTTTCCGTCTGCCGTTCTTTTCGCGGTCGGAAAAAGTCAGCGGTCAGGACTTCATGCTCTTCAACACCCAGCTCATGACCCTGCTCCACGCCGGGATGCCGCTGGCCCAGTCGCTCGACCTGCTCAAGGGCCAGCAGGCAAACCCCCACTTCAGGGCGCTGCTCGAAAAGGTCCACCAACAGGTGACCACCGGGATCGCGTTGTCGGATGCATTTCTCTCCCTCGGCGACACCTTTCCGCGGTTGTACTCGAACTCGCTGCGGGCCGGCGAGCGCACGGGGGAGCTGGAGCAGGTGATCGGCCGCTTTGTGGAGTACCAGCAGCTGGTGGAGAAGGTCCGCAAGAAGATCATCGGCGCGATGACCTACCCGGCGGTGCTCGTGACCCTCGCCGTGGGTCTCGTGATCATCCTCATGACCTACGTGATTCCGAGCTTTTCCGACTTCTACATCCAGTTCCAATCAGAGCTGCCGTTGCCCACCCGGCTGGTGATCGGGCTCGCCAACACCATGCGCGACAATCTCATCCTCATCTTCGCCGCCGCTGCGCTCGGGTGGTACGCCCTGCGGGTGTGGCGGTCCTCGCCGGGCGGCCGTTTGATCACCGACCGGTGGCGTCTGCGGGTGCCCCTGATAGGCCACCTGTCGCACCTCTTTTCACTGTCGCAGTTCAGCCGTTCGCTGGCCATTCTGCTCGGCGGCGGGACGCCGATGGTGCCGGCCCTCGAAACCGCATCGACGTCGGTGAGCAACACCTACATTTCGGAACTCTTTCTCGGTTGCGTGCAGGAGGTCCAGGAGGGCCGCCCCTTGTCGGACGCATTGTCCGACACTGGCCGGGTACCGAACCTCGCGCTGGCGATGGTGCGGGTCGGGGAGTCGACCGGGGCCCTGCCGGAGATGTTGAGCCACACCTCGGATTTCTTCGATGAGTCGATCGAGTTTACCCTGGGGCGGGTGGTGACACTGATCGAGCCGCTGATTCTGGTGGTCATGGGAGTGATCGTTGCGGCGCTGCTGCTGGCCGTTTACTATCCACTGCTCACGATCGTCACCAAGATTGCGTGAGGGAAAGATGGCGACGGACCCCAACATCGAAGAACAACTCGTGATTCTCGATTCTGCGCGGGATGGCAACGAGGAAGAACGGAAAGCCCAGGAGCTGGCGGCGCGGCTGCAGCTCCCCTTCGACCCCCTGCACGAGTTTCACGTGGATGCTGAGCTTTTCCGCACCATCCCGGTCGAGGTGATGCTCCGCTACCAGTTCCTGCCGCAGCGCACCGAGGGCGAGGTCCTGTTCGTGGTGATGGCCGACCCCTCCAACATCGTCCACGTCAACCAGATCGAGCTCGCCCTGGCGCGCCCCCTCGAGGTGGCCGTCGGTCCGGCGAATCGGATCGCGGACATTCTCGAGAAGTCCGAGTCGACCCAACGCGTCCTCGACGAGGCGACCGAGGGTTTCAGCCTGCAGCTGGTGCAGGAGGCGGAGGACGGCGGAGAGGTTCTCTCTATCGACCGCATCACCGCCGACTCCTCGCCGATCATCCGGTTGGTGGACTCGATCCTGTTCAACGCCATCCAGCGGCGGGCCTCCGACATCCATATCGAGACCCAGGACCGCGAGGTGGTCGTCAAGTACCGCATCGACGGCGTGCTCTACCAGGCGATGAAGTCGATCGACAAGCGCCACCATTCGACCATCATCAGCCGGATCAAGGTCATGTCGGAGCTCGACATCGCGGAAAAGAGGATCCCGCAGGACGGCCGGTTCAAAGTCAGGTTCGCGGGCCGCACCATCGACTTCCGGGTCTCGATCATGCCGACGGTGCACGGCGAGGATGCGGTGATCCGTATTCTGGACAAGGAGTCGACCAACGCCGAATTCAAGACCCTCGATCTCAACGTTCTCGGGTTCGAGGAGGACACCAAGCGCCAACTGCGCAAGTTCATCAACGAACCGTACGGGATGGTGCTGGTGACCGGACCCACCGGATCGGGCAAGACCACGTCGCTGTACGCCTGTCTGTCCGAAATCCGATCGACCGAGGACAAGATCGTCACCATCGAGGACCCGGTGGAGTATCAGCTCCAGGGCATCACCCAGATTCCGGTCAACGAGAAGAAAGGCCTCACCTTTGCCCGCGGTCTGCGATCGATCCTGCGCCACGATCCGGACAAGATCATGGTCGGCGAGATCCGCGACGAGGAGACGGCGCAGATCGCGGTCCAGTCGGCCCTCACCGGCCACCTCGTCTTCACCACCGTCCATGCCAACAACGTGGTCGACGTGATCGGTCGCTTCCTCAACATGAACGTCGACCTCCACAACTTCGTGTCGGCCCTCAACTGCGTGCTCGCGCAGCGGCTGGTGCGCCGCATCTGCGTTCACTGCAAAAGACCCGCGCAGGTGACGGACACCCTGCTCGACGATTCGGGGTTGGACGCCGACCGCTACCGGGATTTCACCTTTTACGAGGGCGGCGGCTGCATCGAGTGCAACGGCACCGGGTATCGCGGGCGGTTGGCGATCGCCGAGCTCTTGAACCTTTCCGACAACATCCGCCAGCTGATCATCGATCGGCGATCGGCGGCGGAGATCAAACGGGCGGCAAAGGCCGAGGGCATGCGGTTTCTGCGCGAGTCGGCGTTGCAGAAGGTCTTCGCCGGAGAGACGTCGCTGTATGACATCAACAAGGTGACCTTCGTCGAATGAACTGGGAACGCCTCCTCACCAGCCCTCCGCCCGAAACCGGGTGGGACCTCGGCGCCGCCGACGCGGCGGTGGTCCACCGCACCGGTCCGGAGGAGCTCCACTGCGCTGTCGAAGAAGTGCCGCCGGGGGCGTTCGAGGTCGGACCGGTGGGTCTTCAAGCCGTCGACCAGGAGGCCCTCGCCCCGGCCCTGACCCGGCTCAGGGGAGCGGCGGAGGGCACGACGACGGCCGCGGTCGTCGTGCCGACGGGCTGGCTGCGGGCCTTCCTCCTCGATGCCGACAAGCTGCCGCGCAGGGAGAGCGAGGTCCACGACGTCATTCGCTGGCGCCTCAAGAAGCTCCTCCCGGTGGCGCCGGCCGATCTCCGGTTGTCGGTCATCCGCGTGGGGGAGGCTGCGGGCCGCCGTCAGGTCATGGTTCTCGCCGGCATCGAGCGTGCCATGGCCTCCCTCGAATCGACCTTCAAGGCGATCGGCATTCAACCGGGGCTCATCACGACCAGGCTCTTCGCGCTGGTTCCGCAGCCGACCCCCGGATCCCGGCCGGTGATGGTCATCCAGTTGGAACCCGGGTTTTTTTCGCTCATTCTCCTGATCGCCGGGACGCCCCGGCTGCTGCGGACCAAACCGCTGTCGCCGACGGCAGCCGGGGGCGAGTCGATCGTCCGCGAGTTGCGGCTCAATCTGGAGTTCATCCGTGACACGATCGGGCTCGGAGGCGAGATCGACGTGAAGCTGGTGTGCGACGACCCAACGGTTGAAACCGATGTGCGGCGATGGGTGGCCGGGCAACACCAGCTGGCCCCCTTCGTGGCGCCGTTGACGCCTCCCTGCGGCCCTTCGACGGTCGCCGGTCGAATCGGCGCCGCGCGGTTGGCGCCGGCCATCGCTGTGGTTACCGGGGGGGTTCGTTGATAACCCCCAACCTGGCTTCGCGTCCGTTTCTGAACACACGCCCGGTGTGGGTCATGACGATCGCCGCCGGCCTCGTCGGGCTGGTTCTCATCGTCCTGAACATCCGGTTCTTCGTGGTCACCAACCGCGCCGTCGGGGACGAGCTCGCGATGCGGGACGCCCTCGAGGCGAGATACGGGCAGCTCGAGTCCACGGCACGCCAGGAGATCGCGACTCTCAACAGGGTTCCCTGGCGGAGGCTCGAGGCGCGCGTCAACGCGACCAACCTGGTGCTTCAGGAACACGCTTTTTCATGGCTGCGGATGCTCGATGACATCGAAAACGTCATGCCCTACGACGTGCGCCTGACGAAGATCATTCCGGCAGTGGGTCCTGATGGGGTGTTGCTGACCCTCGAGGTGCTGGCGCGAAACCGCGACGCCATGCTCGACTTTGTCGACAACCTGGTCGAGGACCCGCGGTTCGACGAACCAGCGCTGTCGAGCGAAAAGACCCCGGAGGATTCGGCCACCGGAACCTATCTCCTGAACCTGCGAGTGCGTTACACCGCTTCGGCGGAGGCGCCATGACGGTCGATATCCGACCCTGGCAGAGACTGTTGCCGATCTGGCTGCCGGCGGTGGCGCTGTGTCTCGGGACCGTCGTGCTGTACGTCTGGCAGACGTCGGAGTCCGGTGGCCGGAGAGCTCAGGTCCAGGATCGGGTGGCGAACCTCGAGGTGGAGCTCGCGCGACTCGAAGACCTCATGCAGCATGCCACCGGAGACCGCGAGTGGGTGGCCGACATCGATCGGCAGTTCACCCACCTGCACGACGAGGTCTTCGGCACCCTCGACGGCCGGCTGACCGATATTCTCAGGGCGGTGGGCTCGGCGACCCGCGACGCCGGCCTGCTCCCGGGGAGCTACTCCTACTCGGCGTCGGTGGACAAGGAAACCGGGTTCATCCGTTTCGGCATCCAGTTTTCCGTCGAGGGCGAGTACCGTCAGATTCGACGGATGTTGAGCGAACTGCAGTCGAGCCCCGAGTTCCTGGTCGTGGAGGGCCTCAGTCTGACCGGTGACGAAGACCCGGTATCGCAGGAACTCAAGATCTCGGTGAGGATCGCCACGTTCCTGGTGGAGGCCGATCCGCAGCAGCTGCGTCGGCTCACCGACGGTGCTGCAGACGCGGCAGGGAGCAACGATGGCTGAGGCCACACCCCCGAACGAGCGCACCCGCATGGTGGTGCTCCTCACCGCCCTGGTGATCGTCTCGGCGGTCGCGGCCGTCCGCTATTTCGGCGGCGGCGGAATCAGCGGAGGCACGGCAGGGTCGGCGGGGCTCGAGTACCCGGTGAGGGATCTGCCCCTGCTGGCAACAGCCGATGGTTCTCAGGGGCATGTCGCGAGCGCGGAATCCTCAGGCAACCCGTTTGCCTTCCGGGCGCCGCCCACCCCGACGCCGAACTTGACGCCGCCGCCCACCCCGATCCCACGACCGACGATGCCGCCGCGGCCGACACCGACGCCGCGGATCATCGAGGTCGATGGCCGGCGGCTGCCGCCACCTCCGCCCTTCAACCGCGAATACATCGGTTATCTCGGGCCGCGGCCTCAACTGGTGGCGGCCTTCCGTAAGGGCGGTCAGGATGACGTGGATGTCGAGGTGGCCATGGTGGGCGACGTCCTCGACGACATATATATTCTGCGCGCCATCCGCCTCGAGTCGGTCACCATCGGCTATGTGGGTTACCCTGTTTCGGAGGATACAAGTGTACCGTTGTCGGACCAGTAGAACAGCGATTCTCGCCGCCACCCTCGCCGCGACCGTGTCGCTGGTGCTGATGGGTTGCTCCAGCGCCAAGCAGACGGCAGGTGAGGGTGACGAAGCATTCAACAGCCAGAACTGGGACGCCGCCGTCTACCACTATCTGCAGGCGCTGGCTGAGGACCCTGACAACGTCGAATTCAAGATGCAGCTCGCCTTCGCGCGCCAGAAGGCGGCTCAGAAGCACTTCCAGAACGGGGTCGCGATGCGCAAGCTCGGTCGGCTCATGGCCGCGCGCAACGAGCTTCAGATGGCGGTCCAGCTCGACCCCTCCAACCAGTACGCCGAACAGCTGCTCGACGAAGTCACCGAGGAGATGAAGATTCTCTCGGCTCCGGACGGCCTTCTCCAGCTCGAGGAGTTGAAGCAGCAGGCCAGGGAAGCCAAAGTCAAACCCCCGGTGCTCAACCCGAGTTCGTCCGCACCCATCACCTTGAACTTCCCCAAACCGAAACCGGTCAAGGAAATCTACGAAGCCGTCGGCAAGGCGTACGGGTTCAACGTCCTCTTCGACCCCAAGCTGAAGGATGACCGGCTCGCCATCGAGCTCAACGAGCTCACGGCCGAACAGTCCCTGGAAATGGTGATGCAGGCGGCGGGGCACTTCTACAAGGTGCTGGACGAACACTCCATCATCATCGCCGAGGACACGCCGCAGAACCGCCGCGAGTACGAGGACCTGGTCATCAAGACCTTCTTTCTCTCCAACGCGGACGTCAAGGAAATCGACAAGCTGCTGCGGTCGTTGATCGAGGCGAGGCGGCTGTCGACCAACGAACAGCTCAACGCCATCACGCTGCGCGACACCGCCGACAAGGTGGCGATTGCCGAAAACCTCATCCGGGTCAACGACAAGGCCAAGGCCGAGGTCCTGATCGACGTCGAGATCCTGATCATGGCCTCGACCAAGAACTCGGACATCGGAACCGCCCTTTCGACCTATAATTTCAACCTCAGCCTCGATACCGGAGCCATCAACCCGGACGCGCCCGCGGGCTCCCTCAACCTCGACGATTTCAAAAACATCTCGAGCGGCAACTGGTTCATCAACGTGCCCAGCATCCTGATCAATCTCGCCAAGAGCGCGGGCGAGGCGCAGGTTCTGGCGCAGCCGCAGCTGCGGGTCACCGAGGGTGAAAAGGCCAATCTGCTGATCGGCGATCAGGTGCCGATTCCGGTGACCAGCTTCAACACCTCGAACACCGTCGGCGGCAGCGTGGTGCCGATCACGTCCTTCCAGTACAAGGACATCGGGATTCAGATCGAGGTCGAGCCGCGGGTCCACCACAACCGCGAAATCACGCTGAAGCTGAGGGTGGAGATCTCGAACCTCGGCGAAACGGTGCCCGTGGGTCCCGACCAGGAGGCCATCACGATCGGCACCCGGACCATCAACACCGTGATCCGTCTCAAAAGCGGCGAATCCAGCCTGCTCGCCGGATTGATCCGCCGCGACAAGACCAAGGGAGTGACCAAGACCCCGATCCTCGGCGATATCCCGCTCATCGGGCGTCTGTTCCGGATGGAGAGCACGACCGACAAAGACACGGATCTGGTGCTCACCCTGACGCCGCAGATCATCCGTTTCCCCGATATCGACGAGGAGGACCTGGCGCCGGTGTGGGTGGGGACCGAGAGCAGGATCTCCTACTTCGGTGCGTCGCCGCGCGTACAGTCCGGACGCGCGGACAGCGGGCCGTTTGACGACAACAGCCAGGAGGAGCCGACCGAAGAACAGACCACCGAGTCCGAAGACGATCAGCAGACCCCTTACGGCTCTCCGGCGTCCCGGCGGCCGACGGCGCCGCGCCGCGTGACCCCGCCGCCGCCCGGAAATGAAGGGGTCGACCTGGTGCCGTCGGGCGGCGAAAAAAGCGCGACCGATCCCACCGTGACCGGCGATGTCGGTTGGGGCGACGTGCCGGAGTTCGACCCGATGTCGTCCGCTCTCGAGAGCTCGCTGCCGCCGCTGATCGTCGGTCTGGAACCGTCGGTCGTGTCGCTCCTGCCGGGGCAGGAGACAATCCTGCAGCTGGTGGTCCGCGGCGGATCCGGGTCCTACCGGTTGCCGCTGGCCCTCTCGTTCGACCCCCGGCGGGTGTGGGTGGCCGACATCCAGCCCGCCCCGGGAGTCAACTTCCTGCGCAGCGACGTGCACGCGGCTGACGGCTGGATCGATCTCGACCTGGTGGTGGCCGAGGGCATCGACAGCGGCCAGGCGGTCGCGGCGATCTCTGTCCAGGCGCTCGAGGGCGGGCCCGCGCCGTTGGTGTTCACATCGGCCGGAGCGGTGACGGCGGAAGGTGCGGCGATCCCGGTGGCGGCCAACGACGGCGCCCTGTTCATCAACACCGAAGGGATGGTCCGGGAACAGCCATGATGCGTGCTCGGAGAGGCCAACGGGGATTCACCCTCGCCGAATTGGTGATGGTGGTGGCCCTGATCGCGGTGCTGTCGACCATCGCGCTGCCGGTGGCGAAGTTCACCGTCAAACGCGGCAAGGAAGCAGAGCTGCGGTTGGCTCTGCGGCAGATCCGCACCGCCATCGACGAGTACAAGCGGCTCTCGGACCAGGGGCTGATCCCGGTGAAGATCGGCGGTGAGGGTTATCCGGAAACTCTGGAAGAACTTGTCGAGGGGGTCGAAATTGTCGGTCAGGAGTCCAAACGGAAGTTCCTGCGCCGGATTCCGGTGGACCCCATGACCCACGAGGACTGGGAACTGCGGTCCTATCAGGATGACGCCGATTCCACCAGTTGGGGGGGTGAGAACGTCTATGACGTCCGCACCTCCTCCGACGGCGTCGCCCTCGACGGCACGAAGTATGCGGATTGGTGACCTCATGAATTTCGGATTTCGGATTTCGGATTTCGGATGTGCCCCCGCCCGCCCCAAACCGCCGGGGTGTGCAGAGAGCATGGGCCGGAAAACTCAAAACTCAAAACTCAAAACTCAAAATTTGCCGCAGGCGGGTTTCACCCTCATCGAACTGATCGTCGTGGTGGCGATCATCGGAATTCTTGCCACCATCGCCTTGCCGGCCATGAAGAACGCCCCGATCCGGGCACGCGAGGCCGTGATCCGCGCCGATCTGTACCAGATGCGTTCGTGCATCGACCAACACCTCGCCGACAAGGGCTACTACCCCGACACGCTCGAGGCTCTGGTGGATGCGGGGTACCTGCGCTACCTTCCGATCGATCCGTTCACGGGAACTGCGGACGGCGCCTGGGAAGAGTTGTACGCCGAGCCCGACGAACTCGAAGAGCTCGAACCGCTGCAGGACGAACTCGGAAGCGGTCAGCAGGTTATCGACGTGCGGTACGCCGACGCGGAGAGAGTCGCACTCGACGGGACGCTGATATCGGAATGGTGATGGAATTTCGGATTTCGGATTTCGGATTTCGGATTTCCGTTCCAGCTTCTCTGAAAAGGGGGTGGGTGGGGGCAAATCCAAAATCCGAAATCCGAAATCCGAAATTCCGCGAAGGCGGGTTACACCCTCGTCGTGGTGGTCATGGCGGTCGCCATCATGTCGATCATGATGGCGGTCGCCGTGCAGACGGCGAGCTTCCAGATGCAGCGCGAGCGAGAGGCGGAGCTGATCTTTCGCGGCGAGCAGTATGTCGAGGGCATCCGCCTGTACCGCCAGAAGTTCGGCCGGTACCCCATGCGCTTGAAGGAGCTGTGGGAGGCCAACCCCAAGGTGCTGCGCCGGGCGTGGACCGACCCCATCACCGGGTCCGACGAGTGGGGGTTGGTATTTCTCGGCCAGGAGGGCCAGGTGGTCGGCGGGCCGGGAGGGCCCGGTGGCCCCGGTCAACAGCGGCCGCAGGCGACGCCGACCCGGACCCCGTCGTTCGGTAATCGCGGGACGGGCAGGACGAACGAAAAGGTCGGACCCATCATCGGGGTGCACTCGTTGTCGAGCGACACCGGCATCAAGATCTACAAGGGACGAACCCAGTACAACGAGTGGAAGTTCGTCTTCGAGGAGACTCAGGGTGCCGGCGGCACCGGCCAGGACCCCGACCCCGACACACCGTATGGGTTCCCGACCCCGGTCCCATCGCCTCCACAGCCGGAGCGCACCGGGACGCCGCAGTATTGAGTGGGAGAAAGCAAGGACCCTCACTCCGGGAGCCTGCGTTCCGACGTGAACATCCCGATGCTCACAGGGTTGGTGCCCGTTAGAACGTTAGAACGTTGGAACGTTGAACGTTTCAACGTTGTGGTAATTGAGGTACACTCCCGCGCCGTGCCGAAACCAGCTACCGCCGATCTGCCCGCTCTCTTGACCCAGACCATGCCCGGCCGCCGGACCGTGGCGGCCGGAGTGTGGATCACCCGGGGTTCCGCCCACGACCCCGACGATATCGCGGGCGCCACCCACCTCGTGGAGCACTTGACGCTGCGTTCCTGCGGCGGCCGCGACCGGCGGTCCCTGGCCCTGGACATCGATCGCCTCGGCGGCGAGGTCGATGCCTGGACCAGCTCCGAGCTCATGGGGGTGAGCGTCAACACCACGGTCGACGCTCTCGACGAGGCCCTCGATCTTCTGGTCGACGCCATCCTGACGCCGACCTTCGCTCCCGACGACGTGGCCCTGGAGCTGCGGGTGACCGAGGCCGAGCTCGAGTTGATGGCCGATGACCCCGCCGAGCGGGTCGAGGAGGCGCTGCTGCGTGCCGCGTGGGGTGACCACCCGCTGGCCCGGCCGGTGATCGGCACCAGGGAAAGCCTGGCGCGGTTGACGCCCGCAGTCCTCGAGCGGCACCACGAGATGTTGGTACGGCCCGGCGGAATGATCGCCGCCGTCGTCGGCGACGCCGACCCCGCCGCCGTCGCATCCAGATTGGCCGGGCTGCCCCTCGGGGCGCCGCCTCGGCCGCCGGTCCTGCCGGCCCTGGGGTGGGAAGGCGCCCACCTCGACCTCAACCGTGAGGGAACCGACCAGGTGCACGCGCGTCTCGCCTTCGAGGCTCCGGCGGTGGGCGACCGCCGGGTCGTGGACCTGCTCGTGCTCAACCACATCCTCGGCGACGGCGCCGCGAGCCGGCTCTTCCAACGCCTGCGCGAAAAGGAAGGACTGACCTACGACATCTGGTCGGGCCCCGTCCTGCGCCACCTCGGCGGTCTTCTCGAGGTCGGTTGGGCGTGCGCGCCGGCCGCCTTTCCGGAGTCGCTCCGGCTGGTTCGCGAGGAGCTCGGGCTGCTCGCGGGGAACCTGCGTCCCGACGAGGTCGCGGCGGCCAAGGAAGGCCTGCTGCGCGGTTTCGAAATGGACATGGAGTCGCCCGGCGGGCGCTGCGCCCTCGATGTGGGCGAGGTTCTGGAACGGGGGCGGAGGTTCGACCCCGAGACGGCGAGAACCGAGCTCGCGGGGGTGACCATCGACGCCGTGAGAAGGATGGCCGAGGAGATCCTCCGCCTCGACCGCATGGCCTCGGCCGTGTGCGGGCCCGAGGGTGTTGCCATCCGGGTGGCGTGAGGGCGACCCCGTCCTTCGTTAGAACGTTAAGACGTTGGAACGTTGCGGGCACGGCGTTCTGAACGGCATTGCCCGCTTGACTTTCTAAACGGCTTTGCCCGCGAGGAGCCACCTTTCGCATTGTTCGCCCGGAGGGACTTTCCGACTTGAAAATCGGCGACTCGAACAATGACGAAAGACGGCACCTCCGTCGAGCGCGACTCCACCCACCCGGCTGCCGGGTGGGTGGTGGGTGGTTCAACCCATTTGAGAACTCTGGCTTGTGTTGTCGGTGGGAGGTTGGGCGGAAAATCCGAAATCCGAAATCCGAAATCCGAAATCGTGCTGTCGTATCATCCCTCCATGACAGTCGAGATCCGTATCCGCCGGCTTGCCCATGCCGAGGGTCTGCCGTTGCCGGTCTACGCCACCGGTGGTGCGGCGGGCGCCGATCTGTGCGCTGCGGTGGACTCTGCGATCTCGATCGCACCCGGTGAGCGGCGGGCCGTTCCGACGGGGCTGGTGCTGGAAATCCCTGACGGTTTCGAGGCCCAGGTGCGGCCGCGGTCGGGGCTCGCCATCCGTCAGGGGCTGACGGTGGTCAATGCCCCAGGGACCATCGACAGCGATTACCGCGGCGAGCTCAAGGTGCTGCTCGTCAACCTCGGTTCGGAAACCGTCTCGGTCGCCCGCGGCGACCGCATCGCACAGTTGGTGGTGGCGCCGGTGACCCGCGCCGCGTTCGTCGAGACTGATGAGGTGTCCGCCTCCGACCGCGGCGCCGGCGGCTTCGGTTCGACGGGGGTGTGAGGGTGGAGGTCCTGGTCCTCGCTTCGGGCTCGTCGGGCAACTGCGCCCTGGTGCGCGCGGGCGGGGTGTCGGTGCTGGTGGACGCAGGCGTCTCCGCCCTCCAGATCAGCAAACGCCTCCAGGCCTTCGGCCGTTCGGCGGAAGAAGTCAGCGCGGTCCTTCTGACCCACGAGCACTCCGACCACATCCGCGGGCTCGAGGTCTTTCTCCGCCGCCACCGCGAGGCGCCGGTGTGGACGACCAGGGGAACATGGTCCGCCCTCCCCGTTCGCAGCACCAGCGGCGGCGAGCTCACATCGGGGGAGAGCATTCGCTTCGGTGATCTCCGTGTAACCCCGGTCAGCACGTCCCACGATGCGGAGGAGCCGGTCGCCTACGTCTTCGACGACGGCCGGAACTGTGCCGCCTACTGCACCGACACCGGGCGCTTCACCACCCTCCTCGCGCAGCGGTTTCAGGGCTGTGAGTTGCTGCTGCTCGAAACCAACCACGACCGCGACATGCTACGCAACGGGCCCTACCCGTGGCCGCTCAAACAGCGGATCCAATCGACCACCGGCCACCTCGGCAACCACCAGAGCGGCGAGGCAGTCGATGGACTGCGGTCCTCCGTTCTCAAAGCGGTGGTGGGGCTCCACCTGTCGGCCGAGAACAACTGCCCGACGATGGTCCACGACACACTGCGGGCGGCGGCTGGACCTGATCTACCGGTTACAGCGGTGACCCGGCACGAGATGCTGCGGGTCAGCATCAACGGCGACGGCGCCACCCTCGAACGCCGCGACCTGCCCGGGTAACGTGTAAACGTTTGGTTCATCCCGAATTTCATGAGGTCGACACTTGGATGGATGAAATCGCAGCGGCGGCGACAGCGACAGTAGTCGGGGTCAGGAACAGGTTTCAGCGACTGTGACTGGGACAGCCTCAGTGGCTGACGGCGGCGCCCGGGTGCAGCGACCATGACATGTTCACCTCCGGGTCGTTCATATGGGTGAGTAGCCGGTGGGCAGCCGATGTCAAGGGCGAGCCGGGCTCGGAGCCCGGTGCGTTGCACCCTTGACATCGGCTGTCGCACCGGCTCGGGAGAGGGCATGAACGACCCGGAGGTGAACATGTCCAACGCCCTCGCCAACACCAACCTCATCGCCCACGAGGAAGGCTCTCGAGGCAGCGGGTGACGCCATTACACTTGTCCTGCGGGTGCCGGCTCCGCTCAAATCCATTGCCGATCAGGTGGTCCGCTCAGCGAGCTCCGTCCCGGCCAACCTCGCTGAAGGGCACGGCCGGTCGGGCGCGATCGGATGCACTTCTGGAGGATTGCCTACGCATCGGCCAAGGAGGTCGACAGCCACCTGCGGCTTCTCGTTCGGGCTGGTGCCATCAACATCGGCGAGGCCGAGCAGGCGCTCGAGACGTTCGATCAGGTTCGCGCCATGACGTGGCGGCTGCTCAACCCGAAGACCTGATGCACCGCCACCTCGTGGCAGGTGCCGTCGGATCGCTGGCGCCGGAGAACCGCCGCTGACGCTGCCCCCGTCAGCTGTCCCGGCCGCGGTCGCTGGCGCTGTTCGCTGGTGTCCGGGATTCGAGTTCGAACAGTGCCCATCTCATCAAATCGCGGATGAACCTAACGTTCAAACGTTTGAACGTTGAACGTTCAAACGTCCTCGCACCACTCGCGGGCGTTCTGGAACATCCGCAGCCACGGCGAGACCTCGAGGTCTCTCCACTCCCGTGGCATCCATCCCCAGTGCCAGGTCATGGAGGTGCGTTCGGGGTGGGGCATCATGGCGAGGTGCCGCCCGTCGGGCGAGCACAGACCGGCGATGCCCAGCGGCGACCCGTTGGGGTTGTGGGGGTAGCGTCTCGGTCACCGCACCGCCGTCGTCGACGAAGCGGATGGGGGCGAGGCTCTGCGCCTCCACCTCGTCGAGAATCGCCGGGTCGGGGAAGAGCGCGCGCCCCTCGCCGTGGGCGGACCAGATCCCGAGGGTCGAGCCCTCCATTCCGCGCAGCATGATGGCTGGGCTCGTTTGGATGGTGACGGTCGCGAAGCGCGACTCGAATCGGCCCGAGGCGTTGCGGACGAAGCGCGGTTGGGCGGGCCCCTCGAGACCCCTCCACGGCACCCACCCGAGCAGGGCGAGCAGCTGGCAGCCGTTGCAGACGCCGAGGCTGAAGGTGTCCGGCCGGTCGAGAAAGGCCTCGAACTGGGCCCACAGATCGTGGTTGAAGCGGATCGAACCGGCCCAGCCCTTGCCGGCGTCGAGGACGTCGGCGTGGGCGAACCCGCCGACCGCGACCACCCCGCGGAAGCGCTCGAGGGTGATCCGGCCGGCGAGGAGATCCGACATCGCCACGTCCCACGGCTCGAAACCCGCGGCGAGGAACGTGGCGGCCATCTCGCGGTCGCCGTTGGAGCCTTCTTCGCGCAGCATCGCCACGGGGATCTTGTCGGACTTCTCCATCACCGCGGCTGGCGTTGCCGCGGGGGTGTAGCTGAGCACGAACGGCGGCGCGGAACGCTCGCGCAGACCGTCGCGTTCGGCGGCCACGCACTCCGGGTTCGGCCTGCTCGAGCTCGAGCCGGAAGGAGGTCGCCTCCCACAGGTCGCGCAGATCGCGCATGTCGGCGGCGAGACACCTGCCGTCGCCGACCGTCACCCGGATCTCCGGTTCGGCCAGGGTGCGGCCGATGACGCGCGCACGGCAGATCGGCGCTCTGGAAGGCGCCGACGACGGCATCCACATCGGCCTCGTCGACCTCCATCGCCAGCCCGAGCTCCTCGCTGAAGAGGACCTCGATCGGGTCATCGCCCTCGAGTCTCGACCTCGAGACCGCAGTTGCCGGCGAAGGCCATCTCGAGCAGGGTCGTGATCAGACCGCCGTCCGAGCGGTCGTGACCGGCGGCGATCAGCCCGTCGGCGATCAACCTCTGGACCACGGCGAAGGCGCGCGCCAGAAGCCCGGCGTCCTCGACGTCGGGGGTCGAGTTGCCGACCTGCGAGAAGACCTGCGCCAGGGCTGACCCGCCGAGCCGGTTCCGGCCGCCGCCGAGATCGACGAAGAGCAGCCGTCCGCTGCCGGGCAGCTCGAGATCGGGGGTCACCGTCTGGCGGATGTCGGGGCAGGAGACGTAGGCCGAGATCACCAGCTCGCCCGGCGCCTTGACCAGCTCTTCGCCGCCGCCTGCGAGGGGCGCGCGGGCGGCCATCGAGAGGCTGTCCTTGCCGCCGTCGACCGCCATCCCGAGCTCGACCATGAGGTCGCTCATGGCGACCGCGGCGTCGTAGAGACCGGCGCCCTCGCCGGGCAGCTTGGCGGCCCACATCCAGTTGGCCGAACACCGCACGTCTTCGAGCGCGGTGGCCCGCGCCCACACCAGGTTGGTCAGGGCCTCGCCGACCGCCATCCGCGCCATCGCGGCGGGGTCGACCAGGCCCTTGAGGGGCTGCTCGCCGATGGCGGTGGCGGTGCCGGTGGTGCCGAAGTGGCTCTGCGCGATCACCGCCACGTCGGCCACCGTGAGCTGCAGCGGGCCCGCGCACTGCTGCCGCGCCACCAGCCCGCTCACCGATCGGTCGACCTTGGTGGTGAGAAATCTCTTCGAGCCCACCGACAGCAGCCGCAGCACCCGATCGAGGGCCTGGGCCACCTCGAGGCCGGGAGGCAGGACCAGCGGCTCGAGCGGGCGGTCGACGCGATCGAGCTCGAAGATCTTCTGCGGCACGTCGCCGAGCACGTCCTCGAGCACCAGGTCGACCGGCGTCGAGTCGTCGACGCGTCGTGGACCACGACCCGTCCGTCGCCGGTCACCCGGCCGACAAAGGACACCGGGACCCGCTCGCGCTCGCACAGGAAGCGGAAGAGCCGTTCGTCCTGCTCGCGCAGCAGCAGGGCGTCGTTCTCCTGGTACTCGGCGCCCCAGATCTCGAGCACCGACAGGCTGTCGTCGCCGACCGGGATCTCGCGGATCTCGAGCTTCGCCCCTGCAGGTTCGACGATCTCCTTGAGAACGTTGCAGTTGCCGCCGGCGCCCTGGTCGTGGATGCTGACGATGGGGTTGCTCGTCGCCGAGCTCCGAGCAGGCGCGGATGACCCGGTTGACCTTCTGCTCCATCTCGGCGTCGCCGCGCTGAACGGCGTTGAAGTCGAGGTGCTCGGCGTTGTCGCCCTGCACCATCGACGAGGCGGCGCCGCCGCCCATGCCGATGCGGTAGGCCGGGCCGCCGATCTTGACCACCCACATTCCCGGCTCGGGCCCCTCCTTGTCGGTGTGGCGGGCGTCGATCTGGCCGATGCCGCCCGAGAACATGATCGGTTTGATCCACTCGCGGCGCTCGCCGTCGGGCAGCCGCAGCCCGACCGAACGGGTGAAGCCGGCGATCACCGGTTCGCCGAACTTGTTGCCGTAGTCCGAGGCGCCGTTGGAGGCCTCGATCTCGATCGCCAGCGGCGAGGCCAGGTTGGGCGGATAGCCGAAGTCGGGGTCCTCCCACGGCAGGTCGTAGCCGGGGAGCCGCAGGTTGCCGACGCAGTAGGCGGCGGTGCCGGCCACCACCAGCGAGCCGCGGCCGGTGGCGTGGGTGTCGCGGATGCGGCCGCCGGTGCCGGTCTCGGCGCCGGGGAAGGGCGCCACCCCGGAGGGGAAGTTGTGGGTCTCGGCGGTCAGGGTCAGATCGAGGTCGAGGTCGCGGATCACCAACGGCGACGGGCGCCCGGGTTCGGAACTGACCAGGGCCGGGGTCTGAAAGCCGCGGATCGCGCTCGAGTTGTCGTGGAAGGCGATGACGCTGTTGTTCGGGTTGGCTTCGTAGGGACGGCGCACGATCGAGAAGAGGTGGTCGGGCGCCTCCTCGCCGTCGAGGACCAGGCGGCCCTTGAAGAACCAGTGGCGCGAGTGCTCGCTGTTGGACTGGGCGATGTCGAAGCACTCGACGTTGGTCGGGTCGCGGCCCATGCGGTCGCGGAACAGCGCGGTGTAGAAGTCGAGGTCCCAGTCGTCGAAGGCGAGCCCGAGCTCGCGGTTGATCCGCTCGAGGGCCGCCCGCCCGTCTGCGCAGCACCGGCACCGTCGTCACCGGTTCGGGGCTGATCGCCGGAGGCGAAGTCGGTCGAGAGGGTCGCGGATAGAGGCACTCGGTCATGCGGTCGTGGAGCCCGGCCGCAAACGCGGTGCGCGCCGCTTCGGACAGCGGCTTCGACGTCGCGCAGGAGGTAGCGGCGCGAGCGCTCGATCCGGCGCACCGCGTCGATGCCGCACGCCCGGCAGATCGAGACCGCGTTGGTCGACCAGGCGGTGGTGAAGGTCATCCGCGGACCGACCTCGAGGACGGCGCCGTCGCCGAGACAGCTGGCGTCGCTGAAGTTCTGCGGCTCGAAGGTCTCGGCCAGCAGCCAGTCGAGGACGCGGAGCTCCTCTGGCCCGAGGTCGCAGTCCGCGTCGATGTAGAAGCAGAACTCGCACTCGATACCGGCGGGGCCGTCGCCGAGGACCCGGCGGGCGGATTCGAGCAGTCTGTCGCGGGTGGCGGGGGCGAGAGAAGACGCGCGGTAGCGGCGGATCAGCGTCATGGGGAGGTTGTATCAGGGATGCGTGCTGCGCCAGTCGCGCCGCATGCCAGTGCTTCCAGTCTCGATCCCGTGCCCGTGTCCGAATCGGACCCCGTCCAGTGCCCGAGTCGGACCCGTGTCCATGCCCGACGAAGCGATAAACTGGCCCTTGCCTCGGACCCGTTCGGAGGCAAGGTCTTCGACGGAGACGGGACGGAGACGGAGACGGGAGAGACGATGACCACCTACCGCGACGCCGGCGTCGACATCGACGCCCAGGACCGGGCGCTGGCCCAGGTCAAGGAGATGGTGCGCAAGACCTACACGCCCGAGGTGCTGTCGGACCAGGGCGCGTTCGGCGGGCTCTTCCGGGTGCCGCTGAAGGGCCTCAAGGAGCCGGTGCTGGTGTCCTCGGCCGACGGCGTCGGCACCAAGCTCAAGGTGGCCTTCGCGACCGGCCGCCACTCGACGGTCGGCCAGGATCTCGTCAACCACTGCGTCAACGACATCCTGGTGCAGGGCGCGCGGCCGCTCTTCTTCCTCGACTACCTGGCGACCGGCCGTCTCGACCCCGAGATCGTGGCGGATGTCATCGGCGGCGTCGCCGCCGCGTGCTCCGAGCAACGGATGGCGCTGCTCGGCGGCGAGACCGCCGAGATGCCGGGGTTCTACGCCGACGGCGAGTACGACCTGGCCGGCTTCATCGTCGGCGTCGTCGACCGCAAGCGGATCCTCGACGGTCGGCGCGTGCAGGACGGCGACGTGCTGGTCGGCCTGCCCTCGACCGGTCTGCACACCAACGGCTACTCGCTGGCCCGCAAGGTCTTCTTCGAGACCCTGAAGCTCGGCGTCGGCGACACTGGTGAAGAGCCTGGGCCGCACGGTGGGGGACGAGCTGTTGCAGGTCCACCGCTGCTACCTCGAACCGGTGTGGCCGCTGCTCGAGGAGGGCTGGGTCCACGCCCTGGCCCACATCACCGGCGGCGGGCTCACCGACAATCTCCCGCGCGTCCTGCCCGACGGCCTGCGGGCGGTCATCAAGGTCGGCGCGTGGGACATTCCTCCCGTCTTCCGGCTGCTGGCGCGAGAAGGGACAGGTGCCCGAGGACGACATGTGGCGCACCTTCAACCTCGGGGTCGGCATGGTCCTGGTGGTGCCGCCGAAGTAGCTCGAAAAGGTCCTGCGAGAGCCTCCGCGATCCGGCTGTCCGGGCTTCCCCATGGGCAACATCGTCGAGGGCGAGCGCGGGGTCGAGTACGACCATCCGCCCGACGGCTACCCGAGCGGCATGAGGTAGCGGCCTAGCAACGAGGCAAGTGAGTTGAAGGGCTGGGGGATCTTGTGGCGCAGGCGTCCCGCCTGCGCGTGCAGCCGGGACACTGCCTCACTGCCTCACTGCCTCACTGCCTCAGATTTCAACCCCTTGATTTACGCTGACGAAAACCCGTACAATACCGACTCCCCGGATTCCGGGAACAACTCCTTGCTCCAGACAACGATCTGGGGCCGAAGGCCGAGAGGAGAAAATATGCCTTTGTACGAGTTGGGGGTCATTGTCGACCCCGAGGTACCGCCCGAGGACGAAACCTCCACCCTGGAGCGTCTCGAGGGCATCATCACCGAAGCCGGCGGCGAGGTCGTCGGCAAGGACACCTGGGGGCGGCGAGCTCGCCTACCCGATCAAGAAGAAGAACTACGGTGTCTACCACTTCTGGAAGGTCGAGGTCGGGGGCGAGGCCCTCGATAAACTCAACTTCGAGATGCGCACCAACGACGTGGTGATGCGTTCGCTGATCCTCAACATCGACCGCGAGCTGCGCCGCAAGCGCAAGATGGACGTCAAGCTCGAGGCCAAGGCTGTCAAAAAGGCCGCCAAGGCTGCCGCCAAGGCCGAAGCCGCGGCCGACGAAGACTGAGGAGGCAACGATGCGACCCAACAAAAAGCGTTTTCGCCGCCGCGTCAAGGTGTGCCGTTTCACGGTCGAGAAGATCAACTACATCGACTACAAGGATGTCGAGCTGCTTCGTGAGTACACTCCGACCAACGGCAAGATCCTGCCGCGTCGCGTGACCGGCACCCGTCCCGCCTTTCAGCACAAGCTGACGCGGGCGATCAAGCGGGCGCGCCACATGGCTCTGCTGCCGTACGTCGGCAACTGAAGCGATCAGGAAAACCGGGAGCGCCGGGCGGTGACGCCCGGCGCCTATCATGGTCAGCGACCCGACTCCAACCCCGGAAACCGAGGCGGCACCGCCGCGGGTCCCGCGTCTCGGTGCGGCCGCCTCCGGTCTGGTGGCGCTCCTTCTCGTGGGCGCCGTCTTTGCCGATTCCTCTGCTCGGTCTGTTGATCGCGCCGCTCGCCCTGTTGCCGGTTGCCGCACTTTCAGGCCGGCGGTACGAGCGGCGTGCGCGCCTGGGGCCCGGTGGTGGGCCTGCTGGCGGTGGCGTCGGTGGCCGGCTGGGCGGAATATGCGCTGCCGCTGTTGGCGGCGTACCTCCTGTTGATCGTCCTGCCTGCCGTGACGATCGAGGCCTGGGCACGGTGGCAATGGAGCGAGGGGCGTTGGGTGGCCGTCACGGTCCTCACCGCAATCATCCTGATGCTGGTTGCGGTGGCGGCCATCGCTGCGCCCCTGACCCCAATGGCGGCGATCGCGGGCATGCTCCGCGCGGAGGCAGCCGACGCCACCGAGCTCTATGCAGCCCTTGGAGTGGCCGAGGGAAGGCGGAGCTGGCATTGGACGCCGCCGAGAGGATGGCATCGTGGGTCTTGCCATCGATGCTCGAAGCCTATCTGGTGGTACTGCTCTTCTGGGCGAGGCCGCGGCTGGCCCTGCTCGGCTATCCGATGGCGTCCGGCGCATTCGAGGACTACCGCAACGACGAATGGTTGGCGGTGGTGTTCGCGGTCTCGGGCATCGGCACGCTGGCGCTCGGCGGCACCGCTCGCTGGGCTGCGTTGAATGTCCTGGTGGTGGTGCTCATCTTGTATTTTGTCCAGGGTTTGGCTATTATCCGAGCCCACCTCGCGCGCTGGATCGGGCGGGGCTGGCTGGTGCGCTGGGGTGTCGTTCTGCTGTCGTTGCAGGTGCCGATGCCGCTGTTGTCGCGGTGCTCGGTGTCGCGGACAGCTTCCACCCGCTCCGGCCACGGGCAGACGACGATGGAGGAATAGAATGAAGGTAATTCTCAACGACCACATCGAGCATCTCGGCGAACGTGGTGAAACGGTGGCGGTGAAGCCCGGTTACGCGAACAACTATCTGCTTCCCAAGG
>CAWGLE010000022.1:0-487669 GCA_963823345.1 Candidatus Sulfomarinibacteraceae bacterium
GGGGTGTGCGACACGAACGTAGGTGAGCGGGATTGGTGCAGGTAGGCTCGTAGTCTGGTTGCGGATCTAACAACCAGACTAGGGAGGGCCCGGTGGCCGATCCGCAGCGGGGTGAGGGACTGGAGGACCTGGAAGGACAGCGGGCACGGCTGTTCGAGGAACTGGCCGCGGTCGGGGACTTCCGGCGGGGTTCGGTGAGCGTGAACTACCGCCGCTGCGGCAAACGCTCGTGCGCATGCGCGCAGCCGGGGCATCCCGGGCACGGCCCGCGGTACTTGTGGACCCGGACGGTGCCCGGGCGCGGGACCAAGGGGCGCCAGCTCGCGCCGGGCGAGGTCGACAAGGTCCGGGCCGAGCTCGCCGCGTTCGAGACGTTCGACACCCTGTCCCGAAAGATCGTGGAGGTGAACGAGGCGGTCTGCGAGGCCCGACCGGTCGAGCCCGAACAGCGGGTGCACCCGCCGGCCAGGTCGAGGCCGGAAAAAGGGGGCTCTCGGCCACCCAGGTAGCCCAGCTCGCCGTCGAGGTGAGCGCGCAGGTCAGCGCCGAAGTGACCCGCCTGGCCCAGGCCGCCGCGACGGCGCTGGCCACCGGCAGCTCAGACAGCTCAGGCGGCCCGGCGGGGCTGGAAGCAGTCGAACTGGCGATCCGCGCCGGGATGCTCCACGCCGGGGCCACGCTGCTGGCCGCGCTGCTGGCCGCCGATGCCGGGCACCGCGGTCAGCGGATCGACTGCGGCGCCGGTCATCACGCGTAGCAGCAGCCTGATTCCATGTCGGCTGTCGAAAACAGAGATTAGAATGTAACCGGCCGCCTGGATCGTACGTGATTGGTCACGGCCCCGTAACACAATGATGAGCATGAGGTGAGTTTTGTTGGACGCAAGTCGAAACGGCAAATTTGTTCGGCATCGAGGACCCGTTACTTGCGTGGCCGGAATTCCCGGTTCCAATGCGGCGGTCAGCTCGGCGTATGACGGGGCGGTCGCCTACGTTGATCTTGAAGCGCGGACCGTGGAGTTGCTCGGCTATCACGACCACCTGGCCAACAAGATCACGGTCAACAACGAGGGCACGCTGGCTGCTTCGTCCTCTTCGGACTACACCGTTTACATTTGGGACTTGGTCAAACGGCAGCGGCAGCAGGTTTTGTTGGGGCATAGCGACGACGTCGAAGATTTTGTCTTTGTCGACGACAAGACCGGTGTTTCGGTGTCTCGTGACTGGCGGATTCTGGTTTGGAACCTCAAGACCGGCGCCGTCTCGCGTGTGATCGAAGGGCACGAAAAGGACGTCCTTTCGGTGGTCTACAGCGACGGCCGGATTTACACGTCCGGCGATGACATGACGCTGCGCGTGTGGGACCTGAGTACCGGTGAACTGATCAAGATGTGGGGGCCTTTCGAGAATGAAACCGATAGTTGTGCCATCGATGCAATTCACGGGCGGGCTGTCCTGGGGTGTGATGACGGCGTGATTCGCGTTTTCGACATCGAAAGCTCGGCAACCCTGGCCGAGATCGAGGCCCATGCGTCCGGGATCAAGAAAGTGGCCACGTCTCCGATCAACGGAGACATCCTTTCGGCGGCCTACGATCAGAAGATTCTCGTCTGGGACGCCAACGACTTCAGCCAGAAAGTGGAACTGGAGCGGAGAGCGACGACCTGGGAACGCTCGTTCAATTGGACCCCGGACGGCAAACGGATTCTCGCTGGAACCTTTGACGGTACGGTCCTGGTTTGGGACGCGGAAACCGGAAAATGCCTGGACGAGGTTGGCGAGCGAGGAACCGGCAACATCTGTCTTAACGATGTTTCGGCAAACCAGCAGGGTGAAATCGCCACGGTGAGCGATGACGGTTTTGTCAGGCTCGGCAAACTCAGTGACACGGTTGCTCGAGTGGACCACACAGGTCGAACCGGCCTCCGGCCGGATGCTGGCCAACGCCGTGACCATGGACGACGAATATGGCGTGGTGATCTGCGGAGCGCACGATCAGAAACTGCACATCTTCGAGAAACAGGAACGTTCCCTCGGCAAGGAGATCGAGGTGACGCTCGGCGAAGGACCGATCAACTGCGTGCGTGTCGCACATCATCCCGGTTACGAGGGCCAGGCATTCGTGGCCTGCTACAGCGGGGCCATCGTGCAGAGTCGACCGCGACGGCCAGGTTCAAAGTACCATTCGTGTCCACGATGGCGCCGTCAAAGCCTTGCGACTTCATCCGAAACAAGACAATCGGCGTCAGCTGCAGTGCCGATGGAGCGTTGTTGGCCTGGGATTTTGAGGGCAATCTGCTCCAGCGGTTCCCTGGTCACATGGCGATCGTGGACGATGTGGACATCGATCCTGGCGGAGATCTCATCACCAGTGTCTCCCGGGATTTCACCATGAAGGTCTATCGCATCGACGATGGCAAGTTGCTGCATTCGTTCTCGTCTGGGACACCGTTCGCCCAAGGGCGTCTGTTTCTTCGATCCGCAAACGGTGATCGTGACCAACTATTGGGGCGCGCTGCTGCGAGTCGACCTGGCCAGCGGTGAAGTCTTGACTCGGCAGATTGCCGAGAACGGCATCAGCGCCGTCGCCCGCAGTGGTGATGCAGCTGGTAGCGGTCTCGTATGACGGCGTGGCGTATCGGGTGCGTCCGGACGACTTGAGTGTCGTCAACACCTTGCGAAGCATGACGCAACGATTGCATCCCAGCCGTTTGATCCGTCCGGCTGAGACTTCGGCCGCAGCGCCGATCTAGTCTTCCAAGGTAAACCTCAATGACACGATTTGTCATTCTGGCCGTTCCCCGAACGGGCAGCAATCTGTTGTGCACGTTGTTGAATTCTCACCCACAGATTCTCTGTCACCATGAAGTCTTCAATCCCCAAGGCGTTTTCACGGCCCTGGATTATCGCGGCCAAGGGCTGGCTGTCGAATCTCTGCAACAGCGCGATGACGATCCGCTGGGTTTTCTTGATCGCGTCTGGCAAACAGGGACAGACGACGACGTGCGTCGGATTCAAATGGACTCGCGGCCAAAATGAGGACGTCTTGAAAAGTGTCGTGGAAGATACCGGTGTCAAAAAAATCGTGCTCCGCCGACGGAATCGAATCAAGACTTACGTTTCGGAGAAGATCGCCCAAGAGACGCAACAATGGGAAGTCTATTCCCGGCATGAGCTGACGATGCCTCGACCCCGCATCCACGTGGACGCCGAGGAATTGCTTCAGCACATCGCGATCAATCAACATTTCTACGCCGAGTTGTCGGCCGACCTGTAAACCAATCAAGCCAACCACATCTGGAGGTCGAGTATGAGACGTTATTCGACCGCACGGTCCAAGTCCGCATGTTTGAATTTCTGGCCGTCTGCTCCCCGGAAATGCCGCTGATCGCCGCCAGCGTCAAGCAGAATTCGACCGATCTGCAGGATACGATTGCCAACTTTGCCGAGCTTGCCGCGCGGCTCCCAGACGACGAATTGATCACGGAGCTTTTCGATCGCGGGATGTGAATGCTGCGGCTGCGCGCGACATCGAACAGCGACTGAACTCGGGTTCTGCGGCCGCACGTGCAGACCGGCATAATCCGCAATGTCGCTGCATCGCGATCCGACTGTGTCACGTATGCTTCGCATGCACGCGTCACAATGTGCGACTAATCGTGCAACGTCGTTGTCGGTTCGAGTCAGCAGCCGGCGAATTGTTGGCAGTTTGAAATCGATCAATTATAGTCAACTACTTGACACGTCTCTTTTCGGCAGCCAAGCCTCCTCATCGTGTGCAATTGGGCTGGCTATTGTTTTTGACAAAATAGACATCTCAAGTTGCGAGACGAATTGCGATGCAGCAACATGCCAACTTCGACTACCGGCGAGATTGGTCGCAGCGGCCCTCATTCCACCATCGACTTGTTGGAACTTTTTTGGCGACGCCGAACTTATGTCATCGTGTGCACGTTGCTCGGCATCGTCTTGGGCGTGCTTTATTGCGGCCTGGCGACGCCGATGTACGAGTCGACAGCCGACGTGCTGGTCGTCCAGAAACGTCCCCAGGCTGTCACGGGCGACAATCAATACGAATCTGGCTTCGAGGACTACTTGGCCACTCACTTGGCAGTCATCGTCAGCCCTGTGATTGTCGAGCGGGCGATCGAGGCCTCCGATCTCGGATCGCTTAGCAAGCTTTGCCGACCTCGAGGATCCCGAGGAGGATTTGGTTGACACCATTATCGACAATTTGGAAGTCGAGGGTGGTTCCCGGGATCTGGGCGAAAGTGCCGACAGCATCATGACGCTGGCATTTCGTAGCAGCGTTCCTGAAGACTGTCCGATTGTGGTTCAAGCGCTGTTGGACAGCTACGAGGCCTTCCACCATGAAGTCTACCGCGGGATGTCCGACAACACGGTGAGTTTGATTCGTCAGGCGCGTGACTTGCTGAAAAACGACCTTGCGCAACAAGAGGAGACGTATAGCACGTTTCGTCAGACGTCCCCGCTCGTCGCCAGTGGAACCGAAGAGGTCAATCCGCTGCAAGACCGTTTGACGACAATCGAAGTGCAGCGGTCGGAACTGCTGTTGCGACGAGCCGAAATCGAATGGCAATTGTTGGCGCTCGAACAAGCCAAGCAGGATGGCAGCGACGCTCAACAATTGTTGGCACTGGTTACCGAAATGCGGCAGCAGGCAACCACCGAGAATGGTCTCCCCAACGTCTCGACCGCGTTGGAAAACCAGCTGATTCAGCTGATCGACGACGAACGAGGGTTGTTGGAGCACTACGGGCCCAACCACCCGCATGTGCTGACGATGCGTCAGCGGATCGCGGACACGCGTCGTTTATTTGCGTTACCCACTACCGCGCACATGCCGCAGCCGGAATCCGGCGACGCGTCGGAAACGTCTTCGGCGAATCAGGATCCCGTGGCCGTGTACACAGAATATCTACAGCAGGAACTCAAGCGCCTGGAGATTTCCGAAGGCCTGTTGACCGATCTTTACGATCACGAACATGACGCCGCCAAGGAGCACAGCATTTTCCAGTTGAAGGACGAGAGTTACCGGCGCAGCATCGAACGCACCGAGGCGCTGTATGACGTGGTCGTCAACCGTTTGCAGGAGGCCAGCCTGATCAAGGACTTCGGCGGTTTCGAAACCCGCGTCATCGCTCCGCCAAGGTTGGGCACGAAGGTCAGCCCCAGTCGCCGAATTATCTTGCCGGCCGCAGCCTTTGCCGGAATGTTGTTGGGATGCATGTTGGCAATGGTTGTCGAGCTTCGGGACGATAGCTTTCATTCGTGCGAACAAATTCAACAACAGCTGGGCTTGCCGGTGGTTGGGCAGATACCTCAATTCACTGCCGCCCAGGAGTCCGACCGGCGTGCCGTTGCCAGTGACGTCGCGTTGGATCCGATGCTCTGTTCGTATTTATGAACCTCGGTCTTTGCCTGCCGAGTCTTTTCGGTCGCTACGCACCGCACTGTACTTCAACAGCCTGGGTGAGTCATCTCGCGTGATCCAGGTGACCGGCGCCGGTGCTGAGGACGGAGCGAGTACGGTCGCCGCCAACCTGGCGATCAGCTTGGCCCAAACCGGAAAACGTGTGTTGCTGATCGACGCCGATCTGCGCAAACAGCGACAACACAAGATGTTTGGTATCGCCCGCTCCTGAAACAGGCTTGGCGGCGATCATTGCGTCGGATGTCGAACCCGCGGACGCCGTCTGCCAGACCGCCGTGGACAATCTTTGGCTGCTGCCAGCGGGTCCTCTGCCGGAGGGACCGTGCGAGCTATTTACTTCACCTCGATTTGGCGAGTTGATCAATTTGGTCCGAGACTCGTATGACCATGTTTTGATCGACACGGAACCTTTGTTGGTGGCATCCGATCCGTGCGTCATCGCGTCCCATATGGACGGTGTCGTGCTCGCGTTAAGTCTCGCTCAAGACAGTCGCCAACGGGCGAAGCGGGCGAAGCAGATGCTGGACCGCCTTGACGTGAGCATGTTGGGCATCGTGGTCAACCGCATCAGCGGTGCCATCCTGAAGCAACATCAAATGGAACGGAATGATTACGCACGCTCTCCCGATGTTCGACTACGTTCGCGCGCGGAACAGACTGTCGGTTAGCAAGCCAACGAGGCCCACATCGAGTAATTAGCACAGGGGATGATTGGTGAAGTTGATCGAATCACGTGACGCGACTGTGAAGAACCGAATGCAGCGAACTCCTTTTGGATCCAACGTGGATGACATGGAATCGATGGAGGCGGCGGTCTGTGTCGCCCGCAACGCCATTCGAATCGACGATGTTCGCGAACCGCCAAGCGGACGGTCGACTTGGCGCTGGCTGTGACGTTAGGCGTGCTGGTGCTGCCGCTGCTGGTCGTGATTGCAGCCGCGATCAAATGCGTTTCGCGGGGACCCATTTTCTATGGTCAAGTGCGTGTTGGTCATGATGGAATACCCTTTCGCATGTGGAAATTCCGCACGATGGTCGAGGACGCCGAACACCGATTGGACGAGTATCTGATGGACAATCCCGAGTTGCACCAGGAATGGACCACGGAATTCAAACTGAGTAACGATCCTCGCGTCATTCCCTGGATTGGACACGTGCTGCGCATGCAGCAGCCTGGATGAACTGCCTCAGCTTTGGAATGTGCTTGTCAGGCGAAATGAGTCTCGTCGGCCCCCGACCGTTGCCGCAGTACCATTTGGATCAATTCGAGGATGAATTTCGGCTGTTGCGAGAAACGATGCCTCCTGGCATCACGGGCCAATGGCAAGTCTGCAGCCGGAATGATGGCGCTCCGGAAATGTTCCGGAAGTGGGACACCTATTACATCCGCAACTGGTCCCTTTGGCTCGACCTGCAGATTTTGTCCCGCACCCCCTGGGTTGTGCTTTCTGGAAATGGAGCCGGGTAACACCGGCAACCAAGGCTGCTGTCCGACCTCCGTTCCCTCGAACAGACAATCGATATCTTGTGCCCGATGCCTGATCAACAACGACTAAAGCTGCTCGTCATTACGATGATGTACGAGCCAGATTGCGTGGGCATCGCCGCGATCGCATCGGACATGTGTGCGGCGCTCGCAGAACGCGGGCACGATGTCACGGTCTACACCACGTATCCCTATTACCCGGAATGGAAGCTCAAAGCCAAAGCCAATCGCTGGCGGGTCCAACAGGAAACGATCCATGGTGTCCAAGTCAGGCGCCACCGGATATTCGTTCCTTCCAACCCTTCCCGTTTGCTTCCACGTTTGATTCACGAACTGTCCTTTCCGGTTAGCCTGCTTCGAAGCCTCTTTCACGGCAAGCAATATGACGTCGTCATGGTCTATTGCCCACTGATGGGCGGAATGGTATTTGCAGCGCTGCGAAAGCTGTTGTTCCGCGACCCGCTGTGGGTGAACATCCAGGACATTCCCGTCGAGGCAGCGGCGGCCAGCGGCATCATTCGATCCAGCCTGCTGGCCCGTTTGGCATCGATGGTGCAAAAGTTCGTGTTCAATCGCGCGGATGTTTGGAGCAGCATCTCACCGGACATGGTTCAACAGCTGGAGACGATCAAAACGACCGAAATGCCAATTCATCTTTGTCCCAATTGGCTGACCGATTCGCTGCATGAACAGATTCGCCAGGCTCGCCGGAAAGTCGGACGGATTCCTCAACAACCAACCAAATTGCTCTATTGTGGAACCATCGGCAAGAAGCAGGGGCTGTTGGAATTCTGCCAGACTGCTGAGCAACTGCGACGGCGATTTTCATTTTCAAATCCGAGGTGAGGGAAGCGAAGCGGAAGCCGTGCGGCAATGGGTGGAATCCAGTGGCGACCGCAGGTTTGAATTCGACACGTTGTTGTCGCAATCAGAATTCGTCACATGCCATCCATGCAGCCGATTGGTTCGTGATTCCACAAAAATCGAGCGTCGGCAGCTCGTTCTTTCCCAGTAAGCTGATTCCGTCCATGTTCATCGGCACGCCGATCTTGGCGATCACCGAAGACACCGGGCCACTGGGTCATGAGGTTGCCGAAAACGGACTCGGTCTGGTCGTTCCCTGGTCGCAAGTGGATCGCCTGACGAACGAGCTGGATGCTTTCCGGCTTGCCCCCGAAAGATTCGAAGAGCTGCAGACGAACTGTGTTCGACGTGCTCAAGCCTACGACCGCGATTTTGCCATTGACAAGTTTGAATCGCTGCTGCAGGACCTGCACTGCTCGACGACAATCCGCGAAATCATTGTTTCCATCGCGGTCCAACGGCCGGGTGCCAACCGCGTGACTCGCCTGATTACCGGATGCCAGCCTGAAGTGTCAATCGGCGATTGATCACGAATCCAGAAACATGAATCGGCATGTTCATGCGAACACATCGAACGACGACGCGCGGCGACGGGGTGCATGATTTACGTGACACCGGACTGCACTGATAGTGCCGTGCAAAAACGAGCCCATGGCTTTCTCAGTGCGGGCATGGATCTGATCAGTTTCAGCTTTCGTCGCACTCGATACAACGTGGACTTTGTACCCGACTGGCCCAACATCGAACTCGGCATCACAACCGAACGTCGACTGTTGACGCGGATCTTTGTATTTCTGCGATCGCTCTGGGTGATCTACGGCCATCGTCGCACGTGGCGCGCGGCAACTCTGCTGTACGCGCGCAATCTTGACTTGGCGTTACTGGCACTGATTGCCAAAGCCGTGACGCGATGTCCCGCTCCGTTTGTGTATGAAGTTCTGGATGTCCATCCGGCAACGACGAAACCGGGCATCCGCGGCGTCCTGTTGCGATGGCTGGAAAGGCGGGTTCTGGCCCGATGTCAATTGCTCGTCGTCAGTTCACCGGCATTCCTGCGGAACTACTTTCAACCAACCCAGGGTTACCAGGGCGAGTCATTCCTGCTGGAGAACAAATGGCCCAGCGCACAGATGTCCGCGCTGACGAGGAAAATTCCGTACGAGTTGACCGAGCAGGAACCAATATGGACCATCGGTTGGTTCGGAAATATCCGTTGTCCACAGAGCCTGGAGATCTTGACCGAACTGGCCGACGCGCTTCCCGAATCGGGTGCGGATCTACATTCGCGGCTGTGCATCGTTGCTGGGAGAACAGAAATTGATGGATGTGATTCGGCCACCGTGAAAACATGATTTTTGAAGGCGAATACTGCGCCCCGGTGAGTTGCCGGAAATTTACTCGAAAGTCCATTTCAATTGGTGCGTCGACCTTTGCGGAGGCGAAAACTCTCTTTGGTTGCTGCCCAATCGACTGTACGAGGGAGGATATTTCGGCATTCCGGCGCTGGCCATCGGCAACCACGAAACCGGTCGCGTGGTGCGCCAGCGCCAATTGGGAATATCGCTGGAGACCCCGGTGGCCGAGCATCTCGGCGACGTGCTATCAAACATGACACGCGAGGAGTACGAGCAGCTGCGGCGAGGCATCGAGTCGCTGCCCGATGGCGAATTTCGTTGATCACGGGGACCTGGCCCGGCTGATGCGGACAGTGTCTCAGCAGAGACGTTGGCAACGGCGCATTGCAACCTGCCAGCGACATTCAACACGATGGAGTCGGGCAAGATCGCTGAAATGACACTGACGTACGTGAACTATCGAAAAGAACTTATTTTTGTTTGCCTGTTGTTGGCTTTCGCCGCCAGCGTCGTCTACGACACGCGGTTTATCATTCCGCTGGAGGGATTGCGATCCGTTGTGGCGGCCGCGGTGGTCGCCTGTTTCGGTGCGATCTTTCTGTTGGCAAGATACCCCCAGCAGCGTCATCCAGCCGGCGTTATTGGCTGCCTGGCCGCTGCATCTGTTTACGATCTGCTTTTTGGGAATGTCCTAGTGCTTTCACGGCGGAGCTCAACTTGGTGCGATCATCGCTTATACGATTGTCGCCTACGCCACCTATCTGCTCGTACCGCTTTGCCTGCTGCTCGATCGTCGGCTTGTTCGACGCGTTTGTAAAGATGGTGGCCATCGGCAGTGCTCTGTTGGCAATTCCTTCTTACATTGGTGCCATGGGTATCGATTCCATCCTGGGGATTCCGCTGAGCAACAAGTATTCTTACTCCAATTTTTCCGGCATCATTGCCAGCGGTGGCGTGTTCGAGCACGCCGAAGGACATGCGCTGCAAATGGCCGTCGGACTGTTTTGCTGCTATCTACGCGTTGCGCAAAACGGGCAACTTGTTTTATGCGGTGTGCTTGTTGATGGTCTTTGCGGGTCTGGTTGTGTCCCAGGGGCGAGGAGCGATTTTTGGCGTTGTGATCGCCGGCGCTTTTTGTTTGCTGCCGGAGTTGTTTCGCCGATCCCGTCCCGTGTTTCTCGGCAGTCTTGCCTTTTGCCTCGTGTTTCCTTTTCTGATTTGGCCACAACTCGCCAACATCCCTGGCGTCTCCGATTA
The DNA here is from genome assembly GCA_963823345.1 of Candidatus Sulfomarinibacteraceae bacterium. Classification (GTDB taxonomy): domain Bacteria; phylum Acidobacteriota; class Thermoanaerobaculia; order Thermoanaerobaculales; family Sulfomarinibacteraceae; genus Sulfomarinibacter. The sequence goes on from CAWGLE010000022.1 coordinate 10,417, forward strand.
CTTGCGACTGGAGCGTGGCCTTTCCGGGCGTGATGTGGCCTGGCTGTATGCCTTTTCGCTGGTGGAAGAAAAACCCTGGACGGGCCACGGCTTTGAAACGTCCGGCGAATTGTCCGAACAGGGCAGGAAACTGCTGCGGAAAAGCGGTTACAGCGGCGCCGGCACGACATTTCACAATACGTTTATCACCAAGGCCGTCGAGCTGGGTATGATCGCGGCGTTCATTTATACGCTGTTGTACATTGTCCCGCTCATTCGGATTTGCAAGCCGACGGATTATGTCCATGAACAACAACTGGTTCGCAGCATCATCGTGTTGACTCTCACGGCATCCATATTTCGCGACTATAATATTGGTGGAGTGAGATCCACCGCGATGATGGTCGCGGTATTCTGGGGGCTGGCCAACCTCTGGCCGCTGGCTGCCGAGTTCGAACAGGCGTCGCAAGACGCCGCGGATAATCAGGCTCTGCCGGAAGAAACGACGGACCCCGCAAGCGGTCGCTTGTTGAGAATCCCTGGCCAACGTGGAAGTTGAGTTCTTATCTTGTCAACCAGCAGCCCTATCCAACAGCCAAACGTGCAACGGAGTCCAGTCGGGGAAACCGGACAGGAACAGCATCCGCTCCGATCCGCTAGCGCTCAATTGATCAAGGAGCTGGTGTGGTCCGTCGTTCGCTTCCGGCCAACCAAAGAAACCCATTTGTCTGTATGCCTCGCGGCGCAGCGGCAGCACGTTGCTGATGCAAATGATCAGCGCAAATCGTGGCGTGATGTTTAGCGATCAGCCGTTTGGGATGTACTCGATCAGTTCCGCCAACATCAATCGCTTGCCCGTGTTTGCCTACAGTCAAATCGCTTGCCCCGACGAAGATGAAGCGGCAATTCTTCGCAACTATTTCCAAGGACTGATCACCGGTCAGATCCGGGCCAACACACCGTGGAAGTTCTGGAGTCGTGATTTTCATTTCTTCAATGACCGCATTTGTCTCAAAATCACCGATGCCAAGGCGATCATCGATTGGATCGACCAGCAATTCGACGTGAACACGGTGGTGCTGACTCGTCATCCGATTGCCCAGGTCCTCTCGGTTGCCAACAACCGTTGGTTGACGACCGGAAAAGGGCTCCTCAAGAACGCCGGATTTTGTCGAGCAATGGCTGACGGACGAGTTGGAAGCGATGTGTTGGGATCTGTATCGCCACGGAACCGAACTGGAAGGGCGGATCGTCGATTGGGCGTTGGAAAATCTCGTGCCGCTGGCGCTGCTGCGCGACCGGCCGGAATGGTTGTTCGTCAGCTATGAAGATTTGATCGTTCACACTCCGGCCGTCATCGATTATTTGGCCGCGGAATTGCAGCTGGAGGATCGCCAGGCCATGGCCAGGCAGGTGGCTCGACCCTCACGATCAGTGAAGGGTGCGAGTAGTCTGGAGCGGCAACAGTTGATTAATGAGCGAAACCAGGATCGACTTGTCGATTGGTGGCGGGCGAAAATCAGCGCAGACGAACTCGCTGGCTTGTTTTCGAATACTCGACCGGTTTGGCATCGACTTGTATCGTCCGGACGCCAGTCTGCCGGACCACCGACGCGTTGGCCGCGGGGGATTCGCGTGAGCGTGAGCAGTCACATGTTGGGAACTTACCGACGAACGGGGGCATGCGGTATGACCGTCGACAATCCGAAATCGACGCGGAAAACGATCCCGCGCGTGGCGGTCATTGGCTGCGGCGCCGCGGCCCGGGAATTCTGTCTGCCGGTATTGGCGAAATACCCTGATTTCCGCCGCTCGATCGTCGCTCGTCGACAAAACGGCGTCACAGGCCGCATCGGTGGCGAAAGAATTTGGGATCCAAAACCATTGCACGGACTACCAGTGTTTGCCATTTGAAGTGGATGCCGCCATCGTGACGACGCCACACCATCTGCATGCCGAACAGTCGATTCACTTTTTGCGACAAGGCAAACCCGTATTCGTCGAGAAGCCCTTGGGAATGTCGGCCGCCGAAGTCACGCAGATGCTCGATGCCGCCACGTCCGGAGGCACAACGCTGATGGTCAACAATTGCCGTCGACTGTTCCCGTCCTATCGCCGCGTCCATGAGTTGCTCGGCTCCGGAGAATGCGGAGCGATCGAGAACGTCCGCATCAGCGACGGCAGTCCATTCGAGTGGAACAGTGTGTCCGATTTCTATCTTACGGAATGCACCGCAGGCCAAGGGAGTGTTTTTGGACCGTGGCGCGCACACCGTGGATGTTGTCTGCTGGTGGCTGCGGGCCGTCCGCAAGTCATCGACGCTCGATATGATGCGTTGGGCGGGGCCGAGGCCCTGATGAACGTGCAAATGGCACTTGGCAAGACTGCCGTTCAGCTCGCGTTCAGCCGATTTTACAAACTCGAAAATTGCTACACCGTCGAGTGTGAGAAGGCACAGATACGTGGCCGGTTATTCAACTCGACGAAGTTCGAGATTGTACGCAATGGCCAGGTGGAGTCGATCCAGGCTGGCAAACCGGCGCTGTACCACGAGTACGCATGGCAGCTATTGGAGAATTTCATCGAAGTCGTCCAGGATATCGCGCCTCCGCTGTTCACTGCCGCCGACGTGGCGCCGTCGATTGCATTGATCGACGAAACGTATCAGCAGGCGACGCCGTTTGATATGCCATGGTATGAGAACGATCCCAATCTCGCACTGCTGCGAAGCCAGGCAATGACCCACAATCCGTGATCCGAACAAGTTCCTGATCTGAGTTGAACCCATGCAAAAGATACTGGTCACTGGCGCTGCGGGATTTGTCGGCGCGTGGGTCGTCGAGAGCTTCCAGCTCAGCGGTATCCCCGTGCGGGCCGGAATTCGCAGTTGGAACAGCGCCGCCCGATTGGCTCGACGAGACATCGAGATTGTTCCTTGTGACGTGTTGTCCAAAACACAATTGCGTTCCGCGATGGAAGGCTGCGATGCGGTGGTTCATTGTGCCGTCGGGAACGACGAAGTCACGATTTCCGGCACGCAGAATGTGTTGACGACGGCTCATGAAATGGGGCTCCGCCGAGTGGTCCATCTCAGCTCCGTCGGCGTGTATGGCAATGCGACTGGCGTAATCGACGAGAATGGTGCCCGAACGGGACGCGGAAATGCCTATGCCAAACGCAAGATCGCCGCAGAGCTGATTTGCGAACAGTTCATTGCTCGCGGTACGCCGGTCGTCGTGCTTCGCCCCACAATCATTTATGGTCCCTTTAGCTATGCCTGGACGATTAGCTTTGCGAACCGACTGTGGTCTGGCCAATGGGGAACTTTCGGGCGAGCCGGGGAGGGCAAGTGCAACCTGGTGTACGTTACCGATGTTGTGCAGGCGATCTTCCGGGCACTTCAATCGGAACACGCCGCCGGTCAAACATTCAACGTCAATGGCGACGAGATCATCACCTGGAACGATTATTTCGTGAGATTTAATGAGGCGCTCGGTCGACCACCGCTACCTGCCGTTGAACACGTGGCCAATCGCCGTCAAAAGTCGGTTGTTGTCTCCCGTTCGCGTGGCCGGCAGATTCGCGCTGACACGGTTCAACGGTACGTTGATGAAGCTGCATGCCAAAAGCTCGCTGGCCGCAAAGTACATGAAGGTCACCGAATCTTCGCTGAAGCTAACGCCAACCAGTGACCAACTGAAACTCTACGGACTGGATGTCGAATACCCGATCGACAAAGCCCGCCAGCAGCTGGGCTATTCGCCTCAGGTCAGTGTGTCCCAGGGACTTGAATTTCGCGTTGCCTGGCTGCGTCAGCAGGGTCTTCTGTTTTAACGAATTATCATGCCAATTGCACAGCTTGGCACTATCCAGCTCGTTTGTTGACGAAAAACGGATCGTTTCTGGATTCGGGCCATGTTAAGATAGAAACGTGCCTTTCTCGCGCTCCGGGGCAAGAGCTACTTGGTTATTTCCGCTGCGAAGTGCTGGACGGATGTACTACACTCGAAAACCAGATCTCAGAATTCAGCAGGTCGATGGTGAGACGCTGGTGCTTGATGACCAAAATGGCTACATCCATCAGTTCAATGCTACAGCGAGTTTTGTCTGGCATCAGTGCGACGGCAAATCCTCGGTAGCCGGAGATCGTCGAGCGATTTGCCCGAGAATTTGATTTGGAAGATTTGGTGGCGACCAAGGATGTGTCAGAAGTGATCGAGAAGTTTCGTGATTTAAAACTTCTTTGCGAATGATCTTGGAGTAACAACAATGACTGAGAAACCGTCGAGCAACGAAACGGTCGAGAAGAGGATTTTTAAAAAAGGTAACCTACGTGGCGCCGCTGATTCTGACGTTGAAGGTAACCCCCGCCGATGCGGCGACCGGTTCCGGCAGCTCGAAACCGCGGGGCCGTGATCACGGCAGCCGTTGCGGCAAGCGTAGACGAGGTTGGCGCCGCTGAATCGTCGTCGGTTTTCAGGGGTCATCACGCTTGTCACCCGTCACGTCATAGCCCCTTTCGATGCAGGACACGCGCTCAGAAAATGGGTTCGCACGACTTGTCCTACCGCATCCTCGGCGTGAACGTTGCGGTGCACTGCCCGGCTCCGGAATTGCGAGCGCTGGTTCAGGCGCACTGGGGCCACATGGCCAGCGGTCAAGCGCAAGGCGATCTGACGTATGCCATATCGCGACGTGAATCAACCTCTGCGATTTCGATCGCCCGCCCCGGGCAACCGACGAAATGGACGACGGATGAAGGGGAGTTTCTGTACGAACTGGAGGGAGACGCAAGCATCGCAGTGCAGCGGCTTCGCCGGGATCTCTATTTCCTCCACGCGGCCGTGGCTGAAGTTGAGGGTAAGGCTTCTCTGTTTGTGGCTGAATCTGGCGGCGGCAAATCGACGACCCTGTGGGGGCTGTTGCATCATGGATGGAGTTATTTGAGCGATGAACTTGCGCCGATTGATCTCTCGTCGATGCGGGTCCACGCCTACCCGCGGGCGCTTTGTTTAAAGCGTCAGCCTCCGCGGGCATATCCGCTGCCCGACGCAACACTCGAGACGCCGCGGACGTTTCATGTTCCGGTCGAGCACTTGCCCCATGTATCGCACATGGAGTCGTGTCCTTTGGTGGCAGTCTATTTTGTGAATTATTGTCCCGAGCGCCAGCAGCCCGGCGGTTCGAGCGATCAGCGCTGGCGAAGCCGGCGCGCGGTTGTATGCGAACACCTTAACCAACTTGCGCATGCCAACGCCGGTCTGGATGCGGCCGTTCGCATCGCCAAAAGCATTCCCAGTTTTGCGCTCGACTCAGCGGATCTGGCTGCGACCTGCGCACTTGGTCGGTTCCCACGCCGCTCCCGGACGGATCGATTCTAGCCGCAGCTGCCTGAGGGCCATTCGGCATTGGCGCAGACGTTGCTCCTACGATTTGCCGATATCGGTTCTTGCAGCACCTAAATGGATGGCAATTGGGTCACGGCAGCTGCTCCGTTGGCACTTCCACGTTGGAAGACCTGCACGAAAACGTTGAAGTTGAAGATGTCGTTGACGTAGCGAGCCATCGCTTCGTGTTTGGTTTCCTGCAAGAATCAGCACGTCACCCGGTTGGACCAAAATTCGCTCGCGAGGATCGACCAGCGCGCGATTCAAGTCGACACTGATGGGAATCTGGCCACCATTGGGTGTCTGGCGGATCACGGTCAATGAGCTGGGATTGGGATTGCCGATCCCTTTCTGAATCAGCAGGCCGTTAAAGTTGTTGCCGCCAAAAGCACCGTTGACCAACGTGCCGCTGACCTGCGCCACAGCCTCGACGACATCTAAATCATAATCGCGTGGCAACACCCGCTCGCCGGCAGGCAACAGGCCGGCCGTGTAGAAGAGATCTTCAACGCGGGCCTCCAGCAGTACCACATCGCCCTCATGCAAAATGGCGTCTTCTGGTTTAAACGGCAGCGGCTCACCGGCCGGCCATCGCGTGGGGATGTAGTCGTTTCGACACCAAGTTCCGAGAAGCACTGACAGCTCCGCACCGGATGGCAGTGACTGCAGCTGTTGGGTGAGTTCCGGATTGGATTGCCCCCCACGAAAGATGAAGATGCCATCAAACGCGTCCTGTCCGGGCAGTCCGCCCGTGTTTGCCAGAGCGTTAATCACGTCGTTCTCGTACGCGCGCAGATCAACAATGTGTCCCGTGCCCTGCTTGACGTTGTTACTGGAAATATCCCCGCGGCCACCTGCCGAGAATCCTCCAACCTCCTGGCGAAACACCATCACGCGAATTTGACGGGGCTGCATCAGCGTTAGCAGTGACCGACTCGCGCCCAGGTTGCAGAATTCCTTTGTCGAGCATAGGCATTGCGAACCCGCTCGTTCGCCTCTTCCACCGTCAAGCCGTCGAGCGAGATGGGTTCGACCAAGGGCAAGGACAGAGTCCCGTCATTTCGGATCGTGACTGGGTAACCGAGTGACGGAGGCAAACCCGCGCCCAGCGGATCAATTTGCGAAGGAAAATATACCGGTGGAGTGGTCAGCGGCTGATCGGCGAGCGTCAATGGAAAGACACCCGCAATGAATACACCGACGACGTCACCCGCGGCGAGGATGTAATTCTCTGGTTGTTTTTGGCGCAGCAGCGACAGTGGAATTGTCTGCAGATTTTCGCGATGTGGCTGGGACAACAGTTCGGTTGGCAACTTTCGAACGGGAATGCCGTTGAGCACCGGGTTCGTCAAAGACGAACACCCAGTCGTCAGACAAACAGGTAAGCGTCACCATCAAAGCGACCAGGCTGTCGTTGATTCAAAGATGGAATGGAATCTTTCACTTGTGCGAAATCCTCTTCATCGGCGCGGGCGCGGAACTGAGGGAGACTGTGACTGGAGCAGGCAAGTCTCGAATCACGGACGATGGCTTTGCGGTCGCGATGCAACGCGGGACTGAGGGCGACAATGGTTTCGTGGCTAAGGCAGGACTCGAATCACAGCCGACGATGGTCGACTCGATCACTGCAGGCTCCAAGTCCAAGCCTGGAGTTTCAGCTGGCCGACGGATCGGTTGGCGAATCGGAGTTCCAGTATCTTTGCAGCGTGTTGATTCGTTTCAATCTCGATTGTTCCTGCCGGTGCCATGTCCGCTGGTAGCAGATCTTCCCCGAGAGAGTGGAAGTCGTTTGCGGTACCGCCGGTTTTCAGGGGAACCGCCGTACTCGGCGGCAACGGTCCAGTTGTTGGGCCAGTCGCTTTCCACCGGCAGACCTTGCGGGTCATTTCGCGTCCCAGTGCTGGACCGGCGGCGGAGTAGGGTGGCAAGTCGGGCGCATCCGCGCCGAGGTCCAGCCGGTGTCGTGCTATCTGAGCTCGCCGCGTAACGCTGCGGCAGGTTCAGCGTGCTGCGGTGCTCGGAAAACTGACCCATGATAGGTCGGCAATGTATCCTTGATTAACGCATCACCCAATTGAACCGTTACGCAATCTGCGATAGCCAGAGGCTTGGGCAACTGCCACGCCATGTTGAAATCCCTTGAACCAATCCTGGATTGCGTTGCACCCATCAAGTTTCTGGCAATCGCTCCACCAATAACGACGTGGTGGCAGAGGAGGAGGATTGCCATTTCCGCCATACATCAGGAAATCAACAAAGCCGTCCTCGAATCCGCGTTCATCGTCAATCGAGAACGGCGCGCACGTATAGTTATCCGACTCCGCACGGGCCGTGGACCGCGCCCGCTCTAGTTCCAGCTGGGCGACCTTCCGAAATCGATGACGTTCCAGCACTTCGTCCCAATAATTGCAGTACTGGATTGGTTGAACAACCGACGTTCGCAACAAGTTGTGACTCAGCGTACAACCTGAATTCAGGAGGCAAAGCGCGGATAGCGTGAGAAGGAGTGTGGCTTTCATCGCCGTATGCAATTTAAGGTTCAAACCGAATATCGGAAGCGAAAGCAGTCAATTGTCTCGATCACTTTTCCTTGCCATCCAGACAGCGCACGCTGTGTGTCAGGCGCAGCAACGACGCTGAGCTGGCGCGTCGATACGAGTAAACCTGTTGTATGGGTTCGGCAAACTTTGACGGTCGTCAGTATTTTTTTTGCGTTTAATCCCAAATTCGTGTGCGATTGCTAGCAAGCAATCGCAGCAGCCCACCACAGGCCAAACTTCAGCTCATCAGGCCTCGTCGCTGCATTTCATCCCGCAAACTCGCGGTATTGCGAAAGCGAATGGCAGGCATGCCGATCGCCTCGGCCGCCTGGCAGTTAGCAATGCTATCATCGATAAACAGACAGGCCTCAACTGCCCGGTTGAGGTTGTCGGCGGCGCCAAGGTACGCTGCGGAAGCTGGCTTGCGGACGCCTGTCAGGCAGGAAACAAACGTCCAGTTCAGATACCGCGAAAGTCTCAGTCTGGCTTCGATCGTGCGATACCAAATGGGATAGTTGGAAAGCGCGTGGATTTCAAACCCTTGGCGGCACAGGCTGATTAACAGCTGTTCAGCGCCATCCACCCAGCGGTACGCACGCCGCACAACGCTCAGGAATGCCGCGTGATCAAAATCACGGCCATCGGCGAAATAGATCCGCAGGTACTCTGCTTCATCAATCTCGCCCGTCTCGAAACGGACCCACGCCGTGCGATGCTTTTGTGCCAGCAGTTCCGCAGAGCTGAGGCCAAAGAACTCGGGAATTTCCCGATTGAACGGGTTGTAGACCAGCGTGTCCATCACATCGACAAGTAATACGGGTCGCATCGGCGAATTCTCGAATGATGGTGCCAATTTCGCGGATGGCAACGGCACGCATTCGCCGTTTTTTTGCCATTCATGATCTGGAGAGTGGGTGGGTGATTTGCGGTTAGATTATACTTCGACTTCCTCGTCTTTTTGACGTTTCATCTCCTTCGACGTCACATGCACTTGCGATCTGTGAGCGGCGAGCGCAGGGGGACCTCTTTGTCAAAACGTTGAAATCATCGCCGTTGGCTGGTCCACGAGATTCACAGAGCGAAACAAGTGAAGCTGCCAGGTGCTAACACGACAACTTGTTACGAAGACGAGTTACTGATTTGCTGCGCTCGCGTTTCTCAAACAGCGGACGTGCGGGAGCGACTCGAGCAGTTACTGCGCGAGCAGATCGATTGGCAAACCGTGCTGGATCGGAGTTGGTGGCATCGCATTCGCCCGCTGACCTATCGTCATCTTAGCGCTCAGCCGGCGGGCCTCGTCCCTGCCGCGTTTTTGGAGGTCATTGGGGACACACGCGCGTGAACTCGAGCAACGTAACCGGCAGCTGATGAAGATGCAGCGTCACGTTTCCGAGTTGTTTGAGCAATCGTCCTTGCCGATGCTCGTATTCAAAGGCCCAACGCTGGCGATCGATGCCTATGGCGACTTGAGTCTCCGCGAATGCGGGGACCTCGACATGCTAATCCGACCCGACGATTTTCCACGTGTGAAGGAAATGCTTGATCGTCCAATGGCTTTGCCTGCTTGTGGGATCAAGTTGCCAGCGAAAGAAAACGGCAGCTGTTTGCCTGCGAGTTTCAGCGCGACGGCATCGAGCTGGACGTGCACTGGGATCTGGCACCGGGATGGCACAACTACAGCGTCGATTTCGATCTTTTGTGGGAGAGCGGCCATCCTTTTGAAGCGAATTGCCAGTTTACCAGGAAGTTACGTCCTGAAGATGCCATCGAGGTGCTTTGCATGCACGGCACGAGGCACTGGTGGGAACGACTCCGCTGGATCTGTGACATTGCCGAGCTCGTCAACAGCGGCAGCATTACCGATTGGAACAGAGTGGAAGCCACGGCTACCGAGACGCGGTGTCATCGTTCGGTCTGGCTCGGTCTGTGGTTGGCCAGCGATCTGTTGGATGCAAATCTACCGCCGGAGATTCAAAGTAAACTCGATCGGTCGCCCGTCGTGAAGCGACTTGCGGCGCAGGTTGGCGTTTGGTTGGGAAATGCCGAACATGCCGCCGAGGTGCGGAGACTGCCGGATCGCTTTCTGTTTCGCATGCGACTTTGCGAACGCTGGCGGGATCGTCTTCCGCAGCTCGCCCACTACCTGGTGACTCTACCGTCGAGGAGCGTGAATTGGAATCCGTGATCCGACCGCGCCGGGCGTGCGCTGCGAAATTGAACGCTCGAATGCGCATCGCGGTGCCGCAACGAATTGCAGGTTGCGACTCTGCTCCGTCGGCGCGACCGGCAACTCGCCGCATCTCGCGGAACTTTTCGGAGCCGGCCATGATAAAGTCGATCTCTCAGATCATCGGAGAGCTGTTTCGAAAACGCAAACTACTGCTGGTGCGGTTTGTGATCACTTCCCTCGGTCGCGCCGTGACGTCCATGGCCGTGATCTTTTTTATTCGTGAGTTTCTGGCCAGCGCTGTGGATGAGCACACCGGATTCGGTGATGTCGTTGGCGCATCGCTCGGGCCGACCGCGGTGCTCTGGTTGGCAGCAGGATTGTTGCTGGTCACCTACTTGGTCGGTGCGCTGTTTTTCTATGACAACCATATCGTTGTTCAGCGCATCATCAAGGTGATTGAGTTGGGTTTCATGGAACGCGTCATCCGGCACCTGTTGAAACTCTCCGTGCCCTACGCGGATCATCAAAGTCACGGCGAAATCATCCAAACCGTACGCACGGATGTCACGCAGATGCGGATGGTTGTGCAAGCCGTCGCCCGCATGTTCCTGGAGGGCGCCGTTGTCGTCGGGCTGTTGGCCATCGCCACCAGCATGAGTCCTTCACTTGGCCATGTGGGTGCTGCTGGTGCTACCCGTTGTATCGTTGCCGGTTTTTCTGGTCGCGCAACGACTCCGCGTGCGTTCGTATACCGTTCGAACGACAGGGTATGTCCTGTTTGACATGATTCTGGAAATCCTCAAGGGAATGCGCGTCATCAAGACGTATCAGGGCGAGGAAATCCAGACGCAGATGGGCCTGGAAAAAGGGCGTGCTTTTTTTGACGAGTTAATTGACGTGGCCCGCCTGCAAGCCCTGGGACGCGTGGGAATGGAGTCTTTGGCTGGCTTGAGCGTCGTGATTGTCGTGCTCGTCGGCGGTTTTCAAGTCATGGATGGAACGCTTGACTGGCCCTCGTTGCTGGCCTTCGTGATGGCCATTCGCGTCATGCATACACCATTGAACTTGATGCACCAGCAGTATTTGGAAATCCATACGTATCATGCGTCTCTCGGGCGGATCGTCGAATTCCTGGAAACGCCACCGGAAATCCAGGATCGCCCTGATGCCGAACCGCTGGAATCGCCACCCCGTGTGATTGCTTGCGAAAACGTCGGCTTTGCCTACGGAGACACGGCCGTTTTGAGCGAAATTTCGATCTCGATCAACGCGGGCGAGACGATTGGGATTGTCGGTCCATCGGGGGCCGGCAAGACGACGCTGTTGAACCTGATGATCCGGCTTTACGACCCCACATCCGGCAGCGTGCAATTTGATGGACGCGATCTCAGGAATCTTCGCTTGAATGACATTTATCATCAGGTTGCCATTGTGGCTCAGGAGCCGTTTCTGTTTTCCACCACGGTTCGCGAGAATATCCGCTGCGGGCGACCTGTCGGCATCCGATTCGGAAGTGGAAGAGGCCGCACATCGCAGCCTTTATTCACGACGAGATTCTCCGTTTTCCGACTGGCTACGAAACGCAGATCGGTGTCGGCGGCCGGGGGCTCTCCCGTGGCCAGGCGCAAAGGATCAATGTGGCGCGAGCCTTTGTGAAAAACGCGCCGATTCTGTTGCTCGATGAGGCCACCTCAAGTCTCGACTCGGTGGCCGAAGCCCACGTCCAGGAAGCAATCGAACATCTGCTTGAGTCGCGCACCAGCTTCGTCGTCGCTCACCGGCTATCCACGCTGCGCAACGCCGACCGTTTGCTGGTGCTGGACCGCGGCAGGTGTGTCGGGTTTGGTCCGCACGAAGAACTGTTGCGCGACTGTCGCACTCTATCGCCGACTCTGGGAATCCCAGCAGTTGTCGGATCCGCGAGATATTCGTCAGATCGAGCAGGCTTGAAACTTTTCAGTCACTGGGCAGTTGAATTGATCTACCGTTGAGGGTGAGCACCCATGAGTGCCGTCGATCTGTGCGTCTTTCTGACGAGCTACACACTCGTCGTCGGGTTTGTTGCCGTCGCTGAACTGTTGCGGTCGCGAAGAGCTTCGTCGTTGGTCACCGTCGTTGTCGCGCTGGTCGCGATCATGGCGACGACCGTGGTCGGGTTCTATCTCAAACCGGGAGACAGCTATTTTGGACTCCTCTGGTTCTTGGTCGGGGAGCGAGATTTCAGCGCCGTGGTGTCACTGGGATTGGGCGTGGCGGCCGCGCTGGTATGGGTCACCCGTCTGACCGATCGATCGCATTTCAGCAGCGACGATGTTCGCCGTCGAGCGATCCAGCATGGCATCGCGCAAGTCGTTTTGGCCGCATCCATCATTGGCGTCGTGCTTTGCAGCCAGGCGTTCATCTGGAAGGAAATCCGCGGAATCCAGCGCGATCCGGCCGTGCGGATGCACGCTCCAGGATTCGTCATCGAAAAGATTGCCAATCTCGACTATCCGCCGATCCGGGTGGCCGCCAACGATGCTGGCAAGGTCTACGTCAGTTACGACTATTTTGAGGATGCGGGAACCATGGGAGGCGGCATCGTTGAGCTTGTCCAAAGACGAGGCAACGGGCAAGTTTCACAAGAAGATCGTTGCCGACTCGCCGCTGTTGATGCGCTGTTACGGCCTTGTGGCCCGCAATGGCGAGCTGTTCGTTTCAAGATCCGGAATCTTCGCAAAGGCGACTCAGGGAACAATCACTTACGAGAGTACGGGAGCGGTGACCCAGCTGCGGGACGTGGATGGCGACGGCTATTTCGAGTTTGCAGATGACATTGTCACCGGTTTGCCGGGCGCTCGAGGGCCGGACACGATGCATCAGAACAACGGGATCTGCTTTGCCGCCGATGGAAGTCTGTTTGTGACGACCGCCAGCGCCGGCGAATCGGACACTCGACGACCATCCTTGGGAGGGAACGGTACTGCGGGTCAATCCTGACTTCACACAGCCCGAGGTCTTTGCCAAGGGATTTCGCAATCCATTTGGCATCGTGATTGGTCCCGACAACGAGCTATTCGTGTACTGACAATGACATCGACGAAAATCCGGGAGACGAACTGAATCACCTTGTCCGCGGTGCGCACTACGGGCATCCCTATGTCGTTCCGAATGAACCGACCGTCGAATCAGCTGGTTTTCGTGATCCGATCCTGGTCGGGGAACATGAATGGAATTTTCTCGGGATGGCTTACGCAACTTCGCAATCGCTACCGGAGGAGTATCGTGATTGCATCTACATCGCTGACTTTATGCAGCACGCGATCTTGCGGCTGAAACTCGAAAAATCCGGGGATACTTACAAAGTGACGTCGGTCGACACGTTTGCTTCGATCTCCTCGCCGGTTGACATCGCGGTCACACCGTCTGGTGAGTTCTTTGTCATCTCACGCAACACGCAGAATGTGTATCGTATTCGACCGCGCGATCCAGCCAGCGGAGGAGCCGATGGATAAACCAATGTCAATGCAAGCCTTGCGATTGTTTGCGTGGTCACTGGTCTTGCCGGTCGGCACCTTGCTTGTAACAGCCGCGGTCATGTCGATTCCCCCGAACACGCACGGCATCGACATCGCTGCCGGCCGTGAACTGTTTACGACCCACTGCGGATCGTGTCATTTTGCGCAGGCCGGTCACCCGGCGCACCATGGTCCCAACCTCCATGACATTGGCAGATCTGCTGCAGCTCAGAAAGCCGAATCAATCGGCCGCCGAGTACATCCTGGAGTCGATTCTCGATCCGTCCGCATTCGTGGCACCGAGCGGCCGACCGGGAATGCCTCCCAATGTGGCCGCCGAACTCGACCCCGAGGATATCCGGAACATCGTGGGTTATCTGGCCAGTCGCGGTGCGTTTCCGGATTACGACGAGATCATGAAGCTCGACATTCCGGACCGGCGCAGCGAGCAAACCGAGCCCACTTTGATCCGTCTCAAAGACATGCAACTAGCGGAACACGTGCTGCGAGAAAAAGGATCGTGTCTCAAGTGCCACTCTCTGTACAGTGTTCCGGAGGGCAAGACCTTTGCCCCCGGACTGTTTGGTGTCGGACTCAACGATGCAAAAGCGATTCACGAATCGTTGATCAATCCCGACCAGGAAATCAAGCCCCAATACAAGTCGGTGAAGGTCCTGTTGGAGAACGGTCAACTGGTGTCGGGACAGTTGGTATCCCGCAGCGACGAGCGACTGGTCATTTGCACGCGTGACGAGCAGAATCACTCTTGTGTTGCGCGACATTCCGCTGGCCGACATCGAACAAGAAGACGGCCTGCCGCAGATTCGGGAATCGAAGATATCGTTGATGCCAACCGGCTTTGACAAGTCACTTACCGGCGAAGAAATCGACGCCGTGATCAATCTCATCCGACAGCTGAATTGAGACTCAATCAGTGCAACCTTGACGCGTAGTGCTTAGTCTCCTATCAGCCGCAACGCACTAGCGTCCGGTTCGCTGGCGTGCGGGAAAACCGGGAGCTAACGCTCTGCGGCTGCTAAAACCAACGCCGTTTTTTGCTCAAGCTCGTGCCACTGGGGTCGGGAACATTAGCCGTTTGGGCCAACGCTGTGAAGCATTTTTATTAGCCGTTTTGGCGCTAGCCACGGTTCTGTTGGCGCTCGTAAGAACCGTGGCTAGCGCCAAAACGGCTAATTGTTCTTGTTTACTGTGGTTCAAAATGCTTCACAGCGTTGCGTTTGGGCGTTAGCCCCGGTTTTAACGAAAGAACCGTGGCTAACGCCAAAACGGCTAATCCGAAAATCAAGCTGCGATGGAAGACTGGTTTCGGTCGTAGAAAAAGAATCAAACCTGCCGCAATCGATTAGCGATGACAGTACTAATCGCCGAGATTGCGTTTGCTAATTCTGACCGCCTGCGGCAGCAGGAAAAAAGCGGTGAGTTCTCGACAGCCGGAAACCAACACCGCTGGATGCATAGCCCGGTCGGTAATTGGTGCGTTCGGCGGAACGGACGTTCGACGAGTGATTAAACATCGAGCCGCCGCGTATATAACGGTTTGTACTCTCTAGCACCGGCGTCATTGACGAGTCGCCAGTCGGGTTCTGCGTCCACTCCCACACGTTGCCGTGCAGATCGAACAGCCCGGCATGCGTTGGGCAACAGGGATTCGACCGAATGAAGGAGACCGGTAGAGTTGAGAGCGAACTGGGCATACTGATCCAGCAGCGGACACCGGCTCACCAAACGCGTACGATCCGCTGGTCCCGGCACGGCAGGCGTATCCCCATTCGCGTGTCGGTCGGCAACCGATATCCCGTTAACTCCCAAAAGTTGCTCTTGATCGTCATGCCGTCTTCATACTTACCGTTTTCATTTGGCTGGTAGACCCACTGATCTTCGGGAACGTGCTCCTGCTGGCTGAGCCAATTGCAGTACTCGGCCGCCAGGTACCAACTGACGGAATGAATCGGGCAGTCGTCCGTAGGCGCGATCGTCGGATCAACCTCATGTCCTTTGCGAAACCGGCGAAATTCGGCCACCGTTACTTCATGGCTGGCGATCGCAAAGCTGTGGTTGATCTGGGTGTCCCCAAGCTGCGCAGGATTGGGAATCACCACCATCGTCTGTGCCTGACCGTTGACGTACCAGCGTCGATGGTCATTCCAGTCGCATATCACCGTGCGACCTTAACATCGGTGCTTCGTCGGGCAAGTTGCTGTTTCTGTTCGTCAGTCCAGATCCGGCTCGCCAACTGGCAATTCTGGCAACGTCATGCCCCATTGCCGCAGCGCCCACAAGGCCGAAGCGTGAATACCGGGATCAGGGTCAGTCGACGTACAACATCTGCAATTGCTGGGTGATCCGGTCACGATCCGCCGGCGCGATCAGTGCTGGATCCAGCTTGCCCAGACTCTGGATCAACGCTCGCCGGACGGTGACTTCAGTTCTCGATCTGCAAGCGGCCAGCGAGCGTGTTGTGGTCGGTCCCGAGTTTGCCCAGATGATTGACATGACGAAACTTCGCAGCGATGGATTGGCGGAAAACTCA
This sequence comes from Candidatus Sulfomarinibacteraceae bacterium, assembly GCA_963823345.1. Classification (GTDB taxonomy): domain Bacteria; phylum Acidobacteriota; class Thermoanaerobaculia; order Thermoanaerobaculales; family Sulfomarinibacteraceae; genus Sulfomarinibacter. Next base: position 26,541 of record CAWGLE010000022.1, read on the forward strand.
AGTAGCGACCAAACTCGGTCGCCAAAACCGAGCTGCACGAGCACGACCGCCGCCATCGATTGCCGTTTCCAACGAGCGTCCCGAAGCTGCTGGTGATTTGCAGCGGAGAGTCGTTTATTGATCTTGTCAAACTGCTCGGGCATCGCCGCCTGCATCTCCGCAAGCAATGCTTGCTCGACGGTTGCCGCATGTGGCTGGAGGGCATCGATCAGCAGGTGGAAACTCGGCCAATTCATCGGCGACCAGAATGACATCGAGTCAGTTGCCCGGGCTGGTCCCGCAAGTAATCTGCCAGTGCGAACGCGGCAGTTTCCCGTTGCTTTTCACTACGGCTGCGTTCGGCGTGGATGACGGTCAGCGGATCGGTCAACGATTGGCTGACTGGCTGGAACAACGCCAACCAATGCCCCCAATACACGGGCGAAACGGCACTGGTGAGATGCTGGGCAACAAACGGTAGCGATTGCCCGCCAACGCTCGTCGTCGGGGACGTACTGCCGCCAACGCCGCTGCCGCCTGGAATCTGTTCGGAGGGTCACGTTGTTCGTCCTGCGACAACTTGCCAGAGTGACTCAACCAGCTTGTCTTTGTGCGGCGACAATGGCGCGGCTCTCAGCACCGGAAATTGGCTCAGTGTGCAGACCGGCAGTTGTTCCCCGAGGTAAGTCGATTTGGTTTTCGTCAACCGGCAGCAGGGCGAGCGACAAGGCGGAGTTTCGCGGAGGGCCAGTTGCGGCCCGGCAATTTTGGTTTTCAGTAGCGGATCGGCCCATTCACGATAATCGGTCAGGTTCGGACACCACAGCCGGAACCTGAGCGATCTCAGCTTTCACCAGTGAACCCACCAAGTTCCTCGGCTCGAGTCGCGTTTTCCGTTTCTCACGTAGCTGAGTTTGCGTCTTCGCTCGTTGCTCGAGAACGGCAGTTCCGAATGCGGATTCCTGCAAATGTCATCGCGGTCAACAACAGGCCGAACGACAATTGCCTCGCACGGCGTGATACCGGTTCGCCTTGGCCATCATCTTCTTCTGCGGCGGCGTCCAGTTTCTGTGCTCGTGAACCACTTGATCTGGAACCACTGCACGAGCGACGGTAGTTGCCGGTTCTCGGGGCGAGCATTCCAGACCGCCGCCCGATCCGCCAGCGACAGTTCGGCGCGACCCTTGCGGGTCTCCTTCTGCTTTCGTCGTCAGCCAGTCCCGCAGCGACGGCACCAGATAGTCGTGCGTCAGTTGAAAGTACTTCTGGCCGACTTTCGGCAGTGGTTGACCGAATCGTCATCGTTCTGAACGCCTTCAGGATCGGTCGGCGTGATCAAGCCGAATTTCGCTGTCGAGAATGCGGATCAGTTCATCAAAGTCTTTGGGGCGGCGAAGCGTAACCGGAGGCTTGCCAACAGTTCGTCGCGCGGATCTCATTTCGCCTTTGATGTCCGTACCCGACTCGGGCAGCAGCGCGTCGAGAACCGCGCGGGCGGCTTTTTGATGGTAACGGTGTTCGGGCGGTGACAGTCGATGCGCTGAAGGTCTCTTCCAGGAACGTCACGCCCACACCCGTCGTGCCGCCGACTTCTTTCAGCGTCGAGGCCGTCCACGGCTTGCCCTTCATCATCTCGGCGAACAAGGCCAAACGGACACAGATGACCTTGCCCTCTTCCGCCAGACCCGCGGCGGATTGCTTGAGGAACTCTCGTTGCTGTTTGGAAGTCTGTGCCGATGCTCAGTCGGGCAAAGTCCCAAATGCGCGGCCGAATGCCGCCAACACTTTTTCGGCGTGGCGAATCGGAAAGAGGTCAACCGCAGCCGAGTTCTGGGCTTCGACAAGCCGAACTTCCAAATCACGCATGAAGCGAGTTGCTGCCATCCAGAAGTCGTCCCGCACCATCACGATGCATTGGACTCGGCCCCCGTCGCACTGCCGCAGGGCTTGCACCAATTCGGTGTTTTCTTCCTCCTTCTTGGCATGCAGCCATTGCTCAAACTGGTCGAGCACGATCAGCAACTTTCTTGCCGACCGGGATCCCTTGGCCCTCGCCGCAGTGCCGCCAGTGTCTCTTTCAGACTCAGGTTGTCTTCCAAAGCCGGACAGCGCTTCCGCAGTCCATGCAGCAAGCGCGTCTCGGTTTCGTCCGGCGTGGCTTCGACGTAAACCGGAGATCACATCGTCTGAGAGCCGAGGCAACAGTCCTGCTTTGACCAGCGACGACTTGCCGCAACCGGATGGTCCGTAGATCAAGCCGACCGGAAAACGTATTGTCGGGATCGGTTTCCTCGATTCGAGTCTTCCAGAACCGCAGGCTGTCGGGCAGTCCTTCACGATCTCTTGGTCCCGGCAACAGTTCCAGAAAGAAATCGGCATCGTGGGCGTCGAAGGATCGCAAGCCTTTCGGCACGATCTTGATCACGCTGGCTATCGGAAGATGAACCCAAGTCGATCGAAGTCGATCGAATGCGGCGGCAGAACCTGCCGAGGTTGAAGTCACGCTGCGGATGGCTACCGTTTCTGATGCGACCGCGCGAAACGCCGCCTGGCGACGTGCGTCGCTGCGGCGATCAACGTCTGCTCGGCCAGAAACAGTCGCAGGTCTTCGGCGAGGTCATGGGCCGACGAATACCGTTCGCTGGCCCGCTTCGCCATCGCCTTGTGACAGATGCGTTCCAGTTCCTTCGGCAGCTTCTCATCGAATTGTCGCAGCGGCCGAGGCTCGTAGCTCGTCACCTGTTCCAACAGTTCGGCCTGCGTGTCGCCGCGGAACGGCTGGCGACCGGCGAGCAGTTCGTAGAACACGACGCCGAGACTGAAGATGTCACTGCGGCCGTCGACTCGGTGACCTTCGCCACGGGCCTGTTCGGGGCTCATGTAAGCTGGCGTGCCGCATACCTGGGTCCCTTGCCGATGTTCTCTTCCCGCAGCGCCAAGCCAAAATCGACGACGTACGGCTTGCCGTCATTATCGATCAGAATGTTGCCCGGCTTCACGTCGCGATGCACAAGCCCTTGTTTATGGGCGTAGTGCAGCGCCTCGGCCACGGTTGCCACGAGTTCGGCGGCTTCGCGAGTAATTCGAGCCGATGCCTGCTTGAGTTCTGTCGCGAGGTCGGTTCCCTCGATCATACTTGGAGACGACGTAGCACGGGCAATCTTCCGTGCTGCCGACATCATGAACCGGGACGATGTGGGCATGGTCGAGATTGGCGACCGTGCGAGCCTCCGCCAAATACGCCTCGGCATCTTCGGGCTGCGAGACTAGCCTGGCGTGCGGCACCTTGATGGCGACCAAGCGAGTCAGTTGCTCGTCGAAAGCCAGAAACACAACTCCGAAGCCGCCCTTGCCCAGCACCTTTTTGATCGCGTAGCGACCGATCCGCTTCGGGTATTGGGCAGGCACAGCTTTATCCTTCGGGAAGGAGTTCCCATGCTGTTGCCGCGTCACATCGTAGGGATTCGAGTCGTTCAAGTTCGCAATCAGCTGTCTGAAAAATCCATGCCATCGTCACACCGGCTCTCGGGTGGTCGTCCATTCTAGCGGATCGCTTCCGGGAATCCCGTCGCATGTTCCGTTCGAAGTGGCAATTCATTCTTGCCGTCGGTGAGCCGTTGAAATGGCCCCACGATCGCGTCCGCCGCGGGCAGCGAATCGCCGAAAAAGTCTTGCTGGGCCACTTCGACAGACGCTGCCTCCAATTGGCGTGCTGCGTTTCCCAAATCGAGCGTCAGGACAAGATCCGGCGAAATAGTTGCGCGGGCCAACTCGGCTTCGATATTCTGTGAAGCCGGGGAATGGAGCTTCTGCCACTCGTCCAGACTCATTCGCGGTGACCCTGGGCTGAACAGATTGTGGTCCGCGTGATTGTCCCGCGCGCTGGGTCCCGGCGTATGGCAAGTCGATGTGTCCGGCCCGGTTGTCGATGAAGATATTGTTCCGCAGCACGATGCTCGAGGCACCGGCTCCTCGACGGTTGGTCATCTTGCGATGAAACGATCCGAAACGCTGACACCCGAACACCAAGTTGTGGACGAACAGCACACCCGACGCGTCGTGCGTGTAAAGACCGTCGGCCCGCGGATCTTGTGTGTCGAAACCAGCACGCGTATTGGCCAGCACGTTGTTGTCGATCAACACCGGGCCTTGCCCCAGTTCGACGAAGACCGCGCTGCCCCGATTACCGATGACAAGGTTCCGACTAACTCGTGCGTTTCGATAAACGTTGTCCAGCCAGATGCCGTAGGCATCATTGTCGCGGACCAGATTGCCTTCGATCAGACCGTCGATAAAGTAGTGGACTTTGATGCCGCCGATTTCCGGTGAACTGTGATGATTCCAGTTGTTGCGTTCGATGACGTTGCCCACGATGTGGGTACCGATACTGCGCATGCCTGCGATGCCGCAGCAACCGTTGTCCGTGACGCGATTGTTGCGGATCAGATGGTAGCCCGTGTTTTGAGGTGTCGGCTGGTGTCCTTCCAGGTCGCGAGGTCCCTCGTACCCACAGTCGATTCCGATCGACTTGGCAAAACGAATCGTGTTGCCTTCGATCAACCAATGATGGCCGGCGCGGCAACCGAGGGCACCTGCCTGCGGTGAATCGCTCTGCCAGAATCGCTCGGGAAATTGGTTGGCACAGTGCTCCATCGTGAAGCCCTGGACATGAATGTATCCCAAGCCGCGCCGATACGGCGCGAATATCCGCTGGCGCGTTGTCACTTCGACCAATCGCTCAGCTGGTGCTTTTTCCCCCGGCGGAAAATGGATGGTCAGTTCCCTGCCGCCATCATCGATCAGCCACGTTGCGGGCGTTGCAGTGAGGTCTTTGGGGTTGTCGACCTCGCGTAGCGGTTGCCCGTCAACGAACACCTGACCGAGCGTCAGTTGCTTGTCTGCGGGCATCCCCTTCAGCCGCGTTCGATACGGGTGATTCCGCTGATCGCGAAACATCGCGGCATCCAACGTGCCGGCATAGATTGGATGTTCGTCACTCGTTTTTCGCCAGCGTGGCTGCCAGACATCCGAGCCTTTGATCACCACGTGTTCCCCCGGTGCCGCGGTGTAGACGATCGGTTGCTCCTTCGTACCACCCCGTGCCGGTGCGACGCGTTCGCGGTAGACCCCGGCATGTACGAGCACCGTGTCGCCAGGTTGGGCGAACTGTGCGGCACGATCGATCGTTTTCAGGGGCTCCGCTTCGCTACCAGGATTTTCATCGGAGGCGTTGGCGTGTGCGCCATTGACCACGTACGTCTCGGCGAATGAAGTTGGTGGGAACAGCACGAACAAGCCGACTGCAACGATTGCAACAGTTGTCCGTTGCGGAAAGTCGCTCGAATTCTTCACGTTCTACGCTGTTCGAAAAACTGGATTGACGGAAAATTCTAGCTGACGGGCGAAAAGACCGAACTTTCCTGAGCGTTTGCGGTTCACCCAATTTACAATAAGCCATTTAGAACGTGTTTAAAACCTTTCCGAGCTCCGCGGAGGGTCCGGCACTCCCGATTAGCCTTCGAGAAACCATCTATGTCATTGGTCGACAAAGAGTTTGTGAAATCGTATTTGACGGCCAGTGATCCGTGGTGTCATAGTCATGGATCCGGGGACGGCTCCGACGATTTGGGCGCAGGAATGTTGTATTACTCGTTGGCCTACTCGCTCAAATCGAAGACCTGCGTTTGCCTGGGATCCGGCGGAGGATTTGTGCCCCGGATGATGAGACAAGCCCAACGCGACCTGGGCTTGGAAGGAAGTCGTACCTTGTTGGTTGACGGCACGCTGCAGGTGCCGCAGAGCAAGAAGGATATCTGGGGCGAGCCGTGCTGGGTCCCGGAAGACTCCGTCTTTCGTACGAATTATCCCGAAATCGAAATCCGGCTGCAACTCACCGAGACCGCTTTCCGCGACTATTTCCAGCCCAACAACGTGCAGATTGATTATTTGCACATCGATGCCGACCATCACTACGAGGGTGTCAAGCTCGACTGGGATTTGTACAGCACGCTGGTTCCGGACGACGGCATCATTACCCTGCATGATACGGTGAATTATCGCCCGCCGTGCGGTGTCTATCAGCTGATGGATGATATCCGCCAGGACGGCAATTACGAAATGATTAATTTCCCGATTGCGTATGGCACGGCCGTGCTCCGGAAGCGTCAAGACGACGGTCGTCCGACTTCATGAGAATTGTACTGCTGCAGGACGAGATCTATCTGCCGTCATTTGCCGGCGGTACGAAGGCCAATCGCTGTTTGCTCGAGGGCTTTGCCCATCGCGGACACCAATGCCTGGCGTTGACGCGAGCACTCACCAGTTCGCCGGATGGACCTAACGATCTGCCGCAGTTCAGAGAGGAAATGAACCTGCGCCAAATTGCCGTGCGAACGGTCGAGCCCGATGTTTTCTCATACGAAAACCAAGGAGTCGAAGTCGAAGCGATCAACAGTCGCGGGTACCGATGGCCGACGCGATTATCTCACTCGCCGAATCCGGGCGTTTCAGCCCGACTGGGTGCTGGTCGCCGATGACAAACGCAGATTCATGCTCGCCAGCGCGGCTGCCGCCCTACCTGGTCGCGTCGTTCCTTTGTTGCAGACGATCATGCAGCTACCCTTTGGCCCGCTGTCGGTTCACGAAAGCCAAGCTCAGACCAGACTGATGCGCGACGCTCCGGCGATCATCGTGATTAGCAAATACATGCAGCAGTACATTCGCGTCCACGGTGGGATGGAAGCTCACGTACTACACATGCCCGTTTACGGCTCAGGGCCATTTCCCAATCTGGCCTGCTTCAGCGACGGTTTTGTCACGATGATCAACCCCTGTGAGTTGAAAGGTGTCGCGATTTTTCTGTCGTTGGCACGTGCGTACCCCCAGGTCACAATTTGCCGCCGTGCCGACGTGGGGTGCGAACGATGAAGTGATACGAGCTCTAAACGAATTACCAAATGTTCGTCTCCTTGAACCGTCGGACCATATCGAGGACATCCTGGCGCAGACACGCATCTTATTGGTGCCGTCGTTATGGCCGGAAACGTTTGGCTATGTGGTGCCCGAAGCGATGCTGCGTGGCATCCCTGTGCTGGCCAGTGATCTCGGCGGCCTGCCCGAAGCAAAACTGGGTGTCGACTATCTGCTGCCCGTAACGCCGGCAGAGCGACGCGGCGGTTCCTATTGGTGTCCGCTTCAGGACACGCAACTCTGGTCGGCCGCTTTGGGGGAACTGCTTTGCGATTCAGATACGTACCATCGATGTTCGCAAAATTCGCGGGAAGCGGCCCTGAACTTTGTCTCGCGAGCAAAAGCGTCATCAATCGAAACGATGCTGAACCGAGCTTGCCGCAAGTTCGAAACGAGGTCGTGCTTGAGGTTAATCACATTCTCGCCCGGGTTCACGGCGACTATCGGTCAATCATACTGCCGCACTCTTCTTCAATGGCAGGATATCGCTGGCGGAGCCAATCGTTGACGACGAAATCCATCACCAAAGTGATTCTTTCCGTTGATCCCAGATTGAAGAGGTTGTGGAACCTCTTGGTGTCGAAATAGTAGAGCACACCAGGCTGGAGGACGTGCTCCTCGAAGAAACCCCGGTTTGATTCTTTGAACAGAGCGTAATTTTCGAAGGCCTCGCGTTCTGACAACCGTTCCTTCATGGACTTAAACTCGTTGTACTCCAGATAATTCGTGATAACGAGAGCTGACTCATCGTTGGTTACGATCGGAACCTGAAATCTGACTACCGAGGGCCCTTTGTCTTTGTCAGTATGCCAGGCATACGAGCTCGCCGGCGGTCTTCGCAACAAGCGAAACGATACTACGTCGCATTCGAAGCCATCGAAGATCTGTCGGAAGTAGGGGCAGTTCCCCAACACGTTCGCAAAGGGGAGATTGTTGAAGTGGTCTTGTCCCGTCGGATGGATGTCCTCGCGCGAGGGCAGCGACAGAGAGTGACCGTATGCCCCCTTCGACCAATCCCACCCCGCTGTCGCCAGCGTGAGATCCGCGATCAGCCGCTCAACGGAAAAGTGATCATAAGCGTACAGATGCATCTTGCTATTCTCGCGTCACGCAAGTCGTCCATGCTCCGAAGTAATCCGATACGGATTCTAATCCTGCATCGGCCTGATACAACATCGAAGATAGTAATTTTGCCGATCGCGCCGATTCGGGATCCGACGAAGCCACGGGCCGTCAAGCAGGAGTCGGCCGGATTCTAGCTGACCCCCTAGAAAAGACTGTACTTTCCAGAGCGTTTTCATGTCACGGTACTTATAATAAGTCGTTGACGCCGCGGTTGCCGGCTTTCCCGAATAGTCCGCTTCAGGACACGCAGCCCAGACAATGAGGTGCCGATGAGTTCGAAAACGGTTATTGCAATCGTCGATCCGTATTCATCGGGGGCGCAATTGACTCGTGAAGTCAAGGCGCGCGGTCACACGTGTTTAATGGTGCAAAGCGAGGAAGAAATTCCGGCAATGTATCAGCTCTTCATTTCATCCCGAAGATTCTGACGCAATCATCCGGCACCACGGTGATCTTGAGGAAACGAGCGCGGAACTAAAAGCGAGAAATGTGGACTGTGTCATCGCCGGATGCGAAATAGGAGTTGAACTGTCGGATCAATTGAGCGAGCGGTTGGGATTGATCTCAAACGGAACAAGGCTCACCCAGACGCGAAGAAACAAGCTCTTGATGGGGGAAGCATTGCGCCAGCACGGAGTGCGAACCCCCGCTGCGTTGTCGTCTCGCGATCTGGAGGAAGTGAGGGACTGGGTTCGGCGCCGTGGCCGATGGCCGGTCGTGCTAAAACCGCTTTGCAGTTCAGGTTCCGACGGTGTCTGCTTGTGCACGAACGAGGCTGAGCTCCAGTTTGCATTCGAAGAGATCATCAGCGCGTACCGACGTCTTTGGCTCAGCCAACGAAGCGGTTTTAGTACAGGAATACTTGATGGGTACGGAATACGCGGTTGACACCGTCAGCTATGCCGGACGACATCGATTAGCGGCGATTTGGAAATACGGGAAAGCCGCGACTGGCGGATCTTTGTTTGGAAGTGATTCACAGGAATTGTTGCCCTACAGTCCGTCGCTGGATCGCCAGCTGTTTCCGTACGTTACCAGCGTACTCGATGCACTGGAAATCAAATACGGTCCGGCCCATTGCGAGGTGATGTGGTCCGACGATGGCCCGGTCATCGTTGAGATCGGGGCCAGGCTTAACGGTGGCAACAATCCTTTGCTAAGCCGTTTTTGCGGCGGTGACTCCCAGTTCGATCTGACGCTCGAGGCCTATCTGGATTCTGCACGCTTTCTGGATCAATTGGACGAACCTTACGCATTGACCAAAAGTGCGATGCGTGTGTTCTTGATTCCTCGGCAGAACGGGCGATTGAAATCGCCTCCCAACTTCGATCAGGTCAAGCAACTGGACTCGTTCCACGACCTGCATTTCTCGGCAAAACCGGGACAGCCTCTTTCCCGTATTGCCGGCTGGGTCCTGCTTGTGCACGAAGACCGAGCCGTGATTCATCGTGATCTGCAACAAATTCGTCAGCTGGAGATGAGCGGACTTTACCAGATCGAAGGCGAGTCGATGAACTCACACGAGACCGTGATGGCATCAGACTTATCAATCGAATACCGGATTCACGATCACCACATTGAGACTGCAATATCCTGTGGTGAAAATGGTCGCAAACGACAAGCTCCGAGCGGCTGATTAACTTGGCCCAGCGAGGTTGATTCAAGCGTGAAAGTCGGGCGCCGGGGACGCGCGAGAACTCCCAGACAAAGCGTCCTTCGATTGTGGCCGCCAGGACACGGTTGTTACCTGTATCGGCGATCACCATGGTGCCATCTTCGATGACCTCCACGTAGCGCGGATAGTTCAGTCGAAAACAGGAGGAGTCCGAATCGATGGAGTACAACTGCTCCGCGCATGCTCCATCGCGTCCTACGATCAGAATCCGGTGATTTCCGGTGTCGGCGATAACGACGCAGCCGTCGTCAAGTTGCTGTGCGCTGTGCGGGTCGCTCAATTCCAAATCACCGCTTGTGCCTATTGTCCGGTAAACTTGGCCTGACCAGTCAGCCTCGACGACCAAATCGTGCGATGAATCGACGATCAGCAGGTGACCGTTGGGCAGCATGCGCACATCATGCGGATCGCGCAATGCCTTGCGGCCCCCAAGATCGATTTCTGAGAGCTCTCGCAGCACATTTCCCTCTGCGGCAACTTCAACAATACGGCCGTTGCGTCCATCGGCAATTAACATCCCGCCGGATGGCAGGGTGCGCGCACATCTTGGCCAGAATAATGGGGGCTGGCCGTGAAAGGACCTCTCTGTGACCTGGCCATCGCCGATTTCCACGATGCGATCGTGAGCTGTGTCGGCTACCAGATAACGACCTGAGTCGGTAACGTCCACGGAGCGCGGATACGACAGAATTCGTTCCGTACCAATGCGGCTTCCGAAGTGCCAGACAATGCGTCCCTCCGCGTCTATCTCAATGACCCTACTGTTTCCTGTGTCACAGATCAGGTAGTGGCCGTTACTGAGGACATCGGCGTCCATGGGATCGCACAAACCACCTTCTTGAAGCCGCAGTTGACGAGTTGTCCCGTCCAGAGCGACCAGGAGGATTCGGTGGTTCCTCGTGTCCGCAATAAGCCGACGTCCGTCAGACAAGACCCTGATTGAGCTAGGACTTGATAGATGAGACGTCGCAGCGGAGGGATTCCCCGCTTCGCCAAACTGCCAAACAACCTTCCCTTCGCGGTCGATTTCGACTGCAACGTGGCGGATCGGATCTGCAATCAAGAATGTGTCTTCAGGCGTCAATTGAACGCTCCCGGCAATTCCGATTGGATCCGATCCTGGTGGCAGAAACCAACACAAGCGGCCACATTTATCGACTTCGACAAGATCAACCTTGCCAGCGCGATCACAGAACACGATCAGGAACGTTCCATTGCCTGTCCTCGACACGAATCTCGGCATCCGCTTACTCATCGTTGCCAAGGCAAGGCGATCGGTGATCAATCCTTGCGGCGATAAGAGCAACAATTCCCATTTCGTGCGACACAATATCGCCATCGACCCGTCGTCATCGAGGCAACCGAAACCGTCCGAAATGCCCATCGCCAAGGTGTCGAACAGGATCTCGCCGTCGGCGTTGACCCGGATCGTTCGGGATTCGAACCGAAAAGGAACGAGTTTTTCTTTTCCGAGTTCGTCCCCGATCAGGTAACATCCATCCTCCGCCCGCCCGGCGAATGTCGGGAACCGCAGCCGCTGTTGTGTGCCCGACACCGCAGGCGAAGCGTCATCGATTCCGACTTCATGAATGAGCGACCAGTTCATTTGTTACATCTCAAACGCGAAAGTCGCTCGGTGTGACATCTCAAAAAAGCTTAGGGATTGCGAATGACACCGTGCCTGAGCGCATTCCACTCCCAATCAATTGACGATGCCCGTTGAACATTCGAAGGAGACACCTTTTGAGTCAGGTTGCCTTGCATCCACTGGCGAAGCCAATCATTGACGATCAAATCAAAACTGAGCACGATCCGCTCGTTGTCCCCTGCGTTGATGAGCGTATGGACATTGTCGGTGTCAAAATAGTACAACTGGCCAGGCTGCAAAGTGAACAGTTCGAATTGTCCCCCCAAGACTTCGTCGAGTTTCTCTAGATCGAACCAAATCTCACTCGCGTCATCATCATTCATGCGGGCGGCTTGTGACTCAAAGTCTTCGAGGTCAATGTGCTCCCGCGTCAGCAATAAAAAGGCGTTTTTGTTCGTAACAATGGGAATTTGGAAGCGAAGGACACCCGGGCCTTTATCTTTGTCATCATGTAGCGCGTATGCCGTCTTAGGCCTCCGCCTCAGTAGCCTGAAGGCTGCTTTTTCCGATAAAAAACTATCGAAGATCTCCCGCATGTAGCGGCACTGCCCAAGCGCGCCGGAAAATGGCACGTTGTTACGATGGGACCGGAACGGTTCGCAAAGGTCTTCCGCGGCCGGCAATGAAATACAGTTGCCATAGGGTCCATCACTGAATTTCGAAATGCTTCGCGCGAGCGAAACTTCCGCGGCCAATATTTCCTTGTCGAATCGCTGGGTACTCGTTAGTACTTCGATCATCACGGTGTAAGTCAGACGTTGGTAATGGTGCTGGCGACTTTTCCGACCTGTTTAAATATAATCCAAGGGTCCGCCATTGGAGGTCATGCACGATATTATTCGAGAGGTCCCCTGAGATCGCAGCGCGCTCTCAGAGAATCTCAGCCGGGCTCAATGTTGTGCCGACCCGGCACGCAATACGCGAGTTCCAATACGAAAGCCAAACTCTGTGCCATCCAAACCAAGAATTTTCGATAGAATCAAGGCTCCCGTCGCCGACCGCGCCGCCGACCTGATGGCGGTGTTGCTGAGTCTAGGCGGTGAAAACGCCTATCGCGATGTCGTCAATGCGCTTTGGGAACGCCAGCCAGAATTCGGCAAGTTTGACATCAAGCTGTGTGTTTCCAGTCATGTTTCGCCGGATGCGTCCGAGCGGCCAGTTGTCGAGCGTATCTTCGCCGCTTACAGACAGGCCAAGTTCGATCAGGCAAAACAGGATCCAATCTTCCTTCCCAGCGGTGGTTGGAAGAACGTGCTTGACTCGGCCTACGCGTACCTCATCGAAGGCTTTGAGAATAACGATATCGATCGCTTTCACTACTTCCTGGCAAATTTCGGTGCTTGGGAACAGCCCACCGGGATCGGGGAATCGTGGGTGTTTTCCAAGCTCATGGCATCGGAACGAAAAAGAAAGCATTTCGAGCAGCACAAAATGTCGCAGCTGATTCAATGGTGGGAGACTTTTGAGAGCAATGGACGAAGCTTGTCCGAGCTGACGATGCCACGCTTTGGAAATCAGGGAGGAGCCATGGTGGACGGCCACCTCATCTTACCGGAATCCGTTTTCAGCGAAATCAACGGACGCTTGCTTGCCGGCTTCGTTGATCCGGAGCGACCGGTCATTGGTGAACTTGGTGGTGGGTTTGGGCGGCTCTGTTATTTCCTCTCGCGCCAACTTCCGTACCTCGACCTATGTCGGCTTCGATCTGCCGGAATTGTTGTGCTGCGCGTCGTATTACCTGATGATGAGTTTTCCTGAAAAGCGTTTTCTTTTGTATGGTGAAGCAGACTTGACGGCGGAAAGTCTTACGGAATTTGATTTCATTCTTCGCCCGTCGTTCGAGATTACGCGTCTTCACGATGCATCCGTCGATTTATTCATCAACGAAAACAGTCTTGGAATGGTGCCACCGGCTGCTTGCCGCCTGTTTGTGAAGGAGATTTGCAGATCAGCGAAAGCTTTTTGGCACCGAAATCATGAGGTGCGTCGCAACCCCTTCGACGATGGCACCACGACGCTTGTGAATCGAGAGTACCCGATTGATCGAGATCGATTCCGTGAAGTCGTTCGGTACTGCGATGTCGCCCGCCTCGTCGGTCACGATCGATCGAAGATCAAAAGTGATATGTATTGGTATTATTTTCGCCGGAAAGACGTTTGAGCTCGATCATCGATGGACATCCAAGAATCGATTGCTCAGATGGCGTTAGTCCAAGCGAATTCTCGTTCTTGGCTCCAGCGGATCGGGCAAAACAACGTTCTCGATACAACTCGGCCGGATCTTAAATCTGAAAACGATCCACCTCGATGCCCAGTTCTGGAAACCGGGTTGGATCGCCACCCCGCAGCCTGAATGGCGAGAGATGGTTGCTTCGCTTGATTCAGGCAGAATCCTGGATTATGGACGGCACTTACGAAAGCACGCTGGACCTGCGGATCCCTGCTGCTGATACCGTGGTTGTGATCGAAAGTTCACGATGGACTTGTTTATGGCGCATGCTGAAACGCCAGGCGTTCTCGAAAAGTGATGGCAGGCCTGATGCACCGAAAGGGCAAAATCCGGATTCCGTGGCATCTCAGCGCCGAGCGCTGCTTCCGCATTATGCCAGTTGGCTACGGTATATATGGCAGTACCCAACCGTGACCCAACCATTTGTGCTGGACTGCATTCAGAAATACGGCCCGGACAAGACACTGATCCAACTGGGAACGCCCAACGACATCCAAAGATGTTTAGGTCAGATTCAATCAACGGATTGTCCAACGATGCAGTGAAGGGCATCGACGTGCCGGAACACGACGTTGCCAATCACGCAACATCGGGCCAACAGCGTCGCCGTTTGCAGCGTGAAAATTGTTGCTCGTTTGTCCCCAACGAGATGTTGCCGATACTCGGTTGAGACAACCGAGCCACCATAGATTCACAGCCACTCCGCAAACGTTGCGTCACACAACGGAATCACGGGCGACTCTGGAGTGGTTGTGCCTGCGGCACCGCGGCAAACGAGCGGTCTCGCAGAAACCTCTGCGTTCTCGCCATCACCTGATCGAACGATGCGAGATCGAAGATAAAGTAGCCGTGGTTTCCGGCTTCCTCCGATACCAGTTCGCAATCGTTGCCGACAGACCGCATCCTCTCGGTGAACAACTTGGCCCCGGCGTACGGCGTGACCGTGTCCGCTGTCCCGTGAAAGACGATCGTCGGCGGCAGGCCGGAGCGAACATGATGAACCGGCGATAGTTGACGCCACGCAGCACCGATCTTCTTCTGCCCATAGCCATTGGCCGACGTATCGATGACTGGATAGTACAGTACCAGCGCGTTCGGGACGCATGACACATCGGCGTCGCCCGAACGATGATCAACTCCGTTAAACAATGCCGTCCCCGCGGCAATATGGCCTCCAGCAGAACACCCGGCGACGACGATCTTCTGCGGATTGACCCCCAGTTCGTCAGCATGCTGTCGGACGTACCGAACCGCAGACCGCCCATCACGAACGCAGTCAAAGACGGTCGTACCTGTCGCCTCGTTCAGCAGTCGATAGTCAATGCTGATGGCCAGTATTCCCTGCCGACGAAAGTAATCCGCAAACGGATAACACCGCCAGGGATACCCACCGGTCCAGCCTCCGCCATGAATAATCAGAAAGACGCTGCGTCGGTCTGTGGATCGATGCCCATCCGGCTCGAAGACGTGCAGCTTCAGATCACGACCGCCTGCCGTCTTGTAGGTCACCATCCGATCCGGCTGTAACCGCTTCGCAAGCGGATCGAGCGGACGAACTCGCTGCGCAGTCGCCAGATTGCACACCAAGATGCAGGCGATCATTGCCGGTAAAGCTGCGTGGGAATAGGGTTGCATCTCGGTTTCAATTCAGTTGCTATTGATCATGTCTGATGCTGCCAGCCGTCGTGTCGCTCTCAGACGCAGTCATCGACTCGCTTTTCTGTCGAACAGCTTCCAGCTTGGTGCGAGCTGCTTCCCACTTGCCGCTGCAAACGCACTGCACAATACCGTCAATCGTTTCTTGATCGACGTCATTCAACCGCCGAAGCCGAAGGATTTGATATGGAAACGTATTGAGGTCGTGCGCGGTGCCGGGATCGATATCCTTCTTGAGTGCCTTCTGCAGGAACTCAAGATCGCGGTAGCCAAATTCGACGCTCGGTTCGATTTGTGTTCCTTCACCCCAATCGTTCCATGTGGCGATTTGGATGATGGGAGCTTTGGATTTGAGGGCCTTATCCAGCGTGGACTGAAGCGTTCGGCCATTGTTGTCGGGAAGTTGCGGGTAGCCTTCGTTGACTTTCGCTTCGCGGTAGATGTCGTCGAAGCGAGGGAATGCAGCAGGAATCGCGGCAGACCAATTTGAGGACTCTGTCAGGAAGCGATCGACTTGTTGCATGCCAGCCTTCGGCGATGGCCATCCGAATCCGCCGATGGCTCCGTTGCGACGGATGTCCTGACTGAAATAGGAAACAGGCGGTTCCAGCCGTGACAGGCATTGGCTCCATTCGTCGTTCGTCAAACCGGCGTGACCAAAGGAAAGCAGCACCGGTTTGCCATCGAGTTTCACGTAGCTGGGTGACTTGAACCAAGACTCGCCGAGCCACTCAAACTCTTTGGCAGCGTGCGGTACTCGGTCGGCTGTCGTGATTCGATTCGCCTCGACCAGTGCGGGAATTGTCTGGTCTTCGTAGCAAATGACGAACTTCATCTTCAATCGTTCGCACTGTTGCAGCAGTCGCGTGGTGTTGCGATGAAGGATGGCGTAGTCGCGGAAGTCGGTCAGGCCGTACCAGTCAACAATGACGCCATCAATGCCTGAGAGCTTCATCAGCAACAGGTGGTATTCGAGTACGTGAGGGTCACCTGAATCGTAGGGTCCGATCAGCGGATAGTACTTGGATGCGATCTGTCGTTTGCCGTCCGATTGCATTTCGGGGTCAAAATGATTCATCGTCCAATGCCAGCCCCAGCGGTCACTGGGCGGCTTGGCGGTGTACCAGGGCATGTAGTGGGCGAGGATCAGAGGCGGGCCGTTCGCGTTCCGCGTGCGACCATCAAGGTGGCTGCCGACTTGATCCCGAAGACCGGGATTCAGGTCAACCGCCTTGTCGTAATGGAGCCGCGCTCGATCAAGGCGACGAAGATCGTACTGGTAGACCATCCCGGCATTCAGATAAGCAATCGCCGCCACTGACTTCTGCACATCAGGAAGGCGTGGAACGCGACCGTAAGTTTTAATGGCCTGTTCGTGTTTGCCGGTCGATCGGTAGCAGTCGCCGAGCATTAACAGAATCGTCGGCTGTGCCCAATCGACGTCCTTCAGTGCGGCTGCACTTGTGAGTGTTGCAATCGCAGAGTTGTAATCCTTGTCCGCTTCAATCTTGCACCTTGCCAGGACTTTCAGTCCGGTGACGCGAGCCACTGGGCCGGCATCGCTCAAAGCAA
Source organism: Candidatus Sulfomarinibacteraceae bacterium (assembly GCA_963823345.1). Classification (GTDB taxonomy): domain Bacteria; phylum Acidobacteriota; class Thermoanaerobaculia; order Thermoanaerobaculales; family Sulfomarinibacteraceae; genus Sulfomarinibacter. The sequence goes on from CAWGLE010000022.1 coordinate 43,395, forward strand.
GGACTCGCCCCGCAGTTTGACGGGCAGCGTCGTGGTCGGTGAGGTCGTAGGAATGGATTTCCGCCTGTTTGCCCAAGGCGATTCCACGATCGGTGTCATTGGTGGCCTGCGCGAAGGCAGCCTCCAACTCGGCTAACGCGGCACCAAATTGCTTCTGACTCCGAAGTCGATCGCCCGACTTGATGGACTCGGTGAAGCTGTCAGCCGCGTCGCTGAAGTTGGCGATCAGGAATGTCAGAACAGAAAACGAAACGAGTCGAAAGATGGGCTTCATTTGTCTCTTAGTACCATATTTTCTAATCTGTGTCGCTCAGACGCACGCCGGACACACGATTGGTGCGACTGACGAAATCGGAATGGAAGCAGTCGAGAACGTTCACCACGTCCGCGATTCCACGTTAAACTGCTGTGACTGCTCGGGTTCGACGACAACAAACTGACCTACTATCGCGCCGGCCGCTTCAAACAGCTCAGTCAATTCGGCGGTAAAGTCATCGAGAAACTTATCGCGTGAGACGATTGCCGAGATAATGGAAGGACGCTTCACATGCTTGAATATTCGCCCGCTTCGTGTATGAAAATGATCGACCCAAAAGCGCGGAGGCCAATTACCCAAAGGCTGGGGATGGGAAATCGGCGACGGCAAATAGCGATCAAGTGATAAACACAAGACACGATTACCACACAGGAATGAGTCGTTGATCAACATCAGAAATGCACGCTACCTATTATTAGCGCTTCACTTTTCCTTCGGACTCGCTACGCAGTCCTTCGCGTCAGAGAATCCTCCCAATATCGTCTTCATCTTTGTCGATGATCAGGGTTACTACGATCTGGGTTGTTATGGCGCATCCGAGGTCAAGACGCCGCGGATCGATGCGATGGCCAGCGAGGGGACGCGATTTACGGACTACTACGCGGCGGCTCCGATTTGCAGCCCGTCACGCGCGGGCTTGTTGACCGGGTGTTACCCGCGCCGGGTCGGCAACGAGATTTGGGTGCATCGCGCCGATTCGCGATCGGGCATTCATCCTGACGAATTGACGATTGCCGAGTTGCTGAAGGCGAGCGGCTACGCGACCGCCTGCATCGGCAAATGGCATCTCGGATTTCACGAGCCGTTCCTGCCGCGCAATCAGGGCTTCGATCACTATTTCGGACTGCTGCACAATCTTGACCCGGTTGAGGTCGTCTATTTCGAGGACCAGGGAGGCGTGCCCCTGATGCGGAATGACGATGTCGTCAAGCGTCCGGCCGATCCCGCGGAACTGACGAAGCTCTACACCGACGAGGCGATCGAGTTCATCGAGAAGAACAAGGAAGGTCCGTTCTTTCTCTATCTGCCGCACACCATGCTCCACAATCCGCTCGGTGTGAGCGAAGAATTCAAAGGCAGCTCGAACTGGGGCGAATACGGCGACGCGATTCAGGAACTCGATCACAACGTCGGCCGCATCTTCGATACGCTGAAACGGCTGGGCATCGATGACAACACGATCGTCATCTACGCCTCCGACAATGGCCGCGGGCCGGGACGCACGCCGGAACAGAAGATTCGCGGGCACAAGCTCTCGACCTACGAAGGCGGCATTCGCGTGCCGGCGATCGCCTGGGGACCGGGGCTTGGATTGCAGGCGGGCGCGGAATCGTCGGCGGTCGTGCGCGCGATGGACTGGTATCCGACGCTCGCCACGTTCGCGGGAATCAAGATTCCAGAAGACCGCGTCATTGACGGACGCGACATCAGCCCGCTGTTGAAGGGTGAAACCAGGATCGTGCCGCCTCCGGGAATGAAGAAATCGCTCAACGCATCGGTCCCGCTTCGGCGTCGGTGGAATCCGCCCGGCGAATGGGCGCCCTTGATCAATCGCAACGAATACAACGACGCCTTCTTCTATCACGGCAGCCAGGGCGCGCTGGCCGCGGTGCGTTGGCGTAACTGGAAACTCTATTTGAATCCGAGCCTTGAGCTGTATGACCTGGCGAAAGACCCGGGGGAATCCAAACTGGTGCGCAATCGAGAGATCACGCGCAAGCTGCGCGGCATGGCGATTCTGTTCCAGGAAGAAATGCGACTCGATGCTCGTCCGGCAGGAGAGGCTCCACCGCAACCTCGCGCCGACGGTCGAACCGAGATTTCGCAGGCGACGCTGGACAGTCTGGACGCGAAGCTTGACGTGACCTATGCGCGCTATGGCGATCGCACGCTGGAGATGGATATTTATCGACCCAAGGGAGCCTGGGGTGAGTTGCCCGCGGTTGTGTGCATTCACGGCGGAGGTTGGGCGAACGGCAATCGGGCCAGTCACGAAAAGGTCGCTCAGGCGCTGGCAGCACGCGGGTATGTCGCGGCGACGATTTCGTATCGCTTGAGCGGTGAAGCGCCTTTTCCGGCAGCGATCCACGATTGCAAGGCAGCGGTCAGATTCCTGCGGGCGAACGCAAAAGAATACGGCATCGATACAGCAAACATCGGCGCGATCGGACTTTCCGCTGGCGGACACTTGACGGCGTTGCTCGCGACGTCAGCCGGGGTGAGAGAACTTGAAGGCGAAGGTGGAAATGCAGAATTCAGCAGCGCGATTCAGGCGGCCGTGCCGATGGGTGCGCAGACGGATTTGCTGTCCCAACGCACGCGGGAAATCTCCAGAGCTGAGGATCGTGGCCAGATCTGGAGGCAGTTTCTCGGCGGCGCGCAGGAGGACAGGCCAGCGACTTATCGCCTCGCGTCGCCGCTGCATCACCTCGATAAGGATGACCCGCCTTGCTGGTTCATCACGGGCGAAACAGACGATCCCAGCACGCATGCCGATGCATTTCGACAGCGAATGGATGAGTTAGGCATCCAGTCCGGTCTCACTGTCATCAAAGACGCACCGCATCCGTTTCTTGGTAAACAAGTCTGGTTCGATGAGATGATTCAAGTGGCGGACGAGTTCTTCACCAAGCATCTGAAGAATCAGAAGTCGGCATCTTCGGCTGCGCGTTAGGCGACCGCAGGGAAAAGAGTACTCTTTCTATTAGCCGTTTGGACAATTCATTGTTTGCTATTCTGTTTGGCGTCAAGTCGTACGAAAAATCACGGGGTCGGCGAAGGGTCGGGCAGGCATTCGACGGCAGATCGAGCACGATCCAAAACGCGTTGGGATGGCGTTTGCCGCAGTGGTCAGGACTGTTGGGACAGCACCGATTCTCGATTGTGCAGCTGATGCTGTGGAGCATCGCGGCAGCCTTCTTCTTTGCCTTTTTCCGGCTCATCGGTCGCTTTGAGCTGACAACCTACGATCCGGTGCTCGCTACACTGGTGTTAGCCGCCGCAGCGCCGAAGCAACGATTGCTACCGCCGCACCACCCGATGAGCGGAAGAAGCAGAAGACGGATTGTCGCGATGCCGCGACGCTCAGCGAACTGCTGTGGGTCATCCGTCTCGTGTTTAACACGTTTTTAGGAGAATCCACATCGCATAAACGGACCAAACGACACAAGCGAACGGCACCGAAATAGGTATGAGCTAGGTTTTGGAAGATGTGTCGAATCTGACGTTGGATATGATGACGAGCAGCACAACAGGAAGACGATTTATGCGGTTAACGTTCCTTGGCCTGATCGCGTGGCTCAGCGTGTGCCTACTCGTCGTTGGGTTGTTTCCCCATCAGTTGGGTTCGTTCTCCAATTTCTTCACCGTCGCTGGCCTGTTTGGGCTCGTGTCTGCGGTGGGACTTTCGGAAGCGGTCAAATCAGAACTCAGGGCGCATAGCGAATTGCTTACCGCCTACGAAATACAGGTGCGAACAGATCCGCTGACAGGCTTAGGCAATCGACGAGCCTTTGATCAGGACTTGAATGAGATGGCGTTCCAATGGCGCGAGGGGCAGCAGTGCTGCTTGCTTTTGATCGACGTCGATCACTTTAAGGTCTTTAATGACGAGTTTGGGCATCAGGCTGGTGACGAGATGCTGATTTCGTTGGCGGACGTCTTGCTGCGTACAACTGAGAGCATTGGCTCGGCCAGTAGATATGGGGGCGAAGAGTTTGCGGTTACTCTACCGGATACCGACGTTTTGGAAGCGACAGTGATTGCCGAGGCACTGCGCGAATTGATTGTCGACCACCGGTTGCGATACCGCGATAGTGTTCTGACAACAACGATAAGTATTGGCGTGGCCCAAGCTGGGCCTAGCGACGACCCAAAGGATCTGCTTATGCGCGCCGACTACCGGCTTTATGCCGCCAAGGAAGCGGGCCGCAACCGCGTTTGTGTGGAACAGAACAATGAGATTGAGTCTGACACCGCCAGCAGCGACGCGAATCTCTGCGTTTGATGATCCCGAATTGCCGCCAGCTCTCGCTGCGGCTTGGGGAAAAACGCGTGTTCGCCCTACACTCTGTAGTCGTTGAGAATCATGATTTGGGTTTGTCGCATTTCGTTACTAATTTTCGGATTCAGTATGTTCCAGCTGAGCGAAGCCAGGGATGGCGACGCTCCACCGGAATCGTCTGACGATCAGTCGGTCCGCGAACGGAATCAGACGTCACGGCTGGCCGATGCCGAACTGAAACGCTGGAGTTTCACTTCCAAAGACAACCGGACCGAGTTAAGCATTTCCGCGAGCCGGCGATGCGGTGGTCTTACTTCGACGCCGGTCGCTACTACGGCGACCTGTATGTCGTCACGGCGCAGGAAAGGCCGGTTGCCGTTTTTGCTCTGTTTCGATGGTTCCATCCTGTGGTCCGTGCCTATGTCTGCGCAACGTCTCTGGACAATTCACAGGTCGTCGCCAGCCGAAACGGGACAGGTTCTCTGGCAGCCGCGTACTTCGGCACTCAAATGGAAACCGCTGCCGAAAGCAGAGCCGCCAAGCAAATCCCGACCAAATCGCCTCGTCCAGATGCGCCGCATTGCTCGCCGCTTTTCGGGAGAAGTGAGTGGACCGTGGCCGATCAGACCACGATGAAGAAGCTAAGACTGCTGCCGCAGCCGATCTATCGGTATTCTGCAGATGCTGCAGACGGCGCGATCTTTGCGTTCGCGAACGGCACGACTCCCGCAGTTCTCCTTTGTGTGGAAGCGGATTTGAGTCCGAAGACAATCGGCTGGCGCTATGGATTCGCGCGTCGATGGTCGTACGAATCACGCATGAAAAATGAGCATGAAGAAATCTGGATGGCTCCTACCGTCAGACCGCCGACGAATTCAAACGCACCTTATTACCTGTCCGTAATTCCCGAAGAGAATGCTGCCGAATGAGTCGGCAGACCTGTTGGTCCGAATTAGGCCCAGCGACGAGATCGATCGTCGAAAACGGTGTCCATCTAACTTGCCCCGGTTTCAGTTCTTGGAGAATCTTAAATGCGCAAGTTCGCTCTTTCGATCGTCGCGCTACTCATCGGGGTTGCATCTGCACCTTGCGGAATTGCGACCGATCCCCCAGTCGCACCTGAGCAGATTGCTGATTGGGTTGCAGCCGCCGAACAGCGGGCGGTCGCCGATTGTGCACGAGACGCGCTCAGCATCTACGAACTACTCCTCAAATACGTACCTGAGAACTCATCATTGTTGGGCAGGATCGGACAACTGCATTATCAACGAGGCGATTTTGCGGCGGCGGGGGAGAGCTTTTCGCGGGCGGCTCAATTCGCCCCCAATCGCGCCACCTATCAAAATGATGCTGGATATGCGTATTGGAAGGCGAAGAAATATCGGCTCGCTCTCGAGCATCTGCAGAGGGCAGTGGAACTCGATCCCAGGAGCTTGCGATACGCCAATAATCTCGCAACGCTGTATATCGACATGGGCGATGACAAGAAGGCAATCACGGCGCTCAGCGACGCCCATCAGAATCATGCATCGGTCCACTTCAATATGGCTTACCTCTATGAAGAACGACAACGCGATAACGAGGCTATGACACATGTCGAGGCGGCCCTCTCACACGATCCGAATCTAACCAGGGCCGTTCGCCTACGTGACAAGCTCGCACGGCCATAGACCTGCCTGGGAGTCGAAATTGCGCTGACGATCATCAATGCAGCTGGGCGATTTACAAGCTTTCCACTCGGACCCCGTAATACGATTCGCGTATTGGGCTCTTGGAAACGGGCCGTGACTCAAAAAACTCGGAGACACTCAATGAAGACCGTTCACAAGACACTGTTGCTCCTACTGGTAGCTGTTCCGCTCTCGATGCCCGCTTTCGGCGCTGACGCGTCGGAGGCAAAAACTGCGCATCGGGACCTACGACAACCGCGCGATTGCCATCGCGTTCACGCCGTCGAAGTTCAACCTGGTTGGGGACAAAATGAAAGAACTCGGGAAAGCGAAAGCCGATGGCGACGAGAAGCGTGTGAAAGAATTGAACCAGTGGGGCCAAAAACTTCAACGCAAGTTACACCGCCAGGGTTTCTCGGCGGTGCCGGTTGGCGATTTGCTGAAGCATGTGGAAGACAAACTTCCGGAGGTCGCGAAATCAGCCAATGTGATCGCGATCGTTCGTGCTTGCGACTTTGCGGCCGAGAATGTGGAAGTCGTCGATGTAACCGATCAACTGGTCCAGCTGTTCGACCCTTCCGAGAAGACACTGAAGCATGTTCAAGGGATCAAAGGAAAACCACCGATCGATCTCGACGAGCTGGAGCGGAGCCATCAGCACTGATGGTATCTGGTGCTCTACCGACTATCGCGTTGGTTGCGATATCAACCAAGTATTCACAATCGCACCAGCGAAGATAATCGACGCAGCGTCACGTCTCCTGCGGAGTGAGCTATTTCAGCGGTTTTCGCACAGTTTCGGAGTCTAGGAATCCCCCGTACGATCTCATGCGGCCGCAAGCTGAGCTTCACTCCTGAAAGAATGGATTCGCGTCCACTTTTGACTTGCTGGCTCTTGAAGGTTTCGGTTGACGTGCAAGTTTCTTTAGCTTTGGCAATAGCTCTATATACAGATTTGCCTTTGGTTGATGGCCGCACGAATCCGATCGCAAGATGAAGTCGCGGTCGATCAAGTGGAACCCAGGGATCATGTTGTAAGTCGTGCGGTTAACCATCGATGGGTCGCCGCGGAGCACGAATTGGTGATCGCTGTCGTGAATCCGAAAATGCTCGGCCCAACCCTGGGTTTCTTCACGCGTTGGTGCGCCCATGCCCTTGCCATACAACAGCAATTGAACCAGCAGGACTTCGTCGGACGACTTCAAGTTAATCGACGCGATATTTCGGGCGTAGCTGTGTATCGAATCAAGTCCGGACTGGACGCCGATCCCTGCAAAACCGCCGTACTGATTGCCACCGGCAAACGCTTGGCATCCTTTGCAGGGGACTGCAGCCAACTCAACCAAGATCACCTTGCCAGCGTGATCAAACAGGCGAACCAATTGGCCGTGACTATCTTCGAGCACCAAGTCTGGATATCGCTGGCCATCGATGGGAGGCCAGAATTCGACGGGACGGTTTGTTATTGAGGTTACTTCGTCGGTCGCTTGCGCAGTGCCGGATGCGGTTAGCGTCGATTGGCGCACCGATGTAAGAAACTCATTGACAGCCCCGTCTCCGGCGATCTGTTTTGTTCCAAGAACACTCGAGACACCAAGGCTGGCGGCAATGCCGAAAGCCAGGGCAACGAAGATGAGCGTGAAGTTTCGAAACATGATAGCCAGAGCGTTGTGTACTGTGTTGGAAATCGGACTGGCACAGACGCCATAGATTCACAACGCTAGGTCACCCGAGTGTGGGTGCCGCTGAAGTCGGTCGCAATTACCGCCTATCGTCAGCGGATTGTGCGGTTATACAAGTTGCTCCATCAATACGGTCGTGCCGTCAGCCACGAAAGTTCACTCGATGTCCAAGAAAGCTGTTCTGCTTGCCATTTTGCTTGGGATGCCCACGGAGGTGATCGCGGAATCCGCGTCGGCTTGTCCAACTCCGCAAGTTGAGAGTGATCGAGCGGAGTTGTATTAGGGCGACTCAATCGCCCGTAACCTGGGCAGGCAACTCGGCAATTGAATCCGTACCGGTGTACGTCACCGGCGCGAGTCATGATGAGGACGGAAAGCCGTTTGCCCCCCGACACCCACGGTCCTTCGGGGTTGCGTTTTCCCTTGACGACGATCTGATGATGGAATCGCCTAACATCGCACTACTCGACAGCCAACAAGCGGTTGAGTTGCTCGCTGAGCATGATCACCTGAAACTGCGTCATGATGGCCTCGGCCTCTTCTCGTGGAGTATCCTCACCAGGCAATTCCAGGTCATTTGCCTTCGCGAGTTCCTGCATCTTCTTCATGAAATCCGCCCGATCCTTCACGTCCTTTGGCATGATGTCACTTCGGTAGACGATTTTACCCTCGGTATCGAGGATCACGATGGTTGGAAAACCGCTGACTCCGTACGTCTTACATGTGACGCTGTCGAGGATGTTTGTCCCTTGGTCGATTGCCGAGGGACTCGTCCAGCCTTTCAGCTTTTTGAGTTTGTTGATCTCCTCGATGTCTCCGTCAGCTGTGTGGATGCCAAGAAAGACGACATCGCGCTTGTGGTATCGATTCGCAATCTCCTGCATTGCGGGGATCGACCCGACGCAGGGACCACACCAAACGCCCCAAAAATCGAGCACGATCGTTTTTCCACGCAGTTCCGCCAACGACCTCGGTCGATCATCGGACCAAGCCGCTACTTGCAACTCCGGTCCCATGTCACCGATCGGCAGCGGTGTCGGACGCTGATAGTCGTCGGGCGTCGTCGGGATCTTTTCCAGCTTTATCGTCGTGATGTCGTCCGTCGATTCGGCAGTCACGATGAGCTTGGTCGACTTGTATTGCTCGCCGAGTCGAACGCTGATGCGCACCAGACCACTGGGGAGGTTCCTGAGCGTGGCGCGGCCTTCGGCATCGGCTCGAGCGGCTTGAGCTCGGAGCGCATAGTCACCAGTCGGTTCCACGACAGCGCCGGCGGCAACATTGCCTTCTTGATCGAGAACCTGCACCGTCGCCGCGTGGCCATCTAAGAGCACCAACGTACCGGCATCGATCTCCTCGAACGAATCGGTGACGTCAAACCACGGCGAATCGCGCGCGGCGTAGCCATCTTTGACGAGCGACATTGAATACTGACGACCGAGCGGTTGCTCGAACTGCTCGATCTCGAACTCGAAGTGCCCCTGCCGGTCGGTTTCGACGAATTTACTTAACGACGCGCTTCCGCCCTTCTGTCGCCCTTGCGCCAAGGAGACTTTGACTCCAGCAAGCGGATTATTGTCCCCATCGACGACCTGACCACGAATCCTTTGGAGTCCGATTGGTTTGCGCCGCTCCACTCGAACGGTTAACAATGGCACACCGTCGCGAAGCGTCACTTCCGCACCTGAGATTGTCGCGTGATGACCTGATCGGTCTGCCAACTTTATGACGGTCGTTACTTTCCCTCCCTGGCCGATCGTAGTACCCGCGGGCTCAACCGATACAACTTGCGTGTTATCGAATTCCTTGTCGACGATCAATTCGCCCATCACATTTCCGATGCCGAAAAGAAACTTCCGAGACTCGCCAACTTCGGTCAACGCTGATGCGCCGTCAGGTCCCAATCGACCGTTCCCTTGTTCCGGCGACTTCTGAAACGAGACGGGCTCGCCTTTCATCCATGCCAAACGCAACTTGTCGTCCGCAACTTCTGTGATGCTGACGTATTGGAGCATTGGGTCGTCACCCTGTCCCAAGGCCTGCACTTTCCAAACTGGTCCCTTCTTGAGTTCCAAATCGCACGTTGCAATGGGTTGATCGGGCGAAGTCACAAGGCTCTGCTGCTTGACGTCGCCGGCGAGCCAAAAGCCAGCCTTGAGGGGCGGAAACCAAAGATTGACTTGGCCCATTGGCACTGTGATTCGATACTGTCCCTTGTCGTCGGTGACTCCCGACAGCATGCGTTTGTCAGGATCCTGCTCCGACTGAACGAGAATCGCGATCGTTGCGTCGGGAATCGGCATGCCCGTTGCTTCGTCCGTGACAGTGCCAGCGACAAAGTACTTCTGATCCGATTTGGCTGATTTGTCCTGCGCCACGGATGCATCGCCATCGGTAAGCACTCCAACCAAAAACACAAACATGCGCGCAGACTTGTACCAGCGGACGCAAGCGTTTTTCGCTCAGCATGGTTCGATCGCTCATCTTTGTTGTCTTCTCCATTGTGCTGCTTTTCGATTCAAGGTTGGCGGTTCACAACTTCCATTGTTTCGGACCGAGCGGATTGGATCAAAGGGAAAGGGTCAGATTACCGGCTTCGACGCACGGATGGAGTCGAACCGCTAGCGCCGAAGACACTATCAAGTCGTTAGAATCGATGTTTCTTTGTTGCGCATCAAACAACCGTTTTTGGGAACCGCTAGCTGGCGCAGGTGCCCCGTCTACGCGCGCCATGGTAATCACGTAGTTGAAATTGCCGGCAAACGCTCGCACACGCGGGTCGTCATTGGCCGCGTCGCCATGTGGTGTGAATATGGTTACGTCACCAGCGGGTTGATCGGAAATGACGAGTTGCTCGATCAATTCGCTTACAGTTTCGGACGGACGGGATGCCGCAGCTTCGGCATCAGTGGTGGTGGCTGATTCGTGTTTGCAACCCACAAGGGAAAGCAAACCGATAAGTATGAACAGCGGCTTCACAAGCAGGTTCGCTCAGACAACGGCAGGCACGGCCGTCACCGCCCGCGCCGGGTAAAACAAGGTTGAACAACCAGATATTCTAGCCAGCTTGTTGAATGGGGAGAGCGAAATTCCGACCGACGCGAAAAAGGGCTGTATATAATTCAACGTGACCAAAATCGCGTCTGTGTCTAGAATTGATTCGATTAGACGCAACGCGTTGATCGCGGTGTTGGGTTTGCTATTCCTGTATCGATCGCGACTCCAACCGCCTGACGTCATTGGCCGGAGCTTTAGAGGATAAGGGCATGCGTTTCCGATACTCAGTCCGGTTCTTGGTTTCCGCCACAGCTGTTTCTGGTGTACTCGCGTTGGTGCTTCAGCAGTGGATGGATCAATTGACACGCCAAGACATCCTTCTATTCGTGCGAAATCGAGGATACCGTGTTTGCCGAGTTGCAAACGTTTCCTGCCCTGAGCAGCCTCGAACTCCACGGTAAGACCTGCAACGACCACACGGTGCGCCAGTTACGTGACCTGTGGAGAATCGATTCGATCGATCTCTCGTCATCGCGCGTGAGCGATCATGGCGTAATAATCCTCTCGGAAATGAATCACCTCAAAAGCCTGAGTCTATACGACTGCCAAGACAGCTCACGAATCTGCTTGACAACCAACGCCAGTCTGTCGAACTCTCGAATAAGTCGGTCCCGTAGCTCACTTAGAACGGGTTCGCCTTCGGCGGTTCGCATTCGGCCAACACGCCGCACAAACGTGCGGTCGATCGCCACTTCGGTAATGCCTTGCGCGGCCAGCAATCCCTTGATGCGGTTGGTGTGCGAAGTCTTTTCGCTTTTAAGCGTCCGCATTTCGCGATTGAGATGCCGAGCGTCTTCGGACAAGGCATCAGCAATTCGGTTCATTCGACAGGCGAGCTGATCGCCAGCTTTGAATCTCATAAACGCGTTTACGACTTTCTGCGCATCGATGCGATCCGTCTTGGCTTGGCGTTTCTTTCGGTTCACTTCGATCGAGGCTGGTTCGACAATGTTGCTTTCGATTCCCATCGCCAGCAAGCAACGGTGAACCCAGAATCCATCACGTCCAGCCTCGTAGCAACTGATGACGGGACAGTCAGGATCGAGCTTGAAAGCCTTCTTTGCAGCAGCGATTTCTTGGTTGAGTTTGGCGAAATCGCCGGCCGCAACGGATCGCACTCGCGCCTTTCGTCCGAGCCGATCGGCGAACCCGAGTTTCCAAGTGGCGGAAGCTAATTCAATGGCCATGTGCAAGGAGTGTGGGAAGTTGTTAATTTGGGCATCTGAGTTCGTAGTCACGTCAATCTCCTTACTTTGCATGAGAAACAAACCAGAAGTTTGGCGGCTACGAGCTCGCTTTTCACCCCCATAGCATCTCTGTTAGTTGGAGATGATCGTGCGGATTTAGTTTATGGCAGCCGATTCGCCACTAACCATCAGTCCAGAATCAACATGATGCCGTGCTGGTCGCACAACTCGCAGACCCTTGAGGTAAGCGATCGGAGCAGGCACAAAACCGCCTTCGCCTTGAACAGGCTCCAAAATCACCGCAGCAATCTGCTCGGCGGCGACCGTGTTGAACAACGACTCGCGAAACCGATTCAGTTCACGCTCGACGAACGCAGTTTCCTTTAGGCCGTCACCGTAACGATAATGATTTGGAAAAGGGAGTCGATATACTTCGGGTGCGTAGGGACCGCAACCGATCTTGTAGCCAAACTTGGACGTTAATGACATGGCCATCATCGTGCGACCATGAAAGCCTTCGGTGTAACACATAATCGCCGAACGATTGGTGGCTTGGCGAGCGATCTTGACGGCGTTTTCAACCGCCTCGGCGCCAGAGTTGACGAGCATCGTTTTCGTGTGGCCAGATTTCTTTGGATTGGCGTTGGAGAGATCAACGTGCGGCAGCAACTCAGCCAACTTCTCACACAGGGCGACGTAGGGCTCCTAGGTGGCGATTTGAAAACAAGTATGCAGCAACTGACTGGCTTGCTCGGCAATCGCTTTGACAACGCTCGGTTGGCAATGTCCAGCGTTCATCACTTCGGTCGTGTGGTCCGACGTCTTTCAAGCGAGCTTGATGGTTTTGGGGCTAGTGGCCTTGCCCGTCTTGGGGCTGCTAGCCATCGGTGGGCTGGACGCCGCCGCGGAGCAAATTCGGGCTCAGGATCCAGGGTTGATGTCGCTGTGGGGGCGAGCTGGAGTTCGTGCTTTACCATCCTTGGGTTTCTTGCAATCGGACTTGGCTTTCTGGGGTCGCCGCAAATCTTCGTGCGATTCTTGTCGCTGCGATCTGAACAAGAGATTCGGCCCGGTGCCATCGTGGCGGTGATTTGGACGCTGCTTGCGACGCTCGGTGCTGTCTTGGTGGGAATGCTGGGCCGAGCATTGCTGATGACACCGGCGCAGTCGATGACGGACGAATTGGGCCAGGGTGGTCAGCTTGTTAGATCGTCCCGGCCAGGCATTATTGGTCGATTCAAATAAACCATGGGAACGAGAAAACGATGATGCTTGATTCACCGCTCTTGAAGAACTTAGGGGGCTACATCGACGGCAGGTGGTCGCAGGCCGACTCGGGCAAAACGATGCCCGTCGTCAATCCGGCTACCAGCGAAACGATCGCGATCGTGCCCGTCATGGGACGCGATGAAACCGTTCGAGCGGTCGAGGCGGCGGCTCGCACGCTTGCTTCGCCAACTTCAATCGAACAGCGACGTGTCTGGCTCAGTCGGCTTGCCGATCTCATCACCGAATACCGCCAAGAGCTTGGGCGTATCGTCACGCACGAACATGGAAAGCCGTGGAAAGAGGCACAAGGTGAAGCGGAATACGCGGCCAGCTTCTTTCGTTTTTATTCGACATGCATTGATCATTTGAAGCCGCGGCAACTTCCCGATCGACCTCGCGGGCACAGTTGGACCGTCCACTACCGACCGGCAGGCGTTGCGGCGCTGGTGACACCGTGGAACTTTCCCCTGGCAATGCTGGCCAAGAAATTCTCTGCCGCGTTGGCGGCTGATTGTGCCTGTGTGATCAAGCCGTCTTCAAAAACGCCGTTGTCGATGATCGCACTGTTCAGGCTGATGGATGAATTGAAACTGCCGGCGGGCAAAGCGAACTTGGTACTCGGCCCGGCCGGCGAAATCAGTGACGTGCTGTGCGAGCATCCCGCCGTGCGCGTCATCAGCTTTACCGGATCGACGCCGGTCGGCAAGAAACTGATGGCTGCCACCGCACCGCACTTGAAACGATTGTCCTTGGAACTCGGCGGCAATGCACCCTTCATTGTCTTCGACGATGCCGATATCGACAAAGCAGTCGAGCACTTGATGGCGAACAAATTTCGTGGTGCTGGTCAGACTTGCGTGTGTGCAAACCGCGTGTACGTCCAAGCTGCGATCGCCGACGCATTCGCCGAGAAGCTGGCGGCACGTGCCAGCGCATTGAACGTCGGCAACGGCATGGACGAAGGGACCGACATGGGACCGCTGATCGATCGTAACGCCTTCGAGAAAGTCAAGCGACATGTTGATGACGCAATCGCACGAGGAGCCAAACGCATCGCGGGCGTTGATCCAAAAGACGGGCCGAAGGGCGCTGGCAACTTCTTTCCGCCTACCGTTTTACGCGGTGTCACGTCGGCCATGGAGTGTGTCCAAGACGAGACATTCGGCCCCTTGGCACCGATCATCGAGTTTCAGGACGAAGAAGAAGTCATCGCAGCGGCGAACTCGACGGAGTACGGCTTGGCTGCGTATGTCTTTACCAGCGACGACGCTCGCGCCGAACGCGTCATCTCGCGTCTCAGTTTCGGCCACATTGGTTACAACACCGGTTCCGGCCCGACAGCCGAGGCACCGTTCGGCGGCATGAAGCAGTCGGGGTTTGGCCGTGAAGGCGGCATCGAGGGCCTGCACGACTTTATCGAAGCCCAGTCAGTCCCAAGACCTTAATTTGGGGAACCAAACATGTTAGACGTCGGCATCGATCAACACGCAAAGCAGATCACCGTAGTCGTTCGCAATGCGGAAGGAGAGGACGTCTTGAAACGGCAGGTAAGTACGCGGCCCGAAAAGATCAAGCCATTCTTCGATCAGCTCGCCGCGATGGATCCCGAGTTCATGGCAATGCTTGAGTGTTGTGGCTTCAATGGCGGCCATCCCGAGTCGCGGAAACGGGTTAGAGGTCGTGTTGCTCAGAATAGGTTTCCGATCGGTGAACCGTCCCGGATCAGGGTGATCGGGCGACCGACATTGGATTGGAATTCGGTCTTCGGATCGATGCCGATGTTTGCGAAGAACGATGCTGCCAAATCGTCCGGTGTGTAGCCGACAGATTTTGGTTCTGCGGCCGTGTCGTCGGTCGCTCCAACGACCTGGCCACCCTTCACATCGCCACCGGCCATTACCGCGCACATAGCTCGAGCCCAATGATCGCGCCCGCCTTGAGAATTGATCTTCGGAGTGCGTCCGAATTCCCCGGCGGCCATGACGGCCGTCGATGACAAAAGCCTGCGTTCTTCCAGGCGGTCCAGGAGAGCCGCCAAACCTCGATCGAAAGGTGGAAGGAGAGCTCGCAGGCGCGAGAAATTTTCGGAGTGCGTATCGAAGTCGAAATCTGCCGGGCGCAGCCGTACCGTGACAAAGTGGACGCCGGCCTCAATCAGTCGTGCGGCGAGCAGCAGGGATTGCCCAAACTCGTGCTTGCCGAAACGGTCGCTTTCTTCCGGCTTCTCCTTTGACAAATCGAACGCGGCTCGTGTCTTCGGAGAACTGATGATGTCATAGGCTTGCTGGGAAAAGCGATCCATGCCACGGACCTGATCGTCCAGGTCTTCGAAACCGCGGAATGCAATGTCGAGGTCATCGAGCAGTTTTTTCTGTGACATGTACTTCTCGACCGTCAGGCCGTCTTCGAGGGAAACACCCCGAACCGAGTATGGCATGCCGTGTTTTGGTTTGTCCGCAGTCAACGCGCTGTAACGAGACCCCAGGTACCCCGGGCCGACGAATGATTCGTCGATCGACACATAGGTTGGCAGTTCACGGCCCGATGGGAACTGATGGCTGACAACGCTCCCGTATTCTGGGTAGCTGACCGTCTGTGACGCTTTGTTACCGGTCAACAGGTACTTCTTGGCAAGCCCGTGGTCAGCAACGTTGTGCAAGATACCGCGAGTGATTGCGAATTTGTTCGCCCGCTGGGCTAACCGTGGCAAGTGTTCGCAAATCTCAACGCCAGGAGCGTTGGTTGCGATGGGCTTGAACTCACCTCGAACGTCGGCAGACGCAATGGGCTTCAGATCAAACGTGTCCTGATGTGAAGGTGCGCCCTCCATGAAGATGAAGATGGCGGAACGCTTTTCCGGTGCATTCGTTTCCGCAGCGCGGATTCGTAAGTAGTCAGTGAGGGTGAGGCCGGAGCCCAGAGCACCGACCTGCAGGAATTGGCGACGTGTGAAATTATGCATGGCCTAGTGATTCAAGAGAAACTCTTTAGTGTTCAGCATGGCCCACATCAAGTCAGCGATTCCTCCGGCAAGCGTCTCGCTCGAAGCAAGTTGCTGATTCGCTCTCTGCTGCTCTGCGGATGTCGGGCAACGGCCGACTGTGCGGAGCCACACTTGATCGATGAGTGACTTCCTGTCGAGCGGCTTTCCGTCAATCTCCGCATCTTCGATTTCGTTGATCCAGCCGCTGTCGGCGATTCGCATACGAACCAGCGGGTCATTCTGAGTAAAGATTGCTTGAAGCAGCGTTGGTTCGTTGACCCGTTCACAGTCGCAGTTGATCGACCGATCGGGTTTGCCGAAGACCCTCATCGCATGTGTTCCGGCCATGCGCATCGACAAGTGTCCTGACGCCCGCCTTCGGAGGTTGGTGCGAACTGCTTGCTGCTTGTCGGTGGCTGCCGTGGCTTGTTTCATGGCGTCGTAAACGACTTCGGCTGGAATTCGACGAGGGATTGCTCGGCTGAAGTTTCGCCGATCATTGCGATTTATTTCATTCGGTTTCCAAGAACGCTGGTAGGTGTCGCTTGTCGCGATCTGACGGTGCAGCCACTTCATGTCGTATCTGCTGTCAATGAAGCCGCTGGTGAGCCAATCCAGCAACTTCCGAGTTGTCCGCAAGGAACGCGCGAACTTCGTCGGGCGTTGGAAGTGTGCCCGTCATATCGATGCGGACGCGACGAAGGAACTCAGCGTCAGTGCAGACCTCTGAAGGCACCAGACCCAGCTGGTTGAGCTTTGCGGTGACGAATCGATCAAGGGGATGAGATGGCTTCTCGCCGGCCGTTTCCGAGGGATAAAAGTTCTCGACTCCATACGGCCTCAGAACCGGAATGGCGGCCACGCCGTTGTCGTAGAACGCGATGACATGGGTGTCGCCCACGCCGACAGACGTTGTCAGTCCGTCTCGATTCACATCCACGATGGCGTCGTTATTTGTTTGAAAACGCGTCAGGCAAGTGACATCTTCACGGATGCCGCAATTCTTTGATCCGCGATCTTCCCGCTCGGTGGCATCTGTAATTGATCGCCGGAGTAACGAACTGCCTCAATCAGCCGACTTGCCTCAGGCTTGCCGGGAACGATCGCCGGCCCGGAATCGCCGCCGGAGAGCAAAGCCTCGCGATTGGTGAGTGACAAACCGCCCTGGCGAGAATCGAACCCATGGCACTCGTAACAGTGGTCTTCTAGTATGGACCTGATCGATAGATCGAAGAACGAAACCCCCTCGGGCTTCGACCTGGCGGATTTCTGCAGCTCAGTCTCCTTGGCTTTCGCTCCGTGCCCGCCGGATTCAATCCAGCGCAGCAGCAGGTGGTGCTCCCAGCAGCCCGGTGCAAACCGCTGGCCGCCTTCATGATCTGTCTGTTCAGTCGGTTTCTGAATGAGAAGACTGTTCGTGGCGTCGCGCACATTGACGCGGTTCCCGCCGGCAGACGACGCGGCATCGTGCATCGCCGCGTGGTCCGAATGAAAATCAAAGCCGAACAGTGAAAGTCGAAAGCCGCCCTGGCCCTGAAACGATCCATGGCACTTGGCGGCGTTGCAGCCAAGGCGACCGAGCAATGGCACGATGTGTCGCTGGAAATCGGGAACCTCCTGAGCACGACTTTCGGCGAAACGCGTCGAGGCAGGCGGAGTGATCTCATCCGCGCGAACAGTTTCCACGATGAGACACAGGGCAATTGCAATGACAAATTGCTTCATCGGATATTACTTCTCGACCTTCTCAAGAAGGTTAGTAACGTCAAGCGAGTCCCTTGCGGGATTGCGATGTCGAGTGCCAACGCGGATTCGGTCGCCTGCGTGTAGATCGGCGAACGCGTCCGCGTGATCGCTGTAGAATCCGGCGATGCGAATGCGTTTGCCGTAGATGCTGCTGGCGTCTGCGGCCTTGTTTTCGGTAGACGGCTTGATTTCACTGACCTCAAGCAAAACTTCGTAACCTGCTGCCTCAACAATCTTCCCGACGAGCTCGCCGCTGAAGCCTCGGAATCCCTCAGGCGGGACACCGAAGTCCTCTGGCTTGAACGGCGGCGTGCGTTCCAACACCTGGAACTTGTAACCGAATCCCAGTTGTTTCTTTTCTGGGTTGTAGTCACCAGTACGGACTTTGATTGTCTCACCACGCTTGATCTGCAACAGCGCGTCGAGAAACCGCCCTGCAACACCAACCAACTTGACTAAGCGAGCCGACCAGATCGTTGTTCAGTTGCGTCTGGTCACTGATGACGTAGTCGATATCAATTTCCATCTCGCCGAGTTCAATGTCTTTCGACCTCAGCCGTCCAATCACGATCGAGTAAAAGTTCACGCTGCCCGGTCGCGCCCCAGCTTTGCCGCCGACTTCTTTTCGACCCACTCTTCCTTGCCCGTTTTGCATGCGCTGCGATTTCATCCAGGCAATGACGTCTTCCTTCGTTGCCTGGCCACCGTCCACCTTGGCTTTCACGCCAGGATCTTTTTTGAGGAGGGCCTCATAGGCGGCATCCCAATCGATTTCTTTACTCTGCGCCGTTCCCACCTTCCGTTCGGTGCCAGCCATTGTTTGCCAGAACTCGGCCGCCTGTTGTTTCGTCAGTTTTCCAGCTTGGACGAACTCTGCCAGCTTCTTCCGCAGCGCAGCCAACCTCGGCTTCGGCTCTGAAACTTTCATGTTGCCAGCGGCCGATTGTCACAACTCTGACCCGTCTTCCTTGCTCAACGTACCCTCGACAACCGACACCTTGAGTTTGGCCCCAAACGCAGCGAGCCCAGCCTGGGATGGCATATCTGTTTGTCGGGTTTCGCCTTGCCTGCGGACGATTTCGGGTAGACATCCGCCGCGACTTGTTGTTCGCTGCGAGTGTAACCGGTTTGGAGGCAATAGAGGTGCGTCGTAGAACGCAGAATCAACGACGAACCAGCAACAGCGGGCGACGCGATAAAGCTCGCATTCATGTGGTTCTTCGCGACCAATTCAGGCGTGTCTCGCGTGGCACTCAAGACGGCGATATCTTTTCCACAACGGATGTTGGAGTCGCCACGCTGTTCAGATGTGGCGAGTCATGCACGTACGCCGGATCAACTTTGCGCGGGATCATGTCAAAGACCTTGATGTCTTTGACGATCTTTCCGCTCGCAGCATCGATACAAATCGCGCGAAATTCCTTCTTGGTTCTGCTGCCCGCCGTCAGCCAGATTTCGTTTCCCCAAACAACGGGTGAGGACCAGCCTTCACCCGGTATTGCCGTCTTCCAACGAACGTTCTTTGCTTCGTCGAATTCGACGGGCAGATCTTTGGCGGTCGAGACTCCGTCGCCGCTTGCGCTCGGAATTGATTCCAATGCTCTGAATTCCCTTGCGCTGGGGCATCCGCGGGTTGAAATGCCAGCAGGATGACAACTGTTGCGAGCATGTGTTTCATGATTCGTCTGTTTTGTTCGTTGTGCTTTGTGTTGACTGGATTGACATGATTTGCAGGATGAGTGCTGCGAGTCAGTGCTGCTCCCGCCGACCAGCATGTCAATCCTGTTGATCCTGTCCAACTGACGCTGCCGTGCCGGGCAGGAGTTCGACGGAACTGAATCGCAGCTTTGTCTTGCCTCCTTCCACCACACACCAAACCGCAGCCAGCTCTTTCTGGTCAGGCGACATTCCATGGCGAGTGTCGACGTGCTTGAACGTGCTTACCGGAGTCTCAGCATCAAACGGTTCGCCTGATTCGGTGACTGCGACTTCCGTAATAAACTTCCCAAAGAATCCGCCGGACTTGCGATTCGTCGAGATGCCAAAAACAAGCTTGCTGTGTGGTGATCCATAGAGCGTGCCGCGTATGCGAAACGTAGAGGTCCCGGTAATGACCGCAGGATGCGATCTTCCTGTCGCCGACAACAAAACCAGCGACTTGGGGAACAACTTGCCTTGGGGTTTTTGAGCCAAAAACGGCGTGGCCCAGACGCTGCCCGAGTCTGACAGCGTCGCTGCCTTCTTGTATCTAACGCTTGCGGCCATGTCGGTCAGTTCGCCCCGCTTCACGGCCACCTTCAGCTTCTTCGCCAGCAACTCGATGTCTGAAACCCAGCTTCCATGACGCACGTCGGACTTCAGATCACTTTTCCAAGAGAACACTGCCGAACCGCGCGGGCTAGCCTTTAGCTGTTCCGGTTCGTCGATGGACGCGACGACCTGATGTTGCGCCTCAACATCGACTGATTCTTGATTCATCTTCTTGAAGCACTCAACGTCTCGCTGGTCTTGCTCCTGAGTGGTCCTCTTTGGTACAAGCTTGTGAATGGTTGGGTGAAGGAACGACGATTCCACCACTCCTATCGCTTCACACATCGAAACACCCATCGTGGATGCATGCCTCATTGGTCCACTGCTTGCTGCTCCAGTGTCCCTGACGTCCACCCCTTTTGGTCGGTATGGAGTCCTCTTTTGCTCGCCTTGTCGCTTGGCAACATGATTCCAACAACGTCGCTGCCACTTGTCGCAGAGGGAGCAGTGTGGGTCCTCCAACAGCTTGGATGGGCAACCTTGGGACCTATACTCTGGACCATGCTCTTGTTCACCACGCTATGGGTGCAGCAACATCCTCAAGAAGACCCAGGACAGTCGATCCCTCGTTGGTTTCGACGTCAGTGGGCGCGACGGTGCGCAAAGGCCCGTAAGAAGAAGAAGAAGCAAGTCAATGCAGCTCCAACTATGATTGCCCAAATCTTGCCTCATGTCGTCGAAATGGGACTTCGATGCGTCCTCATCCCGTTCCTTGTTGGTCGACTTGGCATTGACATTCTGCTGTGGATGGGCTCTTGCCTCTGGCTCCTGCTCTCGATCAAGGTATCGATCAACCCCTGATGTCGAAGGCCCCTGAGGTAAGTTATGACTTCGTGACATGAACCGTTATCAAAGACGGCAACATCCCTGGGTGTGGAGGCCGTGTCGAAAAAACTGCTGAAACACATCTGAAGCGTCTTGAGGCTCTGCTCCCAATATCCCTCGAGGCTTGGGATGAACGTCGTAGTCAAGGCTGACAACCTATACGGTTCTTGTAAGGCCCGGACCACCGCATTGGATTTTGACCAACCCTCGGCATATTCTGGCCTCACATCTCGCCAATCAAACCATCGGTTGTCCCTTTGGGGCCACGTTCACTACCGGGGTCACTAGATCTTCCGGCGCCGATACCGTTCTTGACAACTTCCACGTACCGCCTAATCACGTCATTCCTGACCGCTTGGCGGCTCAGTTTCGTCGCCAACAAATTCCAGTTCTTAGCCGCTGCATTCTCCACAAGCCCATCGTCAGCCAACGCTCTGGACACAACCGTTGAGATCACCTCAGGATTGTCGTCCGGTATCAGAGCACCGTTAACGCCGTGCTTCACCCACTCCGAAGTCGCCCCGCCCGGGTCGGTCTGGATTGGAAATGTACCCAGTAACATGGCTTCAAGCAGGGTATTCGGCACACCGTCTGACAGGCTGACTCCAAGTGATATCCTGCAGCCACTTAACATTTTCAGGAAATCCAGGTGCCGCATTCTTGTCTTTGAAAGGACCTCACAGCCGATTCTCGGACGAAACCGCTCAATGATTTCCTCGCTACCTGGTCCGGCCGAGTACACGATCACCCGTCGACCTGCCATCTCGTCCCCACAGAAAACCAATGCCTCCAAAGCAGTTTCAAGTTTATTGATTGAATGCGTATATCCCTTCACAGCCACGTCCCGCCGTTGGGAGACTGGCGACTCTTCACGCAGTTTCGCCATTTCCAGATCATATCCGCCACCACCTGGAAACACGCCAAAATAATCCCCACGAAATCCCAAACCTCGCGCCAAGTCAAAATCCCTTCTGCAATCGGCGCACAAAAAGTCGCACGACGCTAACGTGGCCTTGACCTTTTCCGAATGTTCCGCCTTCGAACCGTGATAGTAGATATCGCTTCCCCACGAGCTCACGATCCACGGGATTTCGCACCGGCGGAGCAACGTGACGGCGTCCGATACCGGCATACCCCCCTACCTGTATCCCCAACGAGTGAATACAGTCGGGTCGAATATTCCTGATGATCTGTGAGACAAATTCCCCAGGCGGCGGCACAATCCGGTCCCACACAATCGGAAGGTGGATTCGCCAGTGCCTCCCTCTGGCAAACGGCCATCGAGCACGAAGATCTATCGCCCCTGGATCAAAAGGTTTCTTCCAGCCTGAATGAACCGTAACACCGCACAGTTCAGGGTGAATCAGACCCTGAAGCGCATCGAAGAGATGTATATCCCAACCTGTCCCGAGAGTTGATCGAGCCACCGCGCGGTATGAATACTGTTTAGGAGTGCGACAAACAAAATCTTCAACTTGTCTCTCTCATGTCACGTAATCCAAAACCAGGAGGACTGACCTCCTCACACCGATTCATCTTCCAAAACCATCCCGAAACGAGTCATCAGCAGCCTCACCCTCGAAAATCCGGCCAACCTCGAACCCGCACTCATCGGCTCGATATCTTGGATCGGTTTGGCCAGCCGTCTGGTGAATAAAGGCCCTCTAGTCCGAATTCTGCCAAAATACCTCTAACCGAACTCACACACTCTTTTTGAAATCTCGGCACTCCAATACTCCGATGGTTCGCGAATACGGCTTGCAACGCTTCCACCCCGACTGGAAAAAGCAGGCCTTTGCATGGTTCGCCGAACAAGGTCTTCGTTCCATACTAGCCTCATTTCCTCAAATACATTCCTCAATTCTCTCAGGGATTCGTCAAAAATATCCTCATAAAAAACGAACTTCACTCCCGGCAAGACCTTTGTTGTCAATAACGTGGACGTTTCTATACACCATGCTATGATCCATTTTTCAACATCCGTTTGACCCAAGGGCACTTTCGAAATTCCGTTTAAGTTTAGGCTCGCCACCAAGGGATGTTGCGATAGATAAATCTCTTCAATATCCGGAACGGTAAATCCTTTTCTAATCGCGGAAATTGCGACTGCAAGTGGGTGACGAATCAGAATCACCTTCCTCAATTTTGGGAAATTTTCTTGCACCCAAGGCAGAAGAAGGTTAAGCCTAATGGCCTTCACAATGCGTCGGAGTGAAAACACCCTTGTGTTTGAAATGATCCGACCACGAACTACGAAACCTACCTTCAAAAATGAGCTGCAAGTCATTTTTTAGCCGAATATCCTGCGTAGTGTGATGCAGAAAGGGCCTATCATACTGAAATCCAGGAAATCCAAATGAGGATTTATGAAACGGCTCAAAGATCAGACGAAACGAGTTGTCGCAATTGAGAATATTGGCAAAAAGAGTGGTTCCGCTTCTTCCCATTCCAGATATCAATATGCTGCGATCAATCGTCCTAAGAGGATCAACGGGGTAATTTGAAGCGAGGAACCTCTTCCTTCTATACAGCCACGTTATCGTCTTGTTAATAATCGGAAGAAATTCCGGGGTCTCCCGACGAATCATCCATTAAATCTATTCGAATGCATCCGTATTACTCTGATTAGACTTGAGCTCATGAGTCCAAACCAAGTTCGGCCTAACCCCACCAGCAAGGGTCCCTCCATATTGTCCACGAAGAGTATCGCCATGAGAGAATCTAGCAGGAAGCAGATCGCATCTGACAAGAACACATGACGGTCTTGCGATTCAAACATCATAAATGCAATATTCACAGAAAATGAGACCCTCTACAGAGAATTCCCAGGAAACCAGACTGCTTTTAATGAATTCTCCACATTCTGAGTCGCCATTGCAGAACAGAAAATAATATGAGGTCCACAGGACATGGATGCCCAGTTGACTCGTTAAACTCATTTGTAACATGAAGCAGAGATTTATTCAAAAATATATGTAAATTACTTGAATTCCAATTTTTTCACGAATGTCAATTGTACTGTAAACATGTAACCGCTTACGCTGTCAGCGACTAATCGAACTCGTGAAATTTTCACATGGTCATCACCTATACCTCGGTATGCAGGGAGTTGGAATTTGAGGGTTTTGATGCGTTGGCGAGATCCTCAGCGCCTCGCTCGCCAAACCGCTGGAACTCGGCCGCCCCTCCGCTGCGGACGACGCCTCGATTACAGAGTCGCGCAATTGAAGACATATTATGACTAACAAAGAGAACCATTCGTTCCTTCTTGAGCAACATCCTGTGACTTCCAAGGCATTTCCGCTGAAATACCACATCGCCTACGGCCAAGACCTTGATGAGCAGCAAGATGTTCAGGACTACAAATCGGGCTCCACCACGGAAGGCGAGCCGCGCGTCATCCCATCGGTCAGTGCTTGACCGAGATCCGAGGAAGGTCTGGAACCGGCGAAGGCGACAAAGTCGGTCAACTACATTCAACATCTCAACAGCAGCATGCCAAGATCACATTCATCGAGATGTTCTCGCGACCGAGCTCGGGGTGGAGAGCCGGTGCCGACCTGGGAGCCGACCCCGCATGATCGGCCGGAGCCGCCCTCGGTGGGCTCGGTGATGCGGGAGAGGATCTTGAGCAGGGTCGACTTGCCGGCGCCGTTGCGGCCGATGATGCCCACCACCTCGCCGCGCTTGACCTCGAAGCTGACGTCCTTGAGGGCCCAGATGGTGCGGTCGAGGTCGGCGGCCGAGCCCTGGCCGCGGAGCAGGCGGCCGGCGCGGCGGAAGGGCGCGGCGAAGGCGTCCGTCAGGGTCTCGCGGAAGGTGCTGTAGCGGGCCTGGGGGCCGCCGATGCGGTACATCTTGCCCAGGTTCTCGACGCGGATGGCGACGTCAGACGACATCGGCGAAGGTCTTTTCCATGCGGCGGAAGTAGAAGGCGCCGGTCACCAGCAGGGTGACGGCGGCGAGGGTCGAGACCAGGATCATCGGCGCCGGGCCGGGTGTCGGTGCCGAGCAGCGCCCAGCGGAAGCCCTCGACCACGCCGGCCATGGGGTTGAGGCCGTAGAGGGTGCGCCAGGGCTCGGGGAGCAGGCTCGAGGGGTAGGCGATCGGGCGTGGCGAAGAGCCAGAACTGGGTGAGGAAGGGCACGGTGTAGCGGATGTCGCGGAACTGGACGTTGAGGGCCGACAGCCAGAGGCTCGACGCCGAGGGAGGTGACCAGGGCGAGCAGGAGCAGCAGCGGCAGCCAGAGGACGTTGAGGGTGGGGACGATGCCGTAGAAGAGCATCATGCCCAGCAGCACCAGGAAGGCGAGGGCGAAGTCCACCACGCCCGAGAGCACGCTGGCGATGGGGATGACGAGGCGCGGGAAGTAGACCTTCTTGATCAGGTTCTGGCTGCCCACCAGGCTGTTGGCGCCCTGGCCGAGGCCGGTGGCGAAGAAGGTCCACGGCACCAGGGCGGCGAAGCTGAAGATCGGGTACGGCACGCCCTCGGAGGGGATCTTGCCGAGCTTGCCGAAGAAGAGGCTGAAGACGACCATGGTCATGAAGGGCTGGAGGATGGCCCAGGCGGCGCCGAGCACGGTCTGCTTGTAGCGCACCTTGATGTCGCGCCAGACCAGGAAGTAGAGGAGCTCGTGGTACTCCCACAGCTCGTCGAGCTTGAGGGAGACCCAGCCTCTGGACGGACGGATCCTCGTTACTTGGAGCGCGGGCGTTTCAGGGGTGGTGGTGAGGGATTGTGGGGTTGGGGTGGTCATTGGCAACTGTGAACAGTTTTGAGTTTTTAGTTTTTAGTTTTTAGTTTTCGGGCGAGGTTTGCGCCTGGCGGAGGGGGTTGGTGGCGGGCAACAGGTTTCTCCCCCACCCTGCCTGCACGCGGGACGCGTGCGCCACAAATCTTTCATTTCGAGTTCACGGGTTGGTTCTGCGCCTGGCGGAGGGGGTTGGTGGCGGGTAACAGGTTTCTCCCCCACCCCGCCTGCACGCGGGACGCGTGCGCCACAAATCTTTCATTTTGAATTTACCAATTCGGAACGCATTCCGAAGGAGTCTGACCAACCCGGAGAGCCACTCCGAATTGGTTCGTCTCATCCTCGGTGACTGCGCACTGCCGGATCATACGAAATGGACTGGAGTCGGCCGTAAGATACTCACGATTATTATACTCACGAGTATATTCACTACCTCCTCAAGCCGAAGACGTTCGTCAGTTTCGTCAGCAATACCAGGTCCGAGGTGTTCTCACGAGACGTCGCGAAAGACGTCTTCGTCGGTGTACCAGCCGTGCGCCTCGGCGAGCGGGATGAGGCGCTCTCGGATTCCGCTCACGGTTGCAACTCCGAGCTGGCGGCGAAGTGCTTCGCGGACGATGTCGCTGCGTGTGCGGCCCGTCACTCGGACAGCATCGTCGAGTGATCGCGCCAGCGCTTCATCAAGGCGGATGGTGAGCTTCTTGCCCATGTCAGTGATAGTGAGTCCTGGCACGCAGGACATACACGATGTCGTTCTCTTCGTCGATGGTGTAGACAATTCGGTCCTTCAGGGTTAACCGTACCGACCACTTCCCCTTCAAATCACCGACGAGGCGCTTGCCGTCGTGAGGATTGACTGCGATGCGATTCACCAGAATTTCCAGGAGCTTCTTCTTGAGCTTCGGCGAGAGGGTCTCGATGTCCTTGTGTGCTCGTTTCGAAATCTCGACCCTATATCGTCGCTCAGACATCACCAAAGGCTTCTTCGAGTGACAGGGTGCGGCCGGCGGCGACGTCTGCTTCGGCCTCTGCGAGGCTCTCACGCATGCCATCGATCGAAAGCAGCTCGATGGTCTCGATCAGGCCTTCGTAGTCCTCTTCCGACATGAGCACAACTCCCCCTTCACGATGCTGAATGCGCACAGGGTCGTGCGCCTTCAAGGCACGCCGAATGAGGTTGAAGAGCTCCTTGCGTGCTTCGGTAGCAGTCACGTCAGTCATTACGGTCCCTCGCTATCAATGTACGTGTTTACGTACATCTTGTCAAGAACCACTCGCGACCCGGGCTTCTCGGCAGGTTCGAGGCCGCCCACCCATCCGGCACGCGGGACGCGTGCGCCACAAGAGAGGGATGCACTTTGTGATGCGGAGTGCATTGGGTGGTTGTTCTCATAGTTTCCTGCGACTCTGGTGATCAAGTGGACGTGGTGGACGTCAGATCTCCGAGTCCAGAATTTCCGGATGATCGCGGAGCCACACCAGGACTGCATCGACGACCGCCTCGATATCGCCGAGCTGCTGTGAACGCTGCGGAGTTGGTCATCGGCAGTGCGCGAATGCCCTCGACCATCGAGCGAACTCTCGCGATGGCGTCTGTCACGGTCTTCGCTCGGATGTTCGACGGTGTCATCGCTGAAGCTCGCCCTTGAGAATCTGTTCGATCCGCCGCCTCTGGAACGGCGCCAGATCGCCCGCGATGCGCAGTACTCGAAGCTCTTCTTCAGCCTGAACATCCAGGTCGAGGCAATAGATCAGCTCGCCACGGACCGCTTCCAGCGCCATGAACGGATCGGCTTCGTTGAGTACCAGGAGATCCGCACGGGGCAGGTCGAAGATTTCCTCGAGGTCGCTGATGACGCCGCCAAGAGCCATCCCGCGGGCGCGCCGCCTTCACCGAACTGGGCGGCGAAATCACCGTCGGAGTCCGGGTTCGTACTCGGTCGCACTCTTCACCTCGAGTGCGGGCGGCAATCTCTCCCGCACGGCTGCCGAAGACATACAGCGACGTGATGCCGTGGCGCCGGCAGAGATTCTCGAGAGCGATCTGTATCTCGTTCATAAGGACAAGGATAGCATCAAGATCACGGCGATTCTATGATCGTTCGACGGGTCGAAATACACTCAGGATCATCATACTCACGGGTATATTCACCGTTCGGGATGGGGATCTTCTGATTTTCACAACCCCTGTCCCACAAGGTACCGGTTGGGCGATCTGTCGGTCATGGGCGACAGTCAGCTGATATTTTCATGTGCAGTTGCCGAGACGCTGGCATCAAAAAAGGCACTCACGACACTTCGCGGAAGACATCCTCGTCGGTGAACCAACCCTGCTTTTCTGCGAGAGGCATCAGTGCGTCCCTCGCTTCGCCCAAGGCCAGGATGGCGAGGTGGCTGCGCAATACCTTGCGAACCACTTCGCACCGGTTCTTCCCCGTGCGTGCCGCAGCCTCGTCGAGAGATCTCAGAATCTCGTCATTCAGGCGAATGGAAAGTCTCTTACTCATAGAAGATAACTTGGTTCATTTATCAGAAATCCGCAACACAAAAACGATTTTTCTCTAATGGCGACCCTGAAGGTGGGCCAAGGCCCACCCTACGTCGGGCCCGCGGTAGGGTGGGCTTCAGCCCACCTTCAGAGGATTTCATGGTTGGCTTTCATGCCGGGTGGACCTTGTCGTTCTTGTCGCGATAGACGCCGCGTGTATCGATGATGAACGGGGCGTGCTTGGCGACCAGGTCGTAGTCGACGGCTTTGTGGTTGGTCACGAGGATGACGCCGTCGATGGCTTGCAGGATTTCAGCACTCAGGGCCGTCGACTTCATCGCCGGCAGGTCCGGCCAGCTGCGCATCTTCGGGGCCACCGGGATGTGCGGGTCGTGGTAGGTGACCTCGGCGCCGAGCTCGAGGAGGCGCTCGATGATCTCGAAGGCCGGGCTTTCGCGCGGGTCGTCGATATCGGGCTTGTAGGCCAGACCGAGGACCAGGATCCTGGCGCCCTTGACGGCTCGACCGTTTTCGTTGAGGGCCGCCTGCAGCTTTTCGATGACGTAGCCGGGCATGGAGGTGTTGATCTCGCCCGCCAGCTCGATGAAGCGCGTGGGCACGCCGGCTTCGCGGGCTCTCCATGCTAAGTAGAATGGATCCAACGGGATGCAGTGGCCACCAAGTCCTGGACCGGGGTTGAAGCGCATGAAGCCGAAGGGCTTGGTTTCGGCGGCGTCGAGGACTTCCCAGATGTCGATGCCGAGGCGGTCGTAGATGATCTTGAGCTCGTTGACGAGGGCGATGTTGACCGAGCGGAAGATGTTCTCGGTGAGCTTGGAGGCCTCGGCGATGCGGGCCGAGGCGACGCGGATGGTCGAGTCGATGATCTGGTCGTAGAGGGCCTGGGCGAGGTCGCCGGAGACCTGGTCGACGCCGCCGACGACCTTGGGGACGTTGGTGGTGCCGAAGGTGGGGTTTCCCGGATCCTCTCGTTCGGGCGAAAAGGCGAGGAAGAAGTGCGTGCCACACTTCATGAATTCGGAATTCGGAATTCGGAATTCGGAATTGCCCCCGCCCTCCCCCTTTTCAGGTTCGGGTTTGCCCCCGCCCGCCCAGATCCCTCCGCTCGGTCGCTTCGCTCCCTCGGTCGGGATGACAGAGGGTGGGGATGCGTCGCTCCCTCGGTCGGGATGACAGACTGTGGGGTATCGCGTCGCTCCCTCGGTCGGGATGACAGACTGGGAGATCGCGTCGCTCCCTCGGTCGGGATGCCGGGCCAGTTGGCGATGTCCAACTTCCCTTCCTGAATGTCATCCCGAGCGAGCGGAGCGAGCCGAGGGATCTGGGGGGTGGCCTCCCCGGAACGGGTTGCACTCTCGAGAATAGGTTTGAGGAGGTCGTCGGTGGTGCCGGGGTAGGTGGTGGACTCGAGGATGATGAGTTGGCCGGGGCGCAAGGTGGCGGCGATCGCCCGGGCGGAGGCTTCGACGTACTGGAGGTCGGGTTCACTGTGGGGACCGAGCGGCGTCGGGACGCAGATCAGGACTGCGTCAGGTTCGCGAGAGACGGGAGAAGTCGTTTGTTGCTTGAAGGCGGGGGCCCTTCGACGTCAAATTCGGAATTCGGAATTCGGAATTCGGAATTGTCCCCCGCCCTCCCCCTGTTGCGTCGAGGCTTCGCAAGCCGACGGCGCGGGTGAGGCGGGTGGGGTCGAGGTGTTTGATGTAGCAGTCGCCGCGGTTGATTTTGTCGACCTTGACCGGGTCGGTGTCGAAGCCGATCACGCGGAAGCCCTTTTCGGCGAAGGCGAGGGCGAGCGGGAGGCCGACATAGCCGAGGCCGATGACACCTACAACGGCATCCCGCTTCTGGATTTTATCGAGAAGTTGGATGGCGTGAGGGTTGTGTGTCATAGGCATCTCGTTAAAACGTTAGAACGTTGACACGTTAGAACGTTGGGATGTCGTAGGGTGGAAACAATTCGCTGACCCGATCGGCCTCTGGAGCGGTCTTCAAGTACGTGGACAAACGGCTGATCTGAGAGCTGACCTTTTCGGCCAGGTCACGGAGTTCGTGAAACTCAGGTTGTTTCATGTAGCCGGCAGGCGGTCGAGAGCGACAAACAGCTGAGCTCGACCGAATCAAGCTCCAGCTCCCCGCTCAGCTTTCGCCCGCACCCGAAAGGAACTCGACGAACAAGGGCCGAGTGCGACTCTCGAAACCCTCGGCAATATTCGACATGACGGACACACCGGCTCGCCGCATCTGATCGCGCAGCCCGAAGTCCTTCGAAAACCCGCCGGCGCTCGATAATTTGTACACGCGCCGCGTCAGCTCTCGAGCCGTCTGCCAGCACTCGAGCTCTTCGAATCTGTTGATCGTAGCCATCAATAACGTTCCAACGTGTAACGTTCAAACGTTCCAACGCCGGCGTCAGCCGGCTTTGCCGTGAGGCTTGACGGCCTCGTGGGCGCCTGACTTGGCGGGTGGGGCGTCGCCGTAGTAGCCGTAGCGGGTGTAGGCGTAGTAGCCGCCGTAATAATAGGGGTCGCGTTCGATGTCGACCTGGTTGAGGACGGCGCCGGCGACGCGGGTGCCGGTGCGGCCGAGGAGGCGGACCGCTTCGCGCACCACCTGGCGGCGGGTGGAGCCGTACTCGATGACCATCAGGCAGAGATCCGCCAGAGAGGCGCAGATCACCGGGTCGGTGACCGAGGCCACCGGCGGAGTGTCGAGAAGGATCCAGTCGTAGATGGCGCGGCCCTCGTCGAGGAGCTTGCTGAAGCTCGATTTGCCGAAGAGCTCCGGCGGGTTGGGCGGCAGCGGGCCGGAGGTCATGATCTCGAGGTTGGGGATGTTCGAGACGTGGTGGATCACCTCGGAGGCGTTGCGCTCGCCGAGCACCACCGAGGTCAGACCGGTGATGTTCTTGGCCTTGATCATGCGGTGGAGGCGGGGCTTGCGCAGGTCGGCGTCGATCAGCAGCACCCTGGCGCCGCCGACGGCCAGAGCCTTGGCGAGGTTGTAGGCGACGGTGGTCTTGCCCTCCGACGGCACGGCCGAGGTGACCATCACCGAGTGGCAGCCGTCACCGCGGGCGGCCAGCATGACGGCGGTCCGCAGCGATTGGAAGGCCTCGCGCAGGGCGTGCGAGTTGTCGTCGGTCATCTTGGGCAGCGCGGTGAGCATCTCGATGCCGATATAGCGCTCCACGTGATCGGGCGAGCGCAGCGTGTGGTCGAGGTAATCCAGACCGAGCACCAGTCCGATGCCCAGGAACAGCCCCATCAGCGTGGCCATCATGACCGTGCGTTGCGGGTTGGGGCTGTAGGGGCCTCCGGGCGGCCGCGCCGGTTCGATGACCCGCACGTTGTTGATCGACGCCGTCGACGAGATGTCGGCCTCGTTGGAGCGCGCCAGCATCTCTTCGAGGAACTGCTTGTTCTGGTTGTACTCGCGCTCGAGGCGATCGAGCTCGAGGGTCTGCTTGGAGAGGTCGATGGTCTGCGCCCGCAACGACTGGATGTTGTTGTAGAGCGACTGCTCGCGGCGCGAGACGATGTCGAAATCGGTCTGGAGAGAGACCTTGATGGTCTCCACCTGCTGGGCGATCTGCTGGTTGATGCCGTCGATGCGGCCGCGCAGGTCCCGCACCTCGGGGTGGCCTTCCCGGAGCGAGCTCAGCTTCTCGTTGAGTTGAAGCTGCAGGTCGTTGCGCTGTTTGACCAGCGCCTGCACATTTTCGCTCTTGAGGACCTCCGGGAAACCGGCTTCGGAGATGTGCGAGGCCCGCATGTTTTTGAGGGCGTTGAGCTTGGTTTCGACCCGGATGCGTTCCGCCTTGGCGTCGGCATACTCGGTGGTGAGCTTGGTCACCTGCTCGGTGATGACGTTGCGGTCCTGGTCGGCGAAGAGCACCGCGTCCTCGCGTTCGCGGAAGCTCATCAGCATGTCCTCCGACGCCGCCACCTTTTCCCGCAACGGGTCGAGCCGCGACTGGATGACCTCGTAGACCTGGCGCGTGCGCTCGAGGCTGTCCTCGATGTTGGCGGCGATGTACTCCTCGATGTAGATGTTGAGCCACTCGGCGAGCGCCGCCTTTTCGGGGCCGGCCATGGTGACCTCGACCACGAACGTGCCCTCAACCGGCTTGGCGGTGATGCTGCCGAGAATGGCGCCGGTGGCGTCGCCGCCGATGAACGACGGGTGGCTGGCGAGGCCGAGGCGATCCACCACCCTCCCCGCGAGCTCGCGGGTCTTCAGGATCTCCACCTGGTCGGCGATGATGCGGTCCATCTGGTACCAGCTCATGGCCATGTCGAACTGGTTGTTGGAGAGCTGCGGCGGCGGCTGCAGCGCGATCTTGGTGGACGCCCGGTACAGCTTCGGCCGGGTCAGGGACCACGCGGTGGCAAACGCGACCGTCGCCACCAGCACGCCGAGCACGAGCCACTTCCTGGCCCACACCAGCCGCACGTACTCCATGACGTCGATCTCGGGCTCCGACTCCTCCGCCCACGACGAACCGTAGGGGTTCATCGGCGTCGGCAACGCCGGACCGCGGGGGGAGTTCAGTTCCCAGAGAGAGCGTTGGTTGTCATCAGGCATGTCGACACCTCGCAGACGAGATTTCGGAATTTCGGAATTCGGAATTCGGAATTGCCACCCACCCCTCCTCGGGCGCCCTTCGAACTGCACCGTGAGCGGCACATCCTACTGATCCGTCTCGACTTCCATTGTATGCGATAGGAGGGATTCGAACTCAAAATCGATACCATCGGAGGCGTATTCGGTGCTCGAGCTGGAAACCCGCGGCTTCCCAGAGGCGGAACGCTCACGGTCGTTCGCTCTCACCGACCGGCCGATCGAGGTGAAGATCGCGAGCAGCTCGATCGCCTCGTCGATCAGCTCGCCGCACGCGGTCAGATCCCCGAGTGAGGTCTCGTCGCAGATTTCCATTCAATAGACGGTTTCGGAAGCCTCATTTTCGGCAGCGTGATCTTGTGAACAAACTCCTTCCGCGAAACCGCACGATTCGCCTCGACGGTAGTTCGCCCCGATCGAGGTCCCCGACTTCAATAGCTGCTTCGAGATCACCTACTCGACGCTGCCTGCGAGGTTGACCAGGTCGAAGCCTCCAGCGCAAACCTGATCACCTTCTCGCGAACTGGTTTGGCTGCGGCGTTCGAGCTCGACTGTCCGTCCATCGATCGCGGGTAACGATCAGTTCCAGTCGAGGGCCGTGAGGCGCGTCGATCAATTCCGAAATCCGAAATCCGAATTCCGAAATTCAGACCTGATAGTAGCTCCGATACCACTCCACAAACCTCCGGATGCCCTCCTCGATCGGGGTGTCGGGCTTGTAGCCGACGTCTTCGGTGAGGGCGGTGACGTCGGCGTAGGTGTCGGGGACGTCGCCGGGCTGCATGGGGAGCATGTTCATTTCGGCCTTCTTGCCGAGGCACTCCTCGATGACCTCGATGTAGCGCATGAGCTCGACCGGCTGGTTGTTGCCGATGTTGTAGACCCGCCAGGGGGCGCGGCTGGTGGCCGGGTCCGGGGCGTCTCCCGACCACTCCGGGTTGGGCTCGGGGAGCGTGTTCATCACCCGCACCACGCCTTCGACGATGTCGTCGATGTAGGTGAAGTCGCGCCGGTGATGGCCGTGGTTGAAGACATCGATGGGCTCGCCGGCGAGGATGTTCTTCGTGAACTTGAACAGCGCCATGTCGGGCCGGCCCCACGGGCCGTAGACGGTGAAGAAGCGGAGGCCGGTGGTCGGCAGATGGTAGAGATTCGAGTAGGTGTGGGCCATGAGCTCGTTGGCCTTCTTGGTGGCGGCGTAGAGCGACATCGGGTGGTCGACGTTGTCGTGCACCGAAAACGGCATCGCTGTGTTGGCGCCGTAGACCGAGCTCGACGAGGCGTAGACCAGATGGCCGACACCGTTGTGGCGGCAGCCTTCGAGGATGTGGAGAAAGCCCACCAGGTTCGACTCGACGTAGGAGTGCGGGTTTTCGATGGAGTAACGGACCCCGGCCTGGGCGGCCAGGTGGACGACGGTGTCGAAGCCGAAGGTGGCGAAGAGCGCCTCCATCTTGCGGCGGTCGGCGAGGTCGATGCGGGCAAAGCTGAATCCCTCGCGGGCTTCGAGACGATCGAGACGGGCCTGTTTGAGGGCCGGATCGTAGTAGTCGTTGAGGTTGTCGAGACCGACCACGCGGCGGCCCTCGCCGAGCAGACGCTCACACAGGTGGTAGCCGATGAAACCGGCCGCTCCCGTTACGAGTACGGTGTTGCTTTCAGATGAGGTCATGGCTGATTGATGCTCCAGGCGAAATCACTGGGGTGAGTTTTTAGTTTTGAGTTTTGAGTTTTGAGTTCCCGTTCGTTCGCTGCGGTGAATCGATTTCGCACCCGAGTTCTGTGAGCAGATGCGCTCATTTGGCGTTTTCATTGCGAGAGGCGGTTTTCACGATCGAGGTCAGCAGGCGAATGAGCTCTTCTGCCTGATTCAGTTCCTCGGTGACGTCGATTCTCGGAACGAGCCCCGAATCCGACAGGAGTTGGAGCCAGTACTTGGTTTCCCGTGCCTCTTTGGAGGCGATCGCCATCTTGTGAACGAAGTCTCTGCGGCTCTCGGCCGCACTCGCTTCAACCACGTTTGCGCCGATACTCGTCCCGGAACGCAACAGCTGCTTCGAGATCACGTACTCGCGTCGTTCCTCGAGGCGTTTGAAGAGATCGATGATGATCAGTGCGAACCGATAACTCTTTTCCCGCGTCGGTCCCGGCAAGCTCTCGGAAACCCCCCACCCGTCTCCGCCTGGTTCGATCTCCGGGTAGCCATCATGCTCAGGCATCGGAATCGCGCCCCGGTTCGGAAAAACAACTCAAAACTAAAAACTCAAAACTCATCACTGGCATAAGGCTTCCGCACTATGATTGCATGTACAACCTGTTGATATATAAGTTGTTAACGGACCGAAGGCTGACTTCGGCCCTTACGCCCGCACGACGGCGAGCAGCTCTGTCTCGACCTCCACCAGGCTTCGCCGGCGGAGGAATTCCATCAGTACCCTGGCGCGCTGTCCACCCCGGAAGTAGCCCCTGAAGACCCCTTCCATGTCTTTGAGCGGACCCGCCATCACGCGCACTTTGCGGCCTTTCTCGATGCCGCACTCCATCTCGGTCGGGACCACGTACCCGCGCTCGGCCTCCCGCTGTCTGATGGCGGCGATCACGTCGTCGCCGACCGTCGCCAGCTCGCGGTCGAACCGCACCGGGTGCTGCACTCCCGGGCAGAAACTCACGGCGTTGAGGTGCAGCCGTGGAACGCAACGCACGAAAATGTAGCCGCCGAAGAGCGGGATCGGCCCTTTCGGCGCTCGCGGGTGCCACGGCGGTTCGAGGTACATCGGGCAGTACGGCTCCACCTCGCGCTGGCTCAGATGGCACACCGCGACCCGCTCCTGCCGGGGCTTGGTGCGGACCACCAGCCACTCGTGCGGCAGGTCGTTGATATCGATGGGGAACCGGCTGGAATGACCTTTCATCCACAGCAATTATCTCATATGTCGATGATGCGATAGAATCGTGCACCGCAACACTTCCGGTCGCCACGACCCATCGTCGCTGCGACCGTTTCTGAGACGAAAGGACGAAGCATGACCACCACCGTGACCACCGATTACAAGGTGAAGGACATCGCCCTGGCCGACTGGGGCCGGCGCGAGATCGAGATCGCCGAAAAAGAAATGCCGGGGCTGATGGCGACCCGGGCGAAGTACGGCCCGCAGAAACCGCTGCAGGGCGTGCGCGTCATGGGCAGCCTGCACATGACCATCCAGACCGCGGTCCTCATCGAGACCCTGGTGGACCTCGGCGCCGACGTGCGCTGGTGTTCGTGCAACATCTTCTCGACCCAGGACCACGCGGCGGCCGCGATCGCGGCGACCGGCACTCCGGTCTTCGCCTGGAAGGGCGAGACCCTCGAGGAGTACTGGTGGTGCACCCAACAGGCACTCTCCTTTCCCGGGGGCAAGGGCCCGCAGCTGATCGTCGACGACGGCGGCGACGCCACCCTGCTGATCCACCGGGGCTACCAGGGCGAGGACGACCCGTCGATCCTCACCGAACCCACCGACAACAAAGAGCTGCGGATCATCAACAAGCTCCTGCAAGAGGTCCAGGGGGTCGCGCCTCGCCACTGGCACGGCGTGGTGGCCGAGTGGAAGGGGGTCTCCGAGGAGACCACCACCGGCGTCCACCGCCTCTACCAGATGGCCGAGCGCGGCGAGCTGCTGGTGCCGGCGATCAACGTCAACGACTCGGTCACCAAGTCGAAGTTCGACAACATCTACGGCTGCCGGGAGTCGCTGGTGGACGGGATCAAACGCGCCACCGACGTGATGATTTCGGGCAAGGTCGCGCTGATCTGCGGTTTCGGCGACGTCGGCAAGGGCTCGGCGGAATCGCTGGCCGGCCAGCGCGCCCAGATCTGCGTGACCGAGATCGACCCGATCTGCGCGCTGCAGGCGTGCATGGCCGGCTACCGGGTGATGACCGTGGAGGACGCCCTCCCGATCGCCGACATCTACGTCACCACCACCGGCAACCGCGACATCATCACCGCCGACCACATGAGCCGCATGAAAGACCAGGCCATCGTCTGCAACATCGGCCACTTCGACAACGAGATCCAGGTCGAGAAGCTCGAGAAGTGGCCCGGGATCGTCAAGACAGACCATCAAGCCGCAGGTCGACAAGTACACCTTCCCCGACGGCCACTCCATCTTCCTGCTCGCCGAGGGGCGGCTGGTCAACCTCGGCTGCGCCACCGGCCACCCCAGCTTCGTGATGTCGAACTCGTTCACCAACCAGGTGCTGGCGCAGCTCGACCTGTGGCAGAACGAGCACTCGGTCGGCGTCACCACGCTGTCGAAAAAGCTCGACGAGGAGGTGGCCCGGCTCCACCTCAAACAGCTCGGTGCCAAGCTCACGAAGCTGACGCCCGAGCAGGCGAAGTACATCGACGTGCCGGTCGAAGGGCCGTACAAGCCGGAGTGGTACCGCTACTGATCCAGTTTTGAGTTTTGAGTTTTGAGTTTTGATTTTCGGGCCTCGGAGTTCGGGTTTCGGAATTTCCGTCCACCCACCCGGCACGGCTGAGATTCTCTGAAAGGCGGAGGCGGGTCGATTGATGGAACTGCCTTCGGTGCTCACCAGAAAATTCGGAGGGTCCGCAGGAAGCTGTAGCAATGTCTCAGCGACTCTTCGAGACAGTGGCTGAAGCGACGCACCTCCACGCTTTTGATCGGAAATGACTCTATACAAATGATTTAGTTTTCTACCAGACTGACACCGTCGGCCGCCGATTCCGCGTTCCTGTCTCAGCCCCTCGCTGCAGAGGTTCCCTCTCCGATGATCTCAAATTTAATTTAAACTGTTATCGGTCAATGATTTCCACGCCATTCCGAAACTCACCCATGGATTCTACGGGGACCCTCGACCCTTCCGTTCTCGCGTCGGTTCGCCTCGGGGTCTTCCCGGGGCCCGAACCGACGGGGGCCGGAAAACAGGCTGGACATGGTATAGAAACCAATGGTGACCCGATCAAAGTCGAAGGCGATGCTCTCCCTGCTGGTTGCACTTCTGCAATTCGCAGGCGCGGGGGCCGTTTCGATCGGCAGCGCGGGCCCTGCAGCGAGCGAATACTTCTGTTGCTGCCCCGGTGAGTGCCACTGCACAGCAGACTGCTGCAACCACGCACCGGCCGCCGCGAGTGACGAAGATCCGGCCATCCCGAGAATCGGCGCCGGATCGCTGATCCTCGAGGCCCCCCGCAACTGCGGCACGTGGACGGGGGTCCTCAACCGGTCGCCGGAATCACCCAAGGCTCTTCCCGCAACTCAGCAGCGCCGTATGGTGATACAGGCGGACGAGGGCTCCCGGCGATTGCCGCACCCGGCCTCCCTCGAATCCTCTCGTGAGGCGCTCAGACCCTCGTCCCCCCGCGCTCCCCCGGAGTCTGTGCCAGTCGCCTGACAACCACAGACCACCATCGCGAACGATGGTTCAAGCGGGGGGAACAATGAAACGGCTGAAACTGGAACGAAATCCGGCAGGCATTGGCGCTGCTTCTGTTTTTCATGATCAACACGACGGCAACCGCTGCCAAGGCGGGATCCCTGGTCGGCGTCGTCCGCGGACCCGGCGGTGCCGGCCTGCCCGGTGCGAGAATCACCGCGCATTCTTCGGACGACCAGTCGACCGTGTCCGCGGTGAGCGGCGAGAGCGGCGCCTTCCGAATCGACGGCCTCGAGCCCGGCACCTACACGGTCGAGGGTGAGATCCACGGCTTTCACCCAACGTCGGCTGCGGCGGTGGTCGTCGAAAGCGCGGGCGCCTCGCGGATCGAGCTGTCGCTGTCGGTGGCGACCTTTCACGACACCATGCAGGTGAACTCCCAGTCACCTCGCGATTCACTCGAAGCCTCGGAGCTGAGAGAGAGCACGGCACGGGACCTCGGCGAGGCGCTGTCGGGCAAGCCCGGAGTCTGGAAGGTCCGCAAGGGCGGCATCGCCAACGATGTGGTTGTCAGGGGTTACTCGGAGGACGACCTGACGATGCTGATCGACGGCGCGAGGGTGGCCGGCGCCTGCCCCAACCGCATGGACCCGCCGGCCTTCCATCTCGACTTCGCCGAGGTGGACCGGGTCGAGCTCGGGCCCACTACCGCCCGCATGGCGGCTCAGGGGAGCATGGGCGGTATCGTCAACGTCGTCACCAAGAAACCGGGCAGCGGGTTTCACGCCGACGTCGCGGCGGTCGCGGGAAGCTGGGACATGGTCAACCCCTCGGCCACCGTCAGCTACGGCAGCGAGAGCCTCGCCGTGCTCGGCGGGATCTCCCACCGCTCGAGTCAGCCCTACGAGGACGGGTCGGGAACACTCTTCACCGAAGGAGCGAACTACAATTCTCTGGTTGACGGCGTCGACGCCTACGATGTCAACAGCTTCTGGACGCGCCTGTACTATCAACCCGCGGTGGGCCACGAGCTCCACCTTTCCTATGCCCGCCAGGAGTCGGACGACGTGCTCTACCCGACCCTGATGATGGATGCCGCCTACGACAACACCGATCGATTCGTGGCCGGCTACCGATGGGAGGCCGAGTCCGGGCTCTTTCACGCGCTGCGCGC
The DNA here is from genome assembly GCA_963823345.1 of Candidatus Sulfomarinibacteraceae bacterium. Taxonomy (GTDB): domain Bacteria; phylum Acidobacteriota; class Thermoanaerobaculia; order Thermoanaerobaculales; family Sulfomarinibacteraceae; genus Sulfomarinibacter. The sequence goes on from CAWGLE010000022.1 coordinate 82,889, forward strand.
TACGGCCTACCTCACTCAGGTCGATCACTGGATGGAGGACAGCCTACGGACCACCGCGACCGGAACCCCCCGCGGCTGGAGCATGGGCACGCAGGCCACCACCCGCATTCTCGGTGGCACCGCCGAGGGTGAGTTGGGGCCGGTGATCATCGGTCTCGAAGCCTACACGCGAAACTGGAATGCGTGGACTGCAATGGCCGGCATGGGTTACATGCCCCAGTACTCGATCCCCGACGTCGACCTGGACGTGCTCGGGCTGTCGGCCAGGTGGTCGCTCGCGCTCGCAGAGCGCACGCGGATGGAGATCGGCGGCCGCATCGACCGGGTATCCACCACCGCCGATGCGACCAAGGCCAATACCTCCCTGTATTACGCATACCACGGGGAAATCAGCACCTCGAGGACCGACACCGAGCCGTCGTTCTCGCTTCGCGTCGCCCACGAGTTCAGCCGCGACTTCAGCCTCACCGCCGGGGTCTCACGCACGGTCCGGTCTCCCGACCCCCGCGAACGGTACTTCGGTCTGCGGCGGATGGGTGGCGACTGGGTCGGCAATCCGGAACTCGACCCTCCGAAAGCTGACGGTGCCGAGGTCGGCTTTACCTGGAGCACGGGTGGCGCCATGGTGACGGCAACTGCCTGGGCCGACCGGGTCGACGGCTACGTTCTGGTCTACAGCCAACAGCGCATCAACATGGTCCCCGGAGTCATGAACGCCAAAGCCCAGAGTTACACCAACGTCGACGCCGACCTTCGCGGGGCGTCCGTCGACGCCTCGGTGGCCGTCAGCTCGAGGATCTTTGTCTCAGGCAGCGCAACGTATATTCGCGGCACCCAGGACCCGATCCCGGACCTCGGCATTTTCTCGACGAATCTGCCGGAAATGCCCCCCCTGACCGGCAGGCTCGCGGCCCGCTGGCAGAACACCAAGATCTTCTTCGAGATGGAAGGCGTGGGGAGCGCAAGCCAGAACGACGTCGATGAGGACCTCAACGAGGCCCCGACGCCCGGGTGGGCCATCCTCAACCTGAAAACCGGCTACGCGTCGGGTCATTGGCGACTGCAGCTGATCTTCGCCAACATTTTCAATCGCACGTATCACGAGAGCTTTTCGTACCAGCGCAACCCCTACCGCTCGGGATACGTGATCAACGAACCCGGAAGGAACGTCAGCGTGACATTTGGTTGGACGCTGTAAATGTGCCGGACCATCTCGCTGCTGGCATGACGCCGGTGGTTGGCATGGGCCGGGGCACGACGGGAATCGTGCCCCGGCCCTGTCTGAGTTGATCGGTCTGGAGGGCGTGGGCGGGTGGTTACGGTCGGCCTTCGGCCGCTTTCCGCTTTCTCCGCCAGTTCACAGCATTCTTCGGGCGGGCCCTGAAGTGAAGGACCCGCCTTCGCCTATCAGCGGGATCTTGCGACGGAGATGAGCATGGTGCCGCCGCCGAGGGTCTTCTCCCGTTCAACCTTCAGTCCGTTGTGGTCGATCAACGCCGGCAGACCACCCCTGCGCAGGAATTCGCGGTGGTTGCGGAAGTGCTCGCGGCCGGCGGCGATCTCGATCGGCACGATGATCGCCCGGTACAACCAGCCCTTGGGGAACCTGAAGGGGCCGTGGTGGAAATCCACGAGCACGAGACGGCCGCCTCGTTTGACCACTCGCGTCATCTCCGAGACGACCGGTCCCCGCACCGCAGAGGGCATTTCGTGGAGGGTGAGAAAGGCGACCACCAGATCGAACGCGCCGTCGTCAAACGGCATGTCCGAAGCGTCGCCCAGGTGGAGGTCCGCCGCGTCTCCGAGCTTCTCCTTCGCCAACCCGAGCATCGACGGGGAGAGGTCGATGCCCGAGATCTCGCAGCCCGCCTCGGCGAACAGAGCGAGGTTGGTGCCGGTGCCGCAACCGACCTCGAGCACCTTCATTCCAGCGGCCGGCTGCGCGACCTTCAGGACGTAGGTTCTCAGCGCCGCGTTGAAGGGCTCGACGGCGGCATCGTAGAGCGCGGCGATTCTGCGGTAGGGGTCGTTCATTTAACGGCCGAGTCAATCCGGCACGACGGTAGCACGCACAATCATCCACGGTGCAGCCGGGACGGCCGCACCACAAGCCGGCGCCTGCGGTCGGGTACCTATCGAAGCATCCCCTCGCCCCGAAGAAGCTCCTCGACCCGTGCCTTGGTCTCGGGTTTGGGGCCGTCGGTGGACACGGAATGGAAGATCTCCGGGCAGTCGGGGTTCGGCCCCTCGAAATCGGCGCGCTGGTGCTCCATGAGCTCGACCCGTCCGTCGGACCGGGTGTCGTGCTGCTGCCGTTTGGAGAGCCGGCGGCGCTGCTCGTCCACCCCGCAGGTGGTGCGGAGAAAGACCAGGCGCGCACCGGACCGTCGGGCGAGTTCGATGACGGGTTCCCTCTCCTCGCGCCGTTTGAACGCGCCGTCGATGACCACGTTGAAACCGCCTAACAGCAGGTTCTCCGCGCGCTCGCAGACTTCCGCGTAGGTCCTGCGGTTCATGTCGGGCGAATAGAGTCCTTCGTTGTACGGCACGTAGACGCGGGTCGCCTCCCCCACCCCCGAGATCTGCTTGCGCACCGCGTCGGTCGACAGCATGTGCCAGCCACGATCCTCGCGCAGGTGGCGGGCGATGGACGTCTTGCCGGAGCCCATCAACCCGTACAGGACCACCAACGACGGTCGGTCCACTCCGCCCGCGTAGTGATATGCGAGCCCGAAGTAGCGCCGCGCCAGGTTGCGCTGTTTGCGTTTCGCAGTGTCGTCGAGGGCGGGATCGACCGATGTGAAACAGGCGATCTTGGCGCGCACGAAGGCGCGGTAGCACTTGTAGAAATCGAGGAGCTCGACCAGCTCGGTATCGCCCGACGCCTGAACGTAGCCGTCGATCAGGCGCTTGGCCAGATCGAGCCGGTCGTTGAAATCGAGGTCCATGGCGAGAAATGCCAGGTCGACGGCGACGTCTCCGCAGCGGAAGCGTTCGTTGAACTCGATGCAGTCGAAGATGACCGGCGGCTCTTCGAAAAAAATATTGCCCAGGTGGAGGTCGCCGTGGCTCTCACGGATACGGCCTTCGGCGATCCGCCGGTTGAAGAGCGCGGCCCGCTCGACGTAGAAGGCGTTGGTCCACTCCACGATGTGGTCGAACCTCTCCCTGGAGATGAGCTTGCCGATGTGCGACTCGGTCTGGTTGAAATTCTCGTCGGTGTTGAACTTGACCGCCTCGATCTCACCGTAGCGGTCGATGCCGTTGCCGGTTGCCGCGCTTTCATAAAACGGAACCAACACCTCGACCAGGGCGTCCATGTGGGTTGCACCGAGCTCACCCCGGGCGTTGACCTGGGTGCCGAGCAGGTGCTCGTCCAGTTGACGCATGACGACGACCCAGTCGACCACCTCTCCGTCGCCGTCAAGAACGACGTTCTCGCCGTCGGAGGTGATCGGGGCTTCGCGCAGATAGATCGCAGGCGCCAGCCGGCGGTTGAGCTCGACCTCGGCGCGGCAATAGAGCTTGCGCAGCTCGAGGGTCGAGAAATCCAGAAAACCGAAGTTCACCGGCTTCTTCAGCTTGTAGACGAACTCGCCGGTCAGAAACACCGAGGAGATGTGGGTCTGGAGAAACCGCACCTCCGCCACCGGATGTGGGTAGAAGGACGGTTCGGACATGGCCTTGACAAGCTGCGCGTGATCCACCGGGTCCTCCTGCGGAAACTTTCGGTCGGCGGGCAAAAGGTGTCACAGAGGAGCCGGGAGGTCAACACGGCCTCTCAGTTTTGAGTATTGAGTTTTGAGTTTTGAATTCCCGCCCTACCTCCCCCGACTCAGTTTCGGGTATCGGGTTTTCCGGCGCGCCAAACCCTGCTCGGAGGCCGGGATTATTTTGTGGGGCAGCCGTCCCGGCTGCCGGGCAGGGGGCGGGTTCCGAGTCGTACAACTCGGGCGTGATTCGATTCGCCGATCGCGAAGTTCACCTTCAGATAGTCAGACCATCGACCCCTTTTGCCCGTACGCCTGCGTGTGCTCGAACCAGAGTTGGAAATCGTCCACGAGATTCTCGTAACGCCTCTTCAAAGCCTCGAACATCATGGCGTTGTCGATCGCCAGCGCACACTGCTCGCCGATGGAGATCATGAGCTGCTTTTCGTCGGCGGAAAAGAGATACGGCTTGTGGGTGTAGAGGCTGAGCACGCCGATGATCTTGCCCCGACTCATCAGGGGCACGAGCAATATCGAGGAGATCCCCTCGCGTTCAATCACGTCGGGTCGAAGGATCCGTTTGTCGTTGCGGCCGTCGAGGATGGCAACGGTGGAACCGCCAATGACCTCGTCGCGCGTTTCTTTCGATACCACTTCCGCGACGCGCCCCACAAAGCCTTCGCTGAGCCCGTTGGAAGCGCGCGTCTCGAGGCCCTTCCTGCGACTGTCCACCAACGAAATCGCGCACCCCTTCGTCCGCAGGTCATCGGAAACCACGCGCACGATCTTGTCGAGGACCACCTGCAACTCGAGCGAGTCCCGGATCGATTCCGTCACGTGCCCGAGAATGTTGTGGAACATCGAGTCGACGATCGCGCTGGTGCAGAAGAGGGCGGTGACCTTGAAGAAATCGATCTCGGCCTTCGAAAACTCCCGGGTCTGGGAGGTCATGAGCCGCATCACCCCGATCACCTGCCCGCGGGTCTCGAGCGGAACCGTCAGCATCGAAGCGATGCCCTCTGCAGTAAAGGCCTCCGGGTATTGGACGCGGGGATCGGCAACGCAGTCGAGGACCATCACGGCCTGACCATCGAGTGCCTGAGCGACACTGCGTTCGGCATCCACCGGTCCCTTGTTGAGAAACGCGGGACTCAGGCCGTAGCAGGCGATATGTTCGAGCCGCTGTTGGTCGCGGCTGAGCACCCGGAAGTGGCAGGCCTTGAGATCGAACTGTTCGACAATCGTTCTCGCCGCCATTTCCAGCAACACCCTGGTGTCGAGGCGGAGGTTGAGGGCGTCGCCGATGACCCGGAAAACGTTGCTGCACTGACTGCACTTGACCATGCACCCCTCCTTCCGATGAGCGGCGGCGTCTCGAGGGGTGCCGCGACGACGACGCGCCCACCGGAACGGCGGAAATGAAGCCGCGGGTTGATCGGATACGGCGCGGCGACCGTTCGCCACTCCGCTCCGACGCACCGTCGGCGCTCCACCACCGCTGGTTGTGAAGATCGATCTCTGGTGAAAATGTATGTCCACTTGCGCGGATCGTCAACTATTTGAGAATAAGCACGTTCCACAACCCGTTAAACGCGAAACCCGGTGAAAAATGCTGGCACGACGGGCGGAACCAACGGAACTGCCGGTGCTCCAGAATGAATCAACCAACCCGGTCACACCGATAGGAGCTGTTCTTTTCGTGGATCTGCCGCCGCCACGACCTACCCGATCGTGGCATCCATCTTGCTCTTCCAGGTTGAAGCAGAGTCGGGCAGCGACTGCGACTGCTGAAAAACCCGGAGGCATCAACATGAAATTTCGGCTCGTGATCTCGTTGGCGCTTGTTTCGATCGCGTTCGCCGCCGACGCCGCCACCAGCCTGGACAGGCCCATCCGCGTCACGCCGGAGCTCGAGCAGTTCGTCGTCCTCTCCAGCGACGGGCGTTCGTATCTCCAGATCGACGACATGCTGATTCCTGTCGACGCCGGTGAAAAATCGGCTCTCTACGGGACCACCTGGACCGCCGGTGTCGTCTATTACCAGTTCGATGCCAGCGTCGACGCCGCCGACGGCCGTCCGCTTTCAGGCGACGGCGACGGCCGCCGGGCCGCCTGGCGGGCCGCGGCCAAGGAGTGGGAGGCCACGGTTGCCGGCCTCACGTTCGTGGAGGGGGCCGGATCGGGAAATTACATTCTCGTCGTGAGCGCCGGTGGCAACAGCTCGTACGTCGGGATGAACACTGGAGCGCAGACGATGAATATCTACAACTGGAACTATCGCTTCATCATCGCGCACGAGATCGGCCACGCCCTCGGGCTCATGCACGAGCAGACCCGCCCGGACCGCGACACCTACGTCACCGTGCACTACGACAACATCGAAACCGATAAGAGCTTCAATTATGATATCTGGCCAGGAACGACGAGCTACGGGGCCTATGACTACGCCTCTGTGATGCACTACAGCCGTTGTACGTTTGCCACAGCCGGTTGGAACTGCGACCCCGACTACACGATGGAGGCGACTGCCGCCGGCGCCGCCGCCGTCGGGCTGACCCAGGGCGAAGCCGACTCCGCGATGGGGCAGCGCGACGATTTGACGGTATCCGACATCGCCGGCGTGCGATTTCTGTACCCGGGGGCCAACGGGCTTTTCTTCGCCAGCTGCTTCGAAAACGGTCGCACGAACGCGTGGTCGTCGGTCACCGGAGAGACCGCGCCCTGCGCACACGGTCTGTGTTACAGCGGCGCTGCGCTCACCCCTGCGTGCGACCCCTGCGCCGCCACCGTCTGCGCCGCCGACTCCTACTGTTGCAATTCGGAATGGGACAATCAATGCATCAATGAGGCGATCTCGTGGTGCCCGTACTCGTGCCCCTGACGCAAACCGTCATCCGTCAACAGCAAATCAGGGGGACGGCGCGTTCGACGCGCCGCCCCCCTGATTTGCCGGAGGTGGGAGTCGAACCCACACAAGGTTGCCCTCGGAGGATTTTGAGTCCTCTGCGTCTGCCATTCCGCCACTCCGGCGCGGCGCCATTCTGTAGCCGACGACGGCTGATGGTCAAGTCTTGAGTTGTTGCGCCGTTTCCTCGAGGCGCTTCAGGGCCTGTTGATTGACCGGCGGGAAAGGAAAATCGCCGAGACTGTTGGTCGGCATCAGGTGGATGTGGACGTGCTGCACCTCGTAGCCCAGGACCACGATCACGACCCGCTCGCAGCCGGTTTTGCGCTTGAGGTGGCGGGCCACCTTCTGCGCCGCGGTCCACAGCTTGATGTAGGGCACTTCGTCCATGGCGAAGACCTCGAACCAGGGCTTTTTCGGAATCACCAGGGTGTGGCCGTCCACCCTGGGGTTGATGTCGAGGAAGGCGAGGTGATCGTCGTCCTCCCAGATTTTGTGGCACGGAATCTCGCCGCTGACGATCCGATCAAAAATAGTCGACATGATGACCTCCGTCCGGCATTGTGGGGCGGCGTCAGCATAACACCGACATTGAGTCATATACTCAACAAACAACACAACATCCGTTCCTGCGATGACGTTGACCTCGCTTGGAAACAGGAATATATTACCTTTGGGTGATAGAACTATTTGGGGAGGCATCGTGATCGCATCGGATGAACTGCTGAGTCGTATAGCCGAGGTCCTCAAGGCGATGGCCGATCCGACCCGTCTGAAGATCCTGCACTGCCTCCACAACGGCGAGCGGTGCGTGTCGGACATCCTCGAGGTGGTCGGCGGATCGCAGGCCAACGTGTCGAAACACCTGTCGGTGCTGAAGCGTGCCGGCCTGGTGGACTGCCGCCGCGCCGGTCTCAACGTCTACTACCGGATCATCGACGAAGGTGTGTTCACCATCTGCCGGAACGTCTGCGATTCACTCGAGCTGCGGATCGAATCCGAGCACCAGACCATCATCGAGGGCCGCCTGCAGATGGAGGAGGCGGAAGCTGTGAAGCGCTGAAGGGCCGAGCCCTCGGAAGACGAGGTTCACTCTCGGCCCCGGGCACGATATCTGAGGGGGCGACGATGCCGATCTACGAATACCGATGCACATTGTGCGGCGAGCGTTTCTCACTCCTGCAACCTGTCGGCGCGGACAAGACCACCGTCCACTGCCCCAAGTGTGAGACCACGAAGGTCGAACGGATGCTGTCGACATTTGCGAGTGGGTCCACGAGTTCGGGCAGCACTTGTCCGTCGGCGCCCAGCTGCCCCAGCGGTTTCACCTGAGGGGTCTGACCCCGCCGGCCCGTGCGGCCGCGCTCGTATCAGCACAACCTTCCCGAGAGGATGCCAGGCACGCCGCCATGATGTTGAGGACAACATCATGCCGGGAGCCAGGCACCTCCGCCGCGCATGGCACGCGAGACGCGTGCCCCACAAGCCGTTCACGAGCATTTGTGGGGCAGCCGTCCCGGCTGCCGCGAGACCGGAAGCGTCACCCGGCACGCGAGACGCGTGCCCCACAAGCCGTTCACGAGCGTTTGTGGGGCAGCCGTCCCGGCTGCCGGAAATCCGAAATCTGCACTGTTTTCCCATTTACACGCCGTCGCGACACGGCTATATTCGTGAGCGTCACAATCTCTGGTTTGTGGTTCTTTCGCGGCTCACGAGTTCCGTGTTCCCGCGGAAACCACCGTTGCAGGAAGGGAGACAGATATGAGGGCGTCCGTTTGGAAGATGTCGGTGTTGATTCTGGCCGTGGCGGTGGTCGTTTCTGGTCAAACCCTAGCGCCAAACTCACGAGTGATGCCGTTCAGCCCCGAGGGGGGCGCGGTCGAGGTCAGCAGTGTCGTCTCCGATGATCCCGTGACGACGACCCGCGATGCCCAGGGCATCTGGTTCATCGAGGGCGGGTCGCTTTACGATGTCTGGGAGGCCGCAGGCTATGCGGTGGCGACGGACCGTCTGTATCAGATGGATATCTACCGCCGCGTGGGTCGCGGCAAGCTCTCAGAACTTCTCGGATCCGCGGCCATCGGCACCGACTGGTACCTGCGAACTCTGGGCTATTCGGACGAGGAGTTTGCCGAGATGTTCGCGGATCTCTCCGCAGATGCCCAAACAGTGATCACCGCCTACACGAACGGCGTCAACAGGCGCATCGGTGAGTTCTATGCCGGGAACTGGCGGCAGATGCCGGACGAATACTGGCTGCTCTCCATTCAATCGGTGTTGTTGAATCACCTCGGCATTCCGGTGCTGCCGGCGCCTTGGCACGTCAACGATGTGATGGCCACCGTGATGTTTCATCTGCGCGAGTTCGATCCCGAAGGTCAACGGGACGTCCTCGGACACGGCCAGCTTGACAACGCAGTACTGGCCCAGACTCTTGCCCACGTATACGGCCAAGAGGGCCTGGCCATGTTCACGGATCTGCGATGGTTCAACGACCCCGCCGCGCAGACAATGATCCCGATCTCCTCGAGCACCAAGGCGGCGGTGGCTCCAAAAATCGACTCAAGACACTTCGAAGAGATCGTCTCGATGCAAAATGCGGGAGAGGCCGTGGATCGGATCCGTGCCCGGACCGACAGCATGCAACAGCTGATTGCAGGTATCGGTGCAACCGTGAAGATGGGCAGCTATGCCTGGGCCATTTCGGGTGACAGGACCGCCACCGGCAACCCGATGTTGCAATCCTCGCCGCAGATGGGTTTCACGGTTCCGTCGATCGTCGCTGAAGGCTCAATCCGCGGTGGCGGACTGAATGTGTCCGGCATGACGATCCCCGGCACACCCGGATTCCCCATCGGTCGGACCCCGCACCACGCGTGGTCGATGCAGGTGGGTCACGCTCACACCATGGATTACTACTTCGAGCCGCCGCAGGCTGTCTTTCTTCACCGCATGGAGACAATCAACGTCTTTGCCGGCTCCAGCGTAACGGTCCCGATTTGGCGCAGCTCACACGGACCCATCATTGAACCGTTACAGTTCAACCCAGCCGAGCCGCCGGCAATCATCGTCTCATGGGCCTACGCCCACTGGAAAAAGGACCTTCAGGCGATAGAAACGATGCTTCGCCTCGCCCGCGCGGAGAGCATCGCCGAGTTCGGTGAAGGGATCGAAATTTTCCCCGTCAGCCAGCACACGACGTACATCGACCGCGACGGAAACATCGCCTACTGGATGGGGGGCTATGACCCGATCCGCGCGGCCGGCGTCGATCCGCGCCTGCCGTCGATCGGCAATGGAACCATGGAGTGGACCGGCGAACGACGTCCAATCGTCCACGACGAGAACACGGCACAGGGCTGGTACGGCGGATGGAATAACAAGGCAGCGCTCGATTACAACAATTCATTCAACAACCCCGGCTATGCCTTCGGCCCATCGCACCGCTCACACGTGGTGGAGGAATACCTTTCTTCCAACGACCACATCACATTCGAGGAGATGCGTGACCTGGGACTCAACATCGCCACCACCGACGGCATCGACCCTCATGGCGGAAACAACTGGGTCTTCACCGCACCCTATTTCAAAGCTGCGGTCGCGGCCAATCCATCAGAAGACCGGGATGCCGCCGTTGCCATGATCGAAGCCTGGGACGGACACTTCGTAGCCGGCGGGCCCACCGCGTGGCCCCTCGGCGCATTCAAGGCGGATGCGTGGGTGTTGCAGGACGCGTGGCTCCGCGAGGTGCTGCGGCTGGTTTTCGAGGATGAGTTCATGATGGCCGGCCTGAATTATAACGAGGAATATGAAGGCTACACTTACAACACCCTGCTGCACCTCCTCGCCGGATCGGGTGCCTCTATTCCGAACTACTACAACTGGTTCCAGGACAAGTCGGGTTCGGGCAAACCGACGACCCCTGAACAAATCATCATCCTGGCGTTGGACAATGTCATCGCGGAGATGGGCCTGGGTCCATACAACGTTCAGAGGGGCTACATCTACTACACCCACGAAGTCGCCCCCGGAACTCCTCTTTACGGCGTCATCTGGAAGACACCGTTCTCCAATCGTTCCACTTATTCCCAATCTGTGGAATTCGATATGAACGGGCCCATTCGGATCGAGAGCATGTTCCCGCTCGGCCAGTCGGGAGCCAGCTACTACAACGGAACGTTGACGCCGAGATTTGATCCCAACTTCTTCTCCATGACCCCGGTATACGATCCCTTCATGCCGCGGCCGTTCCCGCTGTTCAACTGACATCGGTACACGAATGTACTTCCCGCCCCGCTCTCACGAGCGGGGCGTTTTTCGTTGGCCAAAATGGTGGATGCTCGATTGTGGTGCGGCCGTCCCGGCCGCACTGTGCAGGCGGGACGCCTGCACCACAACCGCTCCGGAATCGTATGACCTGTGGCGCGGCCGTCCCGGCTGCCGGGAGCGGGCGGGCGGCATTCCTAATTCCTCAATTCCTCATTCCTCATTCCCAATTCCGAACAGGTATGCTTCCCCGGTGACGAAACTCCCCACCCTCTCCACCTCCTTCGACTGGCGGGCCGACCGGTTGGATTGGCCGGTGACCACCGATGTGGGGCCCGGTCTGACGGGTGTGGTCGCGCTGGAGACCCGGGTGATGTGGCTCGACCCATCGTCGGGCCGGCTCGCCTACCGCGGCGTGCCGATCGAGGCGCTGGCGTCCCGCATGGATTTCGAGGGGGTCGCTTTCCTGCTGATCTCCGGTCGTCAGCCCGAGGAGGCCCCCGGCGACTTCGATGTCTTCCGGACCGGCCTGCGGCAGAGCCGGGCGCTGCCACCCGACGCCGTCGAGATGATCCGTTCGCTCGATCCGACCATTCATCCGATGCGGCTGCTGCGGGCGGGCCTCTCCGCGGTGGGTTGCCATGAGCTGAGTGTCGACGACGATCTCGCCGGCGGACGCCAGTGGCAGGAGCTCCGGGTGGTCGGTCAGGTGGCCGCCCTGGTGGCGGAGATCAGCCGGCACCGAGCCGGTCTGCCCGGGCGACCGGCGCGCCCGGACTGCAGCCTCGCCGAGGGGGTTCTGGCGGCACTGACCGACCGCGAACCGGGACCGAACGAGGTCCGCGCCCTCAACCTCCTGTGGGTGCTGTATGCCGCCCACGGTCTGGACGCGCCGACCTTCACCTCGATGATCGTCGCTTCGTGTCACGCCGACCCCTATTACAACTTCGTGGCAGGTCTGTCGGCGCTGCGGGGACCGAAGACGGGAGGCGCCGCCGAGGCAGTTCTCCGCCAACTCCTGCCGCTCGCCGACCCTGAGACCGCCGAGACGTGGGCCCGCACGACGATCGACGGCGGCGGCATCATCGCGGGTTTTGGACACCGCGCCTACCACATGCCCGACCCCCGCGTCGTGGTGCTTCGCAAGGAGGTCGCCGCCGTGGCCCGGGATCGCGGCCGCAGCGATCTCTTCGAGGTGGCGCGGGCGGTGGAGGTCACCGCCACCGCAGCCCTCGCCGCTCGCGGCGTCCACATCAACGTCAACTTCTACGGCGCGCTGCTGTTCCACCTTCTCGGTGCAGAACCGGCGCTGGTCCCCTGTCTGATGGCCGTGGGCAGGATGGCCGGCGCCACCGCGTTGGTGCGCGAAGGCCTCGCAACGATGCGCCTCTTCCGGCCTTTGAGCCGGTACGTCGGCACGCCGGAACGGGCGATCGACGAGGAGCCGCGCACGTGATCGGAAACAGCCGTGTCCCGTCCGAGCAGCGCTACGGGCGCGGGCTCGAGCATCTCGTCGCCGGTGACACCGCCATCTCCGAGATCGACGGCGCGGTCGGCCGGCTCCTCTATCGCGGGTACGCGATCGGAGACCTGGCGGGACGGGTGAGCTTTGAAGAGGCGACGCACCTGATTCTGTTCGGAGAACTTCCGGATTCCCGGCGGCTGGCCGAATGGCGCGATGAACTGATCCTGTGGCGCAACCCACCGGCGGCGGCGGTCGAGGCACTCCGGTATGTTCCGATGCACGCCCACCCTCTGGCCCAGTACCGCACGATGCTGACGGTCGCCGCGTGCCACATCCCCGAACCGGAAAAGACCGACCTCGACGCCCAGTGGCGGCGCCCGGCGAGGATCCTGAGCTGGACGGCGGCCCTCGCCGCCAGCGCCGTCCGCCACCTGACGGGACAGGGGCCGATCGAACCGCGCGACGACCTCGGCTACGCCGCCAACTTTCTCTGGCAGGCCCTGGGCCGGCTCCCCGAGCCATCCGAGATCGAGGCATTCGACGCGAGCCTCGTGGTCCAGGCGGAGCACGGGCTGCACGCAGCCGCCTTTGCCGCGCTGACCGTCATCTCGACCGGCGCCGACCTCGGATCGGCCGTCCTCGCCGGCATGGGCGCCTTGTCCGGCGCCCGCCACGGCGGCGCCAACCAGCTCGCCTTCGAAATGCTCTCCAGACTGGACGGACCCGACGACGCTCGGGCGTGGGCCCGCGACGCCCTTGCCAACGGCCACCGGTTCCCCGGCTTCGGACACCGGGTCTACAAGTGCCCCGACCCCAGGGTCGCCGCCCTCGAACCATGGGCCGAGAAACTCCTGGTGGATCGCGGATCCGAGAGGTTGTGGCGCACGTATGGGGCGCTGCGCGACGAGATCGAGAACGCCCTCGGTTCGAAGGGCATCTTCGCCAACGTGGACAGCATCACCGGTCTCATCTACTCCCCCATCGGTCTCCCGGTGAGCTCCTTCCCGATCCCGTTCTGCCTCGCCATCCAGACGGGTTGGATGGCGCACTGCCTCGAGTACCTCCCCGAAGGCAAGGTCATCGACCCGGGGGCGGTCTACCTCACGGAGAGTTCTTAGTTTTGAGTTTTGAGTTGTGAGTTCGGGATCGCTCTGTCAAGGACACGCCATCCAGAAACGTGAACGAGACGAGTACGACTCTGAAGGTGGGCCGAGGCCCACCCTACTTTGAGTAACACGTCTCTCGAACTGTCATCCCGACCGCAGGCCCGAAGGGCCGAAGTGGAGGGATCCCTCCTCTCGGTTGGTTCGCTCTCTCGGTCGGGATGACAGAGGCAAAATTCGAAATCCGAAATCCGAAATCCGAAATCCGAAATTCCTAATTCCTAATTCCCAATGCGTGTCAGAGGCTCTGCCTCATGAACATCTCCCGCAGCGACAGGAGGAGCCTCGAGAACTCGGCCTCAGCGAGGGTCGCCTTGACGGCTTCGAAACCGGCACCGCTTCGCTGCACCTCCGCGGCTCTGGCAACGACGACATAAAAGAGCTCGAGGGGTGCGAGGGCCAGATCCGCCTTTTTCATGTCGTACCAGCCGCTGGATCGCACGGTGTCCCACACCGGGTGTTCGATATCGAGCATCTTCCGCAACGCGCCTTCGGCGATCCCCGTGACCTCCCGGTGCAGCACCCGAAGCACCTTGCGGTCGTCGTCCTCCGCCATCGCGACCTCGACCTCGACGACCAGGGAGGCGCCATCAGCAGGGTCCGGCGGTGATCCGGGAAGATCAGGCGGGGATGCAACTTCGGCGACGGGCTCGTCGTCGCCCGCGGAATCGTCCGGCGGCGATGCCGTCTTCAGCCCACCTACAACCTCCGCGATTTCGTCGAAGGTCGCCACCTGGGTGTTGAAATCCCGGGGCCTCTCGACCGTGGCTGCATCCCCGTTCCCTTCGACTTCCTCGGCAGCGCCCGGAGATGCATCGTCTTCCTGCGGTGGGTCGCCCGGCTCGTCCTCCGCCCCAACTGCCTCGCCACTCGTCGCCGGCGGCGGTGTTGTCTCCTCCGGGGCGCGTTTGCGTTTCGTCAGCGAGTCTCTGAACTCGCGGTGGTACCGGGTGATCGTCTCGAGGTCGTCTTCGTCGAAGGGCACGGAGGCTGCCATCTTGAGCCGGAGCGCCTCGATCTCCCGCAGGCGGTCGATCATCGGTTCGCCCTCCGGCTCGAGCGAGGCCAGAAGGTGGGCGAGATCGACGTTGAACTCGATGATGGCCGCGAGGTCGTCCAGCGACGCGAACGTGATGAGCTCCTGGTACTCGCCGCTGAACCTGTCAACGGCCTTTTCTTGTTCCTTGCGTTCGACCAGCTGCTCGAACAGGCCCGGTGGACAGCCGTCCAGGTACCAGGTCTTCCCCGAGACCTTCTCCAACCCCCGGTGGATGACGCGCCGGATCGTCACCAGCAGATCGGCCAGGATCTGGTACGCCTCGGTCGTCGGATCCCGGTCTTCAATCATTCCGGTGGGACTCTCATCATGAACCTCGATTGTACCGCGATTCGGGAGGCCGGTTGCCGCCCTTCGAGAGGACGTCTCAGCCCTCTCGAAACCACTTCGCGTCAATCACATCCGGTTCGCCGGCCCGAGCCTTCCGCGTGATCGCCGCCGCCACGACGCGACGAACCACCGCGCGGCTCGCGGGAACCAGTAACAGGAAACCGGCTGTGTCGGTGAGCAGGCCCGGTGTCAGCAGCATGGCCGCCGCCACCAGCACCAGCAGTCCGTCGATCAGCGCGTCGGTCGGCACGCGTCCGGCCGTCATCTCTTCGCCGATGCGCCGGAGCACGGCCAGGCCCTGCCACCGCGCCAACCAGGCTCCGAGCACTCCGGTGCCGATGACGATGGCGATGGTCGGCGCCACCCCGATCACGCCGCCGATCGTGATCAGCAGATAGAGCTCGACCAGGGGAACGATGGTGAAGAGGAGGAGGAGGCGGAGGAGCATCAGAGGAGGATAGACGAATAATCTGGGAATTAGGAATTAGGAATTAGGAATTTCGGATTTCGGATTTCGGATTTCGGATTTTCCGCCCACCACCCCCACCGACAATGACAGCTCGAGTGCTCAGGGTGGGTGGGACCGCGTGCGGCGGAGGTGTCCGGCATCCTCTCGGGAAGCGAGCATGGAAAGTCAGCGTGCGGCGGAGGTGTCCGCAACGTTGAAACGTTCAAACGTTTAACGTTCCAACGTTGCGATGGTGCCAGTTCATCAGGATCCGTCGTCGGTACGCGGAGGTCGTTCCCGGGTCAGCGGAACGTACACCGGCACGGCGAACTTGAGCGACACCGCGAGGGTGACCAGCCAGTGGTTCCGCTCCGATCGCGCCGCGCCCATCTCGAAGGACAATGCGCAGATTCCCACGCCGTGCATGGTGCCGATGGACAGGCCGTGATGGACACCGTGGTCTTCGTCGTCCCAACGCCGATAGCGCAGGAACTTGCCGTGAAAACCGAGTTGTTTCGAAGCCACCGGGATGGGGCGCACGCCGCCCCAGCCAACGGTGATGATCTCTGCCTCCGCCTGCGGCCCCCACTCGTGTCCGTAGCCGCCGAAAATGCTGAACGTCCTGCCGTTCGAAAACGAGACGTAGACATTGCCCTGGCCGGCATACCAGTTGGGAGGTCCGACAGCCGCGCCGATTTCCGGGTACAACCCAAGCGACACGCGCTGCGCTTCAGCCGGGGGTTCGGGCCCCATTTCCTCTGCGAGTTCGGCGTGCCAGAGATCGATGTCGATGATGTCGTCATCGGCAACCGCAGTCGGGGAATACAGGACCGCGAGCAGCATACCCAACCCGCACGCGGCGCGACAGAGGCTCACCACGTCACGCTCCACGCGTCCAGAGCCGGTTGCTTGTGCCCGAGTTCCTCCCTCATCGCCGGCAGGTCTTCGGTCGTCAGAAGATCCATGATGGGTGGCAAAGCCTGGGGCGTCTGGCCCTCCCGGCATTCCAGAAAGACATCCCGTTTCTCGATGAGCCGGTCGACGAGGTCACCGAGGGCGCGGTTGAACTCCCGGTCGAGAACGACCACTCCCTCCTCGGTGTTGTAATAGGTGGATCGGATGTTGAAGTTGGATGAATGGACGATGGAAAGGTCGTCGTCCACTCGGACCATCTTCCCGTGGAGTGCGATCGGCGGCAGCAATTGCGGGGTGCAGTCGCTCGCCCCGACGGCATCGAGGAGGTCCCCATTGGCCCGCCAGGCCCACACCTCCGCCCCGGCCTCGATCAGCCGAATCAGGGTCGGATAACCGGCCGTAAGAAACGCGCCGCCGCGAATCGCCGCCTCTGCCCCGTTGACCACGATTCTGACCTTCACACCGCGCGCGGAGGCGGCGGCGAGGGCGTCGGTCAATTCGGGCGGCATGTTCGGAAACGGGGTCATGAGGTCGATCCGTTCGACCGCGCGCCCCGCCAGGGCGATCACGAGGTCGGTTGTGGCGGCTCGACGCCTCACCAGAGGGTTGTCGTACAACACCGCCACCGGGACCGAGCCGGCCGGCTCGGACCACCGGGGAAAGTAGGCTGTCGTCATGAACTGCTGGAGGGGGTTCTTTCCGTTCGGATAGCGACCCGTGAGCCAGAAAGTCCGAACATCGTTGACGAGCATCTCCTGCGGGAGCAGAAAACGCCCGGCCTTCCGGTTGAACTCGGTCAGCTCCCACGACTTCAAGAAGTTCATCTGGAGGTCGTCGACCGCCGGACCCTCGAGCCTCACCCCGAGATCGAGCCACCACCGCAGCGGGTCGAAGTAGAGATCGGCAAAGTTGCGTCCTCCAACCAATGCCCGTCGACCGTCGGCAATCACCACCTTGTCGTGCATGCGCCCGTCGTACATCGCCGTCAGACCCCACGAGCTGCGGTTGAAACCGCGCACCTGGGCGCCCTTTCGCTCGAGCGCGTCGAACGCGCGGCTGAAAAGCCCGAACGCTGATGCGTCGGCCAACACCCGGACCGTGACCTCGGTGCCCTCGGCCTTGCGCTGTTCCTGCATCGCCACGATGTACTTTCGGAAGTCCACGCCGTACGTGTCGTTGTGCCATGAAAAGGTACTGATCAGGAGGTGGTGGCGCGCCGAATCGACAAGGGCGAGCCGCGCCTGCCAGGCGTGTCGCGGGTCGACCACCAACTCGACCGAGTTGTTGGAGGTCCACCGCGTCCGTCCGACCCTGCACACCAGATCCTCGATGGATTCGCTCTCGTCGGCATGCGCCAACCCGGTGACAGCCATCACCAAAGCGACCCAGACGGCCATGCGAGGAAAAAGCCTCCACCCACTCATGCGCGCGGCACTTTAGCAGAACACTGTGCGGAAATTTCGGATTTCGGATTTCGGATTTCGGATTTCCCGCCCACCCCTCCCGGGAAGCGACTGCGGAAACGAGCCGCGTGCGGTGGAGGTGCCTGGCATCCTCACGGGAGGGACGCCGGGAAGCGGCCCGAGTGCTGCGGACGTTCCTGCCCAATTCACCGCAGGGGAAGATCTCCCCGAATTTCCGAGATTCCGGAATATAATCCCCGGTGCACAGTACATATCTGAGAGATCCACTCGAGGAGGAGGCCGACCATGCATGAAAACGCCGACCGACCCGGTTACGAACCCGAACTGACCCGGCCGCCGACGCCGTCGCCGGCGGCACGCTACAGCGCCGGTCAACGCCTGTGGATGATGTTCACGTCACCCGGCCAGGTATTCGAGGACATCGGCGTCAAACCGACCTGGGTCCTGCTCATGGTCGTCCTGGTGCTTCTCGGAGTCGGGGTTCAGGCGGTCGTCGCACCCCACGTCGACTACGAGGCCACCGTGCGCGCGCGGCTCGCAGACCGTGCGGACGAGCTCTCCGATGAACAGATCGAACAGATGATCGCCCCAGCCGAAAAGATCGCCAAGTTCGCACCGATTATCGGTCTCGTCATCGCACCGTTGGTGTGGGCGCTCATGGCGGCGGTTTTTCTGGTGATGCTCAAAATCGTCGGTTCGGAGATCGATTTCAAGACCACTCTTTCGACGGTGCTCCACGCCTACTGGCCCGGCACCGCCGTCGCTCTGATCCTCACCGGCGTTCTGGTCCAGCGGGTCGGGAAGGTGCCTGATTACGAGCTTGCCAATATCGTCAAGGCCAACATCGGGGCCTTCTTGTCCCCCGAGACGCCCGCCTGGCTGACCTCCGCTGCCACCACGATCAGCATCTTCAATATCTGGGTGGTAGTGCTCTCGATCATGGGTTTTGCCACCGTCGGCAAGATCTCGCGCGGCAAGGCAGCGATTGCGGTTCTCGTGCCCTGGATCGCCATGATCGTCGTCAAGTCGGCTTTTGCGGCGATCATGGGCTGACCGCCCGACGGCGGGAGAACCGCAGTCTGGAACTGACGGTCCGGTTTGGAAGGTGAACATGAAAAAGGCACTCATCGTAGCTGGAGCTCTGATCGTCCTCGCTCTCGTGATCTGGGCCAGCTTGCGCGATTCAGGACCGCGGGGCACCGAGGTCGAAATCGAGGCGGCGGAGCTTCGCACGGTGTCGTCCCGGGTCAAGGCCACCGGCGAGATCACCCCCGAGAAGCGGGTCGAAATCTCGGCCAAGGTGGTGGGCGAGATCATCGCCCTGCCGGTGGTCGAGGGCCAGGAGGTCACCAAAGGCCAGCTCCTGCTCGAGATCGAGCGCGACCTCTACGAGTCGGCCCGCGATCAGGCGCGGGCGGCCCTGCGCCAGGCCGAGGTCTCGGTGCGCCGCCAGGAGGTGCAGCTTGCCAACGCCGAACTCAATCTGCGGCGCAGCCAAGGAACTCATCGACGACGGGCTGGTCAGCCAGGAGGCGCTGGACAGCGCGCAGCTCGCCCTCGACACCGCCGAGGTCGAGCTCGAGGCCCAGCAGCAGGCGGTCGAGCAGTACCGTTCCGCCCTGCAGCGGACCCAGGACGACCTCGCGCGGACGACCATCCTCTCGCCGATGGACGGCACGATCATCCAGCTCAACGCCGAGCGGGGCGAAACGGTCGTGCCGGGTTCCACCAACCTCCCGGGGTCGGTGATCATGACCGTCGCCGACATGTCGGTGCTCCTCGCCGAGGTCGAGGTCAGCGAGGTTGACGTGATCCACATCGCCCTCGACCAGGAGGCGGAGGTGACGGTCGACGCCCTGGGCGCCGAACCGCAGAAAGGCCACGTGGTCGAGATCGCCACCTCGGGCCGGAAGGATCCCGCCCAGGGGACCATTCGTTTTTCGGTCAAGGTCGCACTCGACGACCCCGATCCGTCGTTGAGACCTGCGATGACCGCCAAGGTCGACATTCTCACCGCCACCAGCGAGGAAGCCGTCACCGTCCCGGTCCAGGCAGTGGTCAAACGGCGGCTCGATGCAGATGGCGAAGAGGTCAAAGGGGCGAAGGCGAAAGGTATAGACGAGGTCGATGTCGTCTACCTGTTCGAGGACGGCAAGGCCGCCCTTCGAAAGGTCGTGATGGGCGTGTCTGACGTGTTGTACGTGGAAATCACCGAAGGCCTGGCCGCGGGCGACCAGGTCGTGATCGGCCCGTACCGCACCCTCAAAAACCTGAAGCAGGGTGAGGCGATCAAGATCGAAGAGAAAAAGACCGACGACGACGCCTCCGACGACGAGGAGTCCGGCGACGTCGAGGTGACGGTCGACTGATGCTGATCTCGATCACGGATCTGCGCAAGGTCTACACCATGGGTGAGGTGCAGGTGCGCGCGCTCGACGGCGTGAATCTCGAGGTCGAGGCCGGCGAGTACCTGGCCATCATGGGCCCGTCGGGGTCCGGAAAGTCGACCCTGATGAACCTGATCGGGTGCCTCGACACCCCCACTTCGGGTGAGTACATCCTCAACAAGCAGCGCGTGTCCGATCTCGACGACAGCGAGCTGGCGATGATCCGCAACCACGAGATCGGTTTTGTCTTCCAGACCTTCAATCTGCTGTCCCGAGCCAGCGCGTTGGCAAATGTCGAACTGCCGCTGATCTACGCACGAGTGTCGGCCAAGGAGCGCCACCGACGGGCGCGCGAGGCGCTCGAAAAGGTCGGTCTCGGCGACCGCGCAAAACACCAGCCCAACGAGCTCTCCGGCGGCCAACGGCAGCGGGTGGCCGTGGCGCGGGCGTTGATCAACGATCCTTCGATCCTGCTCGCCGACGAGCCCACCGGCAACCTCGATTCACGGACGTCGGCGGAGATCATGGAGCTCTTCAACCAGCTCAACGCCGCCGGCAACACGCTCATCGTCGTCACTCACGAGGAGGACATCGCGGCGCACGCCCGCCGGGTCGTGCGGCTTCTCGACGGCAAGGTCGTGGAAGACACGCTCCAGCCGGGAACCGGAGCGGCATCATGATCTGGGACAACCTCCTCATCGCGCTGCAGGCGATCCGCGCCAACAAGATGCGGTCGCTCCTGACCATGCTCGGCATCATCATCGGTGTCGCCGCCGTCATCGCCGTCGTGTCCATCGTCCAGGGTCTCGACTACGTGATCTCGACGCAGTTCGAGGGTGTCGGCGTCACCTACATCATGGTCTTCCCGCGCCATGACCAACAGGACCCCGACCTCGCCGGACGTGAGATCACCCTCACCTACGACGACGGCCTCGCGATCATGGATCGCGCCTCCGGGATCAAACTCTTCAACCCGGTGTTCTTCCGCGGCGAGCAGTCGCGCGCCGGGAGTCGGAGGCACGCCACGATGCTGCTCGGGGTGGGGCCGTCCCACCAGGAGGTCTCGAATCACTGGGTGGGCCGGGGCCGGTTCTTTTCCGACCTCGACATCCAACGCGCGGCGCGGGTGTGCATGGTGGGCCAGGAGGTCATCGACGAGCTCGAGCTCGAGGAGCCCGTCCTCGGCACCGATCTCATCGTCGGTCAATCGGCGTTCACGATCGTCGGCATCATGGAACGCGAGGGCGAGATGTTCGGGCAGAGCCAGGATGATTTCGTCATCATCCCGATCACGACTGCGCGCGACATCTACGGCGTCGAGGCTTCGAAGCAGCTGCGCCTCGACTTTCAGGCCGAGAGCGCCGAAACCGTCGAGATGGCCAAGGACCAGATCAAGGAAATCCTGCGAGCTCGCCACCACATCCCGGAAGGCGTGAAGGACGATTTCCAGGTGTTGCTCCAGGAGGAGCTGCTGGAGACCACCGGCGCCATCCTCGGCACGATCACCAGCGTGGTCGGCGGGATCGTCAGCATCGCCCTGCTGGTCGGCGGCATCGGGATCATGAACATCATGCTGGTGTCGGTCACCGAACGGACCCGCGAGATCGGCGTCCGCAAAGCGGTGGGCGCCAGAAAATCGGACATCCTGGTGCAGTTCCTGATCGAGGCGGTGACCATCTCACTGGTCGGCGGTCTGATCGGGGTGCTGGCGGGTTGGGGGCTGGGCATCCTCGGCGCCAAGGCCATTCCGGGGTTCCCGCCGGCGCACGTGCCGCTGTGGTCGATTGCGCTGGCGTTCGGTTTCGCCGCTCTGGTCGGGGTCTTCTTCGGCACCTACCCGGCCGCCAAGGCCGCCTCACTCGATCCGATCGATGCCCTCAGACACGAGTAAGGCATCGCAATTTCGGATTTCGGATTTCGGATTTCGGATTTGACGGCGCGAAGAAATGCGATCCAGAACTCGAGGTTGGCTGCCCGCGGATAGGCGCGGAGCGCGACGGAAGTTGCCGAACGCCATCAGGGAACTTCGCCGCCTGCCGGCTTTCCCCGCACCTATCGTGGGAAGTTGTGACGAATCAATCCGAAATCCGAAATCCGAAATCCGAAATTTTTCAGTAGGTGAACCTCCCGACGATCTGCTTGAGGCGTTCCGCCATCACGGCGAGCTCGTCGGCGCGTTCGTGTGACGAAGTCGAGGCGATGGCGGTCTGCTGCACCGCGGCGGCGATGCCGGCGATGCGCTCGGCGATCTCCCCCGACCCGGTGGCGGCCTCGGTCACGCTGTGGGCGATCTCGGAGGTCGTCGCGGTCTGCTCCTCGACGCCGCTGGCGATCGTCGTCTGAATGTCGTGGATCTTGCGGATGATGGCGGAGATCTCGTTGATGGCCGCTCCGGCGTCTGCCGTCTGCGAGCTGATGGCCGCCGCGGTGGTGCTGATCTCCTCGGTCGCCTGCGCGGTCTGATTGGCGAGCTTCTTGACCTCGTCAGCCACCACGGCGAAGCCCCTCCCCGCGTCTCCGGCCCGCGCCGCCTCGATGGTCGCGTTGAGGGCCAGCAGGTTGGTCTGCTCGGCGATCGCGTAGATCACCTTGACGACGTTGCCGATGGTGGTGCCGCTGGCGTCGAGGTGGTCAAAGGTCGTTTTCGTCCGATCTGCGATCTCCACCGCCCGGTTCGCCACCTGGGCGGCCTCTGAGGCGCTGGCCGCGATCTCGCGGGTGCTGGCGTTGAGCTCTTCGGTGGCGGTGGCCACCGACTGCACGTTGGCGTTGACCTGTTCGGCAGCCGCCGAGACCATGCTCGCCTGGGCCGAGGTTTCCTCGTTGGCGCTGGCGATCTGCTGGGAGAGGTTGCGCATCTCGTTGGAGGAGTCCATGAGCGTCTGCGACTGCTCGCCGATATTGCGAACATCGGCCTGAATGCCACCGATGAACTGGTTGAAGCTCTCGCCGAGCTGCCCGATCTCGTCGGCGGACCGGACCTCGACCCGTCGGGTCAGATCGGCATTGCTGCCGGCGATGTCCCGAAAGCGGTCGAGGAGCTCCCGGATCGGACGGGTGACGACGAGCCGGCTCACAAAGAGCGTGATTCCACCAACCACCACCAGCGTCGCAAGAGCTGCCAGGATGGTGCTGATCGCGCTCGATCTGATGGGTTTCGACACGACCTCGGTCGGCAGGAGGACCCCCAGGGTCCAACTGAACGCCGGCATGTTCGAGCGGATCGGTGCCATGACGGCGATTCGCCGCTCACCCTTCCACGTGACCTCCCGGCGGCCCGTATCGCCGCCGTCGGTCAGAGCGGCACCGAGATCGGCGAACCCGGTGGTTTCTGGAAACAATGTGTCGACGTCTTGGATCCGGGTCTCGATGTCCTTCTTGCGCCGGGCCTCGAGGACCTCCTCGGCACCGACGAAATAGATGATCTCGCCTCGCGAGTCGACCAGAAACGCGGTGCCCTGACCCTCGTAATGGATCTCGTCGACCAACTTGCCGACCGTCGTCAAAAGAACGTCCATTCCACCGACGCCGACCAGCTTTCCGCTCGGCAGGTAGACCGTGGTCTGGATGACGACGTTGACGGCACCGGTGACGTGATCCGCGGTCGGCGACGTCAGATAGAGGCGGTTTTCGCCCACGGCCTCGTGCCACCAGGGCCGGTTCTTGACCAGGTAGCCGTCTTCCTCGACCCGCCCGTTCGGAATCTCGGGGACCCGGTTGCAGAAATACTCCTGGGTGTCGTCATCGGCGAAGAAGACCGCCTGAATCGAAGGATCCTTGTCGACGATGGCCTCGAAATATTCGATGACCGCCAAAAAATCCGGTTGATCGGTCACCGGCGCTCTGAACTGACGATAGCGGTCGAAGTAATCGAGAAGACCCGGGTCGAGAAGAAAGGTCTGAACGACCTGACCCCGCTCGGCGAAGAAGCGCTCGATCTCCTCCGCCTTGACGTCGACGATCCGCTCGATCTCCGAGTAGACCTTTTCACGGGTGACGGTCGCGGTCCTCGTGACCGCAAGCACCGCCAGGATGATCATCGACACCGCGATGGCGCCGCCGAGAAATACCCTGAGTTTTTGCTGTATGTCCAGCACCATGAATCACCTCTCACCCCGTCCGTGACCGAGTGGGGATGTCCCCCCATCCCAGTCAAGTGTATCGCACGTACAGTGGCCGCCTGCCGACATGAGGTATTCTGGATGCGAGGGTTTTTCGTCCGGACGGCGGGGCCGGAGAGGCGTCGAATTTCAGCCATCGGAGTGTGCGCATGGGGGGGATGGACTCAATCATCGCCGAGTTCCTCGCCGAGAGTTTCGAGAACCTCGATCTCTTGGACCAGGACCTCGTAAGCCTCGAAAAAAACCCCGACGACCGTGAGGTCTTCGCGCGGATATTTCGAACCATCCACACCATCAAGGGAACGTGCGGGTTTCTGGCGTTCCAGAAGCTGGAGGCGGTCGCCCATGTCGGCGAGTCGCTCCTCGCCCGTCTCCGCGACGGAACGTTGAGCCTCCGTCCTGAAATCACGACCGACCTCCTCGTCATGATCGATGCCGTCCGCACGATACTCACGAATATTGACCGCACCGGTAGAGAAGGCGACACCGACTACGCCGACCTCATCACCCGGCTGCAGGCCGTCGAGGCAACCGAAAACGCGGGTGGCACATCCGAACCGGCGGCCGCACCCGCCTCACCAGCCCCCGGCGGATCGGCGAAGAAGAAGAAATCGCCCGCCGCCAAAAAAACCGCCTCCGGCTCGCCGGCAAAACCTGCCGCCGGCACGCGCGGCGGGTCGAAAAGCGGGCCCCCGAAGGAGGCCACCCCTGTCCCGACCGGCAAAACCGAGCCCCCTGGCGCGGGCTCGACCGACGGCGCCGAGACCCTCGAGCTGACCTCCATGCCCGCGGCAGCCGAGTCGAATATCCGGGTCGATGTCCGCGTGCTCGACCATCTCATGAATCTGGTGGGCGAGCTGGTTCTCGCACGCAACCAGCTGGTCCAGCGATTGGCGGGGGGCGGCGACGCCCGGCTGACCGCTTCGGCACAACGACTCGACAGCATCACCGGGCAGCTCCAGGAAGCGGTGATGCGCACCCGCATGCAGCCGATCAGCTCGATCTGGCAGAAGCTTCCCCGCTTTGTCCGCGACCTCGCCCTCAACTTCGGCAAAGAGGTCGAAATCGAAATGGAGGGCGAAGAGACCGATCTCGATAAATCGGTGATCGAAGCCATCAAAGGATCGCTGCTCCACCTCGTACGCAATGCCGTGGACCACGGCATCGAGGCGCCGGACGTGCGGGAAGCACAGGGCAAACCCCGAGCCGGAAAGCTCCGTCTCAGGGCCCACCACGAGGGCGGCAACGTGGTCATCGAGGTGCGGGATGACGGTCGCGGCCTCGACAGCCAGCGGATTCTCAAACGGGCCGTGGCGGCGGGCCTCGTGGATCCGGAAAAGGTAGAGGAGCTCACGACGCGGGAGATCGAGTCGTTCATCTTTCAGCCCGGGTTCTCCACCGCCGCCAAGGTCACCAATATCTCGGGCCGGGGCGTCGGGTTGGATGTGGTCCGCACCAACGTCGAAAGTCTCGGCGGCTCGATCGAACTGAAATCGGAGACGGGAAAGTCCACGACCTTCCGGCTCAAGATTCCGCTCACTCTGGCGATCGTCTCGGTCCTGTTGTCGTCCGCCCGAAAGCACCGCATCGCCATCCCTCAGGCGAGCGTCGTCGAGCTGGTGCGGCTGGAGGAAGGCGGTTCGGGCCTCGGCATCGAAGACCTCAACGGAGTCCCCGTGTATCGCCTGCGCGGCAAGCTGCTGCCGCTGGTGTACCTCAACCGCGAGCTCGACATCACCCAGGACGCACCCACATCTTCGACCGTCAACATCGTCGTTCTCCAGGGCGATGACCGGCGATTCGGCCTGATCGTCGATTCGATCGAGGATTCGCAGGAGATCGTCGTCAAACCTCTCGGCCACCTCCTCGCCGGAGGGCCCTTCGCCGGCGCGACGATTCTCGGCGACGGCCAGATCGCTTTGATCCTCGACGTCTTCCGGTTGGGCCTCGCGGCCGGAGTGGTGTCGGAGAGCCGCGCCCACTCGATCGCCACCCAGGTCAGCTCGGCGGTCGCGGAGAGGCCGCACCGGGCGCGCCTCGTCGCTCTGCAGGGACCGGGCGACGAACGCATGGCGATCGACTTCGACGCGGTGACGCGGCTCGAGCACTTCCCCCGCACCGCCATCGAATGGGTCGGCGACCGCCAGGTCGTACAGTACGGTGAGATGATCCTGCAGCTCATCGATCTCCGGCACGCCCTCCCCGAACGCCGCGAGAAGGCCCGAGAATCGGTCGTCAGTCTCGACGACCAGACGGTCCCGGTGGTGGTGTGTACGATCAACGGTCGGTTGGTCGGTCTGATCGCCCACCGCATCGTCGATATCGTCGAAGAGAGTCTGAAGGCCAGAAAAGCGGGCAGTCGCGAAGGGGTCCAGGCCTGTGCCGTGATCCAGGACCGGGTCACGGAGATTCTCGATCTCGAGAAGGTGGTACGCCTCTCCGACCCGGGGTTCTTCGAACGCGAGAAAGAAGGGGCGTGAATCGTGGCACTTCAATTCTGCACGTTTCACGTCGGTGATCACCTGCTCGGCATCGAGGTTGCGCAGATTCAGGAGGTGCTCCGCAAGACCCCCGTCACGCCGGTCCCGAAGACGCCGCCGGCGATCAGCGGCCTCATCAACCTCCGCGGCCAGATCGTGACGGCGGTTGACCTGCGCAGGATGTTCAGGACCGACGTGGACACCGCCACCGACGCTCCGACCATGCTCATCCTCGATTCGGGCACCGAGCTTCGCAGCCTGGTGGTGGACGCCGTCGGTGAGGTCGTCGCGGTCGGGGAAGGGGAATTCGAGGAACCTCCGGACACTCTTCGGGGCGAGTCACGGGAATTGATACAAGGCGCCTACAAACTCAAGGACAGGCTCCTCCTCGTCCTGGACGTTGAGCACACGATGCGAGCGGCGACCAGGGGCCGGTCATGATGGTGCTGCCGGACTCGGCGGGACACAACGGGAGAAGGTCATGCGAGCCTTGGTGATCGACGACTCCCGCGCCATGCGTTCGATCCTCGCCGGTATTCTCGATGATCTCGAGTTCGAGGTCGAGCAGGCGGCCGATGCGGAAATGGCCTACGAGGTTCTCAAATCCGACAGTGGATTCGACCTCGCTCTGGTCGACTGGAACCTCCCCTCCATGAGCGGTCTCGAACTGGTGAAGCTCGTGCGGCAACGGCAGGAGCTTGCCGGTTTGCGGCTGATGATGGTCACCACCGAAACCGAGCTGGCGCGGGTCCGCGAGGCGCTCGAGGCGGGCGCCGACGAGTACATCATGAAACCCTTCGACAAGGAGATGTTGCTGGAAAAACTCAACCTCCTCGGTATCGGGCTGTAGGCGGCCCGCCCGTGCAGCCCATCCGGACCCTGATTGTCGACGACTCGGTTGTCGCCCGGCGCGTGATCTCGGATATCTTCGCCGCAGAAAGAGATTTCGAGGTCGTCGGCACCGCGCCCAACGGCCGTCTCGCCCTGACCAAGATCGAGCGTCTGAGCCCCGACCTGGTCACCCTCGACATCGACATGCCCGAGCTCGACGGGATCCAGACCCTCACGGAAATCCGGAGCAGGTTTCCGGATGTCAGGGTGATCATGGTCTCGAACCTCACGCAGCGCGGCGCCTCGATCACGGTCGAAGCCCTTTTTCTCGGCGCGTCGGACTACGTCACCAAGGCCACCCGCACGTCGTCCGCCGACGAGGCACGAAAATTCCTCAGCGATCAGCTGCTGCCGAAGGCCCGCGCCATCCTGGCTTCACCGGGGGTGGTCACCAGAACTCCACGGCCCCCGGTCGAAAGCCCTGTCCGCCGCCGCACCGCCCCGTCTCCCGCCGAGATCGTGGTGATCGGGTCGTCGACCGGCGGCCCCAATGCGCTCACCGAGGTCCTTTCCGGCCTCCCCGCGGAATTTCCCGCCCCCATCGTGATCGTCCAGCATCTGCCGGCGAACTTCACTCCGTTTCTGGCGCGGCGGTTGGACGCCGCGGGACCACTGGCGGTTCATGAAGCGGCAACTGGAGACAGGTTGGTTCCCGGGCAAGCGTGGATCGCGCCCGGTGACCGCCACCTCGAGGTTCACGCGACCTCGGCGGGTTTCGAACTCAGGACCACCGACGGCCCCCTCGTCAATTCCTGCCGGCCCGCCGCCGACGTCCTGTTCAATTCGGCGGCAGCAGCCTGCGGTGCCTCGACCCTGGCCGTGGTGCTCACCGGAATGGGTCAGGACGGTCTCGCGGGGTGTCGCGCGATTCGCGCCGCGGGAGGCCAGGTCATCGCCCAGGACCGCGAGACTTCGGTGGTCTGGGGGATGCCCGGCCAGGTGACCGGCGCCGGTCTCGCCGATGCTGTGTTGCCGATTGAGGAGGTCGGGGCGGAGATCGTCCGCAGAGCCGCGGTCGTTCGCCGGTGAACGGCCCCACCTTTCCCCCGGAGCAGCCGCCGCTCAGCAGGCTCGACTTCGAGTACATCCGCGCGCTGGTGCGCAAAGCGTCGGCGATCGTCCTCGACGACAGCAAGACGTACCTGGTCGTCTCTCGATTGTTGCCGCTCGCGCGGAGCAATAATTTCGACACGGTCGCGGCTCTGATTTCACACCTGCAGAGCGCCCCGCAGGGCGATCTCCACGCCAGGGCGGTGGAGGCCATCGCCACCACGGAAACCTCGTTCTTCCGCGATCTCCACCCCTTCGTCGCTCTGCGCGACGAAATCCTCCCGGAACTCATTCAACGACGATCGCCGACCACCAGAACGCTGAGCATCTGGTCGGCCGGCTGCTCGAGCGGCCAGGAACCGCACAGCATCGCGATGGTCCTCCGCGACCGGTTTTCAAGCCTCGCGGGCTGGAATCTGCAACTGCACGCGAGCGACCTCTCCCATCAGATGGTCGAACGCGCGAGGCTCGGCACGTACAGCCAGCTCGAGGTCAACAGAGGGCTGCCGGCGCCTTATCTCGTCCGGTTCTTCGACCAGATCGAGGATCGGTGGGTCCTCAAAGAGGACGTGCGCAAGATGTTCCGGTTCTTTCAGCAGAACCTCGCCGATGAGTGGTCCACGGTGCCGCAGGTCGACGTCCTGCTTCTGCGGAACGTCTTGATCTACTTCGACGTCGCGACCCGGCGCAGGGCGCTCCGCCAGGTCCGGCGCCTCCTCCGGCCCGACGGCTACCTGTTGCTCGGCTCCGCCGAAACAACCCTCAACCTCGACGACCTCTTCGATCGGGTACGGGTCGGCCGGGCGGTCTTTTATCAGTTGTCGAAAGGTGCAGGTCAATGAGTCTTTCAGTCCAGGATCTGCAACGGATCGTCCGCACGGTCTGGTCGACCCAACTCGGACTCGAACTCGAAACTGCCGACGCCGCCGGGCTCGCGACCCGGCTCACGGCCGGCGACACGGTGGTGGTGAAGATCCGTTTTGAAGGCCGATTCAACGGAAGGCTCGAGCAACGGTGTTCGTCTCACGTGTCTCTCTGCGCCGCCGCAGCAGCATTCGCGGTCAGCGGCAGGGACGTGGGGACGAGCGACATCCGGGACGCGGTATCCGAAATGGCCCACATGACCGCCGGCAACCTCAAGTCGGTCCTTCCCGGCACCTGTGAAGTTTCGAGTGTCGACCGGCAGGTTGCGGAAGACGACGCCGGCACCATCATCGCCAGCGCCGGTTTCACGTTCGAGGGCGAACCCCTGGTCGTGGATGTGGTTCAGACGGCGTGATCGCCGATCAACCGCTCCAGCGGCTGGGTTTCGTAATCCGCTGAGCCGGCCTCGGGTGAGCCGGGGGTCACGGTAGCCGCCATCGGCGCGAGGTGCTGCGGCGCGATCTCCCACGCGACGCTCGCGAACACCTTTTCAACCGAGACCAGCAGGAATCTCCGGTCGGTGGCCGCCGAGTAGTCCCAATGGGTGTGATCGAGCACAGCGGCCAGAGTCCGCGCAGGCGTCTTCTTTTCTTTCATCCTGGCCCTCCCTGCCCCTCCGGCCCTTTGATCTGTTCCAGCAGCGCGTGATCCGCTGAGCACGGCGTCGCGATCAGGAGCTTGGTCAGGCGGTCTTCGGTCGCGATCACGAAGAGGCAGGACTGGCCGGGCTCCCGCGCACACTTCACTTCGCGCGCCGCGAGGTGGCGGCCCGCCAGATACGACAGGGTGGCGGCGTGGAAACCCGACAGGATCGAGCACGCGCCGCCGGCGGTGGCTGCGAAAATGCCCGGGAAGGGGCTTGCATGGTGGTGGATCACCACGACCCCCTGATCCCGATACCCGAGATCGGCGTCGAACCGGCCGAGCCCGAAGACCCCGACCGAAGCCGACAGCAGCTCGAGTGCCATCTGGGACTCCATCTCGCGCAAGGTCATCCGGTAGTCGCGCTGCACCATGTGTTCCAGACGCATCGCGTGGCGCAGACCCCACTTCTTTCCAAATCGCTGCAGCAACTCATGATGGCGGTGACTGAGGCTGCGCGTGAAGAGGTCCTCGAAACCGTGCAGAAAGTCATCGTTGACCACCAGAAGCCGGTCCGCCCTACCGTCCCGAATCGAACCCGAAATGGGATCGCGCTCGATGTCCGGAGTCAGCGAACGCCGTTGATCGCGCATCCGGTTGATGACGACGATGAAACCGACCTTCGAAGCGGGGCGGACGACCGCCGTCCTCACGACGTGCTGAGCGTGGCCGACACGCAGCAGCTCGCGGCCGACTGCGAGCCCACCGTTCCCGCCCGACGGGTCCGTCACTTTCTCCATGAGGCGTGCAGCTGTCGAGGCCAGCTCCGGCGGCAGGATCTCGGCGAGCGGCCTGCCCATGACGACCGCCGGATCGACCCGGCCGATCCGCGGGCCGAACGCAGAGAACTCGATCACCTGTCCATCGCTGTCCAGCACCAGGCACCCGACGGGCACCGGCTTGCCGGCGACCCCCGCCGCTTCGTGGATTTCCTCGTCCCGCTCTTCCGCTTCGGTCGAAGCGAGACCGAGAGCCTCGACGAACCCATGTTCCTCGAGCCGCTGGCGCCATGGGGCCACCAGCCTCGCCAGCCGGCGCGCCGTGAACCGCCACGCGAGCGCCGTCTCCATCTGTTCGAAGAATGTCGACACCAACGTGCCGACGGCTGCGACCATCTCGGCGTCCTCGACATCGACCGGCAACCCGTCGGCCAGCGCAACGGCGCTCTCCTCGGTCACGATGAAGGCGGCCAGCGCGGGATGTGCCGCCACCAGGTGTTGACGCAGATCCTCCAGGCGATCGCTCACCAGGGATGGATGCAGGTGGTTGAGGGCGTAGCCGGAGACCACGTTGAGCAGGACCAGCGACGCGTCCAGGACCTTCGCGTCAACCGGTTCCACCTCCGGCATTCTGATATTGACGGCGCTTTCCTCGTCGAACCGTCGCATGGCTTCCAGCAGGAGCGACGACGGCGGCAACCGGAAGGCTTCGGCAGCCTCGATGTCGCCGAAGTTCGCCTCGAAAGTGCCGGTGTCCCAGATGGCAATCGCGTAGACCGCTTCCTCGCCGCGGCAGCTCCCCTCGATCTCGGCGTCGACGACGTAACCGTCGCGCATCCACACGGTGCCTTTGCACCCGTCGTGGCGGAAGGTGATCGTTCCGCTACGGCGACCGGCCTCGGCCGTCTGCAGGAGGTCGGGAACCGAGAGTTGCGACAGAGAACCGAACAACATCTGGTCCGAACGGTGCTTCTCGATGGCGAGCTTCGTCGTCAGCGCGACCTCTTCGCCGTCGTAAGGCGGGTAGACCACGCTGAGCAGGCCCATCCTGAGGGCCCGGCGCCGCTCCTCTCCCTCGCTGGAGGCAACGACCACCAGCGGGATCTGCTCCATGAGCGGGTTGGATTGGAAGAGCGCGATCAACATCGAATCGCCGCTGATCACGTCGCCGAGGGGGGTGAGGATCGCGTCCGGAATCATGAAGTGGCGGTCGGAGGTGATGTTCTCGACCTCGTGAACGGACGACATGTTGACCACGTCATAGTCTGCCGCCAGCAGCCCACCGCGCAGCGCCTCCGCGACCGCGGGCTCCGGGTGCACGACATAGACGAGGTCACCGCTCATCTGGGCATCTTCACCGGGGGAATCGGCCGGTTCACCATAGAAAGACCTGGACGTCAAAACCCTGTTCGCCCGCGATGACGTTGGCGCAGAACGCCGACGACTCCTCGGTCGCCGGTTCGTCTCCGGCGGTCGAAAACGGCGGTTCCGGGCGGAGTCTGGTCCCGAGTGCTTCGAGGCGCGTGCAGGCGTTGCCGCCGATGATGTTGACGCACTCGCAGACCGCGTCGATGGCGACCTCGGTCTCGGCTTCGAGCGCCATCCCGATCAGACCTTCCGCCACCAGCCGGGCCACCTCAGGCGGCAGATCGAGGACGATGCAGATCTCCCGGTCCCCGACGAGCTTCATGCCGTAACGGCGGCGTCCCGGGCGAAGCCGGCCGGCACCCTCGGAAAACGAGCCGAGCTTGATCGGGAGGTTCGTCAGCCTTCCAAGATGAAAGACGGTCAGCTCGACCACGGACCTGACCAACTCAGGATTCGGACAGGACTCGAAATCAGCCGCCAGCTTTCGGTCGGTCTCGCGCTGGACTTCGCGAAACTCGGCCAAACGGTCCTCGACCTCCTCGCGGGTCAGGTGTCCGCCGACCACCAGCGCGGCGCCGATTCTGACCCAGTCCGATTGCTGGATCTCGACCAGCTCGTCGAGTTGCGCGCGACTGATCAGCCCGGAGTCGAGGCACAGTGACTCGAGGTCGGCGTCCGAGGTTCGATACCGTGTCTGGATCGCGGCGTGCTGCCGCTCCGACAGATAACCTTTGCGAACCGCGAGCTCGGTCAACGAGAGGTTCGATCGCCGCTGCAACTCGATGGCATCGATCAGGGCTTCGCGGCTGATCGCGCCTTTGGAGAGGAGGTACTGGCCGAAAAACATTGCGCCCATCGTGACCTCACGCCACCTTCGTCAAATCGCGCATGAACTGGATGAAATCGTCCTTGGTGAACGGTTTCTGGAGGAAGCTCCTGGCACCGGTTGTCAGACACTCGTGGACCGCTTCCTCGGTTCCCAGCGACGACACGATGACCACGAACGCGTCGGGGTCGATGGCGAGGATTCTCGACAGGGTTTCGACGCCGGAGGGACCGGGCATGATCAAATCCAGCAGGACGATGTCGGGCCGCACCTCGGCAAACCGCTCGACCGCCGCCCGGCCGTCCCTCTCCGAAGCAACGACCTCGAATTCCGAGTCTTCGAGGTACGCCGCGATGATCGTCAGAATGGCGGCCGAATCGTCGACCGTCATGACCCTCCAGTTGCTCATACCACCTCTCCCTCGCTGTCACTCGATCCGCCGGTGATTGCCGACAGCGTCTGCTGGACGCTGCGCAGCTTCTCTTTGAGTATATTCTTCTCGATCGCGAGACCGGCTTCGATGGCCAGCAGCTCGAGGCCGTGGATTGAGGTGATGGGGTGGCCGCCCGGGAGATTGTCGCCGTACAACAGAACCGCGACCTTGCCGTCGACGATGATCGGCGTGACCACGACTTCCGGTGGGATCACGCCGCCAAGTTGATCAACGAGGTAGTTGTTCCAGGGACACTGTTCCAACCTTCCGTGATAGGTGGATTTCCGTTCGATGACATCGCGAAAGATCGACGGCTCGTCGTGTGGGATGTGAATGTGGCGGATGCGGTTGGTGACGTTGGGCGTGTCGTCGTTGCTTCTGCCGACGCCGAACT
Source organism: Candidatus Sulfomarinibacteraceae bacterium (assembly GCA_963823345.1). GTDB lineage: Bacteria > Acidobacteriota > Thermoanaerobaculia > Thermoanaerobaculales > Sulfomarinibacteraceae > Sulfomarinibacter. Next base: position 116,807 of record CAWGLE010000022.1, read on the forward strand.
GTCCGAGACCGGTGATACCCCGCTGCGACACCCCGACCAGCACTCCACGGTTGAGGATCCGCGTCGCATACCGGAGAGTCAGCAGAGCGATCTCGGAGGTCGTGGCCGACGGCCGCCGCTGGATTTCGGTCATCATGCTGCGCAGCTCCGCGAGCTCCGACGGCCACTCGCGGACCTCGTCGAAAGGAATGCTCTCGTCGATCACCGCCCCCGGCTCGAGGATGTGGTCAAGGAGCTCTCGAATCGCGTTCTCTGAACCCGCGAAATCCTTTTTCGGCTGCGCCACGGCGGGGCGCACGGTGCCGCCGCCACCGATTGAATCAACCCGACTCATGAGGTCGAGAATGAACGGGTCGATGTTGATGACCTCGGTGAGTTTCGCCTCTTCGTCGAAGTACTCGTCATCCGACTCGCGGTCGACGTCGGCGAATTTGAAGCTGAAATATCCCGATTCCCAGGTCAGGAACTCCTGCGCGATTTCTTCGAGTTGTTGGCGGAGGGCCCGCTGCAGCGCCTCATACGTCGTCGCACCCATGTCGACCAGGATGGTGCCGAGCTTCTTTCTTTTCGGAGCCATGCGTTGCGTCGCCACCGCGGCATCCAGGGCTTCGTGGGTGATCAGCTTGCGGTCCACCAGAAGCTCCCCCACCGACGGTGCGGAGTACCCGTTGGCTCCGTGGAAGATCTTGCCCTTGTTGAAGAGAAAAACGCCGGTCGTGTCGCCGCGGCTGAGGGTCAGCTTGCCCGATTTCCGGAACAGCGCCAGGATCTGGAGAAGCTCGGCGAGCCGCAGATCCTCGAGACAGCCGACGAATGCCATCGCTCAGACCCGATCCGGCTCCGCGCCGTGTGTGGTGAATCCGCCCCGAACCGACATTGTGATCCTCCAGTTCCATGCTGTCCTGGGATGCCGGTTTCCGTCCCGCTGTGTCGCTGCTGCTTGCCGCGCCATGTGGACGGCCGCCCCCACACCCTGAGACAGCAAGAAGAATGCCAGGATCCAGCCCCACACCTATGATATCCGACGGGTGGCCGATTCCCGTTTTGATACAGGTTCGGGAGCATAGGAGGGGTTGGCGGCGTCAGCAACACTGGCCGGCGACAGCGGTCAGTCCAGTTTCTTGGTCTGAAGTAGGGTGGGCCTTGGCCCACCTTCAGTGGCGATTCTGAAGGTGGGCCAAGGCCCACCCTACGTCGGACCCACGAACCGAGATGAGTCGTCCGCTTCAAAAAAAGGGAATGGGAGTGGTTCGAAGGGCCAGGACCGAAATCACCGCCGCCCAAGGAAGCTGTTCACAAGAGGGCTGGGTGGAAAATCCGAAATCCGAAATCCGAAATCCGAAATTCCTAATTGACCTCGGCAGCGACAAGCTCCATGGCGCGCTCGATGGGGATCCGGACGACGCCGTCGCCTTCGCTGACCCAGGCGTAGGTGGTCAGCAGCTCGATCTGGGCAGCGTCGAGCTGCTGGAGCTCCTGGTAGGGCTGGGAGTAGACTTTTTTCTGCAGTTCAGCCTGCTCCGCGTCGTAGAAATACGCCTGCAGGACAACGATGATCACGAACAACAGGATCGCGGAGATGATCCCCACGACCGCCGACATGGCGACATTCGGGTCGTCATAACGCATGAAAACTCCAGTTTTGAGTTGTGAGTTCTGAGTTTTGAGTTCCCCGACACCCCCCCGCGGTCTTCCAGCGATCAAGGACGGACAACTCAAAACTCAAAACTAAGAACTCATAACTCATCGTTACGCGCTTTCGAAGACCAGCGACTCTTCGAGGCGCGGGTCCTTTTCGGCGATGGCCGAGTGCCGGCTGAGGCGCCACACGACAACCGCGGACCACACCCCGTTCATGCCGAGGAAGCAGAGGATGTCCAACAGCCCGAAGCGGGCGACACCGGGGCTGAACTCGGGGATCACCAGCCAGTACATGTCGACCCAGCACATGGCGGCGATGAAGCCGCCGGTGACGGCGAGCAGCAGCGGGCGGCGCTTGATGAACCGCGAGACAAGCAGCAGGAACGGCACGACGAAGTGGCCGAAGATCAGGAGAATGCTGACCGTCGTCCACTCGCCGGTCTGGCGTTTGAGGAACCACTCGGTCTCCTCGGGGACGTTGGCGTACCAGATCAGCATGTACTGGGAAAAGGCGATGTAGGCCCAGAAGACCACGAACGCGAACAGCAGCTTGCCAAAATCGTGGTAGTGCTCGACGGTGACGGCGTTTTTCAAGATGCCTCGCCACTGCAGGGCCCACAGGACCTTCGGCATCACCGCCATGAACGCGACCACCGACGCGGCGAAGTAGTAGACGCCGAAAATGGTCGAGAACCAGTGCGGGTCGAGCGACATCAGGAGGTCGAACGCCGCGAAGTTCAGGCTCAAAGCAAAGAGGACCATGCCCGGCGCGCTCAGGCGTTCCATCCGCAGCGTGAGGGCCGGATCTCCGCTTCGGTCCTGAGCGACCGATGTGCGGTGGAGGAATGCGGCCAGCCCGCCCCAGATCAGAAAATAGACGGCGAGCCGGATCACGAAGAAGGTCGGATTGAGAAAACCCGTCTTGCCCGCGAGCAGAGGGTCGTGGGCTGAGGCTGCGGCGTCGGACCAGTGATAGAGATGGTGCATGCCGAGAACCACCGGGACGGCGAGAACGGCCATCAGCCACACGTTGGCAGCGATCGCCTCGGCCACCCGCCGCGCCACCACGCTCCACCCGGCCCTGGTGCAGTGTTCGAGAAGGACGAAGAACAGCCCACCGAGCGAGATGCTGAGGAAGAACGCGAAACTCACCAGGTAGGTCTCGAGCAGGTGATGCATGCCGTTTTCGGTGCCGCGCGCGAGAACCAACGACCCGCCGATTCCGACCACTGCCAGAATCGCGCAGATGACCAGTGCGGGACGCACGACCCCGTTCAGGCGCCGGGTCTCGGTGGTGATGTCCAATACTTTGCCCTGCATGTGGCCCCCGCTATCGCAGCTGCGCCCGAATGTCTTCGGGGACGTCGTCGGTCGTGGCGTTCTGGCTCCGCTGCAGCGCCCTCAGGTAGGCGACGACGGCCCATCGATCCTGAACCGGGATCTGCGGACCATAGGCCGGCATGTTGCGGATTCCGTTCGAGATCGTGTTGAACAGGTGGCCCGCCTCGCGCTGGCGGATGAGGTCGGTGTGAAAGGAGGTCGGCGGCGTCCACGTGCCCTCCTGGAGCGCGTCCGCCCGTTTGGCGACCATTCCGTCGCCGAAGCCCGCGAGACCGTGGCAGGGCGAGCAGTAGATGTCGTAGCTCCGCCGGCCCACGCGAAGCAGGTTCGCATCCACCGCCACCGGGATCTCCACGACCCAGCCCTCTCCCACCCGACCGGTCATGACCGTCTCATCGCCGATGACCGTGCCGCGCGCGACCGAACCCTCGACCGGCGGACGCATGGCCCTGAGATCGGCGAACAGCGCGTTTCGGCTCTGCGTCTTGTACTTGGGTTGGTTGTCCATGTCGGGGATGACGTGGATCCTCGGTTTCGAACTCGTCGTGACGCGGGCACGCATGATCAACGCCAGCGGAACCCACGACAGGACGACCAGGATCACAACCGTGAACAGCAGCCAGCGGGGCAGTTTCATACCTCGTCCTCGACTTCCTCGACCGGCCGCGCCGAGATCGACTCCAACAGCTTTCGGGTCGACTCGCGGTCAAAGAGGGGGTCCTCGGCCTCGATGGAAATGAAGAACCGGTCATCGGTCGCCCGTTTGAACGCCCGGCTCCTGAAGAGCGGGTGGTAGAGGCGCGGCAGCCCGTTGAGGGCCAGCATCCCGACCAGCGCGCTGAGGGCGGCAAACAGAATCGTGGTCTCGAAGGCCACCGGGATGTTGGCCGGCAGGCTGAAGAGAGGTTTGCCGCTGATCAAAAACGGGTAGTCGACGGCGTTGGTCCACCACTGGAGGAGGATCCCCGCGGTGGTTCCGGTCAGACCGCCTGCGAACACGATGTAGGGCAGGATCGTCTTCTTGACGCCCATCGCCGCATCGAGCCCGTGGATGACGAAGGGCGTGTGGGCGTCCCAACGGGTATAGCCGGCGTCGCGGACCTTTCGGGCGCCTGCGAGGAGCTCGTCCACCTTGTCGAACTCCGCCAGATAGCCGTAGAGGACCGCGGTCTCGCCGCCGGTCGTGGTCTGATCGGTCATCACACCACCTCCACACCGGCGATATCGCCGTGGTAATCACCGTGGCCCTTGTGGCCCGGACGGTCGAGGTGGGCCTGCGGCATCACGCCCTTGACCTCCGCCATGCCGATCAGGGGCAGGAAGCGGATGAACAACAGGAACAGGGTGAAGAACAGGCCGAAGCTGCCGACAAAGGTCAGGACGTCGACCGCGGTCGGGCGGTAGTAGCCCCAACTGGTCGGCAGGTAATCCCGGCTCAAGGAACTGACCACGATCACGAACCGCTCGAACCACATGCCGACATTGATCAGCACCGATGCGATCCACAGGATCAGCGTGTTGTTCCGCAGCTTGCGGAACCAGAAGATCTGCGGCACGACGACGTTGCAGGTCACCATGGTCCAGTAGGCCCATGCATACGGGCCGAAGGCGCGGTTGAGGAAGGTGAAGGCCTCGAACTGGTTGCCGCTGTACCAGGCGATGAAGAACTCGGTCGAGTACGCGAGGCCGACCATCATCCCCGTCGCCAACATGATCTTGGCCATGTTCTCGAGGTGGCGCTTGGTGATGATCTCCTCGAGGTGGAAGAGCTTGCGGGTCGGGATGATCAGGGTCACGACCATCGCGAACCCGGAGAAGATGGCGCCCGCGACGAAGTAGGGCGGGAAGATCGTGGTGTGCCACCCCGGCATGATGGACACCGCGAAGTCGAAGCTCACCACCGAGTGCACCGACAGCACCAGCGGCGTGGCGAGGGAAGCGAGCAACAGATAGGCGAACTCGAAGCGGTGCCAGTGCCGGTTGGACGACCGCCAGCCGAGGCTCAGAAAACCGTAGATGTAATAGCGCAGTCGGGTCGTCGCCCGGTCCCGGATGGAGGCCAGATCGGGGATCATCCCCATGTACCAGAAGAGCAGCGACACCGTCGCGTAGGTACCGACGGCGAACACGTCCCACAGCAGCGGCGACCGGAAATTCGGCCACATCGACATCTGGTTGGGAATCGGGAACAACCAGTAGGCGAACCAGACCCGACCGACGTGGATGCCGGGGAAGATCCCGGCGCAAACCACCGCGAAGATGGTCATCGCCTCGGCAAAGCGGTTGATGCTGGTGCGCCAGCGCTGCCGCAGCAAAAAGAGAATGGCCGAGATCAGGGTGCCGGCGTGGCCGATGCCGACCCAGAACACGAAGTTGACGATCGCATAGCCCCAACCCACGGGCACGTTGAGGCCCCACACGCCGATACCGGTGGTGATCAGATAGCCGATCATGGCGAAGAGGACCAGGGTCAAGCTCGAGGAGACCGCAAACGCGACCCACCACATTCTGGGCGTCTTCGGCATCTCGACGATGCCGCAGACCTTTTCGGTGACCGAGTGAAAGTCATTGTCGCCGACCACCAGCCGCGCCCGGACGGACGGATCGTCGCCGGTGTTGTCAAGGTAGTTCAGAGTGTCGATGTGAGTCGTGCTCATGATATTCAGACCGACTCCTTCCCGTGGGCATCGGTCTCGGCGTGTGACGGACCGTGGGTCGCCTCGCCTCCGCCGTCAGCCGTGTTCTTCAGCCGCGCGAGGTAGTGGGTACGGGGCCTGATGTTGAGCTCCGCCAGGGTCGCGTACGAGCGGTGGTCCTCACGCGAGCTCGACACCCTGCTCCTGGGGTCGTTGAGGTTGCCGAAGGTGATGGCCCTGGTCGGGCAGGTCTGCGCGCACGCGGGCGTGATCTCGCCGTCGCCCACCGGCCGGTTGTCGTTGCGCGCTTGAATGCGGACCGCCTCGATCCTCTGCACACAGAATGTGCACTTCTCCATGACGCCGCGAGCCCTGACCGTGACCTCCGGGTTGAACTGCATCTTGGTGGTGTCGGCCAGTTCCTTGTGGTAGTTGAAGAAATTGAACCGGCGGACCTTGAACGGGCAGTTGTTGGAGCAGTAGCGGGTCCCGACGCAACGGTTGTAGACCATCGCGTTGAGCCCGTCGGTGGTGTGCTGGGTTGCGGCCACCGGGCACACCTGCTCGCACGGCGCGTTCTCGCACTGCACGCAGGTCATCGGCTGGAACACCACCTCGGCCGTGTCGATCTCGTCGATCGGAACACCGGAACTGGTTTTGAAATACCGATCCAACCGGATCCAGTGCATCTCACGCTGGTTGAGGACCTGCTCGCGGCCGACCACCGGGATGTTGTTCTCGGCCTGGCAGGCGACGACACAGGCGTTGCATCCGATGCAGGTGTTGAGGTCGATGGCCATGCCCCACTGTTCGCCCTCGTACTCGTGGTCCTTCCACAGCGAGATCAGCGGGGGGTGGTGATCGTGTTCGTGGATGATGTCCGGGTTGGCCAGATAGGCGTCGAGCGACGCCTCCCGCACCAGGTCCTCGACGCGGAGGTTGCGTTCGTTGAAACCGATGGTGTCGATGGCGAAGTGGTCCTGAGTGGTGGCGAGGGCATACCGGCGTCCGGTGGCCCGGACCGTCGCTCCCCGCACCACATGTGGCGCTGCGACGGTGCGCAGCCGGTTGGCGTCGACCCCGACCCCGTTGCCCACCTGACCCGCGGCCGTGCGGCCATAGCCGATCGCCACGCTGAGGCTGTTGCGGGCCTGCCCCGGCACGACGTAGGTCGGAAACTCCGCAGCCGCCCCGTTGGCCTCGACGACGACCACCTCACCGTCGCTGACACCGAGCTCGCGCGCGGTGGCCGGCGACATCAGCAGGGCATTGTCCCACGTGATCTTGGTGATCGCGTCGGGGAGCTCCTGCAGCCACCCGTTGTTGGCGTAGCGGCCGTCGAGGACTTTCGCGTCACCCACGATCGTCAGCTCGAGACGATCGGCGGAAGGACCCGTCACATCGAGCTCGGTGCGAAGACCATCGACGGCGCCGGCGAGGGCTGACGGCGACGCATTCGGAGTGATCTTCTGCCACGCCGTGCCGTCGATCACTCCATCGTGCAGCGCCTGCCGCCACTCGGTGTCGGTCAGGCCGCCCGGCCGTGACCCGTCGAGAGTATTTCGGACGAGGTCGCGCCCGGAGGCCGGGTTGCCGCCGGCGACCAGCGCCACGATCTCGATCGCCGATCGGCCGCCGTACAGGGGCTCGATCAGGGGCTGGCGCATGGTCAGCGTCCCGTCCCAGGCGGCGCCGTCGCCCCACGACTCGAGTGTGTGGGTCGAGGGCAGGTGCCAGGTGCACCGCTGCGACGTCTCGTCGTCGTAGAGGCTGAGGTGGATGGTCGTCGGGACCGCCGCCAGAAGATCTGGGAATCCGAGATCGCCGGGCGCGTCGTACGCCGGGTTGCCACCGAGAATCAGCAGGGTCTGGATCTCGCCGCCGCGCATCCGCGTCGCAAGCTCGGCGATCGCCGCGAGGTGGGTCGGCCGCCCGGGGTCCGGGACCGAGGTGTAGGTGAGGGTGGTGCCGACCGCATCCAACGCGAGGTTGAGGACCGCCGCCAGCGCGTGGACCGCCGGCGCCTGGCGCGGCCCGACGAGGATCACGCCGCGGCCGCGGTTGGCGGCCAGATCCCGTGCCAGTGACTTCACGAAGCGCGCCTCGGACTCCGAACCCGCCGAACGGACCGAGCCCGCGAATCCCGCGGCCGCCTCCGGCAGGGCGACATGGTGCTCGGCCACCAACTGGTTGGCGACCTGGGCCAACAGCGCCGGTACCCGGCTCGAGGCCACGGCCACGCGCTCATCCGCGCGGACTCCGGTCAGACTGTAGTTGCTCTCAGCTACGTAGAGGCGAGCTCCGGCGCCCGACTGCGGGTCCCGCGCTGCGGCGAATTCGCGCGCGAGCCGCAGCGACGCCGGGTGGTCGAAGAGCGGATCGGCGTCGAAACACGCCACAACCGCCGCGTTCGTGAGTTCGGGATGGACGCGCAGCACGGAGGAGAAAGCGAGGCTCGTGCCCTCGCGTTCGTTGTCCCGCGACAGAGGCTCGTACTCGTACCACCTCGCCCCGGGGCGGCCACCGAGAAAAGCGTCTCGCAAGCGCGCCAGGGTCGGCGACGACGAGGCCTCCGACAGAACCGCGACGCCCGATCCGTCTGATGAAAATCTCTCGGCGGCTACGCTCTCGAAATCCGCCCAGGTCTTGACGAACTCCTGGCCGTTCTCGCGCAACAGGAGGCGCCGGCTGCGGTCGGGGTCATAGAGCTGCAACACCTGCGCCTGGGCGACAGCGCTGAGCGCGCCGAGGCTGTCCGGGTGGTGGTCGTTGCCCTCGGCCTTGATGGGTCTGCCGTCGAAGGAGGTCACCAACATCCCGAGGGCGGCGCCGCCGATCTCCATCGACGTCGCGAAGTGCTGCGGCACGCCCGGGACCCTGTACTCCGGCCGGTGGGCGAAGGGCACGATCTCTTCCTTCGGCCAACGGCAGGCGGTCAGACCGGCCATCGCCAGCGATGCGCCCATCACCTTGAGGAACTGACGCCGGGTGGCCGGCGGCAGCTGATCGAATTCGTCGTTGGGGAACTCGCGCCGCACCGCCTCGGCAAACTCGGGTGTGCGGGAGAGCTCGTCCAGGCTCCGCCAGTAGGTCGCCCCTGAGGGTTTCATCGGTGACATGTGTTGCAATCCGTCGGTGGGTTGATGTTGTTGGTCTCACGAAGGCGGCGGCCGAGGACCGCCTGGTCCTCCATCGGCACCCAGTCGAGCTGGGTGACGAACTCGGTGGGCCGGAGGTGCGGTTCCGGGTTGCGGTGGCACTCCAGGCACCACCCCATGCTGAGAGGCTCGACCTGGGTCACCACCTCCATCGTGTCGATGCGGCCATGGCACGAAACACACCCGACCCCCCTCCGCACGTGCGCGCTGTGGTTGAAGTAGACGTAGTCGGGGAGGTCGTGGACCCGGATCCATTCCACCGGCATCCCGGTGGAATAGCTCTCGAGGACCGGGATCAGCTTCTCGGAATTGGCGCGCACCATCTTGTGGCAGTTCATACAGGTCTGGGTCGGAGGGATGGTCGCCGCGGCCGTGTGCTCGACGGCGGTGTGGCAGTAACGGCAATCCATTCCCAGCTGTCCGACGTGAACGGCGTGGCTGTACGGCACCGGCTGCACCGGCTGGTAGCCGACGTCGGTCGCCACCGGCGAAAAACCGAAGGCCACGACCACGGTCGCATACAGCAGTCCGCCCACCGCGCCGACGGCCACGGCGGGTCGCAACACCCACGTCCATTTTGGGAAAATGAAGATATCGTTGAACTTGTCTTCATTCATGAGAACGAATCCTAACTTCACACGGGTCGGAAGTCAAGTTGATGAGACGAGGTAGAATACCCCGATGCGACACACACCCATCGACCTTCGATCGGACACGGTAACACAACCCACAGACGCCATGCGACGGGCCATGGCCGCAGCCGAAGTCGGCGACGATGTCTACGGCGAAGATCCCACGATCAACCGTCTCGAGGAACGGTCCGCCGAGCTCCTCGGCCGCGAGGCCGCGGTGTTTGTTCCGACCGGGACCATGGGCAATCAGATCGCGATTCACGTCCACACGCACCCCGGTTCGGAGGTCGTCGGCGAAGCCGGCGCCCACGTCTTCAACTTCGAAATGGGCGCGATGGCGGCCCTCTCCGGAGCCCTTCCGCGGCCGATCACCACGCCGGACGGAATCCTCACCCCCCTCCAGGTCGAGGCGGCGATCCAACCTCGCGCGGGTTACCGGACGCCGACCTCGCTGGTCGTCCTCGAGAACAGCCACAACCTGGCGGGCGGGCGCGTGACGCCCCCCGCGCGAATGGCAGAGCTGATCGCGGTCGCGAAACGGCACGGGTTGCCGGTTCACCTCGACGGCGCGCGCATCCACAACGCTGCGGCCTCGCTGGGAGTGACGGCCGCGGAGTTGGCGGCGGGCTGCGACACCGTGATGTTCTGCCTCTCCAAGGGGCTCGGCGCCCCGGTCGGCTCGGTTGTGGTCGGCGACGCCCACACCATCGCCGAGGCGCGCCGGGTGCGCAAGATGTTCGGCGGCGGGATGCGGCAGGCGGGCATCATCGCGGCCGCGGGGCTGGTGGCCCTGGACGAGGTCCTCCCGAGGCTCGCCGAGGACAATCAGCGGGCCCGTCGACTGGCCGACGGGCTGGCCGCCCTCCCAGCGGTCGTGCTCGACCCTGAAACGGTCGAAACGAACATCGTCTTTTTCTCCCTCGCCGCAGCCTCCCCGTTGGACGCCAAGGGACTCTCGGCCGGACTCGCCGAACGGGGCGTCCTGTGCCACCCGTTGGGCGGCGACAGCATCCGGATGGTGACGCACTATCACATCACGGACCAGGATATCGACGAGAGCCATACAGGTGACGGAGCAGGTGCTGACAATCTGAATTTCGGATTTCGGATTTCGGATTTCGGATTTTCCACCCACCCACCCGGCACGCGGGACGCGTGCCCCACAAATGACAACCGGGGCGTTCCGATTGTGGGGCAGCCGTCCCGGCTGCCGGGCGGGTGGGCGCAGGCCAGAGTTTCTCTCACTTCGGTCGACGTGCTTCGAGTTCGTCTCTGAGTTCGGGGATGTCGAGATCGGCGGTTGTGGCGAGGCGCCACCCGGACTGCTCCTTCCGCCACACGAGAACCGCCGTACACGGCTCGGCGCCGCTGCCGACGACGTACTCCCTGGTGCCCCGGTACCACCCCGAGACCACGAACTCGAGGCCCACCCTCACCTCTTTGTCCGAGGCGACGACCTCGCCGAACACGAGGTCGACCTCGAGGTCGTCGTATTCACTCATGATCTGGTTCAGATTTCCGCCCAGGGTCTCGTAGTCGAAACCCCACGGGTCGGAGTAGCTGCGGGACACCGCCGACATGACGCCGAGGATCTTCTCCGCCTCGAACGCCTCGACGGTAGCAAGGAGCTGCCGTTGCACGACCTCGCCGGGAGAGAAATAGTGGCGGAGCCACCAACCGGCGGCGACCAACACCGCCACCGCGACAACAGGTTTGACCAGCGCCGGTTTCACGGCCGTAGTTTAACCCGCACGTCAGAACCCCTTCGAGCGGCCCTCCAAAATCGCTCACCCGTCCTGCGTCAGCACCCGAACTCGTATCAAGAACAGGTACCATGAGATAAAGTGGTAGGGAGCGCGGGTCCTCGCCCGGGCGGCCCCGGCGAATCCAACCGGAGAACCGTACTCGAGCCGGTCTTTCGATGCACCGCGAATCCGAGTCTTCAGGTTGAGGGATAACCATCATGAACTTCAGAATCACCATTGCCGTCACCTTCTTCGCGCTGGTAGCGACCGCTTTCCCGGCGGCAGCGGCCGACCCGGGTTTCAAAATCGTCGTCAATGCATCCAACACCACCACCTCGATCACCAAGGAACAGCTCTCGCGTTGTTTCATGAAGCAGACCAACACATGGATCAACGGCGCGACCGTGACGCCGGTGGATCAATCGGCGACCTCTCCGGTTCGTGTCGAGTTTTCAACGGCGATCCACGACCGCGACGTCAACGCGGTCAAGAGCTACTGGCAACGCCAGATCTTCTCCGGACGCGGCGTGCCACCGCCGGAGAAAGCAACCGATCAAGAGGTTCTCGCATTCGTACGGGCGAACCCCGGTGCGGTCGGCTATGTGTCGTCAGGCACCTCGATCGGTGACGGTGTCAAGGTCCTCGAGGTCACGATTCAGTGACGGTCGAGGGCCACACCACAGCTCGCGCGTTTGTGTCAGCCGGAGGGATGTCGTGCTGAAACGCCTCAGGTTCTCTCAGAAGATCTTCATGATGCCGGTGTTGGCCGCGGCCGGGATCATCATCATCTTCATCGCCGTCCAGTGGAGCGCCAGCCACACCGAAGGGTTGGTCGAACAGATCGACGGTGGGTACATTCCCAAGCTCGAGCTGTCGCGCGACCTGGTGGAGACCCTCGCCCAGATCCAACGCGGTCTCCAGGACGCCGCCTCGGCCGCGGATCTGGGAATCCTCGCGGAAACAGACAGCCTGAGCGCGTCGTTTGCGGCTCGGCTCGACAGCGAGCGCAATAATCCCACCATCGACCCTGCAGAGCGCGGGCGCCTCGCAGACTCATTCACGGACTACTACGATCTCGCCCGCGAAACCACCCGGAGGCTGATCGCACAGGAAACCGGCGACGCGATTTTCGCGGCACTCGAACAGATGCAAGAGGATTACCTCGGAATCAAGACCGGCCTCGAGCAATTCGCGGAAAGCGCCCGCCTCGAGACCGACGATGCGGTGGCGGAAGTCCGTTCCAGTCAGCGTCGTGCCCGGAACATGGTGTTCGTCGTCCTGTTGGTGGTGGCGTGCGCACTCGGAGCACTGTCCCTGACCTTGACCCGTTCCGTCGTCAGGCCGCTCTCGGACGTGGTCGAGATCGCCGGACTGGTCGCCAACGGCGATCTCTCGCGGCGAATCCGGATCGAGAACGAAGATGAGGTCGGGCAGGCCAGCCGAGCTCTCAACCAGGCCTTTGCACATATGGCCGCCACGATCAAGACGATTGCCGAGAACTCCTCGTCACTCAACAGCGCCTCCGAACAGATGACCGGCGTCAGTCAACAGATGGCGGCCAGCGCCGAAGAAACCTCTTCGCAGGCCACCGTCGTCTCGGCCTCTGCCGAACAGGTCAGCCGCAACGTCGAAACCGTCGCCACCGGCATCGAGGAGATGACTTCGAGTATCCGCGAGATCGCGCAGAGCGCCAACGAAGCGGCCAAGGTCGCGACGACGGCGGTTCGGGTGGCGGAGACGACGACCGGGACGATCGCGCAGCTCGACGAGAGCAGCGCGCGAATCAGCGACGTGACCAAGGTGATCACGTCGATCTCCGAGCAGACAAATCTGTTGGCCCTCAATGCCACGATCGAGGCCGCGCGGGCCGGAGAAGCCGGCCGAGGCTTCGCGGTGGTCGCCAACGAGGTCAAGGAGCTCGCCAAGGAGACCGCGTCGGCCACCGAAGAGATCAGCAAGCGGGTCGAGGCCATCCAGCACGATACGGGCAGTGCGGTGGCCGCCATCAACCAGATCGCGATGATCATCCGGCAGATCCACGAGACCCAGAACACCATCGCCAGCGCGGTGGAGGAACAGACCGCGACCACCAACGAGATCGGGCGCAGCGTGAGCGAGGTGGCGAAGGGCAGCTCCGACATCGCCAGCACCATTTCCGGAGTGGCCACCGCCACCCAGGACACGGCCGCCGGCGCCAGCTCGACCCAGCGCGCCGCCCAGGAGCTGGCGGTGATGGCCAGCGACCTCAAGCGGTTGGTCGCACGGTTCCGCTACGACGACAATTAGCCGTCAGCTATCAGCTGTTAGCAATTAGCTTGGAAGGTCGTGCGGATACGAGTCGCGTGCGGCGGAGGTGCCGTTTGCAACATTGTTGGGCGCCCGATTGCCGCCGTCGGTAGGACGATGCGAGCCAACAATGTTGCGGGTGGCTCCTCTCGGGAACCGCGTTCGGATACGTGCCGCACGCGGCGGGGGAGCGAACGGAGCCGGCATTCCGATCATTCCTAATTCCTAATTCCTCATTCCCGATTCGCGGCCGTTGCCTACCAGGTCCGCGGCGTTTTCCCGAGCCGGCGGTCGATCGCCTGCCGATACAGATCGGCGTACCGCTTCCCGGACTCCTGCCACGAAAACCTCTTCTTCATGGCGCGCCGCCGCATCGCCTCGATGTGGTCGAACCGGTTGTACCAGGCCCACAACGCCCACCCGACTGTGTCGTAGATGGCACGCGGCGTCAGGAGGTCGAAGACGAACCCGGTCCCCTCTCCGGTGTCCTGGTCGTAGTTCTCCACCGTGTCGGCCAGCCCGCCGGTCCGGCGGACGATGGGCAGAGTCCCATAGCGCAGCGAGTACATCTGGCTGAGACCGCACGGTTCGTAGACGCTGGGCATGAGGAAGAAATCGGCGCCCGCCTCGATCAGGTGGGCGAGAGCGTCGTTGAACTCGAGGTTGACGCTCAGGTTGGGGAGCTTGCCCGCCAACACCGTCAGCTCTTTTTCGCACCACGCCTCGCCGGTGCCGAGGATCACGAACTGCAGATCGAGGTCGTGGCAGATGGAATACAGGCTGCCGTGGGTCGGGCCGCAGAGCTCGCCAAAACCCTTCTGTTCCACCAGCCGGCTGATCATGGCAAACACCGGAACGTCTGGATCCACCTCGAGGCCCAGGGTCTCCTGCAGCGCCGCCTTGTTGCGCGCCTTGCCGGCCAGATTCCGGTGCGAGTAGTTTGCCGGGATCAAGAGGTCGGTCTCGGGGTCCCAGATTTCGTAGTCCATGCCGTTAAGCACTCCGAACAGATCGGACGCGCGTCGGCGCAACAGCTCGTCCAGACCCCAGCCGAACTCCGCGGTCTGGATCTCCTCGGCGTAGGTGGTTGATACCGTCGTCAAGATGTCGGCGTTGACCAGGCCCGCCTGCAGCAGGTTGAGATTGTCGCCATCCGCGAAGCCCGCGGACTCGAAGTACTCCGCCGGCAGCGGCAGGTGCCGGAAGTCCGCTTTCGGGAAGACCCCCTGGTGACCCAGATTGTGGATGGTCAAGACCGACGCGGTGGCGGCAAACCGACCTGCGGATTCACGTCCGTACAGACACACCGGGACGATGGCGGCGGGCCAGTCGTGGACGTGCATGACCTCGGGAATCCAGTCGAGCGTCAGACAAAGCTGGAACGCGCCGCGGCTCAGCAGGGCGAAGCGGCGCAGGTTGTCGTGGAAGGACGGTTCGACCCTGGAGCCGTAGATGCCGTCTCGCCCGTACAGTTCCTGGTGATCGAGAAAATACACCGGCACGTCGGCGTCGGAAAGCCGGCTGACGTACACCGCCGCCCACTCTTCGCGCAGTCCCAGCGGGATTCCCAACGGTCCGCCCATCCGCCGCAACCGTTCGATATCCACCGAGTAATAACGCGGCAGCACGATCCGGACGTCGTGTCCTTGTCGGTGGAGCTCGCTTGCCAGCGCGCCCACCATGTCGCCCAGCCCCCCCGCCTTGGCAAACGGGACGACCTCGCTCGTCACCATCAGAATCTTGAGGCCCGCTTCCGCCACCCTCACCTCCAGTCGTCGGCGCATCATATCCGAGATCCGGTCGATGCCGGACGCTGCACCCACTAACGCTCAAGTGTGCAATTGTTTACGACCGCGAGAATGGCGGTGATACCGGACCGGAATTTGACCTGGCGCGGCACGGCAGTCCAACTTTCGACGAAGCGAGACGAGATCTCCAGGCGACTATGAAATCAGATCAGAGCGCCGTCAGTCCAACCGAGGCGAACGAGGTCGATTCGATCGGGGTCGTTCACGGCCAAACCATACCGGCTCCCGGCGATCTCGATGTGGCGTGGCGTCGGGGTGATTGGTTGCCCCGGCCCGAAATAGAGCTCGTGCTTGGCTGCAATGATGCGGGCACCGGTCGCATCGACGACCACGGGATCGGTGCGGATGATGAGTCCGCCGTACGGCCGCACGTACTCGTTCGAAAAGCTGTGCGCCCCGACCGAGTGAAACTGCGGCGTCAGCATGACCAACACGTTGAGCCGCACCTTGCCGGCCAACTCCGGCAATTGCCAGATGGCACCGAGCGAGGCGCAGGCATCTCCTCCTATTCTCGCCGCCATCGGCCTTGCGTCCCCGTGCTACATTGCCTCGATGAGTCGTTCCGCGAGATTGCTCTCGATATTCATTGTCGTGGTCGGCTGCGGAGTACAACCACAACAAACACCACTCGAGAGGCCCCCACTGAATGTGATCATCGTGATGGTGGACACGCTTCGCGCCGACCACATGAGCACCTACGGCTACGATCGCCCGACCACGCCGTTCATCGATCGGTTCGCGGCCGACGGCATCGTCTTCGATTGGGCCTGGTCCCAGGCCAGCTGCACCTTTCCCTCGGTCAACTCACTTCTCACCTCGCGCTACCCTGCCATCTTCGTCAACCTGGGTCGGGGCGAAATGGGCCTGCCGGAAGGCGTGCCGACGATCCAGGGCATCCTCCGCGAACACGGCTACTCGACAGTTGCGGTATCGGCGAGCCCGATCGTCCGTGCCACCCCGACCGAGTACAACCCGAGCGCCGGGTTCGACCGCGGTTTCGACACTTTCGTGGAGGGCTGCATGTGGCTCCACGGCGGCTGCCTCAGCGCCAAGGTGTTCGCCGAGCTGGACCGGGTCGAGGAACCGTTCCTCCTGTACGCGCACTACATGGAGCCGCACTCGCCGTACGACCCGCCCGGGAACTACACGAAACAGTTCGCCGGCGAGTACGAGGGATTCGACTTCATCCGCGACGGCGACCCCACCCCGATCGGGGAGATGCTGTATGAGGACGGGCCGGCGTTCGACCTCAAAGCGAATGACATCCAGCACCTCGTCGACCTCTACGACGACGAGATCCGCTCCTTCGACAACGTCTTCCAGAGGTTGATCAAGAAGCTGCAGGACCGGGGCCTCCTCGAGAGGACAATCGTGGTGCTGGTCTCCGACCATGGCGAGGAGTTCCTCGAGCACGGACACATCAAGCACTGCCGAGGGATCTGGGCCAACCTGAGCCACGTGCCGATGATTCTCTGGGTACCCGGTGTCGCGGGAGGGCGCCGGTCCGATGCAGCGGTGGAGAACCTCGACCTCGTGCCGACCCTGCTCGACTACCTCGGAGTGGACGCGGCGGACTTGGGCCTCGAAGGCACGAGCCTCCGCCCGTTGATCGAGGGCGGCGAGCCGAGCGACCGGTTCGCCTTTGCCTACCAGGGCCGATATCGCGCCGTCGCCGACACCGCGTTCCATCTGATCCTGGACGGAGCCGGAGGCAGCGCCACCCTCTTCGACGTGGCCGCTGATCCGCTCGAACAGGACGACCTCTACTCGCCCGGACACTTCGCCGCCGGACCTCTGGCGGCGGCCCTCGACCGGTGGATGGCGGCGACCGGGCAGCTGATGCG
Organism: Candidatus Sulfomarinibacteraceae bacterium; assembly: GCA_963823345.1. Taxonomy (GTDB): domain Bacteria; phylum Acidobacteriota; class Thermoanaerobaculia; order Thermoanaerobaculales; family Sulfomarinibacteraceae; genus Sulfomarinibacter. The sequence goes on from CAWGLE010000022.1 coordinate 133,898, forward strand.
GTTCGACGAGGAGCTGGCAGCTGCTCAGGCCAAAGAGGAGGAGCTGCGCGCCCTGGGATACCTCGAGTAGGCGCCGAGCCCGCTTGTCTCACAGAGTGTAGGCTGCGGGCTAGCGGAGGTAGCCGAACGCCTTCAGCCGTTCGCGGTCCCGCTCGCTCAACTCCACCCGACCCGGGTCGCCGTCCGACCCGAACGTCCGGTAGATCGCCCGGGCCTCACGGCGCTGCTCGGCCAGGATGAGGCGCAGCTCTTCGAGGACCTCGGGCCGTTGACCGGCCAGATCGAAAAGCTCGTCGGGGTCTTCGCGCAGGTCGTACAACCGGTCCGGTCGGGCGCCGCCGAAAACACCCTTGAACCCACCCCACACCACCGCGAGTTCGAGCGTCCCGGCAAAAACCGGGGCCGCCGGGTCTCTGCTGTGAACGTGGGAGCCCGGCAAGCCCGCGGTCGGCAGACCCGCGTGACCGAGCAGGGTCGGCGCGATGTCCACTCCCGAACAGGGGTCGGAAGCGACAGCTCCGGCGCGCTCGCCCCGCGGCCACTTGATGATCAGCGGCACCCGCAGGATCTCGTCGTACAGGGCGCTGTGGCCGAATCCCCCGTGCTCGGCGAACTCCTCGCCGTGGTCGCTCGTCACCACCACCAGCAGATCGTCCCAGACGCCGCTCTGGCGGAGACCGTCGAAGAGCTCTCCGAGAGCCGCATCGAGGTAGCCGATCCCCCGGTCGTAGGTCGCACGGAGGATCGTGGCGTCCTTCGCCCGCCTCGGCACCTCGCCTTCGGACAGGGCATTGAGAAACCTCGATCCGCAGAGGCCGGCCCGGCACCCGAACCCGCGCACGTCGAATTCCGCGGCAATCGTCCGCCGGCTGAGCCCGGGCGCCTCGTAGGGCAGGACGGCGAAGTCCGAGTGGGGCTCGAAGGTGTGGAGGAAAAAGAAGAAATCCCGGTCCCGGTGGTCGAGGACCCATTCGGCCGCCGCCCGCGCCTGCCGGCCGGCCCGCCACTGGGTGACCCGGTACGCGTCAAAACCCTTGCCGAATCCCCACCTCGGGCTCATCCAGGTGCAGTCGAAAACCACCGCTGCGGTGGCGAAACCGGCTTCCCTGAAACGCTCCGCGAGGGTCGGCACCGCCGCATCCATTCCCTGGTCGAGTTGAATCGCCCGGTGAGTCTCCGGGTGGTAGCCGGTCAACAGCGAGGCGTGCGACGGTTTGGTCCAGCTTGCCGCCGCGTAGGCCGTCGTCCACTGCTCGGACTCCGCCGCGAGCCGGTCGAGGTTGGGTGTCGCTCCGCCGCCAACCCCGTCACGCCGCAGAGTGTCGACCGAGATCAGCAGGATCTGGGACCGTTGCGCTCGGTCCTGCGCCGGGGCCCTGCGCAGGTGGCGGATGGTGGCTTCGCTCACGTGTACGACGCACCCGGCAGGGACCACGACCCGCAGCGCGAGCTCGGTCCGGGAATCTCCGAGACCATCGAGCTCGATCACCCGCCGCCACCAACCGTCCGTCGCGTCGAACGTGATGTTCAATCCGACCTCGCGCCCCCTCGAGGCGCGAACCGAGCCTTCGAGAGCGCCCGCCGGCGGACCGTCGGCCGCCTCGGTGCATTCGAGGCTCCCGGCGAGGGTCAGGGTCGGATCGTCGTCCAGCGCCATTTCGGCGCGGACCTCGGAACCCGCCGCCAGGGTCACCGACACCCAGGTCTCGTCCACCGCAACGATCTCCTCAGGGCGGAGCCGGCGACCGTCGACCATGAGCTTCTGTTCGGCGACGAGATCGACGAATCGCACCTCGGCGGGGCGGCGGTCGCACGCTCCCGACGCAGCCAGTGCCGCGGCCAACCCAAGTGTCAATCCGAGATTGGTACTTCGCATCGAAGGGCCATGGTAACCGACTTGCCGACCACCGTTATCAACGGCGTCGCCGGACGATTCCGGACAGGCGGCCGGCAGCGGCGCGTGCCTCGAGCTCGAGCACGTATCGCCTGTTGTAGTCCTCGCCGACACCCACCAGCGACGCCTCCGCGCCCTTCCAGTGCGAGGCCAGAACATCGCCGAGCGAGCGAGCGACCTCGGCCGCGCCGAGCCTTCTCGCCCGGGTCAGGATGCGAAGAACGTGGTGGGCGTTCGCCACTGTCTGCCTCGCCAGACCCATCAGAGGGCTGAGGTCGGCCTCGCGGAGAGTCCGGTTGAAGACCTCCACCGCGAGATCGGTGTCGACGTCCTCTTCGAGGTGGCCGGCACGAACCATATGATCGATCAGGTACGCGCGGTGCCAATACTCGCTCAGGGCGGTCGCCGAATCCTTGATGGAGAAGATGTAGATGACCTTGCGCCAGATCCTCCGCAGCACGTAACGAACTCCGACAAAGACGAGCTTGAGGCAGCCCTGCATCGACACCGCACTCTCGACTCCACGACCGAGCCGGCGGCGCACCGGGAGCGCCACCTCTCGGCGCCGCGCCCGGGCAATGGTCCCGGGGATTCGCCGTCTGAAGACGGTCTCGAAGACCATGTCGATCAGCGGCAGAGGTATCAGCACCGACAGCCCGGCGCAGGTCGCGTCGGCGTAGATCCGCCAGTCAAACGTGGAATTTCGGATGTTACGGCTCCCCTTGCACCCACCATGCAGCCTACCGGATTTTCGCGAAGATTCCAGAACGCCATTCGCACGCGAGCTCCGCCCCGCGCGTGCGGGGCGGGCTGCTTGTCTCGGCGCAGTCCAAGGCGAACCCGGATCCCGGCTGCCGGGGGGTGGTGGGTGATCGCACTCTTCTGAAGACCCCCGTTTGCTCAATCGGTGGGAGGCTGGGTGGAAAATCCGAAATCTGAAATCCGAAATCCGAAATTGGCGGGGGGCTCGCGGCTGCTACACTCGCCCCTCTGGAGGGTCGATGTACGAGACTGAACACGCAGCGGCAGCGACGATCGTCGCCGAGGTCTGCACGCTGACCAGCCGGGTGCAGGAGGAGATCGTCGCGGCCGGAGACGCCCTGACCAAAGGTGACCGCTCGCCGGTGACCATCGCCGACCTGGCGGCCCAGATCGTGGTCAGCCGCCGCCTCGGCGAGGCCTTCCCTCACGACGCCCTGCTCGCCGAGGAGGACTCGGCTGCTCTGGTGGACGAACCGGCCATGGCGCAGCGGGTGCTCGACCAGGTTCGCCTGCAGATTCCGGGGATCACCCTCGAGGACATGGTTGCGGCGCTGGATCGCGGAGGCCATGACGGCGGCGACCGCCGGTACTGGGTCCTCGACCCCATCGACGGCACCAAGGGCTTTCTCCGGGGGGACCAATATGCGGTCGCCCTGGCGTTGGTGGACGACGGCAACGTCGTCGTCGGCGCCCTCGGGTGCCCGAATCTGCCGGCTCCCGGCTCTCGGACGAAGGGATCCCTCTTTTCAGCTGTCGTCGGCGGCGGCACACTCGAACGCCCGATCGGCGCCGATCGCCACCAGCCGGTACACGTCGATGGCATCACCGAGGTGTCGAAGGCCGTTGTGTGTGAATCGGTGGAGGCGGCCCACGCAGCGCACTCGGTCCAGGCCGGGATCGCTCGCCGTCTCGGCATTACCGCCGCACCCTACCGGATCGACAGCCAGTGCAAATACGCGGTGGTCGCCCGAGGCGAGGCCTCGATCTACCTGCGGCTTCCGCGCGACGCGTCCTACCGGGAAAAGGTGTGGGACCACGCCGCCGGGTCCCTCGTGGTGACGGAGGCCGGTGGCCGGGTCAGCGACCTCGACGGAGCGGACCTCGATTTTTCGAAGGGGCGCCTCCTCGGCAACGGCCGCGGTATCGTGTGCACCAACGGCGCCATCCACGACCGGGTCCTGGAGGCCTGCCGCGCCGAGCTCGGGCTCCAGCGTTGAAACGTTAGAACGTTAGAACGTTAAAACGTTTAACGGTTAGGCTGGAGGCAGGACGGTGCCGGAGTGTTCGAACTTGACGGCCCGCTTGCCGTTGGTGCAGGCCATGCAGGCCGCCGCGCCCTTGATGACGTTGGCGACAAAAACATCTTCGGGCATGTAAAACAGCGCATCGACCCCGAGCTCCGACCGGACCTCGTCGGTGTCGCCGTTGAAGCGCGCGCCGATGAGTTCCTTCTGGGTCGGGGTGTTGATGCCCTGGAAACACGAGTCGATCACCATCGGCCACAGGGTGCCGAAGAAGATCTTCTTGGCGCCCGCGGCACGGAAGGCGCGCACGATCCGGGTCGCGTTGGTTCCGCGGACGATGCTGTCGTCGACCACGAAGATATTCTTTCCCTCGACCGCCTTGGCGTCGACTCTGAAATCGAGCATGGCGGCCTCGTCCCTCGCCTCCTGGGTCTCCTCCATGAAGATGCGGCCGCCGAAACGGTACTTCGAAACCGGCGTGGCGTACTGCAGGGCCGCCGAGTCCACCTCTTTCTCGAGCTTCTGGGCAAAGGCCTCGGCGCCCGGGATCGGAGAGTGCGGGATGGGCACGACCAGATCGATCTCGGGGATGATCTCGGGGGCCGTTTCGATGAGGTGCATGGCCAGCGTGCGTCCCGCCCGCCAGCGGAAGCTGCGGATGCTGTCGCCGAACATCTTCGACTCGACGTCGGCGAAGTAGATCAGCTCGAAGGCGCACGGCCGGGGGTCCTTCTGGACCAGCGTTCGTTTGTCGATGTTCAGGTCGCGGTCGATATACAGCGCCGCGCCATGCGGCACGTGTTCTTCGACCGCAAATCCGTTCTGCTCCAGGGCGAGGGTTTCGGAGGCGATCATGATGCCCTCACGGCCCTTGCGCGAACGCCGCCCGAGCACCATCGGACGGAAGCCGTGAGGGTCCCGAAAGGCGTAGAGCCCGGTCGGCGTCGCGAGCACAGTGGAGTAGGCGCCGGTCACCCGCCGCTGAACCTCGGCGATTGCCTGGAAAACGTGTTCGCGCTCGTCGCTCGACGGATCAAGACGCCTGAAGTGTTCGACCCAGAGGCACATCACTCGAAGCAATGCGTCGGCGTCGCAACTCGATGCAAGTGCCTGACCTCGAGCCGTGAGTTCGGCATCGACCTGGTGAACGTTGGTGATGTGGCCGTTGTGGGCGATGGCCATCGCGGTGAACGGATCGAAGAACGGCTGGGCGTTGTCGATCCCTCCCCCACCGTGCGTCTTGTACCGGGTATGGGCGATACCGACGTCCCCCGTCAGGTGGCCGACGGATTTGAAGATGTCGTCGGCCAGACCCTCGCCCTTTTCGATGGCGGCGTGGCGATGAACGGGGTCGAAGACGAAGAGCCCGGCGTAGGCGGGCCCTCGGTGCTGAAGAAAGTGGGCGCCGTTGCCGAGATCGGAGACAACCGACCTACCACCCCTGCTGATTACGCCGACAATGCCGCACATCGGCCCTCCTTCGAGGCGGACACTATAGAACAATCGCGGAAATTTCGGATTTCGGATTTCGGATTTCGGATTTTATTGAATCCGGAGTGAGTCACCAGCCGGGAGCGGACCTCCCTACGGGCCACCGTGGCGTTCGACTTCACCTGTCATCGGCACGAACCGTACGGGGATGACGGCCCGTTCTTCAAAGCCGCCGTCTTTTCTCGTGATGACCTTCAACTCCTGATAGAAGTCTCCCACCGGGATCACCATGTTGGCACCCGGGGCCAGTTGCTCGAGCAGCGGGCCCGGCACGAGCTCGGGAGCTGCCGTGACGATGATGCCGTCGAAGGGGGCCTCGTCCGGCCACCCGCCATACCCATCGCCGCACCGCACCTCGACCGACGTGAAATCGAGCTCCGTGAGGGTCTCGCGCGCTTTTTCGCACAGGCGGGTGCGAATCTCGATGGAGTACACTTCGACCCCCATGGCCGCGAGCACCGCCGCCTGGTAGCCGGACCCGGTCCCGATCTCGAGCACTCTGGAACCCGGTCGCACCTCGAGCAGCTCCGTCATCAACGCGACGATGTAGGGCTGCGAGATGGTCTGGGAATCACCGATCGGCAACGGCGAGTCCTGGTAGGCACCGTCCCGGCCGTTTTCAGGCACGAAGAGGTGGCGCGGTACCGTCCGCATGCTTTCGAGCACCAATGGGTCCTTGATCCCCCGGGCCTCGATCTGCTGGCTCACCATGCTCTCGCGCAGCATCTGCATGTCGTCTCCGGCAGGGTCTGCCGGCTGCCCGCCGTGTGAGTTGCAGCCGGCGATCAGGACGGTGGCGACGATCACCACCGAAACCACGTGACCGCGTCGCCTCATGTTCAGTCTCCGCCTTTCACACGCCAACCCTGGGATCATCGTAGAACAACCGATCTCGATTCGCCAAAGCCATCGAGCGGTATTCAGATGCAACTCCCGTACCGGGAATGCGCGGAACCCTCCTCCACGGCGGATCCCCAACGACCGAACGATCTGTGCCATTGCGGCAACCGTCTGACCGGTTTCTCCCGAAGGGCGGGTTCTTGACACGCCGGCGGTGGGCCGCCACCATGAACTCCATGGCAGAAACCACACACCCCGCGAACCCACCCCAGGAAGAAATTCACGGACTCACCCGGCGCGAGGCCCTGGCGATCGGCACCGCCGCCGTGGTCGGCGCCGCTGTCGCCCCACGTGCGTCCGCCACCCGGTCCACCGGGGACGGACGACGCGCAGTTGCGGTGTCCTCGAAGAACGGACTCGAGGCGGTGGGCCGAGCTGTGCGCAGCATGGAGACCGGTGCTGCCCCGGTGGATGCTGCAGTCCACGGGGTGGCGATTGTCGAGGAGGATCCGGAGGATGTGACGGTCGGCTACGGCGGGCTCCCCAACTCCGAAGGCGTGGTCCAGCTCGACGCCTGCTGCATGGACGGCCCCACCATGCGCGCCGGCGCGGTCGCCGCCCTCGAAGGCTTCAAACACCCGGCGCAGGTGGCGCTCGAGGTGATGCGGCGCACGACCCGCGTGTTGCTGGTGGGTGAGGGAGCCGCGCGATTCGCGGCGTCTCTCGGTTTCCCGACCGAGGACCTTCTCACCGAACGGTCGCGCAAGATCTGGTTGTACTGGAAGGGTCAGATGTCGGCGGTCGATGATTGGGAGGCGCCCCCGAATCTGATCGACGACCCCGACGTCCAGTGGTACATCAAGGAGTTCGGACCGGTCCCGCCGACTGGCACGATCAACCTGTGCGCGGTCAACGCCGAAGGCGATCTGGGTGGCACCACCACGACCTCGGGGCTGTTTTTCAAGATTCCCGGCCGGGTCGGCGACTCCCCGATCATTGGCGCCGGGCTCTATGTCGACAACGAGGTGGGTGCGGCCGGGTCGACTGGGCGCGGCGAGTCGGTGATCCAGATCGCCGGCGCGCACACCGTCGTCGAGTTGATGCGGGGCGGTGCGACGCCGAGGGAAGCGTGTCTCGGAGCGTTGGACCGCCTGGTGCGGGCGACGCGCGTCGCCTCCCTCCTGGACGCCCAGGGCCGACCGACGTTCGACGTCAAGTTCTACGCCGTCAACAAGGCCGGCGATGCGGCCGGGGCCGCCATCTGGGCCGGGGCTGAATACGCCGTGTGCCGAGGCGGAGAGGCGCCGACGCTCCAGCCCTGCGCTTCGCTCTACCCGGTCAAACCACCCTGGTCCAAGGAAGACTGACGATTCGTCCGCCGACCGGGGGCGCCGTCCAACCGGGTCGAGAACCCTTGACCGTCCTCTCGCGAGGACACTCGACGCCGCGCCCGGACGATCTGTGGACCCCACCCCCACCCTGCCCCACCCTCGATTCGCTGATCCTGCACGTTCTTCCGTAACGACGCCTCTCTTGGCACGGCGGTTGCTCCTCCCTCCCACGACGGCAGGACTGCCGTCGGGGAGGCAGCCATGAGAAGTCACCTCAGAATCGCGATGTTGACCTCGGTCCTGGTCACCCTGGTCACCGTGACCACGCCCGCCCAAGCCGGTTCCTTCGGGGTTTCCATCGCAACCAGCGGGTTCGGTGTCTCGGTCGGCATCGGCGACTGGGGACCCTACACGAGCGACTGGGCAAACCCCTCCTGGTCGATGGACTACAACCTCGCCCTCTCCGGCTACGGCGAGTGGGTCCAGATCGGTGGGCTCGGCACGGTGTGGCGGCCGTGGGTCTCGGTTGGATGGCGGCCCTACACCTACGGGCGGTGGGTGTACACCACCATCGGTTGGACCTGGGTCGCGTATGAGCCCTGGGGTTATATCCCCCACCACTACGGCACCTGGGCTCTGGCCGATTTCGGGTGGGTCTGGGTCCCCGGCTATACCTACACGTGCGCAAACGTCGTGTGGGTGCGAAGCGGCGGCTACGTCGGGTGGTATGCCCGTCCGCCGTGGGGGTGGAGCCACGCAGCCCGCGGCTATTCCCACGGCTATCGCGACGGTTACCGGGACGGCTGGAACGACGCCCGCTACGCGACCTACGTCGACTGGCACCATCTCGGCTCGGACAACGTCTCCAATTACGCCGTTCGCCACACCGTCGCTTCCCGGACCCGGGTCCAGGACCACGCAGCCCCGCCCACAGCGGCTGAAGTCCGGCGGCGCGGAGGTGTCGAGGTGCCCGAGGCTCGCCTTTCGCAGCGGACAACCACCATGAACGGTCGGCAGATCACAGTCGCACGACCCGAAGGAGTGGCTGCCAGCATCGAACGCCACGCCTCCCGGACCGCCGCTGTGGCCCTGGCCCCCGCGGCTTTGGAGCGCCGTCAGCCTCTGGTCCGCGCCGGTGCGTCCTCATCGCCGGCTGCAACCTCACCCCACATTGAAATGCGCGATACCTCGTCTGACCGCCGCCCGGCGGCAGGCGGCAGATCCAGTACCGCCGACCGGTCCGAACTCCGAGGCTCGAACGCGGCGGCCGAAAGGCGAGCCGACGACCGGCCCGAATCGGTGGCCGGGCACACGACCGGCAGCCAGATGCAAGGCTCCGGTGTCGAGGGGCCGCCGGTCGGTTCGTGGCGTGACGGCCGATCACAGGGGTCGGCCCGGCCCGGCTCGGTCGGCCGCGCGCCCGTTGCGACCGGTTCCCACTCCTCCCCGGACGCCTCACGCGGCGCCGCTGCGGGCGTCCCTGCCGGATCCGTGAATCCCGTGACGGCGCGGAGTGAACCCGCAGCCGACCGGTTGCGGCGTTCGCCCGCACCATCCGCCTCCGGCGCAACGGGGCGGCTCACCGGAGACGCGCCCGGCTCCCGGCAAACCGCCGCGCGAACCACCCGTGCGGAGCCCGGCTCGAGCACGCCGGGTTCCGGAGCCCGCCGGCAAACGCCACGTCGAATCGAACCGGAATCCGAATCGCCCGAACAACAACCTGGTCCATCCCACCCGGCCAGGAAACCGTAACCCCACGTGTTCAGGAGGTTCGGTGGGGGCGGTCTGCGGACCGCCCCGTTTTTCGGGCCACAGGCATCCGACCACCCTTTTTCAGCCCGCCCGGCCTGGCAGACTTGAAGTCGACATCGCAGTGGCCGGTATTTTCCCCCGTGCTAGCATCTGCGTATGGGGCGGACAACGGGAGATGGCACGGGCGACTCCACGGCGCGCGTCGAACGCGCGCTGCGGCGGTGCGTCAAATGGAGCCAGACGCGCGAGCATCGAAAAATCGTCGCCGAGGTCGATCGCCAACTCGACGGTTTGGAGGATATTTCGAAGCACCGGCCGGCCCTGCTGATCTGGAAGGCCCAGGCACTCCTCGCGATGGGTCTCGCCGAACGCGCCTTCCCGCCGGCGTCGCTGTCGTGGGAGCTCGAACCGAGCCCGCACGCGTGCCACCTGACCGCCAACGCTTTGGAATCTCTGGGCGATCTCGAGGGCGCAGAGGAGTTCCTTCGCATGGGCTGGCGGCTCTTCCCGGAGGCGGTCCACCTCCCGGTTCAGCTGGCCGTCACCCTCTCCGAACAGGGCCGGCATCCCGAGGCCCTGGACATCCTCGACGAGGTCCCGATCGACAACCGAATGCCCGCCGATTTTCAGGTCTTCCTTTTCGGCATGAGGTCGAACCTCCTGGCCTCCACGGGGCGCTGGGCGGAGGCCGACGATGTCCTGCGACAGGGCATTGATCAACACCCGGCCTCCGGCGTCCTTTCCGAGGCCCACCAGGCGCTTACCAGCGCCCGTCGACGGACGCAGGCGAAAAAGGACCTCGCCGCGTCGTGGCGCCAGGGCCTCGTCGCCGTCGATGGGAGTGCGGCCGAAGTCGACGAGTCCGTAATGCGCTGCATCGCCGTCAACGAACTGGAGGAGATCGTCGCCCTTGCCGCCCGCCGGCTGTGGCGCGCCTATCTCGACCACCACGCAGCGCGACCGCAGGTTCCCGACATCTGGGGCGCCGCCCTCGTTTTTTCGGTTCTCGAACTGGACGGCGACGAGCCGTCGATCACGGCCCTCGCGCGATCGGTCGCGTGCAGCCCATCCAGCGCACGTGCAGTCATTCGCCGCCTGCGCCTCTTTCTCGGATCGCTCGATTCCGAGTTCGCGCGGCGCGCGTTTGCCGCAAACGCCAACCCGCGCCTCGACGCATCACCCCTTCTCCCGCCGCCAGGGGTGCGGCCCGCCGACATCCTGCAGTTTCCAACCACATGAAAGGATCCCGAATGCTCTCCAGATCGCTGCTGAAGAACCTCCTGGTCGCCGTCCTCGCCGTGGCCTGTGCGAGAACCGGATCGACCGCGCAAAAGGACCTCGACCTCACCGAGCGTTTTCCGTTCGCAGAGGGCAAGACCCTGGTAGTTGACGCCGCAGACCTCGACGTCACACTACGGACCGGCGATGTGAGCCAGATCGAGGCGCAGGTTCAACTCCACATCAGCGGCACCGGCGACGAGAAGGGCCAGAACTGGATCGACGACCACACGCCGTCGTTCACCGATGCAGAGAACGCGCTGCACATCTCCGTCAACCCCGGCAAATCGGGGTTTCTCTGGTTCGGGCGCCTGTCGGCTCGCGCGCGGCTCGGTCTGCTGGTTCCCGGGGGCATCATCCCGGATCTCACCACGACCAAGGGCAGCCTCCAGATTCGCGGGGACTTCCCTGACGCCCGCCCACTCCGGCTGCGATCGATGACCGGCGACATCACACTGACGGGCGCAGCTGCATCCCTCCGGATCGACGGCGCCGACGGCGACATCAACATCGAGGTCATCCGGCCGTTGGAGGCTTTCTCCGCAGGTACCTCGTCCGGCGACGTCCGACTGATCGGGGGCGCCCAGGAGGCGAAGGTAAGTACGGCGTCCGGCAAGATCTGGTTGGAGAACCTCTCCGGCTCGGTCGATGCGAGCACGTCCACCGGCAAGGTCTCCATCACGTGGGATCGTCTCGCCCGGGATTCTACGATCAGGATCAGGTCATCATCGGGCCGAGTCCAGCTCGCGGTTCCGCAGGGCGTGAACCCTCAGGGCACGTTGACCACAACCACCGGCAGCATCACCAGCGAATACCCGGGCGAGGTCGTGGGGGATGGCAGCACCCTCCGTCTGTCCGGTGACGGACCGACCTTCGACGTCGAAACGGCCTCGGCTGAGATCGTGCTCAGCATTGCCGATATGCGGGAGTGAGGACGGCGAACCTTTTCCGGCGGATCGCGTTTCTCCCGGTGAGCCGTCGTGAACGGCCGCAAAGGAGCCAACCATGAAAAGGTGCCCGATTCTCCTCGTCCTGCTGATCTCGGCGGGTGTCGCCACCGCGGATGCCGCCGATACACGCACGTTGACCCGCTCGGTGAATGCCGATTCGATCAGCCGGCTGGTGCTCGACAGCGGTATCGGCGACGTTGAGATCCTGACTGTCCCCGGAGCCGCGGAGATCGCCGTGGAGGTCGTCCTGACCCCCCGACGCGGCGGTATTTTTTCGTCCAAACGGAGAGCCGAGCAGGAGGTCGAGGCCGCCACGTTGAGCACCGAAATCAAACGTGACCGTCTCGAACTCACCATCAAACCCGAAGCGGACGACGACCGCCGGTTCGAGGAGAACTGGAGCATCACGATTCCTGCCGCCGTCGCGCTCGAGTTGAACCACGGGGTCGGCGACATCGACATCCGCGGCGCCGACTCCGGCGTCGAGATCGACTCGGGGGTCGGCGAGGTCCGGGTTGAAGTCGGGAAGGGTGATATCTCCATCGACCTCGGCGTCGGCACCGCCGTCGTGCGGGCGCTCGCGGCCGCCTACGCCTCTGCGGAGGGGGCCGGTGGGGTGGGAGACGCCCGCCTCACCATCCGCGGCGAGAGGATCGCGAGCGGCGGATTCGTCGGCCACTCCGCGACGTGGGAAGGTGACGGAGAGTTCCACATCGAGGTGTCGGTAGGCGTCGGCGACGCGGTGATCACGCTCGACTGAAAGGCTTGAGGCTTGAGATCGGGCGGGCGGGGATAAACCCCGCCCCTACGATGCTCAGAAACGGACACGACCAATAAGAGCCGTAAGGGAGGGGTTTATCCCCTCCCTTTCGTTTGCTCGCGGGGTTCTGCGCATAGCGCAGAGTCCATTTCGATCATTCCCCGTTCTGTTGCCCTTCGAGCAGCCAGCGGGCGCCGAGGCGGGCGAGCAGGTAACAGGCGAGCCCCAGCAGCAGGAGCATCACGAGTCCGATCATCTGGCCCTGAAAACCCTCGTACCAATGCGCGGCCGTTTCTCGGAGCACGCCATCCTCCAGGGCAAAGTCCACCCCGAAGCTCAGAAACCGGATCGGCGCGCCGACATCCGGGGTGCGGAGGATCGCGGTGATCACGCCGAAGATGGCGGCGCCCGCCATGAGCCCGGAGGCGATCAGCGTCCCCTGTTCGGTCCGCGCCTCGCGGACCTTCTCGCTGCCGCCCGTCCGACCCACGATCCAGGCGACGGCGGCCCCGGCGAGAACCGCCATGTTGATCGAAATCGGCAGATACATCCCGAGGGCGAAGGCGAGCATCGGGATCCCCGCCATCCACAGCATGACCGCCACCGCACCGCCGAGCCCGTAGAGCAGCCAGGGCTGATTGGCGGGGTTGTCCATCAGTCCACGCGACACCGCCGCGATCATGTTCGCCTGTGGGGCCGGCAGGGCCTGCTCGTTCGACACCAGGAGACCGGTCTCGGGGTCGGTGATGAGGAAGCCGTAGGCGTTGTCCATGATCGGGATCACCGCAGCGACCACGAGGGCCGCGACGAACATGCCGAGAAACTTCCACTTTTCCTGGTTGCGAGGCGTGCTGCCGAGCCAGTAGCCGATCTTGAAGTCGGTGATCAGCGCCCCGGATGTCGACAGCGCGGTGCACACGGCGATGCCGATGATGAGGGCCACGATCATCCCGGCCGTGCCCGCGAGGCCGACCAGGATCATGCAGCCGATCGCCAACACCACCGTGATGAGGGTCATGCCGGACACCGGGTTGACGCCGACGATCGCGATCGCCTGGGCCGCGACCGGCGTGAACAGAAAGGAGAGGAAGAAACCGACGACCATCCCGACCAGACCGAACTTGAAGCTGGCGACGAAACCGTAGGCGGCCGCTCCCCCGGCTCCGGGGGTGATCATCGCGACGATGAAGAAGAGAGCCCCCATGCCGAGGGTGGCCGCGAGGGTAATCAACAGGACGTTCTTGGGCGCCATGTCGCGCTGCGTCCGTTCGGTTGCGTCGGCGCTCGCGTGCATCTCCTTTGAGAACCCCTTGAAACCCAGCGTCACCGATGAGGCGACGATCTTCCACATCCTCAGGATGCCGATGATTCCCGAAACAGCGATCGCACCGATACCGATCGGTTTGACGAACGCCCCGAATATCGCGACCGCACTCATCTCCGCGATCTCGAAGCTCTTCCCGGCAAACGAGAACTCGGCGAGGTGACGGCCGAAAAGATAGATCAGCGGCACCATGACCACCATCGCCAGAACCGACCCCGCCGCAATGATCGACGCGTAGCGGATGCCGATGATGTAACCGAGTCCGAAAAGGGCTGCAATGGCGGTCAGCTGGATCTCGAGCCGGATCCCGTCGCCGACACCCCCGAGCAGGGTCGAACTGGACAGGTTGGCGTTCCACAGGTGGAGGGCTTCGATCGAGAAATCGAACAGTGCTCCGAGCACGAACGAGATGAGCAGGATCTTCCCGGCGCCGCCGGCCGAGCTTTCGCCCGTGATGAGGATGTTGTTGATGGCGGTCGCCTCGGGGTAGGGCAGCTCGCCGTGAAGTTCCTGCACGAAGTACCTGCGCAAGGGAATGATCAGCACCACGCCCAGCGACCCGCCGATGAAGCAGGCAAGGAAGATCTGCCACCACCGGATGTCGAGCTGGTTGATGTAGAGCGCCGGCACCACGAAGGTCGCACCCGCGGCAACCACGCCCGCCGCCTGGCCGACGCTCTGGACCATGACGTTCTCGAGGATCGTGCTCGAGGGCACCCGGAGCTTGCCGAAGAAGATCGCGAGGATGGCGATCGGGATCGAAGCTTCGATGGCGTTGCCGGCTCGCAGCGCCATGTAGGACGCGGCAGCCGTGAACACGACGACCATCGCCACTCCGACGCCGATCGACCACATGGTGACCTCGGGTCGCAGATCGTCCGGGCCGACGACCGGATCATAAACCTCGCCGGGGTTCAGTTTTCGGTACGCGTTCGCCGGCAGCAGCTTCGAGCTCACGGGCTTCGAGTGTTCCATCTGGCCTCCATCCGGTGTTCTCGGCGCACGGTGAAACGTAGCACAGGCTCACAACGTCGGTCGAGAGATTCCAAAAAAAACGCCCGGGCCGAAGCCCGGGCGTCGAGTCATCGCTGGAGTCGGTACTACTGCATCGCCACCAGGGTCACGCGGCGGTTCTGCGCACGGCCCTCTTTGGTCGCGTTGTCCGCGATCGGCTTGAACTCGCCGTAGGAGATCACGTTCATCCGGAACAGAGGAATGCCCTGCTCCATGTTGAGGTAGCGCATGGCGGACTCGGCGCGCTTGTAGCCGAGCTCGAGGTTGTAGCTCTCGCTGCCGATGCTGTCGGTGTGGCCCTGGATCTCGATGAAGGCGTCGCCTTCGATGGCCAGCGCGACGGCTGCGAACTCATTGAGCTGCGCCTTGGCGTCGTCGGACAGCATGTATTTGTCGGACCCGAAGGTCGTGTCGCTGTCCGTAATGGTGACCTCGGCGAGGAAGGAACCCATGGCGAGCACGCCCGCTGCATCGGCGCGCGCGAGGGCCTCTTTGGCGGTCTCGGAGAGCGCAGCAACGTCAGCCGCGAGAGCGGCCTGGCTGGCGGAAAGCTCGGAGATCTCCTTCTGGTTGCCTTCGACCGAGTCCTGCAGCTCGTGAATCTTGGTGTTCGTCACCTGATCGAATTCCGAGAACTGCTCGTTGACCCATTTCTTGGTGGCGCAGCCGGTCAGCGACAGTCCGAGGACCAAGACGACCACGAGCGCCGGGGAAAGAACCTTTCGCATCATCCACCTCCGTTTAATCTGGGATTCTCGTTTTCGAGTTTTCACCACTGAACACCGCGGTACTATAACACATTCTCCGATGCAAGCACCCCCGAAGATCAACCCAGGCTTCAGAAACCCAGGCACTCCGGCGCCTCGGGATCGACCTCCGAAACGCACTCCACTCTGCCGTCGACGAGGCGGACCAGGACCGGCGTCTGGAGGAACCAATCCACCCCCGCCGGCAGTTCGGCAGTTCGGCACTCGAGACACGGAAACGGCTGCAGGTTTTGAGTCGGGAACCCGCCCCGTTCCGGCACCGCGACGGCCGTGGTGGGCAGCGGCAGCGGACCGCTGAAGTAGAGTTCCATGAGCTGGTGGCAGTGCTCGCAGTCCTTGCGGTAGAAAATCACGTATTGTGAACCACTTGCGATGTCATCCGGTAGCCCGTGAACCCACGAAGCGATGTCCAGATCGGTAAAGGGACGCCCCAGCCAGGACGGGTAGTCGGGGAGATAGTAGCCATCGGCGGGTACGTTGATCGCCTGTGGGGTGTCCGAGCCGCCCGCCGCCACGGTCGACGGGGGTTGAACGGGCGACCGCAGACCGAACGCGAGCGCTACGCTCGCCAGGCTCCACAGACCCGCGGCCACGACCCCACGGGTGGGGAGGCTCGCCGTCAGCGCGAGCCCCGGAACCCGCCGCCCGAGCAGCAGCAGCCCCAGAAAAAATGTGACGTCCGTCACCAGCGTGATCCACGGGCTGATCTCGACCGCGCCGAAGCAGCCGCAACTCGACGCGCCGAGCGCCAGGTCGCCGATCAAGACCGGGATAAAGGCCGCCAGCATGACGATCCCGGTCCATCGCGCCAGCGGCGGCACCAACACCATGATGCCGACCACGATCAACTCGGCGGCGATGGTGAATCGAAAAACGAACGTCAGGTCGAGGCCCAGTGCCCCGGTCCATTTGATGATCGCCGCCGGCAGGTGACTCGGGCTGAGGTCGGCCAGCTTGAGCACCGCGCCTGCCATCAGCCACAACGGCACGATGACCCGCGCCAGCAGGACGGCGATACGCCCCGCAGTCCGCGAATTCTGCTGTTGTTGAACGCCAGTCATTGCAGATCCCACTCCTCGTCTTCCTCTGCCCCACTACCCGCTCCGCCACCCATTTCTACCTGTGGTTGCGACACTTCGGTAGAGGGCCGGCGCGGTTTTTTACAGATCGCTGACCTCGCCCCCGAGACCGCCCCACACCGCGTGCTCCACCTCGCGGGCGAGCTTCCCGGTGCTCCGCACCGCCGTGTCCGCGCGCGCCAGCATGGCGGCGGCTTCCGGATCGTCGGTCATCGCCTGCAGGTTGATCCGGACGTTCATGGCGGCGCCGAGAGCGGCCGCCCGCGCCATTCCGGCGCCGACCCCTGCATCCGACGCCGACGCCGCCATCCCGAGTTCCCGCGAGCGGCGGCACAGGTCGACCACCTCGGGGCAGGCTTCGGCGACCTCCAGCGGCACCCGGGCCGCACCCAGCGTCGCCTCGCGGACGGCCTGGTCGCGGCCGGCGCCGGTGGTCTTGTTGGCCTCCATGACCGCCTGGAACGCCCAGGTGTCGGCATCGATGGCATCCAGCAACTGCTGTTTCAGTTCCTGCCCCCGGATGGCGACCTCTTCGAGCCGGTCGCGAACATCCTCGAACTCGGTCTTGGGATGGGGAAGGTTGGCCACCATGGCGGCAAGTGCGGCGCCGAGCGCGCCCGCCAGCGCCGCCACCGATCCGCCGCCGGGCGCGGTGGAGTCGCGGGATGTCTCGTCGGCGAACTCCTGCAGCGTCATCGAGGCCAGGGGCCGATCCGGGGCGAGAATGTCCTCGATGATCTTCTCCTTCGGTTCGAACCCGGCCACTTCGTTCAATCCGAGCGAACGCACCGCGGTGTGGACGATGTCTGCAGCTCGGCACGCCCCGGGACCGCCCCATGCGCCCGAGGTAGTGCCGGCCCGCCGCGAGGATCGCGCTCCTCGGAACCAGACCCACCAACTCCGAGCCGGTGGCCCTGAGGCCGCGTTGACGGGCGCTTTCCTCACACGCGTCGAACGCCGCGTGAATCGGAGTGACGTCGATATCCACCAGATTCATCGAGACCTGGGCGCATCCGTACTCGGGGATGTACCAGCCCACACCGCGGACCGCCTCGAGCATGCCGGGCTGGTGGATCTGTTCTCCCCCGGGCCCGGTCACCGTGCGGCCGTTCTCCCTGACGTCGAACGCGACCCGGTTTGCCCACCGTTTGTCGGTGACGTTGAGGTTGACGTTGTAGGCGACGAGGAACTTGCGGGCGCCGGTCACCATGGCCCCGAACCCGGGCACGAACTCCGCCGGGCCGTAGTCGGGTGCGAAGTCCGGATCCTCGAACTTGCGGGGCAGGGCCTCATACTCGCCCTTGCGGATGGCCGCGAGGGATTGCCGTTCGGGTCGGGTCGCAGCGAACTCATAGAGGTAGACCGGCAGGGAAAGTTCCTCGCCGACTCTCTTGCCGAGGCGACGGGCCAGATCGACGCAGTCGTCCATGGTGACGTCGGCCACCGGAACGAAGGGGCAGACGTCGACCGCGCCCATTCTGGGGTGGGCGCCCTGGTGGCCCCGCATGTCGATCGATTGCCGCGCTGCCGCCACCAGCTGGAACGCACCCTCGAGCACGGCCTCCGGTTCACCGACGAAGGTGATCACCGTGCGGTTGGTTTCGATGCCGGGGTCGACATCGAGCAGCTTGACTCCCGGCACCGCAGCGGCCGCCTGCGCAACCGCGTTGTAGACCTCCGGATTTCGGCCGTCGGAGATGTTCGGTATGCACTCCACGATCTTCATCTCGATCCTCCAAACCTGGGAATCCTATGCCGCCGCCTGGCCTTTGACAAATGCCCGATCATTTTTCACAGCGGGCGCGGCGCCGCGCCCGCTGCGAAAAATGAACCCGGGAAGCACAACGACAGCGTTGAGCGGTCGATGCCTAATTGGTGGTGATCGCTGCACGATCGGAGTCAACCATCATGCTGACGAGCTCCTCGAAACGGACCTTCGGCTGCCAGCCGAGTTCCCGCCGCGCTTTCGACGCATCGGCCAGCAAGCGCTCCACCTCCGCCGGGCGGAAGTAGCGCGGGTTGACCACGACGCGGCGCGCTCCCGTGGCCCGATCGAGGCCGACCTCGTCGGTCCCGCTGCCCCGCCACTCGAGTTCGATGCCGACGTGGGAGAAGGCGCGCTCGCAGAACTCTCGAACCGAGTGTTCTTCTCCCGTGCCGATAACCCAGTCATCCGGCCTTTCGGCCTGCAGGATCAACCACATCGACTCGACGAAATCGCCCGCGAAGCCCCAGTCGCGGCGGGCCTCCAGATTGCCGAGGGACACCCAGTCGCGGCGGCCGGCCGCGATCTCCGCCACTGCGCGGGTGATCTTCCGGGTGACGAAGTTCTCGCCCCGGCGGGGGGACTCGTGGTTGAACAGGATCCCGTTGGCGGCGAACAGGCCGCGGGCCTCGCGGTAGTTGATGGTCGCCCAGTAGGCGTAGAGCTTGGCCACCGCGTACGGCGACCGCGGGTGAAAGGGCGTTTTTTCGGTTTGTGGAACTTCCGCGACCTGGCCGAAGAGCTCCGACGACGACGCCTGATAAAAGCGGGATGCGGGCACCACCCTGCGAACCGCTTCGAGCAGCCGCACTACACCGAGACCCGAAACATCGCCGGTGTAGGTCGGCATGTCGAAGGAGATGCCGACGTGGGACTGCGCCGCGAGGTTGTAAATTTCGTCGGGCCGGACGTTCTCGAGAATCGTCGTCAGGGACTCCGCGTCGCCGAGATCGCCGTAGTGCAGCCGGACGTGGCGTTCGCCCATCCCCGCCTTGCGCAGGTGGTCGATCCGCTGCCGGTTGAACGTCGAGGCGCGTCGGACGATGCCGTGCACCTCGTAATCCCGGTCGAGCAGGAACTCCGCGAGGTAGGAACCGTCCTGTCCCGTGATGCCCGTGATCAGTGCCTTTTTCATGGCGCGGAGTCTAGCAGAGGGGCTGACGCCCCTCCAGTTTTGAGTTCTGAGTTTTGAGTTTTGAAGTTTCGAGTTGTCGCCGCACCTGCGCGCACCCGAATATCTGACGTGGAAACTCAAAACTCAAAACTCAGAACTAAAAACTAGTCGATGCTGTAGTTCGGCGCTTCCTTGGTGACCACCACGTCGTGGGCGTGCGATTCCTTGAGGCCCGCTCCGGTGACGCGGATGAAACGTGCGTGTTCGTGGAGAGCGGAGATCTCCGCGCACCCGGCCAACCCCATCCCGGCGCGGAGCCCGCCGACGAGCTGGGTCAGCTGGTCCGACAGCGGGCCCTTGAACGGGACCATGCCCTCGATCCCTTCCGGTACGAGCTTGGCCCGCTCGCCCCCTTCCTGAAAATAGCGGTCGCTCGAGCCCTCGCTGCTCTTCATGGCGCCGATCGAGCCCATGCCCCGGTAGGCTTTGAAGGTCCTGCCCTGATACAGGATCTGCTCGCCGGGCGACTCCTCCACCCCGGCAAACAACGAGCCGATCATGATCACGTCCGCGCCCGCGGCCAACGCCTTGGTGATGTCGCCGGAAAAACGGATGCCGCCGTCGGCGATGATCGGTACACCGGTGTCCTTCGCCGCACGGGCGCAGTCCATGACCGCAGTGATCTGCGGCATTCCGGCGCCGGTCACGACCCTGGTCGTGCAGATCGAGCCGGGCCCGATGCCTACCTTGAGCGCATCGGCGCCGATATTGATGAGATCGCGGGCCGCCTGCTCGGTGGCAATGTTGCCGACGATGAGCGGGGTGTCCGGAAACGCCTTCTTGATCCGCTGGGCCGCGTTCATCACCCCGCGCGAGTGGGCGTGGGAGCTGTCGAGACACAGCACGTCGACCTGGTTGGCGATCAGTGCCGCGCAGCGGTCGAGAACGTCCCCCGTCACACCGACGCCGGCCGCAACCCGCAGCCTGCCGAGGTCGTCCTTGCACGCGTGGGGATAATCGTGGGCCTTCTTGATGTCCTTGACCGTGATCAGACCCTTGAGGTTGCCGGCGTCGTCGACGATCAGGAGCTTCTCGATGCGGTTTTTGTGCAGCAGCGATTTTGCCTCTTCGAGGGTCGTCCCGACCGGCGCCGTCACCAATTCCTCTTTGGTCATGAAGTCGGTGATCGGCCGGTCAAACTCGCTGCAGAATCTCAGATCGCGGTTGGTCAGGATGCCCTCGAGTTGGCCCTGCCGGTCGACCACCGGCAGACCCGAAATCCGGTACCTGGCCATGACGTCGAGGGCCTGCCGTACGGACTGTTCCGGGTGGACGGTGACCGGGTCGACGATCATCCCCGACTCCGATCGTTTGACCCTGTCCACCTCTTCCGCCTGGCGCTCGATGCTCATGTTCTTGTGGATCACGCCGACGCCGCCGTACTGCGCCATGGCGATGGCCATGTTGGCCTCGGTCACGGTGTCCATGGCCGCCGAAACGATGGGCAGGTTCAGCCGAATTCCGCCGCGGGTCAACCTCGTGCTCACATCGATATCGTTCGGGTGGACCTCGGACCGCCACGGAACCAGGAGAACGTCGTCAAACGTCAAACCGACCGGGATCTCTCGGCTCATGACCTAACCCTCCGTCGCGCCGCCGGCGCCGTGGCACCGTTTAAACTTCTTGCCCGATCCGCAAGGACACGGGTCGTTGCGGCCGACCTTCGGCTGGTCGCGCCGCACGGTGATCGGCCGGGCATCGGGGGCCGACACCGGCGTGTTGGCAGCCCGCTCCTGCTGTGCGTGCGACGCTGCCAGACCCCTCGCCTCGGGGTGCGACAAGGTGGTGCTGACACCCCTCCTTTTGAACTGCATGTCCTCGACCGGTTCGGCGTGGAACAGGAATTTGACCACGTGGTCCTCGATGCGCTCCCACATGTCCTGGAAGAGGGCGAACGACTCGCGCTTGTACTCGACCAATGGGTTGCGCTGGCCGTACGCCCGGAGCCCGATGCCTTCGCGCAGATGGTCGAGGGCCAACAGGTGGTCCTTCCACTGGCGGTCAACGGTGTCGAGAAGCAGGAATTTCTCGAGTCGGGCGAATTCTGCATCCCCGAACTGCTCGACCCGTTTCTGGTAGTGGTCCACGGCCGCCTGCCGGATGAGCTCTTCGAGGTCGGGGCGGTTGATCGAATCCCAGTCCACCCCGATCTGCTCGGTGGTGAGACCGAAGTAGGTGCGGTACTCACGGGAGAGGGAATCGCGGTCCCAGTCCTCGGGATCGGCCTCTTCGGGGCAGAACTCGTCGATCAGCGAGCCGACGACCTCGTCGATGACCCGCAGGATGTAATTGCGGCCCTCGGCGCCTTCGAGGACCTGGCGGCGCAGCTTGTAGACCGCGACCCGCTGTTTATTCATCACGTCGTCGTACTCGAGAAGGTGCTTGCGGATCCCGAAGTTGCGGCCTTCGACCTGTTTCTGCGCTCGTTCGATGGACTTCGACACCATTCGGGATTCGATCGGAATGTCCTCTTCCATCCCCAGACGGTCCATCATCTTCCGCACCCAGTCGGAGGCGAAGATGCGCATCAGGTCGTCCTCGAGCGAGAGGAAGAACCGGGACGAACCGGGATCACCCTGGCGGCCGCTGCGCCCACGCAGCTGGTTGTCGATCCGCCGCGACTCGTGGCGCTCGGTACCTAAGATGTGCAGGCCACCGGCCTCGAGCACCTGCTGTTTGTCCTTTGCGCACTGAGCCTCGAACTTCTGGAGCAACGCGGCGAACTCCTCGGGGGGCGTCTCCGCCGTCGCCTCCATCTTGGCGAGACCCTCGGGGCTGCCGCCGAGCACGATGTCGGTGCCGCGCCCCGCCATGTTGGTGGCGATGGTGACCGCACCCAGGCGGCCGGCCTGAGCCACGATGTCGGCCTCGCGTTCGTGGTACTTGGCATTGAGGACGACGTGTTTGACCTTTCGTTTCTGAAGCAGTTTGGACAAACGCTCGGAGTTTTCGATCGAGACCGTGCCGACCAGCACCGGTTGGCCGCGCTCGTTGCAGTCGGCGATCTCTTCGATGGCCGCCTTGAATTTTTCCTTTTCGGTCTTGTAGACCATATCGGCGTGGTCGGCGCGGATCATCGGCTGGTTGGTAGGAACCACCGACACGTCGAGACCATAGATCTTTTCGAACTCCTCCGCCTCGGTTTCGGCCGTACCCGTCATGCCCGCGAGCTTGTCGTACATCCGGAAGTAGTTCTGCAGCGTGACCGTGGCGAGGGTCTGGTTCTCCGACTGGATCTTGACCTTTTCCTTGGCCTCCACCGCCTGGTGGAGCCCATCGGACCAACGTCGCCCCGACATCAGACGGCCGGTGAACTCGTCGACGATCGTCACCTCGCCATCCTTGACGATGTACTCCTTGTCGCGGTGGAACAGACTGTGCGCCCGCAGGGCCTGGTTGACCGCGTGCAGGATCTCGATGTTGGAAGGGTCGTAGAGGTTGGTGACTGCCAGCAACCTCTCCGCGGTGGCCATGCCTTCGTCGGTGAGGGAGGCGGTCTGTGCCTTCTCGTCGACCAGATAATCGCCGGTCACTTCCTTGTTGCCGTGTTTGTCTTCGATCTCCTCGCCCTTTTTCAACCGCGGGATGATCGCGTCGACCCTGTAATAGAGATCCACCGAGACCTCGGAGGGGCCGGAGATGATCAGCGGTGTCCGGGCTTCGTCGACCAGGATCGAGTCCACCTCGTCGACGATGGCGTAGATGTGGCCGCGCTGCACCATGCGATCGAGTTCGAACTTCATGTTGTCGCGCAGATAATCGAACCCGAACTCGTTGTTGGTGCCGTAAGTGATGTCGGCGGCATAGGCGTTTTTGCGTTCGGCATCGTTCATCTGGTTCTGGATGCACCCCACGGTGAGTCCGAGAAAACGGTAGATCCGACCCATCCAGTCGGCGTCGCGGCGCGCCAGGTAATCGTTTACCGTCACCACGTGGACACCGCGCCCCGTCAGGGCGTTGAGGCACACCGGCAGCGTCGCCACCAGGGTCTTGCCCTCACCGGTGCGCATTTCGGCGATCCGGCCTTCGTGGAGGACGATGCCACCCATGAGCTGGACATCGAAGTGGCGCATGCCAACCGATCGCCGGCTCGCTTCCCGAACCAGGGCAAAAACCTCCACCAGCTCAGGATCGAGGATGTTCTGAACGAAGACGCTACGCTCTCTGGGTTCGCCCGGCAGCTCGGAGGTGGCGGCCCGGACTCGCTCCCTGATGGCGGCGAACCGCTCACGCAGGGCGTCATCGGACAGACGTTCGATTTCGGCCTCGCGGCCGTTGATGGCCGCCACCATGGGTTTCATGCGCTTGAAATCGCGCTCGTGCTTGGTGCCGAAGACGACACCAATGAGTTTTTCGAACACGTTCATTCACTCACCTCGCCGGATTGCAAAATGCCGGGGCGTCCCCCGGCGCAGTCGGTGCGTTGACCAGCGTCGCCGCCGGATATCCGTGCAGCCTAGATCAGCCCGACCGCGATTGCAACGTACGCGCCTCGACGGCACTTGGAACCTTCGACTGATACACACCCTGGAAATGGCCTCGTGCGGCGGAGGTGCCTGGCTCCCAAGATGATGTTGTCCTCAACATCATCTTGGCGTGCCTGGCTCCTCACGGGAATCGCGACCGGAAAGTCTTAAAACGCGTCGAGGATGTAATAGAGCGGGTTGACCGCTTTGCCCTCGACGTGCACCTCGTAGTGGAGGTGGGGGCCCGTCGAGCGCCCGGAGTTCCCGAGAAGTCCCAATTCCTGGCCGCGGTGGACCTCGTCACCCGGTTCGACCGAGATCTTGTCGAGGTGGCCGTAAACCGTCGTGAAACCGAAATCGTGAGAGATCCGCACCGTTTTCCCGAGACCGCCGTTGCGTCCCGTGTATACGACGATCCCGTCAGCCGGAGCTTTGACCTGCGTGCCCCGGCGGGCTGCGAGGTCGAGCCCGCGGTGGAACGCAAGACGTCCGGTGAACGGGTCCTTACGGCGTCCGAAACCATCGGTGATGAGCCCCAGTGAGGGGGCGATGGTCGGCGTCGAGGCCAGCACGCGTTCCTGCTCGGAGAGGTGTCCCTCGACGAGCTCGAGCTGCCGCTCGACCCACCGACCCTGAGCAGCCAACGCTTCCGGTGACTCCGGCAGGCGGTCGTAGGGGCCGCCGGCGCCCACCGTGTTGGCGTTACCGCCCGTGCCCGAGAACCCGACGGCCTGCGCTTCCATGCCCGCTGCCAGAGCGAGCCGCGAGGTGCGCTCTTCGAACTCGTCCAACCGGCCCTGGACCTCGGAGATCGTCATCTCGAGCTCCCGGTTCACGTCACTCAACTCGATATTCTCGGCCTTGAGGCGATCCACCTCGACGCGCCGGTTCAAGGCGTTTCCGGTATATGTGATTGCGACAATCGAAAGGATCAATCCCACTGCCGCCGCGCACGCCACCACGACCGCCGTCCTCGTCGAAAACGAGAATTTGACGAACCGCGCTTTACTGTGGGGCACGATGATAATCGTGTTCAGTCGCCCCGACATGCCGCCCCTCCTTCGATGGGACACCTGCGAACACGTCCGCACGGGTCTCGCACGGGGATTGTCCCATCCACCGTGCGGAGTGTCAAATCAGTGTGACCGAAATCACAAGGCCACTCTTCTCAACATCCGACCGATTTCCGCCATCTCACTCATTCGGCTCGACTTTTGCGTCGTCGTTTCGACCCTTGGTGGCCGTGCGCATGAGACGGACCATCTCGTCGAGCCGGTTCTGGCACTTCTCGAACACGCTGCCGGGCGTCCACCCCCGGTCTGCTTTCCAACGGCCGGCCCGGACCCCGGTGAGAATGCCGATGCCGTCCGCGATGGTGTCCACCGCCCAGACATGGAATCGACCCTCCGCCACCGCCTTCACCACCGCGGCCGCGAGGTTCAGGTCACCGACGTTGGTGGACGGAATCAGAACGCCCTGACTGCCCGTCAGGCCTGCGGCCTCACACACCCTGAAGAAGCCCTCGATCTTCTGGTTGACGCCGCCGATCGCCTGCACCCGACCGAACTGGTCGACCGAACCCGTGACGGCGATGTCCTGACGCAACCCGATCTGTGCAAGCGCCGAAAGTATTGCGTATACCTCGGTGGAGGAGGCGGAATCGCCGTCGATCCCGCCGTACGACTGCTCGAATGTCACCGAACACGACATGGTGAGGGGGTAGCGGTGCGCGAACGTGCCGCGCAGGAAACCGGTGAGAATGCTCACGCCCTTGTCATAGGTCGGCCCGGACAACCCGGCCTGCCGTTCGACGTTGATGACCCCCTCGCGACCGAGGCCGACCTGGGCCGTGATGCGGCTCGGCTTGCCGAAACTGTGGTGGCCGAGGTCATAGACCGCCAGCCCGTTCACCTGCCCGACCACCACCCCCGATGTCTGGATGGTGACCACACCTTCGCTGATGAACTGGTGCGAACGGTCTTCGCTGAGCGAGTGCCTCCGCAAGTGTGCGGCGTGCGCTCGTTCGACGTGGGTGCCTGAGATGGCGCGTGCGCCGTCCTGTTCGGCGGTGTACGACGCCTCCCGGAGGAGATCGGCGATGTCCGAAAACCGGCTTGAAAACCTCCGCCGCCATCCGCCCATGCGAACCGCTTCCTCGAGCATGGCGGCGGCTCCGCTGCCGTCGAGTTCCAGCAGGTCTTCCTCGAGAATCACCTTGCGCAGCACAGTGAGGACGTCCGTTGCGTGGCCGCGAGACGATTCCAGGAGATTGTCGAAGTCCGCAAGAACCTTGAAGATCTTCGGGAAGTCCGTGTCGTACCGGAAGAGCAGATCGTAGATGCTGCGGCTGCCGATGATCACGACCTTGACATCGATCGGAACCGGTTCCGGGCTCAGCAGCGTCGCACCGAGAACGACACTCTCCATGGACTGAATCTGGACCCGACGGTATTTGAGCGCGCGTTTGAGACTCGGCCAGACTCTGGGCTCCATCAAGACGTCGTCGGCATTGAGCACGAGAAAGCCGCCGTTGGCACGCACCAACGAACCCGCCCTGATGTGCATGAACGATGTCGTCGTCTCCCCCGAAGACGTCATCGTGCGCTCGATGGTACCGAAGATGTTGGTGAAACCGGGCTCCGTCTCCATCACCACCGGGCGTCCGCTGACGTCGGCATTGTCAACCACCAGATTGACCCGCCAGCGTAGGAAGCGATCGACATCCCCAGGCACATCGTCGCCGGAGACCATGAACAGCTCGAGGTTTTCCCCGAGGTCCCCAGCCACGGCGTCGAGGTGCGAGTCTGCGCGGGGGTCGTTGACGAGCTTGCGCACGCGATTGATCGCGGTGTCGAAGGCCGGTTTGAGCAGCTTTCGCCGGACGTCCTCCACCCGGTGCTGGACCATTCTGCGGATGTCCGAAACCTCCTGGAAGACGTCGCGGAACTTCTCGGTCAACCGGCCGTGGTCTTCGGTCATCCGTGTCATGTCGTCGACGGTGAGCACGCCCTTCTCCACGAGTTCTCCGAGCTTGTCGAGAGGCACCGGCTGCGCGTTCACGATGGGGAGAATCTCCGGTCGCGTTACAAGGCCCGCCTGCACCTGGACCAAGGAAAAACCGGCTTCGGTCACCTCCTTCTCGAATGCCACCACCAGTTCCCTCTCCTGGCGTTGGAGCGGCTCGACGGCACGATCGATCCGCGAACGGAACTCGCGGTCGGCGAGAATGCCGGGGAGATTTTCGGACAACTCTTCGATGAGATCGTTCATCCCGTCCCGGAGCCGGCGACCGGCCTCCGCCTTCAACAACAGCACGCCGGGCTCGTCCGGTTTGCGGAAGTTGAACACCACACAGATGTCGTCGGACCGCGCCTCACCCTCCGCCAGCCGCTCGACAAAACTCTTGATGGTGGTCAACCGGCCGGTGCCGGACATTCCGGTGACGAAGACGTTGAAACCGAGCCCCCGCATACCGAGACCGAACGCGATCGCTTCCACCGCGCGGTCCTGGGCGACGATGGTGGTCGCGGGTTCGATGGCGGCGGTTCCCCTGCGAGGCACCCAACTCTTCGGGCAGCGCCACGCCAGGTCCTTGGGTTTGAGCTCGCGAATCATGGGTCCTCCTTGAAAGAAAGCAGCGCCGGCAACAGGGTCATGCCAAGGATGGCCGTGGCCACGGCGCCCAGTATCGCCGCCGCCCCTACCGAGCGGAGGCCGGGATAGTGCGACAGCACCAGCGACCCGAAGCCGACAACCGTCGTGAGTGCGGCGACGGCGATGGCCTTGGCGGTTTCCGCGAGCTGCTGCCGGTCGCCCCCGGACTCGTACCAACGATGCAGCAGGTGCACCCCATAGTCGACCCCGATGCCGATGATCATGGTGATGACGAATATGTTGAAGAAATTGAGGCGGAATCCCAGCACGGCCATGCCGCCCAGCATCCACACCATGCCGACGATGAGCGGCAACAACGCGAGCAGCGCACGCAACGGCCCGCCGAGATCGGCCCACATCAGCACGAAGACCAGGACGAACCCGAGGGCCGAGGCCTTGATGGCATCCTCCCACACGATCTTCCGGAGCTCCGCCGAAATCACGTTGGCGCCCGCCAGCACCGCGCCGGGGTGCGCCGCGATCACCGCGGCGAGAGCCGGCGACGCTCCACGCCGCCACTGTCCGACCGGCGGGTACAGGTAGATCGCCGCTGAGACCTCACCGTCGGCACTCGCCACGTAGCGGTCCACCACTCGTGCCAGTGCCGTCCCTTCGAGGTCTTGAAGCGACAACGGTTGCCGCCGGTGCAAAGCCGTCACCAGATGATCGATCCCGGTCTCGAAGGCACCTGGGTTGAGTCCGGCCCCTCGCAATGCCGCAGCGAACCGTTCGCGGAGCCCGTCGAACTCCGGGGCCGCCTCTTCGAGGCGGTCGATCACGACCGCCTGCACGTCCTGCGACGGGATGATGCCGGCGATGGCGTCCACTCCCACGAGGTTTTCGCCGTCGACCAGCGCCTCCACATCGGGAAGGATCGCCCGCGCCCTTTCGAGAGCTTCCGTTTCGCTGGCCCCGTCGACACGCAAGACCATGGGCGAGAATCGGAGGTTGAAAGCGTCCATCACCTCCTGGCGAAGCTGGATCGCCCGATTGTCCCCCGACCTCATGTGATTGAAATCGTCGTCCCACTCGAGCGATCGCGCGGCGATACCGAGAACCACGGTGACGGCCAACGCCGCAATGATGGTCGCCGCGGGGCGCCGCATCGCGGCGCGACACAACACATCGGACCCGAATGAATGCAGGAACAGCTGCTTGTCCACCCGCCGGTTCCGATCGACAAAGGTCAAAAGAGCGGGCAACAACGTGTAGACCGTCACCACGAGCAACAAAATCCCCGTCCCGGTCAGCAACCCCAGTTCCCACAGCCCAGCGAAATCGGTGACCAGGAACGAGTAAAACGTGGCGGCCGTGGTGACCGCGCCGAGCAGCACTCCGACCCCGGTGTGCCGGCCCATTGCATCGACCGCCTCAGCGTGTGACGAACCCCGGCGCCGCTCTTCGACATAGCGGGCGTAGAGCACGATCACGAAGTCGATCCCGAGTCCGATCACGAGACCGCCGAACGCCGAGGTCAGGGAGTTGATCCGGCCCAACGCCAACGCCCCGAAGGAGAAGGTCAGGGCGATCCCCGTAACCAGGGGAAAGAACGCGTACACCAACGACGCCCGAGAGCGAAACGCGAGCAGGAACAGCACCATCACCCCGGTCAGGGACGACACCAGGCCGACCACGACATCCGATGTGATGAGGCGCGCGTCGTCGAGGGCCACAACGTACCCGCCGGTGAATTCGACGCGCGGCGCCGAGCTCTCGCCCGTTTCTTCCGTCCACCCGGCTGCAAGCTCAGCGACGCGCACGTCGAGGCCCTCAACCAGTTCCCGATCGAATTCCAGATCCTGGGCCGGTCGCACCGGTTTGGCCATGATCAGCAGGAATCTCTGATTGTCGTCGATGAGACAGCCGGTCTCGGGGTCGACGCTGACGCCGACTCCGCCGAACTTCACCCGCGTCAGGATCCGCGGTAGGAGTCCCATCGGGTCGAGCCGGAGGAGGTCCTTCGTGACGAAGCTCTGGGGCGCCATCAGCTGCGCCCGCAGACGCTGCGCGGTTTCTTCCAGTCCCTCGTCGTCGAGGGCGGCGATGACCTCGTCGAGCTCCGCCGGTTCGAGAAACAAAGTCGCCCGGTCGAGCAGCGGCACCGCGGCCTCGGCAGTGCTGTCGACCCGGTACTCGACCCAGTCGATCCGGTCCCACGCCCGGAGCATGGCCGCTAAACGGTCCGCGAAGTCGATGGTCGTCTCGAGCCCGATCCCGGGTTCGAGATGCACGACGACCAGCAACGTGTCGACCGATCCAAACCGCTCGACGGTGGTTCTGAACTCCCGGACGACCGGGTTGTCACGCGGCACCAGCGACAGGATGTCGGTCTCGAGTCTGACCTGTGACGCGAGGAGGGCCGCTGCGAGCCACGACGCCAGGGCGATCGCCGCGATCAAACGCGGCCGGCGGTGCCCGAAACGAACCAGAAAAAGGGGCAGCTGCCGCGGCAGCAACCCCCGACTCACGTCCTGTCCTCTGTCAACACCCGCCGGTTCTGCCAGAAATAGACCGCCATCGACGCCACCGTCAAGGCGACGGTAACCCACAACGCCACCGACGCGATGATCTGCCACTTATCGGAGTTGATGCTGAAGATGAGAATCGACACGGTGATGATCTGGGCCGTCGTCTTCGCCTTGCCGAGCCAGTTCGCGGAGATCGCAATCCCCCGTTCCAGGGCGATGAGGCGCAGTGCCGTCACGGCGAACTCACGACCGACGATGAGAGTCACCATCCACGCGGGCACCTGCTGCAGCTCCACCAGCGAAATGAACGCCGCACTCATCAGCAGTTTGTCGGCGATTGGATCGAGCATGGCGCCGGTAGTGGTGATGCGGTCGGTCCGGCGGGCTATAATTCCATCAAGGGCATCGGTCAATGCTGCCAACAGGAAGATGCCCAATCCCCAGTATTCCTTGTCCGGGACTTCGGTCAGCAGCACCACCACGAGGAGCGGTACGAGAAAGATGCGAAACAGGGTCAACATGTTGGGGATGTTCCACATCGGGACCTCCTCAGTGTTCCGGCGCACGCCTCGCCCGGGTTCTGGTCGAGTTCAGTCGGGGGGCCGTTCCGGGCCGCACGATTCTAGCGTGGCCCGGCCGTCGCGTCACGCCGTTTCGAGAGTCTGTCGCCGGTAATGCGGGTCACCTCCCACTGCGTCAACCACCCGTCGAAGGAAGCCGGGCAACGCTGCCACAGCTGCCGGACATGGCTCTGCGAGGCATGTGTCCGGCGCTTCGGCAGCCACGTCTACTGCGGCCGGAAATGTCAGCTGGCGGGTCGTGCACACGACGTTGTCAGCGACGGCTTGAGCCTCGCGCGTCGACCACTTCATCCCGTCTGGGTTCTGACTGTCGCCGTCGCCGTCTCTGCCGCGCTGCTGACCGTCATCGGCCTCTCGATCGGCGAACTGATCGCGGTGAGCGGTCCCGGCGACCCGATCGCATCAGAACCGGATCGGCGGCCGACGTTCAAGGCTACGGTGATCACCGGCGCCCAGGGTCGGGTCGTGCGGATCGAGGGCCACCCCGGCACCCGGGTGTTGGTGCTGGGAAACGAACACCCGTCGGAGGTGCTGACGATCGGCGCCGACGGCCTGGCCGAATCGCCGATTCCAGATCCGGTTGGATCCGGTGGCACGCTGCGCCTGGTCGCCTTGTCCGAACCAGCCGGCGATTTCGTTCTTGACGTGGCTGGGGCGCCAGACCCGGCCGCTTCACTACCGACGACCGTTCCGCGGTCGGCTGCCACCCGCAGCCCGGAGCTCCGCGCGGTCGCGGCATCGGGACCGACTCCTACCGTGTCTCCGCCGGTGCTGCAATTGGTAGCCGACGCCGGACCGCATATCGCATTGACCTTCGACGGGAACTCGTCCTCCAACCGTACCGAAGAGCTCCTCGATCTTCTGCACGATCTCGACCTGGAAGTCACGCTGTTCGTCACCGGTCGTTTCATAGAACGCTACCCTGAGGTCATTCGCCGGGCGGTGCTGTCCGGACACGACATCGCCAACCACACCTACTCCCACCCCCACCTCACCACGTATGAGCAGGATCGCCGGCACACTCTGCGCACCGGTATGACCCGCGAGAGGTTTCAAAACGAGCTCCGCAGGACGGAGCAGGCGTTCAAAAGGGCCACGGGGCGGCCCATGGCGCCTCTGTGGAGGGCGCCCTACGGCGAGGAGAACAGCACCCTGCGCGGCTGGGGGCTTGAGATGGGATACCTGCACGTTCGCTGGAGCTCCCTCGAGGGCGCCTCCCTGGATTCACGGGACTGGGTGGCCGACGAACACTCGTCGCTGTATCAGAACTCGTCCACCATGATGGATCGTCTGCTGGGTTTCCCCGAACTTCGTGGCGGCATCGTGCTCATGCATCTGGCGACCAACCGGGACGAGGCCCCCTGGGCGGAGCTGCCCACCTTCATCGAAACCCTCCGTGATCGCGGCGTCGCGCCGACGACGGTCATGCAGCTGCTGGATTCGTCCCCCACCTGGCGGCCCTGGCTCCACCGCGCCCGGACCCGGCACACGGAGACGTACGGACGCTGATCAGGGTGCCACGAGCCCGAAAAAACCGCGGGCCGCCACCCGACCTGTTTCGACAAAATCGTCAAAGCGCTGCCATTCCGCCCAGCGCGCCTTTCCGACTTCTGGTCGAATCACGTGAGACGCCGCCTGAAGATGCCGATGGCGCAGCAGTCGGGCGGTCATCATCTGCGTCCGCATCATGGTGTCGAGCACCAGGTCGTCCTTGCCGATCGGCGGAACGTCGAGAGACACGTCGACGGCGACCACCGGCCAGCCTTCGTTCCGTGCTGCCACCGCCGGAACTTCGGCGACAACCCCGCCGTCGACCAACAGCCGACCCCCGATCCTGACAGCAGGCACCATGCCCGGAATCGCACTCGAGGCGACAAGGGCCTCGCGCAGGGAACCGTCCCGGATGCACACCGTCTCACCCGTCTCGAGGTCGGTCGCCACGACCACCAGTTTCTTGGGCAGATCCGCGAACGACACGTCCGGCACCAGGTACTCCAACACCTTCTGGAGATCCCTGCTTTCGAGGATCGTGCTCCGATTCATGGCAAACGAGATCACCACCCGATTGCGGATCTTGCGGGCCACCTGAATCAACGGGTGTTCCTTCTCCTGGGCGTCCGGGACCCCGCCGATCGGCCGCACCGAGGGAAGCAGCCCTTCTTTGATCGCCTCCCGCCAGAGTTCGATCGCGCGCCCGGCGGAACCGTGGACCAGCACCATCCCGCCGGCCACGGCGCCCATGCTGGTCCCGACGATCGACTGAAACGACAGGCCCGCCTCTTCGAGAACCTGCAATACGCCCAGGTGGGCGAAACCCCGCGCACCGCCGCCACCGAGGGCCAGCACCGGCGGGCGCAGACGCCACGCCGCTTTTCTCACGAAATGTCGAGCCGTCGCCACTGGATCCGCCGCCACCCCGTCAGCCCTTGGCAGTGCCTTTTCGAGCTTTCCCAGATTTCGACGCCTCACCGCTGGCACGGCGGCCCCCGGCAGAGCCCGCACCCGCCTTGACCGCCTTACGTTGTGAAGACGAACCGGCCTTGGCGGGTTTCGGGCGGCGCGAACCGCCGGAGGTTTTCTGCTTCGGCCCGGGGTGTCGTTTGGCGACCTCGGCCAGCAGGCCCATCAACGCCTCGTGAACCCCTTCGGCCACGCGGTGCGCCTTGTCCGAGATGTGGTCGAGGTCGTCGGTTCGGCCTCGTGGGTCGATATCGGCGATTCGGTCGCCCTTTTTCACAGGCACGCCGTCGCGCAGCAATCCGCGCAACACCCCTGCAATCCTGGCAGTCACCGGGTAGGACGCGTCAACCGGAACACCCTGCCGGAAATCCTCGACGCCGTAGACCGAGACCACCGTGCCGATCCGTTCTCCCTGCCCGACTTCGCCGCCGATCGTGTGGTGGGTGAAGAAGATCCCGTCGCGAACCGCCTTGACCGATCGTTCGTTGGCGTACCCCAGGATCTGCGCGGGCGGTTCGTCCCGCAACCGTTCACCGGTGTCCTCGAGCACCGCGCCCACCTGCGGACCGCGCACGGTGTCGATCACGGCGTCACAATCCTTGCGAACCACGTAGCCCGGTCCGAGAGCGATCACGACCGGTGCGATGCCGGCCTTGAGGCCCCAGTTCTTCCGCAACATGGCGGCTTCAATGAAGATCTTGGGCTGCCACTCGTGCAACACGTCCTCGAGCGCGAGCGCGGCAACCGCGATGTCGCCCTCTGCGTTGGCCTGCACCGCCTCCGCCACGTTGTGAACATAACGGCCGCGAACGCCCTGAATGGTCTGCGTGCCGTCCAGAATCGCTTCCGAGAAGCACACCTGGCGACGGACTGCTTTCGGGTACCGCCGTTCGAGCATGAGGATGTTGACGAAGCCCTGAGAATACAGGTGTTGGGCCGTGCCTGACGCCAGCTCCCCGGCGCCGCGAATCAGCACGCGATAATCGCTCGGCTTCATCCCTCCCCCATCTCAACCAAGAGACCCGGTTGCATGTGTCGGGACATTCTAACGCGCACTTGCAATGCTGTCACCCGTCCGGCCACGACAATCGCAATCTGGACGACCGCCGATGAGTCACGGCGATTCGAGCACCCGGATATCCGGGACGTTGCGGTAGCGCTCGCCGTAGTCGAGACCGTAACCGACCACGAACAGGTCCTCGATTTCGGTGCCGAGAAACGCCACCTCGACCTCCACCTGGCGTCGCGACGGCTTCGACAGAAGGGCCACCACCCGAATCGACCGCGGGTGCCTGGCCTCGATGAGGCGGATCACGTCGGTGAGGGTGACACCGGTGTCAACGATGTCCTCGACGAGATAGACATCGCGATCCCGCACGTCGACCGTGATGTCCTTGACCAGGACGACCGATCCGGAGGACGTCGTGCTCGCTCCGTAGCTCGAGACCTGGATGAAGTCCATCTCGAGGGGGCGGTCGATCCGCCGCGTGAGATCCGTGAAGAAATAAACACACCCCTTCAATACCCCGATGAACACCGCCGGCCGGCCGTCGATGTCCGCGGAGATCTCCGCCGCCAGGCGGGCGACCATCGTGTCGATTTCGTCCCGGCTCACCACCACTCGTCCCAGCATCGTCATCCTCCCGAATTGTCCGGCACCTGCGAACGGTGTATCCTGAAAGGCCATGGATACCCCGGGGGCGGCGTCGGCGAGCGATCGGTATACCACACTGTCCGACCGCTTCCGGTCGCTGTGGACGTTTTATCAGTTTCTCAGCGGCGTTCTCAAGCACCTCGGCGAAGAGCCCATGGCCTACCGCTACGATTTTCAAGGGCTCCACCGCCACCTTCAAGAGCTGGTGCATACCGTCGGGCTCGAGGGCACCGCGCGGGCGGCGACCGAACTCGATCAGGTGGAGCGCGAGCTCGACCGGATCCATCGTGAGCTGGCCCGGATCGAAGGCGAGTTCGCACCGTCGGTGCTCCGAAAGTTCTTCGATCACATCAAACGGCAGGACGAAAAGGTCCTCTGCGCGCTGATCAAGTTTTACTTGTTGTACAAACACTTCGAACAGGACACACTGGACAAACTCGACATTCTGTTGACGCGTCTCGCCGAGGCGCCGGGAGGCGACGAGCGCGCCCTGCCCCGGGACCCTGAGGATCTTTCCAGGACTTTCCAGAACCTCAGTGACTTCACGAGCCTGCCGGAGTTGCCGGCGGCGGAGTTGTCGCCCCTGGTGGAGGCCGTACTCTCCATCCGCAGGGAATTGCAGGAGATCGACGGCTACACGGCTCTGGTCGAATCCAAGGTCTACGACCGGTACCGGCGCCTCAAACAGCGGCTCGGTCGCACCGCCCTTCACCCGGCACTGATGGTCGAGATCACGACCACCAACATCGCCGCCAAGAACCGGTTCAAGGAGCTGTTCGAAACCGAAGAAAAAAAGGTCGTCGAAAAAACCAACCGCATCTCCGAGATCGAACGCTACCTCACGCACCACCCCGAGCTCGTCAACGACGACCTTCAGCGACAGCTCGAGGACTTCCGTCACTTCCGGATCCGCTACGAGTCGGGTCGCCGCAAGGAGAACGTCAAGAGAGATGACATCACCGAAATGACGAACGCCATGCAGGCTGTGCTCGCGCGTTTCGACCCCACTGCGAAACGGTCGACCACGGTCGATGAAACACCGCGGGAGACCGATCCGTTCACGGCGCCGCCGGAGCTCGCCCCCCGGGCATCGATCAGGAACTCTGGCGCCGCCCTCGAGCCGGACCTGCTTGTCGACGGCATCGATGAGTCCGGGCGCCACACGGGCATGTCGATCACAGCGTTGTTGCCGCCGGACCCGCTGCTCAACGAAACCCTGCACAAGGTCATGTTCGCCCTCGAATTGGTGGTCTGGGACCGCCCACCTTCCCAGGTCAGCCAGGCCGGAGAAATCAGAAACCTCAAGCTCGAAGCCTGGGAGGCGGAAAGCTATCGCAAGCTCGCGGAGGAGACCGTCGAAAAGGGAACTGCCGAGTGGGAGCTGCTTCGATTCTTCCTGTCGTCAGCCGCCTTGCGGGTCAAAATGGAGGAAGAGGCTCAGGAGATCGCCAACCTCGAAACGAACGAAAACCCTGAACGCCTCTCCGCAGTTCTGGAAAATTCCGCGCAGAGCCTCGAGCGGGCTCGCGACACCGACCACCGTTTTCAGTGGTTCGTCGATGACATGGTGTTTCGAGGCGACACCCACAAGCTGGAGCAGGTCTACAGGTCTCGCTTCCGCTTTCTCCACGCCTATTCCGGGCTGTGGCTCGATCACCAACGGTGCGGCGGGTTGACGCCCCTTTAGCCGGAGTCGGATGTGAGGCGTCATTCGCGACAGCGGGCCGGTCGCCGATCTTCCGGGAGATCGGCTGCGACGGCGTTGAGTGCCGGTCGGCGCTCTCACGACGATAGCCGTTGGGATATGCAGGTTAGGCCGTGACCCGCGCGTTGTTTTCCGAAGATGGCTGGCGTCCGGCGGGCGCAACCAGGCGCCTGTTCGCAACGCTGTTGGACATGGCCGTGTATTGCGGCCTCTGCATGCTGCTCGCGATTCCCGTCGAACAGACCTTTGACTGGAGCGCGTTGTGGGGGGGCTTTGACGACATCGCGCGTGCGACCTCCGATCGGATGTGGCTCGATCATGCGGCCAGCGTGTTCGGGCTGTGTCTTGCTCTGTGGTGGTGCTATTTCGTCGTCGGCTGGGGTCTGCTCGGCGCGACCCCCGGGAAATGGGCGATGGGGCTTCGCATCGTGGACTACCGGCAGCGGTGCCCGATCGGCCCGGCGCGCGCCGTGCTCCGCCTCGCGGCCTACTGTGTCAGCTCCGTGACACTCGAATGGGGACATCTCATGATCCTGGTCAGGAACGACCGGCGCGCGCTGCATGATGTCCTCGCCGGCACCCGCGTCGTCCGGCGATCGAAGCGCTCTCGTCCCGACCGGAGGGCCACCGCGGGAGAGGAAACGTGTGCCGAGAACGCAGGTGAAGATCCGGGAGTGCCTGATCCTGACTGAGGAGACACAACCAGCTTTTTCGCGCTGCCTCACGTCCCGACCGTCTCAGCGCAGGAAACCCTGCAGCGAGTGTTTCTTGTGGGAACGCCGCAGCTTGTTGAGGGCGCGGCTTTCGATCTGGCGGACCCTCTCCCTCGACAGCTTCATGATGTCACCGATCTCCCGCAGCGTTTTGGGCTGATCGTCGGACAAACCGAAACGCAGGTTGAGCACCCGTCGTTCCCGTTCGGGCAGCTCCGCCAGGGCGTCATCGATGGCGCGCGAGAAACTCTTCCTGAGCAACAGCTCATCGGTATCGGGGATCCCGGTCTGCTCGAGCAGATCGCCGAGTTCCGAGTCCCCTTCGGAAGCGACGGGTTCGTTCAGCGAGAGTGAGCCCCGCGATGCTCTCGTCAGCACACGAACGTCGTCGACGGTAATGCCGACCTCTTCGGACAGCTCCTTTTCAGTCGGCGCCCGGCCGAAGCGTTCGCCGAGCAACGACCGGATCCGTTCCAGACGATACAAGGTGTTGGCCTGTTTCTGCGGCAGCCGGAAAGACCCTGCGTGCTCCGCGAGCGCGTGCAGAATGGCCTGGCGAACCCACCACACGGCGTACGTGATGAACTTGACATCGTGGCCCTCGTTGGAGGGATCGTACTTCTTGGCCGCCTGGATCAGGCCGAGGTTCCCTTCGTGGATCAGATCGAGAAAGGAGACGTTGGGATTCCGGTACCGCTTGGCATAGGCCACGACAAATCTCAGGTTGGCCTCAACCAGGTCGCGCAGCGCATCCTCGTCACCATCCTGGATGCGGCGGGCGAGTTCGATTTCGCGGTCGTGCTCGATGGGCGGGTACTTGCCGATCTCCTTGAGGTAGCGGCGGAGGGTCACCACCTCGGCGTCCGGCGTCGATCCGCCGCGGCGGGTCATTCCTCTTCCACAGCCTGCATCGTCGTCGACTCTACCTTGACGAGCGAGTGGTATCTCGGTACCTCGCCGTGTTTCTGGACGGTACGACGGATCATTTTGGTCAGCATCTCGTTTTCACGCTGCAACCGGTTGATCTGGTTTTTGAGGTTGAGAATGATGTCGACGCCGGCGAGGTTGACGCCCAGATCCCTGGTCAAGGCAATGACCGTTTCCAGCCGTTCGCAGGTTTCCTCGTCATACAGCCTCGTATTTCCGCGCGATCGCGTCGGCTGCAAAAGGCCCTCGCGTTCCCAGAGACGCAGCGTTTGCGGGTGGACCTGGTACTTCTCCGCCACCCAGGAGATCATGCGATATTTCGGTTTCGCCTTCATGGTACTTCCGTTTTGCTCCCGACAGTCGACATCGACCGCCCATCCTGGTGGGCTCACGCCCGGCACCACGCCCGGGGACCCACGCCGTCAGACCACGCGATTTGAACCGTCAGATCACCTGCCGTCACTTTATCACCTCACGCGGAACCGGTCCGGGCCGACCCGATCCCGGGCCGGCCCTCCGGACGTTTTCCCGTGACCTGATTTCGCTCCGCTCCCGTCAGTTCTGGTTTTCGGCGTCGACGTCGACATACTCGGCGTCGATCACCTCGTCATCCTGGGCTGACGAGCCGCCACCGCCGCCCGGTTGGGCGCCGGGGTCGGAATTTCCGGCGCCGCCGTCGGCAGAGGCGCTCTGGTAGAGGACCGCCGCCACCTGGTGGCTCGCCTGTGTGAGCCGTGCGTACGCCGACTCCATGTCATGCGCCGAGCCTTCTTCAAGAGCCTTCTTCGCCTCCTCCAGCGCGGAGTCGATGGCGGACGCGTCCTTCTCGGGAAGCTTCTCGCGATTTTCGGCGACCAGTTTGTCCGTCGAGTAGATCAAGCTGTCGAGCTTGTTGCGGGTCTCGATCTGTTTGCGCTTTTCCTCATCGTCACTGGCATGCGTCCTGGCCTGTTCGACCATGTTCTTGATTTCTTGGTCGGAGATGCCGGAGGACGCGGTGATCTGGATTTTCTGCTCCTTACCGGTACCCCGGTCCTTGGCGGACACGTGGAGGATGCCGTTCGCATCGATGTCGAACGACACTTCGATCTGCGGAACTCCACGCGGCGCCGCCGGGATGCCGATCAGGTGGAATCGTCCCAGCGTCCGGTTGTCCGCCGCCATCGAGCGCTCGCCCTGGAGGACGTGGATCTCCACCTGGTTCTGATTGTCATCGGCGGTCGAGTAGACCTTGGACTTACGGACCGGAATGGTGGTGTTGCGCTCGATCACGACGTCAGCCACGCCGCCCAACGTCTCCACTCCGAGGGATAGCGGCGTCACGTCGAGCAACAACACGTCCGTGACCTCGCCCGCCAACACCCCGGCCTGAACCGCGGCGCCGATTGCGACCACCTCATCGGGATTGACGCCCTTGTTGGGCTCTTTTCCAAAGAAATCGCTCACGAGCTTCTGCACCATCGGAATACGCGTCGAGCCACCCACCAGCACCACTTCGTCGACGCTCTTGGCTTCGAGTCCGGCGTCCTTGAGGGCCTGTCGGCACGGTTCCAGCGTCCGCTGCACGAGGGGTTCGATCATCTGCTCGAATTTCGAACGGGACAATCTCAGGTTGAGGTGTTTGGGGCCGGACGCATCGGCGGTGATGAAGGGCAGATTGATATCGCTCTCCATCGTGGAGGACAACTCCATCTTCGCCTTTTCCGCAGCCTCTTTGAGGCGTTGGATCGCCATGCGGTCCTTGCTGAGGTCCACACCCTGGTCCTTTTTGAACTCGTCCACCAACCAGTTGATGATGAGCTGGTCGATGTCGTCGCCGCCGAGATGGGTGTCGCCGTTGGTGGATTTCACCTCCACGACCCCGTTGCCGACGTCGAGGATCGAAATATCGAACGTACCACCACCGAAATCGAACACCGCGATGGTCTCGTCTTCCTTCTTGTCGAGGCCGTACGCGAGGGCGGCGGCGGTGGGCTCGTTCACCAGGCGCAGTACCTCGAGACCGGCGATCTGCCCCGCGTCTTTCGTCGCCTGACGTTGCGCATCGTTGAAATAGGCGGGGACCGTGATCACCGCCTTTTCCACCTTGCCGCCGAGATAGTCCTCGGCCGCGGCCTTGAGCTTCTGCAGGATCATGGCCGAGATCTCGGGCGGCGAGTACATCTTGCCGTCGATTTCGATGCGGGCGGTGTCGTTGTCTCCTTTGACCACGTGAAAGGAGACCGTCTTGATCTCTCCGCCGACCTCGTCGAACCGCCGTCCCATGAATCGTTTGACCGAGGAAACCGTTTTTTCGGGGTTGGTGACGGCTTGCCGTTTGGCCACCTGGCCCACCAACCGCTCCCCATTGTTCGCAAATCCGACCACCGACGCGGTCGTACGATTCCCTTCCTGGTTGGGAATGACAACCGGCTTGCCACCCTCCATGACGGCGACCACCGAGTTGGTGGTACCGAGATCGATTCCAATCACTTTAGACATGCTTGAATCCTCCTCAGGTTTCAGATCCAGGCCACAATATAAAACCTGAGTACGCCGTTGTCAAGTATTAAAAATTGCCGACGGGACGCCTCGAAACAAAGGCTGCAGTCGGTATTTCCCCCGTCGGTTCGTCGAGGACG
The DNA here is from genome assembly GCA_963823345.1 of Candidatus Sulfomarinibacteraceae bacterium. GTDB lineage: Bacteria > Acidobacteriota > Thermoanaerobaculia > Thermoanaerobaculales > Sulfomarinibacteraceae > Sulfomarinibacter. The sequence continues at coordinate 174,572 of CAWGLE010000022.1, forward strand.
TCGGTCGTGGGCAGCGGAGCCTCAGTCGAGCAGCTGCACACCCGGCCCCTGTGACCTTTCGGCCCGACCCGGTCCCCCCTCCCACGCCAGACTCCGGCTCAGGATGAGGTTTGCTATCGGCCGGCCGCTCGCATCAGCTCCCGTGACCAGGAACTTGTTGCCGCGAGTCACCAACCGGTACGGGACACCCCAGGGATCGAGCATCTGACCGTCGCCGGGATCCACCGGAAGCTCTTCCACCGATGTCGGGTAAATTCCGTTGAGGTAGTAATAGGTCTCAGCGGTCCTCGCCACTCTGTCAAGGCCGATCCAGGAACGGCTCTGCCCCACCCACCGGTCCCAGACGCTCGCCCGGAAGTCGAAAAGAGGGTTGATCGAGTTGCGCGGAATGACCGTCAACGAAAAGCCGAGCAGGATGAGGAACGGGATCGCGAGCCACGGCAGTGACGCGAGGCTGAATTGGCTCGAGGTGGTGATGGTCGACCCGCGCCGAAGCTCTCGGGCGATCTCCTCCTGGGTCGCCTCCCGGATCAGGCCGCGATCCAACAACTCGGCGAGCGCCTTGCACGTTTCAAACTCGATCAACGTGCTCTCGAGAATGATCTCGCTGACCGAGCTGGTGCCATTCACCAGGGGATAGATCAACATCTGGCTGTCGGTGACCTGGTGGTCGCGCAGCGAACCGCTCCCGGTGCCGGAGTCGGTGGCGGAGAAACTGAAATCCACATCGCTGAAGTAGTCGCCGCCGGAATCGACCACCTCGAGCCGGCGCGACGGATTGTCCTTGCGGAAGACCACGTTGCGATCCGGGATCCGTTGGTCGATAAACGGCCATTCGTCGGTCATGCGGGCGCCTTCCATGATGATGGAATCGGCGGCCATCGGCTGCAAGAGGTCGCGGTCGTAATCGATGTCGGTCTCTTGCGAGAAGTGGTACTCACCGTCCGTCCACCGGAACACCCGGTAGACGATCTGCAGGATCTGCTGCTGCAACGCGATGCGAACCGTCTCGACTGGAACGACGTGGTGGTCGATCAGGATTCGTCCCAGACGTTGCAGCGTTTCCTCCTGGCGGCGGAGAGCTCCTTCGAGTTCCGCCTCCGAGACCTCGCCGCGCTTCAACAGAATGAGACCGATCATGTCCTCGGTGTGCTGGTTCAAGGTCGAGGCGCCGACGATGCACCCGTCCTGGAACGACACCGTCACCAGGTTCTCGGCGGCGCGCAGAGTCAGGACACCGGTTTTTCTCTGCAGCGAGATCAGCTGCAGGATGTCGGCGAATGAGAAGTCGCGAAGGGTCCCTTCGAGCGCCATCTCACCTCCCGTCCCAGCTCATGGTGGCGGAACGCAACACCATCAAACCGGCAAGCACCGTCATCCCGATCTGAATCTGCTGAACGTCCGCGACGGGTTCGATCATCGGCAGAAAGCCCGGTATCCAGATCAGCGCGCCGGTGAGGAGGAACCAGGTCACGAAAGAGAAGAGGACACCTCGAACAACCCGGTCGCTGAGATAGTAGGGACTGCCAGGAAACAGCAGGCCGCCCAGACGACGTCCCAGAATGGTCAAACGCTCCCAGGTTCGGATGCTGCGCATTTTCGAGGTCTGCTGCTCGATCGAAACCACATCACGTTTGTGAAAGACCGAAACACACTGCGGACAGAAAACCGAGCTCTCACCGAATCCAGTCTCGAGGCGGAACACATTGCCGCATTTGGTGCACTCTCTTCCGGCGCGAAAATACCTGTGGCGGACGATCAGCATGCCGGCACCGAACACGATACCTATTGCAAAAATCAACGACAACGGCGCCAGCAGGTGTTGCGGCTGACGCATCGGCGGCAGCTGGTCAGCTCCGGCGGGTTGCGCCTTGACGTCAAGATAGGTCTCGAGCTGAGCGACGTCGGCTGAGCCGAGACGTGGGAAGCGAATCCTCGGATCGAGACCCCGCAACCCGTTTTCCGCGCTGGTGCGGCCTTTGAATTCTCGCGCGCGGACCCGCGCGACGTCCCCCTCTTCGAACCGCCGGTTGAGGTCGAGGGCCAACGAGAGATTGTGGTACACGTAGGCGTTCTGGGCGTCGATTTCCAGGGCCGAGTTGAGAAGCAGCGCCGCACGTTGGGCGTCGCCCTCTTCGAGCGCGAGATTGGCGACGACGACCATTGCCCGCACATCCTCAGGCTCAGCGGCACTGGCTTTCTGGAACTGGGTTTTCGCCAGGCCCGGTTCGCCATGCATACGAAACAGTTCACCGAGAATCATGTGGTACGAGTAGATCTCGGCCAGGCTCGGCTCGAGATCGACGACATCGCGCAGCGTCGAGTAGTCGATCGCACGCTCGTCCAGCATGACCGATACCCGGTCCGCCAGCGTCGACGTCTGTAACAGCCGGTTCTGCACCCACGACAGCACCGGGACCAGGAAGATCATCGTGAGACAGGCGATGAAAGCCCAGATCCGCATTCGGGCGCTCAGATAGATCCAGGTCGAACAGAACAGATAGACCAGCAACCACAGGGGACCGAGACCTGCAAACAGCGGCAATAGTAGGACCACGAAGGTGAAAACCCAGGCGTTTGCGGGCCGGAACAGCGTCCCCCCGAGTTCCCGCGCATCGTGGGTCATGCTCCGCAGGCACCGCAACGTCACCGCCACCATTATCATCAGGAACGTGATCGCCACGGAAAAAGTCGTCCACAGAATGAACATCGCCGCCACGCCACGGCTGGTTGCTTCGAAGAAAACTAAAGCCTTCCATCCCGCGGCGTAGGACTTGAACGCATCCATCCTCGCCCCGCGCCCGCGATGCCAGCGCGCCTCCAGGAAATAGCTGGAGGGGTACTCCGGATCCAGCTGACGAGCGGCCCTCACCATCGCCTCGCCGGGGGCCCCCGGGTTGGACTCGGCCCACGACACCAGCGCCGCCGCGAAGGCGGGCATACGCCAGACTTCGAGTTCTTCGGCCTGATCCTGCAGGATTTGAATCGACCTCTCGGCGGCGTCGATGTCGCCGGCTGCCAGACTCTCCTGGATCTCTTGCCAGGTATCGAGGAAATTCGCCCCGACCGCAGGCGCAATCGCCAACGCCACGACCGTACCGAGAAGCACCAGCCGCTTCATCACCGTCTCTGGACGAACAGAGTCCGCAGTTGAAACACCACGCTCGACAGAATCTCCGTTTCCTCCGGCGACAGATTGCCGGCGGTCTTGGACTCGAGGACTGCAAGGTAATCGATCAACCGGCGCGCCTGGTCAGGCTCGGCGGGCAAACCCTCCGCACCGACCAACAGCAACTCCGCCTGCTGGGCCAGAGTAGCCACCAACTCGACGAATACCGGCGACGTTGCGGGAGTCTGGTTGACCTGGGGTGGAGGAACTGTCCCTGTCACCGCGGGTGGAACCGAAGGGCGGTCTGCCGGCGCGGCCGCTGCATCCCTCCGTTCCCGGTCCGGTTCGGTGACGGGCGGCGGGTCGATTTCGCGGGCGGGTCCCGCCTCGCGGGGCGCGTCGAGTCGCGGGTCACCCTCGACGGTGAACCGGCGCCGATCGACAACCCTGATCGTGCGCGGCGATGCCTTCTCGTCGACCAATTACAACCTCCGCAGACGCAACTTTCCAGCTCCAAGGATACTACGTGGGCCGGGACCGCCGCACAACCGACCGGACGGGTCGTGTCGACGATGGGCATCGACGTGGCGGCTGCGGGCGGTCGTCCAGATCAGGAGCGGAACACCGCTTTCCGTTTTTCGAGGAAGGCTGAGGTCCCTTCCCGCATCTGGTCGCTCGCGGCCCCGACGCCGAAAAGGGTCGCTTCGAGCAGGCAGCCGTCGTCGAATGCCATGTCGAGCCCATGGTTGACGGCCTCGATGCAGTGGGCCACCGCCAACGGACCATTCGCCAGGATCTTATCCATAAGACCCGTCACCGTAGCGGTCAGCTCTTCCGGTTGGCACACGGCGTTTACGAGGCCGATCCTCTCGGCCTCCTCGGCCCCCACATTGCGCCCGGTCATCAACAATTCCAGGGCGCGCCCCCTCCCCACCAGCCTCGGCAGCCGCTGGGTTCCTGCGTAGCCCGGAATCAAACCCAGCTTGACCTCGGGTTGACCGAAGACCGCATTCGACGACGCCACCCTCAGGTGGCAGGACATGGCAAGCTCACAGCCGCCACCGAGGGCGAATCCGTTGACGGCTGCGATCGCGGGTTTGTGCAATTGTTCGATGCGGTTGAAAATTGCCTGTCCCCGCAGGGCGAACTCCTTGGCCGCAATTGGCCCCAGCGTTTTGAGCTCGGCGATGTCCGCTCCGGCAACGAAGGCCTTTTCGCCGGCGCCGGTGAGGACCACGGCGTGGACCGCGTCGTCACTCTGCCGCCGCCGCCACCGCGTGATCGAGCTCCGCCAAGGTCGCGCTGTTGAGTGCGTTGAGTTTTTCGGGCCGGTTGATGGTGATCCACCGCACCCCTCCCGTGTCTTCGCTCAGCAGGTTGTCATAGCTCATGTGGACCTCCCGTCAAACTGCGCGACAGTCTACCCCGTCCCGGCAGGTCACGCACCGCGGGACGTCGGATGTCCCCGGACACCGGTTGACACCAGTGGACGCCGGGGTGAATGCTGAATTTTCCTAGAAATCCGACGGCGAGACGGCGCCGCCGACGGTGTAGTTGAGGACGGTGGCCTGGTTGATGCACGGAACACAGGTGCGGCAGGTCTCATCCGGTCGCTTGACACCCTCCGGGCCAACCCTCGCCACCACTCCGTCGCAGAGCCAATGGAAAACCGCCTTGCCGCGCTGCCACGCGGCGGTCTCCCCGACAACCAGGTTCTGGGCCTCACCCTGCTGTTCCGGCGTGAGATCCACCTGACAATCCGACTCCGATCGCACGTCCCCGATCATCATCGGCGACCGCGCGATCAGATCCCCGGTGGGTCCGAACACCGCCGCGAAGTACTCGACCGGTTCGTACTCCAGGGTGTCGAGCCACTGTTCGAACTGCTGGTCGCTCAGAGTGTTCATCCAGTCGCGTTGTTCGGTCTTGCCCACGCTCGCGCGCTCGCGGATCTCGTCCGGATCGAGGTCCTTGTTCGGGTTGCGGTCGTCGGAAGCCTCTTTTTCCCGCCACCAGACCGCCTCCGGACTGTTGGCGGCCGATTCGTCCCTCCGCCGCTCGATCTCATGGCGGTCGAGCTTGCGCTTTTCCGCCTTGGGCATGACCGCCCAGTACCGGCCCTCACCCTCCGGGTACATCTCGACAAAATAGAGATCCTCGACAACGTCGTTCATCCGCCTGAAGAAGAGCCTCGTGGTGGTGTCCGGTTGGCTGTGGGTCACCGTCGCATGAATAACGGCGTTCGCCCCGGCGGGGACGCACTGCACGCGGTCCGCGGCCACCAACGTCTTCTGTGCCTCTGACCAGGTCGACCCGGCAGCCACGATCGCCGCCACGACGAAGGTGACGCGAACCGATCGCGAGATCCGGCTCGAGTGTTCGAAAAATACCATCATGTCTCCCAGGCTGCGGGAACTCGGTGGGATCGCCCTCATACCGGACCGAAGATCTACCGCTTTATTCGAGTCTACGAAGCAGCCAAAGCATTGTCAACACGCCGGATCGACGCCGACGACGAACCCGGGACCGCGATGCGTTGGGGACTGATTCACGCCCGACCAGGTGAGTTCAGAAGAACCGCCGGTTGACGTAGATCACGTCACCCGCCTCGATCGCCGGGTCGGCGACCCGGCCCTTCCGGATGTGGGCCAGGTCGAAACTGAGAATCTCTTTCTCTCCGTTGATCAGACGGTGAACCTCGAGAGACTGCGACGCGAACTTCCCCACGCCGCCCGCTTGGGAAATCGCCTGCATGAGGGTCATCCCGAGGGTGATTTCGTACTGTCCAGGTCTCGCGACCTCACCGGTGATGAAGTACAGCTTTTTCGCGGCGACCGAGAGCACGTCGCCTGCCTGGAGCACGACGTCCCTGCCCGCCTCGCCGCTGAGGATCTCGGCGGTGGCGAACACCAGCGGCGGCGGCGGGCCCTCGCCGTCGACCCGGGTCACGTGACGGAGTTCGAGGGTCGGTCCCGCGGTCGGTTTGAGACCGCCGGCCTTCGCCAGCAGATCGGTGAGCGAGGTCCGCCCCTCGAGGTAGTAGGTTCCGGGATTCTGAATCTCACCGAGCAGGGTGACCGGTTGCGACGCGAACACCTTCATCTCGACCTTGAGCTGGACGTCCACGTAGTAGTCCTTCTCGAGCAGCGACTCGAGAACCGCACCCACCTCGGCCGGCGTCCGGCCCGACACCGGAACCGCCCCCAGCAGCGGGAAGATGATCACGCCCGACGGTTGAATCGTGAACTCTCCAGAGATCTCGTCATGGCCGAAGGTCATCACGTCGATCACGTCACCGATACCGACCTGATAGCCCTCGGCATCGGCCGCCGCTTCCTGGCCGATCAGATTCGCGGGGATGATGCACGAGGCGACCGCGATCGCGAGTGAAACCAGTCTCACGCTCATGACCGAACCGTAGCACACAAAACCCGCATCTCGACCCGAGTTTCAGAAACCGAGGACCAGCCCGAGAGTGAAGATGTTCGTGGTGTAGGAGTATTGGTAGAGCGAAACGCGGTCCTCGTACACGTAGGACCCCCACAGCGAAAAATAGTGGGTGAACCGGTAGCCCATCCCGAGCCCGAGAGTCAGGATGTCGTCCGACCGCTTCTCGCCGGTCCGGGGGTCCGGCAGTTCGTAGTCGTTGTTCTGAAACCCCCCGCTCAGCGACCCGTAGATGGAGCCCCGATCGAGGGTGTACTGCAGTGCGCCGCCGGTCGCCACGTAGTTCGCGTTGTCCTCATAGTTGGAGGGATAGGGTGATCGCAACAGCTCGAGGCGGACCACCGAACCGTGGCCGAGCGACCAGTCAAAGAAACCGTTGACGATAAACCCTTTGAAATCAGTGACCTCGGGATCTCCGGGCTGAAGATCGTAGGTGATCAACATATAGCCGACCCGAATCTCGGTCCCCACGACCGGGCTCAGTTGCCCTTTGACCCCGACCGTCACATCGCTGGACACGGAATCCCGAAACCCGTTGGAAGTGAATTCCGTATCGTGGGCATCGAACTCCGAACGGCCATAACGCACGTCCATCGTCGTGTTCGGCCCCACCTGGTGAATCCACCCCAGACCCGCGCCCACCCGCGTGTAATCGTAGAAAAGGGTCGGATCGGAATTATCGAGATCCGTCCACCCGGCTTCGACGAACGCACCGTCACGGGGTGTGAACCAGTACTGCACACCGACCGCGGCGAACTGTTTCACGAAGTTCGGATCGCCGTAATAGAGCTCGCCGCCTCCGTCGACCAGGCGGGTCTGGAGATTGCCGATGATGTAGTTGTAGGTCGCGTCCAGCACCAGCCCGTTGGAAAACGTAAACGTCCCGCCGACGTCGAAAAAGTGCGACCACTTGTCCTCGAGATCGTACGTCTTGTAATCCGTGTAGAGCGGGGAGTACGAGAAGTGGATAAAGGACTGGTTGATCGGTACCTCGAAGAGAAGGGTCGCTCCGGCCTGATAGACCTGATCAGCGACCTCGTTGTCCGGCGTGAAGAAGATGTTGTCCCGGTCCTGCCAGCTGAGTTGGATCGTCGGGCTGAAAAGAAACGGTCCGACCATGATCGACTCGTCGGAATTGGACGCCGATGGTCCGGTGCTCTGGGTCGACAGCCGGGTTTGAGACTGGGCGTTCACACCCGCGGCGCAGGTGCACGACAACGCGACCAGGCAACAGATGGCCCGCCCGCGTATCATGAATGGTTCCTGTCCTCCGCGGGCATACCCGCCAACTTTGTTGCCATCTAGGATCTTCCAAAACGGCTGGTATATCAAGGTTTCCAAAAAACGAGTTAAACCACTGTACTATATGACTCTACCATAATCGTCATGATTCTCACTTCCACCTCCACGCCCGTCACCAGCTGAACGATTCTCCAGTCGCGCCCAGCCGCCACGATGTTGATCCTGAGTTCTCAACGACTGCGGTCTATCCAATTACAATGTCTCAACAATTTCCATCGTCGTTTCGGGTCTGAGGTGGGGTCTCGACGAGTGGCAGTGCCCATTTGCCGCGGTACGGCATCTTCCCTTCGAGCCGTTGTTGAGGTGGGGGTGAGCCCACTTAAACCCCTGTGTTTGAGACTCTTGGCTCTCCGTTATCGAGAGTGGCACGAGCTGCCCCCGACCCGGCCACGAAAGTCCTTGCCAACGTGCGGCGTTTTGTGCAGAATGAATGAGTGTTCATTCACCACATCGCCACACGACCTCGAACCACGAGGTCCGTCATTCATCCCTGAACCAACCGGGAGGTACATCCATGGGCACTGAAATTCGAAGGGCTGCGGTGCTCGGCGCCGGCGTCATGGGCTCCGGCATCGCCGCCCACCTCGCCAACGCAGGCATTCCCGTCCTGCTGCTCGACATCGTCCCGCCGAAGCTGACCGAAGACGACGAGAAGAAGGGCCTGACCGCCGAAGATCCCCGCTTCCGCAACAAGTTCTCGATGGCGGGCCTCGAGGGCATCAAGAAATCGAAGCCCGCTGCCCTCTACTCGAAGCGGTATCTGCCGCTGATCGAGATCGGCAACTTCGAGGACGACTGGGAACGCCTCGCCGAGTGCGACTGGATCGTCGAAGTGGTGGTCGAGCGCCTCGACATCAAACAGAAGGTCTTCGCCCGCGTCGACGAGGTCCGCAAGCCGGGGAGCATTGTCTCCTCCAACACCTCGGGGCTCTCGATCGCCGGCATGACCGAGGGCCGGTCCGAGGACTTCAAGCAGCACTTCCTCGTCACCCACTTCTTCAACCCGGTCCGCTACATGCGCCTGCTGGAGCTGGTGGCCGGCGAGAAGACCAAGCCCGAGATCCTCGAGTTCTTCACCGACTTCGGGCGCTTCCGGCTCGGCAAGGGCATCGTCTTCGGCAAGGACACGCCGAACTTCATCGGCAACCGCATCGGCACCTATCGGCATCGCCGCCACCATCAAGGCGATGATCGAGATGGACTACCAGGTGGACGAGGTGGACGCCATCACCGGTCCGGCCATGGGCCACCCGAGCTCGGCGTCGTTCGGCACTGCGGACCTCGTCGGCATCGACGTCCTCGCCCACGTCACCAACACCATTTACGAGGGCTGCGCGGACGACGAGCAGCGCGACATCTTCCAGGTGCCGGAATTCATCAAGAAGATGATCGAGGCAGGCTCTCTCGGCCGCAAGACCAAGGACAAGGGCGGCTTCTACCGCATTCGCAAGGAAGCGGACGGCAGCAAGACCAAGCTCGTCATCGACTGGAAGACCGGCGAGTACCGGCCCAAGGAGCGGCCCGACATCCCGTCGCTCAGGAAGGCCAAGACGACCCACGACGTCAAGCAGCGTCTGCGCGACGTGGTCTTCGCCGACGACCGCGCCGGCGCCTTCGCCTGGCGGCTCCTGCGCGACACCCTCGCCTACAGCTCGGTCCGATTCGGCGAGATTTCCGACTCCATCGTCGACATCGACAACGCCCTGCGCTGGGGCTACAACTGGGACCTCGGACCGTTCGAGACCTGGGACGTGCTCGGCGTCGCCAGGGTCGTCGAAAAGATGGAGGCCGAAGGCGTCAAGCCGGCACCCTGGGTCACCGAGATGCTGGCGGCCGGCCACGAGACGTTCTACATCGAGTCGGCCGCGGGCCGGCAGTACTACGACCCGGCCACCACGACCTACCTCGCGGAACCGAAGCCCGATTCCTTCCTCGTGCTGGCGGACATCAAGCGCAACGCGAAGAAGATCGTCTACGGCAACAAGAGCGCTTCACTGGTCGACATCGGCGACGGCATCGCCTGCATCGAGTTCCACTCGGCGCTGCAGCCCCGCATGAACCCGATCGACGACCAGATCATCGACGTCATGGCCAAGGGCCTCGAGATCGCGCGAGAGGGACTTCCGCGGCCTGGTGATTCATCACCAGGGCGAGAACTTCTCGGCGGGCGCCAACCTGCTGATGGTCCTCGAAGGCATCCACGCCAACCAGTGGGCGGCGATCGACGAGATGATCCGGCACTTCCAGGCCATGACCAGGAACCTCCTGAAGGCACGCATCCCGGTGGTGACCGCGCCCTTCGCCTACACCTTCGGCGGCGGCTGCGAGATCACCATGGGCGGCGACCGCGTGTGCGCGGCGGCCGAGACCTACATCGGGCTGGTCGAGGTCGGCGTCGGTCTGATCCCCGCCGGCGGCGGCTGCTGGGCGATGCTCGAGCGCGTCCTCGACGGCATCGACGAGCCGGTGCTGTCGAACCTCCCCTTCATCCGGATCGCCTTCGAAAACATCGGCATGGCCAAGGTCGCCACCTCCGGCGAGGAGGCCCGCGACCGCAAGTTCCTGCGGCCCTCCGACAGGGTCGAGATCAACCGCGACCAGCAGCTGTGGACGGCCAAACGCATGGCCATCGCCATGGCCGAGGAGGGATACACGCCGCCGCTGCCCAAGAAGCTCAACCTGCCGGGCCGCGAGGGTCTGGCGACCTTGGAGATGATGCTCCACAACATGAAGCTCACCCACTGGATCTCCTCCCACGACGAGAAGATCGCGCGACACCTCGGCCGCATCCTGACCGGCGGCGACACCACCATCAACGACACCGGTGGACGAGCAGACCATCCTCGACCTCGAGCGCGAGGCCTTCCTCTCGCTGTGCGGCGAGCCCAAGACCCAGGACCGCATCTCCTACATGCTGGTCAACAACAAGCCGCTGCGGAACTGAGAAAGGAGCACCATGATGCGTGAAGCAGTCATCGTTTCCGCCGCCCGCACGGCCATCGGCAGGGCCAAGAAGGGCAGCCTGCGCGACACCCGTCCCGAGTACTTCGCATCCGAGATGATCAAGGCGCTGGTGGAGCGGACTCCCGGGCTCGAGTCGAAAAACGATGGACGACGTGATCCTCGGCTGCGCCATGCCCGAAGGCGAGCAGGGCATGAACGTGGCCCGGCTCATCGCCTTCGCCGCCGGCTTCCCGACCTCGGTGCCGGCAATGACCGTCAACCGTTTCTGTTCCTCGGGCTCGCAGACCATCGCCCTCGCCGCCGACATCCATCCGGTCCGGCAACGCCGACATCATCATCGCCGGCGGCGTCGAGTCCATGTCGATGGTCGCCATGGGCGGCAACAAGCCCATCGCCTACCCCGGCCTCATGGAGACCATGCCCAACGCCTACGCGGCCATGGGCACCACCGCCGAGGTGGTGGCGAGGCGATTCGGCATCTCCCGCGAGGTCCAGGACGAGTTCGCCTACAACTCGCACATGAAGGCGGTTGCCGCTCTCGAGTCGGGGAAGTTCGCCGACGAGATCGTTCCCCTCGATGTCCGTGTCCGCGAAGACGGCACCTGGCGAAACATCCACTTCGACACCGATGAGGGTCCGCGCGCCGACACCACCGTCGAGGGCCTGGCCAAGCTGAAGCCGGTGTTCGACCCGAAGGGCACGGTGACCGCGGGCAACGCCTCGCAGATCAACGACGGCGCCGCGGCGGTCGTGGTCATGGGCGCTGACGTCGCCGAAACGATGGGACTTCCTCCGATCGCTTTCGTCCGCCACTGGGCGGTGGCCGGCGTCGACCCGGACGTCATGGGCATCGGTCCCGCGTTCGCGGTCCCCAAACTGCTCGAAAAGACCGGGCTCAAGCTCGACGACATCGACCTGATCGAAATCAACGAGGCCTTTGCGAGCCAGTCGGTCTACTGCGTCAACGAGCTCGGGCTCGACCCCGGGAAGACCAACGTCAACGGCGGTGCCATCGCCACCGGCCACCCCCTGGGCGCCACCGGCGCCGTGCTGACGGTCAAGATCCTCGGCGAGCTGAAACGCCGCGGCGGCAAGCGCGGCATCGTCACCATGTGCATCGGCGGCGGGATGGGGTTCGCGTATCTTTTAGAAATGGCGTGACGCTGACAGAACAGTCAACAAAGCCCCCGCACTTCGTGTTGCGGGGGCTTTTATATTTCGGATTTGCGGATTTCGAGATTTCGGAGTTTCCCGCCCGACCCTCCCCCGGCTCAGGGGAAACGGGGTGGGCTGGGGGTCAAATCCGAAATCCGAAATCCGAAATCCGAAATTACTTCTTGCTCAGTCGTTCCTCGATGTTGCGCAGGATCTGGAGCGAGATCGAGCGGTCGCCGAAGGTCCCGACCTTGATCTTGATCGAGGTGTTTTCGAAGTCGACGGCCTCGAGGTTGATCGTCACCTTGGTCCCGACGGCCATGCGCGCCGTGATCTTGCCCTTGAGCTTGTCGACGGTGCTGTCGACTGCCCACCAGCTCGAGATCGGTGAGGGTGGCGGTGGTCGCATCCACGACATTCGGCATGTCGCCGGCGAGCGTCGAACGCATCACGCCCTCGGCCGTGCTGTACTGCGCCGTACCACCTTCGGGGGTCGTCACCGTCGATTTGCAGCCCACCACGACACCCAGACACAGCAGAATGAGGAAGATTTTCTTCATGGTGAGAACACTACCGCCTCGGTCTGAAATTGTCGAGACCCTCCCTTGTGGGCCGACGCCGACGGATATATCCTGAGCGGCGGAGTTGTATATGAAAAACGTCATCGCCGTACGGCGTGAGACCAAGAGTCTGTCGGAGCGGCGAGCCGCGGTAACGCCCGATCTCGCTCGTCGGCTGGTGTCTGAGTCCCGCCTGCAGGTCCTCGTGCAACCGTCGGCGCGACGGGTTTTCCCGGATAACGAGTACGTCCGCGCCGGCGCGAAGCTGACCGGCGACATCTCCGAGGCGGATGTCGTTGTCGGCGTCAAGGAGATCCCTCTCGAGTCGTTCCAGCCCGAAACCGCCTACGTCTTCTTTTCACACGTCATCAAGGGCCAACCCTACAACATGCCGATGCTGGCGAAGATCATCGAGCGCCGCTGCACCCTGATCGATTACGAAACCATCGTCGACGAAAACGGCCAACGGCTCATCTTCTTCGGCCGCTACGCAGGGCTCGCCGGAATGATCGACACCCTGTGGGCTCTCGGCCAGCGGCTGCGCCGCGAAGGCGTTCCGACGCCGCTCGCGGAGATCGAACAGGCCATCAGCTACGCCTCCCTCGATGACGCCAAACGCGCAATTCGCAAGGCCGGCGAGAAGATCGCGTCGAAAGGGCTCGACCGCAGCCTGCCGCCCCTCATCATCGGCATCACGGGCTACGGCAACGTGGCCGCCGGCGCCCGCGAGATCCTGGCCGAGCTGCCGACCCGGGATGTGGCGCCGGACACCCTCGAATCGCTGTTCGACGAACCGTCGCCGCACTGCCTCTACCAGACGACCTTTCGCGAGGAGCACATCGTCGAACCCGTCATGGCCGGCGCCGCATTCGATCTCCAGGACTACTACGACAATCCGGAGAACTACCGCTCGATCTTCGAACACTACCTTCCCCACCTGACGGCGCTCGTGAACTGCATCTATTGGGACGCCCGTTATCCACGACTCGTCACCACCGACCAACTGAAAGTCCTTTTCGGCGGCGCCGAACCGCCGCGGCTCAAGATCATCGGCGACCTCAGCTGCGACATCGAGGGCGCGATCCAGTGCACCGTCAAGAGCACCGAACCCGCGGACCCGGTCTACGTCTACGACCCTGCGGACGGAACCACCGCGTTCGGCGTCGAAGGCCGCGGCCCGGTGATCCTGGCGGTCGAGATCCTGCCGGCGGAGCTTCCGCGCGAGGCCTCCGAGGAGTTTTCCAAGGCTCTCGCCCACTTCCTCCCGGCGCTCGCCGCCGCCGACTTCTCGGTGCCGTTCGACCAGCTCGAGCTGCCGCCCGAGCTCAAAAAGGCCGTCATCGTTCACCGCGGCCAGCTGACGCCCGACTACACCTACCTCGAGGAATACCTCGCGGCCGAGGTCGGCGCCTGACCCCCGGTTCGGGGTTGATTTGCCAGCCCGGACGCGATACCGTCTGTGACGTTCTGCCGGTGCGACGGCCCGCGCTTTCAGCGAAAGTGGCCGCAACAACGACAGACATACAATTCACCGTCGCTGGGAGCTCCGGCTTCCACCGACCACATCTTTTTCCCCTGATCTCTCCGGGCCGCCAGGCCCGGTTTTTTCATTCTGGATCGCCCAACGGGCGATCCAGAATGATCCCGGCGTAGCCCCTGGCGGAGCCGGATTCCTTCAACCAGTCTCGATCGCCCAGTTGCCTTTTGTGGGGCAGGCGTCCCGCCTGCCAGGTCGGCGGGGTCCTCGAGGTCAAAGCGCTCGCCGGGGCCGTTCGACTCCTCGATGAGCCTGAGGGCCCGGGTTGTCTTTCCCACCGGGCGCGCCCCGAAGGTCGCGACAACCGGAGAGTCGGCCAACAGCGCTCGCACTTTCTCGCTGTGGTTTCGACGCGTCACACCTGAAACCAGGGTTTCCATACCCCCGGGAGGTCCTGGCTTCGGCAGTTGACAGTTATACGTAGAGTAGATATATTCTACGTATAACCGGAGACGATGTGGCGTTTGACAGGCTTCCCGAATCACATCTCACGCTCTACTCAGAGCTCCTGGATCAGATGATTCCCGCCGAGTCCGAAGCTGTGGCCGAAGGGAGGTTGACGGGTTCGTTGACCTCCAAGAAAATCAAGGGGCACACCTATTGGTACCTGCAGCGGAGCGAGGGCTCAAAACTGCGACAGATCTACCTCGGTCCGGACTCCCCCGAGCTTCAACGATGGATGGACCAGGTCACTCCCACGGAAAGCTGACTCGGGATCGCCAAGAGCCCGCCTCGGAGATCCAATGCCTTTTGTGCTTCACCGACGCGCGTAGAGATCTGGGCAAGCTCGATCCCTGCTGGGAACCGTTGATCGCGTCTTTCGAAATTGGCATGAGATTCACTGCAGTTTCGCCAGCTCGTACTTCCTCGTCGCGCCGACCCAGGCGGGCAGGATGTTTGGAGGATCGAGCCCGACGACCGCCTGGGCCTTTCGCGAACCGCCGCGCGGTCAGTCCGCTCGACTCTGCGGGTTTTCGATCCAGAACTCGGAGAACGCGTCACCGAAATCCTCGATGCCCGCTAGGCTCATTCCGAAAGGGCGGGCGTAGTACGAAACGGGGATCGAACGAAGCCTGGTGGGCCGTGCAGGCTCGACCGATCTCCGCCGGCGACGGCTCATGGCTAGTGGCCGAGGGTGGTGCCGATCATTTTCAGTCCTCCGCGAGGTTCATGCGGCGAAGCATCGGGGAATAGCGGGGGTCGTTGCGCACCGGATCGAAGATGGGGAGGTTCTTGATCGGCACGATCAGCGGATCGCGGACGTCGATCGCCCGGTTCCACCATTCGAAGGCGGCATCCCAGTCGCCGAGACCGGCGTGGCTGATGGCGATCGCGAACGGGGACACGTAGCCGTCGGCCGCCATCGCCTCGGCCTGCGCGAGCAGTCTGGCGGCATCGGTTAGCCGTGCCCGCCCGTCCCAGCGCGTAGGCCAGGAAGCCGAGGGTGAAGGGGGCCCCACCCGACAGCTCGTGCGCCCTCTCGAGCGCTCGCCACCGCGTCGTCCGGCGCGTCGCGTTCGGTGCACGCCACGCCGACGACCCAGTGACCGAGGAAGTGGTTCGGGTCGAGCGCGATCATGCGGTGCCCCTCGTCGATCATGCGATCCGGACGGCGAGCCAGATACACCACGATGGCCAACCACCAGCGCACGACGATCGACAGCGGATCGCTCTGCAGGACGCCCTCGATCTCCGCAACGGCCTCGTCAATGCGGCCGTGTGGGAGGAGGCCGCTGATGGCGTACCGCAAGCGCACGACGGGCGACTCCCGGTTCAACTCGCGGGCGCGCCGGAGCTCGTGATCGACTTCGGCCCAGTTGTAGTCGAGCTCCTTGCGGAGCATCGCCAGCAGGGCGTGAGTCTCGGCCAGCGTGTCATCCAGCTCGAGAGCGCGAAGGGCGTGCCAGGTGCCCTGCGCAAACGCATCGTTCGGACGCAAGCCACCGAAAAAGCCCAGATACCAGGAGACCTCCGCGAGCGAGTCAAAGGCGAGGGCGAAGCCCGGGTCGAGCGCGATCGCGCGCTCGAAGCACGCCATCGCCTGCGCCAGGGCCGGCGGCGTTCCCCGGGCGAGGTAGTACCGGCCTTCGAGAAAGGCGTTGTGCGCCTCGGGGTCGACCGCCGGGCGCCGTGATACCCCATCCTGGTGATCCAGCCCGACCCGCAGCCGTTCGGCGATCGCCTCGGCGATCTCGTCCTCGAGCGCGAACACATCGGCCAGCTCACGGTCGAAGCGCTCGCTCCACAGGTGCCCGCCGTCACTCGACGTCACCAGCTGCGCCGTGATCCGCACTCGGTGCCCCGAACGCCGCACGCTGCCTTCGAGGATCGTGCCGACATTCAGCCGAGCTCCGATCTCGCGCACGTCGAGCCCCATACGACCCACCGCGAAGGCGGACGTGCGGGCGATGACGCGCAGGTTCGGGATCCGGGTGAGCACGTTGATGATCTCTTCGGTCAAGCCCTCGCAGAGATACTCGTCCTCTGATGCGCCGGACATGTTGTGGAAAGGCAGGACTGCGATGGACGCCAGCTGACTGCCGCCAGCAGGGGCACGGCATTCGTCGATGGCCGATCTCAGTTCGGCAGCCGACCGGAATCGTTCGGCGGGGTTCTTTCGCAGGCATCGCTCGACGAGCCGCGCGAGCTTCGGATCGACGTCGGCGACCGGCGGTGGGTCGTCGCGCAACAGTGCCGCCAGCGCCGCCGCCGCAGTGTCCCCCACGAACGGCCGCCGTCCACTCAGCATCTCGTACAGCACGGTGCCGAAGCTGAAGAGATCGCTGCGGGCGTCCACGGGCCGACCTTCCGCCTGTTCGGGAGACATGTAACCTGCCGTGCCCAGGACGGTGCCAACGGCCGTGCCCCCTGGAGATATCGTCGCCGTTTCGGCCTCGCTATCGACCGGTAATACGGTTCGCGCCAGCCCGAAGTCGAGGATCTTGATCCGGCCGTCCCTGGTCAGGAAGACATTCTCCGGTTTGAGATCGCGGTGGATGATCCCCTTGGCGTGGGCCGCAGCGAGACCTTCAGCGATCGACCGCGCATACTCCACAGCCTTGCCGATGGTGAGACCGCCCTTCGTGATCACCTCGCGCAGCGACTCCCCGTGCAACAGCTCCATGACCGCGAAGGCCGTGCCGCCCTCCGTCTCGAAGTCATGGATGGCCAGAATATTCGGATGGTCGAGTTGGGCCACCGCCCGTGCCTCGCGTTCGAACCGCACCATCCGCTCCGGATCCCCAGCCACCGCCTCCGGCAACACCTTGATCGCCACATCGCGATCGAGTCGCTCGTCGTGGGCGCGATAGACCTCGCCCATCCCGCCCGCGCCGATCTGTTCGACGACGCGGTAGTGGCCGAGGATGCGACCCGTCAGGTCATTCATTGTCTCGAATTCCGTTGCCGTCATGGTACCGCGGACCGGCCCAAGCGTCCAGACACTCCTCTCCTCCGCCTCCTGCTACCATCGTCGCAAGGAGAACCGCCATGACCTTTATCGACAAGCTGGGGCGCTGGGAAGGCACGATCTTCGGTTTCATTCTGGGCATCGCAGCGACCTCGGTTGCGTCCATGGCGTACAACGAGATCCACGGGCTGCTCCGGGTCACCCACCTCAAGCGCAGCTTCCACAACAACCAGCTCGACGAGATCGCCACCATGATGGAAGACGAGCTGGCGGCGGCCACCGAAGCCATGAAGGACGGGGTTCCGTTCGACCTCAGCCATTACCTCGCCCTCCAGTACATGCCGCGGCTTTATGCCCACCACATGGACTACGCGATGACCCTGCTGCGCAACGGCGACGTCAGTCGGTTCAACGCCCTTCGCAGGGCTACGCACTTCCTGACGTACAACCTCGCCCACCGCAACCTCTCGGGGCTCGACCTCCGGGGCGCCGACTTCTCGGGGGCCGAGCTCACGGCAACCGATTTCTCGGACTGCAACCTGTCGGATGCCAACTTCCGTCTCGCGGAGATGCCCCGCGCCATTCTCAAGAATGCGGACGTCAGCCGGGCCGCGTTCAACCAGGCGGTCCTCTCCAGCGCCAACCTCACCAGGATTCACGGCGAGGGCGCCGTCTTCGAGGACGCCGTGCTGGTCGATGTTTCGATCACCCAGCTCGACAACCTCACGCTCGCCAATTTCGCCGGCGCCGAGCTCGCCCAGGCCAACCTGTTCGCGTCGAAGTTTCCGTTCGCCCGCTTCGACGGCGCCGATTTCACCCTCGCCTCGGCTGTCGGGTCCGACTTCGGAGACGTGGAGAGCATGCACGACGTCAACCTCACCGGAGCCAACCTGACCGGCGCCCGCATCGTGCCCGGAAAGCTCGAGCGGGCGTGGTTCGTCAACGCCGACGGTCTGCCCTCGGGCACGGCCGCCGCGCTGCGCCGACAAGGTGGTGTCGCCCGTCCGGAGGAGGTGCTGGAGATGGTCGACCCCCGGATCGTGGCCGGCTTCCGCGCCCAGATCGAAGAAGACCCCTTGATCCGGCCGGCGGACCGCGAGGCGGTGTTGCTGGATATGCTGCAAGAGTATTACCTCAACTGAGCGGCGCCGTTGGCGCCGTTCAGTCGAGAGTTTTGAGTTCTCAGTTTTGAGTTTTGAATTATCTGGCGGTGCTGATTGGCTCCAGGCGGCGGCACGAGCGTCCTCACGTTCGGAACCGTCGTGTTAACTTCTTTCCTGATTTGGCGTGCAGAAATCGAGGGAGGATCATGCAGCAGGTTTTCAAGACGCGTGTGACGGAGGAACTCGGCATCGACCACCCCGTCATCCAGGGCGGGATGATGTGGGTGTCGCAGCCGGAGCTGGTGGCGGCGGTGTCTGAGGCCGGCGGACTCGGGGTCCTCACGGCGCTGACCTTCGAAACGGCCGAGGGGCTCGCCGACGCCATCGCCCGCACGCGGGCGCTCACGGATCGGCCGTTCGGGGTCAACCTGACCTTTCTGCCGACCCTGGTGCCCAAGGACTACGGCAGCCTGATCGACGTGATCGTCGACGAGGGCATCACGATCGTCGAGACCGCGGGGCGGAACCCCGAACCCTACCTGGACCGGATCAAGGCCGGGGGCGCGAGGGTCATCCACAAGTGCACGTCGGTGCGGTTCGCCAGGAAGGCGGAGTCGATCGGGTGCGATTTCGTCAGCATCGACGGCTGCGAGTGCGCCGGCCACCCCGGCGAGGACGATGTGACGTCCCTGGTGTTGATTCCGGTGACGGTCGACGCGGTCAAGATCCCGGTCATCGCCTCCGGGGGCTTTGCCGACGCCCGCGGTCTGGTGGCGGCGCTGGCGCTGGGCGCCGAGGCCATGAACCTCGGCACCCGGTTTGTCGCGACCCGCGAGGCCCCCGCCCACATCAACGTCAAGAACTGGCTGGTGGAGGCCACCGAGACCGACACCATGTTCGTCATGCGGTCGCTGCGCAACACCGAACGCGTGCTGCGCAATGAGGTCGCCGAAAAGGTCGTCGAACTGGAGAGCCGCGGCGCCGGGATCGCGGAGCTCGCCCCCCTGGTCACCGGCAAGAACGGTCTGCGGATGCTGAAGGACGGTGAGATCGACGTCGGGCTGATGCCGGCCGGTCAGTCTGTGGGACTGGTCCACGATATCCCCACCGTGCGCGAGCTCATGGACACGATCATGGGCGAGGCGCGACAGATCGTCGACGGCCGTCTCGACGGGATGCGGGTCTGAATGTCCGACGACACAATCACGAGCGACGGCGACAGGAGGACGCCCTCCATTGCCCCGCTTGGATCGCGCATCCCGCCGGGAGGGACGCACGATCCGGACACCATCCTCGACCTCTTTCTGGGGTGGGCCGCCGACACCGGTTTCGAGCTCTACCCGGCCCAGGAAGAGGCCCTGCTCGAGCTCATGGCCGACCGCCACGTGGTGCTCGACACCCCGACCGGCTCCGGCAAGTCTTTGGTTGCGCTCGGGTTGCAGTTCCGGGGCCTGTGCGAGGGCCGGCGCAGCTACTACACGACGCCGATCAAGGCCCTGGCGAGCGAGAAGTTCTTCGCGCTGTGCGCCGAGCTCGGCGCAGACAACGTGGGCATGCTCACCGGCGACGCCAGCATCAACCCCGAGGCGTCGGTGATCTGCTGCACCGCCGAGGTGTTGGCCAATCTCTCCCTGCGGATGGGCTCCGACCTCGAGGCCCCGTACGTGATCATGGACGAGTTCCACTACTACGCCGACCGCGATCGCGGCTGGGCGTGGCAGGTGCCGCTGATCACGCTCCCCCACACTCAGTTCCTCCTGATGTCGGCGACCCTCGGCGACATGGCCTCGATCATGGAGCAGATGACGGCGCGGACCGCTCGAAAGGCCGCCCTCGTCCAGTCTTCCGACCGCCCGGTGCCGCTGGATTATTCCTACCGGGAAACACCGCTCCACGAGACCATCGAAGAGCTCGCGGGCGAGTCCAAGGCCCCGATCTACCTGGTCAACTTCACCCAGCGCGACTGCGCCGAGACCGCCCAGAAGCTGACCAGCATGCAGCTGACGACCAAGGAGGAAAAGGCCGCCATCCGCGAGGCGGTCGGCGCCACCCGTTTCGACACTCCGTACGGCAAGGAGTTCAAGCGCTTCCTCGGTTTCGGCATCGGCGTCCACCACGCCGGTCTGCTGCCGAAGTACCGCCTCCAGGTCGAGCAGCTGGCGCAGGCCGGTCTGCTCAAGGTGATCTCGGGCACCGACACCCTCGGGGTCGGCATCAACATCCCGCTGCGGACCGTGCTGTTCACCAAGCTCGCCAAGTTCGACGGCCGCAAGGTGTCGCGGCTCAAGGTGCGCGAGTTCAAGCAGATCGCCGGCCGCGCCGGGCGCAAGGGATTCGACGACCAGGGCAGCGTGGTGTGCCAGGCCCCGGAAGACGTGATCGAGCGCCTCAAGGAACAGCGCAAGGCGGCGGCCAACCCCAACAAGAAACGCAAGACCGGAAAGCCGGCGCCGCGTGCGGGTGAGGTTTCATGGTCGGACGACACCTTCAAAAAGCTCATCGCCGACCCTCCCGAAAAGCTGGTCTCCAGGTTCCGCATCACCCCGGGCATGCTGGTCGACCTGCTGCAGCGCGACGCGATCGCCAACGACCCCGCCGCCGGAAATTTCCACTCCGTTCGCCAGCTCATCGCCAACTGTCACGATGACGATGCCGGCAAGAAAGACCACCTCTCGCGGGCGGCTCAGCTGGCGCGCTCGCTGTACCGGGCCGGCATCATCCGCATGGTGCCCGACACCGCCGGCGGCTACCTGTGGGTGGTGGTCGACGAGGACCTGCAGGTCGACTTCTCGCTGTTTCACAACCTGTCGCTCTTTCTCATCCAGGCAACCGAAGGTCTCGACCCCGACAACCCGGAGCACGCTCTCGACCTGCTGAGCCTGGTGGAGTCGGTGCTCGAGGACCCGGTCATCGTTCTCAGACGGCAGGTGGACCGCCTCAAAACCGACCTCATCAACCGGCTCAAGGCCGAAGGGGTGTCGTACGACGAGCGCATGAACAAGCTCGACGAGGTAACCCACCCGCAACCGCTCGCCGACTACATCCACGCCGCCTTCGATCACTTTCGCCGTGATCACCCGTGGGTCGGCGGCGACGCCGTGCAGCCCAAATCGGTGGCGCGGGAGATGTACGAGGAGTACCTGGGTTTTACCGATTACGTCCGCCGCTACGGCCTGCAGCGATCCGAGGGCGTCCTGTTGCGGTACCTGTCACAGGTCTACAAGACCCTCGACCAGAACCTCCCGGACCAGATCAAGACCGAAGGCGTGCTCGACGTGATCGCGTACTTCCGCGCCTTGCTCGAGAGGGTCGACACCAGTCTGATCGACGAGTGGGAGTCCATGCGGCACCCCGAGCTCCTGCTCGAATCCCCCGACGAACGCAGGGTCGCACAGAGACTGCTGGCGGTGCGCGAGCTGCGCTCGAACCCCAAAGCCCTCGCGTCGCGGCTGCGCGCCGACCTCCACCAGTTGGTCGCGGCCCTGGCGCACCGCGATTGGGAAGAGGCCGCCGATTCGGTGAGGACCGACCCCGACACCCCGGCGGCGCTGGTCACCGAGGACGATTTCTCGCGGGCGATGGAACCGTACTTCGCCACCTACGACAAGCTCCGGTTCGACCACGAGGCCCGCCTCGCGGAGCACACCCAGATCACCGAGATCGGCGACCACGCCTGGCAGGTCGTGCAGGTGCTGCTCGACCCCTCCGACGACAACCTGTGGTGCATCGAAGGCAAGGTCGATCTCTCGGACACCGCCCGGGTCGACGGACCGCTGGTGGCGGTGACGAGGATCGGAACGTAGGTGAATTTCGGATTTCGGATTTCGGATTTCGGATTTCCCGACCGCCCGTCCGTACGCACGAATCGTGGAACGGTGGCGCCGGCGGGAACAAATCCAAAACTCCAAAACTCTCGACATCGCAAGAGCTCAGCTCTTGCGTGTGAAGGTCAACGCCTGCCGGTCCTTGGTGACGCCCGGGAAGCGCAACACCCGGTTGTGCATCACGACGTACACGCCGCTCTCGAGCAGACGCGCCGCGAGCAGGGCCTCGGTGACGTTCTGGATCGCGTCGGTGTCGCGAAACTCGTACGGCCGCATGGCGCCGGTGAGAATCACCGGAACCTCGAGGTCGCCCCCCTCGCGGCACAGGAGCTCGCCCGTCTCCTCGAGGGTGTCGGTGCCGTGGAGGATGATCACCGCGTCGGAGGTCCGGGCGGCGTCGCGCACCGCCTTGGCGATGATCCTGCGGTCCTCCTCGGTCATGTCGAGCGAGTCCTTGTGCATCACGTCGACGTGGCGGATGAAGAGGTCCGGCGTCCGCAGCTCGTCGAGGATCACGTCGAGGATCGAGCTCACGTTGCGAAGGCTGCCCTGCAACTCGTCGTAGGTCTTGTCGATCGTCCCGCCGGTGGTGAGGATAGTGAGCCTCATCGCACGTCCCGGGGTGAAATTTCGGATTTCGGATTTCGGATTTCGGATTTTTCCCCCACCCACCCGACGTTCAGAGGTGGTGGGAGGGCGGTCGGGAAATCCGAAATCCGAAATCCGAAATCCGAAATCAAAACAACCCCACTCCCCACAGATCGTGGAGGTGCAGGACGCCGAGCACGGGCTGCCCTTCGTCGCTCACCATGAGCGAGGTGATGCGTTTCTCCTCGAGGAGGCGCAGCGCCGCGGTCGCGAGCTCCTCCGGCGGGATGCACGCGCCGCCGCGGTGCATGACCTCACCGGCGCTCCGCGCCATGGGGTCCGGGTCGCGTTCCATGAGCCGCCGCAGGTCGCCGTCGGTGATCAGACCGAGGAGCCGGCCCTGTTCATCCTGGACGGTGGTCAGTCCGAGACCCTTGCGGCTCATCTCGTAGATCACGTCCTTCATCGCCGTTCCGATTTCGACCCGCGGCACCTCGTCGCCCGTGTGCATCAGGTCGCGTACCTTGAGGAATCGCTTGCCCAGCTTGCCGCCCGGGTGGAGGCGCGCGAAGTCCTCCTCCTTGAAGCCCTTCTTGACCGACACCGACATCGCCAGCGCGTCGCCGAGGGCGAGACTGGCGGTGGTCGAGGCGGTCGGCGCCAGGTTCATGGGGCAGGCCTCGCGGCGCACACCGACATCGAGGTGGAGATCGGCGGCGGTTGCCAGCGGAGACTCCGGGTTGGACGTGATGGCGATCAGCGACACCCCGATGCGGCGCAGCACCGCGAGCAGGTTGAGGATCTCCTCGGTGGTGCCGGAGTTCGACACCGCGACCACGAGGTCGTTCCCGGTGACCATTCCCAGATCGCCGTGGATCGCCTCCGCCGGGTGCATGAACAGCGCCGGCGTCCCGGTCGACCGCATGGTGGCGGCGATCTTGCGGCAGACGATGCCCGACTTGCCCATCCCGGTGAGCACGACCCGCCCGGCGCAGCCGTCGATCAGCTCCACGGCGCGGTCGAACTCCTCGCCCAGGGTGTCCATCACATTGCGGATGGCGTCGGCCTCCGCCTGCAGCACCTGGCGCGCCACGTCGCGGCTCACGACACGGCCTCCCGCACCGCCGCCGACACCGCTTCCAGCTGAGGAATCAGCCGGTCGAACTCGTCAATCGAGAGCTGGGTGGCGGCGTCGGAGAGCGCGTTGGGAGGATCGGGGTGAACCTCGATGAAAAAGCCGTCAACGCCGGCAGCAGCCGCCGCCCGCGCCAGGTAGGGGTGGAACTCGCGCGCGCCGCCGGTCGCGTGGCCGAGCCCGCCGGGCAGCTGCAGGGAATGGGTGCAGTCGAAGAAGACGGGGGCGAACCGTCTCATGACCGGCAGCCCGCGCATGTCCACCACCAGATTGTGGTAGCCGAAGGTCGTTCCCCGCTCGGTCAGGGCCACCCGTCGGTTGCCCGCGGCGCGGATTTTTTCGACCGCATTCGCCATGTCCTCGGGGGCCAGGAACTGGCCCTTCTTGACGTTGACCGGGAGACCGGTGGCGCCGCAGGCGTGGAGCAGATCGGTCTGGCGGCAGAGAAAGGCCGGCACCTGGAGCACGTCGACCACCGCCGCCGCCACCGCCGCCTGCTCCGGGTGGTGGACGTCGGTGACCACCGGCAGACCGGTGACCCGTTTGACCTGGGCGAGCGCCTCGAGGCCCTCCTCGACCCCGGGCCCCCGAAAACCGGAATCGGACGTTCGGTTGGCCTTGTCGTACGAGGCCTTGAAGATGAGCGGGATGCCGTGGCGGGCCGCGATTTCGGCGACCCTGCCCGCGATCTCGACCACGAAATCCCGCGACTCGACGACGCACGGACCGGCGAGGTAAACCGGTCTGGCGCCACCGCCGATCGGGATGCCGTCGACGATTTCGAAACCGTTGCTCATCATCGCCGCAAGTGTAACATCGGCGTTCGATCGTTCAACGTTCAAACGTCTGAACGTTCAAACGTTACGCTTCTACCGTCTGGGCGATTCCGGCAACGACCTCGGCTGCTTCGACCTCCGTCACCTTCTGCGCCTCGGCCTCTTCCGCCGCTCTCCGGCGATCCCGGTAGCCCACCGCAGCGGCGACGAAGGACTTGAAGATGGGGTGCGGATCGTAGGGCCGCGACTTGAACTCGGGGTGGAACTGGCAGGCCAGGAACCACGGGTGGTCGTGCAGCTCGATGACCTCGACGAAGATCCGGTCGGGTGACTTGCCGCTCACCACCAGCCCCTTCTCCTCGAAAAGGGGCACGTACTCGGGGTTGACCTCGTACCGGTGGCGGTGGCGCTCCCACACTTCGTCGCCGCCGTACATCTTCCACGCCCGCGACGACGGCGTCAGACGGCACGGGTACTTGCCGAGCCGCATGGTGCCGCCCATCTGGTCGACACCGACCAACTCGCGCATCTTGTAGATCACCTTGTAGGGCGGCTGGCTGACGAACTCGGTGGAGTGCGCACCGGCCAGCCCGCAGACGTTGCGCGCGAACTCGACGATGGCGGTCTGCAGCCCGAGGCAGATGCCGAAGAACGGGATCTTGTGGCCGCGCGCGAACTCGATCGCGCGGATCATGCCCTCGATCCCCCGCTTGCCGAACCCTCCCGGCACCAGGATGGCGTCGACCTCGAACAGCTCGCCCGGGTACCCGGAGCCCTCGAGACTCTCCGAGTCGATGAAGACCAGATTGGTTTTGACGCCGTTGGCGAGGCCGCCGTGGATCAAAGCCTCGTTGAGCGACTTGTAGGAATCGGCGAGGTCGACGTACTTGCCGACGATTCCGACCGAGACCTCCTCGGTGGCGGCGCGGGTGGCGTCCACCACCGCCCGCCAGCGGCTGAGGTCGCGCTGGCCCTTGGGCAGGTTCAGCATCTCGAGGACGATCTCGTCGAAGCCTTCGGCCGCGAGCTTGAGCGGCACGTCGTAGATGGTGTCCGCATCCTGGGCCGGGATGACCGCCCGCGCTTCGAGGTTGCAGAAGAGGGCGATTTTTTCGCGCAGATCGGGGGGCAGCTGGCGGTCGCACCGGCAGAGGAGGATGTCGGGCTGGATGCCGATCTGCAGCAGCCCCTTGACCGAGTGCTGGGTCGGCTTGGTCTTGAGCTCGTCGGAACCCTTGATGTAGGGCACGAGGGTGAGGTGGACGTTGAGGACGTTGCCGCGGCCGGCCTCCGAGCGAAACTGGCGGATGGCCTCGAGAAAGGGCAGCGACTCGATGTCGCCCACCGTGCCGCCGATCTCGACGATGACGAAGTCGATGTCGCCGCCGAGGGCGCGGATGCCGTCCTTGATCTCGTCGGTGATGTGCGGGATCACCTGGACGGTCTTGCCGAGGTAGTCGCCGCGGCGTTCCTTCTCGATCACCGTCTGATAGACCTTGCCGGTGGTGAAGTTGTTCTTCTTGGCCATGGTGGCGGAGGTGAAGCGCTCGTAGTGGCCGAGGTCGAGATCGGTCTCCGCGCCGTCGTCGGTCACGAAGACCTCTCCGTGTTGGAACGGCGACATGGTGCCCGGATCCACGTTGACATAGGGGTCCACCTTGAGCATGGTCACCGAGTACCCGTGGGCCTCCATCAGCGCCCCCAGCGACGCCGCCGAGATGCCCTTGCCCAGCCCCGAAACAACACCACCCGTGAAAAAGACGTACTTCGTGGCCATCGCTCCCCCTCCTGCTCAGTTCTTGCGTTGCATGATCTGTTCGACTCTCCGGAGGTCTTCCGGCGTGTCGACCCCATAGGCCGGGTGCGGCGCGTCGAGCACCAGGATCGGGATCCCGTTTTCCAGTGCGCGCAGCTGCTCCAGCGCTTCCGCCCGCTCGAGCGGCGACGGCGCAAGGGCCACGAAGCGCGCGAGCGTCTCGCGTCGAAAACAGTAGATGCCGAGGTGGAGCCGCCACAACGCGGCCGCCTCGTCCGGCTGTCTCGGGAACGGAATGGCCGAGCGCGAAAAATACAACGCCCGGCCGCGAGCGTCGCGTACTACCTTGACGGCGTTGGGGTCGTCGGCGCGCTCCGGCTTCGAGCGGCCGACACAGGGTGGCCATCGGCGCATCCGCGTCGGCAAGCAGGCCCCGAACCAGAACATCGATGTTGTCGCCGCTCAACAGGGGCTCGTCGCCCTGCACGTTGACCACCACATCCCACTGGTCGCGGCCCGCCACCGCGGCCGCAACCCGGTCGGTGCCCGAGGGGCACTCGCCGGTAATGACCGCTTCCGCCCCGGCAGCCTCGGCTGCGCGGGCGATCCGCTCGTCGTCGGTGGCGACGATGACGTGCTCCACCGTCGCCGCTTCCGATGCACGACGCACCACGTGGGCGATCATCGGCTCCCCCGCGATTTCTGCCAGGGGCTTTCCCGGGAAGCGCGTAGAGGCCCAACGTGCCGGGATCACGGCGACAACGTGCGATACAACCTGTCCCATCCTGTAGAAAGATGCTATCGACCGGCCACGGGCAAGTCAAGGCGGAATCGATGAAATCAAACAATCGTTTGTTATGAATTTTCAACACGTTGAAAATTCAAGTTTTAGGTTTGAAATCACTCGAATCCCAGGTCACAAGGCGACATGAATCACG
Source organism: Candidatus Sulfomarinibacteraceae bacterium (assembly GCA_963823345.1). Lineage (GTDB taxonomy): Bacteria > Acidobacteriota > Thermoanaerobaculia > Thermoanaerobaculales > Sulfomarinibacteraceae > Sulfomarinibacter. The sequence goes on from CAWGLE010000022.1 coordinate 202,175, forward strand.
ATTTGATGACCGCGAAAAGGCACCTGCTCGAGAATTTGTTGCAATAACTTCCATTAATTGATACAAACAACTGTATGAATTTGAGCACGCGCGAGCGTCTCCTCCGCGCGGCGACCCGTCTTTTTGCCGACTCCGGCTACCGGGGAGCTTCGGTTCGCGACATCTGCAACCAGGCCGGTGCCAACCCGGGTGCGGTCTCCTACCACTTCGGCGGCAAGCGGCAGCTCTACCGATCCGTGCTGCGTCAGGCCGCCGCCGGCCTCGCCGACCTCGCTCCACAGGCCGGTCCCGTCGACCGGGGCGAGCCGCGAACTGTGAGTGCGATCGATGCGCTGCGCGCGATCCTGCGCCACCTGCAATCCGATGACACCGCCACCCGCCTCCTGCTGCGCGACCTCGCCGACGGCGGCACCGTGGCCGTCGAATCGCTGACCCCGCCGCTGCGCAGTGCGTTCGAACAACTCAACGCCACCCTCGGCGAAGGTGACAGTCTTCGCGGAAGCGCCGAGAGCCGGCTGCTGTTTCTCGGCCTCGCGGCGCCGGTCTTTCTCCTCGGTGCGGCGTGGCCCGTCATCGCCCGCGCCCTCGACCTCGATCCCGGCGAGCGGGAGGCCCTGCTCACCGACCTCGTTCGGCGGGCCCTTGACGCCCACCGGGACGAGGGGCTCGATCGCTGACCACGATCGGTGGAGCCGGCGGCGGCCAGCCGCGAATTTCCGTGGCAGGTGGTACCGTCGTGGCGGTGCTCCTCGATCGGGAGGCTGGTATTGTGCCCACACCGTCACCAAAAAAACCACGCACCCATCTGCGGGTTTCGGACCTCAGAGGCTTCGCCCGGCTGGCGACACGGGCGACCGAGAGCGTGACCGGAATCGTCGAAGGAGTCCACCAGTCGGTGTGGAGCACTCTCGGTTTTCCGGGCGGAGGGCAGCCGGGGCGGACCGGCGGTCTCACCGGCGCCGTCTACGCCGGCATCCGCGGTATCACGCAGCTTGTCGGTCGAGGCACGGACCTCGGTTTGGCGCGGTTGGAGAACCTTGTCGATTTCGACGATGAATCAGAAATCGAGTCACCTCAACGCGAGGCCGTCCTCGCGGCGCTCAACGGCGTGATGGGCGACCGCCTGCTCGCCGACAACAACCCGTTCGCGACACGAATGACCCTCCGCTTCCGGGGTGAGGCTCTGAACTGGGACGCCCCGCCATCGATGCCCGAGGCGACGGGCAGGCTTCTGGTGCTCGTTCACGGTCTCTGCAGGAACGATCTCCAGTGGCGCACGCACAATGAAACCGGCGTGGTGGATCACGGCGATGCGGTCGCCGAAGCCCTCGCATCCACCCCCGTTTCCGTTCGCTACAACTCCGGGCTCCACACCTCCGAAAACGGCCGCGAGCTGGCGGCGCAGCTCGAGCAGCTGGTCACACACTGGCCGGTGCCGCTCGAGGAGATGAGCGTGCTGGCCCACAGTATGGGAGGCCTGGTGATCCGCAGCGCCATCCAGATTGGCCGACTGCAGAAACTGCGCTGGCCGGACCACCTGAGGAACATCGTGTTTCTCGGCACACCGCACCACGGCGCCCCTCTGGAAAAGGCCGGGAACTGGGTCGACGTCGTGCTGGGCAGCACTCCCTACACAGCGCCTTTCGCGGCCCTCGGCGAGCTGCGCAGCGCCGGCATCACCGACCTGCGGTTCGGAAACCTGCTCGACGAAGACTGGCAGGGCCGCGACCGCTTCGACCACGCACCCGACACCCGCCGGGTCGTGCCCCTGCCCGAGGGCGTGGCCTGCTACACGGTGGCTGCGACCACTGCCTCCAAACGAGGATTCATTGCGGACCGCCTGATCGGCGACGGACTGGTGCCCGTCGCGAGTGCGCTGGGCGAACACGACGACCAGGGCCGGGATCTCGGGTTCCCGACTTCGTCGCAGTGCATCCAATACGGTGTAAACCACCTCGGACTGCTGAGCAGTCCGGAGGTGACCCGACAGATCCTGCAGTGGCTGAAGCCCTCGACGGCGTGAGAGACAGCGTTATGGAACCCGTGATCCGCGGAGCATTCGCGTTTCCTCTCTATTGGCTGATCCACCATCGAAACGCCGTGTCGGACTGAACGGGCTCCGTGCACCTCTTTGTGCGAATCACACAAAATCTGTAGAATGCGCCTCAGCTTCAAAATCCAGAATGAAGGGCGAGGCGCCAATGTCACAAGAAAACGTCACGACCGTTCAATCGATGTACGCCGCTTTTGCCATTGGGGATGTCCCGACTGTGCTTGGGTCGATGGACCCCGAGATCGTTTGGAAGCAAGCCGAGAACTTCCCCTACGCCGACGGCAACCCCTACGTCGGACCGGACGCCGTTGTCGAAGGCGTCTTCGCGCGGCTCGTCGGCGAGTGGGAATACTGGAACCTGGCGGTCGAAAACGTGCTCGACGCGGGCGACACCGTGGTGGCGCTGGGCCGCTACCAGGCCAAGAACAAGCAGACCGCAACGGAGATCAACGCTCAGTTCGCCCACTTCTGGGGCTTTCGCGGCGGCAAGGTCGTGACGTTCCAGCAGTACGCCGACACTGCCCAGGTTCAAAAAGCCGTGGCCGGCCGCTGACCGGCGACGGCCCCGGAACAGCGACGACAAGCCGCCGCATTGCGGCCATTTACCGGGAGCGCCATGAGCTATCAACTCTTCGTGTACACACGCTCTGTCGAAGCCCCTTCGATCGACGACATTTCAAGTATGTTGGACGTCGCCGGGTGGCAGTGGGCCCCGGTGACCGATATGGAGAGCTTCCGTCGGGCCGAGAGCTTGAACGGCGCCATCGCCCTCGGCTGGGACCTCGCCGATGACATCGGCGACTCGGTGATCGAGGCGGTGACCCACGAAAACCCCGATCTGGTCACGGAGCCTCTCGGTCTCCTGTGCGCCGTGGAAATCGCGGTGGAGTCGCCCTTCGACCCCGATCCGGACGTCGTCTCCGGGCTGCGGGAATCCGATGTCGATCCCGATCTCGTCACCAGGGTGGAAGAGGCCGCGGTGTGCTACACATTCCGGGCTGACGGCCGCGTCACCGAGCAGACCGTCGAATTCATGTGGTCGCTCGCATCGGCGCTCGGCGTGCTGACCGACGGCGTGCTGGAGGATGAGGAGGACGGTTCCCTCCTCGACTGCACGGACGACGGCGACCAGTGACGGGTGATGTGAGAGACTGGCGGCGGTGGAGTCCTCAATCCGATCGGTCGAGCAGCGCGACTGGCAGGCTGTCACGGAGATTTTCAACCACTTCGTGGCCAACAGCCTCGCCGCCTATCCGGAAGATTCTGTCGCCGTCGACTTCTTCCGGAGCAAGCACCTGGCTGCACCCGGCTATCCTTTCCTGGTCGCCGAGTCGCACGGCGAGATCGTCGGCTTCGCCTACCTCTCGCCCTTCCACCCCGTCGCCACCATGCGGAGGTCCGCCACGGTGACCTACTTCATCCACCCCGACTTCACTGGACACGGCCTCGGCGGGCGTTTTCTCGATCAGCTCGTCGACACGGGGCGGAGCCTTGGCATCACCAACTTCCTCGCCCACATCTCATCGGCCAACGAAGGCAGCATCCGCTTCCACGCCCGCCACGGCTTCACCGAGTGCGGGCGTTTTCTGAAGATCGGCGAAAAGCGGGGCCGCATCTTCGACATGGTGTGGATGCAGCGAATCGAGAATGATCCGTTCGCCCCCGAACAATTGAAACAAAGGAGCTCGCCATGATCGGATACGTCACCCTGGGAAGCAACGACATCGAAAAGGCCGCGGGGTTTTATGATGAGCTGCTCGCGTTGATCGGCGCCAAGCGATTCATGGAAAACGAAAAATTCATCGCCTGGACCGTGTCGCCCACCACTCCCGCGCTGAGCGTCACCAAACCCTACGACGGCAACGCGGCCACCGTGGGCAACGGGGTCATGGTCGCGCTGGTCGTGGACAGCACCGCAGAAGGTCGACGCGCTGCACGCCAAAGCGCTCGAGCTGGGCGGCACCGACGAGGGCGCACCCGGTCCGCGCGGCGAAGGCTTCTATGCGGCGTACTTCCGCGACCTCGACGGCAACAAGCTCAACGCGTTCTGCATGGGCTGATCCGGGTTCCGATGCAGCCGGAAGATCGGGCACTGATGGAGCGGATCGCTCGCCGCTGGATCGAGGAGGGTTGGCGGCGCGGCAACTCCGGCGTCGTCGACGAACTCCACGCGCCGGACTTCGTGGACCACGACTCCGCCGGCCGGCCGCCCGACAACGACGGCTTCAAACACGGCATCGAACGGCTGTACGCGGCCTTCCCCGACCTGACTGCGGAGGTCCGCGACCTGGTGGTCGATGTCGAATCCGGGGCCGTCGCCGTGAGGTGGTCGGCGGCCGGGACCCATACCGGTCCGTACCTCGGCGCCGACCCTACCGGACGCACGGTACGCTTCAAAGGCATCGAGATCATCCGTATCCGCAACGGCCTGATCGTCGAGCGCTGGGGCGAGTGGGACGGGATCGACCTTCTCGAACAGCTCGGGCGGGTCAACCTGTGAGGGTGGGTCATCGCTGAAATGCGCTACTCGTGGATCCTGTTCGACGCGGATGGCACGCTGTTCGACTACGACGCAGCGGAAGCGGCGGCTCTCGCAGCGTCGTTTGCACGGATCGGGCACGGCTTCGTGCCCGAAGACCTGGAGATCTACCGCGAAATCAACGGCGGGTTGTGGCGAGACCTCGAAAACGGCGCCACCACGCAGCAACACCTCCGGGTGGAACGGTTTGCCCGGCTGTTCGAGGCCATCGGCGTCGACGGAGATCCCGCCTCGTTCAGCAACGACTACACGTTCAATCTCGCGATGCAGACCGGGCTCATCGAAGGCGCCGAGACGACAGTCGCCGCCCTGGCGAGAAACGCCCGACTCATGCTCATCACCAACGGCCTCGCCGAGGTGCAACGCCCACGGTTCGCCGCCTCGTCGATCCGGCGGCACTTCGATGGCCTCGTGATTTCGGAAGAGGTCGGCGCCGCCAAACCCGACCCCAGAATATTCGATGCGGCATTCGCCAGGATGGATCACCCCCGGAAATCGGAGGTGCTCATGGTCGGCGACAGCCTGACCTCCGATATCAGGGGTGGCGCCGATTACGGGCTCGACACCTGCTGGTTCAACTCCGGTCGGCGCCTCCCCGAGGACGACGTCGAACCAACCTATGAGGTCCAGCGGCTCGAGGAGCTGCGTGGGATCCTCGACCGCTAAACATGCCCGGCAAAAACAACCTAACCCGCATTATTCACGAGTCTTCTACTGCGAGGCGCGATCCGCTGCGCGTGGCGGCGCTTTCTCGATTCGCTCGCTCGACGTACTGCAAGTACGCCTCCGCTCCCTCATCTTGCGAAATCGCCACCCCGCTTGCACCTCGCGCCTCTCGCGACGAATCCTCGCGAATAATGCGGGCAAAAACCGAGAATCGTCGTATCCTTTGTGGGGCGGTCGGGCGTCGCATGAGCCTGGCGGAGCGCCGGCACGCCGTTTCCGGGGAGTCCGATGAACTGTCCGAGTTGTTCAGGTCACATGACGGAGGAGGCCTTCGCCGGCGTGCGGCTCGACGTCTGCCGAGTGTGTCACGGCGCGTGGTTCGACGGCGGCGAGCTCGAGGCCTACCACCGAAACGGCGGGTCGGCCAGGCTGGCGGGCGTCCCCGGACCCAAGGCGCGCTTCGAGCCCACGGGTGAGTCGGCGCACAGGAAGTGCCCGCGCTGCGAGTCGGATATCCTGCGGACCGGGCGGATATCGAAGTACCGGGTCGTGCGCTGTACGAGCTGCAAAGGACTGTTTTTGCCGCTGCCCGATCCCCGTTGCGACGGCACCGAAGGAACGGGCATCCTCGACGCCGCGGTCGGAGCGCTGGAAACCATCGTCAAGGCGCTGTTTTGAGCCGGGCCTTTCGGGGTCGACGTCGTCAGCGGTCTGTGGACCGCGGGTGCTCTCGACGAAGTCAAGCTCGCGCGTTGTGTCCATGAGCTCGAGGGGCTCGACCGCGCCCGGAACCTCTGAACGGCGAGGCCTTCGAATCGAAGCAGGAATCCCTCGTGCACGAGGTGGAACATCCCTTCTGCCCGGCGGGTTGAATTCTTCAGAGAAACCGTGATCTTCACAGGAGGCCCACGATGGGTTACGACGAGGCACTCGACCGCAGGATCACCGCGGCCACCGCGGTCTGGGGAGCCACCCGCAAGAAGATGTTCGGGGGCACCTGCCACCTGCTCAACGGCAACATGCTGTGCGGAGTCCACGAGAAGACTCTGATCGTGCGCCTCGGCCAGGAGGCGGGAGCGGCCGCTCTCGAACAACCGCACACCCGGCCGATGGACGTCACCGGTCGACCCATGAAAGGGTGGGTGACGGTTGAGCAAAAGGGTTACAAGGGTAAGGACCTGCAAGGCTGGCTCGAACGAGCCCACGCATACGTGTCGAAGCTGCCGCCAAAGTAGCAGCGGCCTGAGGCGCACAAACGGCTCAGCCCGCTCGAGGAGTCGATCCCGATGATGACGCGCATTCGCCTCACCACAAGAGGTCCCGACGGTGAAATGATCATGCCCTGCCGCGCGTTGACCGGAAGATCATGGTGCTGACCTTACTGAAGATCGTCGCCGGTTTGGCCGTGCTCGGCATCGTTGCCATGGTCCTCATCGCGGTGATATCCGGGCTCGCGGCATCGGTGCGGGCCCTCAGACGGGAGAAAGACCCTCGTGACCGACCCTGATTTTTCGGATTTTCGCGATGCGTTCAGCAGACTCGACGAGTCCGACGATCGGATCTTCTACTCCAGGGACCGTTTCGTCAGTCACCTCGATACTCTGGCGCTGGCCACCATCGAGGACCTCGTTGGACAGCTCCTGATCGAGGAAGACCCCGCCGTCCTCGACCTGATGGCAAGTTGGGACTCGCACATCCCTGCCGTCGTCAGTCCGACCCGGGTGGTGGGGCTCGGGCTCAACAACAACGAGCTCGAGCGCAACGCGGCCTTGACGGAACGCGTGATCCACGACCTCAATAGTGAGCCGACCCTGCCCTTTGAAGCCGGCTCGTTCGACGCCGTTTTGTGCACGGTGTCGGTCGACTACCTGACCCGGCCGATCGAGGTCTTCCGCCAGGTGGGGCGCGTCCTGAAACCCGGGGGCCTCTTTCTGGTGACGTTTTCGAACCGCTTCTTCCCACCCAAGGTGGTCACGATCTGGCGCGAATCCAGCGAAATCGACCGCCTCCAGATGGTGCGGAGGTTTTTTGACGAATCGGGAAGTTTTGAAGCCCCCGAGATTCTGGTCTCCAAAGGCAGGCCGAGGCCTCTGGAGGACGCCTATGCCGACCGCGGTCTGCCCAGTGACCCCGTATATGCGGTCTACGCCGACCGCATGGGTGGGACGCGGGCGACCCGCCCGCGGCCCGTCGTTTTCGGCACCACCCCGCCACCGGATCCCGAGACGGTTCGCGAACGAAGCACGCGAGTCAGCGTCACGCTCCGTTGTCCGCACTGTGAACACCGCCTCGAACGCTGGAAGGTCCCGAACACCCCGTTCACCCAGTGGTCCAGCGAGCACCAGTACCTCTGCTTCGATGACGACTGTCCGTTCTACGTACGGGGATGGACCGCGCTCGCCGGTCAGGGAATTCCAGGTTCGTACCGTTTCATGTTCGACCCGGACTCGGGCGGTTGCCATTCGGTTCCGGTCTTGACGCCGCACTCGCTGCGAGAGAGCATCGTCCCGCGGGAGGACGGTCATGGTCTCGGAAAGCTGCCGGCCGATGATTCGTGACTCGTGGGTGGCTTTCCTCGCAGCTCTCGCGATCGCCCTCGGCGCGGGGTCGTGCGGGGTCGGCGAGGCTGGAGACGAGGAGACCGTCGAAATGATCTCGGGATCCTACCGGACGGTGGCCGAAGGGCGTGCCGAGATCCTGGTCGGCGGGATCGGAGAGGTGTGGAACGAGGACCTCGGTCTCATGGTCGACGCCATCGAGGTCGACGTGAGCTGTGGCGAGGACCGGCAGGTTGTATGGGTCTCCGAGGAGCAGCCCACGGAGCCGGTCTGTCGAATCCAGCTGCAACTCGTCAAGATCACGAACTGGGCGCCCGCGAAGGCAAGGCTCCGCGTCACGTGGATACCCTGAAGACCCGTGGTGAGGTTGCTGGCAATGGAAGGAGTCCGAGATGACGGAAACGACGTTGCGAGGATCATGTCTGTGTGGCGGCGTGGCGTACGAGATGAGTCCGCCCTTCGTCTTCTTCCACCACTGCCACTGCAGCCGCTGCCGCAAGACCTTTGGCACTGCATACGGCACCAACATCCTGGTCAAGGCGGCCCAGTTTCGGTGGACCCGGGGAGAGGATCTCGTCAAACGCTGGGAGCTCCCCGACGCGGAGTTCTACTGCACCGGGTGGTGTTCGGTGTGCGGTTCGTCGCTTCCATGGCAGTCGCGGAACGGGAAGGGCTATCTGGTGCCCGCCGGCACCCTCGACGACGACCCCGGCTGCCGGCCCGAAAAGAACATCTTCTGGGCGTCGCGAGCGCCGTGGTTCGTCAATCCGGCGGACCTGCCCAGCCTCGACGAGGGTCGCTGAGGGAATGTGGGATGAACGCTTCTCCGAGCCCGGATACGCGTACGGCACCGAGCCGAACGGCTTCCTCGAATCGGTGGCCGACCGGATTCCGCCGGGGCGGGTGCTGAGCCTCGCCGAAGGCGAAGGCCGCAACGCGGTTTTTCTCGCCGCTCTCGGCTATGAAGTGACGGCCGTGGACACATCCAGCGTCGGGCTGGCCAAGGTCCACGCCCTCGCCGCCGAGCGCGGCGTCGCCGTCACAACGGTCAACGCCGACCTCGCCGACTTCGACATCGAGCCCGGCGCGTGGCAGGGCATCGTGTCGGTCTTCTGCCACCTGCCGCCGGTCGTCCGCGCGGCCCTCCACGAACGCTGTCTGCGGGGTCTCGCACCGGGCGGTGTTTTCGTCCTCGAGGGCTTCACCCCGCGCCAGCTCGAGCTCGCAACCGGCGGCCCGAAAACCCGCGATCTGCTGATGGAGCTCGACGTCATCCGCCAGGAGCTGCCCGGACTCCGGTTCGAGATCGCCCGTGAGATCGAGCGGCCGGTGGTCGAGGGGAAGTACCACCGCGGGATGGCTGCGGTGGTCCAGATTCTCGCCGAAAAATGACCTTCGGGTCAGGCGCCGGCGGGGGGTTTCAGGAGCTTCCGGATGACCGCCCGCAAGGTGGTCCGGTCGACCGGTTTGCCGAGCACCCCGTCGGGGCCCCGCACGCCAGCGTGCGCTCCGAGGTAGGACTGGCAATCGTCCTCGAGGAGCTTGTCGTTGCCGGTGACGACCACCAGCGGCAGCGACGAATATCTCGGGTCCCTGCGGATGGTGACCAGAAACTCGAGACCCGACTTGCCCGGTAACAGAGCGTCGATCAGAACGATGTCAGGCTGAAACTCGTCCATGAGACCGAGGGCCGTCGAACAGCGATTCGCCGAGGTCACCGTATAGCCCTCGTCCTCCAGGAACGAGGCCATGTAGTCGACAATATCCGGGTCGTCTTCGACCACGAGCACCCGGGCTTTGAACACGCTCACGACGCCCGGTCCCCGGGTTTGATGCTCGGGTTCGCGACCAGCGGCAACCGCACGTCAAACCTGGTGCCGCGGCCCGGTTCCGAGTCCACCGTGATGTCGCCGCCGTGCTTGTCGACGATCTTGTTGGAGATGAAGAGACCGAGCCCGGTGCCCTTGATCCCCTTCGACGAGAAGAAGAGCGAAAAGATCTTTTCGCGGGTCTCGCGGTCCATGCCGACGCCATTGTCCTCGACCTCGATCTGCACCCACGGCGCCTCGCAGCGGATGGCCATGCGGATCGAGTGGTTGGTTTTTTCGTTGTCCATCCGGCACGCGTCGAGCGAATTCTCGAGCAGGTTCAGCAGCATCGCCCGGAGGGCATGGGGGTCGCCCTGGAAAATGTCGACATCATCCGCGATGTCGATCCGGACTTCCACGTTTGCATCGCTCGCCTTTTTCTCGAGTCCTTCGCGGAAGTCTTCCACGATGGCGACCAGGTCGACGTCTTCGACCACGAGTTCGCGGTCCTTGGCGTAGTACAGGATGTCCAGCACCATGGAGCGGATCCGCTCCACGTTGCGCTGCACCATCTCCCAGCCCTTTTCGACCCGCTCGGGCTTGTCCTTGGCAAAGCCCGAGTTGACCATGTAGATGCCGCCGTCGAGACCGGTGAGCAGGCCCTTGATGCCGTGCGAAATCGAACCCACCAGAAGGCCGATGGACGCGAGCTGCGATTGCAGCTCGCGGATCTGGGTGATGTCGATGCACATTTCGATGACCGCTTCGACTCCGCCGCCGGCTCCCCGGAGCGGCGACGTCGTACACAGGGCGTTGAGCTTCTGCCCGTCCCTGGTGAACAGGATCTCCTCATGCTCTCGAGTCTCGCCGGTGTCGAAGGTCTGCTGCATCGGGCACACCAGGCACTGTTCATCGCGGTGCTTGTACATGGTGAAGCAGTGCTTGCCGACCGGGTCGCCGAAGGTCTCGCGAAAGCGGCGGTTGGCGTGCTGGATGACCCGGTCGGGACCCTGCACCGTGATGAAGCAGGGCACCTCCTCGAAGAGCTGGGCGAGTCGTTCCTGCGACCGCTGCAGCATGGTCTGGAGGTGTTTGACCTCACCGATGTCGGTGTGCATCTCCATCACCGCCACCACCTCGCCGGCGTCGTCCCGGATGGCCGTCGTGTGCACCATGACGGGGATCTGTCGCCCGTCCTTTGTGGTCAGCAGCTGTTCGGAGGGATGGTTGTGCCCATCGGCAAACGTGGCCTCCACCGGGCAGTTGGGACAGATCTCGTCGCGGCCCTTGTAGACCCGGAAGCAGTACTCGCCGATGGTCTCCCCGAAGTGCTCGCGGAACCTGCGGTTGCCGTCGATGATCCGGAAATCCCGGTCGTGGACCGACAGGAAGCAGGGCATCTCCTCCCAGTACTCGTGGTACCGGGCATCTGACTCGGCGCCGGGAACGGTCATCTGGATCTTGTGCACAGCGCGCTCCGATTCTCGTTGTTCGCCTTGTCGACGAGTCGGTGGTCCTTCAGTTGGCCTTTTCTTCCCGGTGCTCGATGATGTGGTGGGCGTACGCCACCAGCTTGTCTTCGTCCACCGGTTTCCCGAGGTAGCCCTCGGGCGGCGGCACCGACCGACCGTAGATCACCTGCCGGAACTCGGGGTGGCCGGTGACCACGCAGACCGGGATCTCCTCGGTCCCCTTGGTCTTCCGCAGCTCGACAAAGGTGTCGACGCCGTCCTTGCCGGGCATCGAGAGGTCGAGACTGATGAGGTCGGGGTGGTGTTCGCGGGCCAGAGCGATGCCCTCATCGCCGCTCGATGCCGAAATCACCTCCGCACCTGCATCCTCGAAGACGGTGATCAGGAATGTGCGAACATCTTCCTCGTCGTCGACGACCAGGATCCTGCGCCCGGCCAGGGGCTCCTTCGCCTCGACCTTTTCGACTGAGATTTCGCCCAACTTCGCCTCCTCCGCAGGTTTTTTGGCGTCGTCGAGCACCAGCGCGTTGGCCACCAGATTGACCAGTTGTTTGACCTCGCAGCCGAGCTTGTAATGCTTGATGAGGTCGTTCAGACCGTCGACGCAGTTGTGGCAGCTGGTGACCACCACCTTGGCGCCGGTGGCGCGGATCTGATCGGCCTTGACCTTGGCCGACTGGAGGCGCCGCGGCGTGTACTCCGACATCGACATCGCACCCCCGCCGCCGGTGCAGCAGTAATTCTCGGCGCGGTTCGGGTACATCTCCTGGAAGTCCATCGAGACCAGGCGCAGCAGCTCTCGCGGTTCTTCGAAGAACCCGCCGCTGCGGGCGTTGTTGCACGAGTCGTGGAAGGTCATCTTTTCCGGGTTCCTGGTCGGATCGACCTTGATTTTGCCTTCCTTGATGTAGTTGAGCATCGTCTGCACCGAGCTTTCCATCGGCACGGGTGTGGTCTCGCCCGCCCAGTTGACGCCCTCGAACCGGGTGGACCGGAAGCCGTGGCCGCACTCGGAGATGATGATCTTCTCGACCCCCAGCTCGCGCGCCTTGTCGTACTCCCTTTTGGCGGAGGCGCCGCCGAGACCGTCGTCACCCGAGAAGAGACCGAAGTTGGTGTTGTCCCATCCCTCTTCGGGCATCGTCCAGTCCTCGCCCGCCGCGTGGAAGATCAGCGCCGCCTCCTTGATGGTGCGCGGGTCGTACTTCACCTCGCGCGGGTTGATGCAGTACATGACCCTGGCGCCCTTTTTCTCGACCGGTATCCTCGCCTTGTCGTGGCCGAGATCCTCTTCGAGTTCCTCCGACATCCACTCCAGGGTGTCCAGATAGTCCTCCTTGAGGACGCCCATCTGGTTGCCGAGTTCCCACTGGTCCTTGGAGACCACCCGGACGCCTTCCGGCATCACGCCCACGTGCGAGAGCAGACCGCGCATGATACGGTTCAGGGTCGCGGTGTCGACGCCCATCGGACAGCTCAAAGTGCAGCGACGGCAATTCGTACAGGTGCCGAAGGAGATGTCCTTGAGCGTTTCGAGGTCGTCGTCCGACAACGGCACCTTGTCGGCGCCCACCCACCACGGGAAGACGCTGCCGGTCCAGTCGTGGTTGGCCTTGAAGAGCTTGCGCAGCTGGTCGGCCTTGTACGACGGCGTCATCTTGTGGTCGTCGGGGAAGGCCAGCACGTAGTGGCACGCCTGGTCGCACATGCCGCAGTGGACGCACCCGACGAGGGAGCCCACGACCTGCCGGTTGAGCTTTCTCGCGAGCTGCTCTTCCATCATCCTGATCTTGTGAGTTTTTCCTTTTGCCACGGTAAATCTCCTAACCCCGCGAAATCGGGTAGCTGCCGCGTTGGCCGAGGGCACGACCGATGTAGGTGCGGGTGAAGGGGTAGTAGAGGTAGTGCGAGATCTTCGAGAACGGGACGTAGAGCAGGAAGAAGCTGGTCAGGTAGAGGTAGGCGATCAACAGTGTTTCGCTCGTCATCCCCCACATCCCCACCAGATACGCCTGCGTGCACGCGCCGAGTGCAAACCACGCGGTCAACATGATGAGAGAGAAGTAGTCGTCCGGGGTGCTGATGAGGCGCATCAAGGGCCGCAAGGTCCTGCGTCCGATCCTGTAAACGGACACCAGCAGAGCTCCGATGAGGAGTGCCATGGTGGTCCAGGCCACCACCGGGATTCTCAGGAAATCAGGAGCGATCGTGCTGATGAACGCCAGAGCGATGCCCGCCACCACTCCGAGGTGGAAGATCACGAAGCTGAGGTAGAAGGCGAAACCCTTCGTCGATCGCGTGCTCTCCATCGACCACGGCATCGCGACGTTGAACAGTGAGTACAACGCGCCCTTTTCCCTGGTCGATTGCCCCGGGTTGCCGGGCGCCGATTTGTCCTTGCCGAGATTGAAGGAAAGAAGCCAGCGGATACGGAGAGTGTAGACGACCGCCATCACGGCAAGAGCGATCCAGTGGACGATCTCCGCGGTGTGCAGAGCGGGGCTGGGGTCGTGCATCTCAGGCTCCTTTCTCGATCTGCGCCTTGAAGGGCCCGAACTCGCGCGGATCCCGCGCGACGATCAGCACTTCTTCGATGGCGGCGCCGTTGGCAAGGTGTTTTTCAATGGTCTCGACCATCACGCGGGCGCACAGATCCATCGGGACCTGGTAGAGCCCGGTGCCGATGGGCGGGAAGGCCAGGGTCTTGACTCCCTTTTCCTCGGCACGCGCGAGTGCGGCACCGACGGTCTTGCGGAGCTTCGCCTCTTCGTCTTCCTCGCGGAACTTGGGCCCGTTGGCGTGGATGATCCAGGCGGCCTTGAGGACTCCGGCCTCGGTCACGACCGCTTCACCGGTCGGACAGCTGCCGATCTCGTCGAGCTGTTTCTGGATCACGATGCCGCCCCGCTGCTGGATCGCGGCGCCGAATCCGGAGCCCAGCTTGACGTCCTCGGTGATGTCGAAGACGAACGCGTCGACCTCCACCTCGGTGATGTCCGCCCGGATCAACCGCAGTTTCTTTTCGCCAATGATCTTTTCAACCATCTGCCGATCCTCCTGATCCTCCGCTGTCGAATACTCACTCCCCGGACGTGATGCCGACCAATTCCGATGCAAAAGCACCGGCCGTCTCGTGCAGCCACTTCGGATCCGCCAGGTCGCCGAGACTGAACTCGTCGAGCACCTCTCCGATCCTCTGGTTGATGAGGGCATAGACCACGCGGCACTCGCAGAAATCCGCCCGCAGGCAGGCCTCGGGCTCGTCGATGCAATCGACCACGCAGATCGGCCCGATCGTGGCCTCGATGATCTTGCGGATCGAGATGTCCCGCGCCGGCATCGCCAGTTTGTAGCCCCCGTGCCGCCCGGCCACGCCGCGCACCAGGCGGGCGCTTCGCAGCGCCAGCGCGACCTGCTCGAGATAGCCGTGGGAGATGCCGGTCCGTTCAGCGACCGAGGCCAGGCTGACCGGGGTGTTCTCGCCGCCCTGGCGCGCCACATCGAGCATCATCCTGAGGGCGTAGCGGCCACGGGTCGAGATCTTCATGGCGAGAAAAACATATTCCCATTATTCATACCTGTCAACTAGGAATTACAGAATAAAACATTATACTCAATCTCAAATCTCATTTCCGTTGTCGCGTTGACGATGCGGTGCTATAAGATGGGGCACGACAGTCGTGGGGGAGGAACCATGGCACCGAAGACCGCCGTGATCATCGATGACGAACCCGACATCACCACCTACCTCGGGACACTTCTCTCGGACAACGGGTGGAGTGTGAGGAGCGCCAACGACCCCAACAAGGGCATCGCCCTGGCTCAGGAAGAACCGCCTGACGTCGTTCTCCTTGACGTCATGATGCCGGAACGCGGGGGACTGAGCACGCTGATCGCGCTGCGCAAGGACGAGCGGACCGCCAAGGTCCCGGTAATCCTCGTCACCGGCATCCAGGAGTCGCTGAAGTCAGATTTCGGCGCCTTCCTCGACCGCTTCAAGAGCTACCACCCCGATGCCTACCTGCAGAAACCGATCGAGGAAGCGAAACTCCTTCAGACTCTCGAGTCCATCACATAGCGCAACGGCCACGATGCGGCGTCGCCTGCATATCCGACGCCGACCCTCGGCAGACGGCGGACCCGCGACGCCGGTGCATCGAACCCGTCGTCACGAATGCTCAGCGCGGACGCGCTCGAACACAGATCCAGTCCATCGTCCGCCCGAGTGATCGAGAGCGCCTGACAGAGCTTGCCGGGACCATCGGTCAGCGAGCGCGCCGCCACCCCGGCGCCACGCCGGGTTTGAATCGCGTCGCGGCCCTGCACGATCCCTGCCGCACGGATCAGTACAGCCTCCGGCGAGCCCTCCCCCACCGTGACCACATTGAGGCAGTGGTGAAGGCCGTACACGAGGTAGACGTAGGCCCGTCCCGCCCGCCCCCACATGGTCTCGGTGCGCGGTGTGCGACGCCCTCCGAACGTGTGGCACGCGGGATCGTCAACACCGAGGTAGGCCTCAACTTCGCTGATCCGCACGACCGCGGTGCCGGTGTCGTGAACCCGGTACAGGAGCTTGCCGAGCAGGTCCGCAGCCACCACCTCGGTGGGGCGCTGATAGAATCCGCGGGCGAGCACGGGAGGAGAGAGCATGGCTTCGACCATCTGTGTCACCGGCGGCGCCGGCTTCATCGGCAGCCACGTTGCGGATGCGCTGGTGAAGGCCGGCCACCGGGTCTTGATTGTGGACGACCTCTCCGGCGGCCGCAAGGAGAATGTCCCCGGCGGCGCCGAGCTCGCGGTGCTCGATGTTCGATCGGACGAGGCCGCCGGGTTCCTGATCGACCGCGAGGTCGAGGTCCTCGTCCACCACGCCGCGCAGATGGACGTCCGGCGATCGGTGGACGACCCGCGCTTCGACGCCGAGGTCAACATCCTCGGTCTGTTGAACCTGCTCGAAGCCGGAAGAAGGGGCTCCTTGCGCCAGGTGGTGTTCGCCTCGACCGGTGGCGCCATCTACGGCGAACAGGACCAATTCCCGGCCGACGAGGATCACCCGGTGAGACCGGTCTCGCCCTACGGCGTCGCCAAGCTCGCGTCGGAACGCTACCTCTACTACTACCATTGCCAGTACGGTCTCGAAGCGACCTGTCTCCGCTACGCCAACGTGTACGGTCCGCGCCAGAACCCCCACGGCGAAGCGGGGGTGGTGGCGATTTTTTCCCGGCGGCTGCTCGACGGCGAGCCCGCCACCATCAACGGCGACGGGCTTCAGACCCGCGATTACGTCTACGTGGACGATGTGGTGCGGGCCAACATGGCCGCGATCGACCGGCCCGGTTTCGCGGTGTTCAACGTCGGCACCGGCGTCGAGACCGACGTCAACACCCTCTTCGAACACATCGCCGAGGCCGCGAACTACGACGCCGCGCCGAACCACGGACCCGGCATGCCGGGCGAGCAGCGCCGTTCGTGCATCACATCGGAGAGGATTCTCGAAGAAATGAGCGTGGCGGTCGACACCCCGCTCGCCAGGGGCATACCCGCCACCGTGGACTGGTTTCGGTCCCGGTGACGCGTCAACCCTCCACCTTGACATTGGACTGACGCCGCGGCACAGTGCGGCCTCGAACGGGATTTCCCGGTTTCGGCACGGAGGTACCATGGCCCTCGATCTGGATTTTTCAAAGCTCAGCGCCACCGACGTTCTCGACATGGCGATCGCCATCGAAGACGAAGCGCAGATCTACTACGAACAACTCGCCGGGTGGGTGGGAGACGACAAGGAAGACGTCGCAGATTTCTTCCGGCGCATGGCGGTTCGGGAACGGCGCCACCACGACCAGATCGTGGTCCAACGCCAGAGGTTGTTCGGCGACGCCCCGAAAAGCAACGCCGCGAAGGTGTCGTGGGCGGTGGAGATGCCGGATTTCTACAAGGTCCCCGATGACGTCACGCTCCGCCAGGCGTTTGACATTTCAATGGAAGCGGAGACCCGCGCCCACGATTTCTACGCCGGAGCCCTCGAGTACAAGATCGACGACACGGTGACCGAGCTCTTCGAAGGCCTCCGCCAGGCCGAGGCCGATCACCAGCGCATGCTGCGCGAAGAGATGGACCGTTTCCTGGAGTAACGACCGGGTTCTACGACCCGGCGCTCGATGACCACATCCCATCGGAACCGGTTTCGAAACCATCGGCGAACAAGCCGTCGGCGCCCGCGGAGTAGTCGGGCGGAATGTCCACGCCGCCCACGACCCCCAGCGGCGCATAACCGGAGTAACCCGGGAAGACATACCCGAGGTGGTTGTTGCCCATCCGCCGGATGAGGATCTCGGAAAAGACCCGCCTGAAGTCGGTCGTCACCGCCACGTCCGCGTTGTCGAACAGCTGGCCGGGGCCGAGCCCGGGCCACTGGCCGTGAACGCCGCCGTTGGCATTGCCCGACAGCACCATCATCACGTTGCCGTGGCCGTGGTCGGTGCCGCGGTCGGCGTTCTGCACCAGGCGGCGTCCGAACTCGCTCTGGACGACGACGGTGAGGCGTTGGGTGGAGTTCGACGCGCCCGCGCCGTCGAGATCGGTGTAGAAGGCGGCGAGGCCGTCGGCCAGATTGCCGACCAGCCCGGCAAACTCCCCACCCGAACCGTCGCCCTGGCCGTTGTGGGTGTCCCAACCGCCGACATCGAGGGCGGCAACCCGCACCCCGAGGTCGGACTTCACCATTTCCGCAACCACCATGAGGGCGTCGCCGAAGCTGCTCTCCGGGTAGACCGCGCCGTTGGCCGGAGTGTAGGCGCCGGCGGTGTTGAGTTCGATGATGTCCATGGCGTCGAGAGCCTGCAGACCCGTCGTGTGCAGCCAGGTCGTTTCTCCGGTGTAGAAATGGCGGAGCGCCACCCGCTGGGCGTCGCGCCACTGCCAGGGCCCGTTGTTGATGTTGAATCGATCGACATCGGACAGGTTGACGGCGTCGTTGTCGCCGAGCAGCGAGGTCGCCTGGGTGCTGCCGACCGACAGTGACGGCATCACGATCTCGTCGGGGAGGTTGCGGGCGCTGGCAAAATGCCGGGTCAGCCACCCGGTGGCCGTCGTGCGGTCGCCGGGCGTCCCCCGCTCCATGTACTCCTGGGCGTCGAAATGGCTGCGGTTGGCCTCGTCGAGACCTGCCGCGAGCACGACCGCCAGCTTGCCGTCCTGGTACAGGGCGTGAAGCGGCGCCGCCGCCGGGTGGATGCCGAAAACGCCGTTCAGCGACAAGGCCGCTCCGGTGCCGGACGCGGGCACCTTGAGGTTCGGCCTCGCCGCCTCGTAGTAGCCGCGGTCGGCGCCGCCGAGCGGCATCACGACGTTGAGGCCGTCCATGCCGCCGCGCAGGAAGACCACCACCAGAATCTCCTCGTTGTGACCGGCTGCGCCGAAGGCGAGATTGGTCAGGCGGGTGCTGGCGACACCTGCGGCCGCGACCGAGCACCCTTTGAGAAAGCCGCGACGGGTTGGTCTGACGATCATCTTCACCTCCAGAGAAACGTCGGCGACATGCAGATCAGGGCGACCATGGAGCGCAGGCGTTCCTGGGTGTCCCAGTCGGCGTCGAGGGGCAGGTCGAATCCGGGGTTGTGGCCCTGGGCCATGAACTCCACGATCTCGAGCCGGTCGGAGGGCGGCATCGGGCGGCCGAGCACGCGGTCGATCCAGAAGTCCGCGATCTCGTTGGCCGAGCGCACGCCGGCCGGCGTCTGGGCGACGACATCGGCAAAGTGATTGCCGCCGGCGTCCTCCACGTCCACCAGCCAGTTGCACAACCGCCACGTCATCACCCTCGGGGTGGCGCTCTGCCAGTCCTCCCTGAGGTCGGAGTACCCGTTGGGGGCGCGCCACGAGAACAGCGGCTGGCCGGTCTGGTCGTACTGCCACAACAGGTCGTCGCACTCGTCCTCGTCGAGGGCGAAGCTGAATTGAGCGTCCGTCGCCCGCATGGTGCTGACGACGATTTCGAACGGCCGCTTGATCTTTTCGCCCCAGGTCGTCAGAAACTCGTCGGACAACAGAATCGCACGCACCACCTCGTACAGCTGGTACTGGTGGAACCGTCCCTGGTGGAAGATCGCCGCGGCAGTGTCCACCACGCTTTGCGGCGGGTCGTCGGAGATCAATCGGCGGCACAGCTTGCGGGCGAGGTGGCGGGCCGTGCCCGGGTGGTAGGCCAGGGCATCGAGCACGTCGTACCCGTCCTGGAGGTCGCCCTGGTTGGCGGGTATGAACGTCTTGAGCACGTTCTTCTGCCACTTGTCGTGCCAGTCGCCCCGGTACTCGAAGAGCCCGGTGTCGAAATCGAACGACCATCCCGTCAGACAGCGGGTGATCTCGAACACGTCGTCGTCGACGTAACCCACCGGATAGCCCTCGCCGTCGAGTGGCACATCGGTCTGGCGCATGACGCCGAGATAATTTTCGGAGCCGAGGGTGTGGAGCTCGACCAACTCGCGGGCGTAGTTCTCGTTGGGACCGGCGCTCGACGAGGTGTAGTTGTCGAGGTAGTAGAGCATGCACGGGCTCTTGGCCACCGCTTCCAGCATGGTCCGGAAGTTGCCGAAGATGTTGGCGCGGATCACGTCACGGTCGTAGTGGACCCACAACGGCCCGCACCAATAGTCGTATCCATAGACGTTGAAGTGGTTGTGCCAGAAATCGGCCAACACCTCCTGCAGCTGGCGCCGGCTGTGGACGGCGCGGAGAAAGGAGAGGCGCTCGATCTCGAAAAACGGCCGCATCCGTTCCGACCACTCCACCTCCGACTCCACGTGGTCGAGCCACAGCTGGGCCTGCGACTTGTTGATGGTCGAAAAACCTGCCGCCGCGATCCGTCCATCGCACGCCGCATCGTTGATGAACTGCGGGCTCACCTGCTGGTTGACGTAGGCCAGCATCCGGTCTTCATCGGTTGCCCCGAGCGCGTTGAACGCTGCGATGTCGCCCGCCCTCGGGCCGAAACCCATCCGATTGAGGGCGATCACGGCCGCCGGAGGCGGCGCTTCGACGGCCTTGTCGGCGATCCTCGAGCGACCCGACGCCGGTGACCGCATGGCGGTCGCACGGCCGGCCGTCGAAACGGCGCTTCCAGGTCGATCCGATGCCTGCTTGCCCTCCGGCGTCAGGCCGGTCATCCGCCGGTAGAGATCACGGCGGCTGACGACCATCCGGGATTCTGTCGGGTCCATGGCAACACCTCCGCATTCGCTGGGTCATCTCCACCGACCGTAGTGCGGCCGCCTCCGACCCCGGTGTGTTCCAGATCACAGATTCCTGGTATCAATTGGAAGGCAAGGACCCCGACCCGGTTTCTTGGAGAATTCGCAACCGGGCCCGATCGAGATCAACCGTAGGGGAAGACCACCGGGTACTTCGGGATCATGAGCTCCCGCGCGCGGTGCTGCTCCTCTTCGGTGGGCCGCACCATGATGATGGTGGCATCGAGATCACGGACCAGGGCCGCGGCGGTGCTGCCGAGGCCGACATCGAGGACCCCTCGCTTGGAGTGGCTGCCGATGATCAGGAGATCGGCCCCGATGGACTCGACAAAGGCCGCGATCTCGTGGCTGGGTCTGCCCTGCCGCAGCGCGATCTCGACCTCGATCCCGTCGGCCAGCAGCGGTTCGGCGTAGCGATCGAGTTTTTCCGCCATGGTCTCGACATCGGGAAGCAGCTCCACCGGCGCCTCCACCGACAGCACCGACACCGCGGCGTTGTCCGCCAGCGCCAGCGCCCGGGCGAGATCCCGGATCCGCACCGCGATCGGGGTGAGGTCGAGGTAGCGCTGCAGGGCGGCGGCGACACAGATCCTCGAGTACGGCATGACGGCTCCTTGTGACAATTCTACCGCGCACCGCCGCCGCCGGCTGAGCAGCGTCCGGCGTGATCGTCGTGTAGACTGAACAACTGGGGCCCATGGAACGATTCGGACGCTACATCCTGGTCGACAAGATCTCCTCCGGAGGCATGGCGGACGTCTATCGAGCCAAGGTCGTCGGCATCCGCGGTTTCACCAAGACCGTCGCCATCAAGCGCATCCACCCCCACTTGCTGGAGCGCAAGCGATTCCTCCGCATGTTTACCGACGAGGCGAAGATCGCCTCGCGGCTCGTCCACCCCAACGTCGTCCAGATCTACGATCTCGGCGAGGCCGACGGGCTTCCCTACATCGCGATGGAGTACGTTCCCGGACGCGACCTTTTCCGCGTCCTGCAGCGGCTGATCAACCTCGAACGCCGCTGTCCGTGGCGCCTCGCCACCAAGATCGTCACCGACGTCTGTGCCGGGCTCCAGTTCGCGCACGAGTTCCGGTCGCCCGACGGCCAGCCGCAGGAGATCGTCCACCGCGACGTCAGCCCGCGCAACATCCTCATCTCCTACAACGGCGAGATCAAGCTCACCGACTTCGGTGTCGCGCGGGCCCGCGACCGCGAAGAGCACACCGAGCACGGCATCATCAAGGGCAAGGTCCGCTACCTGAGCCCGGAAGCCGCCTACGCCCGCGAGGTGGACCGCCGGTCCGACCTCTTCTCGCTCGGTATCGTCTTTGCGGAACTGCTCCTGATGGAGCCCCTCCGTTCGGGCCCGAACGAGATGGCCATGCTGCTCGACATCCGCAAGGGAGAGTTCGACCGCAACCGGTTCAAACCGATTCCGAAGCCTCTGCGGGCGGTGCTCAACAAGGCGCTCGAGGTGGATCCGGACAAGCGCTTCCCCACCGCTCTCGAGTTCGCGGTCGATCTCGCCAACCGCTTCGACGACGAGTCGACGCCGATGTCCGAAGCCGAGATCGCCACGTTCATGCGCGCTCTCTTCGACGACGATATCGCGACCGAGGAGAGGCGCGACAAGGAAGTCGAGCTCGAACTGCAGGCGACAGCGGACCAATTCGAGATCGAACCGCCCCACCCCGCTGCCGAGGTCACCAAGGTCCGCGGTCTCAATCCCCTCAACATCTTCGCCGACCGCGGCGCCGGCCCGGTGGCGGTTCCAGCCCTCGGCATCGAGGACCAGCGCCCCGCGAAACCGACCCGAGTGGGCTCGCTGCAGGAGATCTCCCTGGTCCGCCTGCTGCACGAGATCAACGAGGGCAGAATCTCCGGAATCCTCGATTTCCACCGCGACCCGATCAAAAAGTCCATCGAGGTCGAGGCCGGAAACCCGGTGTTCGCCAACTCCAACGTCGAAAGCGAACTGTTCGGCGAGTACCTTGTCGCCCAGGGCACGCTGTCGCGCGAACAACACGCGGAAGTCCTCGATTTCGCGGCCCGCAAGGGTCTGCGGTTTTCGGAGGCCCTGCTCGAACTGGGGGCCTGCACCCCGAACGAGCTGTTCCAGCAGTTGAGCGGCCAGGTTCGTAACCGGATTCTCGATCTGTTCAGCTGGATCAGCGGTCGATTCGAACTCTACGTCGATGCGCCGGTCGCCGAAACCGGCCTCCCCCTCAACCTGCGGGCCCACACGTTGATCCACGAAGGGGTCCAGGAACGCATGCCGCTGGTCGTGATCCGCCGCTTCATGGACGCCAAGCTCAACCAGTGGGTGGTCCGCCTGCCCGGCGCCATCCCGGCCGACCTCCAGCTGTCGGGTCGGCAGCAGAGGATCCTGCGCAGCATCGAGGGCAACGAGATCAAGGTGGCGGAGTTGATCCGGCGCGAGGGCGACGAGGAGTGGATGCTCCGTCTGCTCTACATGCTGCACCAGATCCGCCGCGTGATGTTCCACGACTGAAACCATGGAACCGCGCGCTGCACCGTCACCGCACCGGGAGTTCAGGGGCGCGGTGCGAAGCGCGGCCGGCTGGCTGGTGGTCGCAGCCTCCCTCGCCCTCCTCTCGACCGCCATCGACCGCACCACGACGATCGACGTCTACTCTGACGGTGGTCGGATCCACCTCGACGTCGCAGGAACCGTCCTCGAGGCGCAGCGGGCGATCGCGCACCTGACCGCGGTCGAGATCGTCGCCATGGATTCCATCGACCCACCCGGCGGTGGGGTGATCACGCTCACCGACGACCGCGGTGAGCAACTGCGGGAGCGGCTGCCGCGTCGGTTCCGCACTCCGCCGGGCGCGGTCGTGCCGCTCGGCGACTGGGAAATCGACGAGCGTGCCGGTCTCGGCGCCGTGTGGCGCCGCGATGTCGAGGTCAGCGGCTCGTTCACCCTCGAAGCCTCCTTCCGCGGCAGATTTCTCCACGACCTGTCGGTGGTGCTGCACGGAGATCCGACCACCTCGATTTCGATCCGGCGCGGTCTCATCAACGACGACGTCTTCATCAGGGAGGCCGACGGGTTCGACGTCGCCAGCACCAGCATCGATCCCACGCCTCTCGCGGATGCGGGCGCGATCGGCGCCACCCTCGCCAGATCCGGGGCGGTCGCCTGCCTCCTGATCGCAGCCTTCACCCTCCTCCAGGCGGGCTGCCGGCCGCGGCCGTTGCCGGCGGCCTCACTACGAGTGGCCGCCGCACCGTTGGTTCTCGCCCTCGCCGCGGCGGCCGCCGGGCTGTCGGCGTGGGTCGCCCGGGATGTCCTCGAGGCGCTGCCGCACACGCCGGATGCCGTGGTCTACCTCCTCCAGGCGGAGTGGTTTCTCGACGGTTCGTTGTGGTCGCA
This sequence comes from Candidatus Sulfomarinibacteraceae bacterium, assembly GCA_963823345.1. GTDB lineage: Bacteria > Acidobacteriota > Thermoanaerobaculia > Thermoanaerobaculales > Sulfomarinibacteraceae > Sulfomarinibacter. The sequence continues at coordinate 225,916 of CAWGLE010000022.1, forward strand.
CGTCACACCCATTCAGGACCACCTCACCCTGCCGTTCACTCACGTCGCCGGGGAGCGCTGGCTCGCGCACTACCCGCCCGCCTGGCCCGGCCTGCTCGCCGCGGGCGTTGCCGCCGGCGCGCCGTGGCTGGTGGCGCCCGTCCTCGGCGGCGTGTACGTCCTGCTGCTTTTTCTCGCCGGACGTGAGCTCGGCGGTCCGATGCTCGGCCTCACGGCGGCCACCCTCGCGGTGATCTCTCCGATCACACGGCTGATCTTCGCCAGCATGCTGTCGCACGCCTTCGCCGGGACGCTGGTTCTGGCGGCGTTGGTCCTGGCCCTCCGGGCGCAGCGTCGAGAACGATGGGCGGCGGCGGCAGCGGGCCTCGCTCTCGGGATGGCCTTCGGCGTCCGCCCTTTAACGGCGGTCGCGGTCGCAGTGCCACTGCTCCTGCTGGCGTTACCGGGTCCGCATTCCTCGAGCGGCCGAGCCGGCACCCGGAACGCCGTGGCGGGCTTCGTCGGCGGGTTCATTCTCGCCGCCCTGCCGGTCCTCGGCGCCAACCATCTGATCACCGGCAGCCCGCTCTCCTTTCCCTACACGCTGGCCCACGGTTCGATGTTCGGCGCCGCCAACATCCCTTTCGGTCTGCGCAACCTCGACGCCCTGCTCGCCTCGAGCGGCGCCGCCAATCTCGGCTGGGGGTGGAGCCTCATCCACGGCCCGTGGATCATCGCCCTGTGTTTCGCCCCGGCCCTCGTCCCGCTGCTCGTGAAACGGCGACGAACCGCCGACTGGTTGCTGGCGGCGATGGTCGTGGGCGTGTTCGCCGCCTACCTGGGTACGCGGGGACACGGGCTGCACGGTTTCGGCCCCCGCTACCACTTCGAGGTCCTGGCGCCGTTCTTCCTGCTCACCGCGCGCGGGTTCTTCGACCTCGCGCAGCTCGGTGTCGACGCGAAGCGAGCCGAGAAAAAAGTCCCCGTCATCGCCTCGTTCGTCGTCTTTTTCACTCTCTGTCTGCCGGCCGCCGCCATCCTGCCGACCAGACTCGCCCTCTACCGCGGCTACAACGGGGTCGACGGCGGGCTCCAACAGCAGGTTGCCGCGCTGGCGCCCGAGCGCGCGCTCATCGTCCTGACGCCCGGAGAGTGGCAGGGATGGGCCGCGGCGTCGCGACTGCTCGACTTCCGCCCCGACGCACCGCTCCTGTTCATCCAGGCCGACGCCGGCGATCCCGCCATTGCCGCGATCGCCGGCGACCGCCCCGTTTTTCTGTGGCGCGACGGACGACTGGAACCGCAATGACGGCCCAGCCCCGGACCTGGCGGGCGAGCTACGTGGTGTCGGCGCGCAGCGGCGAGCTCGCCGACCGCGCGTCCCGGCTCGACGCCCTCTTGAACGACTGCACCGTCTGCCCGCGCGAGTGCCGCGTCGATCGCCGGCGCGAGGTCGGGGAGTGCGGAACCGGCGCCGATGCGGTGGTGGCCTCGTGGAGCCCCCACCATGGCGAGGAGCCTGTGATCTCAGCGAGCCGCGGTTCAGGGACGGTCTTTCTCGCCAACTGCAATCTCCGCTGCGCCTTCTGCCAGAACCACGACATCTCGCAGCGGCTGCGCGCCTTTTCCAGCGCCGCCATGGCGGATGAAGAGCTGGCTGCGATCTTCGTCGAACTCCAGGATCGCGGCTGCCACAACCTCAACTGGGTGTCGCCCTCGCACCAGGTTCCCCAGCTGGTGCGCGCCCTCGAAATCGCCGCCCGGCGCGGGCTCACGCTGCCGGTGGTCTACAACTCGAACGGCTATGACTCGGTGGAGACCCTGCGGCTGCTCGACGGCGTGGTCGACATCTGGATGCCCGATCTCAAATATGCCGACCCGGCCGCGGGCTGCCGGCTGTCGGGGGTCGGGGACTATCCCCTGCGGGCGCAGGCGGCACTCGCGGAGATGTACCGCCAGGTGGGCGACGCCTGGGACCTGGGCCCCGAGGGCGAGCTGCGGCGAGGGTTGCTGGTCCGGATGCTCGTGTTGCCCGATCACCTTGCGGGCATCGAGGAGAACCTCTCCTGGGTCGCGCGGTCCCTGTCGCCGAAGGTCGCGATCTCGCTCCTTGCCCAGTACCGTCCCGCCCACCGGGTACCGCGATCGCCGGCCCTCGAGGACCTCAACCGCCCGATCACCCGCGACGAGTGGCGTCACGCCGTCGAATCCCTGGCACGCCATATGGAGGGCGACCGGCACCACGTGCAGGGCACCTGGCTATAGACACGGAACGTTGAAACGTTCCAACGTTCAAACGTTTGAACGTTTCAACGTTGTGAGCGGTGGCGGCTGCGGCGGGTGCCGATCATGCGGGCGGGGTCCATGACCGCCGCGATCTCCTCCTCGGAGAGGAGCTTTTTCTCCCGCACCAGCTCGACGATGCCGCGGTTGGTGGCCAGTGCCTCCTTGGCGAGCTCGGTGGTGACGTCGTAGCCGAGCACCGGGTTGAGCGCCGTCACCACGCCGATGCTGCGCTCGATGTACTCGCGGCACACGTCCTGGTTGGCGGTAATGCCATCGATGCAGTGGACGCGGAGGGTGCTCGCCGCGTTCATGAACATGGTCTGGGACTCGATGATGCAGTCTGCGATCACCGGCTCCATGACGTTGAGCTGGAGCTGGCCGGCCTCCGCGGCCAGGGTCACCGCGAGATCGTTGCCGATCGCCCGGAAGCAAACCTGGTTGACCACCTCGGGGATGACCGGGTTGACCTTGCCGGGCATGATCGACGAACCCGGCTGCATCCGCGGCAGGTTGATCTCGTTGAGCCCGGCGCGGGGGCCCGATGACAACAGGCGGAGATCGTTGCAGATCTTCGACAGCTTGATGGCGAGGCTCTTCTGACAGGACGAGTAGAGCACGAAGGGCTGGGTGTCCTGAGTCGCCTCGACCAGATCCGATGCGAGGCGGATCTCTTTGCCGGTGATTTCGACCAGGTGCTCGACACAGCGTTCGGCGTAGCCCTCCGGGGCGTTGAGCCCGGTGCCGATCGCGGTCCCTCCCATGTTGACCTCGAGCAGGACCTCCTCCGCCTCCGACAACGCGGTGATCTCGTTCTCCAGGCTTTCCGCCCAGGCGTCGAACTCCTGGCCGAGAGTCATGGGTACGGCGTCCTGCAACTGCGTGCGGCCCATCTTGAGCACGCCCGCGAACTCCCCGCCCTTGTCGCGGAGGGCCGCCACCAGGGCGCCGAGCTCTTCGATGAGCAGGGTGTTGCCGAGGGCGATCGCCACGTGCAGGGCGCTCGGGTAGGCGTCGTTGGTGGACTGCGACCGGTTGACGTGGTCGTGCGGATCGCAGAAGCGGTAGTCGCCCTTGGCGTGGCCCATCAGCTCGAGGGCGCGGTTGGCGATGACCTCGTTGGCGTTCATGTTGGTCGAGGTGCCGGCGCCGCCCTGGATCACGTCCACCGGGAACTGGTCGTGGAGGGCGCCGCTGATGATCTCCCGGCACGCGCCCTCGATGCCGCGCAGGATTCCGTCGCTCAGCTTGCCGCAGTCGTGGTTGGCTCGGGCTGCTGCGAGCTTGATCATGGCCAGAGCGCGGATGAGCTCAGGATACTGGCTGATCGGCACCCCGGTGATGTGGAAGTTGTCGATCGCGCGCACCGTCTGGATGCCGTAGTAGGCGTCCGCGGGGACCTCTCTCTCGCCCAGAAGATCGTGCTCGACCCGGAACTCGGCCATGACTTCGTCTCCCCCTCTTCCCTGCACGCCTTATAACACGGGGGGACCCACCACCCGACCATTTCGGATTTCGGATTTCGGATTTCGGATTTCCACCCCCCCCCCACCGACAATTGGCGTCCGAGTGCCCAGGGCGGGTGGGACCGCGCGCGGCGGAGGTGCCTGGCTCCCGACATGATGTTGCCCTCAACATCATGTCGGCGTGCCCGGCATCCTCTCGGGAATCGCGTGTGGAGACGGGCGCGTGCGGCGGAGGTGCCATCTTCACTCTTGTTGGATGCACTATCGCCCACGTGGGCATCGCGATGCGGGCCAACAATGGTGAAGGTGGCTCCTCCCGGGGAGCGCGTTCTGAAAGGCGGGTTCACTCGATCGTCCGAATCTGGCGAGGGTACACTAACCGCATGAACGACCCCAAACAACGCAAGAAGCTGTACCTGATCGACGGGCCCAACATGGCGTTCCGGGCGTTTTTCGCCATCGGCGGGATGAGCAACTCGCAGGGTCTGCCCACCAACGCCCTCTTCGGCTTCACCAATATGCTGCTCAAGCTCATCCGTGACCAGAAGCCCGACTACCTGGCGATCGCCTGGGACCCCAAAGGCGGTACCTTCCGCGACCGTGTCTTTCCCGACTACAAGGGCACTCGACCCGACATGCCGGATGCGCTGCGCACCCAGATGCCGTACTTCGCCCGGGTCGCCGAGGCTTTCGGGGTGCCCTATCTCTGTCTCGACGACTTCGAGGCCGACGACGTCATGGGCACCCTCGCCCGGCGCCACGAGGACGAGCTCGACGTGGTCCTGGTGACCTCGGACAAGGACCTGATGCAGCTGGTGAGCGACAACGTCACCCTGTTCGACTCGATGAAGGACCGCCGGATCTCCTACCCGGAAGTGGAGGAGAAGTTCGGCTGCGCGCCCGAGCTGGTTCCCGACGCGCTCGGCATATGGGGTGATTCGTCGGACAACATCCCGGGCGTCAAGGGGATCGGGGAGAAGGGCGTCAAGGCCCTGCTGGCGCGGTGGAAAGGGCTCGACGACATCTACGCCCACCTCGACGAGGTGACTCCGCCCGGGACCAGATCCAAGCTCGAGGCCAGCCGCGACAATGCCTATCTTTCCAAGGATCTGGCGACCATCCGTACCGACGCCCCGGTGGAGGTGAGCCTCGACGCGCTGAAGCTCGACTTCCCTCCCCCCGAGGACCGCGCCCAGGAGCTCTTCGGCGAGCTCGAGTTCCGCTCCCTGCTCAAGGAGTTCGGCGGCGCGATGGAGACCGTCGACCGCAGCGCCTACCGCCTCGCCGACACCGCGGCCGCGCTCGAGGAGCTGCGCTCGACGCTTGCCGCGGCCCCACGATTCGCCATCGACACCGAGACCACGTCACTCAACGCCCTGCAGGCCAAACTGGTCGGTCTGTCCTTCTGTTGCGACGACGACGTGGCCTGGTACGTGCCGGTGGGCCACTCGACCGGGGAGACCCAGCTCGGCTGGGAGCCGGTCCGCGAGGTCCTCGGGCCGATCATCGAGGACCCCGGCAAGGGCAAGACCGGACAGCACCTGAAGTACGACCTCAAGGTGCTCGCCAAACACGGTGTCGAGATTCGCGGGATCGACGGCGACACCCTGCTCGCCGACTACCTCCTGAGCCCGGACCGCCGGTCGCACAAGCTCGACGACCTGGCGCTGATCCACCTCAACCACAAGATGATCTCCTACGCCGAAACCGCCGGCGCCCAGGCGAGCTTTGCGGAGGTCCTGACGGCTTCGGCAAGGGACTACGCTGCCGAGGACGCCCACGTGACCTGGCTGCTCGACAATAAGCTGACGCCGCTGGTCGAGGAGCAGGGCATGGAAAAGTTGTACCGGGAGCTCGAGCTGCCTCTCATTCCGGTGCTCGCGCGCATGGAAACGAACGGCATCGCGGTCGACCGAACCGTCCTCGACGACTTGTCCGTCGAACTGACGGCCGGCATCGCAGAGGCCGAGAAACGATGCTACGAGGCCGCCGGCGAGGAGTTCAACATCGGTTCGGTGGTCCAACTGCGCGAGATCCTGTTCGAAAAGCTCGGGCTGCCGGTGGTCAAGAAGACCAAGACCGGGGCCTCCACCAACGAGACCGTACTGCTCGAGCTCACGGTCCACCACCCGCTGCCGCAGGCGATCCTCGACTACCGGTCGCTGGTCAAGCTCAAGAACACCTACGTCGACCCGTTGCCGGGCCTCATCGACCCGGACACCGGGCGCATCCACACCCACTACTCGCAGACCACCGCCGCCACCGGCCGGCTCGCCTCCACCGACCCCAACCTGCAGAACATTCCGATCCGCACCGCGGAGGGCCGGCGCATCCGCACTGCCTTCGTGGCGCCGCCCGGGAGGGTGCTGCTCGCGGCCGACTACTCCCAGGTGGAGCTGCGCGTCCTCGCCCACCTGTGCGGAGGGACCGGCGGGTTCGCCGACGCCTTCGCGCGCGGCGCCGATGTTCACGCCGAGACTGCGGCCGGGCTCTTCGGCGTCCCTTCCAAAGACGTTACCCGGGGAATGCGGGGCATCGCCAAGGCGGTCAACTTCGGGATCATCTACGGCCAGAGCGCATTCGGGCTCGCCCAGACCCAGCGCATCTCCAGGGCAGAGGCCGCCGACTACATCGCCCGCTACAAGGAGCGCTTTCCGGAGATCGAGGACTATCGGCAGCGGACCCTCGCCCAGGCCGCGGAGCACGGTTACGTGGAAACCCTGATGGGTCGCAGGAGGCCGGTCCCGGATCTCACCAGCGGCAACTTCGCGGCGCGCTCGGCCGCCGAAAGAGTCGCGGTCAACACCCCCGTCCAGGGCAGCGCCGCCGACCTCATCAAAAAGGCCATGCTGACGGTGGATCGACGACTCCGCTTGGAGTTCCCGGGCCAACTGCTGCTGCTTCAGGTCCACGACGAGCTCCTGCTCGAGGTGGATGAGAATCTCGCCGACGAGATCGGCGAGATGGTGCGCCACGAGATGTGCTCGGCGATGGAGCTCTCCGTACCGCTGGTGGTCGACCTCGGGACCGGGCGGAATTGGGATGAGGCGCACTGAGGACCCACCCGCCCGCCCATTTCGGATTTCGGATTTCGGATTTCGGATTTTCCGCCCGACCTCCCACCGAAAATTGGCGCCCGGGTGCTCAGGGTGGGTGGGACCGCGTGCGGCGGCGGTGCCATTTTCAACATTGTTGGACACATGGTCATCCACGTCGGCAGGGATTCTCGAGCCAACAATGTTGAGGGTGGCTCCGCCCGGGAACCCACCCGAGGCAGCGATTCGTGGCCGACGGCCGAACTGGTAGGGTGGGTGGTGGTCGGCCATCGGCCACTCGCTGGCCAGGGTTGGTCGCGGCGGCCGCAGGCCGCCAGCAAGCGCGTGCGGAAACGTGCCGCGTGCGGCGGCGGTGCCTGAAAGCCGGGACGCTTGACGCCACCCCCGGGTCAGCGTACGGTCGCCGGGACAGAGCGGTCACCATGAGGTGCCCGAGGGAAGCCGGTGAGAATCCGGCGCGGCCCCCGCCACTGTAACCGGGGACGCACCGTTCACGGAAGGGTCGAGTGTCGGCCCTTCCAGCCACTGACCGAGCAGGTCCGCGAGGGCCCATCGGTTGGGAAGGCGAGCGGTCGCGGCTGATCCGGGAGCCAGGAGACCTGCCGCTCTGAATGAATGGAACGGGAGGTTTCACATGTCCGATCGGTATTTGGCCTACATATCTCACCAGGTATCTGCGTTCATCATCGTCCTGTCGGCGGCCACGTCGTGGGCCCAGTATGCACCCCCGCCAACGGCCCAACCATTCACCGGCGAGGTCACCGTCACCGCCACCGGCGTCGAAACCGAGGTCGAGGAAGCGCCGACCGCGGTCACGGTCATCACGCGCGACGAGATCGACGACGCCCAGACCGGGTCCGTGGCCGAGATGCTTCGCCGGGTCCCCGGGCTGACCGTGGTGAGTTCAGGCGACCAGGGCAAGGTGACCTCGGTCTTTACCCGCGGCACCGGCTCCAACCAGACCCTGGTCATGCTCGATGGAGTTCGCCTCAACTCGCCCTATTTCGGCGGATTCGACTGGAGCCGGCTCTCGACCGCCGGTCTGCGCCAGGTGGAGGTCGCTCGCGGACCCTACTCGGCGTTGTGGGGCGCCGACGCGGTCGGCGGCGTCATCAACCTCATTCCGGCGCGGTCGCGCTCCGGCTTCAATGGCCGCTTCTTCGGCGAAGGCGGTTCGGACGGCCGGCAGCGGCTGGAGGCCGACCTCGGGTGGGGCGGCGAGACGTTCGACATCTACGCCTCGGGGTTCGACGGCCAGAGCGACGGCAGCCTTCAGAACTCCGATTATTCGACGACTCAACTCCTGGTCACCGCCGGCTGGAGCTTCGGCGACCGCGGCAGCCGCATCGGTGTCGTCGTCCAGGACCTCGAGGGCGAGACCGGGATCCCCTTCGCCGTACCGGGCAACCCGACGCCGGAGCGAAGGCAGAACAGCCAGCAGACTCTGGTGGCCGTTCCCATCAACATCTTCTTCAGCGATTCGTGGAACGTCGAGCTCACCGGAGCGTCCGTGGACGGCAGTTTCGACTTCTCGGACCCGGACGACCCCTACTTCACGTACTCGAACACCGAGACCGACTCCACCCAGTTGCGCCTCGCGAGCAACCACCGCTTCACCAGGCACGTCTTCAGCTGGGGCGGCGAGTGGCGGGAGGACGAGGTCTCGGATGCCTCGAACTACGGCACCACCCTCGACAACGAGACCGTGGACGTCACGAGCTTCTTCGCCCAGGACGTGTGGAACATGAGCTCGGCGGTGCGGCTTCTGCTCGGTGTGCGGTGGGACGACTCCGACCCCTGGGGATCGGAGACCTCGCCCCGCGCCGATATCGGGTGGAAGCTCAGCGACACGGTCGAGGTCCGTGCGGGCTACGGCGAGGCCTTCCGCCCGCCGTCGCTCGGCGAGCTCTATTTCCCCTTTTCGGGGAATGCCGACCTGCTGCCGGAAACTTCGCAGTCGACCGACATCGGCCTCACCTACACCACCGCCAAACGCAAGTCCAGGTGGCAGGTGACCGCGTTCAGCACCGATCTCGAAAACCTCATCGAGTACGACTTCACCACCTCCGCCAATGCCAATATCGGTTCCGCCACCATCCGCGGCGCCGAGCTTTCGTGGGACTTCCCGCTCGGGCGCCGGGGCGCGTCGTTTCTCCAGGCAACCTACCTCGACACCGAGGACGATCTCGGCCAGACCGTTGCTGCGGCGGCCGGAGTGGAGCGGATCGTGGACCCTCTACGGCGCTTTTTCGAAACGTCTCAACGGTGATCTCACCGTGGTCTACGTGGGTTCCCGGCACGACGTCGACCCGCTGACATTCGAGCGCGCCACGGCCGACAGCTCCACGACCGCGAGCATCGCCCTCGCCTACGCCGCATGGCACGGGGTCGAGATCACCGGCAGGGTGCTCAACCTCGCCGACGCCGACTACCAGGAAGTCCTCGGCTATCCCGCTCCCGGGCGGCAGTACGTGGTCGGCCTCAGGCTCGGCGTCGACAACCTGCAGAGGCGGCAGAAACGGCCGTAGGGGCCTGGTGGATATCGTCCGGCCGTCAACCTCCGAACCGGTCGGAAGCCCTCACACCCGGAAGGGCTGTCGGCGATTTGACGGAATTTTGAAACTTCGGGTTCATATTTGCGTTCATGCTCATGTATAGTGTGACTGAGATCGCGAATCACTTTCTCACCGAGATCACGAGATGAAAGGAGCGAGAAGATGAAGAAGACATTCCTGGTGTTCGGAGTCGTGGCCTGTGCGACCCTCCTGGTCAACCCGGCCATGGCTTGTGATGGCAAGCAGGCGGCGCAGGTCAGCAACGACGGGACGTCGTGCGCGAAGGCCGCAACCCAGCAGGCGAGCAACGACGGGACGTCGTGCGCGAAGGCCGCAACCCAGCAGGCGACAAACGACGGGACGTCGTGCTCAAAGGCGGCTGTCAAGCAGGCCTCGAACGACGGTTCGGGCTGCGCCACGTCGGCCGCCAAGGCCGCCTACGCCGAGGCCCTCGAGGCGACCGGCTGCGAGAAGACCGCGCAGACTGCCGCGAACAACGCCATGGCCGAGAACGTCTACGCCAAGAGCTACGCGGAGAGCGGCTGCACCAAGACCGCGCAGAAGGCGGCTTACGACGCGGTGTACACGTCCACCAGCTGCGAGAAGTCTTCGGCTGCCGCCGCGACCCACGCGGTTGCTCAGGCCTCCTACAAGGAAACCCTGGCCAACACCGGCTGCGAGAAGACCGCTCAGGCGGCCTACGCCAGCGTGACCACGACCGCCGGTGCCAGCTGCGCCACAGCTACTGCCAAGGCCGGTTGTGACAAGGCGGACTGCGACAAGGCCGATTGCGACAAGGGCGCCGAGACCTCTTCGGATGCGCCCGCCAGCACCGAGGTCAAAATGGCCTCGAACGATAACGGCTGAGCGACCGCTCCCCGACAATCGACGACACCCGGGCCCGGCCCGGGTGTTTTTTTGTGACCGGGAACACAGCGGCAGGACGGTCGCGAGTGCGACATTGCACCAAAGGGGGGCGAGTTCTTTGGAGAAAGGAAAGATGATGGCACCGCCGAGATCGCGCCGTCTTCGCCTGCTCGAGAGCCTTCGCCGCACCATCAACGAGATGCTGCACGAGAGGGTTCACCGCGCGGCCTCCGCAAAGGGCCACGGCGCGCCTGTGAACACGAGCACGATCTACACCTCAGCCGCCAGGGAGGCTCCCGAGCTTCTCGATCAGTTGCTCTTCGTCCACCAGAAAGTGGACCAGGAACTGGGCGAGGCCAAGGAAGCGACGCCGCCCGCCCAACTCGCCGACCCCGACCGCAGGGCGATGTTGTCGGCCGTGCGGGCCGCTGTCAACCGGACCCGCGCGAGCCTCGAGCGGTAGCTGGTTTCGCGGGCAGCTCCGGTTCAGTCGCCCTCCGGCAGGCTGGAGGCGATGACCGCCCGGACCTCGTTGCTGAGCCGGTTACAGTCCTCGACGGTACATCCCTCCACAGCGACCGGCGGGTGGATGACCAATCGCGCCGACCCCGGCATGAGATCGGAGGTGCCGGCCGGCAGCACGTCCCGGGTGCCGACGATGGTCAACGGCAAAATCGGCAGCCCGAGATCGAGGGCCATGCGAAAGGCGCCCTTCTTGAACGGCTTCAGCTTCCCGCTCCGGCTCCGCGTTCCCTCGGGGAAAAAGACCACCGAGGTTCCGTCAACGATCGTGTTTTTGGCCCTCTCGAGAGTGGCCACGGCGGCCGCGTGGTCGGAACGATCGATGTAGATGTGGCCCAGCCGCTCGCAGGCCACGCCGATCCCCACCACGTTGCGCAGCTCTCTCTTCATGACCCACTTGAAGTCGACCCCGAGCCACCCGTAGAGAACGAAGATGTCGTACTGGCTCTGGTGGTTCGACACCAACACGTAGGACTGACCGGGATCGATATGCTCGCGGCCCTCGACCTGCACCCGCATCGGCGTCACCCAGGCCATGACCCGCGCCCACGGCACCCCTGACAGCCGCGACGCGGTCCGCGGCGTCGTGAAGAACGGAAAGATCGCCCCGATCGAGGCGAATATCGCCGTATTCAACGCCAGGACCGGCATGACCACCAGGTACTTGTAGGGTTGATACAGCCACCATGCGAGGTTTCGCTTCCTCATTGCAGGGTCATCATATCCAATCTCCGGTCCCACATGCCGGTGTTTTCGCCCGAGAGCGGCGCTTCGGGAATGGTATCCTTCCCCGTCTGCGAGGGATCCCGGAGGCACTGTGAGCGAGCGCTACTACATCACGACGCCGATCTACTACGTCAACGACATGCCCCACATCGGGCATATCTACACGACGGTGATGGCCGACATCTTCGCCCGCTATCACCGGTTGCGCGGCGCCGACGTCCGATTCCTGACCGGCACCGACGAGCACGGCCAGAAGATCGAAAAGGCGGCCCGCGACCAGGGGATCGAGCCCATCCAACTCGCCGACCGGGTGGTCGCCCGCTATCACGGTCTGTGGAAGACCTTCAATATCTCCAACGATGATTTCATCCGGACCTCCGAGAGCCGCCATCAGCGGGCGGTCGACGAGATCATCCGCCGTATCACGGCGGCGGGTGACATCTACAAGGGCGAGTACGAGGGCTGGTATCTGGCGGCCGACGAGGCTTTCATCCCCGACTCCCAGGTCAAGGACGGCCACGACATCGAGAGCGGGCGGGCGGTCGAGAGGCTCTCCGAGTCCAGCTACTTCTTCCGTCTCTCGGCGTACCAGGACCGGTTGCTCGAGTGGTACCGCGCCAACCCGGAGTGCATCCGCCCCCGCAGCCGGTACAACGAGGTGGTCAGTTTTGTCGAGGGCGGGCTCCGCGATCTGTCGATCTCCCGCACCTCGCTCACCTGGGGGGTGCCCTACCCCGACGACGAAGAGCACGTCGTGTATGTGTGGCTCGACGCCCTCACCAACTACATCTCGGCCCTCGGGTTCGGCAGCGACGACGAGTCGATGTACGACAGGCACTGGCCCGCAACGATGCACCTCGTCGGCAAGGACATCCTCCGCTTCCACTGCGTCTACTGGCCCGCTTTCCTGATGTCGGCCGGGCTGCCGCTGCCCACCCAGATCTTCGGGCACGGATGGTGGTTGCGGGACGACGCCAAGATGTCGAAGTCCCTCGGCAACGTGGTCCGTCCGGACTACCTCATCGAGCGATTCGGACCGGACGCCCTTCGCTATTTCGTGGCCCGCGAGATGGCCTTCGGCCAGGACGCCTCGTTTTCGGACGAAGCGTTCCTCGAGCGCTTCAACGCCGATCTCGCCAACGCCCTCGGCAACACCTCCTCGCGCACCCTCTCGATGACCGGCCGCTACCTCGAGAGTCTGGTGCCTGCCCGGTCGGACGAAGGGCCGGTGCCGGTGGCCGCCCGGGCGGCCGTGGCCGGTTATCTCGAGCACATGGAGGGCGGCGAACCGCACCGCGCCCTCGAGGTCGCGTGGCAGCTGCTCAAGGCCATCGACGTCCACATCCAGGAGACTCAGCCGTGGGCCCGGGCCAAGGAGGGCGAGGCAGGACGATCGTCCCTCGACTCGACCCTCTACGTGTCTCTGGAGGGGCTGCGGATCATCTCGCAGCTGATCGAACCCTTCATGCCGTCGACCGCCCTCCAGCTGCGACGCCAGATCGGTATCGAAGACGCGCCCCGGAACCTCCGCGCAGCCCTGGAGTGGGGCGGTCTCGCCGAGGGCACCCGGATCGGCACCACCGAACCGTTGTTTCCCCGCGTCGACATCGCCGCCTATCTCAAGGAGCTCCAGATGGACACACCGGCTGCGGCCACCGCAAAAGAAAAAGAAGAGGATCTTCTCAGCATCGACCAGTTCTTCCAGACGAAGTTGGTCGTGGGCACGGTTCGCGAAGCCGAGCCGGTACCGAAGTCGAAGAAACTGGTCCGCCTGTTGGTGGACCTCGGCGAGCCCCAGCTGCGTCAGCTGGTCGCCGGCATCGGCGAGCGCTACCAGGCAGGAGATCTCGTCGGCCGCCAGATCGTGGTGGTCTCGAACCTCAAACCTGCCAAGCTCATGGGGGTCCAGTCGCAGGGGATGCTGCTCGCAGCCAACGTGGAAGGCGCACCGTTCCTGCTCTCACCCGACGCCGAGGTCCCGCCCGGAACGGTGGTGAGCTAGCTCGAGTGACTCGCTTTTTCTGAGATTCCCCGACACTCTTGATCAGATCTGAACGCCTTGGCGTTCCTCGATGTGTCTGTCCCGACCGAGGCAGCGAAACCACGTCATTCCCTGTCATCCCGACCGAGGCAGCGAAACCACTTCATTTCCTGTCATCCCGACCGAGGCAGCGAAGCCACTTCATTTCCTGTCATCCCGACCGAGGCAGCGAAGCCACTTCATTTCCTGTCATCCCGACCGAGGGAGCGAAGCGACTGAGCGGAGGGATCTGGGGGGTGGTTTCAGGAACGCCACTGCCTGCAACCCCCACCCAGATCCCTCGGCTCGCTGTGCTCGCTCGGGATGACATTTTGTGATTCGAGGCTCCCGGGACCGTATGCAGGCTAACGCATGCGTTCGTAGATCTCGAACGTGCACGCGTGAGTGTTCTTCTCGTCCGCTGCGTGGTGCTCCGAGGACACCAGCTCCCAGTCGTCAAAGTCGATCTCGGGGAGAAAAGTGTCCCCCTCGACCTCGGCGTGAACGCGGGTGAGGTAGAGCCTCTCCACCAGCTTCTGAGCCAGAGCCATCCGGTAAATGTGGGCGCCGCCGCCGATGAACGGCTCCTCGTCGTTCCTCGAAACCTCGAGCGCCTCCTCCAACGAGTGCACCACCGTCGCCCCGGCGGCCGTGAACCGGAGACTGCGGGTGACCACCACCATCGTTCGTCCTGGCAACGGCTTGCCGACCTCATCCCAGGTGCGGCGGCCGATGATCAGGTGGTGGCCCATGGTCGTGGATTTGAAGTGCCTGAGGTCCCGGGGCAGGTGCCACGGGAGGCCGCCGTCGCGGCCGATGACCGCGTTGTCGGAAACCGCGACAATCAACGAGACCGTCATCGTCACACGGCGATCGGCGCCTTGATGGCGGGGTGCGGGTCGTAGCCATCGAGCCGAATGTCTTCAAACCGGAATGCGAAGATCGAATCCACAACCGGATTCAGATACAGGGTCGGCAGTCGTCGCGGCTCCCGGGCGAGTTGTGTCTCAGCCTGTTCGACGTGGTTGAGGTAGAGGTGGACGTCGCCGAACGTGTGAATGAACTCCCGCGCTTCCAGACCACAGACCTGCGCCACCATCATGGTCAACATCGCATAGGACGCGATATTGAAGGGCACACCGAGAAAGACATCGGCGCTTCGCTGGTAGAGCTGGCAGGAGAGACCACCTTCGGCCACCCAGAACTGAAACAGACAGTGGCACGGCGGCAGGGCCATCCTGTCGATGTCTGCCACGTTCCACGCCGAGACGATGTGGCGCCGCGAATCGGGATCGTGGCGGATGCCGTCGATCAGCCTCGAAACCTGGTCGATGCTCCCCCCGTCGGGCGTCGGCCACGACCGCCACTGAGAACCGTAGATCGGCCCGAGGTCACCCTCACCGTCCGCCCACTCGTCCCAGATGGTGACCTTGTTGTCGTGGAGGTAGCGGAGGTTGGTGTCGCCGGCGAGAAACCACAGGAGCTCGTGGATGATCGACCGTAGGTGGAGCTTCTTGGTCGTCAGGGCGGGGAAACCGCGGCGGAGATCGAACCGCATCTGATAGCCGAACGCGCTCAAGGTGCCGGTGCCCGTCCGATCCGATTTCGTGACGCCGTTTTCGAGGACGTGGCTCAGGAGGCCCAGATACTGCTTCACGAACGCGGCGTCCCCTGGCTGACCCAGCGGCCGACCACATCCATCCACTTGCCCTGAACCTTGAGGATCAGCTCGGCGAACTCGCGGACAGCGCCGACACCACCGTTGGCGCCGCACACCAGATCGCAGACAGCCAACACCTCCGGCGTCGCGTCCGCCGGGCAGGCGGTGAAGACCGCACGCTCCAGCAGCGGCAGGTCGGGGAGGTCGTCGCCCATCGCCGCGACCTCGAGATCCACGATGTCCAGCAGTTCTTCGATCCGTTCGAGGTCGGCGACCTTGTCCTTCGAGCCGAGGATGATCAGTTCGGACCGGATGCCGAGCTCGCTGCAGCGCGCGGCAACCGCCTCACTCGACCGTCCTGAAATGACGGCCACTTGAACGCCCGCCTCGAGCAGGAGGCGGATCCCGAGCCCGTCACGGACCGAGAAGGTCTTCTGCTCTTCACCACGGCTGCTGTACGTCAGGCTGCCGTCGGTCAGCACTCCGTCCACGTCCAGAACCAACAGCCGGACAGGTTCGAGGCGGTGGCGGATCTCGGTGGGAACTCGACTCGGCATGGCGTCATGCTAGCAGAACGCTCAGAGTTCTCAGTTTTGAGTTTTGAATTTTGAATTTTGAATTCCCACCCACCCCCCCACCGACGGGAATGTCCAAGTGCTCAGGTTCGGCGGAACCGCGTACGGCGGAGGTGCCGGCGAAGGGCTCCTCAGAACGCCAATCGCACGACGATCGGATCGTGGTCGCTGGCGCGATCGGTCGCCGGGAAATCGGCATTGACGTGGACGATGTCGATCTCGGCGCCGTCATCCAGCGCCCCGCTGACCAGCACGTGATCGAGGACTTGCGAATTGCCCTGGTAGACGTACGTGTATCGCTGTTCCCTCGGAACGCTCATCACGAGGTCGGTGAGACCGGCCGCCATGAGGGACCTCAAGGGCTCCGTGTTTTCGAAGTCGTTGAAATCGCCCAGCACGATCACACCGGTCGTCGGATCCGCGGCCGCGACCTGCTCGACAAACCGGGCCAGCGCCTCGGCCTGCTCTGTGCGGCGCTCCGTGGATCCGGTCTGCGGCGGCTGGCGGCGGCCGAATATCGGGTCGTCGCCGCCCTTCGACACCAGGTGAACGTTGACGACCACCAGCCGCCGCCCGTTGAACCGGAATTTCCCGGCCAGCGGTTTGCGGCTGCCGGCCCCTTCCTCCGCTCCGGCCGTGAAGGCGCGGTTCAGCGGATCCACCAGCCCCGGGCTGCAGCTCAGGATCGGGTCGGCGGCGACCGCCACCGCGGCGTCGGGTCCGCACCCGGACCGGTCGACAAAATCGACCCGCGCCGGGTTGAACAGCAGGACGGTGCGGATATTCGCGCCGGGCTGTCCGCCGTCCGCGCTGTCGGCCGGGTCGACGGATCGCCAGTGGTATCGAACGCCGCCCGCCCGCTCGATTGCTTCCACCAGGCGGGTCAACGTCAGATTCGCCGAAACCGTGCCGTCATCTGCGGGCCCGGTGTCGTCCTGCACCTCCTGCACGGCGAGGATGTCAGGGTTGGCGAGGCTGCCGGCGATGATCCGGGCGAGGCTCGCGAATTTTTCGGCCTCCGACCCGGCCCACACGTTCTCGAGGTTCATGGTGGCAACCGTCAGGTGGACCCCGTCACCCGCCAACGCGGTGCGATCGGGCTCCCTGAAACCAGGGTTGACAACCTGTAAATTCTCTGTATTGAGTATCTTGTAACTACCGTAGGTGAAGTGGAGGATTCCATCCACCGGTCCTTCCAACCGGTCGCCAACGGCCAGCTGCGGCGGGTTGGGCACCAGGGCGTCGTCGATCACCACACGCTCGGGGTGGACGTTGCAGGGGGTCAAGCGGAGTCCGCCTCGCGCCGTCCACGGCGCCGAGCCGTGTCCGCCGTCTCCGACCACCACCGCTTCACCGTGGCCGGAGGTCGGACCAACGACCACCGGTTCTTCGACCCGCACCCGCATGCCCTCGAGCGTCTCGAACGCATCGGCCGCGTATCGGGACGGGTCGAACACCCGCAGCTGCCGCGAGGCCACCTCGCCGCGCGGGATCGGAACTCCACCCTCACCGATCACGACCGCATCCGGCAGCGCGAGGTCGTGCCCCGCAAACTCGAGATGGGAGGCCACGATTCTGGTCACCGGCAGCTCGAGGCCCCACGAACGCTCCTCGACCCGGCCGTCGAGACGCACGAGATCGCCGACTGCAACCGCTGCGGTGCCCTCGAGGGCCGTCACCAGAACGCCCTCGGAGGTCGAAGCATCGTCGTCGCTCGCAAGCCCCTGGATCCAGAAGGCCTGGCCCTTTCGCTGACCGAGAATGGCGGTGACGACGCCTTCAACACCGACCACGCACCGGCCGGCAAAGGGTGAGAAATGACCTGCGCCCTGGATATCGTGCACCTTCGGCCTGGATGCTTCCGCGACCGGGCCCGCCACGCCCGATACCGCGAAGAGCAAGACCTGGTTGTCCTGGACCGACGGCTGGAAGTTGTTGTCCGCCATCAGCACCAGCTGGCGGCGGCCGTCGGGCAGCGCGGGACCGAATGTGACGCTCTCCAGGTTGTCCGGTGCGACCCCGAAGTCGGCGAGATCGGCGACGAGGACCTTGGTCACCGGCCGCGGCGGGTCGGCGCCGGCACCAGCGACCGCCACCACACCGTGGATATCGGTGGCACCCTCGAGGTCGACGAGAAAAAGCCGGCAGCGGTTGCCGACGCCGGCCGAAAAGGAACGTTCGAGCACCAGCAGGTGGGTGCGGTCGAGAGCGACGATCTCCGAGATCCCGTTGGTGCGGAAGGCGCCGGCAGGGCGCGGTGCGTCGGGCACCGGTTCGACGAGGTACAGATACTCGGCCGACGGCACGCCCCGGGCGAGATCGAACACGAGCAGGCGGGACGGGCTCCCGGTCTCGAGGTCGGTCGCCGGTCCATCCTGGAGCAGGGCGTTTTCGGTTGCGGCAAAGAGCAGCGTCCCGTCGGGGGAGAGGGCGAGCCCCTCGAAGCCGAGGTTGTCGCGGACCCCCCGCAGACCGGAGGCGTCGGGCAGGTAGGCGTCGGGCACCGGAAGGGTGCCGTGCAGCGATCCGTCGAGACCGAATATCGCCACCGCCGGATCGACCCCTCGGTGGGGCACTCCCTCGGTCGCGAGGTAGAGCGTTCCATCGAGGGCGAGAGCGATGGCCTCCGGGTCCAGGTTGCCGTCGCTGAAGGGTCCGCCGTCGGCGTCGAGGAGGACCGTCGCTGCAAGGACCTCGACCGCGACTTCGCCGTCCTGCACCGCCACTCGCAGGGTAAAAAAGCGCGGCAACCCGAAGGACCCGCGATCATCGGAGAGGGCGTAGTAGAGGTCGCACCCCGGATCGTAGGCCAGCCCGGAAAGACCTCCGACCCGGGTGCGGTCAACCTCGAGATCGCCGGGAATAACGGTCTTCCCCAGGAGCTGGAGCTCGACTACACCGGCGGCAGGGGCCAGGGACGCGGCGAGGCAGACCATCGCTCCGAGGACGAGTTTTTCGAAGGCGAGGGGCCTCACTCGAAGGCCCACTCCAGCTTGTCGAGCATCTTCTTCTCGGCCGCGGAGATCGCGGCGACGCCGAGGAAACCGCCCGCGGCCTCCGCGATCGCCCTGGCGCGACCGATGACCGAACTCTTCATGTGGGCGAGCGCACTGTCGCCCACGGACTTCTTGAGCTCGGCGATATAGCTCTCCCAGATTTCGAGGAGGAGGGGGTCGGGAGGCGTCTGAAGCCAGTTCCTGAGGAGTTGAGCGGTCGGGCTGTCCTCATCGACGCCCCGGTCGACGGCGGCCTTGATGATGGCGTCACGTTCTTTGGGCTGGATCTCACCGTCCGCCCACGCCACCTCGACCAGCGGCACCAGGGTGAAGGCAACCAGAGTCTCCGGTTCGACCTCGAGATCCACCAGGGCGTCAAGAAACTCGTCATTGTCGATGTTGAGGTACTCGCGGAACTCCTTCTTCTTGTTCTCGCGCGCGGACGCAGCGCGAAGCTCCTTGAGGATCCGCTCGTTCTCCTTGGCAAAGAAACTGTCCTCGAGTGCACGAGCAGTTTCTTTGAGACCCTTGACCTTGTCGCTGTGTTTGAGCATCTGCGTCTCCTTCTGCAGTCGACTTTCGAGCGGCCCGTCTCGCCGCCGCCAGCGATTATGCCACGATCTCTCCCCTCGGGCACCGCTGGTGCCCGAGGGGAGAGATGCGTAGAATACGCCGGGTCCGTCGCCTGAACGGATCTCGAGGAGATCGCATGGCAGAGTTTCCGTACCAACCCGCAGTCATCGAGCCCAAGTGGCAGGCCGTGTGGGCCGAGCGCCGCACCTTCCGCACGCCGTCCGACCCCGAGGTGCTGCGTTCGAAACCCAAGTACTACGTGCTCGACATGTTTCCCTACCCCTCCGGCGCCGGCCTCCACGTCGGCCACCCCGAGGGCTACACCGCCACCGACGTCGTGGCCCGCATGAAGCGGGCTCAGGGCTTCAACGTCCTCCACCCGATGGGCTGGGACGCCTTCGGCCTGCCGGCCGAGCGCGCCGCGGTCCGGGAGGGCCTCCACCCGGCCGTCATCACCGAGCGCAACGTCAACACCTTCCGCCAACAGATCCAGCGTCTGGGCTTTTCCTATGACTGGGAGCGCGAGGTCAGCACCTCGAAGATCGACTACTACCGGTGGACCCAGTGGATCTTCCTCAAACTCTACGAGCGGGGCCTCGCCTATGAGGCCTCAGTCCCCGTCAATTGGTGCCCGGCACTCGGCACCGTTCTCGCCAACGAAGAGGTCAAGGACGGCGCCTACGTCGAAACCGGCGACCCGGTCGAGCGGCGCCTCATGCGGCAGTGGATGCTCAAGATCACCGACTACGCCGAACGCCTGCTCGACGACCTCGAGCTTGTCGACTGGCCCGAGAGCGTCAAGGAGATGCAGCGCAACTGGATCGGCAAGAGCCGCGGCGCCGACGTGGTCTTCCGGATCGATGGCGGCGACCGCATCTTCACGGTGTTCACCACCCGGCCCGACACCCTGTTCGGCGCCACCTACTGCGTCTTTGCGCCGGAACACCCGCTGGTGGCCGAAATCACCACGCCCGAACAGCGCGCTCCCGTGGACGCCTACGTGAAGGAGGCGGCGCAGAAGACCGACCTCGACCGCACCGATCTCGCCAAAGGCAAAACCGGCGTCTTCACCGGTTCCTTCGCGATCAACCCCGTCAACGACCGACGCATCCCGATCTGGGTCGCCGACTACGTGCTGATGGGTTACGGGACCGGCGCCATCATGGCGGTGCCGGGCCACGACGAGCGCGACCACGAGTTCGCTCGCGAGTTCGACCTCCCGATCATCGAGGTGGTGTCGGGGTCGGATCTCCCGATCGAGGAGGCTGCCTACACCGACAACACCGACGGCGTCCTCGTCAACTCCTCGGGTAAGGACGGTTTCTCCATCGACGGGCTCAAGGTGCCCGAAGCCGTCGCCAAGATCACCGCGTGGCTCTCAGAGCGCGGCCTCGGAAAGGAGCGCGTCCAGTACCGGCTCAGGGACTGGTTGTTCTCCCGCCAGCGGTACTGGGGCGAACCCTTCCCGGTCGTCCACACCGACGACGGCGAGGTCGTGCCGCTGCCGGAGGACTGGCTGCCGGTGGAGCTGCCCGTGATCGACGAGTACAAACCCACCGACGACGGCCGGCCGCCGCTTGCCCGCGCCGGCGAGGACTGGCTGCGGGTCGAGCTGCCCGACGGCCGCCTCGGCACCCGCGAGACCAACACCATGCCGCAGTGGGCCGGCTCGTGCTGGTACTACCTGCGCTATCTCGACCCCCACAACGAGGACGAGGCGTGGTCGAAGGAGGCCGAGAACTACTGGATGCCGGTCGACCTCTACGTCGGCGGCGTCGAGCACGCCGTCCTCCACCTCCTGTACGCACGGTTCTGGCACAAGGTGCTGTACGACTGCGGCTACGTCCACACCAAGGAACCGTTCCAGAGGCTTTTCAACCAGGGCATGATCCTGGCCTACTCCTACCGCGACGAAGGGGGCAAGTACTACCTCCCCTCGGACGCGGAGGAGCGGGCCGGCGCGTACGTCGTCAAGGGCTCGGACCGGGTCCTCGAGGCGCAGATCGAGAAGATGTCCAAATCCAAGCTCAACGTCGTCAATCCCGACGATGTCATCGAATCCTACGGCGCCGATGCGATGCGCCTCTACGAGCTCTTCATGGGTCCGCTCGAGGTCCAGAAACCGTGGCAGATGAAGGGCGTGGAAGGCGTCAATCGATTCCTCCACCGGGTCTGGCGGCTGGTGGTGGACGAAAAGAGCGGTGAGCTCAACCCGAGGCTCACCGACGCGCCGGCGGGCTCCGAAGCCGAACTCCAACGCTCGCTTCACAAGACGATCAAAAAGGTCACGGCCGACACCGAGGCGCTGCAGATGAATACCGCCATCGCCCAGATGATGATCTTCGTCAACGACGCTACCAGCTCGGCGACGCTGCCCAGGGAGACCGCCACGACGTTCCTCCGCCTGCTCTCCCCCTACGCCCCCCACCTGTGCGAGGAGCTGTGGCAGAGACTCGGCCACGCCGAACTCATCGCCCACGCCGAGTGGCCGCACTGGGACCCCGAGCTGGCGAGAGACGAGCTCGTCACCATCGTCGTCCAGGTCAACGGCAAGAAGAAGGGACGAGATCCAGGTCGCACGGGACACCGACAAGGACGAGGTCGAGCGGCTGGCCCTCGCATCGGAGAAGGCGCAGAAGTACATGGACGGCAAGACGCCGAAGAAGGTGATCGTGGTGCCGGGACGGTTGGTGAATATCGTCGTCTGAATTTTGAATATTGAATTCTGAATTTTGAATTCCCGCCCTTCCTCCCCCGTTTCAGTGAATGGGGGTCGTCAGGTGGCGGCTGGGGTTGTCAAGGGTCGATTGAGAGGCTTCGCGAACGAAAGGTCTCGGAGGCATTGATGACCCGGTCCTCGGGGGTGGTGTGGCGTGTGTACAGACCAACGGCCGAGGTGGCCAGGACCTCGACCAACACAAGCACGAGGACCACTCGTGCGGCTCTACGATGGGGCCCCTCCACCGCGCATCTCCACAACGAGGTCACCGCCAGGGCCAGTGCGATCACCACCGCCGGGAGGAGCGGGTACTGCCAGTAGTGGTGCTGCCAGGCGCCCCAGTTGAAGAGGACGAGGTATCCGAGGGCGGCGGCGAGGAAGACCCCGCCGATCTCCTCGACCGGGCGCAATCGAACCTTCCCCGCGATCCCGCGCGCGATCCGCACCGCCATCCACGCGAGCGCCAGAGTTCCCGACAGCGTGGCCAGCCGGCGCGAGAAGCCGAACATCTTGCGAGTCCACTCGATGGCGCCGTAGTCCTGACCGGCGCCGAGACGGCGCGAGAAGATCCCCGCCAGGTCCGAGAGATCGCCGCCCCGCACCCAGGCGATGTGCGCCACGTCCACGGCGAACAGCGATGCCCCCATCCCCGTCAACAGGGCAAGCGTTCGTCCCGCTGCGGGATAGAGCTGCGGCCGGCGAATCGAGAGGGCGGCGTGGACGGCGCACGCTGCGATGGCGAAGAATGTTACCCACGCCAACAACGCGCCGACCACCGCCGCCGCTGCCAGCCCGGACGCCGCGCGCGAGCCGCCGCCGCGTGCGGTCGCGAAGTAACGATCGACCAGGAGCACGATCGCGGGCAACGCCAGCACTTCGTGGTTGACCATACGGCCGTAAAACGCCGCCTGCGGCAGGATCGCGAAGGCCGTCGCGGCCACCAGGGCCGCCGCGGCGCCCTCCTCTCGACGCACCAACCGCCACACGAAGGCCAGCGTCAGCAGAGTCGCCGCGATCGCGACGCTGCGCACCACCGCGGGCCGGTCGCTGCCGGTGATCGCGAACGCCCCGGCCAACAGCAGACCGCAACCCGGCGGGTGGTGGGCGTAAAACGCCACCCGGCCGTTGCCGGGGTTGACAAAGGCGTCCTGCGCCCTGGTGACGCCGAAACCCGCACCCAGGTGGTCACGGGCGAAAGCGGCGTGCATCGCGTTGTTGTCTTCGTGCTTGAGCCGGTAGTCCCGGGTCACCCCGATCGAGAGGACGGCCAGCGCGACCACCGCAATCGGAAGAACGCACCACCTGCTGTCGAGGACATTACGGGTCATGCGGCCCCTTTTCCGTTGGATCCTCCGGCTCCCACCGTTCCACCGATGTCTCCAGAAACTCCACCCGGTCCCTCCGGACCCACCCTCTGTTGAGCTCCCGGCGCAGGGGCTGCACGGAATCCTCATCCCGCGCCACCAGAAGCCACACCGCCGGCGGGACGGGCCGTCCGGCCACCGCATCGAGAAACCGCTGCGGCTGTGCCTCCTCGACCCTGAGCGGCGCCCCGAACTGATCGACGTAGAACTGGAACCCCGGCGCCAGGGTCCCCAGACAGAGGTCGGACCCGGGGTCGAAGGCCGGGTCCGCCACCATGTGCGCGACGGCCTCCCGCCACTGCTCCTTGCGGGGCTCATCGTAATAACCGCTCGAAAACAGGCCGATGAGCGATGCGGCGGTCAATCCGGCCGCGACCGCGACGCCCAGCCGGGCCGGGGCGATCCTCGAGATCGCCAGCGCCACCATCAAGAGAAGCACCGGCAGAAAAGCGATCGTCACCTTGGGCACCAGCATCGGCACCACCAGGACCGATCGCAGATAGGCTGCAGCCAGCGAGATCGCCACGGCGCCGCCGCCACGAGGCAACCGGCGAGGACGACGGCGCTCGAACGGGTGATCGTGTGATCCCGCAGAGTCATGTGGATCGTCGATTCTCCGCCGACGGCGCGTCGAAAGGAAACCGCAGAACGACCTCGAGACCTCCGTCCGGATGGTTCCGGGCCGACACTCCCCCGTGGTGCAACTCGACCGCGCGGCGGGCGATGGCGAGCCCGAGACCGGCGCCGCCCGAGGACCGCTCACGGGCGTCCGCGACCCGGGTGAAGGGCTCGAACAGCGAACCCAGGTGTTCCTCGCCGACGCCCGGGCCGCGGTCTCTCACCGAGATCTCCGCCCACCGGGGGTCGAACCGGAGCACGACATCGACCGCGGTCGACTCGGGAGCATGCCGGATCGCATTTCGCAGGACGTTGTCGATCGCCGACCTCAGGAGAACCGGGTAGCCCGTCACACTGGCATCGGCGTCGGCCAGGACCATCACTTCGCGGCCGCCGGCCGATGCTTCGAAGGAGGCGTCGTCCACCACTTCGCCGAGCAGCTCGGCGAGTGCGAATGTGGTCTTTTCGCCGTCGGGCGCACCGGCGGCCAGCCGCTCCAGGAGGAGGAGCTGCCCGA
Organism: Candidatus Sulfomarinibacteraceae bacterium; assembly: GCA_963823345.1. Lineage (GTDB taxonomy): Bacteria > Acidobacteriota > Thermoanaerobaculia > Thermoanaerobaculales > Sulfomarinibacteraceae > Sulfomarinibacter. Next base: position 250,412 of record CAWGLE010000022.1, read on the forward strand.
TGAGCTCATCGATCCTGGTCGCCTCGCGTTCCATGCGGTCGATGCTCTCCCGGGCTGCGGCCCCCGCCCGGTCGCGGGCCATCTCCAGGGCCACCCGGAGGCGGGCGAGGGGCGACCGCAATTCATGGGAGACATCGCGCAGCAGGCGTTGCTGCGAACCCACCAGACTTTCCATTTGCCCGGCCATGGTGTCGAAGTCGCGCGCCAGATCACCGATTTCGTCCCGCCGGCGGACCACCCTGCCGCCGACCCGCGCCGAGAGGTCGCCACCACTGAGCTGTTGGGTCGCCTTCCGCAATGCACCCACCGGAGACGACAGGTAACGTGCGAGCAGGAAACTCAAGAGGCCGATCATCGCCGCGAGGACCGCAAGGCGCGGCCACAAAGCCTTCGGCTCCAGAAGATCGATCGGGCGCGGCGGCCGGTGCAGGGTCCCCACCACGACAAACCGCCGCCCGTCGGGCGCCCTCACCGGTTTCGCCACCAGGTGAAATTCCCCGCGGCGGAGGGCTTCCTCCGTACCGCTCTCCGCCACCCGACTCGCGAGGTCCGCCGCTGCCGCCGGCGCCTCGCGGCCCATCACCTCGCGCCCGGCGTCGTCGAACACGAAGGTCATCGACCCGCGGCGGCCGGGGCCCCTGGGCTCACCCACCGTCAGGCCATCCACTCCCCTCTCGCTGATCGATCGCACCGTGCGGTCAACCCGATCTCCGGCCCAGGCCTCCGCCCCCTGCTGCCACCTCTCCACCCTCGACCGCGACTGGGTGAAGTAGGGAGACGTCACCACCAGGACCACGGCCATCACCACCATCGCCACCCAGAACCAGAGGAAGATGCGGAGGAAGAGGCTTTTCATCCCACCCACCCTTCCCTCTGATTTCGGATTTCGGATTTCGGATTTCGGATTTGTCCCCCACCCACCCGACGTTCAGAAGTGGTGGGAGGGCGGTCGGGAAATCCGAAATCCGAAATCCGAAATCCGAAATCCGAAATCACGGGCTGCTCCCGCTGTGCTTGACGTACACGTAGCCGACGCCCCGCACTGTCTTGATCCGCTCCCCGCCTTCCGGCGAACGGCCCAGCTTGCGGCGGAGATTGGAGAGGTGGACATCGAGGCTGCGATCGTAGGCACTCGAACGGCGGCCCAGTGCCTGGCGCGACAGCTCGTCCCGACCGACCACGGTTCCCGCCTCGCGGAGGAGGACCTCCAGGATCATGAACTCGGCCCCGGTGAGTTCGACCTCGCGGCCGCCGCAGCGGACCTCCCTGGCCCCGGGATCCAGCTGCACGTCGCCGACCGAGTAGGACATCGCGCCATCGTCCGCGGGTTCCTCCGCAGTCCTGCGGAGAATGGCGCGGATCCTCGCCACGAGCTCTCGGGGGTTGAAAGGCTTGGCGAGATAGTCGTCCGCACCCATCTCGAGGCCGACGATCCTGTCGACGTCCTCGCCGCGAGCGGTCAGCATGATCACGGGGACCTTCGACCGCTCGCGGATACGGCTGAGGACCGCGAACCCACCGAGTCCCGGCAGCATGACATCAAGGATCACCAGATCCGGATCGTCGTCGAGGCAGCGGACAACCCCGGTAACGCCATCGTGAACGGCAGCCACTTCCAGCCCTTCACCCCGCAGATACTCGCTCACGAGATCGCAGAGATCGGTGTCGTCGTCGATGATCAGGACCCTCGTCATGATCCGATCCTACCAGCCTGCGGACGGCCTTGACATTTCTTGAGGTTGGCCGTGCGTTTGTTTGGATTTGTTGGTCAACAATAAAGACCGTTCGGACGTTTCATCGCACGACCGAACACATGCCGCCGAGGCGGCGAACCACATGGAGGTTCATATGAGAGCACGAAACACCATCCTCACCATCGCGGCCGCGGCACTGATCGCGGTCCCACTGACCCTGGTCGCCCAGGGGGTGCCCGGCGGCGGCTACGGCCAGGGACCCGGCGGCGGCCCGGGAGGCGGAGCCTGGGGGCACGGCCCCCACGGCGGGGGCGACGACGGTCTCGGCTTCTTCGACCGCATGCTGCCCCGGCTCGCCGACGAACTCGGTTTGTCGGACGAACAACTCGCGGAAATCCGGACGATTCTCGATGCGGCACGCCCGGAGATGGAGCAGCTCGCCGAGCAGCTCGCCGCCGGTCGCGAGGCCTATCGCGAGGCGCACCCCGATCTGACGAACTTCGACGAGAGCTCCTTCCGGACCCACGCCGCCGAGCAGGCTCAGATCCAGATCGAGCTCAAGGTTGTCGCCCAGCGCGCCAGGGCGAGTGCCCTCGCCGTGCTCACTCCCGAACAGCTCGCCCAGCTCGAAGAGCTGCGCGGAAACCACGAAAAACGCTTCACGCGTCGCTCCGGCGGACGCCGCCCGTCATGACCCCTTGAGCATTCCACCAGCGCGGCGGCCCGGAGCCGCCGCGTTTTTTCGTTCCGAAACCCCCGTTGTGTGATTGAATAGCCCGGGCTCGTCGCTGGAGGGCACTGTCGAGGTGAAGGTCAACCCCATCATCCGGTTTGCGGTGGAACGCCGGGTCACCATGGCCATGGCGGTGCTCGGCGTACTCGTGCTCGGGTGGCTGTCGCTCGCGCGGTTGCCGCTGGAGTTCCTGCCCACCTTCTCCTCGTCCCACATCTCAGTCACCGCCCCCTACCCGTCGTCGTCACCGGCCGAGACCGAGCGGCTCATCGTCCGCCCGCTCGAAGACAGCCTCAGCACCATCAACGGCATCGAAACCCTGACCGCGAACGCCACCTCGTCCTCGGGGAACGTCAGCCTCCGCTTCGTCGACGGCACCGACATGGATCTCGCGGCGGTCGACGTCCGCGACCGGGTGGATCGGGTCCGCAGCCGGCTTCCCGCCGACCTCGAGCGGGTCGACATTCGCCGCTTCCAGAGCTCCGACCGGCCGGTCCTGCGCTTCCAGGTCAGCGCCGACTGGCCGCGCGAACAGCTCTACCGGTTCACCGAGGACGTCATCGTCCGCCGCCTCCAGCGGCTGGAGGGGGTCGCCGACGTCGACGTCGGCGGCATCGAGGTCCGCCAGGTGCAGATCAACCTCATCCCCGACCGGCTCGCGGCCCTCGGAATCGACGTCCGCCGGGTCGCGGCGGTCATCCGGTCGAATCACGAGGCCGCCTCGGTGGGCACCGTGCGGGACGGTTCGCGCTCCTACTTCGTTCGCGTCGACGGCAAACTCAAGAACCTCGACGAGATCCGCGCCCTTCCCCTCGGCGGCGGCCTCCGGCTCGGCGATGTCGCCGAGGTCGAGATGGCCTATCCCGAACAGGAGGAGTGGGACTTTCTCAACGGCCAGGAAGCCCTCAACGTCCGTCTCTACAAGGCCTCGACCGCCAACCTCCTGGCGATGATCGACGGCGCCAAGGCCGAGATCGACGCCATTCTGGCAATGCCCGGCGCCGCAGGCCTCCACTTCAATATCTACCGCGATGACTCCGCGGACGTGCGCAACGGCATCTCCGAACTCCGCAATACCGGCCTGCTCGGCGGCGCGCTGGCGGTGCTCTTCATGTTCCTCTTCCTGCGCCGCGTCCGCTCCACCCTGCTGGTGGCGATCGCGATTCCGGTTTCGGTCGTCGTCACCTTCGTCTTCATGTACCTGTCGCGGCAGGCGGGTTGGACCGATCTGACGCTCAACATCATGTCCCTGATGGGTCTGATGCTCTCGATCGGCATGCTGGTGGACAACTCGATCGTGGTCATCGAGTCGATCTTCCGCCACCACGAAGAGCTCGGGGAGGATGCGCGAACCGCGACCCTGCAGGGCGCCTCCGAAGTGGCATTGCCGATCGCGGCCTCGACGCTGACCACCATGTGCGTTTTCCTGCCCATGATCTTCCTCCCATCGGGGGGCCGATTCGCGATCTTCATGACCAACATCGGTTTGACGGTGGTGGTCGTGATGGCCGCGTCGTTGGTGGTCGCCGTGACCGTCGTACCGATGGTCGCAGCGCGGCTCCTCGGCGGCGAACGCTCCCACGAGGGCGGTCTGTGGAGCCGATTCTCCGCCGCCTACGCACGCTCCCTTGCCTTCACGCTGCGGCACCGGCTCTCCTTCGGGTTCGCGATCCTGCTCGCACTGGTCGGTTCGTGGTATCTCTACCAGCGCATCGAGCGGACCTTCCAGACGCCGTCATTCGAGCGCCAGGTGAGCATCGTGGTCGACACCCCGACGAGCTACTCGGCGGAGCAGAAACGGGCCCTGTACGACGAGGTGTACGACCTTCTCGAGCGGCACCGCGAAGAGCTCGAGATCGCCAACATCACCCACACCTTCAGCCGCAGCTCGGGGCGCTCGCGCGGTTGGTCGAGGGGCAATCGCTTCGACATCTATCTCGTCGACGAAGAGCTGGGTCACCTCGACACGTCCGAGATCCGCGACCGGATCGAGGCCCTTCTGCCCACCCGTGCCGGAGTGACGATGACGCTGTCGCGGTCGATGCGCGGCCAATCCGGATCGGGTTCGAGCATCGAGGTCCAACTCCGCGGCGACCGCTTCGAGATCCTCGAGATCCTCGCCGACCGCGCGGTGGCGGCGCTGCGGGCCCTGCCCGGCGTCCGCGACGCCGACTCCTCGCTGGAGAGCGGCGACATCGAGGTCCTCGTGCGCCCCGACCGCGAACGCACCCTCGCCGCCGGGCTGTCGTCGCAGGCGGTCGCACAGAGCGTGTCGTCCGCCCTGTCGTCGCGAGCGGTCACCTACTTCGAGGTCGAGGACCGCGAACTCGACGTCGTCGTCCAGCACCGGGAATCCGACCGCCAGACCCTCGATCAGCTCAAGAAGCTGCCGGTGGCCTTCGGCGACAACCGGATGACCATCGGATCGGTGGCCGATTTCGACACCGCACCCGGGGCGCGCGCCATCGAGCGGGTCGACCGCCGCTCGACCCTCACGATCACCGCCGACACCGCATCGGGAACGCCTTCGTTCGTCGCCCAACGCATGGCCCAGCAGGCGGTTGACGACCTCAACCTGCCCGCCGGCTACGAAGTCGTGGAGGGCGAGGACTGGATGAGCGGCGAACGGGACGCGTCGAGCGCGCTGTTCTTGCTGGGTTTCGCGCTGGTCCTGATCTACATGGTGATGGCGTCGCTCTTCGAGAGCTTCGCCCAGCCCTTCACGATCATGTTCTCCGTGCCCTTCGCCTTCATCGGTGTCGGCCTGATCATGACCCTCACCGGGCAGGCGCGATCTTCGAGCTCGGATATGGGTCTGATCCTGCTCGCCGGCATCGTCGTCAACAACGCGATCGTGCTGGTCGACCACATCAACCGGCTCCGCCAGCAGGGCACGCCCCGCGACGAGGCCATCGTCCTCGGCGGCCGCCACCGCCTGCGCCCGATCCTGATGACCGCGATCACCACCGTGCTCGGTCTGTCGCCGATGGTGGCCGGTTACTTCCTGCCGAGCGTGTTCGGAGCGCCCGACGGCCGGGCCGCGTTCTGGGCTCCGATCGGGCTGGTCATTCTCGGCGGGCTCACCATGTCCACCTTTCTGACAGTCATGGTGATCCCGACCATCTACTCCCTCGTCGACGACTTCAGCGTGTTCCTCCGCCGCATCGCCGCCGCGGTCCTTCGACCGCCGTCTATGCCCGTCTCCGTGCCCGTCTCCGTGCCCGAAATAACTCCACACTCCAATTCAAGGAACCACCTCAAGTGAACACTCGACAGATCACCACGACCATTTCTCTCTCATGCACTCTGCTCGCTCTCGCCGCGTGCGGCGGGTCCGGCGACTCCGGCGGCCGCGGCGAGGGCGGTCGTCCGGGGATGCGGGGTGGCGGCGCGGCGCCCGGCGCGCCCGCAGCGGCAGTCCCGGTTCGGGTCCAGCCGGTTTCCCGCCGCGCGATCTCGCAATACCTTCAAACCAACGGCACCCTCGAGGCGGAAAACGAGGTCGACATCGTTGCCCGTACGTCGGGGCCGGTGACCGAGATCCTGACCGAGGAAGGACGAACGGTCCGCAAGGGCCAGCTGTTGGCCCGCATCGACGACCGTGAGCCGATGAACAAGGCCGCGATCGCGCGCGTTACCCGCGACGAAGCGCAGCTCGCCTTCGACCGCACCACGACCTCGTGGAACGAGGGGCTGGTGAGCCAGGAGGCCTTCGACAGCGCGGGATCGAAGCTCGCCGCGGCGCAGGCACAGCTCGAGAGCGCGGAGATCCAGCTCGCCTACACCGAGATCCGAGCCCCGTTCGACGCCCTGGTCGTGACCCGGGACATCAAGCTTGCCCAGTACGTGACCCCCGGCAACCGCCTCTTCCGGATCTCCGACTTCACACCGCTCCTGTGCCGGGTCGAGGTGCCGGAGAAGGACCTGCCGCGGGTGCAGGTCGGCCAGACAGCCCACCTCGAGGTCGAGGCCTACCCGGACGAGCGTTTTCCGGCCGTGGTCGCACGGCTGCGGCCGACCGTCGATCCCGCCTCGGGGACTTTCACCGTCACGCTCGAGGTGGACGCGCAGCGCAAGCTGCGGCCCGGTCTATTCGCCTCGGTCTACCTCGAGACCGGGACGCGCGAGGATGCCCTGGTGATCCCGCGCGACGCGCTCGTGCTCGATTCGCTCGGCGATACGGTCTACGTCATGACGAACGACGTCGCCGCGCGGCGTGAGGTTCGCCTCGGTGTGCGCGACACGGACTCGGTCGAGATCCTCGAAGGCCTCACCGACGGCGAACAACTGATCGTGCTCGGACAGGAGGGCCTCGCCGACGGTACGCCGGTGATGGTGCTCGGCGATGCGCCGCCGGCGGCGCCCGCCGCGCCCACCGCCGAAGCCGCGGGGCCACCACCCCAGGACGGAGCCGGCACCGGGGGCGCCGGTGGACGCGGTCCGGGAGAGCCCGGCGCCGGCATCCCCCCCTTCATGGTGCAGCGGATCAAGGAGGCCACCCCCGAGGAGCTCGAGCGCATCAAGGAGCGGATGAAGCAGTTCGGCATGACCGACGAACGTGTCACCGAAGTCATCCGGCAGATCCGCGGCGAAGGCGGGTCATGATCGCGACCGTACACTCGGATCCGCCGGCGTTTCGGCCGACTGCCGCTCGAATTGAACTCGGTCACGAGACCGCTGGGTGGGCACGAGCGGGTCGGGCCGGATGGGACCGGCCATCAATGAAGATCGTCGACCTCTCGATCCGTCGCCCCGTCACGGTCTTCATCTTCGCGGTTGCAGCGGTGATCTTCGGCGCTGTCGCTTTTTCGAACCTCGCGGTCAACCTGCTGCCCGACATCACCTATCCGTCCCTGACGATCAGCACCACGTACGAAGGGACGGCGCCGATCGAGATCGAGTCGCTGCTGACCAGGCCGATCGAGAACGCGGTCGGGGTGGTCAACAACGTGGTCCGCGTCACCTCGAGTTCGCGGGCGGACGTCTCCGAGGTCACCCTCGAGTTCGCCTGGGACACCGACATGGACTTCGCCTCCCTCGACGTCCGCGACCGGCTCGACCGCGTTCGCCTCCCGCTCGACGCGGAGGCGCCGATCCTGCTCCGTTTCGACCCCTCGCTCGATCCCATCATGCGGGTCGGCGTCCACGGATCCGACGACCTCGCGCAGCTCCGGTTCATGGCCGAGGAAGACCTCAAGCGCGCGCTGGAGCGCATCGACGGGGTCGCCGCCGCAGTGGTCTCGGGGGGGTTCGAGGAGGAGATCCAGGTCGAGCTCGACGAACGCAGGTTGGCGGCACTCGGTCTGTCGGCGGGCCAGGTGGCCAACCGGTTGGCGGCGGAAAACATCAACATCACCGGCGGTTCGTTGCGCGACGGCCGCACCGAATACCTGGTGCGGACCCTCAACGAGTTCGTGCGGCCTGAGGACATGCAGTCGATCGTGATCGCCCGCAACGGCGACGCCATTGTCCGCCTCTCCGACATCGCCCGGGTCTACACCGGCCACAAGGAACGCGAGATCATCACCCGCATCGACGGCGAAGAATCGGTGGAGCTGGCGGTCTACAAAGAGGGCGGCACCAACACCGTGACCGTGTCCGACGCTGTGACCGAGCGCCTGACCGAGCTGCGCGCCGAGATCGCCCGCGTCGACCCCGGGCTGCGGATCGACATCATCACCGACCAGGCGCGCTACATCCGGCAGGCGGTCCGCGAGGTTCTCCAGACCGCACTCTTCGGCGGGCTGTTGGCGGTTTTCGTGCTCTACCTCTTTCTGCGTTCGGTCAAGAACACGCTCATCATTTCAATTTCCATTCCGGTGTCGGTTGTCGCCACCTTCTTTCTCATGTACGTGGCCGGGATCTCGCTCAACATCATGTCGTTGGGCGGCCTCACCCTCGGCGTCGGGCTGCTGGTCGACAACGCCATCGTCGTCCTCGAGGCGGTGCAGCGCAAGCGCGACGACGGCCTCGATGCCGTCGACGCCGCGCGGGTCGGCACCTCGGAGGTCGGGCGGGCGATCACCGCTTCGACCCTGACGACAATCTGCGTCTTCGTGCCCATCGTCTTTGTCGAGGGGGTCGCCGCACAGCTCTTCCGCGACCAGGCGCTGACCGTCGCCTTTTCGTTGCTGGTGTCGTTGGTCGTCGCGCTGACGGTGATTCCGATGCTCGCCTCGCGCCGTTTCGATCCCTCCCAGACGGTGCCCGGACCCGGCGGAAACGAGCGCCAGCCGGCGCCACTGCGCTGGCTCGGCCGGATGGTCTTCACCGTCGTCACCCGGCTCCTCGGCGCCGCGCTGGCAGTGGTCAGAGCGGTCGGACGCATCGGGAGCGCCATCCTGAACCCGCTCCTCGACCTCTTCGACAACGCCCTCGCCGCGACCACAGCCGGCTATGCGCGGGCGATCTCCCGGGTGCTCGACCGCCCGGCGACCGTCGTCGGCGTGACCCTCGCGCTGTTCGTGGCCAGCCTCGCCCTGTACCGGACCCTCGGTTCCGAGCTCATCCCGGAGCTCGTTCAGGGCGAGTTCTACGCCGACCTCGAGCTGCCCCCGGGGACCCGGCTCGAGGTCACCGACCGTACGTTGCGCGAGCTCACTACGGCATCCGACACCATCGGAGGGCTGACCGCCGTCTACACCATCGCCGGCACCTCCAACGAACAGGGCGGCACCACCGGAGACCTCCGCGAAAATCTCGGCCAGATCACGGTCACTCTCGAATCTCCGGTCTCGAGGGAGGCTGAAGACGCGGCCATGACCCACTTGAGGAGGGCCGTCGATGCCGACAACCGGAAGTTGCAGGGCGGCGACGAGCCCGAAAGCGGCGGCCGGCCCGCCGTCGTGGCCCGCTTCGGCCGGCCCTCGTACTTCAGCTTCAAGACCGCCATCGAGGTCGAGGTCCGCGGCTTCAACCTCGAGCTTTTGGAGCGGCTGGCGGCGGAGGTCGTCGCGAGGATGCGCGCGATCGACGGTCTCACCGATATCAGCTCCTCCACCGAGGGCGGTCACCCCGAGCTCCAGGTCATGCTCGACCGCGACCGCCTTGCAGCCTACGGGCTTGGGGATCGACGACGTGGCCGCGGTGCTGCGCGGCATGGTGCAGGGAAACGTGGCCACCGATATCACCCGCACCGACCGCACCATCGACATCCGGGTGCGCGCCGCCGAACGTTTTCGATCGTCCGCCGAGGCCCTCGCCAACCTGACGGTGACCCACGTCGGCGGGACGGCGATCCCGTTGTCGGCGGTCGCCGAAGTGCTCGAACTCGAGGGACCGGCCGAGATCCGCCGCGCCGACGGCACCCGAGTCGCCAGCATTACGGCCAACCTGTCCGAGCGCGACCTCGGGTCGGTCACCGCGGACATCCGGAATGCGCTCGATGACATGAGCTGGCCGACGGGCTACGACTGGCGGCTCGGCGGCCAGGAGGAGGAGATGGCGACGTCGTTTGACTCCATGCGACTCGCCTTCGGCCTCGCCGTGTTCATGGTCTACCTGGTCATGGCCTCACAGTTCGAGAGCCTGCTCCATCCATTCGTCATCATGTTCTCGGTGCCGTTCGCGGTGATCGGCGTGCTGGTCACGATGTGGATCTTCGGCGTCACCGTCAGCGTCGTGTCGTTGATCGGCTTCATCCTGCTCGCCGGCATCGCGGTCAACGGCGCCATCGTCCTCGTCGACTATGCCAACCAGCTCCGCCGCGAGGGGATGGGCAAGAACGAGGCGCTGGCCCGGGCCGGCGGCGTGCGTCTGCGCCCCATCCTGATGACGAGCCTGACGACGATCTTCGGTCTCCTGCCGATGGCCCTCGGTCTCGGCGAGGGGGCCGAACTGAGGACGCCGATGGCCCTGACCGTCATCGGCGGCATGGCCACCTCCACCCTGCTCACGTTGCTGGTGGTGCCTGCGGTCTATGCCGTGTTCGATCGCAAGGCGTGAAGTCAATCTGAGAGCGCGGATCAGAAAAATCAGAAAATATCGCGACCGTGTAAAACAATTCGAACCGCCCTGCCGTACTCATTGCGATGGTGGATATCTCTCCGCGTTCCAGCCCGATCGGCCGCGCGTTGTTCCTCTTCGTCCTGGCACCCCTGGTTGTGGTGACAGGTACCGGCGCCTCCACGACCGGCGAACCGACAGCCGCCGACCGGGTGCCCAGTCCGATCCCCCGCGTGGATGTACGGATCGCTGTCGACGGCGTCCTCGACGAGGCCGCATGGCAGCACGCCTGGTCGACGACCCTCGACTTCGAGGTCCAACCCGGGGAAAACACGCCCGCGCCGATCCGCACCGAGGTCCTGGTGATGCATGACGCCAACCGCCTCTACGTCGGCTTCCGCGCCTACGACCCCGACCCCGCTGCCATCCGTGCGCACTTGTCCGACCGCGACCAGGCGTGGACTGACGACTGGGTGGGCGTCGTCCTCGACACCTTCAACGACGAGCGCCGGGACTACCTCTTCGTCGTCAACCCGATGGGCGTCCAGATGGATCGAGATCGAGAACTGGCCCAACGGTAACACCCCCTGGGACGGCATCTGGAAGTCGGCGGCGACGTTGACCGAGTGGGGCTGGTCGGCGGAGATCGAGATCCCCTTCTCGACCCTGCGGTTTCAGCGCAGCGACAGCGCGCAGATCTGGGGCTTCGACGCCATCCGCGGTTACCCACGCAACGTGACCGCCCAGATGGGCGCCTTCCCCCGCGACCGCAGCAACAACTGTTACCTCTGCCAGGCCCTCAAGATCGAGGGCTTTGCCGGAGTGTCGCCGGGCCGCAACCTCGAGATCGTTCCCACCCTGACCGCGAGCGCGAACCGATCAACGGGACGACCTGCCCGACGGCCCGATGGTCAACGGCGACCCGGACGTCCAGTTCGGACTCACCGCGCGCTGGGGATTCACCCCCAACATGACCAGTCAGCGCCACCCTCAACCCCGACTACTCGCAGGTGGAGGCCGACGCCCGAGAGCTCGCGGTCAACCGCCCGTTCGCCATCTTCTACCCCGAAAAACGGCCGTTCTTCATGGAGGGCGCCGACTACTTCGACACCACCATGAACATCGTTTACACCCGGATGATGAGGGAGCCAGCCTGGGGGCTCAAGCTCACCGGCAAGGAGGGCCCTCACACCATCGGCGCCTACGTCGTCGACGACGACGTCACCAATCTCATCATCCCGGGCAGCGAGAGCTCGAGCGCGACGTCGCTCGAGGAGTCGACCACCGCCACCGTCCTCCGCTACAGGTACGACATCGGCAACCGGTTCACGGTCGGCGCACTGTTGACCAACCGGGAAGGTTCGGACTACCTCAACCGGGTTGCGGGCGTCGACGGCGACCTCCGCCTGTCGGCCAGAGACCGGGTCTTCGTCCAGATCCTGGGTTCGAGCACCCGTTATCCCGAAAAGATCGTCGAGGACTTCGACCAGCCCGGAGACACCTTTGACGATTGGGCCGCCGAGCTCTACTACAGCCATGAAACCCGCACCTGGATGTGGTGGGCGCAATTGCAGGACGTCGGACCTGATTTTCGTGCCGACCTCGGTTTCATGCCCCAGGTGGATTTCCAGCACTGGGAGGCCGGCCTCGGGTATCAGTGGAATCAGGTCGATGGAAGCTGGTACACGCGGATGGACGTCAAGGCGAAGGTGGCCGATACGGTCGACCAGACCGGCTTCCTCCTTTTCCACGAGGACGTCGTTCAGTTCACCATCGAGGGGCCACTCCAGTCCCACTCCGTCATCCGCCCGAGCCGGGTGCGTGAGGGTTACAACGGCCAGGAGTTCGAATTCAACCGCCTCAGGCTGCACTTCTGCGCCAAACCCAACGGCCACAGTCACGCCTGGCTCAACCTCGAGGGCGGCGGCCAGGTCGACTACGTCAACACACGACCCGGAGACGTCATCAACATCGATGCCGGCTTCTGGTACCGCGTCGGCCGCCACTTCTACGTCCAGCCGGCTTACACACGGGAGACGATGGACGTCGCCGAGGGGTGGCTCTATACATCGACCATCGGACAGATGGAGGCCTCCTGGCAGTTCAACTCCCGTTGCTTCGTGCGCGCCATCCTGCAGCACGTCGAGGACCGGTTCAACCCCGATCTCTACAGCGACGGACGCGGCTCCGAGTACCAGAACCTGTTCGGCCAGTTCCTGTTCTCCTACAAGGTGAACCCGAGCACGGTGGTGTTTGTCGGCTACTCCGACAACTCGCTGGCGGATCAGAACTTCGGATTGACACAGCTCAACCGGACGATTTTCGCCAAGATCGGCTACGCCTGGGTGTTGTGACCCGAACCGGCGCCGCCTGTCGGGCTGGCCCGCATTATTCACGAGGATTCGTCGCGAGAGGCGCGAGGTGCAAGCGGGGTGGCGGTTTCGTTGTTGAGGGAGCGGAGGCGTACTTGCAGTACGTCGAGCGAGCGAATCGAGAAAGCGCCGCCACGCGCAGCGTATCGCGCCTCGCAGTAGAAGACTCGTGAATAATGAGGGCTAGTGCTCGAATCGCGTCCAGTCGAATTTCGGATCGTCCGCGAACCGCAGGCTGGTGCCGGGCGTAGCGAGCAGGATCTCCCGGTTGTGCTCCTTGCCCGCCAGGTCCCGGAAGAAGATCTTGTAGCGCTCGATCTCGCCGACCTTCTCCATGTCGCCGCCCAGAATCCGGTACTTCATGGTGCCGGTGCCTCCGGTGCCGAAGACGACGAAGTCGCCCCGAAACTCGACCCAGAGATCGGATCTCTCCGGGTCGGTGCACGTCCACATGCCGACGAGACGGGAAGGTGCCTCCTGAAACTGAAACGGATCCTTCGACAGCAGACCTCCGACAACGATCGCGGCAACCGCCACCACCGCGAGGCCCCACAGAATCCTCCGGGTGGTCAGGATGTCCGGGCGTGGGGGCTTCTTCTTGACGACGACTTCGTCGTCCCAGTCGTCGTCCCAATCGTCTTTTCTCTGCATCCTCATGTTTCGCCTCCGGACCGACGGCGGGCGGGTTCAGCTACCTATTTGATGCGGTACCGTGCGACGTCGGGGTTGACTCCCTGCGCCTTGTAGGACTCCCAGACGTAGAAACCCGATCCGGTCTTCGCCCCGAGCTGTCCCGACTCCACAAGGCGCTTGAGCAGCGGGCTCGGTTTGTAGAAGCTGCCGAACTCCTCCTCGAGGACCTTACAGATGAAGATCATCGTGTCGAGGCCGACGTAGTCGGCGGTCATCAGCGGGCCCATCTTGTGTCCGAGGCAGTAGGTGCACTTGTCGACGTCGTCAACCGCCGCGATCCCCTCCTCGACAACGCGGATCGCTTCGTTGACGAAGGGCACGAACATCCGGTTGATGGCGAATCCCGCCTTGTCCTCGGCCGGGATCTCGATCTTGTCGAGATCGTGGCACAGGGCGACCACCGTCTGATAGGTCGCATCCGAGGTGGCGAGGCCCCGGATGATCTCCACCCCCTTCTGCATCGGCACCGGGTTCATGAAATGCATCCCCATGAACTTCTCCGGAGCGCCGAAGGCCGCGCCGAGCCGGGTGATGCTGATGCCCGAGGTGTTCGAGACCAGGATTTTGTCGTAGCCGAGCTCCGCCAGCTTGCGGTTGATCTTCTCCTTGAGCTCGGGTATTTCCGGCACCGCCTCGATGATCAGGTCGCAGTCGAGAAGGTCCTTCTCGCTGGTCGTGGTCGACAGCCGGCCCGCCGCTTCCGCTTTGGCTTCGGCCGTGATGCCCTTCTCGCCTCCCGATTTTTCGAAGGCCTTCACCAGTCGGTCGAGGCTGCGGGTGATGGCGTCGAGTCCACGCTCGAGCGCCCCCGCATCCACGTCCATGACCACCGTTTCGAAACCGCTCTGCGCCGCCACTTGTGCGATGCCGTTGCCCATCGTGCCGATCCCGATGACGCCGATCTTCTTGAGTCCGCTCGTGCTCATGCCGGTCCTCCTTCGATCATTGTCGGCATTCTACGCTTTCCAGAGCGCCCTTGCAGAGAGGGAGATGGGGTGGGATATCAGACGTCGGAGGTTGGATGCAGGATGCATCTTGCATCCTGTGACCTGTGACCTTCATCCTGCATCCTGTATTCGCGGCGGTGGTTGACTGCGCGCAGTGCCGACTGTATACACGTTGAGCCTGAGGAGGCCGTCCAGGACATGATTCTCGACATCGACCCCGTTGAACCGCAGCCGTGGCTGCTGGCGCGCGCGGCACAGGTCCTGCGCGACGGGGGCATCGTCGTCATGCCCACCGACACGGTGTACGGCCTCACCTGCGGCATCACCCATCACGACGCGATCCAGCGGCTGTACAAGCTCAAGGACATGGACCCCAAAAAACCTCTGTCCATCCTGGTCGCCGACATGAACACGATCGGGCGGTATGCCAAGGGAGTGTCGACGCCGGCCTTCCGACTGCTGAAACGCGTTCTGCCGGGGCCCTACACCTTCATCTTCGAAGCGAGCTCCGAAGTCCCCAAGATCATGCTCCGTAAACGGAAAACGATCGGCATTCGAATGCCGGACAACCCGATCGCCCTCGCCCTGCTCGGCGAGCTCGGCGAGCCCCTTCTCAGCTCGTCGATCCGCGACCCCGAGCACGACTTCGTCAACGACCCGGACGAGATCGATCGCTCGCTCGGCAATCGGGTCGAGATGGTGATCGACGGCGGCGTCCTGCTGCCGGTCCCCTCGACGGTCGTCGACATGTCGGGCGATGAACCGGTGTTGATCCGCGAGGGCAAGGGCGACCTCGCCACCCTGGAGCTGTTCTAACGCAAAAACGTTGAAAGGTTCAAACGTTTGAACGTTGAAACGTTCCAACGACATCGCGGATCTGTCGGGCAACGACGTCGGGATGGTAGATACCGCGCCACGCGGCACGACCGCGTTCCCCGAGGTCCCGCGCCCCTGCGGCATCGCTGAGCAGCCGCGCCAACGCCTCTGCCCAGGCCTCGGCGCCATCGGCCACCACCACCGCCCCGGCGGCTTCTTCCGCGAGCCCGGCGGCGGCCCACGGGTGAACGACCGCCGGCACCCCGGCGGCCATCGCCTCGAGGACCTTCATCGGCACACCCGAACCGCCGCTCATGGGGGCCACCGCCACCCGTGCCGAGCTCATGAAGGTCCCGAGGTCGGGCACATCGGCGTGAACCTCCACCCCACGCAGCCGGGACAGTCTCCGGACCGCCGCCGCAGGTCGCGCCCCCGCGAGAACCCAGCGCGCATCCGGCACTCCCGCAAGAACCCGGGGCCACACCTCGCGGGCGAACCAGGCCGCGCCGTGCACCGTCGGCCGGTAGCCGAGGTTTCCAGAGAGCAAGACGACCGGCTCTGATTGCGGACGCTCACGGTTCGCCGCCTCGCGACCCGCCACCGGAATGACCCGTCCCCTGCCGGGCGGGACGGACAGCTCGTCGAGGTCTCGCGCCGACACTGCGACGCTGAGCCCGGCCACCCCGGAAAGCCACCGCTCACGCCGCCGACAGCGCGCCCCTTCGTTTCGCAACAGCACGGCCGGCCATGCCGCCGCCGAGCAGGCGGCGCGGTCGAAGTGAAGCCCCATGGCGTCGATGGCGTCGAAGACGATCGGCACATCCGGGGCGACCGCCCGGACCGCTTCCGCCGCCCACGCACAGCGCACCATCTGGATCACGACGACATCCGGCGGCCAACTCAACACCGCCCCGGCCACCGTGCGTCGGGCGGCGGCGCTGTCGTACAGCCCCTCCTGCAACGGGCGGCCGGAGACGGCAGCCCGCAGCAACCCGATCGCCCGTCCCACCGGCGTTAACCGATAGTTCGTGACACCTGCCGGCGGCGTCTCGGCGATCCCGCCGCCCGCCGACGGACATACGAGGTGAAGATCATGATCGGACAGGGCCGACAGCCACTCCATCGTCCGCACCTGGTTGCCGCGCCACGGCGGCACGGGGTGACGGCTGGTGACCAGCAGGACCCGCATCAGACTCCGTAGAACTCCGCGATGGCGGCCACCACCTCACGCTGTTCGTTTTCCGTGAGCTCCGGAAACACCGGCAGCGCGAGGACCTCACGGCTCGCCTGCTCGGACACCGGGAAATCACCCGCCTGGTGACCGAGATACGAGAAACAGGGCTGCAGGTGCAGCGGCATCGGGTAGTAGACGGCGGCGCCGATGCCGCGCTCGGCGAGGAATGCGCGCAGTTCGTCCCTCCTGGCAGCCCGAACCACGTACTGGTTGAAGGTGTGGCCGCGTCCGGCCACGGCCTCCGGCAACACCAGAAACTCATCCAGACCGGCTTCAGCGAACAAGCTCCGGTAGCGGTCCGCGTTCGCCCGCCGGCCATTGATCCATCCCTTGACGTGCGGCAGCTTGACCCGCAGGACGGCGGCCTGCAGGGCATCGATCCGGAAATTGCCGCCGATCTCGGGGTGCAGGTAGGGGCCCGACTGGCCGTGCATCCGCAGCTCGCGCAGCGTGCGATCGAGTTCCGAGTCCCCGGTGGTGATCAACCCGCCGTCGCCGAAGCCACCGAGGTTTTTCGACGGAAAGAACGAAAACGCACCCATGACACCGATCGATCCCACCTGCCGACCCCCGCAGTCCGCCCCCCAGGCCTGGGCGCAGTCTTCGAGCACCGGCACGCTGCCAGCGGCGTCCATCACGGCATCCATGTCCGCCGACTGGCCGAAGAGGTGCACCGGGATGACGGCTCGGGTCGCCGGACCGATTCGTGTGGCGAGCTGCCCCGGGTCGATGCAGAAGTCCACGGGGTCGATGTCCGCGAACACCGGCGTCGCTCCGAGGCGGGCGACCACCCCGGCCGTCGCGAAAAAGGTGAACGTCGGCATCACGACCTCGGCGCCGGGACCGATATCGAGCGCCATCAGCGCTTCGAGCAGCGCGTCGGTGCCCGAACTCACCCCCACTGCGTGCGCGACTTCGAGAACCTGGGCCGCTTCTTTTTCGAACGCATCGACTTCGGGGCCGAGAATGAACCTCTGGGAATCACACACCCGGTCGAGGGTCCGTCGAAACTCCTCGCGGAGTGGTTCGTACTGGCGCGTCAGATCGAGCAACGGCACGGGCATGGCGAAACCTCCGGCGGCAAAAGCCGGAGACAGGGTAGCTCGGATTTCGGATTTCGGATTTCGAATTTCGAATTTTTCACCCGCCCACCCCGAGAGCTGGAGAGGCCAACGGCACCCGACGAATGTGGGCCCAACACCCCACCCTCCCTCAGGGCTGAGGATGGGAAACGGGGGAGGGTGGTTGGGAAATCCGAAATCCGAAATTCGAAATTCGAAATCTCCGTTTGCTACCATGATCCAGCGACTTCGGGTCGCCTTCGGGAGTACACATGCACATCTGCGTCGTCGGCACCGGGTACGTGGGGTTGGTTACGGGCGCCTGTCTGGCGGATTTCGGGAACAGCGTGACCTGTGTGGACAAGGACGAGGCAAAAATCGCCAAGCTCCACGAAGGCGTGATGCCGATCTACGAACCGGGGCTTGACACCCTGGTCGAAAAAAACGCGAAGGCGGGACGGCTGCAGTTTTCGACCGACCTGGCGCCCGCCGTCAAAGAAGCGCTCGTCATCTTCATTGCAGTCGGCACCCCGCCGAAGGATGACGGCTCCGCCGATCTTTCCTATGTGATCCAGGTGGCCGAGTCGATCGCCGACAACCTCAACGGGTACAAGGTGGTGGTCACCAAGTCGACGGTTCCCACCGGTACGGGACAACTCATCGAACGGATCATCGGCGAACGAAGCTCGGGGGAAAACCCGTTTTCGGTGGTCTCCAACCCGGAGTTTCTCCGCGAAGGTTCCGCGATCGCCGATTTCATGCGCCCGGACCGGGTCGTCATCGGCGCCCGCGACACCCAGGCCGTGGCCATCATGAAGGACATCTACTCGCCGCTCTATCTGATCGAGACCCCGTTCGTGATCACCAACGTGGAGTCGTCCGAGCTCATCAAGTACGCCTCGAACGCCTTTCTCGCGACCAAGATCACCTTCATCAACGAGGTCGCGGAGCTGTGCGAACGGCTCGGCGCCGACGTCCACCACGTTGCCAGGGGGATGGGGCTGGACAAGCGGATCGGGCCGAAGTTCCTCCACCCGGGTCCCGGGTACGGCGGATCGTGCTTCCCCAAGGACACTCAGGCCCTGACGGAGATCGCCCGTGAGGCCGGACGACCGTTCGAGATCGTGGAGACGGTGTCGCCGTCAACGACCGCGTCAAATCCGGCGCCATCGAGCGCGTGCGCTCGGCCATGGGAAACGACGTGTCGGGGAAGCTGGTGGCGGTCCTCGGTCTCAGCTTCAAACCCGAAACCGACGACATGCGCGACTCCCCGTCGATCCCCTTGATCGAGTCCCTCGTCGGCGACGGAGCGACCGTCAGGGCCTTCGACCCCGAGGCCATGGACAATGCCCGACAGCACCTTCCGGAGGATGTCGCATACTGCGCCGACTCCTACGAAGCGGTCGCCGGCGCCGACGCCCTGGTCATCGTCACCGAGTGGAATCAGTTCCGGTCCCTCGACATGAAGCGCATCCACGCGGCGCTCAAGCACCCCATCGTGATCGATCTGCGCAACGTTTACGATCCACAGCGGATGAAGGAACAGGGTTTCGACTATTTCAGCGTCGGACGGGCGGCAGCGAACCTGCCGTTCGCGTGACCCGATCGGCTTGACGCCGGCCCGGGCACGCACGACACTGAGGCCGATGGCAAACGACGACCCGGTCCGACTCGACATCTGGCTCGACGTGTCCTGCCTGTTCAAGACCCGCTCTCAGGCTCAGACCGCGTGTCAGCGCGGGCAGGTCGAGGTCAACGGCGACCGCGGCAAAGCCCACCGCGCCGTCCGCGCCGGCGACACCATCGTCATCCACCTTCCGGGCGGGCGGCGTCGGACCATCGAGGTCGTCGAACTGGAGCGAACCAACGTGTCCAGGGCGCGAGCCCGCGAGCTCTACATCGACCACACGCCGCCACCGACCCCGGAAGAGCTCGAGCTGCGGCGGATGCAGCGCCTCTCCGCCCCACCCCGGAGAGAAAAGGGCGCGGGGGCGCCGAAGAAGCGCGAACGCCGTGATCTCCGCCGGCTGAAAGAGGAGTGGGACTGACACCGACCGTTTCGTTCCACCACAGAAGAGCGGCGGTGCAGGTTAGAATGGCCGGACCCCCTTTCCGGAATTCCTGCAGGAGTGCCCCGGGGTGGGGTTATGGAGGTCTGAATGAGTAAGGACGCCAACTGGGACATGCTGGTCGTCGGCGGCACCGTGTTGACGATGGAGCCCGGGTCCGAGCCGATCCGCAGCGGGGCCGTGGCCGTCGCCAACGGACGCATCGCCGCGGTCGGGCCGGCCGAGGAACTCCTCGAACTGGCGCCCTCGGGCGAGGTGCTCAACGCGGGGAACTGCATCATCATGCCCGGTCTCGTCAACACCCACTCGCACCTCGCCATGACCGTTCTGCGCGGGATCGCCGACGACCTGCCCCTCAAACAGTGGCTCGAAGAACACATCTGGCCGGCCGAAAAGGAACACGTCAACCGCGATGTGGTGCGTCTCGGGACCGAGCTGGCGGCGGCCGAGCAGCTGCTGGCAGGGGTCACGACCACGACTGACATGTACTTCTTCGGGGACGAGGTGTGCTCGGTACTGGCGGACGCCGGGATGCGGGGCGTCGTCGCCGAATCTCTGATCGGGTTCGCCACCCCCCGCTGCGCCACCAGCGACGAGATGATCGAAAAACAGCGCGATCTCATTGCGGCCTACTGCAAACACCCGCTGATCGTCCCGTCCGTGGCCGCCCACTCCCCGTACAGCGTCAGCGCGAAGGACCTGGTTCGGGAAGCTGAACTCGCCGAAGAGTTCGGAGTGCCGATGCAGATCCACCTCTCGGAGACCTCATGGGAGGTGGAGCAGCTGCTCAGAGAGAAGGGCATGTCGCCAGTCGCCTACCTCGCCGATCTCGGTGTGCTCTCCGATCGAACGGTGGCTGCCCATTGCGTTCACGTCTCTCCCGAGGACATCGGCCTCCTCGCCGAGTTCGAAGCCGGGGTTTCCCACAATCCGGTCAGCAACCTCAAGCTCGGTTCTGGGATTTCGCCGGTGCCGGCATTGGTGGCCGCCGGTGTCAAGGTCGGCCTGGGGACCGACGGCGCCGCTTCCAACAACACCCTCAACCTCCTCCGCGACATGCAGATCGCCGCGCTCCTCCACAAAGGCACCACCGGTGACCCGACGGTCCTGCCCGCCCGGGCGATGATCGAAATGGCGACCGTTCAGGGTGCGAGGGTTCTCGGGCTCGCAAACCGGATCGGGACCCTGACTGAAGGTCGCGAGGCGGACCTCATCTGCGTCAAGGTCGAAGGTCCCCACGCCGCACCCATGTACGACCCGTTCTCCCACCTCGTCTTCGCCGCCCGCGCAACCGATGTTCGACACGTCGTGATTCGCGGCCGTATCATCGTTCGGAATCGCGCCCTCCAAACCCTCGATCTCGACCGGATCGAAAGCCAGGTCCGGGAGATCTCGGAGACCATTCGTTCGAGCTGAAGGAGGCGACCATGGCCGTTACACCGAAGACGATCCTCGCCGCAACCGATTTCTCGCCGACCGCCGACAAGGCAGCCGCGGTGGCGCGCGATCTCTGTCGGAGGTTCGACGCGGACCTCAGCATGCTGCACGTCGTTGTCATTCTCGACGACGTCGACCTCGAAAAGGAAGACCGCCGCCACCTCGACGAGTTGATGGCGAGCACCGGCGAGACCCGGCGCGCGGCCATGGAGAACGATGCCGAATCCCGAACCGGGATCGAGATCACATCGCATCTGGTGCGGGGCATCACTCCGGGCGAGACCATCGTGGAGAGCGCGTCCACGTTCGGCTGCGACCTCATCGTCATGGGCACTCACGGGCGCCGCGGTCTGTCACACCTGCTGCTGGGATCGGTGGCGGAGCGGGTGGTCCGCACCTCGAAGGTCCCGGTCCTCACGGTCCGTTCGGATGCGGCCATCAACCCGGACGGGGTGCGGCGAATCCTCGTACCCCATGACTTCTCCACGGCCTCGACCGCCGCGATCGAGATCGCGGTCGGGTGGGCGCGCGTGCTCGAAGCCGAGATCACCCTTCTCCACGTCGTCGAACCGGTTGTCTATCCCGAGTTCTACTCGGTCGACCTGCTGCCCGACGACCTCATGGGGCGCCTCACGGCCCGGTCGGAGGAGGCGCTGCGGAAGGCGGCCGCCCAGTTCTCCGGGGCCGTTCCGATCCACACCGCCGTCGCGGTGGGCCGGGCGTCCGACAGCATCACGGCGTACGTCGACCCCGAGAAGTTCGACCTCGTCGTCATGGCCACCCGCGGGCTCTCCGGGCTCGAACACATGCTGTTGGGCTCGGTTGCGGAATCGGTGTTGCGGCGGAGCCGCGTGCCGATGCTCACGATTCCGGGCTGAAACAGCCGGAGGCTGTTTCAGCCCGGAATCGTTGACGATTGACGGTGTTCATCGTTTGTTGAACGCCGTTCCGAAGGGTTGATTCAACCGCATCCGCGGCCCGATCGATGGCAGCCTCCGCCAGCGCCAGTTGGCTGCTGTCGAAGGGCGAGAGCACGTAGTCGGCGAGATCTCCCAGGGCCCCTTCGCCGCGGATTCCGACCCGCAGACGCGGGAAATCAGGTCCGATGTGATCGCAGATGTCGCGCAGTCCGTTGTGGGTTCCCGGGCCGCCGCGCGGACGCAGCCGTAGCGCGCCCAACGGCAGATCGACGTCGTCCACCACGACCAGGAGGTTTCGAGGTTCGAGATCGAGCTCGGCCAGCACAGCTGCAGCCGCGGTGCCGGAGCGGTTCATGAAGGTCAATGGACGGGCCACCACGACCATCCGCCCCGGCGTGATCACGGCCAGTTCGCAGTTCGGGCGGACCATCCACTCCCCCGGGCCGCGCCGCCCCATGAGCACTGCGGTAACGTCGAAGCCGACATTGTGGCGCGTATGGGCGTACCGCGCCCCAGGGTTGCCCAAACCGAGGACGAGACCGACGGCCACGGATCAGCCCGACAGTGCCGGTTGCGCTAGTCGGACTCCGATCCCTCCGCGGCCTTGCCCTTGCCGATGATCTCGGGTTCCGCAGCCCCACCCATGACCAGCGCTTCCTCGCCCTCCTCCTTGCCTTCTTCTTCGGCGGCGGCACGAGGCATTTCGACCACCACGACCACGCGGCGTTCGTCGCTGAGGAACCTGGCGCCCTCCGGGAGCTGGCCGGCGAGGTCGGACACCGCGAAGTGTTCCCCGAGGTCGAGTTTGCTGATGTCGACCACGAACTTGTCGAACATGTCCTTCGGCAGGATCTCGACTTCGACCTCGCGCGACACGAAATCGACACGACCGCCGTGACGGACCCCGATGCAGTCACCGATCAGTTCCACCGGGATCTTCACCGACAATTTGTGACCTCGGGTGATCCGGATGAAGTCGATGTGGATGAACTTGCCGCTGATGGGGTCCGCCTGGAGCTCTTTGATCATGGCAAGGCGCTCCTCATCGGAGTCCTTCAGCTTGAGCAGGAAAATGGTGTTCTCGCCCGCCGCGCTCTTGAGGATTTCCTTGACCGAGTGCTCGTCGACCGAAATCGCCACCGGACCGCGGTCGCCGCCGTACAGGACGGAAGGCACACGCCCCGAACGGCGCAGTCTCCCGGCTTCCTCGGAACCCCGGCCTTCACGCATCTCGACAGTGATCGTAATCTCAGGACTCTTTAGTGACATTTCGCGAATCTCCCTTGTTGAATCTGACTAGACAAAAAGGCTCGAGACCGACGCGCCTTCGTGGATACGGCGGATGGCCTCGCCGAGGAGAACCGCCAACGACAGCTGTTCCACCTTCGGGCAGGCTCTCGCCTTCTCGCTCAAGGCCAGGGTGTCGGTGACCATGACCTTTTCGATCGGGGATGCAATGATGCGGTCGATTGCCGGACCCGAAAACACCGGGTGGACGCCGGTCGCGTAGACAGACCTCGCACCGCGCTCTATCAGAGCTTCGGCCGAATGCGCAAGGGTGCCCGCGGTGTCGATGATGTCGTCGACGATCACGCAGTCGTGACCGTCGACGTTCCCGATGACGTTCATGATCTCCGCGCGGTTGGCCTCCGGGCGGCGTTTGTCCATGATGGCGAGGTCGACCTTGAGCCGCTTGGCGAAAGCTCGCGCCCGCTCGACCCCGCCGGCATCGGGTGAGACCAGCATCGGGTTGGCGAGCCCCTTGCGCCGGATGGCCTCGATGAGCACCGGAGCGGCGTACAGGTGGTCCACCGGGATGTCGAAGAAACCCTGGATCTGGGCCGCATGCAGGTCGATGGTGAGGACCCGGGTGGCCCCCGCCGTCGTGATCAGGTTGGCAACCAGCTTGGCGGTGATGGGAACCCGGGGAGCGTCCTTGCGATCCTGGCGGGCGTACCCCATGTACGGTATGACGACGCAGACCCTCGCAGGCGACGCCCGGCGAAAGGCGTCGAGCATGATGAGCAGCTCCATCAGGCTCTCGTTGGGCGGTGGTCCGGTGGGCTGAACGATGAAAACGTCCGAACCGCGGGCATTTTCCTCGATCTGGCAGTAGAGCTCGCCGTCGGAGAAATTCCCGAGGCGCACCCTTCCCATTTCGATCTGGAGGTATCCGCAGATCGACTCCGTCAGCGCCGGGTTGGCACGTCCGGAAAAGACCAGGAGTGGTTGCTCTTTCAGCATGAATCGTCAGCCGTGGCTGGGGCGGCAGGATTCGAACCTGCGAATGCCGGATCCAAAGACCGGAGGCTTACCACTTGCCGACGCCCCAAGCGCCGCAGAGTATAACCGATTTTCGATCAACTCCGGACGCCGCCGGGACCCGCACAAAGGCCGCGCATGACGACAATCGGCACCGGCGGCGAATCGACCGGCTCGGTTGCAGCCAACCTCAGTGACCACAAGAGTTTCCGGACTGCGCCGGGAGGCCGGTGAGATCCTCGTGCTCACGTTCACTCCTTGTCGACGTCCGCGGTCGGGGCATCGGCGATCCAGAACTCATCGTTGAACAGCTTGCTTGACAAGCGATCGATCACCGACTCCCGGTCCTCGCTGCCGCCGCCCTTCGCGCCGCGATCCGCCACGGCCCGGTTTTCGACCGCCGTCGCGAACTCTTCCAGGACCTTTTTCTCGATCAGCTCCCTGGTCGCGCCGTCCAACGGGTGGGCCACGTCCCGCATCTGACCGTTGCGGGTCTTGCGCGCCGGCATCGTCACAAAGACCTGGCCCTCTCTGCCCTCGACCACCCGCAGGTCGTTGACGATAAAGCAGTCGTCAAAAACGATGCTGGCGAATGCACGCACCTTGCCGCCCTTGGCCGGGCTGATTCGCACTTCGGTTACTTCCACGATCGCTCCTCCTCTCGGTGTTCGCTCGGGAGGTTCAACAGACATGCCTGCCGCCGCCCCAGAGTCGAACCCACGTGCACCTGCCACTCGTTCCCGATTTCCCGCGCGGCCCGACCGGCCGCCCGGGGATCTGCATATATCCCGAAAACCGCAGCACCCGATCCGGTGACCGCTGCGTGGAGCGGCCCGGTTTCCCGGACCGCGCGGACGACCCGCCCGACGACCGGCCACCGCTCGCCAACGGCCTCTTCGAGGTCATTGACCAGATCCCCCCACGGCGGGTCTCCCACTCCACCCTCGCGATGGCCCGCCGCGAAGGCCTCTACAGTAGCGTCAGGCCCTCGAGAGGTCAACCGACGACCTGCCTCTGCAAAGGCCAGAGCGGTGGAAACTTCAATTGGCGGCACGGCGATCACGACGGCCAGGGGCCGCAGATCCGGTAGCGGTTCAACGATCTCGCCCCGGCCCCGACCGAGAGCGAACCCGCCGTGGAGAAAAAACGCCACGTCCGCCCCCACCCGTGCGGCGAGATCAGCCAGGGTCGCGGGCGAGAGACGCAGATTCCAGAGACGGTTCAGCGCCACGAGCGTGGCTGCAGCGTCTGCGGACCCCCCGCCGAGACCGGCACCGACCGGAATCCGCTTGCGCAGACGAATCATCGCGCCCCTTGTGGTACCCGTCCGCTCGCGCAGGGCCGAGACCGCGTGCACCACCAGATTGTCACTCCCGCCGGGGGCAGCTCCAACCGGCTCCACCGCGAGCTTCAGCCCGCTGCCGGGAGATTCGTCGATCGCGAGCTCATCGGCGAGGTCGACACTCTGGAACAGCGTCCACACCTCGTGGTTGCCGTCCGCTCTCGACCCGAGGATTTGAAGGTGAAGGTTGATCTTGCCGGGAACGGTCACCGATATCCGGTTCACGGATGCTCGTCCACCACGCACCACGGCACGACGGGCAGAAGCGGCAGGTCACCGCCTTCGTGCCACTCGAGACGGATGAGCTCGAGTTCGGCCCACCGGCGATTGCTGGTTTTCAGCCGCACGGCGCCGGGAACCGAACCGGTGTGGTTGGCGAGGGCGATCTCCCAACCGGGCCCGCCCCCCAGCTCTTCGACCGTCATCACACGCCAGGGTTCCGAAGCCACCTTGACCTCAGCCGCCCAACCCTCCCCCCTGATCAGGAGGCGGCCGTTGCCGGTCGGCGTGACGGTGTCACCGGCGGCTGCCGGCAGCCTGCCGGCGAGCAGCAACACCGCCTGCGGCAGCGGCATGGCGCCGATTCCCAGAACCCTCGAAAGATCTGCGGATTCGAGGCGGCACCCCTCGCGCATATCGTAGAAGAACCCTCCCCCCGCACCGCTCCAGGCGGTCACCGACACTGCGGAGCCCATCGACTCCGAAATGGTCAGCCGGCCCGCGGTTCCAGAGGTCAGCACGGCCAGACGGAGACCGCCGGCCGTCGGAACCCGCAATCGGTACAACGCCGCCGGATCACCAGGCAGGGGAAGCATGAGTTGCGCCCGCGCCGATTCGAGGGCCGCCGGAGCGAATTCCGGGGCCGACGTCCGGCACCCGAGAGCCCCCACCGCCCCGACCAGGGCGGCGGCGGTCAGCCCGACCCTGATCAGGCTACTGCTCGGCATCGTCTTTGCGATTGAGCAGAGACCGCACGTGTTCCGGGTCGTCGCATCCCATGTCCAGACCCAGCTGGAGGAAACGCCGGCCCTCGGTGATCTGTCGGTTGGCCAACAGCACCTCCCCGAGGTGGCAGTAGATGGTGCCGTCACCGATGTTCCCGGCGAAGTCGACGGCCCTCCGCAGCCACCGCTCCGCCTCGTCCAGATTCCCGCGGCGGTAGTTCACCCAACCGAGG
This sequence comes from Candidatus Sulfomarinibacteraceae bacterium, assembly GCA_963823345.1. Lineage (GTDB taxonomy): Bacteria > Acidobacteriota > Thermoanaerobaculia > Thermoanaerobaculales > Sulfomarinibacteraceae > Sulfomarinibacter. Next base: position 277,113 of record CAWGLE010000022.1, read on the forward strand.
GAATCGAGAAAGGCGGCGTTGTCCGGATCGAGCGCCACCGCCCGCGCGATCAGGTCCAGGGCTTCGTCCAGATTGACGGCACGGTCCGCCCACATGTAGCCGAGATAGTTGGCCGCATCGGCGTCGTCGGGGTCCGATTCCACCAGGCGTCGAAAAACCTCCTCGGCGGCCTCGTGCTCGCCGAGGCGCTCGAGAGCCGCGGCGCGTATGAACGACAGCTCCCGGTTTTCTCCGAACCGGTCGAGGGCTGCGGCGCTGTTGCTTGCAACGTCGTCCCAACGCTCCACAGACTGCAGAACCTGTAAACCGATCATCACGTCAGGCAGCCGGGTGGAGTCCAGCAGCGGCCGCAGACGGCGCCACGCCCTCGGGTCGTTGAGACGAAGGCGGAACTCGGCCTCCATCGCCTCGGCCACGACCTGCGCACGTCCTTCGAGCTGCGGTTCCACCCTGACCAGCGCAGTAATGCCCTCCTGCCACTGCTCGTTCGTACGATAGGTCTCCGCCAACAGGCGGACGAAGTCCTCTCCGGCGAACGAGTAGCTGCCGACCCGGTCCAACCAGCTCCGCGCCACCATGGGTTTCCCGGCCAGGATCTGCAACCGGGCTGCGGTCAAGGCGCACCGCACCGCCTGTCTGGACCCGGCGTCGGACTGCACCAGTTCCCAGCCGCGATCCAGCCATCGTTCGGCCTTTTCCATATCACCGGTCCGTCCGAGGGACCATGCGAGCGCGAGGATGAGATCGAGATCGTCCGGAGATTTCTTCACCAGCTTCTGCAGACGGTCGATGGCCTCTTCGTGGCGGCCGAGCGCGGACAGGAGATGGGCCTCGAGGACCAGCGCCCGGGGCGAATCCGGCGCTTTCGCGAGTACCCGTTGCACCGTTTCCAGGCTCAACTGCAGGCGGTTGCCCTCCCACAGCAAGGCCGCCGCCCGCATCAGGGAATCGAGGTCCAGGTCGCCAAGCCACTGCAACATCAGTTCGCCGGCCTCGCCGGGGCGGTCGTTCTCCACCAGCAGGCTGATTGCGGCGTCCCGGCACGACTGGGAGGCAGGCCCGGCTTCGGAGCACTCGATGTAGAGCGCGATCGCCTCGTCCTCTCGTCCGGCGGCGCGCAACAGGTCGGCGTGCATCTGGAGCAGCCGGGGGTTGGACGGCCGGTCCTCCCGGAGCGACGCGATGATCTGCTCGGCCTCAACCGCCTCACCGAGGTTGGAGAGCGTCTGGGCAAGCGCGAGCAACAGATTGGGATCGTCGGGAGCATCCTTGACGGCTTCCCGCAAAGCTGCGAGGGCGTCGTCCTGCAGATCCGTCTGACGCGCCGACAGCTGCGCCAGGGCCAGAGCCTTGACCCTCATGCCTTCGGGTTGGAGGTCAGGGATGCCTTCGAGCAGTTGTGCGGCCCTCTCGGCCATGCCCATATCAACCAGAAAGGTGGCGAATGCAACCCTGACCTCATCGACGTCGGGCGCCTGCCGCACCGCCTCTTCGTACGCGTCCATCGCCTCCCGGTAGCTGCCGTTGGCTTCGAGGACCCGCGCTTCGAGATACGCCTCGAGCCCGTCGGGAAGAGCCACCGGGTCTTCGCCGGCGACGGCATCGCCGGCGCCGAGAACCGCCGCCGCGAGAAAAATCGCAACCCATCCTGATCGCTTGAGCGTGTACTGCATCATCTCGAAAACTTCCTCGATCTTTATCTCCGGGGAGCTCGGGTCCATCGGTTTTCTGGACATCACCGGGCATCACGACCCGTCGTGAACAAGCACGAGTGTATCGCGATTTGTTCCCTCGCCCGCCGCCGCCAGAACGGCGCAGGGACCTCCCGCCTGACGTGCGGGTGCTACAATCGCCCGCCGATGGCACACAACGACCCCAATAAGACGCTGTTCAGTGATCTCACCTTCGACAATTTCGACCTTCCGGAACCGATCCGGCGCGCCGTCGACGATCTCGGATTCTCCCGACTGACCAGGGTTCAGGCGGAGGTCCTCCCGATATCACTGACCGGGCGGGATGTCGTGGCCCAGGCGCAGACCGGGTCGGGCAAGACGGCCGCCTATCTGTTGACGGTCTTCACCCACATTCTCAACAACCCCCGGCGCAGTTCGCCGGACACCCCGCGTGCCCTCATCGTCGCGCCGACCAGGGAGCTGGCCGTGCAGATCGCCAGCGACGCGGAAGGACTCGGCCACCACGCGGGGATCCGCACTCACGTTGTGTTCGGCGGGCTCGACTACCGAAAACAACGCGAGATCCTCGAGCGCGGGACGGATCTCCTGATCGGCACGCCGGGGCGTCTGATCGACTACAACAGGAAGGGCTCCTACTCGCTGCGTGACACCGAGATGGTCGTCATCGACGAGTGCGACCGCCTCTTTGACATGGGCTTTGCCGAAGACCTGCGGTGGCTGCTGCGGCGGATGCCGGCGCCGAAAGACAGGCAATCCATGATGTTCACCGCCACGCTTTCGCAGAGGGTGATGACCCTCGGTTGGCGCCAGATGAACAATCCTGCGGAAGTGATCGTCAGCGCACAGCAGCTGACGCCCGATACCATCCACCAGGTTCTCTATCACGTGGCCACACGCGAAAAGCTGTCCCTGCTTCTGGGCGTGCTGGAGCGCGAGGCCAGTTCGAGGACCATGATCTTCGTCAACACCCGCTACCGCGCCCAACACCTGGTGGACGACCTTCGCCACCACGGTTTCGTCGCCCGCGGGTTGACCGGCAACGTGGTCCAGACGAAGCGGTTGAAGGTCCTCGACGATTTTCGCGACGGCACCCTCCCGATCCTGGTGGCGACCGACGTCGCGAGCCGCGGGCTGCACATCGAGGGCGTCACCCACGTCGTCAACTACGACCTGCCGCAGGATGCGGAAGATTATGTTCACCGCATCGGACGGACCGCCCGCGTGGGCGCCGAGGGCAAGGCCATCACGCTGGCGTGCGAGGACTATATCTACTCGTTGGACGCTATCCAGAAGTACGTCGGCTATGAGCTGCCGACCGAGTTTGCCGACGACAGCCTGTTCGCCAAGGTCGTTCCCCGGCCGCGGACTCCGAGGAGGAGAGACGGCGGGACGAACCGGCGGCCCCCGGTGCGGCGCGAGCATCACGACCCGGGCGGCGACGGCGCGGCGAAGACGAAATCGCGCCGGCGCCGGCGCCCGCGAAATTCCTCCCCAGGAAAACCGACCGAACCGGCAAAAGACTGATCCGGCGCCACACCTCTCCGCGCGGCGGCGCGGTTCAACCGCCGAGGTTGAGGGTCGGTGGAGCGTTGTCGCTCCATTCGGGAAGCAACGGTCCGGCCATTGCAGGGTCGCACCAAACGATGTCCCTGGGAGTTGCCGGCAGGTCCACCGATTGCACGGTTTCCCTGGAACGGACATCGATGATCTGCAGCCCGCCTTCGGCGAAACCCACGACGACGTAGCGCTCGTCCGGAGACGCCGCGATCCGCACCGGTGTGCCGGCGAGTGGGACCCGCCACTCCTTCTTCTGAACCAGACCGTCATCCTTTTCGGCCTTGACCTTCCACATCACCAGCTCGCCACCCCCACCGGGGAGTTCGGCGGCCACCGCCAGGACCGACCCCGTATCCACGAACACGAGGTCCACAGGCGAGCCACCGACCGCAAAGGCCGCTTGGGTCGTCAGGGTCGCGGGATCGGTCAACACCACCCGGCCGCCGGCCGCGTCGCCGAGGGCGATGACCGCCAGCGCCGGCGACAGGGCGAAATGCCGAACATCCCCTTGCAACGGGCGGCGGTACACCATGCGGCCGTCACTGAGGTTCACCGCCACCATCGCGGTCCCGGCGGACCCCGTCGGGTCACGTTCGAGCACCAGCAGCACCGTGTCGTCGGCGATGATCGCGACCTGCCACGGGTTGTGGAATGCGATATCGAACGTGCTCATGAGCGCCCGTTCGGGATAGCTCACCAACAGAAGCTGGCGCGCCACGACCAGGTAGCGATCTTCGCGGGTCCCGAAATGCGGCATGGTGACGCCGTCGAGGCGGTCCCGTTCGGTCTGCGTCACGAGATCGATGACGGTTGTCGTGCCGTTCACCAGGTCGGGGGCGAACAACGTTCCTCCAGGAGCAGGAAAAAGCCACGCCACCGGACCGGCCGGAATCGTCCGCACTGCGCCGGCGGTCGGATCGACCAGCGCCACCGATTCTCCCGCCGAGACGGCGATGAGCCCCGGAAAGGACTTGTCCTTGGCCAGGGCCGCAGCAACCGGCACCAGAGCGACCGCAAGACACCACGCGCCAAAGCGTCGAACCATGAATCCACTGTAAGCGACTGCACGTTTCTCGGCTACCCTTGCCTCGTGAGAGACCTGACGGACGCCCTCAAGAAGCGATCTCTCGAGGAGGGTTTCGACCTTTTCGGCGTCGCCTCGGCCGGGGCCGCCGACTCTGCGGCCGCCCTCGACCGATGGATCGCGGCCGCCATGCACGGCGAGATGGATTACATGGAGCGGACCCGGCACCTGCGGACGGACCCCGGGCGCCTCCTCGCCGGGTGTCGTTCGGTGATCGCGGTGGCCATGAGCTACCACACGAGCCTCCCTTCGTCCGCGACGCTGCGTGCCGGTGACGGACGGGTGTGGGTCTCACGCTATGCGTGGGGTCGCGACTACCACCGGATCCTCAAGAAGAAGCTCGTTCGCCTGGGGCGGTGGCTGGGGGAATGCCGGCCGGGCTGCGGTTGGAGGGCCTGCGTCGACACCGCCCCGGTCCTGGAACGGGAGTGGGCGGCGAGGGCGGGTCTGGGGTGGATCGGGAAGAACACGATGCTGCTCAACCGACAACTCGGCTCCGAGCTCTTTCTCGGCCTTCTGCTCACCGACGTCGACCTCGAACCGGATCGGCCGCGGCCCGAGCATTGCGGCACCTGCACCGCATGCCTCGACGCCTGCCCGACGCAGGCATTCGCCGGACCGCGGGTGCTCGACGCCCGGCGCTGTGTCGCCTATCTGACCGTGGAGCACGGTTCGGAGATCCCGGCCGAGCTCGCCGGTGGGATGGGCGTCATGGTGGCCGGCTGTGACATCTGCCAGGAGGTCTGCCCGTGGACGCAGCGCGCGCCGACGGACCTCCACCCGGAGTTCGCGCCCCACCCCGATCGCATGCATCCGCGCCTGGCGGACCTCGAGTCCTTGACCGAGGAAGGCTATCTCCGGTGGCGCCGAGGCAGCCCGCTCAACCGCATCTCGTACGAGCAGTTCCGCCGAAATCTCGCGGCGGCGCGGCGCAATCAACCGCCAGCGAAGGAGGTGGCGCCGCCTATTTCTTGACTGGTCGAACGACCATCGTCAGGTCGCGGCCCTCGAGCTTGCTGGGCATCTGGTCGACCTTGGCGATGTCCTCGAGATCTTCAGCCACCCTGCGCAGGAGATCGAAACCGTTCTCGGGGCGCCGCATTTCGCGCATCCGGAACATGATGGTCACCTTGACGTGTTTCCCCTCTTCGAGAAACCTGCGGGCCTGCTTCGTCTTGGTTTCGAAATCGTGGATGTTGATGTTCGGCCGATACTTGACTTCCTTGATTTCGACCGCGTGCTGCTGCTTCTTGGCCTCTCGGGCCTTTTTCTCCTGCTCGTATCGGAATCGCCCGTAATCCATGATTTTGCAGACGATCGGGCGTGTGGTCGCGGCCACCTCGACGAGGTCGAGCCCCTTTTCCTTGGCCAGCTTCAGGGCTTCCTCGATCGGCACGACGCCGACCTGGTTTCCCTCGTCATCGACCAGTCGAACCGGTGAGAGTCGAATTCGCTCGTTGATACGCACCTGTGGTGCATCTGGGTCGTCACGAAACGCGAACTTACGGATGATCGTCCTCCAATCGTTGCGGTTGTTCGATCGGTCGTTCCACACCGCGAAACACGGGTGACACCAAGCCGGAGTATAGCATCCGGATGAGGAAAAAAGCCGATCGGCAGCCGCTGCTGAGCCGGTCGTCATGCATCGGGCAGCGCCGATTTCACCGATCGTCCCACCACCAATAGCGCGGTTGTGATCGCTCCCGTCCCGGCGACCATCAAGATGACGGGGTGAATTCCGGTCACGGCGTGGACCAGATATCCGATTCCGACAGCGGCGCCCGCGGAGGTCAACGCATAGGGTAGTTGCGTGCGCACGTGATCCACATGGTCGCATCCCGACGCCATGGAGGACAGGATCGTCGTGTCGGAGATCGGCGAACAGTGATCGCCGAACACCGCCCCGCCGAGGATAGCGGCCACCGTCGACTCGAGGATGTCGAGATTACCCGCAGCGACCTCGAGGACGAGCGGCACCGCCAGGGGCGTGAGGATGGCCATGGTCCCCCACGATGTCCCGGTCGCAAACGACACCGCCGCGGCAACCAGGAACACCACGACCGGCAGCAGGACGGCCGGCACATTCGGTCCGATCGCGCCCTGGAGATAGCCCGCGGTCGCCAGGTCCGCACAGACCTGGCCGAGTGACCACGCGAGGGTCAGCACCACAAAGGCCATCAGCATGCTCTTGAAACCGTCGACTGCGGCCGCCAGCGCCTCCCGGATGCTCAAGATGTTCTGTACCACCGAAAGCACGACTGCTGCCGTGACACCCACCAGACTCGCCCACAGCAGGACGGTGAACGGGTCCGATGCGCCGATTACCAGGCTCAGCGAAGCTGCCGTGTCTCCCGCCTCCGCGAGGCTTGCCCTTCCGGTCTGATACAGGCCGACGAGGGTCGTCACAACCACCAGAAACACGGGCACGACGGCGTTCCACCAGCGGGCTTTTTCGGCATTTTTGGGAGCGAGATCTCCCGAGTCGAAATCAGCCAGCGGTTGCGCGCCGGGGGCCAGAATTTCGCCCGATCGCGCGCGCAGCTCCGCGCGCAGCATGGGCCCCCAGTCGCGCCCCGACACCGAGATCACAAACGTGATCACGAGCGCGAAGACCGGGTAGTAGGCGTACGGCAGCGAGCCCAGAAAGATCGAGAACGGATTCAGATCGGATCCGGTCTTTTCGAGAGCGTCACCGACCAGGGAAACTTCGTACCCGATCCACGTCGAGACCAGCGCCACGCAGGCCACGGGCGCAGCCGTCGAGTCCACCAGGAACGCGAGCTTTTCGCGGCTGACGTGATGACGATCTGTGACCGGCCTCATCGTATTGCCGACGATCAGCGTGTTGGAGTAGTCGTCGAAGAAGATCGCCACCCCCATCAGCCACGTCACGACCTGGGCGCGGCGCGGCGTGGTGGCGAATGGTTCCAGCGCGCGCACCACCCCGAGGGTGCCCCCGCTCTTGCTCATCACGCCCACCATCCCACCGAGGAGCATGGAGAAGACGATGATGCTCATGTGGTCCGAATCGACCAGCGCACCACGGATGTTGGTGTCGACGAGCCGCAGGAAGCCCGTCGCCGGATCTCCCCCGGCAACCATCGTGGTGCCGATCCACACCGCCATCAGAAGCGCGATCAGGACATCGTGAAAGGCCAGCGCCAGCGCCACCGCTACCAACGGGGGCAGCAGACTCCACCATGTCCCGGTTGCGGAATCCGCGCCGGGGAGGAGAGCCATCACGCACAGCACCGCGAGCAGGATCGCCGGAGTTTTCAGCCAACGAGGCACGCAGGGAGGGTACCACGGGAGAATTCGGATTTCGGATTTCGAATTTCGGATTTCGAATTTGGGACTTGGGATTTGGGATATTCCACCCACCCCTTACCGATAACGCAAAACTCAAAGCCCAAAACTCAACACTCAAAACTCAACACTCAAAACTCCTGGCTCGGCTACCATGGGCCGGTGCCGACAATCGACGACGACGCACTGGTCCTCGACCACCACCCGTATCGCGACCGGCACCTGATTCTCGCGGTGCTCACCCGCAGCACCGGAGTGCAGCGCGGGGTCCTGCGGCGCGCGCGCGGCGGCAAGGTCCCGGCGGCAGCGGCGACCCAGGTGCTGTCACACGTTCACGTGACCCTCTTTCAGCGGCCGCAGTCAGAGCTTGCCGATTTCCGCCGGATCGAGCTCGTCACCAGTTCGTTCCCGATCGCCCGCGATCTCGCCACCTCGGGCGCAGGGGCGGTGGTGGCCGAGCTCCTGGCCACATTCTGCCCTCTCGGCGAACCGGCCGAGCGTTCCTTCCGGCTCGGGGTCTCTGCCCTCGAGGCGCTGTTGTCGGGGCAATCCGCGCAGGTGGTGGTGGCGTATGTCCAGTACTGGACCCTCGCTCTCGGCGGCGTGCTCGCGGACCCGGCGGCCATCACCGACGCCCTCGGCGTGGACGGTGCGGATTTCCTCGCGACGTGCCGCCGGCTGCCTCTCGCCGACGTCGCCGGCCCGGTGCCGTCGCGGACCGCTGGCTGGCTTGACCAGCGGGTCCGCGAGGAAGCCGAAAGGCCCCTCCGGGCTCTCGGCTTCTTCCGTTCGATGACAGGGTGACCGAGTGCGGGTCGAACGATCAGACGCCGCCGATCAGATCGTCTTCACCTCGCCGATCCTGACGATCCGGGTTCTGGATTCGTTCGCATCCGCTCTGCGCGAGCTGGCCGCCGCCCGGGACCCCCGACCATTGGTTTTGCGATCCGATCACCCGACCGTGTTTCTCGCCGGCGCCGACCTGCGCGAGATCGCAGCCCTCGACTCCACAAGCTGCGTCGAGTACGCCCGACGCGGACGGAGCATCGTCGACCTCCTTGGAAGCCATCCGGCTCCGACGGTGGCGGCGGCTGACGGATCGTGTTCGGGGGGCGGGTTCGACGTCGTGATGGCCTGCGACGCCGTCGTCGCCTCACCCCGGGCGACGTTTGATCACCCCGGCGCACGCCGCGGCCTGGTCACCGGGTGGTCGGGCACGGTATCGGCCCCGGCGGTCTTCGGAAAGACCGCAGCCCGCGCCATCCTGGTCGAAGGCCGCCGCCTCGATTCCGAAGCCGCGTTGTCGCTCGGGCTGGTCGGTCGGCTGAGTGCCGAACCGGTGCCGGACGCCATCCAGACGGCGCTCGAACTCGCCCGTCTGCCTCCCTCCAGACGGCGCTTGTGGCGGCTGCTGAGAGGGGGGCCATTCGTTGACAGATTCCGCGCCTCCGTGATACATAAATTATGACAGCGTGGCGACTTGCCTTTTTCAACCTCGGTTGAAAACCTCTCAGAACCATGGCTGCACCATGACTCTGTGTGGTGGCGACTGCCAGCGGGGGGGCTCATGATTCGCAGGATCCTGCTAGCCGACGACAGCCTGACGATCCAGAAGGTTGTCGAGCTGACATTCGCCGACACCGACTTCGAAGTGCATGCGGTGTCGAGCGGCGACGAGTTGATCGCGAGGCTCCCCGAGGTCCGACCGGACATCGTGATCTGCGACATCATCATGCCTGGACGAGACGGGTACGACGTGTGCCAGTCGATCAAGTCGAACTCCGAAACTCTGCACCTGCCGGTGGTGCTGTTGACCGGCACCTTCGAACCGTTCGATCGCGACCGCGCGTTGGCCGTGGGTTGTTCCGAAATCATCACCAAACCGTTCGAGGCGAAGAGGCTCGTCGAGGCCGTCGAGAAATTGACCTCCGGAGCCGGGGCATCGCACCAGCCGACCTCATCCCTTCGCGAGCCCGATCCGTTCGACGATGGGCGCGTGACGCCGCCGCCGCCGATCACCGCTCCCGATGTGCTGTTTGACGTCGAGGCCGATTATGACCTGGCGGACACGGCGATCACCGCGGAAGCCGACGACAGCGGGCCGGTGGCCGAGACGGTCGACGACGGGCTCGAGTTCACTGAGAGCGGATTCTCCGAAATGTTGATCGCCGGACGGGAGCGGGCGGAGAAGGCCCTCGACCCACCGACCGACGGGCTCGAGTTCGACCTCGACGCAAACGCCGGCGAACCGTTCGAGCCGGCAGCCGCCTCGATGCTCGACACTTCGGATTTCCGCAGCGAGGACATCGCCGACGACGAGCCTGCCAGCGCCGCCGATGACGGTCCTTTCTCGACTCCGCCGATAGAGCCGATAGAGGAGCGCGGGATGTGGGAGGACGCCGTTGAAGCCGAACCCTTCCCCACCGCAGACGAGGAACCTGTTTTCGACGAGCCGGCCCCGGCGACCGACCTCGACCGCAACCTGACCACGCCGATCAACGTGGCCAGGGTCATGGGGGGCACCGGGCAGGCGCCGCCGGCCGGCAGCGAGTCTCCCACCGCCCCCTTCGTCGAAGAAGAGGTCGATTTCTCCAACGCCGATACCCAGGACTTCGGCAGTCCGCCCGAACCGTTGCCGATGGCGCCGGAGCCCGTCGACGTCGTATCGGGGTTGTCGGATGAAGATGTCGACCGGATCGCCCGCCGTCTCCTGGAGCTGTCAGGTGATCGGATCGATCGGATCGCCTGGGAAGTGGTCCCGGACATGGCCGAGATCGTCGTTCGTGAACGGGTGCGGGAGATCGAGGCCGAGATCGAGCGGGACCGGTCGTAACATCATCCATCCGACAACGAATTGGCGAGGCCGTTGTATCCTAGGCCGGCGACCCGGCTCAAACACACTCGATGGGTCATGCTTGTGGGGGAGATTTGAGAGAACGTCTCGATAGGCTCACCGGACTGCTTTCCGATCAGGTGGAGAACCTGGTGCTCCTCGATGTCGTCGACTCGACCCATGCGATGGCTCGACGGTTGATCGCCGGCATGGATGAGGAGGAGCTGGCGCTCGGCGCGACCGTGATCATCGCCGACCAGCAGGAGAAGGGTGAGGGCCGGGGTGACCGCCGGTGGGTCTCTCCGGCCGGCGGTCTCTACGTCAGTTGGATGCGGTCCGGCATCGACTCCGACACCATTTCCCGCCTGCCGATGCTGGCCGCAGCGGCGGCCCTGTCCGCAGTCGACTCGGTCGGCATTGCCGACGCGCGCATCAAGTGGCCCAACGACATCCTGGTCGGGGGCAGGAAACTTGCCGGCATCGTGGTGTTTGCCCGCCACGGTGAGACCAACTGGGCCACCGTCGGGCTCGGCATCAACATCGACACGACCCCCGTACTCGATAGCCAGAACGGGGTCCAGACGACGTCGGTGATCGAGATACTCAAGGCCGGCGATCCCGACCGCATGCGGGACACCCTGATCACGGGCTTTCTCGGCGGTCTGTCCCGGTCGCTCACCGACCCGGCTCCGGCCATGGCCGCCTGGCGCCGCCACCTCATCCAGAAGCCCGGAGACACCGTACGGGTGCGGCTCGCCTCCGCCAAGGAGGTCTCGGGGACCCTGGTTGCGGTCACTGAAGAGGGTTTTCTGCGCATCGGAGTCAACGGCGATGAGCAGGTCATCAGCGGCGGCGACCTCATCGAGAGCTGAAAACCCTGGTTCATCCGAACTTGCATGAGGTCGAGAATTTGGCGGATGAGACCTGAATGATCACGCCGCAGCACCCAGCCCGTCCGACCGCTGTCGCCGGAACCCGCCGCTGATGCTGTACCTGTACCTGGCCCTGTCTTCAGTCGCTGCCCCGGTTCGTGGCGCTGGTGGCTATTCTCCTGACCTCAAACCCGTTCGGCGCACATCACCCTGAATCAGGGACGACCAAAAAACTGCGCCTTCCTCCATCGCGCGGCGCTGCCGGAGCGGTGCGCTCACCGGTATCGATACTGAAGGTGGGCCAAGGCCCACCCTACTTCGAACCCACCTTCCGGACCGACTGGTCCCCTGCTCCCCGGATCCTCTGCTCAGGAAACGTCCTGCAACCGTTTGAGGAACCGCTGTGGAGGCTCGAAACCGGTGATGCGAAAGACCTCTTCGCCGCCGCTGAAAACGATGACGGTCGGGACCCCCACGACCCGGTGTTCAGCAGTCAGGTCCTGATTCGATTCGGAGCTGCGGGTCAGGTCGACCTTGAATCGCCGGTATCCCGCAAGCCTCTCTTTCACCGCCTCGTCGGCAAAGGTCTTCTCGTCCAACTCGCGGCACGGCGCACACCAGTCGGCGTAGAAGTCGATGATCACCGGAACGCCGCTCTCGATTGCCGCGTGCGCTGCCGCCGCGTCGTACGGCAGCCACTCGAGATGTCCGCCACCGGCCTCTCCCGAAACCTCCTGCGGCCGCAGACCGGGCGCCATCAACACCCCCGCCACCAGCATTACCGCTGACAGCACCCTCATAACGCGATCGATGGTCGGCTGTTCGTGGCCCGTCCGATCGACAACCAGGAGATAGAGGGCTCCCAGAACCAGGGCGCCGGCCATCAACCACCGACCCGAGTCCCCCGGCATCAACGGCGCCGCAAAATACGCAGCCATGGCGATGAGGATGACTCCGAAGACCCGCCGCACCCCGATCATCCACATTCCCGAAGCCGGGAGGCGGTTGACGGCTCCGGTGAAGGTGCCGAGGATCAGGTACGGCACGCCGAGCCCGATCGCCAGGGTGAAGAACAGGAGAAAACCGAGGAACGGATCGCCCTTCTGGCCGACATAGGTCAAGAGCCCGACGACAAATGGACCGATACACGGCGCCGCCACGAAACCCATCACGAGCCCCATGATCAGGGCGCCGAAGACGCCGCTCCTGCCACCCGACACGCGCTGCGCCCACGTCGGCACCCTCAACTCCCACAGCCCGAACATCGATGTCGCGAGGGACAACAGGACGACAACGATCAGGCCGACCACCCACGGGCTCTGAAGGGCGCTGCCGAAGATCGCGCCGCTCAGCGCGGCGAGCACTCCCAGCACCGAATACGTTACCGCGATCCCCAGCACGTAGGCCAGGGCCAGCGGAAAGGCGCTGCCCGCCCGGTCCTTGGTCTGCTGGGTGAAATACCCCACCGTGATGGGGATCAGGGGAAAGACGCACGGCGTCAGATTGAGGGCCAGCCCGGCAAAGAAGACACCGAGGAGGAGCAGCGGCAGCGACTTCGAGGCGAGATCGGATCCACCGCCCTCTCTCGGGGCCTCGGATGACCCTTTCACCAACCGATCGAAGAATTCACCGTTGATGGGTCGCGACGAACTGCCGGCCGCGGCAATCGTGACGTCGACTCCGGTGCGCACGGTTTCCGGCGGCAGGCACTGGGTGTTGTTGCACGCCTGGGCTGTGACCGAGACCCTCAATCGGAGGTCCCCAACCGCCGATTCCGGAACTGCCAGACTGGCGATGATGACCGCCGTGTCGTCCCACACCATGATCGGCGTTTCGGAGAACTCGAACGTGAGAGCTTCGCCGTCCGGGAAACTGACGACCGGATCCATCCAGCCGTCCGGCAACTCGAACTCGATCGTCGTGGGCCACGAAAACTCGTCTCCGGGGTCGTCGGTGTTGACGTGCCAGCCGGGTTCGACCGAGATCATGGCCGCAAGGCGCAAGTCCCCCCCCGCAACCACCGGCGAGCGATCCGCCGCCAGATCGACCGTGAAAACCGGCTCCGCATCCAGCCCCTGGGCGAAACAGGAAGCCGCCCCACACCACATGACAGCGGCCGCAAACGTGATCAATCGTCTCATCGTCGTCCTTCTTCCCGGGCAGGGAATTCCTCCGTTTCGCAGTCGGCGTCGGATTTCGCAGCCAGTTCCGGCGCGAGGTCCGACACCAACCGCCGAACCTCGTCGGAGTAACCCCTCCAGTTTCTGTTGACCAGGTCGGGGCGTCTGGTTACCGTCGCCGCGACGGCAGCCTCCAAGCGCCACCGGCGAATCGCCTCGTGGTTGCCGGAGAGTAGCACCTCCGGTACCGGCCGCCCTTCAACCTCCGGCGGTCTGGTGTAGCTCGGATGATCGAGCAGGCCGCGTTCGAAGCTGTCGGCGGCCACCGACTGCGGGTCACCGACCACCCCCGGCACCAGCCGGGCCACGACCTCGATCACCGCCATCGCCGCGACCTCGCCGCCGCCGAGGATGAAGTCGCCCAGCGACACCTCTTCGACACGCGAGATCTCGAACACCCGTTCATCGAAACCCTCGTAGCGGCCGCACAACATGATGAGTCTCTTCTCACCCGCGAGTTCTTCCGCAAAAGCCTGATCCAGGACCCGGCCTCGCGGACCGAGGGCGATCATCCGCGCAGGCTCTCCCCTCGACCCGACCTCACGCAGGGCCTCGAGGACCGGCGGCGCCTGCAGCACCATGCCGGCGCCCCCACCGTAAGGCTCGTCGTCGAGCTGTTTCCACTTGTTGTCGGCCCACTCCCGCAGATCGTGCGCCTCGACGGCGACCACGCCGCGCTCGATCGCCTTGCCGAGCACGCCGGTGGTCCGGAACGCTTCGAACAAACGGGGGAAGATGGTCAAAACATCAAAGTGCACAATCAGTCGTCCTCATTCATCGCGACGGTTCAGCGGAGGGCGCGCGCCCTTCAACGATTCAACGTTCCAACGTTTCAACGTTCTAACGTTCTATCGACTTATCGTGCTTCGATGGCGTCGTCGTCGAGCAGCCCGCGCGGCGCGTCGATCACCACGAACCCGCCCTCGAGGTTCACCTCAGTGACGATTTCCGGCACATAGGGAACCAGCCGTTCGCGGTCCCCGGTCCGAACTACGAGCCGCGACTGCCCTTCGCCGGGATCGAGACCGATCACCTTCCCGAGGTCGTCGCCTTCGGGCGACCGGCACGCGAGACCCACCAGGTGGTGTTCGTAATAGTAGCCCTCCGGAAGTTCATCGAGCGCCTGTTCCGGCAGGTAGAGGTATCGCCCCCGCCAGCCCTCGATGATCTCCCGATCGCGCACGCCCTTCACCGACAGCAGCCATTTGCCTTTGTGAAAGCGCACCCGGTGGACGTGGTGATACTCGGACGGCGCCCGGTCGTCACCGACGCCGAACCGCATGCCGTCGTTCAGACGTTCAGGAAAATCAGTGAGGATGTCCACCAGCACATCGCCGTGGACACCGTGCGGCTTCCCTGCCTGTCCAACGATCAACCAGGAGGTGTCTTCGTCGGCGGCCGGCACGGGCATTACTCGAGGATTTCGAGGACGAACCGTTTGTGAACCTTCATACCGGCGGCGGCGAGGAGTGTCCTGATGGCGCGGGCGGTGCGGCCCTGGCGCCCGATCACCTTCCCGAGGTCTTCATTGCGGACCCTGAGCTCGAGGACCGTCGTCTGCTCGCCTTCAACCTCAGCAACCGACACGTCCTCGGGGTGATCCACCAGCGCCTTGGCGATTTCTACCAACAGGTCTCTCATCGCACTCACGGGGATGCTCCTTTCAGAAACGTCAGAGTACCCGGAACTTCTCGTTCCGGGCGTGCATCACTGCTGCCGTTGAGCTTTACGAATCAAGGACTGCACGGTTTCAGAGACGCCCGCGCCCTTGCGCCGCCATTCTTCGACCTTTTCGAGGTCGAGACGAATGTCCGGCGGATTGGGATTCGGGTCGTAGAAGCCGACCTGGTCCACGTAATCGGCCTGCGTGTCCTTGCGCGAGTCCGAAACCACCACACGGTAGACGGGGTTGTGCTTGGCACCACCGCGCCGAAGTCTGATCATCAACATTTCTTCTTTTCCTCCATGTGCGGATTCCTATCCGCTGAATCAGCCGATACCCAACTGTCGTTTGAGCGCCCGGGGGTCGGCTTTCCCCAGACGCTTCATGAGCTTACGCATCTGCCCGTATTGGCGCAAGAGGCGGTTGACCTCTTCGACGCTCGTTCCCGAGCCTTTCGCGACCCGTTTCTTGCGCGATCCATTGAGAAGTTGCGGGTGTCGCCGCTCCTTTGGCGTCATGGAGTCGATACACGCCTCCATCCGCTTGAGTTGACGCTCCTGGCCTTCGCCAACGCCGCCGGGCGGCAGAATCTTCCCCATCCCGGGGACCATTTCCATGACCGACTGCAGCGGTCCCATCTTTTTGAGGCTCTTCAGCTGGTCGCGAAGGTCCTCGAGGTCGAATTTGTTCTTTTTGAGCTTGGCCTCGAGGCGGGCCGCCTTTTTTTCGTCGACCGCGTCCTGCGCCTTTTCCACGAGAGTGAGCACGTCGCCCATGCCGAGGATGCGCCCCGCCATGCGGTCCGGGTGAAACTGTTCGAGGTCCTCGATCCGTTCGCCGACGCCCGCGAGGACAATCGGTCGCCCGACCACCTCCCGCACCGACAACGCGGCACCGCCGCGGGCGTCACCGTCGAGCTTGGTCAGCACCACGCCGGTGACTTCCAACCGTTCGTTGAAGGCACGCGCGGAGCGCACTGCATCTTGCCCGGTCATGGCGTCGGCCACGAACAGAATGTGTTTCGGTTTGAGGATGGCCTTCAGCCGCGCGATCTGATCCATCAGCCCGTCGTCGATGTGCAGGCGACCCGCCGTGTCGAAGATCAGAACCTGGTAGCCCTTGATCGACGCTTCACGCAGCGCCCGCTTCGCGATCTCCTCCGGGTCATCCATGTCCCTGGTGTCGATCGTCGGGATCGAGGCCTGTGCGCCAAGCACCATCAGCTGTTCCCTGGCGGCCGGTCGGGACGTGTCCGCCGGCACCATCAGAGGGAAGAGGCCCTTTTTGTCCTTGATCCAGCGCGCGATCTTGGCGGCCGTCGTGGTCTTGCCGGAGCCCTGGAGCCCCACCAGCATGACAACCGCCGGACGGCCCTTGAAATCGAGATCGGTGGTCTTCCCGCCGAGCAGAGCGACCAACTCCTCGTGGACGATCTTGGTCACCATCTGCGCCGGCGTGACGGAGCTCAAAACCTCCTTGCCGACCGCCCGTTCCCGAACCCGGTCGATAAAGCCCGACACCACCTCCACGCTGACATCCGCCTCGAGCAGCGCGAGGCGGATCTCGCGCAGGGCGGAATCGATGTGGTACTCGGTCAGATGGCCCTCACCACGGAGGGTCTTCGTGACACGAGCGAGGCGATCCTGGAGCCCTTCCAACATAAGGGCGGCAGTCTAAGGGACAGGCCCGGTCTGGTCAAGCTTCGTATCCTGAGGACTTTGCCGAAAATCCCTCGCCTCCCCGGGAGTGAAAGTCCCCGGGACGTGCAGGTTAGCCCGCATTATTCACGAGGATTCGTCGCGAGAGGCGCGAGGTGCAAGCGGGGTGGCGATTTCGCAAGATGAGGGAGCGGAGGCGTACTTGCAGTACGTCGAGCGAGCGAATCGAGAAAGCGCCGCCACGCGCAGCGGATCGCGCCTCGCAGCAGAAGACTCGTGAATAATGCGGGTTAGGTACAATGTTGGGTGAGATGGGCGCCAAGCAGCCGTTGCTCCTGAACCCCGGCTGTCCACCGATCGATGACCCGGGAATCACGGCCGTTCTCGAACTCTACGCGGTCGCGTCGTCGTCGGATTGGGCGGAGCTGGTCCTCGCGACCGCCGACGGCGCGCACCATCGAACCTATGTCCGCGGCACCGCCGGTGAGCACGGGTCAGCCCGGGACCTCGCCGCCGGTGACGGATATTCCGCTACGATCCGGGCGCACGGGGGTTCGACCCCCACAGGGGAGATTCTCCGGGCCCTTTCCGGTGCGCTTGAAATCACTCTCGAGCGCCACAGGCTCCACGCCCAGACCGCCGTCCTTCGCGCCGCGCTCGACTCCACGACCAGTTCGGTCCTCTTGTTTGACGGTCGTTGCGACATCGTCTACGCCAACCCGCCGGCGGACGGCCTCCTCTCGCTGCAAACCGAGGACGAACTGCTGGTCGAATCCGACGGCGAGGAGTGCCTGCCGCTGTTCACCGTCCTGTGTTCTCTCGTCAAGCGGGCCGCTTCATCTGGCCAGGGCGCGCCGGCGTGGCAAGGCACATTGCAGACCAGGGACGGCTCTGTTCTCCACTGCGAGGTTACCCGTCTCCCCCACCTGGAATCCCTGTCAGAAGCGGTTCTGGTGCTCCTGCAACGTCAGGGCTCAGAGCCCGCTGCACGCGTCGAGGCCTTTTGTTCGACGCACAACCTGAGCCCCCGCGAGCAGGAGGTGGTGACGCTCCTGGCTGAGGGGCTCACGACGGTCGCCATGGCGGAGCGACTGGGCATCAGCCCGCACACGATTCGCGACCACCTCAAGAATCTCTACCGGAAGACCGGAACCAACTCCCGCAGCGAATTGCTGGGCCTGGTTTCGAGAGCCGCGCCGGCGACTACAGGGGGCCGCGCGTGATCGGGTGACAGCTGCCCCGGGTTCGGCCGTTATAATGGGTGGAGAGGGTCGTCGACTGGAGGATCAAGCCATGTCTCGCTTTCGCATCATCGGTCTCGTCGCCGCGTGTCTGCTGCTGATGGTAGCCCTGGCCGGCGCCGAAGGGTATGTGGTCATATTGAAAAGCGGTCACAAGTTGCGGTGCAAGGAACCGATGGTCATCGACGGACCCAACGCGATCATCACGCTGTCAACCGGGACCATCACCTCCTATCCGTTGGAGTTGGTGGATCTGGTCGAAACGGAGCGCTACAACCAACTCGGTCTCGGCGATGCGCTGGTGGTCGATGCATTGACCGAAAAGGGCGAGGTGGTGCCGACGGCGACGCCGCGCCGAAGCCTCGCACAGTACACCGATCTCACGGCCGGAGCCCAGGTCGCCGGTGCACCGACGCTGGGCTCGAAGGCCGAACCGACGCCGGTCCCGACGCCGAGCATCCAGCTCCAGAACACGCAATACCACGATGAGCGGATCGACCAGGCATTCTCCAGGATCTTCGACGAGAAGGAGCTGCTCCTCTATCGCACCAGCCAGGGAACCCAACCCGAGTACTTTTTCGTGCAGACGGTGACCGACTCGGAGCGGGAGGTTTTCAAGGCCCTCGAGGTCGTGGCCGAAGCCTATGCGTTGATCGTTCAAATCCACGAATCACTGGCCCCTGAAGCCGTCGAGCTGCAGATGGTGCAGACGTCCGGCAAACCCGCGGGAACCTTCAGGTTGACACCCGAGCTGGCACGGGAGCTGGCGACCGAGCAGACGCCGACTCAGACCTTCTACATCAAACACGTGATCTTTTAGAACACTTTGAATATTGAATTTTGAATGGTGACCGCTCAGCCTCGCCGGGCTCCGACACGACCCGCGTTGACATAGCCGTTGTCGGCGCCGGGTTGGCCGGCCTCACGGCCGCACTCCGGCTCTCCGAAGCCGGGCTCCGGGTGCGCGTGTTCGAAAGGTACCCCCGTCCGGGAGGGCTCGCACGGGTTCTCGAAATCGGTGGCGAGGCCATCGAGGCCTTCTACCACCATCTCTTCACGACGGACACGGCGTACGTCGCGCTTGCCGAGGAGCTCGGCCTCGCCGGCGACATCGAGTGGCTGCCGTCACGCATGGGAATCTGGGCCGACGGCCGGCTGTGGGAATTCGGCACACCGCAATCGTTGCTCCTGTTTCGCCCGCTGGGAATCGTCGACAAGCTGCGGTTTGCCGTTTCCACCCTGCTCCTGCAGCGGATTTCGGACCCGACCCGGTTCGAAAACGTCACCGCGTCGGAGTGGATCCGCCGCTATCAGGGCCACAATGTCTGGCGGACCGTGTGGGGGCCGCTGCTCTACCAGAAGTTCGCCGACGATGCAGAAAACGTCGCCATGGTGTGGTTGTGGAAAAAGCTCAGCCTCCGCGGCAGGTCGCGTTCGGCCTCCGGGCTTGGCGAGCGCCTCGGCTACATGCGCGGTTCGTTCGCACGTCTGGTCGCGGTCCTCGAAGAACGACTCGAACGCCGCGGCGTCGAACTCCACCTCTCCGAAGCCGTCCGGCGGGTTGACTCAGAAGGCGCCGGCTTCGTGGTCAGGACCCGGGACCGCGCCTTCGAGGCGAAGCGGGTCCTCGTTGCAGCCGCGGTCGCCGACCACCTCGAGATCGCCGGCCACCTCCTCGAGGAAAGGGAACGAACAGCGCTCGAGGGCCTCAAGGCCACCGGCGCCATCTGTACGATCCTCGAGATGGATCGCTCGTTGACGCCGTACTACTGGCTCAACATCGCAGACCCCGCCATGCCGTTCGGCGGTCTCATCGAGCACACCAACTACATCCCCGCCGAACGCTACGGGGGGAGGATCATCCTGTACATCTCCAACTACCTCTACGCCGACCACCCGCTCTACCGGGCGTCCAAACGGGACGTCATCGCGGCGTACACGCCGGCGCTGAAGAAGGTCAATCCGTCGTTCGACGAATCGTGGATTCTCGACAGCCACCACTTTCGCGCCGACTCGGCGCAGCCCGTGGTCACCACCGGTTACCGCGCGAAAATTCCCGCGTTCCGGGCGTCGATGCCGGGCCTCTACCTCTGTTCGATGGCTCAGATCTACCCCGAGGACCGGGGCCAGAACTACGCCATCGCCTACGGCGAACGAAGTGCACGAATCGTCCTGGACGACATCGAGAATTCCTGACCTCCGGCTCGGAATTGCGCGCCGGAAGAACGACTGGGGGATGGTGTACTATTGAGCCGCCCGTCAGATGACGTGCAGAGCTTCAGCATGGAGGCACCACCCGATGGCTGGTAAGGCAGTAGAAGTCACCGATGCGAACTTTGAAGGCACGATTCTCAACGCGGACAAACCGGCTCTGGTCGATTTCTGGGCGGTCTGGTGCGGGCCGTGCCGCGCGATCAGTCCGATCGTCGAAGAGCTCGCCAACGAGTACGAAGACCGTGTCGTCGTCGGCAAGCTCGACGTCGACGCGAATCGGGAAACCGCGGTGAAGTACGGCATCCAGGCCATCCCGACCCTGCTCCTTGTCAAGGACGGTCAAATCGCGGAGCGCATCGTCGGCGCGACGGACAAAGCGAGGCTCGCATCGAAGCTGGACAGCCTCCTCTAGCTCGATCCCGATCGGTTTCCCGGGCCGAAACGAAGGGTTGCGGCAGTCGAGCCCACCTCTCGGGTCGAGCCCGCATCTGGCCACCCGCCGCCAAACTCAGGGAGACATCATGAATATTCGGACCGTCGGTGTCGTCGGCGCGGGCCAGATGGGCGCGGGCATCGCCCATGTCGCCGCCGCAGCCGGTTTCGACGTCGTCTTGACGGACATCGAGTCCGCAGTCCTCGAGCGCGCCCTCGAGACCATCGACCACAACCTCGATCGGCAGATCAAGAAAGGCACCGTGACCCAGACCCAGAAGGCCGAAGCCCTGAATCGCATCACCGGCAGCACCCATCTTGCCGAACACCGTCGCGCCGACCTGGTGATCGAGTCCGCCGAAGAGTCCTACCCGATCAAGGCCGAGATCTTCCGCCAGCTCGATGTCCTGTGCGGTCCTCCGACCATTCTCGCATCCAATACCTCGTCGATCTCCATCACGAAGCTGGCCGCTGTCACCGGCAGACCGGACCGCGTCGTCGGCATGCACTTCATGAACCCCGTGCCCCTCATGCGGTTGGTCGAGGTGGTCCGCGGTCTCGAAACCTCAACGGCGACCGTCACCACCGTCTTTGCGACCGCCGAGTCCATGGACAAGACACCCGTCGAGTGCAGCGACCACCCCGGGTTCGTGTCCAACCGGTTGCTGATGCCGATGATCAACGAGGCGGTGTTCGCGGTCGCCGAAGGCGTCGCCTCCGCCGATGCGGTGGACCAGATCATGACCCTCGGTATGAATCACCCCATGGGGCCGCTGCACCTCGCGGATCTGATCGGCCTCGACAACTGTTTGAGCGTCATGCGGATTCTGCATGCGGAGCTCGGCGATCCGAAGTACCGTCCATGCCCGCTGCTGGTCCGCATGGTCGACGCCGGCCATCTGGGCCGCAAGTCGGGCCGCGGTTTCTTCGACTACCGGGAGGGCTGAGCCGGTGTTGTGCCAGACCTGCGGCACCATCAACCGCCTCGACCGCGAGGTGTGCCTTCAATGCGGCAACCGGCTGATGGTGGTCTCCGGCGTCACCGACCGCGACCTCGAGCCCAACGACGAACTCTTCGTCCAGGCCCAGGAGGAACTCGAGGAGAACATCCTCGAGCGGTTGACCGGCCTCGAGGACGGTGTGCGGCGCCTGTCGGAGGCGGTCGCAGCCACGGCCCGCCACGTCGCACAGCTCGAGCACAACCTGACCGTCGCTCACGCCGGGGTGCAAAGCCTCGGCGGTCTCCTCGAGACCCAGGGCTTCGTCACCCGCGCCGAGGTGGTCGACGGCTGGGAGCGCACCGCCGACCAGGAGCTGCTTTCGCGCGATCTTTCGCGCCGTTTCCGGTCCTACAACGCCCGCATTCTGTCGCAGGCGAATCACGCAGGGCTCGCCAGCGATGAGTTCAAGGACAAGGTGCGAGCCATCGAACTCGCCTTGCTCGGCGCGGACACCCATACGGTCCGCAATCTGCTGACCGAGCTTGCCCGGATGGCGCCCGACAACGACGAGCTGTGGTCCTTTATCGGCGAGGCCGCCTTCGAATCCGGTGAACTGGATGCCGCGAGGATCGCCTTTCGCAGGGTCCTCGAGCTGCGCGGACCCCAGTTTGAAGCGCTGGTCCACCTCGGGGCGGTCGCCTCGGACCTCGGTCTGTGGGCGGAAGCGGAGGACGCCCTGCGCCAGGCCCGCGACATGGCGCCGGACACCTTTCTGCCCCACTTCACGCTCGGCGCGCTCAAGGTCCTGCGCGGCCAGCACCGCGAAGCCGTGACCCACCTCGAGAAGAGCCTCGCCATCGACGAGACGGCCCAGAGCTGGTACCTGCTCGGCATCTGCCGGCTCGCGCTCGGTCGCGGCGGCCGCGCCATCGACGCCCTGGAGCGGGCGGTCGGGCTCGCTCCCGATTTCGAGGACGCCCTCTACCACCTCGGGATTGCCTATTTACAACGCGGCTGGACCAGGAAGAGCCTGTCCGCGTTTCAGCGGACTCTGAGGCTGGACCCGCAACGCCTCCAATACCAGGAGACGGTGCGTCTCCTCTCCGGATCGCCACCGGACACCCTCACGCCGCGAGCTTCCGTCCTGGTCGCGAGGGCGGAGGACGCGCTCGACGGTGGCGATCCGGGCGGCGCCCTCGACCTCTTCGGCGAGGCGCTCGACCTCGAACCCGGGGCGCCGTTGCTGCTGGCGACCGCGGCGCTCCTCGCCTCCGCGACCGGCCGCACGCGCCAGGCCGTCGGCCACGCCCACACGTTGCTTCGACACCGGAGGAGCGAGAACTCGCCGTCCACAGCGGCGGCGGTCGTCGCCCTTCTGGAATCGCTGCGTCAGGCAGGAAAACCCCTCACTGCCAGACGCTTCGCCCGGAAGATCTACGAAGACGACGGGATCGGCGAGCTGGTCCACGGGCTCGCCGCGTACGAACTCGCCGTGATCGAGTTGGAGCTCGGAGGGGAGCTCGAGACGGCCCGGAACCTGGCCCGCGAAGCCCTCGAGATCGCGCCGAAGGAGCTGCGGCACTACCCGCTCACGGCTCTCGCTTCAATCACGTTGAAGCTCGGCAGGTACCGGGAGGCCATGCAGTACCTCGAGCAGGCCGCGCGGTCCGGGTACGAACAACCTCACCTTCGGCGGCTCGCCCTCGCCAACCAGGATCCCGGCCGCGCCGCCGCGGCCGACGCGGTTCGCCGGGGCGGCCGTGAGGTCGCCGATCCCGGAATCGACAACGAACTGCTCGGACACGTCCGAAGGCTGGGGGGTCTTTCCGCCCACCTCAGACGCAATCACCGGGCGCCGCGCACCGCCGCGCGTCGCCAGACGGAGTAGACCATGCGCTGGAGCCAGACGTTCATTCACACTCTTCGCCAGGACCCCTCGGATGCCGAGGTCGTTTCGCACCGCTTGATGACCCGCGCCGGCCTCATCAACAAGCTCGCGGCGGGCATCTACAACTACCTGCCCCTCGGGTGGCGGTCATTGGCCAAGCTCGAGGTCATCATTCGCGAGGAGATGGAGACCGCCGGTTCCGCGGAGCTGGTGCTCCCCGCGGTGCAGCCTGCGGAGCTGTGGCAAGAGTCCGGACGATGGTTCGAGTACGGACCCGAGCTCCTGCGGATCAACGACCGCCACGACCGCGAGTTCTGTTTCGGCCCCACCCACGAAGAAGTCATCACCGACATCGTGCGACGCACCGTTACCTCCTACCGGCAGCTGCCGGTGAATCTCTTTCAAATTCAGACCAAGTTCCGGGACGAGATCCGGCCGCGCTTCGGGCTCATGCGCGGGCGCGAATTCATCATGAAGGACGCCTACAGTTTCCATGCGGACGCCGATGACCTCGACCTCGCCTACCGGGCCATGGAGGCCGCCTACTGCCGGGTCTTTGAACGCTGCGGGCTCGGCTACACCCAGGTCGAAGCCGACACCGGCAACATCGGTGGTTCCGAATCGCACGAGTTCATGGTGCTCGCGAATACCGGCGAAGACGCCATCCTGTCGTGCCCTGCGTGCTCGTACGGCGCCAACGTCGAAAAAGCCGTTGCCGGCCCGGTGTCCGACGCCCCCCCGTGGCCGCTGGCGACCGCCGACACGCCGGAAAAGGTGCACACACCCGACATGCGCAGCGTCGAAGAGGTCGCCGCCTTCCTCGGGGTCGATCCCGCCCACCTGATCAAGACGCTGATCTTCGAAACCGATCGCGAGTTCGCAGCGGTCCTGATCCGCGGCGACCTCGAGGTCAACGAGGTCAAGCTCAAAAACGCGCTCGGCTGCACCCACCTGCAACTGGCCTCCGAAGCGAAGATCGAGGAGATCACCGGCGGGCCCCAGGGCTTTTCGGGTCCGGTGGGCCTGACCGGCGTCCGCATTCTCGCCGACCCGACCGTCATGGGCCTCGCGACCGCGGCCACCGGGGCCAACTCGGCCGACAGCCACCTGGTCGGCGTCGTGCCGGGCCGGGACTTCGAGCCCTCCCTGGTGGCGGACGTCCGGCTCGCGGCCGCTGGAGACCCGTGCCCGAAGTGCGGCGAGCCGATGATCGAGAAGCGCGGCATCGAGGTCGGCCACATCTTCAAGCTCGGGACGAAGTACTCCAAGTCCATGAACTGCCGGTTCCAGGACGGGGACGGCAACGAGCATCCGATGATCATGGGTTGTTACGGTCTCGGCGTCAGCCGCACCATCGCCGCCGCCGTGGAGCAGAATCACGACGACAAGGGCATCATCTGGCCGCTGCCCCTGGCCCCCTACGAGGTTGTCCTGGTGGTGCTCAACTCCGACAAGGAAGCGGTGGTCGAGGCCGCATCGGCGATCTACGACGATCTGCGGCGAGCCGGTGTGGATGTTCTCTTCGACGACCGTCCCGAACGCCCGGGAGTCAAGTTCAACGACATGGATCTGATCGGGTTCCCGGTCAGGGTGGTGATCGGCCAGCGCGGGCTCGACAACGGTGAGGCCGAGGTCAGCCTGCGCAAAGACGGCGAGAAACGGATGACGCCCATCACCGATCTCGTGCCGGCGGTGCAGGGGTTGCTCGAGGAGTTGCGGGGGGCTGAGTAGGACGAACGGAGACCGCCTCCGAACAACCGAACGCGGGCCGTATCCGCACGCGCTTCCCGTGAGGTGCCAGGCTGAAGCCAGGCACCTCCGCCGCGCATTCTTTCACCCACCCTGAGCACTCGAACTCTTATTGTCGGGGGGAGGCCGGGCGGGAATTCAAAACTCAAAACTCAAAACTCAAAACTCGGTCGACATCGCGAGCAGATCTGCTCGCGATGTCGACCATGGCGCCGTTGCGCCTGCACCAGCACCTTGAGATCCGACCCCATACCATCGGGATCGAGGAGCCGCTTGACCTCCTGTCGTGCTGAAAAGGTGGAGGCATCGATCTCCGCCTCCATTCCGAGGCCCCGCTCCTCGAGTTCCGCAGCGAGTCCCGCCCGCACCAGAAACTCGGCCAGCGGCCACAGCCCGATCTCCACCCAGCCCGCCTCACGGCCGGCGGCCCGGAGGTCGTCCCAGTTGACGTGGGCGGTGATGTCCGACTCTCCCGGGGCCTCGAACGGATCGCGGCCAACCCTGTGCTGTCGAAACGTGGCCAACGAACCGCCCCGACGTCCACGGGCGTTGTAGAGCCGGACGGTTTCATAGCCGTAGTCGAGAACCAGCATCAGCCCGTCGGCGCCAGCAACCTGCAGGGCCTCCCTGTGCGACGCCACAGCCCCCAGATTGGCCTCGGCGATCTGGCCTTCTTCGAGCACCACGCCGTGGTTGCCGAAGTACGCCGTCACCTCGTCACGGGGTGGACGCTCCGACCATGCCAGGATCCCTTGTGCAACGGTGACCCACATTTCACGGAGGCCGCCGTCCCGACCGACCGCCCGTGCGACCGGTTGGGCGTCGTAGAGCTCCGATGCGTGGATGAGGGTCGGCCCCGTCGGCGGCGGGATCTCGCCAAGACCAGCGACACAGACCACCCCGGCTCCCCCGCGTTGTTCGACGATCCGCCGACGCATGGCACCGGACCGCTCGACAGCAAACACGCCGTCAATGACCTCCGGCGCGTGCTCGCCGACCGCGTGGCAGAGACCGGCCAGGAAGCTACCGTCACCCGCCGCCAGGTCGATGATCCGGATCGGCCGGAGGCCGGCCGCGAGACCGCGCACCAGCCGGGCCACCACCGTCGCGTACCACGCGGATGCGGTGGGCGCGGTCAGGTAGTCGGCGGCTCGTCCATACCGGGGAGAGGGCGAAGAGTAGTAGCCGTGGACGGGGTCGTAGAGCGCCAGCTCCATGAACTCCTCGAACGGCACCGCGTTTCCGCGCGCCCCGATCTCGTCCTCGATCCACGACATCCGGGCATTGTAGGCGGAAACTCGGATGCCGGATGCGGTCTCGGCCGCAGGGGCTGCCGCCCGAACGGCTGGCAACCGAGCGCGTTCACCGGCAGGCCGTCTCAAACGATGTTGGGATCTCGGGTTGAATCCGGCGAGCTCGACGATCGGGCCCAACCATCGTTTGAGGGGGCACTCACGGGCAACAACGCGGTAAGCACCAGCATGCTCACGTCGGAAGACCGCCTCCGCGAAGCCGGAACGGCATCCCTGGAGGGGTTCCCCGTCCTTGCGCTCCGGACGCCCATGTGCTATAAAACGCGCTGCTGCTTTCGAATGGAAAGTGGGCCCGTGGCCCACTTTTTTTTCTGCAGCGGGGAGCAGAATGAAGATCGACCGGACAGTCCAGGACCAACTCGCCGCCCTGGTGGCGGGTGAAGGGCTCGAGCTGCTCGCGGCGGAAGTCGTGGGTTCCGGCCCGAAGACCGTCCTGCGGCTGGTGATCGACGGCCCGGATGGGGCCAGCCTCGAAAAGTGCGCATCGGTGTCGCGGCAGGCATCGGCGATCCTCGATGTCGAGGATCCGATCCAGCATCATTACACCCTCGAGGTCTCTTCCCCCGGGCTTGACCGGAAGCTCTACAGCGCGGCCGATTTCGAGCGTTTCGCCGGCCGCCGCGTCACAATTCGCATGAAACCGACCTACCGCGAGCACCGGCTTCTCAACGGTGAGCTCGCTGGGCTGTTCGACGGCGGTACCGTGAGGCTGGTCGTCGAAAACGGCCAGCTCGTGAATCTGCCGTATGACGAGATTTTCGAAGCCCGCCTCGAAGTGGACTGGAACTCGATCATGAAGGAAGGGAAAACCCGTTCATGAAGCTCGACATCAATTTGCTCGTACGCCAAATGGCCGCTGAGCGCGACATCGAGGCCGACACGCTCGTGGACGCGGTCGCGGAGGCGATTTCGTCGGCCGCGCGCAAACACTACAAGGAGCGAAACGTCTTCACTTCGATCGACGTCGAGACCGGCGAGGTCGAATCGTGGACCGCGCGCACCGTGGTCGAAGAGGTCGAGGACGAGGAGATCGAGGTCACCCTCGAGGAAGCGCTCGCCATCGATCCGACGGCCAAGATCGGCGGCGTCGTCAAGCTCAAACCGCTCGACACGTCGGTGCTCGGCCGCATCGCAGCGCAGTCCGCGCGCCAGGTGCTCTTTCAACGGGTTCGCGAGGCCGAAAGGGCGGTCGTCTTCCGCAACTATTCGAACCGCGTCGGCGACATGATCAACGGCATCGTCAAGCGGATGGACCGTGGGTCCCTGATCGTCGAGCTCGGCGACACCGAAGGCGTGATGCCGCGCAGCCACCAGGTCCGCCACGAGCGCTACAGCCAGGGCGACCGGGTCCGCGCGGTGGTGGTCGACATCACAATGGATGCCAACCGTCCCCAGGTGGTGCTCTCCAGGACGTCGCCCGTCCTCCTCGAAAAGCTCCTCGAGATGGAGGTTCCGGAGATCTATGACGGCACCGTGATCATCAAGCGGTGCGTCCGCGAACCCGGAGAACGGGCCAAGGTGGCCGTCACCTCGAGGGATTCGGACGTCGATCCGGTGGGCGCGTGCGTGGGTCTCAAGGGGTCCCGCGTGCAGGCGATCACGCGCGAGCTCAAGGGCGAGAAGATCGACATCATCCCGTACAACAGCGATACCGTCACCTTTGCCCAGAACGCCCTGTCACCCGCCAAGATCAACCGGGTGGCGGTCCGTGAAGAGCTCATCAAGGCGGTCGTCCGGGATGAGGACGGGCGGCCCGTGCTCGACGAAAAAGGCGCGCCGATGATGGAGGAGCGCAAGGAAACGGTGCTCGATGTCATTGTCGGCAGCGAGCAGCTCTCGCTGGCCATCGGCAAACGTGGACAAAACGTCCGGTTGGCATCGAAGCTCCTCGATTGCCGTATCGAGATCAAGAGCCAGGAAGCGGTCAAGGACGAACTCGCGTCGGCTCTGGCGTCGATGCTGCGCGAGATGGAAGGCATCTCCGAAGAGGACGCGATTCCCGAGCTCGCGTCTGCGGGAGTCCCGGTGTCGTACGACGAGCTGATTCCACTCGAAGACATGGAAATGCTCACCGACCGCCTCCGCGAACGTCTCGAGGGCCACAGCATCCACACGGTGCAGGACATCCTCGCGCGCGACGCGAGCGAACTCTCGACCATCCCGGGCATCGGACCGGTGACCGCGAAAAAACTCCTCAGTATGGCAACCCAGACCCTCGAGGAGAGTCTTTCCGACGCAGCAGAATCCGTCGTCGGAGAGGAGTGACCGTATGCAGCAACTCCGAGTCGTCGACCTCGCGCACACCATGGGGATCTCAGCGACAGAGCTGATTTTCAAGTTGCGCTCTATCGGCGTGACAGTGGCCGGCGAGGAGGACACCCTCGATCTTTCCACGGTGCGGGCCATCATCACGGGTGAGACCCTGCAACGCCGCCCGCGTGAGGTCATCGTTCGCAGTGAGCCGAAAGAGGACGAGACCACCCCGATCTCCGCCAAGGACCGGCTGGCCCGACGCCGGCGTCGCCAGGTCGTGGACACCGAAAAAGAGATCCAGGAGGTCATCCCGGAGAAGCGCCCCGAGACCGAGGACGAGGACTCGACGGTAGAGGCCGCTGAGGTCGTCGCCGAGGAGCTTCCCGACGAGGTGGCTGCGGTTGAAGTGGCGCCCGAGGTCGATGGCCTTGTCGACGAGGATCTCGAAGCCGAGGCCGAGGACGGCGAGGACGAGGATGTCGAAGTCAAACCCGAGGTGGAGGTCACCGAGGAAGAGCTGACCGCCCGGCGGGGGGACGAGGAAGAGGAACACTCGCCGAAACGGGTTCGTCCGAGCCGCGCCAAGACGCCGCTCGAGCAGAGTCTGCGCGAGCTTTCCCCGGACGAGATCCGCCAGCGGTTGGCGGATCAGAAAAAGGTCGAGAAAAAACGCAAGACGGTGGCAGTCGACAGCAAGACCGCCGGCCGCAAGGCGAAGGCCGCAGCGGACGCCAAGGAGATCCGCGAACTGCTGACCAAGTTCGAGGAACAGAAGCTCAAGGGCCAGCAGGAGGGTGGTGCCGCCACCCGGCCGGCGCCGCGCCCGACCGCAGGGCGCCCCACCAAAAAGAGCCGGAGGCGGCGTCAGGACGAAGAGGTTCGGACCGCCCCGCCCAAACCGACCAGGACGATCCAATTCAGGGACGACGAGAAACCGGAAGGCCCGATCATCCTCTCCGAGATGGTCACCGCCCGGGAGCTCGCGGAGAAGCTCAATGTGACCGCCAAGGACCTTCTCGGGCTCTTGATCCAGAAGGGAATGATGGTCACGACCAACCAGTCGCTGCCGCACGAGTTGGCGGAGGAAATCTGCGCCGATCTCGACATCGAGGCGATGGTGGCGACGGCGGAAGAGCTCATCGAGTACGAGCGCGAGGAGAGCCTGGAAGAAGTGGGCCCGCAGCTCCCGCGCCCGCCGGTCGTAACGGTGATGGGCCACGTGGACCACGGCAAGACCTCGCTGCTCGACGCCATCAGATCGAGCCGCGTTGCCGAAACGGAAGCGGGCGGTATCACCCAGCACATCGGGGCTTCGCGCATCGAATCGGCAGACGGGCGGATGGTGGTGTTCGTCGACACCCCGGGGCACGAGGCGTTCACCCAGATGCGCGCCCGCGGCGCCCAGGTGACCGACATCGTCGTACTGGTGGTCGCTGCCGACGACGGCGTCATGCCGCAGACGAAGGAGGCCATCACCCACGCCCGCGCCGCCAAGGTGCCGCTGATCGTCGCCATCAACAAGATCGACAAAGCGAACGCCAACCCGGATCGCGTCAAACAGCAGCTCGCCGAATACGAGGTCCTGGTCGAGTCGTGGGGCGGCGATGTGCCGTCGGTGGACGTGTCGGCCAAGAAGCGGCAGGGCATCAACGACCTCCTGGACGTGATTCTGCTGGTCGCCGAAATGAAGGACCTCAAGGCGTCGGCCGAGGGTCCGGCGCGAGGCGTCGTGCTCGAGGCGCGCAAGGAAAAGGGGCGCGGTATCGTCGCCACCGTCCTGATCCAGCAGGGCAAACTGGAGGTCGGCGACTACTTTTTCTGCGGTTCGACGTGGGGTCGCGTCCGCGCCATCGCGGACGACACCGGCGCGCGGATCGATGTCGCCGGACCGTCGGATCCGATCGAACTCACCGGTTTCGAGACCGTCCCCGCCGCCGGCGACGTCCTCCAGAGCACCGAAAGCGAGGCCAAGGCCCTCGAGGTCGCGAACTACCGCAGCCAACGGGACCGCGAGGAGGGCCTGACCGCCGGTCGCAAGGTGTCCCTCGAAAACCTGTTCGACTCGATCGCGGAGAGCGAGGGCCGCGAGCTCAACATCGTCATCAAGGCGGATGTCCAGGGCTCGGTCGAAGTGCTCCGCGAGACCCTGATCAGCCTCAGCACGGACAAGGTGAAGATCAACGTCCTCCACGGTTCAGTGGGCGCCATCACGACCAACGACGTCATGCTGGCGTCCGCCTCCAACGCCATCATCGTCGGGTTCGCGGTGCGGCCCGAGCGTACGGCCCGCGACCTCGGCGTCACGGAGCAGGTGGACATCAGGCTCTACACCGTCATCTACGATCTGGTGGACGACGTGAAAAAGGCGATGGTCGGCCTGCTCGAGCCGGAATTCAAGGAGGAGGAGCTCGGCCGCGCCGAAGTCAGAGAAGTCTTCAAGGTGCCGAAGGTCGGCGCCATCGCCGGCAGCCACGTCCTCGAGGGTGTGATCACCCGCACCGCCAAGATTCGCCTCATCCGCGACCACGTCGTGATCTACGAGGGCGAATTGGCGTCGCTGAGGCGGTTCAAAGACGATGCCTCCGAGGTCCGCCAAGGCTTTGAGTGCGGCATCGGTCTCGAGCGGTACCAGGACGTCAAGGAAGGCGACATCATCGAAGCGTACAAAATGGTCGAAATCGCGCCCGAGCTCTGATCGGCGCAACACGCCGGGGGTGTGGGCCCCCGAAATGGCGGGACTTTGAGCGGAGAAACCTACGTCGCCGTTGCACACCTCGAGTTGCACGTCCCCGAAGCGCGGAGTCTGAAAGCCAAGCGCGGCCCGGTCCGCAGCCTGGTCGAAAAAATCAAAAACCGTCACAAGGTTTTGGTGATCGAGGCCGGTCACCAGGATCTCTACCAACGGGCACACATCACGATCTGTGCGTTGTCGACGAGCCACGTCGACGCCGAGGCGAGGCTGCAGAGGGTCGAGGCGACGGTCAACAGCCACTGGAGCGGCCACGTCTTGAGCTGGGAGGTCGACGTCATCCAGGTGTGACGTTGCGCGGAAGGAACGAACAATGCAGGACAAGTCATACGAACGCAACGCGCGCCTCGAGGGCGAGATCCGGGCGGTGCTCTCCGACCTGTTGCTCCTCGAGGTCAACGACCCGCGGCTCTCTCAGGTCACGGTTTCCGGCATCAAGCTGTCGGCGGATCGCTCCAAGGCACGGGTGTTCTTCTCGGTCATCGGCGATGAGGAACGCGAGCGGCAGGCCGGTGACGGCTTTGCGGCGGCGGCCTCCTTCATGCGCCGGCGGCTCGGATCCAGGATGCGGCTCCGGGTGGTGCCATCACTGGAATTCCTTCGCGACACCTCCTATGAGTACGGCGACCGCATGGAAAGGCTCTTCGACCGGCTCGCGGACGAGGGCATGCTGCCCGGCGACGGCGGCCCGCATTCCGACCGGGGGAGCGATCAGTGACCCTCAAGAGCACCCACCCCGCGGATGCCGTCCGGCGTCTCAAAGAAGCCTATCGCGTACTCATCACCTGCCATCGGAACCCCGACGGCGATGCCCTCGGTTCCGAGCTCGGGCTGGCCGAGATGGCGGACCGTTTCGGCGTGCAGGCGGTCATCGTCAACCGCGACCGTACACCTGCCAACCTCGCCAACCTCCCCGGCGCGGATCGCATCCAGATCGCCGACGAGCTGCCTGAAGACTTCCCCTCGGCCTACGATCTCGTGATCACGGTAGAGTGCCCGGGCCTCGACCGCACCGGCTACGAAGGTCTGACCCGGGTGCCGATCCTCAACATCGACCACCACCCCGCCAACCCGGCCTACGGAGTCGTCAATTTCCTCGACGAGGAGTCGCCCGCGGTCGGCGAGATGGTGTGGTTGATGTACGTGGAAGCCGGACTGGTGCCGTCGGCAGACGCCGCGACCAACCTTTTTGTCGCCCTTTCCACCGACACCGGGGATTTCCGCTACTCCAACGCCACCAGCCGCGCCTTTCGCGCCGCCGCCGGGATGGTGGACGCCGGCGCCCGCCCGTCGCGGGTGGCCAACTGGGTCCACAACCATCGCAGCCTGGCGTCGGTCCGCCTGCTCGGCGAGGCACTGCAGACCCTGAGAATCTTCTGCGGCGGCAAGCTGGCCGTGATCACAGCCGACTGCAGTGCTTTCGAGCGCGCCGGCGCCGGCCCCGAAGACACCGAGGAGATCGTCAACATCCCCCGTTCGATCGCCGGCGTCGAGGCCGTCGCCTACTTCAAACAATGGGAGGACGGCACGGTTCGGGTGAGCCTGCGGTCGCGAGGCGATGTCGACGTTCGCGCGGTGGCGGAGTCCTTCGGCGGGGGCGGTCACGTCAACGCCGCGGGGTGCGCGGTTCAAGGCGAGCTGTCAAAGGTGGAGCACGACGTCTCTTCGGCCGTGGCGGCAGCTCTCGGGGGCGTGCTTTGAGCCGCCGCCGTCCGTCGCAATTCAACGGACTCCTGCCGGTCTTCAAGAAGGCCGGCCCGACCTCCCACGATGTCGTCGACATGGCGCGCAAAGCTCTCGGCGAACGGCGCATCGGGCACACCGGGACCCTCGACCCACTCGCGGAGGGCCTGCTCCTGTTGTGCGTCGGACAGGCGACCCGCCTCCAGCAGTTTCTCCTCAAGTGGGACAAACGGTATCTGGGCGAGGTGCGGCTCGGCCACGCGACGACGACCTACGACGGCGAGGGTGAAGCCGGGGATCCCCGGGGCGAACCACCGGTCCTCGATGATGGGGTCATCGCTCGCCTCACCGCACAGTTCAGCGGCGAGATCGAACAGGTGCCGCCGCCGTACTCCGCAAAAAAGGTCCAGGGCAAGAAGCTGTACGAACTGGCCCGCAACGGCGAGGAGGTCAACCCCGAACCCAAGACGGTGCGGGTCGAAGAACTCAGCATTCGAGTGACGGCGCCGGATGCGCTTGCCGTCGATGCCACGACCTCGACCGGATTCTACGTGCGGTCGTTGGCCCATGACATCGGGGTCGAGCTCGGTTGTGGCGCCTTCCTGCAGAACCTGCACCGAGCTTCTATCGGCCCCTACACCGCGGCGGACGCCCTCCCTCAAGACGCTCTCGACAGCGCGAAATCGCCCGAAGACGTCGTCGGCAGCCCCGCGTGGACCCCGATGGAGGCGATCGCCCTGCCGTTCCCGGAGATCGATCTCAACACCGCAGCTGCGGAGCGCTTTGTCCACGGCCAGGAGATCGTGGTGTTCAGTCCAGGGCTGACCGGAGTCGAGAACGGCGCCAGCGTGGTCGTCCGGAACGCCGCCCGGAGCCTGCTCGGGATCGGTACGGTGAAGGCTGTATTGGCTCGCGGGCGTACGCTCAACGTCGCCCCGGAGATGGTCCTGGGGTCGTCCGAAGGCGGCCGCCCACGCCGGAAATAACACAATGAACACACCGAAATGTTGCGAGAACAGCCGCTTCCTGCTACCGTACCGATGCCTCCTCGCCACCGGAGGACAGTGGAGGAATGGATGAGTCACTTTGACGCCCAGAAAACGACAATTATTGACGAGTACCGCACCCACCCGAACGACACCGGTTCGCCGGAGGTGCAGATCGCGCTGCTGACCCGCCGGATTCAGTTCCTGACGGAGCACTTCAAGAGCTTCAAGAAGGACTTTCACTCCCGCCGTGGCCTGTTGCGTCTGGTCGGCCGCCGTCGCCGGCTCCTCGAGTACCTGAAGGCGAAGGACATCACTCGCTATCGTGAGCTCGTGGAGCGGTTGGGACTCAGGGGCTAATACACTGATTACCCCAGGAAGATGCGTATCGGACCCTCTTACTGCTGCAGAGGCGGCAGAATAGAGGGTCTGATGACGCGCGCCTGAAGATTGGAAAACTGAATGAACGTCATCACGAAGACCGTCGAGATCGACGGCAAGATCCTGCAATTCGAGTCCGGCAAGATCGCCAAGCAGGCCGACGGGTCGACCGTCGTCCGTATGGGCGACACCATGGTTCTCGTCACCGCGTGTTCCGAGGAGGGCCAGCGTCAGGGGGTGGACTTTCTGCCCTTGACGGTGGACTACCGCGAAAACACCTATGCCGGTGGCCGCATACCCGGCGGCTTCTTCAAACGCGAGGGGCGGCCGACCGAACGGGAGATCCTGACCTGCCGGTTGATCGACCGCGGTCTCAGACCACTGTTCCCGGACGGTTACTACCGCGAGACCCAGGTCATCGCCTGGGTGATCTCGGCCGACAACGAATTCTGCCCGGACATCTACGGCATCTCCGGCTCGTCACTGGCCCTCTTGATGGCGGCCAAGATTCCCTTTGAAAAAGCCATCGCCGGCGTGCGTATCGGCCGCATCGACGGGAAATTCGTGGTCTTCCCCACCTACGAACAGCAGAAACTGAGCGATCTCGACCTCACGGTCGCGGCAACCGACGATGCGCTGGCGATGGTGGAGTGCGGCGCCAACGAACTGCCGGAGTCGGTCATCCTCGACGCGCTCGATCTCGCCCACCGCGAGATCAAGAAGATCATCGCCCTCCAGCGCGAATTCGTGGCCGAGCTCAACGTCGTGAGAACGCCCTTCGAGGCTCCATCCGACCC
Organism: Candidatus Sulfomarinibacteraceae bacterium; assembly: GCA_963823345.1. Taxonomy (GTDB): domain Bacteria; phylum Acidobacteriota; class Thermoanaerobaculia; order Thermoanaerobaculales; family Sulfomarinibacteraceae; genus Sulfomarinibacter. The sequence continues at coordinate 312,587 of CAWGLE010000022.1, forward strand.
GTGGCCGGCCGATTTCGCCGAGTCCATCCGCAGCCGCTGGACCGGCGAACTGCGTGACGCCCTCAACGTTCGCGGCAAGTTCGAGCAGAAGAACGCGGCCAATGCGGTGCGTGAAAAGGCCCTCGCCGAACTGTCCCCGGAGGAAGCTGACGAGAAGACCCCGTGGGTCAAGAACATCTTCCACTCGATGATCAAGGCGATCACCCGCGAGACCATTCTCGTCGAGCGCAAGCGCCTCGACGGACGCGCCTTCGACGAGATCCGCAAGGTCACCTGCGAGGTCGGCGTCCTGCCACGTTCGCACGGCTCCGCCCTGTTCACCCGCGGCGAGACCCAGGCCCTCGTGACCTGCACGCTCGGCACATCGGATGACTCCCAGCTCGTCGAGGCGTTCGAGGGCGATTCCCGCAATGCTTTCATGCTGCACTACAACTTTCCGCCGTTCTCGGTCGGCGAGGTCAAGTTCCTGCGCGGCCCCGGACGGCGTGAGATCGGCCACGGCGCCCTCGCACGGCGGGCCCTGCTGCCGGTCCTCCCGACCCCGGAGGAGTTTCCCTACACCCTCCGCATCGTGTCGGACATCCTGGAGTCCAACGGCTCCTCGTCGATGGCCTCGATCTGCGGCGGTTCGATGTCGATGATGGACGCCGGCGCCCCGCTCAAGGGCGCGGTGGCCGGGATCGCCATGGGTCTGGTTTCCGAAGGCGACAAGTACGCCGTTCTGACCGACATCGCCGGCCAGGAGGATCACTACGGCGACATGGACTTCAAGGTCGCCGGCACCGCCAACGGCATCACCGCCCTGCAGATGGACATCAAGGTCGAGGGGCTGAGCCGCCACATCCTCGAGGAGGCCATGGAACAGGCGCGCAAGGGCCGCCTCCAGCTCCTCGACATCATGGCCTCGGCGATCACCGAGGGTCGCGAGGATATCTCGCCGTTCGCCCCCCGCATCATCCAGATCAAGATCGACGTCGATCAGATCCGCAACGTCATCGGCCCCGGCGGCAAGATGATCCGCCACATCGTCGACACCACCGGCGCCAAGATCAACGTCGAGGACGACGGCACCGTCCAGATCGCCACGGCCGATATGGAGGCCGCCCAGAAGGCCATCCAGATGATCGAGGGCCTGACCAAGCAGCCGCAGATCGGCGAGGAGTTCGACGGCGTCGCCCGCCGCATCGAGCCCTACGGAGCGTTCGTGGAAATACTCCCAGGGCGCGACGGGCTGGTCCACATCTCCGAGCTCTCCCTCGAGCGGATCCCCGACATCCGCGACGTGCTCAACGAGGGCGACGAGCTCCGGGTCCGCATCATCGACATCGACGCCAACGACCGCATCAAGCTCTCGCGGCGCGTCATCCTCGAGGACGAAGCGCGGGAGCGCGGCGAGGAGATCCCGGAACGCGACACCAGTCCCCCCAGGGGAGACCGCGGTGGCCGTCCCGGCGGCGGTCGTGGACGCGATGACCACCGGGGCCGCGGCCGCGACCGCGGACCGCGGCGCAACTGATCTCGCACATATCGACATTCAAAAGCCGGCCGAGAGGCCGGCTTTCCTGCAATTCCGGCGATGAAGGGCCGTGGAGCGGCCCTTCATCGCCGGAATTGCCGCAGCTTGACAAAAAATCCTTGCAATCGTGCCGCACTTCGGAGAGAATGAATGAGTGTTCATTCATGTTGAGAAATCATTTCATTTTCCCGCGGGAGGCCAGCTGTGGATTACAAAGTAGATTTGCGTGACATCAAGTTCCAGCTCTTCGAGTGGATCAAGATCGGGAAAATGCTGGAGGCGGAGAAATTCGCCGACTGGGACGAAGAAAACATCGGCATGGTCCTCGACGAAGGACTGAAGATCGCCCAGGAACAGATGGCCGCCGTCAATGAAGACGGCGACCGCATCGGCGCCCAGTACGCCGACGGCAAGGTCACCCTGCCGGAGTCCTTCAAACCGGTTTTCAAGACCGTCTGTGAGGGCGGCTGGATCGGTCTCCTGGCGAGCCCGGAGTTCGGCGGCATGGGTCTGCCCGAAACCGTGGGCACGGCGGTCAACGAGTTCTTCAACGGGGCCAACGTCTCGATGTCGCTGACTCTGATGCTGACCCGCGGCGCCGGGGCCATGATCGAGGGCTTCGGCACCGACCAGGACAAGGCGCTGTTTATCGAGAAGCTCTACTCGGGCGAATGGACCGGGACGATGTGCCTGACCGAGGCCCAGGCCGGCTCGGACGTCGGGGCCTCGAAGACCAAGGCGGTCAAACAGGACGACGGGTCGTACGCCATCACCGGCGAGAAGATCTTCATCACCGGCGGCGACCACGATCTCGCCGAGAACATCATCCACCTCGTCCTCGCCCGCACCCCGGGGGCGCCGGTCGGCACCAAGGGGCTCTCGCTCTTCATCGTTCCCAAGATCCGGGTCAACGCCGACGGCTCGCTGGGAGAGCCCAACGACGTCTTCACCAACAACATCGAAGAGAAAATGGGCATCCACGGTTCGCCCACCTGCACCCTGGTGTTCGGCCAGAACGACGGCTGCCGGGGCTTCCTGCTCGGCGAGGAGGAACAGGGCATGAAGCTCATGTTCCACCTCATGAACGCCGCCCGGATCGACGTCGGGCTGCAGGGCCTCTCCGCCGCCGGGGCCGCCCACCAGCAGGCCCTGTCCTATGCCCGCGAGCGGCTCCAGAGCCGCAGCTGGAAAGAATTCAAAAACCCCGAGGCGCCGCAGGTGCCGATCATCGAGCACCCCGACGTGCGCCGGATGCTCCTGATCTCGAAGGGCTACACCGAGGCGATGCGGGCGATCCTTTACCAGACCTCGTACTATCTCGATCAGGCCCACCTCACCGAGGGTGAGGAAAGCGAGCGCTACCACAGCTACGTCGAGATGTTGACTCCGATCTGCAAGGCCTGGTGCTCCGAGTGGGGCGTCCAGGTCACCCACTGGTGCCTGCAGGTCCACGGCGGCTACGGTTACACGAGCGACTATCCGGCCGAGCAGTTCATGCGGGACGTCGAAATTGCGTGTATCTACGAAGGCACCAATGGCATCCAGGCCCTCGACTTCGTCGCGCGCAAGCTGCCGATGAACAACGGCCAGACGATTCGTGAGCTGCTGGGCATGGCCGAGTCGACCTTCAAGAAGCTCAAATCAGACCCCGAGATGATGGAGCCGGCGTGGATGCTGGCCGCGGCTCTCAAACAGATCGAGACCATCTCGAAGGAGATCACCAAGCGCCCCGACGCCGTCCAGCTGATCCTGCTCAACGCGCCGCCGCTGCTCGACATGGTCGGCACGGTGTTCGGCGCCCACCTCCTGATGGACCAGGCCATCCTCGCCAAGGAGAAACTCGCCGCCATTCTCGCTGAAAAAGGCGTCGGCACCGACGACAAGAAAGCGTACAAGGCGTTTCTCCAGGGCAACGAGGAGGCCGCCTTCTACCACAACAAGATCCAGACCGCGATCCACTTTGCCTACCGCGCGCTGCCGACCGTGGCGGCCAAGGGAGCGGCCATCCGTTCCGGCGAAAAGACTCCTCTTTACGCAATTATGTAGAGTCGATTCATTCCCTTTCCTCCTGCCCCCGCCCCTCCAGCGGGGGTATTTTTTGCTGTGGGGCTTGCAATCGGCCGGAGGCCGGCGCAGCGCGCCCCCGGCCACGAGTCACCGCAGATTACTCAGATAGACGCAGATACTGGATGCTCGATTCGATTACGTACGATTTCGAATCGGAAGTGCGGGTCCGAAGTAGGGTGGGCCTTGGCCCACCTTCAGAATCGCTCAGGGGTTTTGGGGGAGAAAGAAGCGAGGCCAGAGGTCAAGGGTCGCAGTCTATGGCTGAGCCAGTTCGCTCTTGAGCTCGGCAACGAGGTGGTCGAGGCGCTGGCCGACCGCCAGGATCGTCTCGGGTTGCTCGAGATCGGCGCCGGCGTTCTTCAACAGGACGAGTGGCCCGTCACTCCCCCCCGCGGACAGCAGCGCGATGACGCGATCCCGGGCGGCGGCCGCCGACGCGGGATCAGGCGATTTCAGATCGGCAACGAGTTTCACCGCCGCCGCCGTCGCCAGCCCGTATCTCGGCAGGTAGAGCGGAGAGGAGAAGAAGTGCGGTGTCTGAAGCCACCCGCCGCCGTCCCAGGGCTGGAAGACGATGGTGTCTCCGTAGAATGCCTTGAGGGTTTCCAGGTAACGCGCGCCGAGACCTGCGGACGAGAACACCGGCGGTTCGGTGTAGAGCGAGAGTTCGAAATCCGCTTCGAGAACTGTGCGGTAGAAGCCTCGAAGCAGGCTCTGGATCGCCACGTCAGCGGATGCACCGTCGAGCCTTCGATGGACCAGGTCGTCGACGAGAAGGGTCTCGAACAGGATCCCGACCGCTTCCGACGTCAGGCTTGAAGGGTGTGAGTAGGTGTACGGTTGCGCATCGCTCGAGAGCTTGTTGTGGACCGCATGCCCGAGTTCGTGCGAAAGCTGGAGGATCGAGTTGAGATTGCCGTCGTAGTTGAGGAGCACGAAGGGGTGCCGGCCGACGACCGAGGTCGCCCCACCGTGTTCGCGCTTGCCCGGACGCGTGACGGCGTCGATCCACCCATCGTCGAAGGCGGCGGCGACCAAAGACTGGACTTCGATCCCGAGTGGGGCGAGCGATTCGATGATCCACTCACGGGCCCGACCAAAGGGCACCTCGGCCAACGCCGCGCCCAGGGGCAGAAACCGGTCTGCAGTGTCGTAGCTGTCGAGCCCGAGAATCCGCCGTCGCAGCTTGTGGTAGTTCTGCAGCCCGGTGACCTCCGCGGCCGTCGCCTGGATGAGGTTGATCACCGCCTCGGTGGGGATGTCGTCAGCAGCCAACGCCGCCTCGAGCGCTGAGCCGTAGCCGTAGGCCTCGGCCGACATCTTCCTGTAGGTGACGACCCCCTCGAGCAGGACGGCGGTCGTTGAGGCCCGCCCGCCAAGGGCCTCGAGCCAGACCCGCTGGGCATTCGATCGGTCCGTCGCGTTCTCGAGCTCCCAGAGCATGGTCTTGGCGCGGGCCGGAGTGATCTCGAGGATCTCGCCGGACTGGAGTTCAATGCTGACCCGCGGAGCATCCAGGGTGTTCAGCGCGTTCTGAGCCCGTTGCAGCTGCCTCGCTGCTGCCGACCCGATCGACAGCAGCCGCTGGTCATGCTCTTCGAGGTGGTGCTTGTTGCTCCCCACCAGTCGCTCCAGGAAAAACTCGTAGCTCGCGAGATCGGCGCTCTCGGCAATCCAACCGAGAATCACGGCCGAGTCGATCGCGCCGAGACGGGGAGAAAACCAGGGGGAGGCCTCCCGGAACCAGCGCTGATCGATCTCGTCGAGTCGCTGCTGGCGGACCCTGGCCTCCTCGTCGCCGCCATCGAGCTGCAACCGGAGCCGGACGTACCCCTCGACCTGCGCTGCCCGCCGGTAGACCTCCTCGCGGGTCGCCAGCGCCAGAGCAAGGTCCTCGCTGCTGTCGAGGGCGACCTCCGACAGGGCAGCGAAACGGTTGACCGCCGCCTCGAGGTTTGCGACCTCCGCCTCCCACGCAGCCCAGTCGGCAAACGCGGTGCTCAGGTCGGCGGTCGGGAGTGAGGCTCCCTCTTCGTCAGCACCGGCAGGCCCCACGAGCCCGACGATCGCCACCACCGCGCCACAAAAGACGACTCCAGCACGGTACGTCGACAGCGCCACGAACTCCAACCCTCCCCAAGGCCCCGCAGCCGCTGCGGGGCCTTGCTGCAATTCGTCACGCCGCCTCGGCGGGACGAATTGCTAGGCGATGGTGACATCCTTGCAGAGGAAGACGTCCTGAATCGCGTTGAGCAGGGCGACGCCCTTCTTCATCGGTTTCTGGAAGCTCTTGCGGCCGGAGATCAGACCCATGCCGCCGGCGCGTTTGTTGACCACCGCCGTGACCACCGCCTGCGCGAGATCGTTCTTGCCCGACGCGCCGCCCGAGTTGATCAGCCCGGCGCGGCCCATGTAGCAGTTCACCACCTGCCAGCGGGTGAGCTCGATGGGGTTGTCCGGAACCAGCTGGTCGTACACCAGGGGGCTGGTCTTGCCGAAGCCGATCGCCGTGTAGCCGCCGTTGTTGGTGGCCTGCTTCTGCTTGATGATGTCGGCCTCGATGGTCACCCCGAGGTGGTTGGCCTGACCGGTGAGATCGGCCGACGAGTGGTAGTCGACGCCGTCCTTCTTGAACGCCGGGTTGCGCAGGTAGCACCACAGGACGGTGGCCATCCCCAGCTCGTGGGCCTGCTGGAAGGCGTCCGAGATCTCCATGATCTGGCGGCGGCAGTTGTCCGAGCCGTAGTAGATCGTGGCGCCGATGGCCGACGCGCCGAGGTTCCACGCCTGCTCGACCGACGCCCACAGGGTCTGGTCGTAGTCGTTGGGGTAGGTCAGCATCTCGTTGTGGTTGATCTTGACCAGGAACGGGATCTTGTGGGCGTACTTCCGCGACACCGCCCCGAGCACGCCGAGGGTCGAGGCCACCGCGTTGCACCCCCCCTCGATGGCGAGCTTGACGATGTTCTCCGGATCGAAGTAGATCGGGTTCGGAGCGAACGAGGCTGCGCCCGAGTGCTCGATCCCCTGGTCCACCGGCAGGATGGAAAGATAACCCGTTCCCGCCAGGCGCCCGGTGTTGAAGATCCGCTGCAGCGATGCCATCACCCGCGGCGAGCGGTCGCTCGAAGCCACCACCCGGTCGACGAAGTCAGGCCCCGGCAGGTGGAGCTGGTCCTTGCTGATGCCGGTACATTTGTATCTGAGCAGCGAAGCCCGGTCTCCGAGGTGCTTTTGAATGGTGTCGATCATCGATTCCTCCCGTGTCTGAGGTCTGATTATTGTGAACGGGGTCATTGTACGGCATCAGGAAAAACGTTCAAACGTTTGAACGTTGAAACGTTCGGACGTTACCCCTCCCATAGCGAACTCCGAACAAGACAGCGAGCACAGTTCCCTTGACGACCGTCGTCGAGGCGATCGCGAACCACACGGCCTCGACGCCCCAACCGCCTGCGACCAACCACATCGCGAGCGGAACCCGGAGGGCGGTGAAACCGATCTCGATCCCGGCGGGAATGGCGGTCCACTGGGCGCCGGCGAAGGATCCGAGGAGCACCACCTCGGCCGCCATGAAGAGCTGGGTGAGGCCGACCAGCAGGACATACGTCGTGCCCGCCTCGACGACTCCCGGGTCGTTCGAAAAGACGCGGATCGCGGCCTCCGGGAAGGCGACGAGCAGCACGGTCACCACGCCCACCGGAAGACAGGTCAGAAACAGGGTCCGCCAGGCACTGCGAACCGCCCGGCGGGCGTCGCCGGCGCCGAGGTTCTGACCGACGAGGGTGGTCGCCGCAGCCCCCATCCCGGCGCACACGAAGTAATTGAGCACCTCGAGCTTGTGGCACACGCCGAGGGCGGCCACCGCGGGGGTGCCGAAGGTCGTGATGACCCGGGTCAGGAGGATGTAGATCAGCGAAAAGAGGGCGCCCTCGACGGCCAGCGGAAAGCCGACCCTGAATGACGCCCAGGTCTCGGCCAGGGGCGGCGTCAGAAACCCGAGAACCGGCGGTCTGACGCCGAGCCGGCCCAGGAGGACCCATCCCCGAGCAGCTGCCACCGACCACGATACGACGGTGGCGAGGGCCGCCCCCATCACGCCGAGAGCCGGCAGCGGTCCGACACCGAAGATCAGCATCGGGTCCACGACCAGGTTGACCGCGGCGGCGACCGCCAACAGCTTGAGCGGAGTCCGGGCGTCGCCGACCGCCCGGAACGCCGCCGACATCCAGACGAAAATGAAGTAGGCGGGCATCCCGGCGAGGATCACCCACATGTAACGCACACCCTCGCCCGTGACGTCGGGCGCGGTGCCCATGAAGACAAAAACTGCATGGCTCGCGAGCAAACCGATGCCCGATACGATCGCGGCGCTCCACACCCCGAGGGTCTGGCCGGCTGCGGCCGCCCGGGTCGCGCCCGACTCGTCGGCAGCGCCGACCGCCCCTGCCAGCACCGAACCCGAACCTGAGGCCATCCCCTCCCCGAGGGTCTGGGCCAGCCACATCGTGAACCCCGCCGTGGACGCGGCGGCCAGCGCCACCGGGCCGACCCTCCCGAGCCAGAAGGTGTCGACGACAAGAAAGCCGGCCTGGAGCAGCGCTGCCATGGCCGCCGGCGCCCCGAGGTGAAGGATGGCGCGGTCGATCGAGCCCGAAACCACGAGCTCACGATGACGGAGGACCGACTCAGGCACGGCCCACTGTCCGCCATAACGGCGTTAAACGCTTGAACGTTAAAACGTTACAACGTTTCAACGTGTTCCGTGAACTGGATGCCGAGCCGCTCGAGTTCCTCGAGGGCGGGTTCGTAGAACTCCTTCATCACCGGGACGATGACACCCGGTTGGGTGAAGCGTCCCTCGAGAATGAAGCGCACGCCGACCGCCGCCGGCAGACCGACGGTGCGGTTCATCGAGGAATCGCCCCCCGGGATGCCGAAGTCGATCATGGTCGAGGTGATGTGCTCGGTCCTGTCGGGGAACTCCGCGACGAAGGTGTGCTGGAGGACCAGCATGTCGCGCTCGCCCTCGGCGTAGGACATCTTCTGGAGCATCCGTTTGGTCAGAATGTCCACCGGCGCCGTCGGCCCCGGCAGCGGGTCGCTTCCGAAGAGCCCCAGCCACTCCATTCCGGCGAGCTCGGGACCGCCGGCCTCGATGCCGAGATGGGCCGCGATGTTCGCTTTGAGACCATCGGTCCCCGCGACCCCGGCCAACATAGCCGTCAGGTCGGCAAAGGTCTTGCCTTCGAGGCCGTCGATGCCGTCGGTGCGCAGCCAACCCAGGCGGGCCGTCTGCTTCTGGATCGCACACCAATTCGGGAAGCGCAGCGTACCGCGGAACATCATGTCGCGGGGATCGATGCCATAGACCTTGGTGTAGGGCATGGAGTCGCGGTTGGCGTAGCCCTGGAGCTCGGTCGGCACGCCGTCGATCACGACCTCGACCGGCCACACGTGGTCGAAGAGCTCCGGCCCGGGAACGTCGAGGACCTGGCCTTCCCGGCGGTAGCGCGAGGTGTTGAGACCCGCCAGCAGGACCCCGCGCGGGCTCCACGAGAACTTGTAGCCGTAGGGGTTGTCGTTGGCTTCAGGGGCCGGCAGGCCGCCGCAGTAGGACTGGAACGTGGTGATCTCACCGCCCTCGGCGTGGACCCGGTCGATCACCTGCATCGCCGTCATGTGGTCGATACCGGGGTCGACCCCGAGCTCGTTGAGGAGGATGATCCCCTTCGCTTTGGCCTCGGCGTCGAGAGCCTGCATCTCCTCTTTGACGTAGGAGGTGGTCACCATGTGCTTGCCGGCGTTGAGGCAGGCGCGCGCCACCTGCGGGTGGAACTGCCACGGCAGCAGGCTCACGGCCAGGTCGTGGTCGGCGATGATCGACTCGAGCTTCCCGGGTTCCGCCGTGATGTCATAGGCCATCGGGGTCCCGTTGGGGTGGCCGTCGAGGATCTCTTCGGCCTTGCTCACCGTCCGGCTGGCGACGGTGACGTGGAAACCGTGGTCGAGCAGATAGCGCACGTGAGCGCGAACCACGAGTCCGGCTCCGAAGACAACTACTTTTTTCATGAGAGGGTCCTTTCTCAGCGGCCCTTCCCGGCCGCGCAGCATCCGATATGCGTGTTGGGGTCAGCGCCCGAGGGTCGCGACCATGACGGCTTTGATCGTGTGAAGCCGGTTCTCCGCCTGGTCGAAGACCCGCGATTGCGGCCCTTCGAACACCGCGTCCTCGACCTCCTGGATGCCCGGGTTCTGCCTCGCGACCTCGGTGTCGAGGTTGTGGAAGGCCGGGAGACAGTGGAGAAAGATGGTGCCGGGCTTGCCGGTCATCGCCATCATCTTCGTGGTGATCTTGTAGCTGCCGAGGATCTTGATCCGTTCGGCGATCAGGCTCTCCTCCCCCATCGAGGCCCAGACATCGGCGTAGATGGCATCGGCCCCGGCCACCCCCTCCTCGATCGACGAGGTCACCAGCAGTGAACCGCCGGTCGACGAGGCGATCTCGCGCACCGCCGCCGCCAGGTCCGCCTCCGGGAAGAGCTCGTCGGGCGAAACGATCCTGCAGTGCATACCGAGCTTGGCGCACCCCACCATCAGTGAGTTGGCGACGTTGTTGCGGCCGTCGCCGACGTAGGCCAGGGTCTGGCCCTTGAGGTCGCCGAACTCCTCCTGCATGGTGAGCACGTCGGCCAGGACCTGGGTCGGGTGCCAGTGGTCGGTGAGCCCGTTCCACACCGGCACGCCGGCGTACTCGGCCAGGGTCTCGACCGTCTGGTGGGCGAATCCGCGGAACTCGATGCCGTCGAACATCCGCCCGAGGACCCGCGCCGTGTCGGCGACGGTCTCCTTCTTGCCGAACTGGATGTCGCCTTTGCCCAGGTACTCGGGGTGCGCGCCCTCGTCGATGCAGGCCACCGTGAACGCGCAGCGGGTCCGGGTGGACGGTTTTTCGAACAAGAGGGCGATGTTCCGCCCTTCCAGTGACTTGCGGCTGACGCCGGCTTTCTTCTCCGCCTTCAGCTCGGCTGACAATTGCAGCAGATAACGAATCTCTTCGGGAGAGAAATCGAGCAGTTTGAGGAACGACCGGCCCTTGAGATCGACAGTCATCAGGGTCTCCAGTTCAGAACTCACGCCGGTGCTTGTGAAATCCTGCACCGGCGCCGGGGCATGGTACCTCCGGAGTGCCTTTTTGCCAAGGGTCGAGGCATCAGGGCCGATTCAGCGTGTCCGACGAACCGCCCGGAGGATCCGCGAATCGCGAGGGTTCTCGATGCTGAGTGCGTCCTGGCGAAGCCTGTGAGGCAAAGGCGAATCCCGGATGCAGTAGAATCGCGCGTCGAGTCTGGAGGAGGCTGATGCCGCTGCAATCGATCAAGAAACGCGCTTCGGAGGCGGTGGCCGCCGCGCTCGAGGCCGGGTTCGACTACCGGCCCGAGGAGGTGGTGTTCGAGGTGCCTCCGCGGCGCGATCTCGGCGACCTCGCGTGGCCCGGGGCGCTGCCCCTGGCCAAGGTCCTGCGTCGGGCGCCGCGGCAGATCGCTGAGGCGATCGCCGAAAAGGCGGTGTGGCCCGACGAGGTGGCGCGGGTCGAGATCGCCGGTCCGGGTTTTCTCAATCTCTTTCTGCACCGGGACCGCCTTCTCACCAGGCTTCTCCGGGGCGGGGCGGATGCGGTCGAAGCGGTGGCGTCCAAGACCGTCGTCGAGCACACCAACATCAACCCCAACAAGGCCGCCCATATCGGCCACCTCCGCAACGCGGTGCTCGGCGACGTGCTGGTGCGCTGTCTGCGCCACCTCGGCTCCGAGGTCGAAGTGCAGAATTACATCGATGACACCGGGGTCCAGGTCGCGGACGTGGTGGTGGGTCTGCTCTACCTGCCCGAGACCGAGCTCGCCGCCAGTCTCGGGGTCGAGCCCTGCCGTCGCGACGAGCTCATCGACAAGGTGATGGCACGGGCGCCGGGAGACGGGGTGCCCGCTGCCTCGACGCAGGACTTTGACGACCTGTGTTGGGAGATCTACCCGCGGGTCACCAACCGCTACGTCGAGGATCCCGACTTCACCGCCCACCGCGCCGAGATCCTGCATCACATCGAAGCGGGGTTCGGCGAGCTCGACCTCGACCAGGCCCTGCACCTGCTGCACGGGTCGGTGGTGGCCGGCGACGTCTTCAACGGCCGCGCGGTGGCCCGGCTCGCGGCTGCCATCGCCGACGGCAACGTGCGCTGCCACCTCGCCACCATGGCGCGCCTCGCCGTGCCTTATGATCTGCTGCCGCACGAGTCCGACATCATCCGGCTCGGATTCTGGGACCGCGCCTTCGTGCTGCTCCAAGAGGCCGGCGCCATTCGGCTCGAGGACACCGGCAAGAACTCGGGGTGTTGGGTGATGTCCCTCGCCGCGAGCCCCGAGTTCGCCGACATGGACGACCCCGACAAGATCCTGGTGCGCTCCAACGGCACCATCACCTACACCGCCAAGGACATCGCCTACCAGCTGTGGAAGCTCGGCCTGCTGCGGGACAGCAACGGCTCGCGCCACGACTTCGGATACCGCGGCTTCGCCGACTGGCGCCGGTCCGGGCCCGCGGCTCCGGTGCACTACGGCGCCGGTTCCAACCTCCTCGTGCAGACGACCTCGGCCGCCGGGGAGAAACTTCCCGGCCGCTCCTTCGGCGCTGGCGACCGGGTCTACAACGTCATCGACGTCCGTCAGTCCTACCCCCAGAAGGTGGTCAAGGAGGCGGTCAGGGTGCTCGGCCACGCGGAGGCCGCCGACAGCTCGATCCACTTCGCTTACGAGATGGTGGCCCTGACGCCGGCCGCGGTGCGGGTGATCGAGGAGCGGACCGAAACCTCGTTCGGTCTCAGCGACGAGGAGATGGCCAAGGCCTACGTCGAAATGTCGGGGCGCCGCGGCATCGGCGTCAAGGCCGACGAATTCCTCGACGTGTTGGTGGATGCCGCCGAAGACGCCGTCGTCGGCCGCCTCGAGGGCAGCGGTGCGCCGGCGGACGTCGCCGACCGGGCGCAGGCCATCGCGGTCGGCGCCCTCCGCTATCTGATGGCCCGACAGTCCCGCAACCGGGTGCTCGCCTTCGACTTCGACGAGGCCCTCGCCTTCGAGGGGGACACCGGCCCCTATCTCCAGTACTCGGCGGTGCGGGCGAAGAAAGTCTTCACCAAGCTCGCCGAACGCCGCGGCGAGGGCAGGATCGAGCCCTCGGAGATCGCCGATCTCGAGGGCGTCGAGTTGGACGACGATCTGTGGGACCTGGTGCTGCAGATTGCCCGCCGCCGCGAGATCGTCGCTCAGGCGGTAGCCAATCTGGAGTTTTCACTGCTCGCCCAGCACGCCCATGAGATGGCGCAGTTCTTCCACCGCCTCTACCACAACCACCCCGTCGTCCCGGAGGAGGACGGCGACAAGCGAAAGCTCCGCAGGGCGGTCTTCACCCTGTTCAGCGACGAGATGCAGGTGCTGTTGGAGGAATTGTTGGGAATCCCGGTGCCGGAGGAGATGTGATCGTACGCCGCATGATTTCGGATTTCGGATTTCGGATTTCGAATTTTTCATCCCACCAGATCGGCCGAACTGAGACGCAACCGGCGAGGGCATTCGGACACGTTGGAGAAGATCGTGAATAATGAGGGAAAAAGAAAACTTTACGAGCGAATAGCCGAGCAGCTTGCAGAGCTGTTGACGAAGAGCGACGACCGCACGGCGCACTGCGCCACCGCCGCCGCGTTGCTCCACCACAAGGTGTCCGGGGTGTCGTGGACCGGTTTCTACTTTCTCAAGGGCGGGGAGCTCGTGGTGGACGCCTATCAGGGGCCGGTGGCGTGCCAGGTGCTGGAGCGGCACGAGGGCGTGTGCTGGGCGGCTATCGACGCCGACGCGACCCAGGTCGTCGACGATGTCCACGCCGTCCCGAGCCACATCGCCTGCGACGAAAAAACGAAGTCGGAGGTCGTGGTGCCCATCCACGACGCCGCCGGCACGCCGATCGGGGTCCTCGACATCGACTCGCATCGGCCCGCGCATTTCGACGCGATCGACGCGGAGGGATACGGACGGGTCGTCGCCCTCCTCGAAAAACGCTGGAACCGGTAACGAAAGGAAGTACAATGGCGACAACTCATCTCAGAGGAAATCCGATCAACACCAGCGGCCAGCTGCCCACTGTGGGGAGTCCCGCGCCGGCCTTCAAGCTCACCAACGGTTCGCTCGCCGACGTGGGACTCGAGGCGTTCGCCGGCAAGCGGAAAATCCTCAATATCGCCCCGAGCCTCGACACCTCTGTCTGCGCCGCTTCGGCACGGTACTTCAACCAGGCCGCTGCCTCGCTTGCGAATGCAGTGGTGTTGGTGATCACTGCCGATCTGCCGTTCGCCCAGGGGCGATTCTGCACCACCGAAGGCCTCGCCAACGTCGTGCCGCTGTCGATGATGCGGGACAAGAAATTCGCGAGTGACTACGGCGTCCTGCAGATCGACGGTCCAATGGCCGGTTTGTGTGCCCGCGCAGTGGTGATCCTGGACGACAACGACGTCGTCCTCTACACACAGCTGGTGGACGAAATCACGACCGAGCCGGACTACGAAGCGGCCCTCGCGGCCCTCGACTGACGAACGACGAGCTGACCTCGACCGCTGCTCGGGCGGGCGAGGCGATGGCAGAGTGCCCGGGAATTTGCACACGCCGGGTGCGTACAGAACGGAGTGAGCATTGCCATGACGAGCCGCCAGCCAGCTCCCGCCGCCCTCGCGGCCGATCTGCCTGTTGAATCACACATGGTCGTGCTCGCCCAGCGCGGGGAGACGACGGCGCTCGACGAGCTCGCGCGCACCTGCCGGCAGCAGGCTTACGTCTTCGCTCTCCAGCTCATCGGCAACCCCGACGACGCCCTCGACGTGGCCCAGGACGCGATGGTGCGTTTCTTCCGCTCGCTCGCGAGGTTCGACCCGACCCGGCCGGTCCGCCCCTGGCTGCTGCGGATCGTCCGCAACCTGGTTCGCGACCGCGCCCGCCGCAACCGCATCCGCAGGACCGAGTCCCTCGAACCCACGGACGACGACGCTCTGCGGTTCGAACCGAGGGACGAAAATCCCGACCCCGAGGCGCTCTCGGTTCGTCGCGAGCTGCAACAGCTGGTCTGGGCGTGCCTGCAGGAGCTGCCATCCAGCTACCGCGAGGTGCTGGTGCTCCGCGACTACCAGGACTTCGCCTACGCGGACATCGCGTCCACACTCAACATACCCAGGGGAACGGTGATGTCCCGCCTGCATCGGGCGCGCCGGCTCCTTCACGATCTGGTGCGTGACAGGCAGCGCAGCACCGGGGAGGTCAGAGATGCCTGATCAGTGCCCCCGCGCATTCGACGAAACCATGCTGTCGGGACATCTCGACGGCGAGTTGACCCAGGCCGCGGAGCAGAAGGTCACGATTCACCTCGAGGACTGCGCCCACTGCCGCGGGTTGCTGGCGAACCTGCAGGCGATCAGGGAGGCGACCATGTCGACCGAGTTCTCGAAACCCGACGACGACCAGTGGGACGAACGGCCGCGATCCACCTCGAGCTTTCTGGCTCGAGGCTCAGGCTGGGCGCTGGCGCTGGTGTGGCTGGCAGCGGTGATCGGCTACGGACTGTGGCAATTCTGGCAGTCGCCGGCCAACCTCTTCGAGCGTCTGCTGGTATTTGGCGGTTTGAGCGCACTTGCTCTACTCTTCACCTCGGTGGTCCTGGATCGCATCGCCCTGGCGAAGACCGACCGCTACCGGGAGGTGGACAAATGATCGTCATCACGGACAATCACATCGTGGGAAAGCGGGTGGTCCGGACTCTCGGTCTGGTGCGGGGCAACACGATTCGTGCGCGCCATATCGGAAAGGACATCGTGGCCATGCTGCGCAATATCGTGGGCGGCGAGATCTCCGAGTACACAAAGATGATGGCCGAGGCCCGCGAGCAGGCCCTCGACCGGATGGTGGAAGAGGCCGAGGAGCTGGGCGCGAATGCGGTCATCATGACGCGGTTTGCCACGTCAGAACTCATGCAGGGCGCCTCGGAACTCCTCGCCTACGGCACCGCAGTCGTCGTCGAGGCCGACGACCCGGCTAAAACGTCCAGATAACGCCCGCGTTGGCTCCCCAGCCACCCACATCCATCGAGCCCGTCACGGTTGCGACCGGTGAGATCTGATACGTCACGTCGGCAGTGCCAACGCGGTAGGTCGCCTCGGCAAAAAACCTGGCCCGGCTCTGCCCGAGAGTGAAACCGAGAATGCCGTAGCCGCCAATCGGGTTATCAGCGTCGCCACGGTTGAGGTTGACGTAGAAGAAGGTCGCGCCGGCACCGAGGTAGGGCTTGAACGAGCCCTGGGTGTTGAACAGATAACGGACGCCGAGATCGGTGGGAATGATCTGAATGCTGTCTTCAAATCCGGGAATGGTGCTGACGTCGTCCTGGCCCTCGAGCCACGTCCACGTCAGATCGCCGACCCAGTGCTGCCCGCCGACCGAAATACGCACCCCTGCGCCCGGCGCTGACGCGTCTTCGTTGATTTCGGTCCACGTGCCAAAGAGGCTGAATCCGCCACCCGCCCACGCGGGAACGGCCAGGATGCAGATGCCCAGAACGAGAAGAGCCTTGCGCATGTATACCTCCGCCACTCAGGTTTTCGAGTAATCGATTCAGAACGACGACTTCTTTGTCGGAATAATTGTAATACACCGTACCTCCTCGGGCCCAGGAAGGGCCCGAGGAGGATGCGGGATTCACAGGATGCAGGGTTGACGTTGCCCGTCAGGGCAACGTCCCCAGATAACCCGACCGGGTCGTGGCCTGGTATCCGTCGACGGTGACCTCGATGGTTCGCCACTTGTTCTGGCCGACGCCGGAGGTGACGAAGGTGAGAATGTAGCGCGACGACAACTCGTTCAGCATCTCGTCCACCACCCGGGGCATTTCGGCGGCGGCCGGGATGCGGCGGTAGCGGCCACCGGAGGAATCGGCGATCGAGGTGAGGATCTCCTCGTACGAAGGACCGTCTCCACCCTCGAGAAAGGTCGGCGGTTCAACGCCGAGCACATAGATCGGGGTGTCGAGGCGCTGCGTTACCGACATGACCTGGTCAGGTCCGATCGTCGAGGCGTTGTCGACCCCGTCGGTGAGGAGAATCGCCGCCCGCCGGTGGTGGCTCGCCTTCTCGAGCGTTTCGGGAACCCGCAGCACCATGTCATACAGGGCGGTCGTGCTCCACGGCTTGACGGTTTCGAGAACCCGCGGCAGCAGATACCACCCCATCCCGAACGGAAACCGCTCCACTACCTGGTCGTTGCCGAAGGTCCACAGCGCCAACTGGTCTTCCTGCCGCCGATGCACCAGAAAGGAGGTGATCAGCTGCTGGCTGCCGCTCATCTTGTGACCCGCCATGGAACCGGAGGTGTCGAGGATGAAGCACAGGCTGATCGGCAGGTCGCTCTCCAGGTCGAGGTCCCGGATGGGCACGTTGATGCCGTCGATCCGGAGATGGAAACTCTTGCGCGGTACGCCGGTCACGACCTTGCCCGCCTTGTTGCGCACGGTCACCGGCACGACCACCGCGTCGACATCCACGCGCCCCTGGTACTGAGCAGCCGCCACTCCGGGCAGTGCGCAGGCCGCGACGGCAATCGCGGCGACAACCGATGGGACGGACCTCACTCGTCGCTTCCGTCGCACGGGACCAGGGCGTCGCGGACGTCACGGCCGCACGCCGCGCGATAACGATCCGCAATGCTCTCCACAGCGCCGCGGCTTTCGTCGAGATCGATCCGCACCACCCGGTGCATCGGGATGAAGAAGGTGCTGGGACCGATCAGCGAATCGCCGCCCGACCGCTCCTGCCGCACCCAGTCATCGACCGCCTCGAGATCGAGGCCTCGAATCACCGCGCCGGAGGTGTCCAGCTGCACGACCGCGCCCCACATCTTCTCGCGCGGGTTGGCGCAGTTCACGATGACCAGCGATCCGGTGCCGATGCCGTCCATGTCCGTGCCCCTCAGTCCCCGCCCGCGCGTGCCGGCTGCGACAGTTCGAGCAGCACGCCGCCCGTTGACCGCGGATGGACGAACACCACCAGGCAACCGTGCGCCCCCGACTGCGGTTCTTCCGAGAGCAGCTCGAAACCCCGCTCGCGCAGGTCGGCCATCGACCGGCGGATGTCAGTCACCCGGAGGCAGACGTGGTGCAGACCCGGGCCGCGTTTTTGGAGGTGGCGGGCGACCGGCGAGTCCGGTGTCGTCGGCTCCAGGAGCTCCAGGCGCCCGTCGCCCACCGGCAGGAACGCCACCCGAACACCCTGTCCGGGCACGTTTTCCTCACCGTCGACGGCGAGCCCCAACGCCTCGTAGAGACGGCGGCTCTCGGCAATCGATTCGACGGCGATGCCGATGTGATCGAGCACGGGTCGTTCTCCCATCAGGCGGTCTCCGACGACGCCGGGATTTCACGCGCGATCACAGGGCGGCGGATCCCGGACGCTCCGTCGCCGTTGGTTTCGAATTCCAACCCGTCACTCCCCTTCGTCCTCACCTGGCCGGCCCCGGCCAGCGCACGACCTGAATCCCAGTGTAATAGTGCTTCAGGATCTGCTCGAACTCCATACCCGACCGGGCAAGGCCATAGGCGCCGTTCTGACACAGACCGACACCGTGCCCCCAGCCCCGCCCGAGAAAGTGCACGCGCCGTTCGCCTTCCGGGGTGGTTCGCAAGTTCATGGTGAACAGGGTCTCCGGGAGGTCGAGCGCGCGCCGCACGTCGAAACCCCGGTACTCCTTGAGCGAGCCCGTTCGACTCACCGCCGCCAGACCGACGACCCTCCCTGAGGGCGAACGTGCGGTCACCGTCAACCGTTCCAGATCCGACACGCCCAGAGAGCGCTCGAGCTCGGGCCACGAACGATCGCGAACCCACTCGCGCCACGCCGAGCGGCGGTCCGCCTCGCCGCCGCCTCCGGACCGGCCAATCGTCAGCGCCACCACCCGGCCGCCCTGCCGCAGCCGCTCGAGGAGGGTGCCCGGCATCACCTCGGCGGCGGCCCGCCGTCGATACCCGCCGCTCCATCGCTCCCACAGGGGCACCGGCATCGGGAGATCCTCTCCGTGCTCCGCGCGCCGCGGAAAAATACCGGCGCCGCCCGGTCGCGGGACCGCCTCCCCGGAGTCGCGTTCGAGGTCGCCGCTCAGCTCGAGGGCGGCGAGCGCCGCCGCCGCCGGCCAGGCTCCCTCGAGCCCGTTCGTCGGAGGATCGAGGGGAATGATGTAGAGATCGGCGAGAAAGAGCAGCCGGTCGAGCCCGTTTGCAGCAGGTGCGATCCCCGCCGGCGGTTCCACGCCGACCGCAGCCAGCAGCGCCTCCGCATACCCGGCGACGCCGGTGATCTCAGGGACCGCCGCCACCCGGCCCGAGAACTGCTGCAGCTTGCTCACGATGTCGGCGGGTGATGCGCCCGGCGCCAGCTGGAGTACGTCGCGGGCCACCGCAGCCGAAAAATCGACCGTCAATACCCACGGTCCGTCGGCGCCCATTCCCACCAGCGGGATCGGGCGCTCCCAGGCACAGCGAACACCGACGAGGTAAGGTTGGGCGCGGCCCGAGAAGAGCAGCGAGGCGTCCTCGGTGTGGCCGCCGCAGGTCGAGGTGTACATGGCGTCAATGGGCTGACCGTCATACACCGCGATCAGCCCAGCGGTCTCCGCGATCGCGCGGTTCGACAGAGAATGCTCGACTCCGACCCCGTTGTAGACCTGGCATGCAGGGGTATCGCAGAGATCCCAACCCTCATCAGCGTGATCGCCGAGGTGCGCCGCCGTGTAGGTGCGGGCGGCCACGGCCTGCGCCTTGAGGGCGTCGAGTTCGGGGAACTGCGAGGGCCCCATCTCGGCCGGCACCACCCCCTGGAGATACCGCTCGAGGTTGAGCTGGTTGATGACGAGAGTCTCGTTCCCCACCGCACGCGCCAGCAGAATCCCCCAGTAGCGCCGGTCGCCCACCGCTACCGGCCAGTCGCCGGCGGGCTCGATGACGACCTCGCCCGTACCGGTTACGACCACCCCTTCCGCACCTTCGATCCTCAGGGCTCCCGTTTCGGCGACCCGAAACGCGCCCGGGAACCCGAGCGCCGTCAGGGCGGCTGCGGGATCCGCCGGCGCCGCCGCGGTCCAGCGCACGCGCAGCCTCGTCAGCCCGGTCGCGGTGGCTCCGCGGCTGATCTGCACTCCACCACCGAGGCCCTGTTGGATCGTCGCGACCGCAGCGGATACCGATGCCTCATCCGAGAACGCGCCCACCTGCCACCAGCTCGGCCCCGCCGCGGACACCCCTATCTCGAGGGGGCCCCACAACCAGGAACTCTTGGAGCCGACCGTCACCCGGTAGGCGCGTCCGGGTTGCGGCAGCACAACCGGTGCGCTCGATCTTTCGAGAAGCACCCGCACCAGAGGCGGGTCCATGTCACGGGCCGGCATCGCCGCCGGCGGCGGCGCTGTCGGGACCCTGGTCGGAAGAGGCGGCGGTGCCGGTTTGGACGCCGGGGTCGCAGCCGGACCCGGGGGCGCCGGACGTGCCGGGGCCGGGGCGGGAGGAGCGCTGGCGCACCCCCCCAAGGCCGCAACGAGGAAGACGGCCGCCGCGCCCCTCACAGCCGCAGGCCCCCCTCACGGGAGGCGAGGCGCTCGGCCCGATAATCCTGTCCGCGCAGCTCGACCGGCCGGCACATCTCGTAGAGCCGCGATCGGATTCTCTGCGATACGCGATCGGAGAGTGACTCTTCGTGGTTCTTGGTGAAGTCCGAGAAGTTGGTCGTGAAAATGGTGACCCGACCCTCGAGGTAGCGGGTGTTGACGAGGTAGTAGAGCAGATCCATGACCCACGGAGTGGTCTTGCCGGCGCCGAGCTCGTCGAGAACGAGCAGGTCTGCCGTCACCAGGGGCTCGAGAATCGCCCGGCTCGATCCCGACCCGTCGAAGGTCATCTGGATCTCGAGCACCAGCGACGTGAAATCGGCGAAGCGCCCGTGCACCGGCGGCCGCTTCTCGTTCATGATCTGCTGGAGGGCAGCCACCGCAAGATGGGTCTTGCCGGTGCCCACCGCACCCATCAACAGGAGGCCCTTGTCGTCGCCCGGGAAGAGATCGACGAACTCCTGGACCTGGCGTTTGGCTTTCGCCAGGGTCGGGTCGTTCCGATTCCACAACTCGAAGGAGTCGAGCGTGCAGTGGCGGTAGCGGGCGGGAATTCCCGCCTGTGCCAACAACCGCTCGCGCACCCGGCCCTCGGCGCAACCGCACCGCCGGACCAGCTCGACGCCGTCGCTCGCAGTCAGAACCCAGCCGGTGCCGCCGCATTCGGTGCAGGATTCAGGGGTGGACGCGGTCTCGGTCATCGGCACAGTATAAGGAGGAATTTCGGATTTCGAATTTCGGATTTCGGATTTCCCGCCCGCACCCCCACCGAACTTGAGCACCCGAGTGCTCAGGGTGGGTGGGACCGCGTGCGGCGGAGGTGCCTGGCTCCCGGCATGATGTTGTCCTCAACATCATGGCGGCGTGCCTGGCATCCTCACGGGAAGCGAGTGCTGATACGTGCCGCGTGCGGCGGAGGTGCCTGGCTCCCGGCATGATGTTGTCCTCAACATCATGGCGGCGTGCCTGGCATCCTCCCGGGAATCGCGTGCTGATTCGCCTCAGAACGACGAACCAGGTTGTTCGAGGAACGCGACCTCCTCCGGGGTGGACTGCCGGCCGAGGACGGCATTGCGGTGGGGGAAGCGTCCGAAGCGCAGAACGACGGCGTGGTGGCGAACCGCGTATTCGAGGAAGTAGTCGAAGGTTTCTCGATCGCTTTCGGGAATCGACCCGGCGAGCTCACGGAAGAGTGCGACGCTCCGCTCCTGGTCGAGCAGCTCTTCCGAGTGTTCGAACGGCAGGTAGAAGAACACCCTTTCGATCGGGCGCAGCAATCGGTCTGCCCCGGAGGCCAGCCCCTGCTCCGCCACCCTGCGCGCGTCGGCGTCGAGCGCGAAGGCCTCGGGCTGTCCGCGGTGGATGGCGCGCGGGACCTGGTCGAGCAGGAGGATCAGGGCGAGGCGGCCGCGCGGCGAGCCCGTCCAGTGGTTCAGGATGCCCACCGCAGCGGACGCACACGCCGTGCCGAAACGTTCGCGGAGCATCTCGTCGGTTTCGGCACTGTGGCCCCACCACAGCTGCTTCTTTTCGGCCGCCACCGAGGAGTCGACGGGGTTGTCACCGAACCACAAGGACAGAAGCTCATCTCGTACGTGTTGCATGGAGCCATGTTCTCACAGACGTGCAATCTGGATATCGGATGCGCGAGTAAACCCGCCTTTCAGCGCAGGCTCGCCAGGCACGCGGCCCGTCGGACGGGCCGGATGCCAGGCACCTCCGCCGCACGCGACCCGTATCCGCGCGCAACTGAACACTCGAACCCCCAATATCGGTGGGGGTGCGGGCCGGCATTCCGAATTCCGAATTCCGAATTCCGAATTAGGATTGTCTCCGTGCGCATCCTCCACCTGCTTTCCCAGCGTCCGTCCCTGACCGGGAGCGGCGTCACCCTCGACGCCCTGGTTCGCAGGGCGGCGGCAGCCGGTCACGAGCAACGGGTGGTTGTCGGCGTCCCCGCCAGTGACCCGCGGCCCGAGGTCGGCGGGCTCGATGCGGAACACATCCACTCCCTGCTGTTCGGCAAGCCGCCGCTCGATTTCGCAGTACCGGGGATGAGCGACGTCATGCCCTACCCGAGCACGCGGTTTTCGGAGCTCTCCGAGACCCGGCTGGCAACCTATCGCCGTGCCTGGAGAAATATCCTCGGCCCCCTGATCGAGAGCTTCCGGCCCAGCCTCATCCAGACCCACCACGTGTGGCTGATGTCGGCGCTGGTCAAGGACGTGGCGCCCGACATCCCGGTCGTCACCCAGTGTCACGCCACCGGTCTCCGTCAGATGGAGCTGTGCCCCTCTCTGGCTGACGGCGTTCGCAGGGGCTGCGCCCGCAACGACGCCTTTCTCGTCCTGCACGAAGACCACCGATCGCTGCTGAGCGACCGCCTCGGTATCGCGCGCGACCGCATCCACACGATTGGCGCCGGCTACCGGGAAGACCTCTTCCACGCGCGCGGACGGCGGCGGGACACTGAACCGGCTCTCGTGTTCGTGGGGAAGTACAGCGCCGCCAAAGGCCTGCCGTATCTGCTCGACGCCTTCGAACGCCTCAGCCGCGAACGACCCGGTCTCCGACTTCACATCGCCGGCGGCGGCGCCGGCGCCGAGGCCGAGGCGATCGGCGCGCGGATGGATCGGATGGCGCCTTCGGTCGTGCAGCACGGACAGCTCGCCCAGACTGAACTTGCCGATCTCGCTCGGCGCGCGACGGTGTGCGTGCTGCCGTCCTTCTACGAGGGACTGCCGCTGGTTCTGGTGGAGGCCCTCGCCTGCGGCTGCCGGCTGGTGGCGACCGATCTTGCCGGCATCAGAAACGAGCTCGCTCCCAGGCTCGGCGAGTCCTTGACCCTGGTCGAGATGCCGCGTCTGGAAACCGTCGACCGTCCCCACCCGCAGGACATTCCAACCTTCGTCGACCGCCTCGAGACCGCCATCGTCGGGGCACTCGCCGCACCGCCTCTGGGTGATCCGGTGCGCACCATGGCGGACGCACTGGCCGCCTTCACGTGGGATGCCGTCTACCGACGCGTCGAACCGGTGTGGAGAGGTCTCGTCTGAGTCACAGGAGTTCGAGGACCCTTTCGGTGGGACGGCCGAGCACCGCTCGGTTCCCCGACAGCGCCACCGGGCGCTCGATAAGACGAGGGTGCTCGACCATCGCTGCGATCAACCGCTTGCGGCCGAGCGACTCGTCCGCCAGCCCGAGCTCGCCGAACTCCTTCTCCTTGCGCCGCATGAGTTCCCTGGGTTCCATCCCCAGAGCTTTGAGGACCCGATCGAGTTCGGCGGCGGATGGCGGGTCTTTCAGATACTCGACGATCTCGGGTTCAACGCCGCGTTCGCGCAGCAGGCTGACCGCCCGCCGTGAGGTCTTTCAGCCGGGGTTGTGCCAGACAACGATGGGCATTCTCCACACCTCCTTGCCGGACATCATATACCCACGACAACTCCGGGACAGGGCGGCATTCAGCGCTCAGTTTTGAGTTTTGAGTTTTGAATTTGACAGCGACCCTCTGCTCGATCGGGAGTCGGAGGTGCGTTGGATAAATCCGAAATTCGAAATTCGAAATCCGAAATTCCCTTTCGGCTACCTGCTCCACTCCTCCACGAAATCCGCGGGGTTGACGGCTTCACCGTTGCTCCGGACCTCGAAGTGGAGGTGGGGGCCGGTGGACTTCCCGGTGGAACCGACGGTGGCGATCACAGCTCCCTCCTCGATCACCTGACCCGCGCCCACCGCCAATGATCCCAGGTGGGCGAAAAATGTCGCGATGCCGTCGCCGTGTTCGATCATGATGACCGTGCCCGACCCCGGCGAGGGTTCGTAGGCCGTGGTGGCGACAACCACAACGCCGTGGGCGGGGGAAGTCACCGGCGTCCCGGCCGGCGCGGCCAGATCGATGCCCTTGTGGGAGACCTCTTGGTGGGTGAACGGGTCGAGGTGGCCGGGACCCCAACCCCAGGTGATGCGGCCTTCCGGCAGCGGGTTGGCAAGCTCGAGACCCTCGCCGCCGGACGGTCCGGGTTCGATCTCCGCGCCCGCAACCACCTCGGGGTCGGGCGGGGACGCGGCGCCGCCGCTGCCGAGCGGCAGCAGAAACAGCCCGAATCCAACAGAGAAAACAACGGCGCCGAAAAACCTCGGCCGGCGACCGCCCTCGCGCTCGAAGATGTTGCGTATCCGCACGTTGATCCTCCTTTTGCGTACTGTCATGGTGGGCGCCCCCGCTCCTCGCAGCTCGAGCCGCAGAACGTCGAGGAGCCCTCCCACGTAGTCGCGCGCGGCGAGCCGGCCGGCGGCGACCACGGTCGCGTCGCAGAGTTGTTCACGGGCTTCGTTGAGTCGTGCCCCGGCGATCCACACCACCGGGTTGAAAAAGTACACCGTTTGGACGAGTTGCTGGAGGCCGAGCCACAATGCGTCGAACCGTGCCACATGAGCCATCTCGTGGGCAATCGCCGCGGCCATGCAGCGGCTTTCGGCGACCACCGCTGTCGGAAGGTAGATGACCGGCCGCACCACACCGACCGTGAACGGCGTTTGCCCGCTAGCGGAGGTCACGACCCGCACCTTGCGCCGTACCCGCAATCGGCGGCGCCAACTCTCGCACGCCGCAACGACCGCGGGATCACCGGATGGGAGCGCTCCGGCAAGAACCCGCCGCACCGCCAGGAGACGCCGGAGCTGAATGACGGCCACCGACAGCCAACCGAGGCTCCAGAGAACCGCCGCCACAACGTGCCAGCCCGCGACGGGTGCTCCCTCGGCGCCCCGCTTTTCGCCCTGCAAGGCGACAGCGGCATCGACCTTCCCGGCATCCCCGAACCCGAGACCTGAACCCGCCTCGACCCTGTGCGAAACCACCCTCTCGACCAGGGCGCCCGCCGCGAAAGGGTGGCCGAACGCCGGCGGCAACACCAGTCGAATCACAACCAGGCTCCACAGCGCCACCTGCAGCGCCGGGCCGCGCCGCCGCCCGAGGCTCGTGGCGACCCAGACTCCAACGAAGACCACGCCAGCCAACAGGCTGTTGGCGCCGATCACATCGATCCACCCCGCGAGTGCTTCGAGGACACCCGAGGTCATCTACGCCTCCCCACCGTCCAGGTCATCGAGCAGGCGGCTGAGTTCGTCGATCTCGTCGTCGTTGAGCCTGCCGCTGTCGGCGAAGAGCGATACCACCGGGACATGCGACGTTTCGAGCACCTGGCGCGCGAAATCCCGCACCATCCTGGCGAGGCCGGAGGCCCGGGACACCGACGCCGTGTAGAGGTGCAGCCCGTGAAAGACGTTTTTCTTGACCAGACCCTTGCGGACCATCCGCTCGATGGTGGTTCGGGTCGTCGAGTAGGCCCAATCCATCCGGTCGCCGAGCCGCTGGTGGACCTCCCTCGCACTCAGACCGTCCGCCTCCCACAGGATCTTCATCACCTCGAGCTCGGTCGGATTCAGCTGAGGGAGTTCCTTGAGTTTGATCATGGCAGCGGGTCCCTTCGCGAGCCTATGCTACACGTGTAGCAATGACGCTACGATATATCCATGCCCGCTCGTTGTCAAGGCCAGTGGAGGTTTGACTTTCCCCACTCGCTTCCCGAGAGGAGCCACCCTAGGCATTGTTTGCCTGATGCAATCGACCGACCGGGGATCTCGAGCATCAAACAATGCCAAGGATGGCACGCTCCGCCGCACGTGGCTTGTTTCCGCACGCGCTTCCCGGGAGTTGCCACCTTCAACATTGTTGGCCCGGGAGATTCCATCGAAGTGAATAGCCGTGAGTCCAACAATATTGAAAGTGGCACGCTCCGCCGCACGTGGTCCCACCCACCCTGAGCACTCGAGCCTTCAATGTCGGTGGGGGTGTGGGTGGAAAATCCGAAATCCGAAATTCGAAATCCGAAATTCACAACCCGAGACGGTCGATTTCGACGAACCCGGCGGTGACCTCGGCGCGCGCCTCCTCCAGGGCTGCGGAGGCGGATTCCAGGACGGCCGGATCGAGCTCACCGTTGAGGGTGACGTCGAGGATGCCGGAACCGAGATCAAACGAATACACCTGACCGACGAACGTCCCGTCACGGACCTCACGGGCGACCCGCAGCATCGCCTCGGCGACATCGACGTCGACTGCCGCCACGACCACGTCCGGAAATTCCGCCATCAGGTCCGGGTCGGTCACGACCAGGCGGACTCCGGCCTCGCGGGCGGCGGCCAGCACCCCGGGTTCGGGTTCGTCGCCGGCATACAACGCGACACCCACGTCGGTCACGTTGAGCGCCCACACCCCTTCCACGCCCTGCCCCGTTTCGACGACGGCCCGGCTTCGGATGGCGCGAAAACCGGCTTCGAAACCCCGCTCCAGGGCCTCCAACCACGGTTTCCCCGTCCCGCGGAGGATGCCGACCCGTTGGTTGGGAGCCACGACAGCGGCGACCACGCCGGCGAGATATCCCGCCCCTTCGGGCAGGAACTCGATCCCGCCCACGTTGGCGGCGCGGGCGCGCCCCGGAATCAGGACGAACGCGGTCTCGGGAAAGGCGCCCGCCTCCGCGTAGAGCGCCCCTTCGAAACCTCCGCCGACACAGAACACGAGATCGATGCCGGCTCTGCCCTGCGTCGTGATGGGCCCCTGGCCCTCGGGATCGTCACCGACCCGGTGGCGGGCGACCTCGGCGTCGAGCTCGGCGGCGATCAGACCCAGGCCCCGTTCTGCGGCTGCTTCCCACCGCCCGCTGATATTCGGCGAGGTCAGCAGCCGTACCGAAAACCGCGGCGGCGCGGCCGGTTCCGGCGGTGCGCACCCGACCGCGAGAATCGCCCCCAGGGCCAGACCCACAACCGCGGCGCGACGCGACCGGCTCATCGTCCGACCATTCTACTGCCGCCGCCCTCCACCTTTCACCGGACAGCCGCCGCTATCGACACCCGGAGAGGCGTGCGGCCTCGGGTCTGAGGTACCATGAGCCATGGATCTGCTGCAGCTGGTGGCCGAGCTCGACGAGCTTCTCGAGTCCGAGGGAACCACCGATTACTGTCCCAACGGACTTCAGGTCGAGGGTCGGAGCGAGATCCGCAGCGTCGTGACGGGTGTTTCGGCGTCGCGCGTGCTCTTCGAGCTCGCGGCAGCCCGGGAGGCCGACGCGATTCTCGTCCACCACGGGATCCTGTGGAACGCTTCCGAAGCGGCCCGGATCGTCGGCACGCTGCGTGAACGAATCCGGATCCTGATCGATCATGAGATCTCGCTGATCGCCTATCACCTGCCGCTCGACCGGCACATGGAGTTCGGCAACGCCGCCCAGCTCGCCCGCAGACTCGGGTTGGAGGAACTCGAACCGTTCGGTGTCCACGCCGGCGCGCCGACCGGAGTGTGCGGCGTCTTTCACGAGCCCGTGGACCCCCTCGAGTTCTACGCCGCCGTCGCCGAAGCCTGCGAACGGGAACCACAGGTCTTCCCCGGCGGATCCGGCGCGATCTCGTCGGTCGGGATCGTCACCGGCGGCGCCCAGCGGGAGTTCCACCAGGCCGTGGCGGCGGGGCTGGACGCCTTTGTCACGGGCGAGGCCACGGAGTGGGTGCTGCACCAGGCCGCCGAGGACGGAGTCCACTACATCGCCGCGGGCCACTACGCCACCGAACGCTTCGGCATCCGCGCCCTCGGCCGCTGGCTCACCGAACAGCACGGACTCGAGGTCGAGTTCATCGACGTGCCGAATCCGGTATAGGGATTTCGGATTTCGAGATTTCGGATTTCGGATTTTCCACCCACACCCCCACCGACTGGAAACGTCCGAGTGCTCAAAGAGGGCGGGACAGCGCACCACCCGCCCGGCACGCGGGACGCGTGCCCCACAATGGCTCGGATGGCTCCGACGCTGTGGGGCGGCCGTCCCAGCTGCCTGACGGGGGTGGTTGGGAACTCAAAACTCACAACTCAAAACTCAAAACTGATGCTCAGCTACACTCCTTCGGATGAGTGAAGGACCCCTCGCCCCGACCCCGTCCAACTCCTACTCGTTTTCGCGGGTCAAGTGCTTCCAGCAATGTCCGTTGCGGTACCGCTTCCGGTACGTCGAGGGCCGCAAGGAGGCGTTCCGCTCGATCGAGTCCTTCCTCGGTTCCACGGTCCACGACGTCCTCGAGTGGCTCTACACCCGGCGCGGCGAGGGCGCCGACCCCGACGAGGCGGCAGTCCTCGAGGAATTCGCGCGGCGCTGGACCCAGGGGCGTGATCACACCGTGGCGGTCATCCGGGTCAAAGACGACGACGACGTCTACCTCCGCCTCGGCCGCGAAATGCTGAGCCGTTTCTTCAACGAGACGTTTGCCCGCGACCTGTCGCAAACGGTTTCCCTCGAACAGCGGCTGTCGATGCGTCTGTCCGCCACCGTGCTCTTCACCGGGTTCGCCGACCGTGTCGGCCGCACCGACAAGGGCAGGCTGTTCGTCATCGACTACAAGACCTCGCGCACCGAGGGCGACGTATCGGAGTTCTCCGAAGGGCTCCAGGCGCCGCTCTACGCGGCGTGCGTCCTCGAGCACCACGCCGACACCGAGGCCCTGGCCGGCTACCACTATCTCCGTCACGGAACCACCAGGTGGCAGCCAGTGGACCGCGACCGCGCCCGCCAGCTGGTGCAGAGGTTCCTCGAACTCGTTGCAGACGTGGAGGCGGCAGGCGATTTTCCGGCCCGGCCCGGGGTCCTCTGCTCGTGGTGCGGATTCAACGCGATCTGCCCCTCGGCCGAGGTCCCGGAGTCGCTGTCGGGCGGCCTCCGACGGGCCGAGGAAATGGGCCGCAGCCTGTTCTGACAGCCGGGGGAGCCCGCGCGCGGACGCAGGAGCACGCCGGAAACGGTCTACAATTGCGTCATGCCACATCACCCTCCCTCTGATCCCAACCGGCGGACCGGCAAGATCAACCAGCGGGTCATGAAAAGGCGGCACCCTCCGGGGACGTCGCCGGGGACCCTGCCCACACGCACCGAAACCTCGGAGCCGACCCGGACGCGGATCGTCACCTTCAACCCCGAGGTCCTGACGGACGCCGCCCTGCTCGACCCGGCCGGTCTCGACCACATCGACCACGGTCTCACGGCGTGGCTCGATATCGAGGGGCATGATGTGCAGCTGATCGCCGACCTCGGGAAGCGCCTCGACGTGCACTCCCTGGCATTGGAGGACGTCCTCCACGTGGGGCAGCGCCCGAAGGTCGAGGACTTCGAGGAGTCCCTGTTTCTCGTTCTCGACCATTTCTCGGTGAACGGCACCGGCGGCAGGCTGGCGAAAGAACAGGTCAGCCTGGTGGTCCAGGACGACCTTGTGCTGTCGGTTCGGGAGCGCGCCTCCGATCTCTTCGAACCGGTGTATCAGAGGCTGCAGTCCGGCAAGGGCCGGATCCGCGTCGGCGGGGCCGGCTATCTCGCCTATGCCCTCATCGACATCGTCGTGGACCACGTGTTTCCGGTGTTGGAGCACATCGGCGACCGCCTCGAGGAGTTCGAGGCCTCGATCCTCGACGACCCGACCCAGGAAGACCTCAAAGGGTTGCACGAGGTCAAACGCGATCTCCTGCTGCTGCGAAAATCCATGTGGCCGACGCGGGATCTGCTCCGCAACCGGCTGCTGATCGATTCACCGTTCATCGGCGAGCAGACCCAGGTCTATCTCCGGGACGTCGCCGACCACGCCGCCGTTGCGGTCGACATCATCGAGACCTACCGCGACATGGTGGCCAGCCTCAACGACCTGTACCTGTCGAGGATCTCGATCCGGATGAACGAGATCATGAAGGTCCTGACCACCATCGCCACGATCTTCATCCCGCTGTCGTTCATCGCCGGTCTGTACGGTATGAACTTCAACACTGCGGCAAGCCCGCTGAACATGCCCGAACTCGACTGGTATTGGGGCTACCCGGCGGCGCTGCTGCTGATGGCGGCCGTCGCGGGAGGCCTCCTGACCTACTTCTGGCGCAAACGCTGGTTCTGAGACGTCGGGGCGCGGCGGACAACGGCCCAGTTCGTTATCCCGGCGCCGACCGGCTGCCGCAGTCGCTTCACCTGCCCCGGGTTGCGGTCGCCGTCAGATCAGGTCGTCGTCCTTGCGGAAGTGCTCCTGGTCGCGGTGGCTCCGCCGTTTGCGGCCGCGCCCTCCCCGCTCCTTGCGCCACTCCTCGTACTCGCTCCGTTCGTCGCGCTCGACCTGAGGACGGTGGACCGGGAACTCATCCTCGAATTCTTCGACCTCAACAGTCCGCGGCACTCGTTTCAAACGCTTATCCTGGCTGCTCATACTGACCTCATCGACGTTCTCCGAGCGTTCTCCCAGCACCAACTTACCAGAAAATGCGCGGTTTTGACCTCAGTTTGGTCTCCCCCGGCGTCCCGGTATGATGGGCCTCGGACATGGAGACCATTCTCACGACCTTCGTCGCCGCGGTGGCGCTCGGCATTGCGGGTCAGATCATCGCCGAACGGTTCCAGTTGCCGGCGATCATGCCGTTGCTGGTGCTCGGGATTCTCTGCGGGCCCTTCGGTCTTGCATTCGTTCACCCGGAAGCCCTGGGCGACGCGCTGGAGGCTCTCATCCATCTCGGCGTCGCGATCATCCTCTTCGAGGGCGGGCTCTCCCTCGACCCGCAGCGCCTCTCGCGGGTGGGGTCGGCGGTGGGCAATCTCCTGACCATCGGTGTCGCCGTCACGGGCGTGGCGTCCGCGGCCGTCGCCCACTGGGCGGTGGGTATGCCGTGGACGACTGCGGCGCTCTTCGGGGCCATCGTCACGGTCACCGGGCCGACCGTGATCGTGCCGCTCCTCCGCCACATGATCGCGCCGCGCGAGGTCAAGACGATCCTGCTCTCCGAGGGCCTCATCGTCGACCCCATCGGCGCGATCCTCGCCTATCTGGTGCTGCAGTGGATCGAGCGCGCCGGGATTCCCTTCCGCGCCCTGGCCGGAGAGGTCATGACCCTGGCGGCAACCGGGATCGTCCTCGGCTTTGTCGCGGGGGCGATCGCAAAGATGATCCTGCGTACCCGGATGGTGGGCGGCGAGCTGAGGAACCTCAGCATCCTCGCGCTGCTCATGGTGTGCTATCTGGTGGCCGAGCACCAGGCCCACCAGTCCGGCATCCTCGCCGCCACCGTCATGGGTCTCACGATCTCCGCCGCTGAGCTGCCCGACCTGGTCACGGTGCGGGCGTTCAAGGGACAGCTGACGACGCTGATCATCTCGATGCTTTTCATACTGCTCGCTGCCCAGCTCGATCTCGGCGCGGTCATTTCGTTGGGGTGGAGCGGGGTCGTGGCGGTAGCGGCTTTGATCGTACTGGTCCGTCCTCTCTCGGTGGCGCTCTCCATCTGGCCGCGACAGCTCGACCTCAAGGGACGGACCGTGATCGCCCTCACCGCCCCGCGCGGCATCGTCGCTGCGGCGGTTGCCTCGCTGGCAGCCCGCGAGATGAGCAAGGCCGGTCTGACCGGAGCGGCCGAACTCGAAGGGCTCGTGTATCTGACCATCCTGGCCACCGGAGCGTGGGCCACGGTCAGCGCGCTGGTCCTGCCGAGGGTCCTCGGCTACACCGACGATCCGGTGCGCCGCAAGGTCGTGCTCGTGGGGGCGAACGCCCTCAGCGAGACCCTGGCCCGGCTGTTGGCATCGGCCGGGCGAACCACCGTCGGAATCGACGCCTCGTCGTGGCGTCTCGACCGGTTTCGCACCGCCGGGATGCCGATCGTGGTCGG
Source organism: Candidatus Sulfomarinibacteraceae bacterium (assembly GCA_963823345.1). Taxonomy (GTDB): domain Bacteria; phylum Acidobacteriota; class Thermoanaerobaculia; order Thermoanaerobaculales; family Sulfomarinibacteraceae; genus Sulfomarinibacter. Next base: position 344,643 of record CAWGLE010000022.1, read on the forward strand.
CGACGCCCGCGACGCCGCAACCTACGAGGAGGCCGGAGTCGAGCGGGACTCACTGGTGATCGCATGCACCACCAACGATGAACTGAATCTCCTGGTGGCCGAGATGGTGCATTCCGAATTCGGTGTCGAACACCCCCTGGTGGCCATCCAACGGCCGCCGGAGGAGCTCGGGCGCCGGTCACGGGCCTGGATCGACCTGCTCGGGGGCGGTGGCATCGACGTTCCGAAATGGAATCGGGAGATCGAGAACGGGCAGGTTGCCGAGGTCACGATCGACCCCCGATTGCCGAAGTCTCTGGCCGCGCTGCACGCCGTCGAGCGGCTGCACCGCAACGCCGCCCTGCGGCTGGTCGGTTTCAAAAACGACGAGATCTCGTTTCACGTGGATGACATGCGTCTGGAACAGCTCGATCGTCTCACCCTGCTGGTGGCCGAGGGGCGCCCGCTTGAGGTCCTCGATGCACATCGGGCCTCGACCGAGGAGGAGACGGCAGCTGTCGAGGAGGGCGGCGCCGGCAAACCGACCGAGCCGGTGTGACGATCTCCTCGGTTCTCAGATCGACGACAGTCTGAGGCTCACAATCTCAACCGATGACGTGGATCGCGAGAGTATGATGTCGTCGAACAAAGGAGGACATCATGGCATTCGAACTGCCGCCGCTGCCCTGGGCGGACGACGCGCTCGCCCCCCACATTTCGCCCGAGACCATCGCCTACCACTACGGTAAACACCACCGGGCCTACGTCGACAACCTCAACAAGCTGACCGCCGGAACCGAGTGGGAGCACAAGAGTCTCGAGGAGATCGTGAAGGTCTCCGAGGGCGGTCTCTTCAACAACGCGGCCCAGGTGTGGAACCACACCTTCTACTGGTCGTCTCTCAGCCCCGCTGGCGGCGGCGAACCCACCGGTGCTCTCGGAGACAAGGTCACAACCGCTTTCGGCAGCTTCGCGGCCTTCAAGGAAGAGTTCACCAAGGCCGCCATCGGCCGTTTCGGTTCAGGTTGGGCGTGGCTGGTGAACAAGCCCGAGAGTGGGCTCGCCATCGTCACGACTGCCAACGCTGAAACTCCACTGACCTACCCGTGCACTCCGCTTTTCACCTGCGATGTCTGGGAGCACGCCTACTACATCGACTACCGCAACGCGCGGCCGAAGTACCTCGAACACTTCTGGCAGCTGGTGAACTGGGAATTCGCGGCCGGCAATCTGTAGACAGCGGCCCGGACGGGGGCAGGTGCCAGAGGCCGGGGCAGGAGTCAGTCACAGGTAACAGTACCAGGTGGCAGCGAGAGGGTCGGCGCCGGCGACCGCAACGATCGCCCGGGTGCCGAAGGTGCCCCGACGCTGCCATCCGCCGCTGGATCCTGGCGCTGACTGACGAGGTCTGCCGCTGCGACCTGACACAGTGGCCTGTTCGTGACCCTGAACGACGGGAATGTCACCCCGGATCGGCAAGAAACCGTCACCCCCCGTCGCGAAAGATCCGGTAGGCCCGATACCCCTCGTCGATGATCTCCGTGGCGAGGTGGAAGTCGAACCACCCGAACCTGCCGAGATCGGGCTCGATCGTGTCCGCGAAGGGACCGCTTTTCCGGGAGAGGTTGTACTGCATCACGTGGGTCGACCGCATGAGGATATCGAGACGGTTGAGGGCCACCGGCCGCCGATCGAGCAGGCGCAGCCGATGCCGGCCGAGCAGACCCTCGACCCGTTCGAGGATGGGCGTCGGCGTCGCCGCCTCGAGCAGGCGGCCGACCACGGCCTTCGCGGGCCGGGACGGCGCGGCCAGACCCAGGACGTTGACCGCCAGCACCGGCTCACCGGACAGGGCCGCAGCGGCGGCCACCGGCACCGGCGTCACCATCGCACCGTCCACCAGGGTGCGTCCGTCGACCACCACCGGAGGCAGGAGCCCCGGGATGGCCGACGATGCGCGCACGGCGGCCTCCAGGCTTCCGGTGGTGAGCACCACCTCGTCGCCGGTCGCGAGGTCGCAGCACACCGCAGCGTACGGCATCGCAAGGTCTTCGATGGAAGCCGCACCGATCGTTTCCCGCACCAGGTCGCGAAACGCGGCACCGCCGATCGACCGCGCCAGAATCCAGCCGAGGCGGGACCAGTCGACGGCGGTGAGAAACCCGCTCAGCTCGACGGCGCTCATGCCCTTCGAAAACAGCGCCCCGACGATGGCCCCCATCGACGTGCCGGCAACAGCGGCGACCACGACGCCGTCCTCCTCGAGTCCGCGGAGGACTCCGACGTGGGCGAGGCCCTTGGCTGCGCCGCCGCCGAGCGCCAGAGTGATGCGTGCCCCGCCCATCGGTCCAGTGTAGCGAAACGCCGGCGGCTGCGGCATGATTGGCCGTGCGCGGACGGTGGGAAGACCGGGAGAAAACCATGACAACGCCGAACGACGTCGAAGGCAACGCCATCGTCTACAGTGAGGGGGCATTCGGCACCACGTACGGCAAGACCGCGCACGGCCTCGTCCGCCGGTCGCGGCGCTACCGCGTGGTATCGGTGGTGGACTCTCACCACGCAGGAAAGGACGCGGGCGACGTGCTCGACAGCCGCATCATCGGCATCCCCATCGAGGCCGACATCAGGACCGCCGTTGACGCAGCGGCCGGCCGCGGCCTGCCCGCGACCCACCTGGTGATCGGAATCGCACCCGACGGCGGCCGTCTCGACCCCGCCGCACGGGGCGACGTCCGGCGGGCTGTCGACCTCGGTCTGCACGTGGTCTCGGGTCTCCACGACTACCTGTCCGACGACCCGGAACTGGCGCAGCTGGCCAGAACCCGGGGCGTCACGCTGCACGACGTCCGTAAACCGAAACCGACCTCCGAGCTCCACTTCTTCGCGGGCACGATCGAGGAGGTCGGCAGCCTCAAGGTGGCCATCCTCGGGACCGACTCTGCGGTCGGCAAACGCACCACCGCCTGGCTGCTCGCCGACGAGCTCGAGGCTCGCGGCACCACCGCAGAAATGGTCGGCACCGGCCAGACGGCGTGGCTGCAGGGCGCGCGTTTCTCCATCATCCTCGACTCCATCGTCAACGACTTCGTGGCCGGCGAGATCGAACACGCGGTGTGGTCGGCGTGGTCGGACCGCCGTCCCGAGGTGATCATCATCGAGGGCCAGGGGAGCCTCATGAACCCCGCCTACCCCGGCGGCTTCGAGATCCTCGCCGCGGGCAGACCGGACATCGTGGTGGTCCAGCACGCCCCGACCCGGCTCGAGTACGACGGCTTCCCGGGCCACCCGATGCACCCCCTCGAGCGCCAGATCGAAGCCATCGAGCTGATCTCCGGGCGGCCGGTGGTGGCGATCACGCTCAACCACGAGGGGCTTGCGGGCGTTGCGATCGACGAGGCCTGCGCCGCCATTACCGCCGGCACCGGGCTGCCAGCGTTCGACGTCCTGCGGGACGGCGCAGGAGGCCTGGCCGAGGTGGTGAACGGGAGGCGGCGCCGATGAAGATCTCGTCCATCGAGGCCTTCGAAGTCACCATGGAGCTCGAGGAGCCCTACACCATCGCCTACGACACCTACGACACGGCGTCGAATGTGTTCCTGCGGCTGGACACCGGCTCCGGACCGGTCGGGTTCGGCTGTGCGGCGCCCGATCCGGAGGTGACCGGCGAGACGCCGTCGACCGTCCTCGCCGCGCTCGACGAGATCGCCCGCCCGCTCCTCGTGGGCTCGGACCCGTTGCGGATCGCCCTGCTCGTTGAACGGGTGCGGGAACCCATGGCGGGCCACCCGTCGGCCCGTGCAGCCGTCGACATGGCGCTCCACGACATCCTCGGCAGGACCGCGGGCCTCCCGTTGTGGAAGATGCTCGGTGGTTACCGGGACCGGATGCTCACCAGCATGACCGTCGGCATTCTGCCGCTTGAAGAGACGGTCGAACGGGCGCGGCACTGGGTCGGCTGTGGATTCAAGTGCCTCAAGCTCAAAGGAGGCGCCGACCACCTCGAGGACGCCGAACGGGTCATAGCCGTGCGACAAGCCGTCGGCCCCGCGATCGAGCTCCGGTTCGACGCCAACCAGGGCTTTTCGGTCGCTCAAGCGCTGGAGTTCGCCGAAAAGTGTCGGACCGCTGAGATTGCCATCTTCGAACAACCCACGCCGCGCAGCGACCACGAGGGACTGGGTCTGGTGACGAACACGGTGTCGATTCCGGTGATGGCCGACGAGAGCCTGATGGACCTCCGGGACGCGTTGCGCCTCGCCCGCAGGGGTCTGGTGGACATGTTCAACGTCAAGCTGATGAAGGTCGGGGGCATCGCCGACGCCCTGCAGGTCAACTCGGTCGCCCGTTCGGCGGGGCTCGAGGTGATGGTCGGGTGCATGGACGAGTCCGCCTTTGCCATCGCGGCCGGCCTGCACTTCGCGCTGGCCCGCCCCAACGTCGAATATGCCGACCTCGACGGACACATCGGGCTCATCGGCGATCCCGCGCCCGACGCCCTCACGCTCCGCGACGGTTTTCTCTACCCCACCGACCTCCCCGGAATCGGCTGCGAACCGAGGTTCTGAGACCGTCGGGCGAGGCGCCCGCCGGCACGGCACGCGAGACGCGTGCCCCACAAAAGCCTGAATTTGGAGCGATTGTGGGGCAGCCGTCCCGGCTGCCGTCGTTGGAGACTGGCGCCGTCGCTGTTCCTGTCCCGGTTCGCCGTCGCTGCCCCGGTCGTTAAATTCCGCCGCTGTCAGGCCAAGCGAGCAGCGGTGGGCGGTGCGGGACGTTTGCGGCTGAAGAAGCCGTGCACCTGCTCACGAACCTCCTGCACGGTCACGATCGCGCTGCGGTCCACCTGGCGGACGATCTCGAGCATCTCCTGGAGCCGTTTGCGGTGGCACACCGAGAACACGACCCCGACCTCGCTCCCGCGGCCGCCGCGGCCGTCCACCAGCGTGAGACCGAAGCCGACGGCCGAGAGGGCCGCGACCAGCTGTTTGTGGGACTTCGAGATCACCCGAACGACGACGTCGCCGAGACCGAGGCGGCGGTCGAGGGTCATCCCGAGATAGGTCCCCGCGGCGAACCCGCCGCCGTATGCCAGGACCCGCAGCGGGTCGAGCGGTCCCTGGACGACCGAGGCGACAGCCGTGATGAACACGGTCACCTCGACAAAGCCGATGACCGCCGACAGCGTCCGCTTCCCCTGGATCGTGAGGATCATCCGCATGGTCCCCAACGACACATCGATGCAGCGAAGACAGAAAATCAACAGCGCGGGTCCCAGGGTCTCGACCATCGGCACCTCCCGGATGCGGCGAATGTGTCATCAACCCCGGCGCGCGTCAACGAAAAAGCCCCGGGGGTCCAAGACCCCCGGGGCGCCGTGTGTCCGACAGGAAAATCGGTTTACTCGTTCTCGACCTTGATCTTGACCGAACGCGGTTTGGACTCCTCGCGCTTGGGGAGCGTGAGCAGCATCTCGCCGTTCTTGAAGCGGGCGTCGATCCTGGTGGTGTCGACCGAGTTGGGGAGGGTGAAGGTGCGTTCGAACGAGCCGTAGAGACGCTCGACGCGGTGGTAGGTCTCACCCTCGTGAGCCTCCTCGAGCTTGCGTTCGCCGCGGATGCTCAGAATGCCCTCCTCGACCGTGACCTCCACGTCCTCGGCTTTGAGGCCCGGAAGATCGGCCTGGATCACGATCGCGTCCTCCCGCTCGAGGATGTTGATCGCCGGCACCCAGGCGCCGCGCAGCGGCCGCTCTTCCGCAGTCCGCCACAGACCGCGACCCAACATCTCGTCAAAGAGGCGCTCCATCCTCTGGTTGAGAGTCGCCGCTTCACCTGCCGGATTCCATTGTGTCAACCTGACCATGTTCTGGTCCTCCCTTCGTTCTTCGTTCACAGTTCGAATATAGGATCTGAGCTTAAGTTTGTCAAGTCATAATAAAATAAAATTCTGAAATCTAATATATAAATAGTCATGTCAGTCTAAAAATATTGAAAATAAAGAATTTAAAAATCAAAACACCACGATCTCCCGGCGGTGGAGACCGCGCCCCGGCCCGGGACGGCACCCCGTCGCGGGTCCAATCCACCGGCGAAACCCACTCCCGACCCGGCTATACTCCTGCGCTCAGCCCGGAGGCGATCGCTCCGGCTGGCGATGGGGTCCGATGATTTTCTTCCGCGCCGTTACCGCCGCCTACCGCGCCTCGTTCGCGGGTCTCCCGCGCGAGGTGTGGTTGCTGTCGGGGGCGCTCCTCGTCAACCGGGCGGGGACCATGGTGCTGCCCTTTCTGAGCCTCTACCTGACCCACGACCTCGGCCTCACCGCGGTCCGTGCCGGACAGATCATCGGTTGTTTCGGGTTCGGCTCCATGGTCGGCTCGTACGCCGGCGGATGGTTGTCGGACCGAGTGAGCCCGCTCCGGATCCAGCAGGCGTCGCTGGCCGCGAGCGGTGTCGGCTTCCTCATCTTCACCCGCCTCGAGAGCTTTCTTCTCGCTGGCCCTCGGCATCTTCGTCCTGGCCACCGTCTCCGACGCCTTTCGCCCGGCCCTGATGGCGTCGGTGGCTCACTACAGCGCACCGGAAACCAGCAAGCGTTCGTTCGCACTGATCCGCCTTGCCGCCAACCTCGGCATGGGCATCGGTCCCGCCATCGCCGGTTTGCTCGCCCCCTACGGCTACGTCTGGCTGTTCGTCGGTGACGCCCTGACCTGTTGGATGGCCGCGCTGGTGCTCGTCGTGGTGTTCGGTGCGGGCGTTCGACCGGAGGAGGATGCAGCGGGCCCGGCTGCGCCGCCCGGGCGGTCGCTCTGGCGGGATGGGCCGTTCCTCGCCTTTCTCGGCCTCATTGTGGTTCTCGCCATGATCTTCTTCCAGGTATGGACGACGATGCCGCTCTTCCTGCGCGAGTTCTACGGTGCGTCCGAGCGCTCCATCGGGCTCCTCATGTCGATCAACGCTCTGTTGATCGCGCTCACCGAGATGCTGGTGATCCGGTCCGTGGAACGGCGGGACGGGCTGCGCACGGTGGGCGTCGGTGCGTTGCTGGTGGGCGCCGGTCTCGCTCTCCTCCCGTTCGGCCCGCCCTACTCCTGGGCGGTGGCGGCGATGGTCATCCTCACCGTGGGAGAAATGCTCGCCATGCCGATCTCCAACACGGTGGTCGCCGAGCGCGCCGGCCGCAAGCAGACCGGGCGTTACATGGGGATCTACACCCTCGCGTTTTCGACCGCGTTCGTCATCGGACCGGTTGCCGGTACCGCCGTCTATCAGCACCTCGGACCGGACGTCCTGTGGTTCGGCGTCGGCGTCATCGGGGTTCTCCTCGGTATCGGGTTCGCAGCGCTGTCAAAGCCCCTTCGCCCGAGAATCTGACTCGGCCTCCGCAGCCCGGAAAGTCGACCCGTTCCCTGCTATATTGATGGGCTATGACGTCGGATTCCACCCCGGGGCGGATGTTTCACTCCCGGTCAGGTCTGTTCGAGATCCACACCGGCGAGGTCCTGGGCAAGCTGCCGCGAGGCGTCGCCGAACGCGGTTACCACCTCTACCAGGGGCGGCGCGTGGTGAAGATCACCTGGACCGGAGAGGACCTCGACGCCGACCTCGTCTCGCCCGCCTGCTCGGTCCGCATCTCCGATGTCGGCCGGGAGGAGTTCCTGGCCAGCGCCTGCTCCTCGTGCGGCGAACAGGACTCGCTCTGCTACCACGCCGCCGCCACTCTCCTGCAGTGGCTCGACATCCGAGCGACCATGCAGCGGCTCGGTCCCGGCGCCATGTGGCGCGCCAACTCCCGGCACCCGTTCATCTCGCCGGGCAAATCCGCCGCCGAACGCGTGGATCTCAGCCACCTCACCGGACCCGACCTCCGGTCCGCGCTCGAGCTGCAGCTGTCGCTGCAGAGGACGGGATCGGCCGTGGCCAGGCTCGAGGGCAACGAGGTCGAGGTCCGCATCGTACTGCCGTCCGATGACACGCGGTTCGTTTTCTTTACCGCTTCCAATCTTCCCGTGGCCCTGCCGATGCTGCGGTCGCTCCCGTCGATCCGGCTCGAGGGCGAACTCGCGGAACTCGAGCTTTCGGAAGCGCGCCTGCGGCCGGTCCTGATCGCCGACTGGGACGACAAGGGCATCATCCTCGAGCCCGGTTACCGTCTCGGTTCCGGCCAGGTATTGACCAACGCCGACCTCGACGGGCGCATCCACGGCAGGTGGGCGCGGATCGGCAACCACCTCTGCCGTCTCCTGGACCCCGCGACCCCACTGGTGCCCTTCCACCGGCAGGGCCGCAGGGTTCTCAAGGGAAAGGACGCGCTGCGCTACCTCAATCTCGATCACCCCCAGCTGCGAAACCACCCGTGGTACCTGCCGATGGGCCAACTGGCGTCATTCCGCCAGCCCCTGACTCCCGACCCGGTCGCCTTCGAGGCGGAGCAGACGCCCAACGGCAAGGTGCGAATCCGACCCAGGTTTTCGGCCGCGGGTGAGGCCCTCGAGTGGCCGGCGGCGTTGGCGTTGATGGAAGTCGGCTTTACGAGAATCGGGGAGTCGATCGTCCGCGCGCCCGATCTCGAGCCGTTCGAAGGCCTCGGTTTCAAAATCCCCCGCCGCCGCCGCGATCTCGGGCTCCTCGGCAGCCGGGTGGCCTTTATCCGTCTGGTCGCCGAGACCGGGCTGCCGGTCGAAGGCCCCGACGAGGAGCTCCGCGAGCTTGCCGCCGTTCTCCAGGGTCGGGCGGCCGACGGCGCAGTCCAACCGCCCGGTCTGAGATCGCAGCTGCGGCCCTACCAGTCGGCGGGGGTGGCGTGGTTGTGGAGCCGCTATCTGGTGCGGGTCGGGGCCCTTCTCGCCGACGACATGGGTCTCGGCAAGACCCACCAGGTGATGGGTCTATTGTGCCTGCTGGCACAGAGAAACCCCGAAACCCGAACTCTCGTGGTCTGTCCTCGCGGCGTCCTCGAACACTGGCACACCTTGCTCGGCCGCTTCGCCCCCGACCTCGCGGTCCACCTCTTCCACGGACCTTCACGATCGCTGGCGGGAATGCGCGCTGGCGGGGTCGTGCTCACGACCTACGACATTCTCTTCCGGTCGACCGACGAACTGCTGGAGCAGAAGTGGGCCGTGGCGGTGTTCGACGAAGCGCAACGGATCAAGAACCCGCGCACCAAGGCCGCCCGCGCGGCCCGCAAGATCCCCGCCGACTTCCGCCTCGCCCTGACCGGGACCCCGCTCGAAAACCGGCTCCTCGAACTGTGGTCGGTCGTCGATCTCATCGTCCCGGGCTACCTCGGTTCGGAAAAAGAGTTCCGCACCATCCACCGCGACCCCTCCCACCACCAGCTTCACGTCCTCCGCCAGCGCCTGGGCGTTCTCACCCTTCGCCGGGTCAAGGACCAGGTGCTCGCCGACCTCCCCGACAAGATGGAGGACCTCCGCTACTGCCACCTCCTGCCGTCGCAGGCCGCCCTCTACCGGTCCATCCACGACCAGTACTCGGCCGAGATCGTCGAAATGCTCCGAAATGAACGGGAAGAGATCCCGTACATGCACATCTTCGCCCTCCTCACACGCCTCAAACAGGTGTGCGACCACCCCGCCCTGATCCAGGACGGCGAGGGCAAGGCTGCGGAGTCCGCCAAGACCGAGATCTTCGATGAAATCCTGGACGAGGCCCTCGACGGCGGTCTTCAGGTGGTGGTCTTCTCGCAGTACGTCAAGATGATCACGCTCCTGTCGCAGCACCTCGACCGCCGCGGGACTTCACACCTCGTCCTCACCGGCGAAACCCGCGACCGCGGCCGGATCATCCGCCGCTTCAACTCCGAGCAACACGAACGCGTCCTGCTGGCGAGCCTGCTTGCAGGCGGGGTCGGCATCGACCTCACCGGCGCGTCGGTGGTCCTCCACTACGACCGCTGGTGGAACCCGGCCAAGGAAAACCAGGCCACCGACCGCGTCCACCGCATCGGTCAACGGCGGTTCGTCCAGGTCTTCAAGCTGATCACCCGCGACACGATCGAAGAGCGCATCGACGAACTCATCCGCGCCAAGATCGATCTCATGGAGCGGGTCGTGGCCCCCACCGAAGACGTGATCAGCGGGCTCGGCCGCAGCGAACTCATCGAACTGCTGAATCTCGAGGTTCCCGAGCAGAAGTAGACGTCGCCGGCGGCACGGCGTCGGCGGGGATTACGGAAGATGCTGGATGCTCGATGCAGGATCACTCGTGTCCAAGACGGCATCGTGGACTGCTCGAAATCACATTCAGGCTCCACCCCAACCGCGGCGGGTCTGAAGGTGGGCCAAGGCCCACCCTACTTCGGACCCAAGTTTCGAGCGGGTTCGTAGGGTGGGCCTTGGCCCACCTTCAGAGGCGTTTCCAGCATCTCGATTCACCCGTGTTTCAGTACGAGACCTGGACGGCCGTTTTCTGTCGTTGAGGACCTCGTTCTGAAAATGGCATTGACCGATCCTCAACTCCAGTGTCTTCAGTGCGGCAAGGTCAGATTGGGATCAGTCTTGGACAGCACTGATGCAGGATGCTCGATGCAGGATGCAGGTTGCGGATTCAGTTTGAATGACGGTGGGAACGGGACGTGTCCCGCCCGTGCGAAATCCACGAATGCACAGGGCTCAGGTGACAGCCGACGCCGGAACGACGACAATGGTGATCGAGCGGGAGGTCGACGATGAGCACACCGGATTACGTCATCTGTCTCGAGTGCGAGAGCCCCATCTACTCCTTCGAGTGGGACGGCGCGCGGGTCAAGGAGGCCGTGTGTCCGACCTGCGGGAACGACCAGGCGACGCTGTTCTCGACCGAGGAGGAAATCGAAGAGATGTCGGCGTTGAACGAGAGCACCTTCGGGCGGTCGGACGGCTAGACTTCCCGACCGATGGCAACCGTTTCCTTTCTCTGGCACCTCCACCAGCCCGCCTACCGCACCGCTGACGGCATTTCGCACGCGCCGTGGGTGGCACTCCACGCCGGCGGCACCTACGCGACCCTGGCGCGTGCAATCGAAGCCGGCGGAGGCCGCGGCCAGATCCTGAACATCGTGCCGACCCTCCTCGAACAGCTCCTCGCCTACCGCGACGGGAGGGTCGCGGATCCCGTGATCGAGGCAATCACCACACCGGCCGGCGATCTCACCACGAGCCAGCGCGAGATCCTCGTCTCGTGGGGAGCTCACGTCAACCCGAGGCAGTTCGACCGCTACCCGCGGCTCGCGGAGCTCGTGCGACGCCGGCCGGCGAACCCGTCGAACAACCGCCTCGACCGCCGTTACGGCCGCGGCGACCTCCGCGACCTCCAGGTCCTCTTCGTGCTCGCCCAGGCCGGCGCGCAGGCGTGGACCGACGAGAGGCTGGCGCCGCTGCACGACCAGGGCCGCAATTTCGGCGCGGACGATCACCGGGCGATGACCGAATGGCTGGGGGCGCAACCCGCCGAACTGGTGGATCTGTGGCGGCGCGTGGGCGCACAGACCGGTGTCGAGATCTCGACCAGTCCCTACGCCCACCCCATCATGCCGTTGCTGATCGATTCCGCCATCGTGGTCGACAGCTGGGCGCCCCACGCGGCGCCCGCGGTGCCGGTCTTCCGCCACCCGGAGGACGCAGCCTGGCAGCTCGAACGGGGTCGTGAGTTCATGCGCGAACACGGTTTTGAAACCTCCGGTTGCTGGCCGCCGGAAGGATCCGTGTCAGCGGACGCGATTGCCGTGTACGCCGGTGCCGGAGTGAAGTGGCTGGTCGCCGACGAGGGCATCCTGGAGCGCAGCCTCGGGCGCCCGCTGCGCAACGGCGGCGGGGTCTCGGAAGATCTCTATCGACCGTGGCTGGTCAGCGACGGTCCGCCGCCGCTGTTCTTCCGTGACCGCCACCTGTCCGACGCCATCGGTTTTCAGTACGGCGGTTGGCACGACGAGGGAGTGGCCGCCCTGGACCTCGTCCGCAAACTCGAGGATCTCTCCCGCACCCTCCCTGAGGACGCCTGCATCACCATCGCGCTCGACGGAGAGAACCCGTGGCTCTACTACCCCGAGGGCGGCGGCCGGTTCCTCCGCGAGCTCTTCGACCGGCTCAACAACCACCCGTCCGGGCTCCGGCCGGCGACCCTCGCGCACGCGGCGGGTGTGTCTCCGACCCCGCGTCTGGAGAGGCTCCACCCGGGCTCCTGGATCAATTCGGTCTTTGCAACCTGGATCGGGCATCACGAAAAGACCCACGCGTGGGAGGTCCTGGCCGACGTCCGCACCGCCATCGCCGGCGCCGGCGGCGACCGCCCGCCGTCCCTGCTCCTGGCGGAGGGCTCGGACTGGTTCTGGTGGCTCGGCGACGACAACCCGACCGCCCTCGCGCCGCTGTACGACAGGATCTTCCGCCAGCACCTGGCCGATGCCTGCGAGCAGGCCGGGATCGAAAGCCCCGTCGATCTCGCCCAGGCGCTGAAGACCGCAACCCAGCGGTTGCGGGTCCCGGTCTCCGAGAGCTGGCCGGCGCCGATCCTCGACGGCCGGGTCACCACCTACTTCGAGTGGTCGCTCGCCCAGTGGGTGACGGCATCTGAAGAAGGTCCGTTGCGGCGGCTGGCCGTCTGGGGAGGTCGAGGTCAGCTTCACGTTCTCGTCGAGGGATCGAACGCCGTGCAACCGCTGCTCAACGGCGACCGCCTGGTCATCCGGCTGACTGCCGTCGACGGTACGGCAACTGAAATCGCGATCGGTCATCGGGAATCCGTGCCATCGAAGGCCGCCTGCGCCGTCGGCCGGATCGCCGAGCTCTCGCTGCCGTGGGAAGGCCGGGGCGGTTCGCGCCTCGAAGTGCGGCTCGGGGAGTGGCAACTGCCGGCCGGCGGCGCGCTGCTGCTGGAGCCGTTTGCGGTCGACCGGGAGTACGGCGACGGCGGGCGAAAGGAATAACTGACGTGTCCGAGATCCGCTACTGCCCCATCAAACACCGCTGGACCATCATCGCACCCGAACGCAAACAACGCCCCGGCGAATTCGTGGCCGAAACCGCCGCTCACCCGCCGGCTGCCGAGGACCCTTTCGCCCCGGGGCGGGAGAGCGAGACGCCACCGACCATTTTTTCGATCCCGCAGCCGGGCAATGCCGACCGCTGGCAGGTGCGGGTCTTCGCCAACACCTTTCCCGCCCTCCGGGTCGAAGGCGAGGTCACACGCGAGGCCGTGGGTCTCAACGACACGGTCGCTGGAGTCGGCGCCCACGAGGTCATCGTCGAGACCCCGGCCGGCGACCTCACGATGGCCGACATGGATGCGGACGACATCGCCCTCGTTTTCCAGGCGTGGCGGGCGCGGCTCATCGACTTGCGAAGGGACGTGCGGCTGCGCTACGTTTTGATTTTCAAGAACCAGGGCAGGGAAGCGGGCGCCTCGGTCGATCATGCCCACTCGCAGCTCATCGCCACCCCGATCATTCCCACCGCCGTGGTCGAGGAGCTCAACTCGTGCCGGCAGCACTTCCGGTACAAGGAACGCTGCCTGATCTGTGACGTGATCCGCCAGGAAATGCGGCTCGCCGAACGGATCTGCCTCGAAACCGAACGCTTCGTCGCCATCGCTCCCTTCGCCGCGACCGTGCCGTTCGAAACCTGGATACTCCCCCGCCACCACCGCCACGACTTCGCCGCCGCCACCGACGACGAGCTGTACGATCTGGCGGTGATCCTGCGTGAATTCCTGCGCCGCATCCGATCGCTCTTGAACGACCCGCCGTACAACCTGGTTCTCCACACCGCGCCGAGCCCGCATCCTCGGGCCGGCCAGCCCGATTTCTGGACCACCATCGAGCAGGACTACCACTGGCACATCGGTTTCGCGCCGCGGATCACCCGCCCGGCCGGGTTCGAGTGGGGTTCCGGCTACACCATCAACCCAACCCCGCCCGAGGAGGCCGCGCGATTTCTCGCCGAGGCCGACCCCGACCACGATTGAGTTCTGAGTTCTTAGTTTTTAGTTTTGAGTTTTCGGTTAATTTCTGCTCACCCTCGGGTTCCAGGCGAACCGCAAGGAAGGGGGCGGTGGGAACTCAAAACTCATAACTCATAACTCAAAACTCGCCGCGCAGCGGCGAGAGGATTGCGCGGACGGGGGCGGCTTCGGCGCCTTCGAGGAGCAGAGGCAGCGCCGCCAGGAAATACGGCCCGGGCTCTGCGTCCGCCAACCACAGACCCTCGATCCAGGTGAGCCCGCGCTCGAGCAGGGCGTGGTGCGCGGGAAGCTCTTCGGATTCGAAGACGTCGACCGACGGCGTGTCGATGCCCACCAACTCCACCGCCCGGTCGGCCAGCCAGTGAACCAGCTCTGCCGACAGCCCGGCAAAGCCCGGGCCTATAGGTTGGTCGAGCGAAAATGTGTCGGTCCGCACAAGGACTCTCGAGGTCCGCGGCGCCCATCCCCGAGGCAGGGCGGCCGGCGTCAACGCCCCGTGCCTACCGTCTGTCCGCACGACCTCGGCCGGCCCCACGCAACGCTCGATCGGAACACCCTCGATCGCCGGCGCCGCGGCGTCCAGGTGAAGGGGCGCATCGAGGTGGGTGCCGACGTGACAGGTGGTCTCGAACCGGCTGAGGACGAAAGCCGGTTCGCGCCGTTGGTGAAGGCGAAACGGGTGATCGCCGGGCCACACCGGGGTGGTCGGGCCGAGAGGACGGGTGATATCGATCCACCCGTACCGGCCGGGCTCACACCGGTCCACGGCCGTCCCGGTGCCGCGCCTCGAGCTCGGCCTTGACCGCCTTGGCGGCGCGGATGTGGCGCTCGACCAGAGAAACCAGACCCTTCTGGTCGACGATCGGCTTGGCCACGTAGTCGTTGGCGCTCGATGAGAACAGGAGGCGCTCACGGTCCCCCTTCATGGCGTGGGCGGTCAGCAGCACCACCGGCAGGTTGAGGCCCTGCGGCAGATCACGGATCCGGCGGGTCAGTTCGACCCCGTCGACCCGTTCGCCGGCGATCCGGGTGTGGCTGAGCGAGACGTCCATGAGCACCGCCGCCACCGGCCGGTCGGCCACCACCCGCAGAATCTCGTCGCCGTCGTCGGACCAGACGACCTCGAAGCTGCCGACCGTGGTCAGGATCGCCTCCACCAACACCGCGTTGGCCGGGTCGTCCTCCACCACGAGCACCAGGTCTGGCAACCGTCCTCCTTCCACGACTGTACTAGAAAATTCGGATTTCGGAATTTCGGAATTTCGGAATTTTCCATCACGACGATCCTCCTGCGGGAGGATCAATGCACGTGCTGATGACAGTGCCGCGTCGAACGGACGTGCCGTCCCTGGGGATTTTGCGATCGCCCTTCGGCGACACGAGAGGGGTCTTCCGGTCGCAAACATCCCCAAGGCGGGCACTCACGGGCAATGCAGCCGAGAGAATCGGGATCTCGACCAAGGAAAGGCCTGGTCGGAGATTTGTGGTGCAGCCGTCCCGGCTGCACGCGCAGGCGGGACGCCTGCGCCACAAACAAGCCACCTGCGGCGGAGGTGTCCCGCTTCGCCTCTGGCTACTCCGGGACAAGCCTCGCGCAACCGGTTCACCTCCCGGCGAGGAACTCCTCGATCGGCGCGCAGTTGACGAGGTCGGCGGCGGTGGCGCCGGCCTTGCGCGCCACGGCGAGGCCCCACCGCACGTCGGCCAGACCCTGAGGCGAATGTGCGTCCGGGTTGACGATGAGCTTGATCCCGAGTCCGAGAGCGCGGCGGGCCCACGTCCAGTCGATGTCGAGCCGGTAGGGGCTGGCGTTGATCTCGACCGCCACTTTGTGTTCGGCACAGGCCTGCAGGACCCGTTCGAGATCGACGGCATAGCCGGGACGGGCCAACAACAGGCGTCCGGTGGGGTGGCCGAGCACCCGGCACGCGGGGTTCGCCACGGCCCGCACCACGCGTTCGGTCTGCTGCTGTTCGGACAGCCGGAAGTTCGAGTGGACGGAGGCCACGACGTACTCGAGCCCGCCCCCGCAGCCGTCGGGAATGTCGAGCTCTCCGTCGGCGAGAATATCCGCCTCGAGCCCCTTGACGATCCGCGGACCTTTGCCCGCGTCGTTGAAGGCGTCGATGCGACGCCACTGGTCGCGCAGTCTGTCGCCGTCGACGCCGTGGGCGTAGACCGCAATCGGCGAGTGGTCCGCCACTCCGAAGAAACGCCAACCGAGCGCTCCGGCGGCGGACGCCATGTCTTCGACCGTCGCTGCGCCGTCGGAGTCCGTGGTGTGGTTGTGGAGGGCACCCAGCAGGTCGTTCTCCGACACCAGCGCCGGTAAAGCACCGCGCGTCGCCAACCCGATCTCGTCCTGACCCTCACGCAATTCCGGCGGCACCCAGGCGCAGCCCAGTGCCTCGTACAACGCCGCCTCGTCCGGGCAGTCGACCGCCCTGCCGCCTCGCCGCAGCCCGTCGGCGTCGAAGACCAGCCCGAGTCCGCGGGCGCGGTCGGCCAGCCCGTCGAGGTGGGCGCCGGACCCGGTCGACCACACGAGAACCGCACCCGCGGCGGGCGGCGCCACGCACCGCACGCCGACCGGCAACCCCGAGCCGGTCACTCCGGTCCACCGTCCATCGGACCCGCGTTCGGCGCCCGGGACCGCCCTCGCCACCGCTCCACCGGCCGCGTCGGCGTCCTCGGCCACCACCACGAGTTGGAGCGAGCCGACCGTCTCGCTCGAGCGCCGCACCTCGCCCGCGACGGCGACATCGACAACCCCCGGAGCCGACCGCAACGACCCCCGAAGGTCCTCGGCTGCCGCCCACGCCTCGTTGATCAGACGCCGCTCACCCGCCTGCCGAGCGAAGGCCACGCCGTCGAGGACCTTCCTCTGCGTCGCGGCGCCGAACCCCGGAAGCTCGACCAGCCGGTTTTCGCGGCACGCGTACTCGAGCTCGCCGAGGCTCGTGACACCGAGATCCTGCCACAGGGCGCGGACCTTTTTCGGTCCCAGGCCCGAGACCCCGAGCAGGTCCCGCACCCCCGCCGGGACCGCCGCAAGGGCCTGTGCGAGGGCTTCGGGCTGCCGCCCTGCCGCCACCTCCTCGAGAACCGCCACCGTCCCCCGCCCCAGACCCTTGACCTCGAGCAGGTTTCCGCCATCGATCATCGCCGCCAGGTCGCCCTCGATGCGGTCCACCGCCCGCGAAGCGTTGGCAAAGGCGCGCACCCGGTGCGGGTTGTCCCCCGCGACCTCGAGCAGGGTGGCGATCTCGCGGAGGGCTCGCGCCGCGGTTTTGCGATCGACGGTCATGCAACCTCCAAAGTCAATGGATGCAATCAGAAAAGAGTCGTCGTCACGGAAGACCCGCCGCGTTCATGATATATTTCCAACGTTCCATATGGGCATCCTCGCACGACTCCGATCCAGCCTCACCTACCCTATCGCCGCCACTCTGGTGTTGGTCACGGTGGTGCCGATGGTTGCGGTGGGCCTGCTGCTGACCAAAGCCAGCCGGATCCACCTGACGACGGTGGAAAACCGTTACCTGGGTCGACAGGCGGTGAGTCTGGCCGGGGAGACCGCGTTGTTTTACGACGGCCACCGCACGCAGTTGGCGAGCGCCGCGCTGGCCCTCGCGGCCGCCGAGAAGATCGACGCGGACGGATTCGGCACTCTTCTCGAGGGGATGGCCGCCGAACCCGGCCGGGCCTTTGTCTACCTCCAGATCATTCCGGAGCGCGGAACCGGGGCGTTTGCCATGGCGCCGTCCCTCGGCAAAGAGACGATCGAACGACTGGACGTGGAGGTCCGCGAGGCGCACGAGCAAACCGCCCGCGGCGCGGTGGTGGAGAGAGTGCTGCTCGACTTGCCCGGCAATCAACCCCCGAAAGCCGTCATGGCGTTTCCGCTGCGGACGAGCACCGGGCGC
This sequence comes from Candidatus Sulfomarinibacteraceae bacterium, assembly GCA_963823345.1. GTDB lineage: Bacteria > Acidobacteriota > Thermoanaerobaculia > Thermoanaerobaculales > Sulfomarinibacteraceae > Sulfomarinibacter. The sequence continues at coordinate 362,509 of CAWGLE010000022.1, forward strand.
ATCTGGGGCTCTCTGTCCGGAGTGCTCGATCTCGCGGCTCTCGAGGCCAACCTGTCCGCCCCGACCTATGCCGGCCTGCTGGTGAGCCTGATCGACGGGCGGGGCCGGGTCATCATCTCGTCGAGCCCGGCCCTTCGCCGCAGCGACCTGGCCGATGCTCCCCTGGTCCGCGACTACCTGAAAAAGCCGCAACGCCTGACGCTGACCTACACCCACCCCCGCGATCTCCAGGCCGGGATGGTGCTCGGTTCCATGGCCCCGGTGGGCACCCAGGGGTGGAGCGTGCTGATGGAGCGCAGCGCGGCAGAGGCGTACGCGCCGGTTCGGGCGAGCCAGCTGCGCACCCTGGGCCTCACGGCGCTGGCCGCGCTGGTCTCCCTGGGCATCGGTTTTCTGCTCAGCCGCAGGCTGATCAGCCCGCTCCAGGAGCTCGCCGAAACCTCGTCCAAGATCGCCGGGGGCAATCTCGCCGTTCGCGCCACGGTCAAGGGCGAGGACGAGCTCGCCCGTCTCGGCATCAACTTCAACGATATGGCCGGCAACATCGAGGCCCTGGTGCGGCGGCTCAAACAGGCCCTGCGCCAGAACCAGGAACTCTTCCTCGAGACCATCAGGACGCTCGCCGCCGCGATCGACGCCAAAGACCCCTACACCCGCGGTCACTCGGAACGGGTCGCCTCCTACTCGATGGCCCTTTCGCGACACCTCGGCCTCAAACAGGAGGAGGTCTTCCGGATTCACATCGCGGCCATTCTGCACGACGTCGGCAAGCTCGGAATCAAAGACGGAATTCTCAACAAACCCGGCGGGCTGTCCGATGAGGAGTTCGAAGTCATGCGGCAGCACCCGTCCATCGGCGCCCAGATCATGAGCCCGATCCGGATGCTCAAGGACATCATCCCCGGCATCCGCAACCATCACGAGACCTGGGACGGCACCGGCTACCCGGACCGCCTCAAGGGAGATCAGATCCCGATGGTGGCGAGGATCATCGGGGTGGCCGACACCTTTGACGCGATGACCACGACCCGGCCCTACCAGCAGGCGATGACCCTCGAGTATGTGCTGGCGAAAATGCGGTCCATGTCGGGATCGCGATTCGACCCGCTGGTGATCGACGCCTTTCTGGCGGCGGTGGAATCGGGAGACGTCAGCCCCCCGGACAGAGAGTCTCAAATACCCGCCCCATCGGAGGTCTCATGAACCGTCTCGTCACCGTCGTCGCCCTGCCGATCCTGGCATTTGCCACCGCATGTGCGAGCTCCAACGCGGCGTCCGAGCCATCGGCATCAAACCCCGTCCCGCAGGAAAAGTCCGAGGAGATGAGCGCGCCGCTTCAGTCCTTGACCTATATGCGGCAGGGATCGGTGTTGATGCAACAAGGGAGGTATCAGGAAGCCCTCGAATCGTTCAAGGTCGCCGACAAGATCGCCCCCGGCAATGCGACCAACAAGAACATGATAGGGCTCTGTTATCTCAGTCTGAACCAGCCCGACCAGGCGTTGGCCTCGTTCGACCAGGCGCTCGGTTTCATTCCGGCCTTCACCGACGCCCGCAACAATCGCGGTGCGACGTACCTTTCGATGGGCCAGTTCCACCTCGCGGAGGTGGATTTCATCGCCGTGCTCGCCGATTCGACCTACCCCCACCGCAAGCAGGTCTATTACAACCTCGGAATCACCTACGTGCAGCGCGGACAGCTCGGCGCCGCCGAGGAGAACTTCCGCAAAGCCATTCAACCTCCGAATCCGGTTTTCAACGGGTATCTCCAGCTCGCCCAGTTGGCGCAACGGCAGGGCAATCCGGATGCGGCCCTGGCCCTTCTCCTCGAAGCGAAGGTGGAGTATCCCGACCGCACCGAGATCGCGTTCGAGATCGGAAAACTGCTGATGATCATGGGGGACGAGGCGCAGGCGCGGCCGTACCTCGAGAAGGTCATCGCCGATGCTCCCAGATCGGACCAGGCCGCCACCGCTCGGACGTTGCTCGGGCAGGGTTGATGCCCTTCAACTACCTACTGACAAACCTCCTTGTGGATGTGCCGCAGGCGCTCGGCGCCATCTTTGTCGACCCGGAAGGTGAATCGGTCGATCTGGTCACCCGCCACGGCGACCCGTACGATCTCAAAGTCGAAGGCGCCTACCACAGTATCTTCCTTCGCCGGTTGCACAACCTCACGGCATCAGCCGACGCCGGACCGATCGACAGCTTCGTCCTCGAGGGCACCCATCTCGTCACGTTGACGCAAGCGCTCCCTGACGGCTACTATGTGGTGCTCGTCGTGGATCGGTCGGCTTCACGCGCTCAGGCCCTTGAATACCTGCGCCGCGCCGCTCGGGCGTTCGCCGAACAGTTCGCCTGAAGACTGCGCGCCCGCCTCCGATCCACGCGGCGTGGGGGTTGCATGGCGCGTTCTTTTCTCGGCAAGCTGAAACGGGGTCTGTTCATGACCCACACCGAGTTCCTGGAAAAGGCGGGAGACACCTTCCGCCGCACCGGACCGGTGGAACCGAGGGTCCTCGACAGTCTCGAAGAAGCCCTGATCGCCTCCGACGCCGGTGTCGCCCTTTCCGCTCGACTCGTGGACGAGCTCCGGGCCGAGGTCCGGGCCAAACGCATCTCGACCGCGGAGGAGCTTCGACCGGCGGTCCGCGCGAGGCTGCTCGATCTGCTCCAGGCGGCCGAAGCCGCCCGGCCATTAACGGAAAACGAGTCCCGGCCCCGGGTGACGCTGTTGGTCGGCGTCAACGGGACGGGGAAGACGACCACCGCCGCCAAACTCGCGAAACGCCGGAAAGAGACCGGCACGACCGTCATCCTCGCCGCCGCTGACACCTTCCGCGCCGCGGCCGTGGATCAGCTCAAGGTGTGGGCCGAACGGGTCGACGCCCCGGTCGTGCACCAACAGGAAGGGGCCGACCCTGCGGCGGTCGTTTACGACGCCATCGCCGCGGCCCGCTCGCGGGGGATCGACGAGGTCCTGGTGGACACCGCCGGTCGCCTTCACACCCGGGCCAACCTGATGAAGGAGCTGGAGAAGGTGACCAGGATCGCCGCCCGCGAGGTCGCGGGGGCGCCGCACGAAGTCCTGCTGGTTCTCGACGCCACCACCGGCTCCAACGGCATCGAACAGGCGCAGAAATTCGGCGCCACCGCCGGTGTCACTGGGGTGGTTCTCACCAAGCTCGACGGTACGGCCAAGGGCGGTGTGATTCTGGCCATTGCGGATCGCCTCAAACTCCCGGTACGATGGGTGGGTGTGGGTGAATCCGAAGACGACCTGCTGCCTTTCCACGCAGACGAATTCGTCGACTCGTTACTCGAAACCGACTCAGGGGACCGGTCCCCGCAGCCTGTGTAAGCGATGAACACCAGGGACGGAGTAGTGTGAGGCCACCTCGACCGGGGGGATCGAAACGAAAGGACGTCGCTCCTTCTGGGCCGGCGCGAGTCGGCCCCGGGCAACCGCCTGCGCCGAGCCAGCCGCCCGGCGACCCCGACGAACGGTGGATGGGGCGCGCCCTCGAGCTCGCCGCCCTCGGACGCTACGGCACCTCGCCCAACCCGATGGTCGGCGCCGTGGTCCTCGATGCGGCGGGGCGTCTCGCCGGCGAGGGCTACCACGCCGTCTTCGGCGGGCCGCACGCCGAGGTGATCGCCCTTGCCGAGGCCGGCGACCGAGCCCGGGGCGGCACGCTCTACGTCACCCTCGAACCCTGCGCCCATCACGGCAAGACGCCGCCTTGCACCGAAGCGGTTCTGGCCGCCGGGGTGCGCCGGGTGGTCTGCGCGCTGGGCGAGCCCACACCGACGGCCGGCGGCGGCATCAACCGTCTGCGGGCCGAGGGGGTCGAGGTTCAGGAGGGGCCGGGCGGCGAACGATCCCGGATTCTCAACCGGCGCTGGTTGCGTTGGGCTCATTTCCACCGCCCGTGGGTGACGCTCAAATCGGCCGTCTCTCTCGACGGGCGGATCGCCACCCGAACCGGTGAGTCGAGGTGGATCACTGGCGAGGAGGCCCGGCGCCGCGGGCTCGAACTGCGTGAGGAGCACGACGCCATCCTGGTGGGCGTCGAAACCGTGCTCGCCGACGACCCCCGACTGACGCGGCGGCTCGATCTCAACCCGGCGGGCGGGTGGAAGAGGGTCATCCTCGATTCCACCTTGAGAACACCGAGCGCCGCGAAGGTGGTCCAGCAACAACCCGAAACCACGATCATCGTCCACACGGGAGAGGCCGCGGCCGAGGATCGCCGGAGGCTGCGCGAAGCGGGCGTCGAGTTGATGGAGCTGCGGGCGGGAGACGATGGTCGCATCGACCTCGACGCCCTGCTCGATTTCCTCGCCCGGAGGGAGGTGGCCTCGCTCCTCGTCGAGGGCGGACCGACGGTTCACGGGTCCTTCCACGACGCCGATCTCGTCGACGAGATCGCGATGTTCGTGGCGCCCTTCCTGATCGGCGGTCCGGCCCCGGCGACGGTAGCGGGACGGGGGATACCGACGCTCGACCTGGCGCGCCGATTTCGCTTCGAGGTCGTCGAGCGCCGCGGGCTGGACCTCGAAATACGGGCGGTGCGGGTGGAGGACGCAGATGTTCACGGGGCTGATTGAAGCCGTCGGTTCCGTCGAGCGGCTGACGAGATCCGGCGCCGCGGCCAGGCTCCAGGTGGTCGTGAACTGGCCCGACGGCGATCTCCCGACGACCGGCGACAGCATCGCGGTCGATGGCGCGTGTCTGACGGCTATCGAACCGACCAGCCGCGGTTTCGCCGCCGACCTCTCCCCCGAGACCCTCGAGCGAACCCTGCTGCGGGCGGCGCGCTCCGGGCAGTCCGTCAACCTCGAACGAGCCCTCCGCGTCGGCGACCGCCTCGGCGGCCACATCGTCCAGGGACACGTGGACGGGGTCGTGCGCATCCTCTCGATTCAGACCGAAAGTGGATTTCAACGATGGCGGATGTCGCTGCCGGCTGAGCACGCGCGTGAAGTGGCGGCCAAGGGCAGCGTCGCCCTCAACGGTGTCTCGCTGACGGTGGCCGGTCTCGGGCGCGACTGGTTCGAGGTCGCGTTGATACCCACCACCCTCGAGGCGACCAGCCTCGGCAAGCTCCGCACCGGCGCCGAGCTCCATCTCGAAACGGACGTCCTCGCCAAGTACGTCGCGCGCCAGCTCGGAGGAGCTCCACCGTCCGCCATCGACGAGATGTTCGGAGGAGGCCGCGGTGCGTAGGATCGAACCCGCCTACCCCGACCTCCTGCCCGTGACCCACGTGCTGCGGCCCGGGTACCTCCCCGGCAAAAAGGTGACCCTCGACCCGATCAAGCTCGGGGTCGTCTGGGAAGACGCGCCGGTGAGGATCCTCCCCGCCGAAGCGTCGATCCCGCGAGAGCCCGTTCGCGCCATGATCTTCGCCCGCGTCGCGGTCCAACGCCGTGACATCCTGCACCGTTTTCTGGAGCGGGGAGGATTTGCGCTGCTGGTTCTCGACGATCCCGAAATCACGCCGGCCGATCTCGGTCTGGACGGGCCGGACGGGACCCCCAGGGTCACCATGATGCTGCCGGTCCTGCCCTATCCCCTGAGCGAGGGCCTGCAGATCCCATCAGCCTGGCACTCGAATCCCTGGGGCGCCGTCCTCGGCCTCTTCCCCTTTCCCGGCGCCGCCGCCGAGGTGGAGCGCCGGATCGAGCAGCTCAAGACCGCCGGCGCCCGGTTCGCGGTGACCGCGCCGCTCCTGCTGACTCCGAAAGACCGCCACCGCATCCTCGACGGCTGCGAGGGGACCGGGGTCGAAGCGGAGCTCGAGAACGCCCTCTTTCACGCCGACGTCAGCCGCGGGCTGCACGCCCTCGAGCGAACCGCCGGCGTGACGCTCCACAACGTCGGGATGGACCCGTTCGTCCCGTGCATGGTGCCGCTCGGGGCCGAACCCAACGCCGTCCGGACCGCCGCGGTGCTGCGCCTGTGGGCCCGGCGCCTCGACCAGTGCCACGAAGAGGCCTCGTGGGGCTGGCGCCTCCGCCGCGCCGCCACGGCCCTCGACCGGCTGCCCAACGACCCTGCAACCCTCGCCATGGAGGACAACCTGCGGATCATCCCCGGCTTCGACCCGTGGGTGGAGAGCTTCGCCCGTGCCGTGTGGTACGGCGGCGAACCGCTGGACGCCGCGTGGCTCCTGTGGTCGGGGCTCGACGGCCAGGGCGGCGGCGCCAAGAAAAAGAAGAAGTAATTCTCTTCACCCGGGGAACAGCAGCACCTCTCCGGCTGTTCTCGAAAACAGAATCTCACCACGAAAAGGGGCGTGACATGGCAGAAAAAGTCTTCAAAAAGATCTCGGTGACCGGGTGCTCATCCGAAAGCTATGAAAAGGCCATCGAGACCGCCATCGAGAAAGCCTCCGAAAGCCTGCGCGGCATCGCCTGGTTCGAGGTCAAAGAACTGCGCGGCGGGCTCGGCGCCGACGGCCAGATCGAATGGCAGGCCTCGATCGAGGTCTCCTTCAAGGTGGACTAGCAATTCGTGAGCGGTGCTCACGAATTGCGGGCACTTGCAACGCACCGCCAATAACTGTAGTATCCGCGACGCGTGGGGCCGTAGCTCAGCTGGGAGAGCGCAGCGTTCGCAATGCTGAAGTCGAGGGTTCGATCCCCTTCGGCTCCACCAATGATGAAGAATTCGAACTCGCCGCCGGTTGGGCGGCGTTTATTTTTCCTGCGCAAACTCTACAACCGGAAGTTGAGAATCCACCCCAGGTCATTCGAACAAGGAATGTCCGACGACTCGTCGTCCCATTCCCCGGCCAGAATTCGGCGCGGCTGAACGGATCATCCTCGGGACCCGGCACGTTAAATGGAAGGCGCCCGAAAAGAACTTCTCTTCGGCCTGACACAATGCAGGAAAAGTACAATTCTTGCAAAAGAAAACGAAATACTTTATTTTGGAGAAGAAACGTAACACCAGAACACGACGTTTCTTCTTCGATACGATGATTGCCATTACTTTATAGGAGAATCGTAACGTCATGCGAGCGAGCGAGTACATACGGGAATTGGCATCGAATGGGCGCTACCACTTCACAACGGCGGACGCTGTCAAAGCTGTCGATGGTAAGCCTCCGGCAGTGCGTGCCCAGTTGCTCCGACTGAAACAACAGGGACTGATCGCGCAGCCCGTGCGCAGCTTTCATGTCATCGTACCGCCCGAGTACAAACGCCTGGGTTGCCTGCCGGCGGATCAATTCGTCGACCACCTGATGCAATTCTGGGATGAGCCCTATTACCTCTGTCTGTTGAGTGCGGCCGAAAGGCACGGTGCCGCGCATCAACGACCTCAGGCAACCCAGGTGATGGTACGAAAAAACCGGCATGCCATCACCTGTGGGCAGGTGAGAGTCGAATTCATCGCCCGTGGCGACATCGACAGAATGCCTGTCACCAGGCTCAACACGCCGCGCGGTATGCTGCGGTACTCGACTCCGGAAGGAACGGCGCTCGAGCTGGTCGGCTACCCCAATCGTGCTGGTGGCCTCGACAACGTGGCTACGGTCCTGTCCGAACTCTCAGAGAAGATGGCGGCTGAAAAGCTGCTCGAAACCGCTCGTCTCTGTCCCGTGAGTTGGTCACAGCGTTTGGGATATCTCTTGGAGCTGGTCGGGCGAGAGGATATCGCTCAAATCCTCAGGCCTTTCGTGCTGGGGAATGCCCGGAGCTATACCCCGCTGCGGCGCGCTGCGCCAATCGCCGGTGGAGTCAGGAACCCACACTGGAGGGTCATCGTCAACGTCGAAGTGGAGCCGGACGAATGATCCCCAAAGACAACATCACCGCATGGAGAGCTCAAGCACCGTGGCCGCTCGACGCTCAGGTCGAGCAAGATCTGGTGATAAGCCGCGCGATCGTCAACCTCTTTTCCGATACCCGATTGGCGGATAGCCTGGCGTTTCGTGGCGGGACCGCTTTGTACAAGATCTACCTCACACCTCCGGCTCGATATTCCGAGGACATCGATCTGGTTCAGGTGAGGGCCGAGTCAATCGGCGAGACCCTCGATCGGGCGCGTGCCATCTTGGATCCATGGCTCGGGAAGCCCCGCCGCACTCTCAAAGAGGGCCGCGTCACCCTCGTGTATCGATTCGAGTCCGAGGATGTTCCACCGCTCACGCTTCGGCTGAAGATCGAGATCAACACCCGCGAACATTTCACCGGATCGGGCGTGAAAAAGGTGCCGTTCGAGGTGACGAACCCCTGGTTCAGCGGTGTGGCAAACGTTGCGACCTACTCCATCAACGAGCTGCTGTGTACCAAGCTGCGGGCGCTGTACCAGAGGAGGAAGGGCCGAGACCTCTTCGATGTCTGGTACGCGCTGGACACTGCGCGCTGCGACCCGGCAACACTTCTCGCCTGCTTCGACCGGTACATGGCCGAAGACGGACACAGAGTCAGCCGAGCACAGTTCGAAGAAAATCTGGCCAAGAAACGTCAAGAGCCAGAATTCCGCGATGACGTGCGGCCTCTCCTACGCCCAGGCTTGTCCTGGGACTGCGACACGGCCATGGATGGAGTTCTCGAAAACCTGGTGTCACGGTTGCCCGGCGAACCCTGGAAGGGTGGAGTAAGGGGCGACGGGGAAGAGTAAGTTCAATCTGTTTTTTGTTTTGCGAGCCACCGAAGGGCCTTACCGACAGCCCAACGATCAACGCCCAACCGGCGCCCAATTTCTGACTGACTCAACCCAAGCTCATGGAGTTGATTCGCCTTCACGGCAATTCGTTGATAGACGGGAGGCATCCTGGTCTCGAGAATCGGCACCTCGATCGGCAAGGCTGCAATGGTTCGAATTCTTCGCGTTCGCGTCCACCATAAACATCGAATTCGCCGCCCGCTCGTGCGGCTTTTCTCATCTTCAGCTCCGCCGAAGGCATCGAATTCGAACCGCCGTCTCGGCGTGGCCACAGGCGAAGCCGGACTCAGACCAGCCCCCGCCTGCCAGTTCACGAGGATGATCGACTCGAACCGAGGCCCTCGATCGCACCCGCCGCCGCGTCGCGGAAGGCGCGCCCGACGCCGCCGGGACCGAGCTTGACGCCGCCGAAGATCCGCGACACCACCAGCAGGCCTTCGAGGTCGTGGTGGCGCATCAGCTCGAGCATTTTCATTCCCGGCTTGCCGACCTCGCCGTCGTCCCGCGCCTGCTCCACGATCTGTCGGTTGTCATCCCGAACCCGGCACGCCCAGCAGTGGTGGCGCGCTTTGTGGTACTTCTTCTTCTGTACGGCGAGCACCTTCTTGACGTCGTCGAGCGTTGCCGCCGGCGCCGCCACCGCATAGAAGCGGGAGCGCTGCTCGGTGAGGGTAAATTCGGAGAGGGTCGTTATTCGAGGCATACCGATGATCTTAGTGGATGCAGGATCCGGGATACAGCTCTGAAGGTGGGCCAAGGCCCACCCTACGAGCCCGCGCGACACCTGGGTCCGAAGTAGGGTGGGCCTTGGCCCACCCTCAGATCCGCCGTGGTCGGGTGGAGGCTGAATCTGAACTCGAACCGTCCAGGATGCCGTTCGGAGAGAGGGTGAGCCGACGAAGCATCTGGCGGCGAGCCTCTTGAGATAACCGGATCGCCCCGCCTGCGTACACTGCGGTAACGCCGTCTCGGTACGGCGCGTCACTTCTGGATGGAGGGGGAAAATTCATGGGACCTCGAAATCTCGCATTCGTTGGGATCGCTCTGTTTCTGACCGTCGTTGCTCCGGGATCGGCGGCCGGCGATGACCCCGACCTCTGGCTCCGCTACCCGGCGATTTCGCCCGACGGAGGCACCGTGGCGTTCAGTTACCGGGGGGATCTGTGGCGCGTGCCGACGGGCGGAGGCCAGGCGATCCAGTTGACGGTCCACGAGGCGCATGACTTCATGCCGGTGTGGTCGCCGGACGGTTCGAAGCTCGCCTTTGCGTCGGACCGTCACGGCAACTACGACATCTTCGTCATGCCGGCTCGCGGCGGCAGCGCGACCCGGCTCACGTTCCACTCGGCGGACGACTACCCCGCGAGTTTCACTCCCGACGGCGACAACGTGCTGTTCTCCTCCGGCAGGCTCGATGCACAGTCGATGGTCGGCTATCCGCGGCGCGGGGCCCAGCCCGAGCTCTACTCGGTGGCGCTGACCGGCGGCATGCCGACGCAGGTGCTCACGACGCCAGCGCTGTATGCGGTGTGGGACTCCCGTGGCGCCCGGATGGTCTACTCCGACGAGAAGGGTCTCGAGACCGAGTGGCGCAAGCACGACACCTCGTCGTTCGCGCGCGACGTCTGGATCTACGACGCAACGACCGGCCGGCACACCAGGCTCACCGAGTTCGGCGCCGACGACCGCCAGCCGGTGTGGGCGCCCGGCGAAGGGGCCATCTACTACCTGTCGGAGCGCAGCGGCAGCTTCAACGTCTGGGCCCTCGAGCTCGCCGACGGAGCACAGCCGACCCAGATCACCGACCACGACACCCACCCGGTACGGTTTCTCAGCATTTCGACCAGGGGCGATCTGTGTTACGGCTACGACGGTGCGATCTGGGTCCGGCCGGCCGGCGCCACCGACAGCCACCGACTTGCAATCACGATCGCCGCCGACAACAGGTTCAACGGGGCCCAGCGCACCGATGTGGCGGGCAGCATCACCGATTTCGACCTCTCGCCCGACGGCAGCGAAATCGCGTTCGTCGCCCGCGGCGAGATCTTCGTCACCTCCACGAAGTACGGCGACACCCGCCGCATCACCGACACCCCCGAACAGGAACGATCGGTTTCCTTCCACCCCAACGGACGCGGCATTCTCTATGCTTCGGAGAGGAACGGCAGCTGGAATATCTACCGTACGGACCTCACCGACGTGGAGGAGCCGAATCTCTTCAACGCCACCGCCTTCGAGGAGAAGCCGGTTGTGGTGACCGACCTCGAGACCTTCCAGCCCCACTACTCGCCCGACGGCAAGGAGGTCGCCTACCTCGAGGAAAGAACGACCCTCAAGGTCCTCAATCTGGCGTCGGGTGCAAGCCGGGTCATCCTGCCCGGCGACCTCAACTACTCCTACCGCGACGGCGACCAGTGGTACCAATGGTCGCCAGACGGCAAGTGGTTCCTGGTCGAGTACTTGAGCCCCAGCCGGTGGTCGTCCGAGGTCGGGCTGATCGCATCGACCGGCGATGGCGAGGTGATCAATCTCACCGAGAGCGGTTATGAGGACGTGGTGCCGCGGTGGGCCTTCAAAGGCGAGGCGGTCTTCTGGTTCACCGACCGCCACGGCGAGCGCCAGCAGTCGGGCTGGCCGTCGAAGTTCGATGTCTACGCCACCTTCCTCACCAGGGAGGCCTGGGATCGCTTCCACCTCTCCGAAGCAGAGCTCGAACAGCTCAAGGAGAGGGAAGAGAAAAAGGACGGCAAGGACGAGGACGCAAAGGACACTGACGCCGAGAAGGACGCGACGAAAGACGACGAGATCAAGCTGCCCGACCCGGTCGTCTTCCAGCTCGACGGGATCGAGGACCGCACCATCCGCATGACCCTGCATTCGTCACGCCTCGCCGACGCCCAGATCACGCCCGACGGCGAAAAGGTCCTCTACCTCGCGGAGTTCGAGAAGGGTTACGACCTGTGGGTGTACGAGCCGCGTAAGAAAGAAGTGAAACTGCTGGCCAAGCTGGAGGCCGAGGACGCCGACGGCCTGGTGCTCGACGAGGACGGGAAAACGGCCTTCCTGCTCGCCGACCGCAAGCTCACATCGGTGGAGATCGACGGCGGCAAGGTCAAACCGGTCAAGCTCGAAGCCATGATGGACCTCGACGCCGCCGCGGAGCGCGCGTACCTCTTCGAGCACGCGTGGCGCCAGACCCGGGAGAAGTTCTACGCCGTCGACATGGGCGGCGTGGACTGGGACCTCTACAAGGAGGCCTACGTCCGCTTCCTGCCGTCGATCGACAACAACGCGGATTTTTGCGAGCTGGTGTCGGAGCTCCAGGGCGAGCTCAACGCCTCCCACCTCGGCTGCTATTACCGGCCGCGCGACCCCGCCGCTGACGCCACCGCCACCCTGGCGTTCTTCCCCGATCCCGCGCACGACGGCCCCGGCATCAGGATCGCCGAGATCATCGACGGCGGACCGCTCGAGAATGCCGACACCAAGGTCAAGGTCGGCACCGTCATCGAAGCCGTCAACGGCCGGGAGATCGCCGCCGGTGAGAACTGGTACCCGCTTTTCAACCACGAGGCAGGGGACCTCGTCCGCCTGTCCCTGTCGGATCCGGAATCCGGCGCGAAGTGGCAGGAAACCGTCAAGCCGATCTCGCAGAGCGCCGAGACCGAGCTCCTCTACCAGCGCTGGGTGCGGGGGCGCCGCGCCGAGGTCGACCGGCTCTCGGGCGGCAGGCTCGGCTACGCACACATCCGGTCGATGAGCGACTCGCGCTACCGCGAGATCTTCGAGGACATCTTCGGCAAGGCGGTCGACAAGGAGGGCATCGTCCTCGACACCCGTTTCAACAACGGCGGCAACCTGGTGGAAGCGCTGACGATCCTGCTCACCGGCGAAACCTACGCGCGGGCCGTGCCGCGCGGCCAGTACCTCGGCGTCGAGCCGCAACACCGTTGGACGAAACCGTCGATCGTCGTCATGAACGAGGGCAACTACTCGGACGCCCACTGTTTCCCGGCTGCCTACAGTGCGCTCGGCATCGGCAAGATGGTCGGCATGCAGGTGCCGGGGACCTGCACCTCGGTGTGGTGGGAGACCCTGCAGGACCGCAGCATGAACTTCGGTATCCCGATGGTGGGCTACCTCGACAACGAGGGGGACCTGCTGGAGAACAAACACCTCGACCCCGACGTACGTGGTCGACAACGACCCGGCCCTCGAGGCCATCGGCCGGGATCAACAGCTCGAAACAGCCGTGGAGGTCCTGCTGGCTGAAATCGACGATTAACCCTCTTGCTCGACCCTTTCCCGCAGCGCGCGGCCTTCGGGACGCGCGCTTTTCTGTAGAATCGATACCACACCGCTGATGCCGTGAGCCCGGGGCTCGCGGCGGGTCTCGACCAGCGCCCCCGATCTTCGATACTGTGGGTGCCGGCGAAAAACACCGTTGAAGGAGATCATCGCGTGACAGAAGCCGACACGCTCACACCCCAGATCGCGGCGAGCATCGCCCGCGAACACTGGAGCATCGAATCTCGCGCCCAGCCGCTGGCCGGGGAGATCGACCGCAATTTCGTTCTCGTCACCGCGCGCGGCGACCGGCTCGTGCTCAAGGTGACGCCGCCGGGCGACCACCGGGAGATGGTCGAGTGCCAGGTTGAAGCCCTCACCCACCTCGCCGCGACTCCGGTGGCGGAGTTCGTGCCGCAGATCCTCGCGACCCGCGCCGGCGAACGGGTTCTTCCGCTGGAGATCGACGGCGGGACGTGCTGGGTCCGTCTGGTCACCTACTTCGACGGGACGCCGCTGGTCCATCGCGGCGAACGCCCGGCGCGATTCCTCGAGAGCATCGGGCGGACCCTCGGCCGTCTCGACCTCGCCCTGCGCGGTTTCGACCACCCCGGCGCCCATCGCACGATGAACTGGGACATCGAGCACACCGCCGAGCTCACCCGGCACGCCGGCCACATCGCCGACGCGCCGCGACGGGCGCTCGTCGAGCGGCACCTCGACCACTTCCGGACCCAGGTCGTGCCGAAGCTCGCCGGCCTCGAACGCGGTGTCATCCACAACGATGCCAATGACCACAACATCCTGGTCAAGAACGACGCCGGCGGCGAACCGGCCCTCGCCGGTCTGATCGATTTCGGCGACATTCTTCACACCGTCACCGTCGCTGAGATCGCCATCTCGTGCGCCTACCTCATGCTCGACCGGGACGAACCCTTGAGCGACGCCGCCCACGTCGTTGCCGGCTATCACGCCGTCCGGCCGCTCAACACGACCGAGCAGGCGCTGGTCTTCGACCTCATCGTCGCCCGTCTGTGCGCATCGGTACTGACCTCGGCTCTACGGCGCCACCTGGAGCCCGACAACGAGTACCACCAGATTTCGGCCCAGCCCGTCTGGCGCCTCCTCGAGCGGATCACCACCCTCGACCGCGAGCGCTCGATCCAGAAGCTGATGGACGCCTGCGCCCCCGCCACCGCGCCCGTGCGGACGGCCAGGGACATCCTGGCTCTGCGGCGGCGCCTCGTGGGCCGCAATCTCAGCGTCGCCTACTCGGATCCTCTGAAGATCGTCCGCGGACGCGGCCAATACCTCTACGACGACAGCGGTCGCCGCTACCTCGACCTGGTCAACAACGTGTGCCACGTCGGTCACTGCCATCCGCGAGTTGTCGAGGCCGCCGCGCGCCAGATGGCCGAGCTCAACACCAACACCCGCTATCTGCACGACGGCCTCGTCGAGTACGCGCTGCGGCTCACCGCGACCCTGCCGGATTCCCTGAGCGTGTGTTACTTCGTCTGCTCCGGGACCGAGGCCAACGACCTCGCGTTGCGGCTCGCCCACGCCCACACCGGGTCGAAGGAAATCATCGTTCTCGACCACGCCTACCACGGGCACTCGCCGTCGCTGGTCGAGATCTCGCCCTACAAGTGCGAAGGCCCGGGCGGCGAGGGACTCGCCCCCCACGCCCACAAGGTGCCCATGCCCGACCCCTACCGCGGGCCGCACCTGGGGCCGTTCGCGGGTCTGCGCTACGCCGACGAGGTGCGGACGGCGATCGCGGGAATCGAAGGGTCCAAACGCCGCCTCGGCGCCTTCATGGCCGAGTCACTGATCGGCTGCGGCGGCCAGGTCATTCCCGCGGATGGTTTTCTCACCGCTGCCGCCAGCATGGTGCACGCCGCCCGCGGCGTGACCATCGCCGACGAGGTCCAGGTCGGCTTCGCCCGGGTCGGCACCCACTTCTGGGCCTTCGAGACCCAGGGCACGGTGCCCGACATCGTGACCCTCGGCAAACCCATCGGCAACGGCCACCCCATGGCTGCGGTCGTGACGACGCCCGAGATCGCCGCCTCCTTCGACACCGGGATGGAGTTCTTCAGCACCTTCGGCGGCAACCCGGTGTCGTGCGCGGTCGGTCTGGCGGTGCTCGAGGTCATCGAACGCGAGGGTCTGCAGCAGCACGCCCTCGAGATGGGCAGACGATTCCTGACCGGTCTGCGCGCCCTTCAGGAACGCCACGCGTTGATCGGCGATGTCCGCGGTCTGGGGCTGTTTCTCGGCATCGAGCTGGTGCGAGACCGCGAGACCCTGGAGCCCGCCGACACCGAGGCCGCCCTGGTCGTCAACGAGATGAAG
Source organism: Candidatus Sulfomarinibacteraceae bacterium (assembly GCA_963823345.1). Lineage (GTDB taxonomy): Bacteria > Acidobacteriota > Thermoanaerobaculia > Thermoanaerobaculales > Sulfomarinibacteraceae > Sulfomarinibacter. The sequence goes on from CAWGLE010000022.1 coordinate 377,834, forward strand.
TGGCGGGGCTTCCTGCTCTCGACCGACGGGCCCCTTCACAACGTGATCAAGATCAAGCCGCCCCTGGTCATCCAGCCCCACGATGTCGATGCGACGCTGGCGGCCCTCGACGAGGTCTTGACGACGATAGGTTAGGCCTCACATCTCCCCAGGGATCCATCCCTATCTCTCGGATCCCGAGAGGGGCCCCGGTCAGAACCGGTAGTCGAGGGTGATGTTGCCCCAGGTCATGTCGGTGAGGGGATTGACCGACTCGAACGGAAGGCTTTCGTACGTGTAGAAGTTGAAGTCGATCGAAAACCGCCGGCTCTCGATGTGGAGACCGAAGATCGCACCACGAGTGATCGTTTCGTAATCGAGCCCGGGGTGGGGGCTCTCCCTGAAGGTGTTGCCGTCGAAAAACACCGTGTAGGCGGTCGCCCACACCCGCGCGACAACCGAAAAATAAACGTGGATCCCTCCCGGGTCGCGGGTGATCGGGTCGAGCATGACCCCGTTGCCGCCCGGGTCGGGCGTGTTGACGAAACCCTCCGGCAGCGACCACCCGAACCTCGCCTCGAGGGTCAGCTCCGCAAACGTCGAAAAATTGCCGAGTCCGGCCTCACCACCCGCCGCCAGGTCAGCTCCGAACCCGTGCCAATACTCACCACCCACCGCCAGCTTGCGGTCGATGGCATAGTTGAGGTTCACAAGGGGTTCCGTCTTGAGCTGGTTGTCCCATCCCCTCGGTTCGTCGGCGTTGATCCAGCGGTGGACCTGGACTTGCGACTCTTCCGCGAATGAGTACGGTCCGAGGATACCGACGTAGATCTGGAACGCGTTGAGCCTCTGGTTGTCGTAGGCGTACCAGGATTCGGACCACCCCAGAGCACCCGCCCACGGCACGTCACCCGGCTGCGGATCCGGGTCCTCGATGTCCTCGGGGGTCATCGTGATCTGCGACAGACCGGTGCCCCGCTTGACGACGAGATCGCCGCCGCCCCCGATCCCGGGGACGGTGCGGCTGATCCATCCGGAGAATCCAGACGGTTCCATTTCCTCCCAGCTGTCGAACCCACGGGAGTGTCGTTGCAGGCTCCACCCGTTGGTGAAGGCGTTGTCCTTGTGCACGAACCCGTCGTTGTCCCACTCGAGCCGCCACAGGGTGCGTTCCTCGGGCACCTTCGGAGTCGTTTCCTCGCCGGTGTCCGCGGCATCCATACCGAACGCCGTCCACCCCGCGACGAACATCACGAAGATTACTCTCGCTTTCACGCTCTCAAGAACGCGTTCACCCCCCTGTCATCTTCCACGTCCGGCGAACAAACCCTCGCTCCCGACACGTCCGCCTTGAATCCGTTGACCCCGCCGGACGGCCTACCGGCAGGTCCGCCCGATCCACCGGCACCAGCGCGAGCAGCAGTCTGCGCTCCGGGTGCAGGCCGCCCCCTGCGGCAGACAGACGCCGCAGTCGGGGTCGGCTCCGTCGACCTTGAGGTCGCAGTCGTCGTCGACACCGTTGTCGCAGGACTCGGTAGCTCCCGGATTGACCAAGAAGTCGCCGTCGTTGCAGTCGTCACCGCCGCACTCCGCGGCGATGTACCCGTCCCCGTCGATGTCGTCTGAGCACACCGAGTCCGGGTCGAGCCACGGCGCCACCTCGTCGAAGTAGCTCGCGAAAGCGCCGTCGACGGTCGCGTGCAAGGAGCTCAGACAGGGCAGCCAGGCCAGGAGTCCGCAGGCACCCGACAGCTGTCCGACCATCTGTCCCTCCGCGTTGACCACCGGCGAGCCGCTCGAGCCGCCCTGGGTGGCGCCCACCACGTCGCGGCTGTAGATCCACGACCCCCGGCCCCACAACAGGCAGGTCGAGGCCGCGGTGTCCACCCGATGCTCGGAGTAGGCCTGCGGCGCAGCCGCCGGGTGGCTGATGCGGTGCAGCGAGGCCCCGTTCGTGAACGCCACCGGCTCCGTGGTCCAACCGAGGAGGGCCGTCCCCAACGGCGCGGATTCGCCGCTGAGCAGGAGCAGGGTGTAGTCACCGACCCGGTTGGTGGCCACCACCGAGGCGCCGAGCACGGACACACCGGAGGTCGGGGTACCCCACTGGAACGGGCACGTCGCTCCGCAGTCGACGGTCCACCGGAAGTAAGCCTCCAGCGTCGACGCCACGGCGTCGGTGCTCATGCAGTGGTTCGCGGTCATGAAGTAGGGCGTCCAGTCCTCGTCGGTGTTGTTGACGAGCCCGCCCGAGCAGGCGTAGAGGTAGTCCCCGTCGGCGAACAGCATGTGCGCCACCGCGTAGCGCGCGTCGTCGACCGCGGGCTCGTCCTCGACGCACGATGCATTGACGATGCAGCGGGCGTTGTAGTCGCAGAACGCCTTGGTCCCTCCGGCCGCGGCGCCGAACCGCGAGCCGACATACCCGACCGCCTCGATCTGGAACGACGCCCGGGCGCGTTGCGCAGGCGTCGCCGGACCGTACTGCCGCAGCTGCAGGTAGACCGTGTCGCCGGTGACCAGGTGCGACCAGAACTCGCCCGAGGCGAGGGGCCCCGACCCGACGTACGGCCCCACGACGGAACCCGTCTCGTTGAACAGGTAGAGCTCGGTGTCTTGCGGCAGCTGAAAGTCACGCAGTTTCAGGCGCAGCCCGGAGGCGCCGTCGGAGTGCACCGCCGCCGACCACACCCACCCGCCGTCGGGAGTCGATCTCATAGCACCCCAGCCTCCCCCATCGGCTGCGGCCGCCGCAGCGACCTGTTTCGCAATGCCGACCCGCTGCCGGTAGGGCTCTTCGGCACAGCCCTCGCAGACCCCGAGCTCGACCTCCGCCACCTCTCGCGCGGTCAGCCGGATCTCGAGCGGGTTGTCGACACCCTCCAACACCTGTTCTGCCACCAGAAGGGCGTAGACGTCCTCGAGCTCGCGCTTGGCGGCAGACGGGTCCGCGGCCTGCGGCACGCGGAGGGCGCCCACCTGCAGCCAGCTTGCAATCTCGCCCCCCACGGGAATCGGGGCGTGTGGCGTCCCGGCCGCCGCCAGACCGGCACCCGCGACCAAACACGACGTTGCCAACAGGATCTTTTGCATGGCGTCCTCCACTGTGCGCGGTCCCGGTTTTTCGATCAGGGGATTCCCTGAATCCACTATGACCGGGACTGCGACGCCATGTCAACTCAAACCGGCGCGGCGCCGCCTTGCGGTGATCCGGATCACCCGCCGAGATCGACCCGGGTGCCCACGCCACGCGCCAGCGCCCGCTGGTAGACGAGCCGCCCGGCGGCCACGTCCTCGACGGCGAGGCCCAGCGAGCGGAAGAGAGTGATCTCGTCGTCCGAGGTGCGGCCGGGGTGGGCGCCGATCAGCACCTCCCCGAGCTCGGCCCGCAGGTGGTCGGGGCCGATCGAGCCCTCCTCGAGGGCGAGAATGTACTCCCCCGCCTCGTGCTCCAGCGACTCGCGGCGGTCGGTGAAGAGCTCGGACCGGCGCACCGCTTCGGTGTCGAGCTCGCGCCACGCCGGGATCGACGCGCCGACCGCGTTGACGTGCATCCCCGGCTCGAGAAGGACGCCGGGCAGTACCGGTTCGCGAGCCGAGGTCGTCGTGCAGACGATGTCGGCGCCGGCCACCGCCGCCTGGACGCTCGCCGCAGCCTCCACGACCACGCCGTGCTGCTGTGCCTGTTCCTCTGCGAAAGCTCGCACCTTGGCCGGGTCCCGGCTCCACACCCTGACGCGTTCGATGGGACGGACCTCGAGCATGGCCTCGACGTGCGAGCGCGCCTGGGTACCGGCGCCGAGGATCGCGAGAGTCGACGCGTCCCGGCGCGCGAGGCGGTCAGTCGCGACGGCCGAGACCGCGGCTGTGCGGACCGCAGTGACGGCCCCCGCCTCGAGCAGAGCCAATGGCGCGCCGTTCGCCGAGTCGAAGATCAACACCCCGCCCTGGTGCGAGTCGACGCCGAGCGCGCCCGGGTCGTCCACCACGCTGAGAATCTTCACTCCGAAGACCTGCCCGGCCGCCAGCGAGCCCGGCATCCACGCCAGGACCCCGCTCCGGTCGGGGAGCAGGAAACCGTCGCGCAACGGCTGCACGCCTTCGCCACGGGCGAGGTCGGCGAGGGCCTCCCCTACCACCTCCATGCAATCCCGCATCGTCAGCAGCTCGCGCACCTGGGAGTGGGTCAGAATCAGCATCGAGGAACCCTCCGAAAGATGGCGTTCACTCCACGACATCTCGCAGGGCATCGAGGAAGGCCCACGGGGTGAACTGGAGGAACTCGGTGGAGCCGCAGCCGACGAGGACGTTGTCGGTCGGGACACCGTGGTGCTGCGCGAGCAGCTCCACGAGCGGGTCGATGACGTTGTAGCGGTTGGCGCGACCGAGCCCGTTCTCGAGGATTGCGGCGATCGCCTTCGGCGACGGCCCGAGCGGGTTCTCGTTGAAGTTGAGCCGCACCGCCCCCGCCGGGAAGCCGTCGGCGGGAAACACCGATATCGGCTCCTCGGCCACCGCGACGCCGCGATCTTCCAGCGCAGAAGAGATCCCGGCGCCGGCAGCGGCCATCGCCGTGCCCAGCGTCCTCAGAAAAGCGCGCCGCGTGGGCTGGAGGCCGTCGGGATAACAACTCCACGGCCGACCCACAACATCACCCATCACTTCGAACCGGACCCCCCACCGTCGGTGAGGAGCGTCGCCGGCGCCGTGAACCACTGCTCCCTCGGCACGACCTTGGGCTGTTCCGGGTCGCCCTCGTAGGCCGGGGTCATGATCTGGATCCCGTACTCGTTGAAGACGTCGAGGATCGAGCGGTGGAGCTCGGTGTAGAGCTGCGCCATGGCCTGGGGCCGGTCGCAGTACACGTTGATTTCGTAGGTGACGCAGAAGTCGCCGAGCGCCTTCTGGAGCACGAACGGCGGTTGCTCGCGCAGCAGACCCTCGACCCGCCCCGCGGCCATCAGCAGCATCGCCTCGACCTGCCGCCACGGCGTCTCGTACCCGATCCCGACCGTCGTGTGCAGGACGAGGCCGCGGGACCTCGCCAGGGTGCTGTAGTTGACGACCTCGCCGTTGAGGATCACCGAGTTCGGGATCACCACATCCTCGTTTTTCGGAGTCCTCAGGTGGGTGACCTGGAGCCGGACATCCGCGATGTCCCCTTCGACACTCCCTATGCGCACGCGGTCGCCGATCCGGAACGCTCGCCGGTAGGTCATGGTGAAGCCGGCGATGAGGTTCGAGATCACCGACGACGAGCCGAGCGAAAACACGATCCCGGCGAAGATCGACACCCCTTTGAAGGCCGCCGAGCTCGAGCCGGGGATGTAGGGGTAGGCGACCACCACGCCGAGGAGGATCACCAGCACGCGCACGATCTTGAAGGTCGGCTGCGCCCACTCGGGGTCGAAGCCGCCGATGATCACCGAGCCGCGCTCCACGGCGAAGAAGTACAGCCGGATCAGCCCGATTAGCCAGCGCAGAATCACGAACAGGATGACCAGGAAAATGAGATCGGGGATGGCCCCGACGATCCCCTGGCCGATGACCCGCAGCGGTTCCACGAACCAGCTCGCCACCCGCGCGTGGAGCGGCCGGGTCCATGGGAACAGGCCCAGGACGATGTTGAGATAGACAAACGCCGCCATCAGCATCACTACCGTGCGGAGTGCTCCCAACGTGCTGCGCAGCACGCCGGCGGCGCGCACCGCGCTCCCTTCCTGGAGCGACTCCACCCCCATCGCCCGCAGCCGCTGCTCGACGCCAGCAGCCATCCGGCGTTCCAGGCTGCGCCACATCCATCGCATGGCGACGACCACCAACAGCAGCACGACGGTGGCGGCGAGAGCGCGCAGGCCGCCGGCGATCAGAGCATCGGGTTGCCGGTCGGCACGGTAGTCCTCGATCGCCCGCTTCACCCGTGCGGAGACAACGACCGCCAACTCGCCGCGATTGATGCCTTCCAGACGGGCGTCGGCATCGACGACGGCCAGAACCCGGGTGTCACCGGCCATGATGGACGTGAATGGGCCGTCCTCGACCAGGCTGAGATTCGCGGGGTCGAACGACGAATCGCGGGCCACCTTCTTGATCGCCGCCTCGATCCGCGCGGCCCGCTCTTCAGCGGGCAGGGCCGACGCGCCGCGGACGTTGAACAGCACCGTGCCGTCGATCGTCACCGGCGCCACCGGCGTCTCCGTCTCGAGCCTGATCTCTTCACTCTCGGGCTCGGAGGTCTGGGCGGACGCCGCCGGAACCAGGACGGCGAGCAGGACGCAGGTCAACCAGGAAACGCTGAGAATCGATCTTGGCATGGCGGCACCTCTCCATGGCGCGGCGGACGGCCCACCGCGCACGCGGGCACAGGGGCTCGGCAACGGCCGGGCAACAGCCCGTCTGTTCGCCGGGTCAGTCTTCAGCGACATCAAAACTCCTCCGGAACATAGCGGTAGGGGTAGTCCGGCTCCCTGTATCCAGCCCTGGACTGGGGTTTCGGAAACGTGATCGGTTCGCGCGGCACCTCTTCGTAGGGGATCAGGCTCAGGAAGTGCCGGATGCAGTTGAGGCGGGCCCGGCGTTGGTCGTCCGAAGGCACCACGTACCACGGGCTTTCAGGCGTGTCGGTTGCCGCGAACATCGCATCGCGCGCCCTCGAGTAGTCGAACCAGCGCGCCTGTGCCTCGAGGTCCATCGGGCTCAGTTTCCAGATCTTGCGGTAATCGGTGTTGCGCTCCTCGAAACGTCTGGACTGCTCGGCCATGTCCACTTCGAGCCAGTACTTGATCAGGATGACCCCGGAACGGATGATCGCCTGTTCGATCGACGGGGTATATTCCAGGAACTCCTCCACCTGCCGTTTGGTGGCGAAGCCCATCACCCGTTCGACCCCGGCACGGTTGTACCAGCTGCGGTCGAAGAGCACGACCTCACCCGCCGCCGGCAGATGGGGAATATAGCGCTGGAAGTACATCTGCGACTTTTCCCGGTCGGTCGGCGCCGACAGGGCGACAACGCGAAAGACTCGCGGGCTGACCCGTTCGGTGATCCGTTTGATCACGCCGCCCTTGCCCGCGGTATCGCGGCCCTCGAACACGACGCAGATCTTCGCGCCGCTGGCCTTCACCCACTCCTGGAGCTTGACCAGCTCGACCTGGAGGGGCTCGAGCGCGTCTTCGAACTCCTTGCGGCGCATCTTGGCACGAGGCTCTCCCTCGTCCGGAACCTCTCCAGCGTCGACCGATGGAGTCTCGAGTTCCACCTTTTTCTTGTTCTTCTTTTTGCTCTTCTTCTTTTTTTCCTTCGCCATGGGGATCTCCTCCGAAAACGCTCGGCACGCGAAGACACAATCGCACGTCGTCGCCAGTCTGGCACACCTTCGCCGTTCACGCCTCAACGGAGGCGAGGTTGTGGAAGAAAAAGAGGTTTCGACGCGGGTGGGATCGGCAACCTCCAGGCGCACGGAAGTGACCCGGAACTCCTTGTCATCCCGACCGAGCGAACGAATCCCCTCCACCCCCTGTCATCCCGACCGAGCGAACGAAGTGAGCGAGCGGAGGGATCTTACCGGAGGCTCCACGTAACGGGATCCCGCAAGCCGGACTTCAGATCCCTCCACTTCGGTCCTGCGGGCCTTCGGTCGGGATGACAGGTTGAGAAGCTCGGCTCGCTCCCGCTCGCTCGAGACGACAGATATCGAGAATCGGGTTGCGGCCACCTTGAGCTTCGCTGCTGGTTGGCGCTCGACGAACTGCGATAGAATCGCGCCTCGGTCGCGTCGGGAGGGGGTCGGTTGATGTGCGGTCTGGTGGGCATCGTCGGGTGTCAGGCTTCCGCGGGCGAACGCCGGGAGCTGGTGCACGCGATGGCCGGGACCATGGTCCACCGCGGCCCCGATGGCGAGGGTTACGAGGCCCGCGCGGACTGCGCCCTGGGCTTCCGCCGCCTCGCCATCATCGACGTCGCCGCCGAGTCGCCGCCCTTCCCCAACGAAGACCGCTCGATCTGGTCGATCTGCAACGGCCAGATCTACAACGCCCCTGATCTCACCGAAGAGCTGCTGGCCAAAGGCCACCAGCTGCGCACGAAAACCGACACCGAGGTCATCCCCCATCTCTACGAGGAGCACGGCGTCGACCTGGTCGAAAAGCTCAACGGGATGTTCGCCTTTGCCGTGTGGGACGAACCCCGCAGCCGCTTGCTGCTGGCCCGCGACCGCGCCGGTGAAAAGCCGCTCTTCTACTGGACCGATGGTAAGGAGCTGGTCTTCGCCTCCGATCTGCGGGCCTTTCTCGTCCACCCGCGGATCCCGAAAGCACTCGACCCGGTGGCCCTGCGCCGCTATCTGACCCACGACTATGTGCCGGCGCCCTTGAGCCCGATCGCCGGCGTCCGCAAGCTGCCCGCCGGCCACCTCCTGATCGCCGAGGACTGCAAGGTGACCCTGAGGCAGTACTGGGACCTCGCCGACTACTTCGTCCAGCCCGATCTCGCCCGCCGCACCACCGCCGATCTCGCCGACGAGCTCGACCACCGGATGGGCCGGGCCGTCCGCCGCCGCAGCCGCTCCGACGTCCCGTTCGGGCTCTTCCTTTCGGGCGGCGTCGACTCGTCGGCGGTGCTCTCCTACCTCGCCGAACAACGGGGCGAGGGCGTGCCGGTCTTCTCGATCGGCCACACCGAGAAGAACTTCGACGAGGCGAGCCTGGCCGAGGTGACCGCCCGCCACTTCAAGGCGGACTTCAACCAGTTGATCCTGGGCGAAAGCGATCTCGCCGACGGTCTACGGCGCGTCGGCCCGGGTCTCGGAGAGCCCCTCGGCGATGCCTCGACGATTCCCAGCCACCTGCTCGCACTGTTCGCGCGGCAGAAGGTCAAGGTGATCCTCTCGGGGGAGGGCGCCGACGAGCTCTTCGCCGGCTACCCCACCTACATCGGCAACCGGGTGGCCGAGATCTACAACCGGATCCCGCGGCCGATCACGGACCTCGCTGTCAGGACCGCCCTCAAGGTCACCCCGGTTTCGATGGGCAACATCGCTTTCGACTATCTGTTGAGCCGATTCGTCTCGGCCGCCGACCAGGACCTGGTGGAACGCCACCACACCTGGTTCGGCTCCTACTCGCCCGAGATGCAGCGGTCGGTCTTGGCGCCACGGGTCCTCGCGACGCTCGAGGGAGACGATCCGTTCGGGTCGGCCCGCGCCCGCCTCGAGGGCAGGAATCTCCCGGACAGCCTGGCGAAGCTGCTCTACATGGACTTCACCATGTACCTCCAGGACGACCTGCTGACCAAGGTCGACCGGGCCACCATGCTCGCCTCGCTCGAGGCGCGCGCGCCGTTCCTCGACCACGATCTCTCGCAGTTCGCGGCCGGATTGCCATCCAGCCTCAAGCTCAAGGGAAAAAACACCAAGGACATCCTCAAGAGGACGGTCCGCCGACGGCTCCCGGCGGACGTGATCGACCGCCGCAAGCGCGGCTTCAACATCCCCTTTTCGAAGTGGCTGCTGCACGGGCTCGGAGACGAGCTCAAACAGCGTTTTTCGGTGGAGAGGGTCGAGGCCCGCGGACTTTTCAACCCGGCCGGTATCGGCGCCCTGCTCGACGAACACCTGTCGCAGCAGGCGGATCACCGCAAACCACTCTTCACCCTGCTCGCCTTCGACCTGTGGTGCGACGCCACCTTCGGCGAAGGCGTCAACGTGCCGTTGGGCGAACCGATGGAGAGCACATGATCAAACCGGCGCGCGTCGTGTTCCTCCTCGCCGCGATCCTGTTTCTGGCCAACATCTGGGGTTACGACCTGTGGGCACCCGACGAGCCGTTCTTCGGCGAAGGCGCGCGCGAGATGGTGGCCGATGGCCAGTGGCTGGTCAGCCACATCAACGGCGTCGTCCACAACCACAAACCGCCCCTCTTTTTCTGGCTGATCGCCCTGTTGTCGCTGCCGCTGGGCCGCGTGACATCGCTGACCGCCAGGCTGCCCTCGGTGCTGGCGTCGCTGGGCACGGTGGCGATGACGCTGCGGCTCGGCCGCCGCTGGTCGTCGGAGAAGACCGCCGTTCTCGCCGCCTTCGTCCTCGCGACCTCCTACATGTTCTGGGACAAGGCGCGGACCGCGCAGATCGAAGCCCTCCTGTGCTTTCTCATCTGGGTCGCGCTGTCGGCCTTCGAAAGCTGGCGTGCAGGTGACCTCGATGGACGGCAAGCCGGCTGGATCTTCTGGGCCGCGAGCGCCCTGGCGGTGCTGGCCAAGGGGCCCGTGGGATTCCTGCTGCCGCTCGGCATCGCCCTGGTGACACTCGCCTTCGATCGCGAGATCGGCCGTTGGCGCAGTTTCGCCCCCTTCTCCGGGCCGCTCGTCTTCGCCCTCATCTGCGGCGCCTGGGTGGCGGCCGCGACCCTGTGGGGACCGCTCGACTACTCGGTGTGGGGCGCCCTCAAGGAGCACTTCGTCGACCGCGGGATCCACGGTATGCACCACGCCCAGCCGTGGTGGTACTACGTCGAGGTCCTGCCCCTCCAGCTCCTACCATGGTCCTTCCTCGTCCCCGGCGCGCTGGTGCTGGCGTGGCGGCGGCGCGACCGCAACGACCGCTTCCTGCTGGTGACGGTGATCTTCATCGTGCTCTTCTTTTCGATCTCCACCGAAAAGCGCAACCTCTACGTGCTGCCGGCCTTCCCGGCCTTCGCGCTGATGACGGCGAGGTTTGTGGGGGCGTTGGTCGGCTGGGAGAAGGCGCCGCAGATGTCGCCGCGGTGGCTCACCGTCGGCCAGTCCTTCCTCGCCGGGCTCTTCTGCCTGCTCGGAGCGGCGGCGCCGATTGCGGCGCAGAGGGTCGAACTCGTGCCGGCTTGGGTCTTCTGGGTGCTCGGCGTGCTGCTGCTCGCGACGGGTGCCGCCACCCTGGTGGCGCTCGTCAGGAAGCAGCTGCTGCACGCAGCGTTGGCGCCCGCGATCGGGTTGGCGGCCGCCTACGTCTTCATCTCGATGACCGTCTTCCCGATGTCCGACGCCTTCAAATCGGGCCGCGCATTCGCCCTCGATATCCGGGAGTCCACCACCGAGTCGCGCGCCGCAGGTCACGCTGTCCTCGCCTTCGACATCGGCAACCTCACCGACCAGTACGCCTTCTACTCCGACGGGGTGTATTTCATCAAGACCAACAGCGAGGCGGATCTGGCGCGACACCTCGATCAGAGTGCGCGCGTGCTGGCGGTGGTGAATGCCGATCGTCTCGACGAACTTCCCGATGACCTCGAACAGCGGCTGGAGGTTCTCGCCACCACCCGCGGCAGCCGGAGGAATGTCGCGCTGATAGCGAATCACCCGATCGACCGTCGCCGGAAGAGATGGCGCAGACGACACCCTGATAGAGACCCGCCGGCGCTTTCATTTGCACGACCCACGTGCAGGTGCGAGACTGGGAGTCGTGAAATCGTTCGAGTACAACCTGCGGCACGGGATCAAGAACGCCGAAAAGCGGCTGCACACTCTGAGGCTGTACCTCAGTCCGCAAGCTGTCGCGACCCGACGAAGGCTTCTCGACGAGCGGTCGATCCCCCGGGGACAGGCCTGGGATTCCGGCCCGTGGGTCGTCGTGGATCTCCACACCACCCTTCCGGACGGACAGCAGGGACGACGCTCCTACGCCCTGATCACGTACTTCCTGCAAGCCGGTTACCGGATCGCTATCGTCGCCAACCACGGTTTCGTCGGCAACATCGACCGCAGACTCAAGGGGCTTCTGCTCGAACACCCGTTTGTCGTCATTCCGCACCTCGAGGCCTTTGCAGGCGTCGATGCTGTGCTCATCACCGACAGGGCGCACGAAAAACCGCCGCATCGCTTTCATCGCCAGATCGTCGTCAAGACCTCCGGATTTTTTGAACCGTCGCGCGGCGAAATCGCCTTTCCGTTCACCCTGTTTCCCCGGGTCCTTCACCTCGGGATGGACCACGAGTTCGGCCGCCTGCGCGGCCTTCACAGGAGGTGGCGGCTTTTCTTCGGCGGCGACTACCTGTATCGCGACTACAACACCCATTGGATCCGCCGCGAGTTCGGCAAGGTACCGCGCCGGCAGGCCCTCGAGATCATTCGTGACGAGCTGCCCGGCGATCGGACCGTCAGGCCATCCTCGAAAGCAGAGATCGAAAGTCTTCTGGAGCGAGACGTCCCCGGTTTCGTGTGGTTCCCGGAACCGACCGGCGCGACCCACCCGAAGGAGTGGCTCGAGGCCCTTGCGCATGCCGCAGTGTTTGCGGCCGTGCCCGGCGTCAGCTATCCAGTAAGCCACAACATCGTCGAGGCCATGGCGGTCGGAACCGTGCCGCTCACGGAATACCCGGAGCAGTTCGACCCACCGCTCCGCCACGGCGAAAACTGTATCGTCTACGCCGGAGAGGACGGGCTGCGATCCAGAGTCGCGGAAGTCGTGAGCGCGTCGCCCGAAACCCTCTCCGAGATGGGACGGGCGGCGGCCGGGTACTACGACCGCCACATCGCACCGGAGGCGTTCATCCGCAGCCTCGAGGCCGACCCCCGCCCGACCGTGGTTCTTCACCTCAAGGGCTACGAGCGACCGCCGATCTGAGCGAGGAAGCGGCGCTCCACGAGCTTCGGCGCCCTCGCCAGAGAGGCCGAACGCCTTGCAGTTCTTTCGAGGAGGAACCGTGACCTTGCTCGCCGAGGTTGTGGTTTGTCGCGATCGCACAGATTGACGCAGTTTCGCACACCCGGAAATCAACGCAAAGGCGCAAAGGGCGCGATCCCGACTGGAAGGGAATGAACCCCTCCCCTACGGCTCGATGAGGCGGCTAGATTGCGATCGAACTACCAGGGTTGTTCTTCTAGCCGATTCGGTCGAGCATTCGCCGCATCTTCTCTTCGACCTGCTCGGCGATCGGCGCGACGTCGGGGTTGTCGACCAACGAAAATGCGGCGGTGGGCTTGAGGGCCGCGACGATCGAGCCGCCGCCCTCGCGCTCCATGACCAGGACGTTGCAGGGCAGGAGGACACCGATAAAGGGCTCGCCGGTCATCGCCCGGTGGGCGAGCTGGGGGTTGCAGGCGCCGAGGATGACGTATCGCCTGAAGTCGACGTCGAGCTTCTTCTTGAGGGTGGCCTTGACGTCGATCTCGGTGAGCACGCCGAATCCCTCGTCGGCGAGGCACTCGGTGGCGCGGGCCACCGCCGCGTCATACTCCATCCCGGGCAGTTCCTTGACCAGCGCGTAGCGGATTTCCATCGTCGACTCCTTTGACATGACCTGCTGCTGCAGTGTGCAGTTCACCGGGAACGATAGCAGAACCGGCGTCGAGGTTCTGCCATACTTTTGGGAACTGAAGGTGCACAGACTGAAATTCGTCATCTGGGCGTTCCTGGCGCTGGTCCCGGTCGCGGGGACCGCAGCGGAGAGCCCTTCGTTTGCCGGCCGCACCCTCCCCGAGGCGCTCGCCCTCCTGCAGGCGGATGGGCTTCGCATCGTCTACAGCAGCGCGGTGGTCACGCCGGCGATGGTCGTCGAGAGCGAACCGGTGGGGGACCAACCGAGGGCGATCCTCGACCAGATCCTCGCCCCGCACGGGCTGATGGCGAAGGACGGTCCCGGTGGGACCATTCTCATCGTCGTCGCCCCGACCGCCACCGCGGAGATCCCGCAGACCGGCGAGGTGCGCGGGCTGGTGACGGTGGACGGCGCTCCGATCGGGACGCCGGACATGCTGATCGAGATCGAAGGAACCCTGGTCAGGGCCGCACCGGCGGGCGACGGAACCTTTGTGATCCCGGATGTCCCGCCCGGGCTGCACACGGTCACCGTGACCTCGGCGAGCTTCGCCCCGCAGAGCATCGCCGATGTCGAGGTGCCCCCGGGCGGCCGCGCGACCCTCCGTTTCGATCTGGTGCCGGTGTCGGTCTTTCTCAACGAGGTGATCGTCACCCCGAGCCACTTCCGCCTCCTCGACGCCGCGCCCGAGAGCCGGCAGTTTCTCGACCGCGAGGAGGTGCAGCAGATGCCGCACGCCGCGGACGACCTCTACCGGGCGGTCAAACGGCTGCCGGGCGCGGCCGGCGGTGATTTCACCGCCAAGATCAACGTTCGCGGCGGCGAGCAGGACGAGCTGCTGGTGGTCCTCGACGGCGTCGAGCTGTACGAGCCGTTCCACCTCAAGGACTTCCAGAGCGTCTTTTCGATCATCGACTCCGAGGCGATCGGCGGCGTCGACTTTCTCACTGGCGGGTTCCCGGTCCAGTACGGAGACCGCATGAGCGGGGTGATGGACATCGCGGTGGCCACCCCGACCGGACCGCCGACCACCGCGGTCGAGATCAGCACCATCAACGCGCGGCTGCTCACCCAGGGCCCGTTCGACGACGGCCGCGGCCGGTACTTCGTCAGCGCCCGTGCCTGGTATCCCGCCGAGATCGTGAAGGCGATCGACGATCCGTCTTCGGACGTGACGACCGATTACTACGACGTCCTGGCCAAGGTCGAGCACCGGATCGGACGCCGATCCGAACTTTCGGCGAATCTGCTGGTCGCCTACGACGACCTGGGCTACAACGAGGTCGCCGACGACGAGGTGCAGGACGTGCGGGCCGAGTACGCCAGCTACAGCGCGTGGCTCAACCTCCGCACCCAGTGGTCGCCCCGACTGTTCTCGCAAACCGTGCTGTCGGCCGGCCGCCTCACCCGCGAGCGGACCGGCGTGGTCGACGACGTCGAGGACGGACGGCTGGAGGTCGACGACAACCGCTCGTTCGAGTTTGTGGGTCTCGGCCAGGACTGGACCATCGAGCTCAGCCCACGCAACATCCTCAAAACGGGCTTCGACATCATCCGCCAGGAGGCGGTCTACGACTACGTCAGCACCACGACCCTCCGGGATCCCGACTCTCCCACCGGGTCGTTGCCGCCGACCACCGAGGTCGACACCCACCTCGACCCCGAGGGCACGGCCTACAGCTTCTACGTCGCAGACCGGATTCAGGTCATCGACCCGCTGGTCGTCGAGCTCGGACTTCGCTGGGACCGGCAGACCTGGCTCGGCGACGACCAGGTGAGCCCGCGGCTGAATCTCCTCTACTCGCTCGGCGACCACACCGCCCTGCGCGCGGCATGGGGCCGCTTCCACCAGTCGCAGCGGCTCAACGAGTTGCAGGTGGAGGACGGGGTCGAGGATTTCTACCCCGCCCAGCTCGCCAACCACTGGTTGCTCAGCGTCGAACACGCTTTCTCACCCAGCCTCACCTCCAGATTCGAGATCTACCGAAAAGACCTGTCCGACCTCCGGCCACGGTACGAGAACCTCTTCAGCCCCATCCAGCTCTTCCCCGAGGCCGAGGCCGACCGCGTGCTGATCGCTCCCGACCAGGGATTGGTCCGCGGGCTCGAGATCGTGTTCAAGGGCGCTCCCGGACCGACGTTTTCGTGGTGGGCAAGCTACATCCTCGCCCGCGCCGAGGACGAATTCGACGGCGCGTGGCAGCCACGGAGCTGGGACCAGAAGAACGCCCTGACCCTCGGCGCCAACTTCACCCTGCCGCGGCGCTGGACCCTGAGCGTGGCCGGGGTCTACCACTCCGGCTGGCCGACCACTCCGGTGGGCGGCGAGGTGGTGGTCACCGAAGACGGCGACGAGGACGTCGAACCGGTCGTCGGGACCAGAAACTCGGCCAGGTACCCGGCGTACGCCCGCCTCGACCTGCGGGTCAGCAAGCTCTTCCCCACCCTCAGTGGCGGCTGGACCGTCTATCTCGAGGTCATCAACCTGACCAACCGCAGGAACGTGTGCTGCACCGAGGACTTCCAGTACGCGATCGAGCCCGACGGGTCGGTGAAAGTGACCCCGGAGTACGGGTACTGGGCCCCGATCATCCCCAGCCTCGGCGTCGGATGGCAGTTTTGAGGCGGTGGGGCGGTGAGGCAATGAGGGCCACCCACCCGCAACGAGGACTCGAGCGTATGTTTGCGTCTGGAAAATACACGGCGAAGGATTTTCACCCCCCGATGACACCTACGTTGCATACGGAGGGTCACGACGGTGCGTGAAATCTACAGCGAAGACCGAAAGCTCGTTCGCCGCCTGGTCCGGGGCGACGAACGGGCTTTCGACGCCTTCGTCGACGAGTACTACCCGCGGCTCTACCGATTCGCCTACACCCGGGTCGGACGCGACGAGGCCTCCGCCGAGGACGTGGTCCAGTCCACCTTCACGAACGTGATCGCGAAGATCGGAAACTATCGCGGCGAGGCGGCGCTGTTCACCTGGCTGTGCACCTTCTGCCGGTACGAGATCGCCGCCTTCTGGAGACGCAAAGGGCGGAACGGTCCGGAGATCGAACTCTTAGAAGACTCCCCCGACTCGCGGGCCGCCCTCGAAACCCTCGGCGCGCTGCACGAGAGCACGATCGCCCGCTTCGAATCGGAAGAGCTCGCCCGGCTGGTGTGGGCGGTCCTCGACCACCTCCCGATCCGCTACGGCAACACGCTGCAGTGGAAGTACATCCAGGGCCTGTCGGTGCGGGAGATCGCGGCCAGACTCGGGGTCAGCGCGAAGGCCGCCGAGTCCCAGCTCACCCGCGCTCGACAGGCATTTCGCGACGGCTTCGCGGTCGTGACAGGAGAGTGACACATGGCTAGAGACGACGAAACGCCGCGCGACGACATCGCCAGGTTCCGCAGGCGGGATTCCGCAGACGGCGGGCTGGTGGAGCGCCTGCTCAGTGCGGCCGGCCCCGGCCCCGAGATTCCCGAGGGGGGCGCCGACCGCGTCAAGGCGGCCATCCGGACATCGTGGAAGAACGAGGTTGCAGTAGCGGCCCGTCAACGCCGGCGCCTGTGGGCGGGGGGCCTGGCGGCGGCCGCAGTGTTGGTCCTCGCCGTGGCCGTCGTGCCGAGACTGCAGCGAGATAACCTCCCGGTGGCCCCGGTCGCCATCACCCTGGAAGTGGCCCACGGCGCGCTCGAAATCACACCGCCGGGCTCGACGGTCCAGTTCCTCGGGCCGGACGACGCAGGGACGATCATCCCCGACGGGTCGCTGGTGAGGACGAGACAGGACCGCCGCGCGGCCCTGCGGTTGACCGGCGGACAGTCGCTGCGGCTCGACGAAGAAACCGTGGTGCGGTTGGACTCGGAGCGCTCCATTTCGCTCGACTCGGGCGCGGTCTACATCAGCTCCGCCGCCGGGTCGCTGTCCGGGGTCGAGGTGCGGACCGCCCTCGGCACCGCGATCGACATCGGGACCCAGTTCGAGGTACGCCTGGGGAACGACACCCTCGACATCAGGGTCCGCGAGGGGCTGGTGTCGCTGACGCGGGGCGCCGAGGAGTACCAGATCAACCACGGCATCAGGCTTTCGGTTGACGCCGCAGGCGGCGTGACAACCGGGTCGATCTCGTCCTGGGACGCGGCCTGGGCGTGGACCCAGGACGTCGCACCGGTATTCGAGATCGAAGGCCGATCGGTTCTGGCCTTCCTCAAATGGGTGTCGGCCGAGACCGGCCTCAGCGTGAGATTCGCAGACGCCGCGGTGGAACATGCCGCCGCGACCACCCAGCTTCACGGGACAATCGAGGGACTGGCTCCGGCTGAGACGCCGGCGGCGGTCCTTCCGACCTGCGGCCTCGCCGCCGTCGAGGAAACGGGCGCCCTCGTGGTGCGGCCGCTCGATACGGGCGAAGAGTAACGACACCACGGCACGAGACCGGATGATGTGACAGGAGAAAGGAGGAAGGCCAGGCTCTTCAACGTTTGAAAGGCTTCGCCGCACAGCGCCGGCCATCAGGCTCCACCGAGCCGCCAACCCGACCGGCGGCATACATCACATGATCAACGGCAGTTCAGTCCTCGGACTGTACGGGGAAGCTCTGCCTCGGAGGGCGGCGAAAAGCAAAATAAGGCGCGATCGATCGTCGCGCAACGGAACAGGAGAGGAGAGCACGATGAGACTGCAGAAACCACTGATCGCGATCGCCATCAGCATCCTTGCCGCATCGACGGTGACGGCCCTCAATCCCGACGACGAGTTGTGGGTGGCGGCCGCCGGGCGCGGGGCCGGCGTGGGCACGGCATTCTGGGTGACCGACCTCTACGTTATGAACCTCGGCGTCGAGACCGTGACGGTCAACATCACCTGGCTCGAGCGGGACGAGGACAACACCGACGCCGAGCCCGAGATCTTCGAGATCGGGCCTTCGGCGACCCTGGTGCTCGAGGACGTGGTGCTGGACGTTTTCGGATTCGATCGCGCCTGGGGCGGGATCCACGTCGAGATCGCCGACGAGGACGAGGACGACGGTGACGCGAAACAGGGCGAAGACGATTCGCCCCGACTCGTGGTCCAGGCCAGGGTCTACAGCCTCGGCGAAGACGACGAGACCTACGGTCTCGGCTTCGCGGGCATTCCCTCCAACGGTGCCATCTCGGCGGACGGCCCCGAAACCACGCACTCCGTCGGCGCCAGCGACAACGACGACTACCGGTCCAACTGGTACGGCATCAACATCGGCGAGGAAGAGGCCGAGGTCCTGGTCGAGCTCCTCGACGTCGACGGCGACCGTTCTCGCCGAGGACGAGTTCGTGCTGCCGCCCTTCGCCCCGGTTCTGTATCCGGTGGGCGACCTCGATGGACCGGACTTTTCAACGGGCACCCTGCGATTCACGATGCTCGAGGGCGAGGGCATCTTCGGCGTCACCAAGATCGACGACGCCTCCAACGACTCGGTCAACCTCGAGTCCCACTGGCAGTGCGGCGACGACGACGAGGCCGAGTTCTCGACCGAGTTCTTCACCGACGACTGCACCTTCGCCACCACCGGCCGCAACCCCTTCTGGATCCCGCTGGTGGTCGGCTACGAAGCGCTGCTCGAGGGTGACGACGACGGCGAGGAGATCGCGGTCGAGATCACGGTGCTCGACGAGACCATGATGGTCGACGGTGTCGAGACCCGGATCGTTCAGGAGTACGAGACCATCGACGGCGAGCTGGTCGAGATCTCGCGCAATTATTTCGCTTTCTGCGTCGAGACCGGCAGCGTCTACTACTTCGGCGAGGACGTCGATATCTACGAGGACGGTGAGGTCGTCAGCCACGACGGCGCCTGGCTGTCCGGCGTCGACGGCGCCGAGGCCGGCATCATCATGCCCGGCACCGTCCTGCTGGGCTCGCGCTACTTCCAGGAAATCGCTCCCGACGTGGCTCTGGATCGCGCCGAGCACATGGCCATGGGCGTCACGGTCGAGACCGAGGCCGGGACCTTCGAGGACTGCCTCGAGGTGTGGGAGACCACGCCCCTCGACCCCGGCGATCTCAGCATCAAACTCTACGCCCCCGGCGTCGGGCTGGTGGTGGACGACGTCACCGAGCTGGTGGAGTACACCGACCCCGGCGACTCCTGATTTCCTGTTTTCCCTCATCGGCGGGCACTTCTTCGGTGCCCGCCCTATTTGTGCCTCGAACGATCTCGAATTCACCGTTCGAGCGGGTTGACCCAGCGCAGGCCTGGAAAGCGAGAGAAGTCGGCGTCGTTGGAGTGCAGCTCCGCCTGGGTCTCGACGGCCAGGGCGGCGAGATGGGCATCGGTGGTCAATCGGCCCGAGGCGCCTGCCGCGAGCATGAGATCCGTGAGAATCTCGAGGTGCCTGGGACCCGGCACCAGAGGATGGGCCTGAGGCCTTTCAAGCCACGACCGCACGTGGGTGAGTGCGTCGCCCGGCGCCATGGGATTCTGCAACACCACGCGGCTCGTCATGATCCGCACGAAGCCGAGCGACACGACCCAGGGAATCCCGACCGGCCGCGACTCCGACAGGCAGCCCTCCCACCATGCCCTGGCAGTCTCGTGGTGGGGCGCATCGGTGTTGTAGGCGTAGGCGAGCAGGTTGATGTCGGGGATGATCACTTTTCGTGAACCCCGTACCCGGATTCGGCGCGCAGGTCCTCCATCTCGAGATCGTCGTAGAGTTGGTTCAGCTTGGTCGGATCGACGCCGGTACGAAACCCGCACGCCTGTGGATGCACGACGAAGGGTTCCCGGCCTGCGGGAGCGGCGTCGCCGACGCTCAGCCCCTTGCGAATGGCGTCGTTAACAACGTCTTTGAAGTTGCGGTCGGTGCTCCGCGCCAGTTCCCTGAGCCGGCGGGCAAGATCGTCTTCGAGAGTCAGCGTGGTTCTCATGCAAACATCATGATGCCTCAGCATGCACGTGTCAAGATGTCCTGCTGGAAACCCCCCGACGCGAGGCCGGCGCCGCCCCCGCCGCAGTAAGGACCGCCTCCAGTGCACGGCCGGTAGGGCCGGAAATCCGTCGGTGGTCACGATATGCTCATCCGGGACGGGAATATGCATATCTGGAATCTCATGAGAACGCGCGAGGTGATCCTGGTCGCCCTGTTCGCGCTGCCGGTGGCGGCAGGCCATTTCTTCAATCTCGAAGGAAGACCGCTGACAGCCGTTTCCGCTCTCATTTCCGCGTGCCTGTCGGTTGTCTTGATCACCACATTATCCGCGAAGATCCCCAACCAGTTCCTGCGCACTGTCGCGAGCCTTGCGCTGGCCTCGTTGTTTGCTGTGTATTACTTCGGTCTGTTCCTCAGCTATTACCTCCAGGGCAGTTATTTCAACCAACAGTTTTTCTTCCATATGAACCTCTCCACTCTCGTGGAAACGTGGAGAGTTTTCTATCCTCTGATCATTGTGTTTATGTGTTGGATGGTCTGTGTCTGGTCGACGGTTTTCTTTTCTAAAAAGAGAGCAATTACCGACAACAAATCATATCTATTTATACTACTGATTCTGGCACTCGCCGTCGTTCTCGATCCCGGTTTGAGAACAACATCCGTGTCCGCGGCCCGGTCGCTGCTCCATCAGGAAGATGCGAACCTGGAGACGATCGAATGGGACCGCCTCCAACTCGATCGCGGCGCCCTGCGGGGTATGACGGAGCCCGCCCTCCCGGGAAAGAACCTCGTGATGGTCTTTCTCGAAGGGTTCGAGAACACCTACACGGACCAGGCCGTGTTCCCGAATCTCACCCCGAACCTTCTCGCACTCAATTCCCAGGGCTGGCAGCTGGAGAATCTGCATCAACAGAATGGGACCGGCTGGACCATGGCGGGCCTGGTCTCCTCCCTGTGCGGCACGCCTCTGCTGTACGAATCAGGAATCGGGAGGAACAACATCATGTTCACCGAGTTCCTGAATCGAGCCGTATGCCTGCCCGACGTCCTGCGATCCGCGGGATACAACCAGGTCTTCATGGGAGGCGCGTCCCTGGAGTTCGGCGGCAAGGGGAACTTCTTCAAACAGCACAGCTTCGATCGGGTGTACGGTCGGGACGATCTGAGAGAAATGCTCCCGGACCCATCGCACCTCGGAGGCTGGGGGCTCTACGACGACTCACTCTTCGATCTCGCGGCACAGGAATTTGAAAAACTCTCGGAAGGGAACGCGCCCTTTCATCTGACGATGTTGACCGTCGACACGCATCACCCTTCGGGAGAGCCATCCCCCGAGTGTCCGGAATACGGCGAAATCGACAACCCCATCCTGCGCGCGGTCCACTGCACGGACTACCTGGTTGGACGTTTCATCGAACGCCTGCGATCGAACCCCGCGTATCCCGACACGCTGATCGTGATCCTGTCCGATCACCTCGCCATGCGGAACAGTGCGTTCCCGCTCTTTCCTCCCGAATATGAGCGCCGGGTGTACTTCAACGTCCTCAACAGCGACCTCAGAGGGTCCTCGACCGTGATGGCGACCCCGATGGATATCGCGCCGACGGTTCTCGGCCTCCTCGGTGTCCGTCACTCCACGAGCTTCCTGGCGGGCAAAGACATCGCGTCCGCGACCGAAAATCGGGATCAGTTCAGACCAGGGAATCCGACGAGAAATCGTGCGATCGCGTATCTCAATTCCCACTACCTCACGTCAGAATTCACGACCAATCATCGAATGTTCTTGGCTGATCTGACCGAGTATGATTTTCAAAATGATATCGTCGATATCGAAGAGCTGGACCGCGGTTTCAGCTTCACTGCGGCAGGGAACGAACCCGTTTTTCTTCTGCCGAAATTCGAAAACCTTTCCGATGGACCGATGTCTGTGGTGATTGAACTCGACGCTCCCGGTGATACCAGAATCACGTTATTCTTCGTGACGTCCGAGGACCAGGAATACTCATTTGAGTTTTCGAGAAGCCAGCTGATCAAGGCGGGCAGCAATCGGGTCGTTTTCCCGCTACCCGCGAACGCGGACCACGGCAGAATCAGGGTCCACCCGGGTGCGATCACAGGCAGGTTCACCGTCCATTCCGTCGAGATCCAGTCGTGACGCTCTTCACTCCCTCCGGTCGTTGATGCACATCGCCGCGCGACCCCGATGCACCACGCTCACCGCTTGACCCGCCTCCGCATCGATTGCGAGGCGGTGGTGCTCTTCAATTGCGCCGGCGACCGCCGACTTCTGACGGTGCTCGACGACCTCGAGCGCGGAGGACGGAAGGTGACGCTCGTCGATGTCAGGCCACCTCTGAAGAAGGCGCTTGGCTGTACGGCCTCTGATGCCTGTTAAACTTGCGGCAATGAAAGCTCCCGGCGAAAGCACGCCCGCGGAGGCGATACGCGACCCCCTCTTTGAATCTGGGGAAAATGGAAATACACATCCTTCCGAAGATCTCGAACAGATTCGCTGGGCCCTTTCGCTGACACCCGAGGAGCGGCTCGCGGTGCTCCAGGACTTCGTCGACACGTTCTGGACCCCTGTACATGGCTGACGATCGCAGACCGGTTCGATACTTCGAGCTTCTCAGCTCTCTCGTCGAGGGTCACGTGGAGTTCATCGTTGTCGGCGGGGTTGCGGCCGTGTTGGAGGGTGCGCCCATCTCGACCTTCGATCTCGACATCGTCTACTCTCTCAATGCAGAAAACGTCGCCCGGCTCGCCGACGTCCTCGGCGAATTGAATGCGGTGTACGTCGATCCCGGTGGACGCACCATTCGGCCGACAGTTCGACAGCTTCAAGGAAGCGGCCCCCACCTCCTGAGAACAAGCCACGGGCGACTCGACGTGATGGGATCGATCGGAGATGAGCTGACCTACCCGGATCTCGTGCCGCGATCACGAGCACGTACGGTACGCGGTCTGGAAATCCAGGTCCTCGGGCTCGAGACCTTGATCGCGAGCAAGGAGACTGCCGACCGCCCCAAGGACCGGGCGGTGCTCGATCTCCTGCGGGAGACCTTGGCTCAGCGGGGCCGCCAGCCCGGCGATTGACCCCGTGCCAGCGCCGACGAATGCCGGTTGAGGTGAGGTCGTCTCAGGACGGACCGGTGAGATCGAATGATACGATCATCCACGATGAATGCGAGTGACTCTCCTCCGCCCGCCGCGGACTCCGACCGGAGCCTGCGGGAAGGTGGCCGAAAGACCACCTACGTCAAGGTCGAGGACTCCCGCCCAGACGGCTACGACGGTACCTGCCTGCGTCCCCTCGGTCTGTGCGAACTCGGCGGCAGTTGCGACGCCTGCTGGTACCGGCCCAACCACCCGCGTTTTCAGTCCTCATAGTCTCGCCTCGCTTTGCGGGGCGAACCACCGGTAGATCGACGGCAGCACGAGCAGGGTCAGGGCCGTCGAGGTCACCAGGCCGCCGATCACGACGGTGGTGAGCGGCCGTTGTACCTCCGGCCCCGGGTGCCGGACGAGGCAAGTGAAAGGTGCCAGGTACGGGGGTTATGATGTTATCTCCTCTCGACCCCGGTCGCCCCCTTTGTGATTGCGGAATCGACACTCCCGATCCGGTCCGCGAAGCCAACATCGTCCATCCTGCGCTGCGCCGCTCTGCTCACCAAACGGCTCGCTGTCTCCCCGTACTTGTCGAATTCTGCCGCGATTTCTTTGACCTTGAACCCATACAGTGTTGTCCCAAGCCAAGCCAGGATCTCTCGCGTCTCCACCACCGGCGATCCCCGCTTCTTGCTCCTCAAGTCGGCTGCCATGACGCCACAGGCTTCCGCACCCAATTCGATGAACCTGGCGATCTCCATCCTCGGCCTCATCTCGACGTTGCTCCGCCCGTTCATCTGGATCCGAGGCCTCGTCTCGTCGACCTCGATCTCCCGCTCGTCATTGCCCCCCTTCGGGCGACCGACCCTCCACCAGGGAAGGCGCCCCGGGCCTTCCGACCGCCATGCCTCCGCCAGCGTCGATGACATCGCCTCGCGGTAGCGAGCCAGCGCATCTCTTCGCTTCGGGTGGTACGACATCAACGTCTCGTTGACATCGACCAGACGACGTCCCGCCGCCCTTCCCACCACCTCCCGGTGCCCACACCACCGATATTGCGCCGGGTCTCTCACGATTCCGGCGGTCACCGGATTCAGGTGGATGTATGCGATGAGGCGTCTCACATAGTCGTCATCGCCCAGGAACTTCGACCGGAAACGCCCCTGCCAGAACGGACCGAACACGCGATGCCGGCCGTTGAAGCTCTGTGCGAACCTGTGATGGATCGTTCGCATCGATCGTGAAAACGGAACCTCTCCCACCCGCACCGCCAGATGGTAGTGATTCGACATGACACACCAGGCGAGGATCTGGAATTCGTCTCGCGCTTTGGTCGCAGCGATGAGGCCCTCGAGCCGATCGGCCTCTTCGTCCTCACGGAAGACATGCGCGCCGCGGGACGTCCGGTTGTACACGTGGTAGATGCCACCAGGCAACAGTATTCGCGGTCGACGTCCCATCCCCGATCTCCACCAGTTGAGGTGGGGACATTATAACATCATAACCACCGTACCTGGCACCTATCGACTCCCCGACCTCTCGCCCCTCACTCTCGCGTGGTCGCAATCCCCCACCGGGCGAAGAGGGCCGGCACCACCACCAGATTGAGGGCCGTGGAGCTGAGCAGACCGCCGAGGATGACCTCCCCCATCGGGCTCAGGATCTCGTTCCCCGGCTGGCCGCCGGCCAGCACCAGGGGCACGAGGGCCAGGCCCGCGGTCAGCGCGGTCATCAGGACCGGTGCCATCCGCTCCTCCGAACCGACCAGCACAGCCTCGCGCAAGGACATGTCCCCCCGCTCGAGGAGCTGCTGATAGCGCGCAACCATGAGCACGCCGTTGCGGGTCGCGATACCGAAGAGGGTGATGAAGCCGAGCAGCGACGCCATGCTGAGCACGCCCTTCCCGAGGAACACCGCGATGACGCCGCCGACCACTGCCAACGGCAGGTTGACGAGCACGATGAGGGTCGGGCGATGACTCGAGAAGGCGAAGAACAGGAGGCCGTAGGTCGCGGCCAACACCACCACCGACAGGACGGCGATGACGGTGAGGCTGCGGGCGGCACTTTCGAACTGACCCCCGAAGACCAGCCGGTAGCCGGACGGCAGGTCGAGTTCGGCGTCCAGGACCTCACGGGCGTTCTCAACCGTACCGGTCAGATCCCGGCCCGAGATGTTCGCGGTCAGCACTGCGACCCGCCGTACATCCTCCCGGCGCACGATGCTGGGGCCGAGGTCCTGGCGCACGCGTGCCACGTCCCCGAGTCGAATCACCCGCCCACCCTCGACCAGAACGGGCAGGTTCTCCAGGTCTTCGCGGGGGCGGCGACTTCCATCAGTGAGACGCACAACGACCGAGGTGACCAGCCCCTCCTCGAGGATCTCGCCCACCTGGGTGCCCTGGAACAACGCCTCGACCGTCCGCGCAAGCTGGCTGGCGTTCAGGCCGTACCGCGCCATGGCGGCGCGGTCGAACTCGAGCGCCAACTGCGGCACTGTCGCCTGCTCCTGGTTGGAGAGGTCGACGATTCCGGGAACACCGCTGAGGATCTCTTCGGCGGCCGACGCCAGACGGCGCAGCACGGACAGGTCCGGACCGAAGATCTTTACCGCCAGATTGGCCTTGGAGCCCGAGATCATGTGGTCGATGCGGTGCGTGATGGGTTGGCCGAAGGTCACGCTCACGCCCGGTATGGTCGCCACCGCGCGCCGCATCTCCACCAGCAGATCGTCCTTCGGGCGCCCCTTCCGAAGAACCACTTCGATCTCGGCCCCGTTCACTCCCTGCAGATGCTCATCACGCTCCGCCCTTCCGGTGCGGCGGCTGGTGGACACCACCTCGGGGAAGGCCAGCAGCGACTCTTCGACCTGGCGGCCGAGGGCGTCGCTCTCGGCGAGGGTGATTCCCGGCGGCGAAGCCACGGCCACCGTCAACGCGCCCTCGTTGAATGGGGGCATGAACGTCCTCCCGAGAAACGGCACCAGCACGAGAGAGCCCACGAGTGCCGCGACGGAACCGGTGAGGACCAACCCGGAATGATCCAGGGCCCACCGCACGCTGGGCCGGTACAGACGAAGCAGCCACCGCATCAGCCACGGCTCGGAGCTCGCAAGGGCGCGCTTTCGTGACAGGAGGAGGCTGGCAAGAGCCGGCGTCACCGTCAGCGACACCACCAGGGATGCCGCCAGCGCCGCCACGTAGGCGAGCCCGAGCGGTTGCATGAGCCGCCCCTCCATTCCGGGCAGCAGAAACAGGGGCAGGAAGACGAGTCCGATGATCACGGTGGCGAAAAGGATCGGCCGCACCACCTCCTGGGTGGCGGCCTCGATCACCTCGCCGATCGACCCACCGCCCTCGTCCCCGACGTTCTGTTTTCGTTCGCGGAGCCGACGGACGATATTCTCGATCGCAATGATCGCGTCATCTACAAGAGCGCCGATCGCAATGGTGAGCCCACCCAGGGTCATCGTGTTGACGGTGGCCCCGACGGCCGAAATCACGAGCACGCCGGCTACCAGGGAAAGGGGGATCGCCAGGGCCGAGATGAAGGTGGAGCGCAGGTTGCCGAGGAAAAACAGCAGAATGATGACCACCAGAATGGCGCCGTCGCGCATCGCCACCGAGACGTTGTGGATCGCGACCTCGATGAAGTTGGCCTGGCGGAAGTTCTCACGCTCGACAACCACTCCTGCGGGCAGCGCCTCTTCCATCTCGGACATGACCCGATCGATCGCCGCGGTGAGTTCGAGGGTGTTGGCACCCGGCTGTTTCTGCACCGACAAAATGACTGCCGGTCGGCCGCTGTACGAGGCGGTGCCGCGAGCCGGCTCGACCCCGGCCTTGACTTCTCCCAACATACCCACGGTGACCGGAACCCCCTGAGGCAGCCCCACCACCGTCGCAGAGAGATCCTCGGCGGTGCGCGCGCGACCGAGGCCCCGCACCAGATACTCCTGAGATTCGTCGACATGGAACCCGGCCGCGGTGCTCGCGCTGGTTTCCTCCAGCGCGCTGACCACGTCGAGCACGCCGATCCCGTGGCGGGCCATGGCCGGCGGATCGAGGATGACCTGGAACTGGCGCACGTCGCCGCCGATCGGCACCACCTGGGCGATCCCGGGGATTGCGAGCAGGGCGCGACGTACGTCGGTTTCCGCGATGCGTCGCAGCCTTTGCGACGGGAGCGTCTCCGAGGTCAGGGCCAGGAAGGTGATTTCGCCCATGATCGAGCTCACCGGCCCGAGTCGCGGGCGGGTGACCCCATCAGGCAGCTCCACCTCCTGGAGGCGCTCGGAAACGATCTGGCGCGCCAGATAGACATCTTGTCCCCAGTCGAACTCGACCCAGATCACCGACACGCCGGCACCCGACACCGAGCGCAACCGGCGCACCCCCGGCGCGCCGTTGAGCACCGACTCGAGCGGAAAGGTCACCAACAGCTCCACCTCCTCGGGGGCGAAGCCCGGCGCCTCGGTGAGGACCGTGACGGAGGGCGCGGTGAGATCCGGCAAGACGTCCACCGGGGTCCGCGTAGCCACCAGTCCTCCCACAAACAACAGGAGACCCGCCGCAACCAGTACGAAACCTCGAAATCGGAGCGAGAATTGGACTAATTTTGTCAGCATGTGAAACTCCCGCCCTAGTGAACGTGGCCTTCGACCGAGCCGGAGGCGAGAAGCGAGGCGCGGCGAATGGCGGCGCCACCAACGGTGACGACGCGCTCACCGGGCAACACGCCGTCAACCAGGACGCGTTCGCCCTGGCGGTGCCGGACGGCGACCTCCCGTCGCGAGAAGCTCTCACCACTCAGCTGGACGTACACCACCGACACGCCGGCGTCATCGATCACCGCGGACTCCGGCAGCACGACGCCCTCGATCTCCCCGGGAAGGAGGATCTGGGCTGTCGCGCGAATGCCGGGTTTGAGCTCATCGACGCTTCTCCGCACTTCGATGAGGGCGTCAACGGTCCCCGAGCCCGGGTCGACTTCCGGAGCTACGGCGATCAGTCGAACGTCCCGGGCAGACACTTCGACAGGGGCGGACGTCGCGCCGGTGTCGAGGATGAGACCGGCGATCCCGCCCTCCAGCAGAGCCGAGTCCTCGGGAATCATCGCCACCCGGATCCAGACCGGCCGTTCGCGAACCGCCCGCAGCAAGGTGGTGCCCGCGTCCACGTGCTCACCCGGCGAAACCAGGACCTCGGCGACCCGACCGGCGAACGGCGCCTTGATTGCGAGACCCGGCACCCCTCGCCCGACCCTGACGAGCAGCTTCCGCTCCGATCAGCTCTGCCTGCACGGCCTCGAGCCGAGCCCGGAACCCGGTGGCCTCGGCCCGGGCCTGCTCGACCTCGCGCCGGCTCACCGCCTCCCTGGCCAGCAGGCTCTCGAGCCGTTCCACCCTGGCGGCCGCCGCTTCGGCAAGAGCACCCAGCTCGACCACCGACGCCTCGAGTTCCGCCAGGCTGCGCTGGGTCGGCGCGCTCGGAACGAGCGTCAACAACCCGTCGCCTGCGGCGACCGGTTGCCCTGTGTACGGCCATGCCGTTGCTCGCACCACACCGTCCACCGGTGCCGTCAGGGACACGTCTCCACCGGCCGGGGGCTCCACGCGTGAGGTCCCGGTCACGCTGGATCGCAGCGCGTCCTCCACGGCCCAGGCGGTGGCGAAACGAGTCCGCCACTGCTGCTCTTTGAGGAAGTCCATCATCTCGCCGCCGTCACCAGCCGGCAGGGCGTGCGGCGAGCTCAAAAGTCCTCCGGGGTCGCCTGCGCTGCCGACCCGAACCGTGCCACCGGGAATGGTCTCGGTGACGCCATCGACCTCGATCTCGAAACTCAGCTCGCGGTCCCCGGCAGCATCGGGCTGGATCTCCACGTTGAAAATCCCGGGCCGAACGGCAGTCGTGGATGCGAACCGCTCCTCGGTGGCCCCGGCTCCCGTCAGGACAACGGTGACCGAGCCCTCGGTCGCGGGCGTGAACCCCTCGAGAACCGTCACATGAACATGTGCACCCGCGGTCTCTCCCGCAACCAGGGCGTCGACCTCCGGGAAGAGCTCGAAATGCTGACCCCAGGCGGTCACCGCCCATGAGTCCCCCTCGCTCGGCGCCTGCGCGTGATCCGAACCATCGTTCGCGCCACAGGCTGCAATCGTGACGGCGGCAATCAACATCAGTGTTCTTCTGAGAATCATGATCTTCCTCCGGAAATGACGGGGCGTCCCAAGGCGGCCTCGAGATCGCGTTCCGCGGCCAGCGCCCGCGCGTAGGTCTCGAGCCGAACCAACCGGACATCGACAGTCGCACGCAGAGCATCGAGGACGTCGGTCAAGCTGGCCTCACCGGCCTCGAACGCCGCCAGCATGCCGTCGACCACATCGAATTCGGATCCGCCGGCAGCGCCGCGCACCACGACACGGTGAAGCTCGGTGTAGGAGGCCAGGGCAGCGTGCGATTGTTGAAGCGCCCGTTTTTTTGCGGCTGCGAGCTCGAAACCTGCTCTGCTCACTTCGGCTTCGGCAGCCTGGCGTGCGCCCTGATTGCGGTTGAAGATCGGAAGCGGCCACGCAACCCCGAGCACAGGGCCGTCAAAGGACTGCACGCCGTCCTCGATCCCGATCCAGCCCGCGCTCACGACGGGAGGTTCGAGAACCCGGCGTTCCAGTCGAGAGCGCGCTTCGGCCGCAACAACAAGGTGCTCGAGGGCTTCAATGTCGGCGCGATCCGACAGGTCGATGGACGTCGGGGGAGGCGCCAGTGCCGGGCGAGCTGGTACGGTGTCGCCGGTCACCAGTGCACTCCAGGAGGCCGCGGCCGCCCGCCACGCCCGAGCCTCGGCGCGGGCCGTACCGGCCTCCCGCTCCAGGACCTCCACCTCGAGATCGAGGCGCATCGCTTCGACTCCCGACGCCTCACCCTCCTCGGCCCGGGCGCGCAGCCGTTCAGCCAGCACGCGAGTCCGGTCGAGGTTGGCATCGAGAACGGCCTCGCGCTGGACGGCCACGTACCAGGACGCGAAGATCGCACGCATCTCGAGACGATTGCGAAGGCGCGCGTCCACGAGCGCTGAATTCGACGCATCAACCGTCGCCTCGGCGGCCGCAACGCGGTGCTTGCGGCCATCGAACGGCAGGCGCCAGAAAACCTGCCACGTGTCCTGCCGGGCCGCGTCGGCCGGGTCCTCACGCTCCCAGATGAGCTCCGGGTTGCCGATAATGCCCGCCTGGCGCCGAACGCCGGACGCGGCGGCGACGTCGGCCTCTGCCGCGGCGATGCCCGGATGGTCGGTCAGGGCTCCGTCGAGAAACTGTTGTTCGGTCAATATCTGGGCCTGAATCGGCATGCTTCCGGCGGCCACCAGCAGCACGGTCGACGCCCACGAGGCTCGGCTCATGATGTGCTCCTTGAGACTGAATTTTCTCGGGGAAAAGGCGGGGGACGGAAGAACTCTAGGTCAGGAGCGCGCAGTGCATCAGGTATGAAGGCAGACCGAGATTCCGACCTTCGGAAACCGAGAGGGTCGATTCTCCGGTCCAACCCACTTCAGAAACCACCGAGTCGCGGCCCTGAAAAACGAGTGCATGGAAATGGGCGGACCAGGTCGTCCTCGAAGCTTGTATTGGAGCTGTGAGTTGGTGATCGTGGTCCGGCGCGCCCTCGTGAGCGTGGCCGTGAAGCGCCACCTGGACGGCGTCAGGGTGGTCGTGAGTCGCTGCGTGGTGGTGGTAGTGGAATTCATGGAGGGCGAGGGCGAGAACCGACGCGCCGCTGAGGGCCCACAACAGTGAGCAGATCACAACGGCGGAAGCCCCAATTCGTCTCACAGTTGAGCAGAGTCTCATACATGAATATTCGAGTCAACCTTACGTCCAGGGCGAACCCCACCGAGATAACGTCCCCGCCTGGAAGCCCGCCGAATATGAAGCATCGAGCGTGGTGTCGTCGACGTCGGCCACCCGGGACCGGATCGCCACCTCGCTCGAGGTTCCTCCGGCAGCGATTCGAACCAGGTGGACTCCGGCGGAAAGTGGAACGGGTCGACCGGGCTCAGCGATTCCAGCCGCCGTCGGTGACGTCGTGAAGCACCGGTTCGCCCTGGAAGTGCAGGAACCCGATTGTCTCCAGATCTTCGTTGGGGTTGTCCAGGTCCACAAGCCACAACATCAGGTGATCGTTGACAGCCACGATCAGCTCACCGTCACGGTTTGACCCGTGTGCGCGGCGCCATTCGACCTCGATGAAACCGGAGGTTTCGTGGATCGCCCGCCACGGGGTCTCCGTCTCGGAACCCCCATCAGCGCGGGCGCGCATCCGCAGATACACGAGGTCGTCCGACAGGCGCGCATCGACGCTGAACAGGGAATTGCCGTCGCTCGACATTCCCACCAACACCGTCACTGGGGTCTCCGGGTTCTGGATGAGGATGCTGCGGTCGCCGAGCAACCAGGCTCTGAACGAGTCGTCGGAGTTGGAGTCAAGGAAGACCATTTTGCTCGCCGGTGGTACCGTCTGCGACCACCACGTGGTATCACCCGATTCGAATCCGTCCAGGAAAACCTCGCTGTACGCGTCTGCGAACAGTTCCCACCCGATGGCTTGATTGGGGAGGGCGACAAGGGGAACAAGCGCCCACCCGGACAGGACGACTATCAATGCGGCGACAAAGCGAGAGGTACGATTCATGGAATTTCCTTTACTGGTTTCGCAACGACTGATGCCTTGCTGTTTCTCTCTATCAATAGAGTGTGAGCACCATCAGAAATGAGACGCCACCGCAGAAAATTCCCGACCCAGAAGCGAACGGGACCGACGACGTTCAGGCTCTTCGGACCCCGTTGCGGATTGTCGCCACACGGGTACGATGATTCAAAGTAACGGTCGAGACGCTTCGCGGACCTGACATTCACCGGTTCGGAGTGGTGGGAGGATGATCCGAGCTGAATTGGATTGTCGGTAACCGAAACGCCCTTCGGAGACAGACGAAAGAGCGATCCCTCCCTCAACACGTCCACCGACGGGAGCAGTTCACCCGGTGGTTGGTCGAAGTAGACGGGGCGACGAGCCAGCTCGCGCAGAACGAGCTCGCGGAGATCGTCGACGCGAATGAGAAAACGATTCAGCGCCGTGATGTCCGGGCGCTTGCCCTCCACCAGTTGCATGTACTCGACCAGGGGAACGGTGTCCCACCAACCGACGATGAGTGAATCACGAGGAACGCTGTCGAGAATGCGTTCCGCTCGAAGGCGCGCGCTGCGGTCGTCCGAGAGATCGACCAGGGGCCAGTTCCAGATCATCGCGAAAATCACGGCGGCCACCATCAGGAACTGCAGCGAGCGGGTCGCGCCGGTCGCGAGGCGAGTGTTGCTGGCCTCCGGGTGCCGCCCGACCCAATCCAGGAGCCACTGGTAACCGAACCCGATCCACAGCGCCCAGACGAGATAGGCAGGAAGGAACATCGTGTTCTTGTCGATCACGCGATAGTTGATATAGAAGGCCGCGTTGAAGACGAAGAGGAGGATGAGCATGCCTCCGAGACAGCGATCGCGCCGCCATAGAACGACCAGACCGAGCAACCCCGGGCCGATCCCGATTGCCATGAAGGAGCGAACCAGCTCGGCCCCGAAATGACCCACCTGCCGCACCAGCTCTGGCGGGCTATACGCCATCATGACACCGGCAAAGCTCTTGCCAGAAACCAGCCACCACAGCCCGTCAAAGGTCCCCAGGTCTATGGGCTCGAAGGACCCGGCCGCGTTGTACCAACCGGCATAGTTGAAGACCGGTTGCGTCCAGTGGACAAGGGGCAGATACAGGTAGACGGCGAGCCCCGCCAGAAGGCCTGCACCGGCCATCACGAGCGCCCGCATGTGGAGAGCCTGTCGCGGCGCCTTCGTCAACACGAACCAAAGGCAGGCAGGCGCTGCGAGAACGGTGGAGACATGATTGCCGAATGCGAGGCCGACCAGGAATGTGGCGACCGCGAGATTCCCCGGACTCGGACGGTCCGCCCACCGGAGGAGGGCGAGGATGACACCTGCCGTCATCGCCGTGTGCAGGGTATAGACCTCGGCAACAAGGGACATCGCCCAGAAATACTGTGCGGTCGCGAGCAGGCCGAGCGCTCCGATCGACGCCCATTTGCGGACGCCGAGACGTTGCAGGACTCGCGCTGCCAGAGCAACCGTCAACGCGCCGCAGACCGCAGACAGGAGATTCATCCGGAAGCCCGGGTCCCCGACCGGGATGTGGCTCCAGAAACGGCCGATAATGAGGTAGAGCGGGTAGCCCGTCGCCCGGACCAGCCCACCGGTGTATGACGCGGTCGTGAACTCGGCGCTGTCGAGGTTGTAGATCGTCGGCGCCATGGTGAAGAGGTACAGGATCAAAGTCGCCGCAAAAGTGGCCGCGGGGATCGCCAGAGAAATTCTCTCCCCGACTGACGAATCGGAGGGCTCGCGCCAACCGTCGAAACGATCGCCGCGCCCGCTCATCAGCCGACCCAGTAGCCGTTGGCGAAAAGCGCTGTGAACAGGGCCAGAGCCATCAGCGAAAACAGGGTCACCGTTCGGTCCACCCACCGGCGATCGCCCCAACGGGCGAGCAGAACGAAGGCCGGGAACAGCACCCACATGTATCGTCGTTGGCTCATGAGCAGACCGGACCCGAAGGACATCGTGACGCCGAGCACCACGTACAATCCCTCACCCCACCTCCTGTCGGCAAGCAGCGCGCAGCCGAGCACGAGGAACAGGAGTACCGCAGCCAGGTCGATCCAGTTGTCGACGTGGATCCGGCCTGCAAACAGGCCGGCGACCCACCCACCCTCCGGCATTTCCAGCAGGCCCGCGATCGTGACGAATGGTGATTGCGGTACCCGACCCCATGCCGAGGCTGCGCTGGCCCAGGCGAAGGGTGTGCCAAAGGTCTGCCAGCAGTAGGCCATGAAGGACACCGTTCCGAGCGGGGTGAGAGCTGCCGCCAGCAGGGCCCAGAGAGAGGGTCGTTTCGCCGGCTCGCCCCTCCGCTGACGCCACCACTCGCCCACCAGCAGCACCGCGACCAACACACCCGTCAAACGAGTCAGCGACGCAGCAATCCCCAATAGGCCCGCCCCGACCCAAAGGCCCCGCCGCGCCATGAGTGCGGCCCCGATCGCAGTCGCGAGAAAGAGCGACTCGGTGTAGACGGCAGATCCGAAGACCGAGGCGGGGAAGATGGAGAAGTACCAGATCGTGCGTGCCGCCACCTGCTCCCCCCACTCCTGGTATGCCAAACGGTACAGCAGGATCGTGGCCAGCAGCAGCGCGAGGTGGCTGATCAGCAGACCCGCCACCATGACGTCCCCGAACAACGGGCCGAGGATTCGCATCAACATGGGGAACAGGGGAAAGAAGGCGACCGATGGCAACTCGACCCCCTCGAAGGTATAGCCGTGCTCGGCGATGTCGATGTAAAACCCCGTGTCCCAGCGGCTGCCGAAGACGTCCAGAAAACGGTTGTCGGTGCCTCTCAGGTGGTAGACCGTGTTCGCCGCGTCTGGAATGACCGAGACTGCGACGTAAGCGATCGCCGTTATGGCGAGCCGGGTCACGATGAACACGAACAGCGGCGTTCGGATCCAGCGGTAGCGCGCCAATCGGGAACTCTCGGGAGACCGAACCAGGCCCACGGGCGGCTTCGCCGTCTGCGCACCATCCGTGTCGGCGGCGGCCCGCTCGGATGCGGCCCTGTCGTTGTTGGTGGTATTCACGACGGGAATTGTAGTCGGTGTCGTGAAAAACAAAGTCCCTTTGATTGACGTCCGATAGTCGCCCTGCATTCCTTGAAGAGTGCAGGAACGGCCACACGGTGAGTCCACAAAGTCTCTGATTGAAGGAAAATCCCGGACGTGGTGGAGCCAGGCCACGGGAACTCAGATAATTCAAGCCGCAATTATCGACCGCTCACCTTGCCACGTTTGCCAAGCCAACCACGCATCGACACAACCCACCAGCACCACCACGGTGAAAAACTGGTGTGCCCGCCAGCCGGTGACGGGCCCCTCCAGGTTTCGCTGATCAGAAGGCAAACCGAAAGCCCGCCTGATACGACGCGTCGTTGGTGGTGTTGTCGACGTCGGTGAGGTAGGTGAGGATCGCCCCCTCGCTCGAGGTCACCCCGGCCCTGATGATCAGGCCATCGCGTTCACCGGCGGTGAGGCGCTTGAGGATGTCATTCACCTGGGTCGTGCCGAATGGCTCGAGCTCGACGGTGAACGAGCTGTCCCCCGGCGCCGGTTCGCCGTCGGCGGTGAATATCTCCACCAGCACCGTGGCCGCAACCGGCGACACATTGACGACGCCGAAGTTGGCGCGGAAACCGGATCGCTGGTTGACCACGACCCGCTGGGTTCCCGCCTGGCCGCTGCCGGCGAATGAGGCGTCCCCCACCGGTTCGCCCGGGAGGCTGAGCCCGTAGCTGCCGCCTTCTTCTCCCGGCGTCCACGTGCGGCTGGTGACCGTCACCGGGCCGTCGGCGATGTAGTGCAGGCTCCCGGAACCCTCGGTTCCAAAAAGGTTCGCAACAACGTCAGGGAGAAATACCACCGGTTCGTCGAGCGAAACCACGATGCTCTCGCCTTCGGTGTTGTCCTGTCCGGGCGGGTTGAGCCAGAAGTGGATCGTGGTCGCGCCCTGGTGGTAGACCCACACGTCCGAGGTCCAGAAGGACCCGAACTTGCCCTCCACATGGGCCACCGCCGGGACATAGCCCTCGAGGTGGCCGCCGCCGGCTGCGACAACCGATACGGCAGGTGCTGAAATCAGGAACGCCAAAAGGACGGTGGTCAATGAGCGACGCATCACTCACCCCCCACATCGTAGGTCCACACCTGGTTGCCCAAGCGATCGAACGCCACGATGGTGCTCGAGGTCATGAAACCGGCGCCTGCGGCGTCGCCCTGTCGCCTCGGGCCCTGGCCCATACCGCCGCCGGATCCAATATCAACGACGGACACGTAGATTCGGGACCCGTCGGGCGAGAACTGGGCCATGGATGCCATATCGCCGCCGACGGTCGCCCGCCAGCTCTCCGCACCCGTCGCCAGATCGAGGGCAACCACGACGGAGTCACCGTCTCCGGCCTTCGTGCCGCCACCCATGTGGCCGCCGCCGTTCCATCCGCCGTCGCCCATTCCGCCGGACCCCATGAACCAGTCGTCCACCAGCACCACCACGACCAGATCGCCGTCGGTCACCGGCATCATCGGCCAGCCGTCGGAGAAGCTCACCCGCCAGCGCTCGCTGCCGTTCGACCCGACGTTCACCAACTCGCGATCGGTGGTCGACACCGAGCCGCCGCCCATCATGCCGCCCAAATCCATGTTGGTGACCAGCAGACTGCCGTCGTCGGCGACGACCATCATCCCCGAGCCGGCCATCATCCCTCCGCCACCCATGCCACCGTCGGCGAAAGCAAGGGCCGCCGCGGAGACGCTGAGCACGACAACCATCAGACTTCTTTTCATTTCAAACCTCCACTGTCTTCTTGAACTCCGTCAAACCGACACTTCGAACACCCGACCATCAGATCTCCGCCCGCCTCAATCGCAGCGCGTTGCCGATCACCGACACCGAGCTGAGACTCATCGCGGCGGCGGCGATCATCGGTGACAGCAGCAGGCCGAAGAAGGGGTAGAGCACCCCCGCCGCGACCGGCACGCCGATCGAGTTGTAGATAAAGGCGAAGAAGAGGTTCTGTTTGATATTGGCCATCGTGGCCCCGGACAGACGCCGCGCGCGGACGATGCCGCGCAGGTCGCCCTTGACCAGGGTGACGCCGGCCGATTCCATCGCCACGTCCGTGCCCGTGCCCATCGCGATGCCCACCTGAGCCCTGGCCAATGCCGGAGCGTCGTTGATGCCGTCTCCGGCCATCGCGACGATCCTTCCCTCCGCCTGGAGCTTGGCGATCACCTCCGCCTTCTGATCCGGCAGCACCTCGGCGATCACCTCATCGATCCCCAACCGGCGGGCGACCGCCTCGGCGGTAGTGCGGCTGTCGCCCGTGAGCATCACGACTCGAAGGCCCTCGTTGTGGAGCGCTTCGATCGCCTCGGGGGTCGACGTCTTGATCGGGTCGGCCACCGACACCAGCCCGGCCGCAGCGCCATCGACGGCGACGAACATTGCCGTCCGGCCCTCCGCTCGCAGTGCTTCTGCAGGTTCCACGAGGGAGTCGGGGTCCATGCCCAGCTGTTCGAACAAAGCCCGGTTCCCGATGGCGACCACGCGGCTGCCGACCCGGCCGACCGCACCCTTGCCGGTCATCGACTCGAAGTCGGTGGTTTTCTCGAGCTCGAGGCCGCGCTCGGCCGCGCCCTCGACGATGGCCTCCGCCAATGGGTGCTCGCTTCCGCGTTCGACGCTCGCCACCAGCCGCAGGAGTTCATCCTCATCGATGTTCCCGATGGTCTGCACATCCTGGAGCTTTGGCCGCCCCTCGGTGAGGGTCCCGGTCTTGTCGACCACCAGCGTGTCGACCTTGCGCATCACCTCGATGGCCTCGGCATTCTTGAACAACACGCCGAGGGTCGCGCCCTTGCCGGTCGCCACCATGATCGACACCGGAGTCGCGAGACCGAGGGCGCAGGGGCAGGCGATGATGAGCACCGCCACCGCGTTGATCAGGGCGTGGGCCATCCGGGGTTCGGGTCCCCAGAACGACCAGACCACGAAAGTCAGGGCCGCGATGGCGACGACCGCCGGCACGAAGTATCCCGAGACCACGTCGGCCAGCTTCTGGATCGGCGCCCGACTGCGCTGCGCCTCGGCCACCATCTGCACGATCCGCGACAGGACGGTGTCGGCGCCGACCTTCTCGGCCCGAATCACCACCGAACCTGTGCGGTTGATGGTCGCACCGATGACCGGGTCTCCCGGCTGTTTGGTGACCGGAAGCGGTTCACCCGTGATCATGCTCTCGTCGACCGTGGTCGTTCCCTCGAGAACGATGCCGTCCACCGGCACCTTTTCTCCGGGACGCACCCGCAGGCTGTCGCCGACCTTCACCGTCTCGAGCGCGACGTCGTTTTCGGTGCCGTCCGCGTTCACCCGGCGGGCGGTCTTCGGCGTCAGACCGAGGAGGGCCTTGATGGCAGCCCCGGTCCGGCTGCGCGCCCTCAGCTCCAGGACCTGGCCGAGGAGCACCAGAGTGACGATGACGGCCGCCGCCTCGAAGTAGACGCCCACGTTGCCACCCTCGCCGCGCAGGGAGGCCGGGAAGATCGCCGGTAACAGGACTGCGATCAAGCTGTAGCCGTAGGCCACGGAAACGCCGAGACCGATCAGCGTGAACATGTTGAGCGAGCGGTTGACCAGCGACCGCCAGCCGCGCTCGAAGAACGGCCACCCGCCCCAGAGGACGACCGGGGTGGCGAGGACAAGCTGGACGACGTTGAGAGTCCTGGTGGTCATACCCTCCGTCCAACCGAGACCGTGTACGAACTCGCCGGCCATGGCCATCAAAAACACCGGAGTCGTGAGCGCGACGCTGACCCAGAACCTGCGGGTCATGTCGGCGAGTTCGGCGTTGTCCTCCTCCCCTGCCGCGGCGACTCGGGGCTCGAGCGCCATCCCGCAGATCGGACAACTCCCTGGCTCGTCGCGCACAATCTCGGGGTGCATCGGGCAGGTGTACTCGATGCGCTCGGACGCGGCTACAGGGGTCACCGGCTCGAGCGCCATGCCGCATTTCGGGCACGACCCCGGTTCGGGGGATCTGACCTCCGGGTGCATCGGGCAGGTGTTCTCGACGGCGCCTGCATCCGGTGGACTCGTGCCTCCGAGGATTCCTCCACCGCTGTCGCAGTGTTGGTGTCCGCCATGGTGGAGGCTTGCCTCCAGGTGTTCCTTTTTATTCATTGGCAACACCTCACATTTCAGTTTCCGTGGTCCCGAAGAGCGGGGTCTTGCGAAGACCCATTGATCGCCAGATGAAATAAATCGCCGGGTAGACGATGAGTTCGCCGAAGAATGAGGTCACGATGCCGCCGACCATGGGCGCGGCGATCCGGCGCATGACGTCGGCACCGGTGCCGGTGGCCCAGAGGATAGGCAGCAGGGCGATGAAGGTGGTGGCCACGGTCATCGCCTTGGGGCGGATGCGCTGGACGGCGCCGTGGTCGACCGCTGCGGTGAGATCCGCCCAGGTGGCCATCTGACCCTTCGTCTTCCAACGATCGTAGGCGATGTCGAGGTAGAGCAGCATCACGACCCCGGTCTCAGCGTCGAGGCCGGCGAGGGCGATCAGCCCCACCCACACCGCGATCGACCAGTTGTAGCCGAGGAAGTACATCAGCCAGATGGCGCCGACCGCGGAGAAGGGCACCGCCAGCAGGACGATGGCGGTCTTGGTCAGGGATTTGGTGTTGATGTAGAGGATCAGGAAGACCAGAAAGAGGGTGATCGGCACGATCAGCAACAGCCGCGCCTTCGCCCGCTGCATGTACTCGTACTGGCCCGACCAGAATATGGTGTAGCCGGGCGGCAGCTCGACCTTCTCCGCCACCTCCCTCTTCGCGCGCTCGACCCAGGTGCCGATGTCGATGCCTCTCAGGTCGACATAGATCCAGGCGTTAGGCCGGGCGTTCTCGGACTTGATCATGGGCGGGCCCTGATGGATGCGGATGGTCGCCACCTGCGACAACGGGATCTGTGCGCCCGACGGCGCGGCGACCAGGGTCTCCGCCAGCGCCTCCACGTTGTCGCGGAGCTCTCGCGGATAGCGCACGTTGATGGGATAGCGTTCGAGCCCCTCGACCGTCCAGCTCACGTTCATCCCGCCGATGGCCGACATGATCACGTCCTGCACATCGCCGACCGAGATGCCGTAGCGGGCCGCCGCTTCGCGGTCGATGTCGAAGTCGAGGTAGGAGCCGCCCATCACCCGTTCGGCGTAGGCCGACAGGGTGCCGTCGAGCGGTTTCACCACCGCCTCGACCTCCTTGCCGAGGCGCTCGAGCTCGGCGAGGTCGGGGCCGCCGATCTTGATGCCCACCGGGGTCTTGATCCCGGTGGAGAGCATGTCGATGCGGGTCTTGATGGGCATGGTCCAGGCGTTGGTCAGACCCGGGAACTGGATCGCCCGGTCGAGCTCCTCGACCAGCCTCTCCTTCGTCATGCCCGGCCGCCACTCGGACGGGTCCTTGAGCACTATGGTGGTCTCGATCATCGACAGCGGCGCCGGGTCGGTGGCGGTCTCGGCGCGGCCGATCTTGCCGAGCACCGACTCCACCTCGGGGAAGGAGGCGATGATCTTGTCGGTCTGCTGGAGGAGCTCTCTGGCCTTGGTGATGGAGATGCCCGGGAAGGTGGTCGGCATGTAGAGCAGGTCGCCCTCCCACAGGGGCGGCATGAACTCCGACCCGATGTGTTGGAGGGGAAACCACACCGAGGCCACCGCGGCGATCGCCAGCACCACCACCACCCAACGCCATTTCAAGGCGAGGTTGAGGGCGGGTGTGTAGATGAACCGCAGCAGGCGCGACACCGGGTG
Source organism: Candidatus Sulfomarinibacteraceae bacterium (assembly GCA_963823345.1). Lineage (GTDB taxonomy): Bacteria > Acidobacteriota > Thermoanaerobaculia > Thermoanaerobaculales > Sulfomarinibacteraceae > Sulfomarinibacter. The sequence continues at coordinate 418,641 of CAWGLE010000022.1, forward strand.
TCTGGCCTCCGGGTGGATCTTGCCGCGGACGAACCAGAACATGAGGACCGGGATCACGGTGACGGCGACAATCGACGCCATCGCCATCGAGTAGGTCTTGGTGAAGGCGAGCGGTTTGAAGAGGCGGCCTTCCTGCGCCTGCAGGGTGAAGACCGGCATGAAGGAGACCGTGATCAGGAGCAGGCTGAAGAAGAGGGTGGGACCCACCTCCTGCGCCGACCGCAGGATGATCTCGAAGTGGCTGCGTTCGCCGCGCCACTCCTCGTAGTGTTTGTGGGCGTTTTCCACCATGATCACAGCCGCATCGACCAGTACGCCGATCGAGATCGCGATGCCCCCGAGGGACATGATGTTGGCGCCGAGGCCCTGGATCCGCATGACGATGAACGCGAGCAGGATGGAGATCGGGATCGAGATGATCGCCACAAAGGCCGAACGGAAGTGGAAGAGGAAGATGATGCACACCAGGGCGACGATGATCGACTCCTCGATGAGGGTGTCGGTCAAGGTCTCGATGGAGTCGTGGATCAGCCTGGTGCGGTCATAGCCGACCGAGATCTCGACGTCCTCCGGCAGCCCCGCATCGAGCTCGGCCAATCGCTCCTTGACCCGTGCGATGGTCGACAGCGTGTCGGCCCCCGAACGCACCACCACGATGCCGCCCACCGTCTCGCCCTCGCCGTTCCAGTCGGCGAGACCGCGCCGGATCTCCGGCCCGATCGTGATGTTGGCGACATCGGCGAGGGAAAGCGGCGTCCCTCCGGCGCCCACCCCGAGCGGGATCTGTTCGAGATCGCGGATGTCCTTGACGTAGCCGAGCCCTCGCACCATGTACTCGCGTTCGCCCATCTCGACCAGGCGGCCGCCGACGTCGTTGTTCGATCGCTGGATCGCGGTCTTGACCGCGCCGAGGGATATACCGTAGGCGCGCAGCCGCACCGGGTCGACCTCGACCTGGTATTGGCGGACGAAACCACCGAGGGAGGCGACCTCCGAAACCCCTTCGACCGACATCAGACCGTACTTGAGGTACCAGTCCTGGTACGACCGGAGCTCGGCGAGCGAGCGGTCAGGGGAGTTGAGGACGTACATGAACGCCCACCCGACCCCGGTCGCATCGGGACCGATCTGCGGCGTCACGCCGTCGGGCAGCTGGCCCGAGAGGCCGTTGAGGTACTCGAGCACCCGCGACCGCGCCCAGTAGAGGTCGGTGCCGTCGTCGAAGATCACGTAGACGAAGGAGAAACCGAAGAAGGAGTAGCCGCGGACGTCCTTGGCGAAGGGCACGGCCAGCATCTTGGAGGCGATCGGGTAGGTCAGCTGGTCCTCGACGACCTGCGGCGCCTGACCGGGGTATTTGGTGTAGACGATGACCTGGACATCGGAGAGGTCGGGAATGGCGTCGAGCCGGGTGGTCGTGATTGCCCACCACCCGCCGATGACGGCCAATACCACCCCGACGATCACGACGAACTGGTTCTTGAGGGACCACTCGATGACTCTGTTCAGCATCGCGCCCACCCTGCTGCGAACGTTTGAACGTTGGAACGTTGGAACATTGGAACGTTGACCTCCAATCGGCGGTGTGGCCGCCCCATCCGGTCCTCGGGTGGTAGACTTGCGGTATGACTGCCGAAGTCGTATTCGAGGTGACCCAGGAAGTGGACGGCGGTTACGTTGCCGAATGTCTGACGCAGCCCATCGTCACTCAGGGAGAATCCTGGGAGGAGTTGCGCCGAAACGTCCAGGAGGCGGTCAGCGCGTTCTTCTTCGACGGGGATGTCCCGAAGACCGTTCGGATCCGCTTCGTCCGTGACGAACTTCTCGCTGTGGGATGAAACTCCCGCGTGATTTCGACGGGAATCACCTTGCTCGCCACCTGTGCCGAGAATGGGGTTACGTGGTCGTCCACCAGGTCGGCAGCCACATCGTTCTGGAGACCGACGAACCCGGACATCAACGGGTCGTCGTGCCGGCCCATCAATCGCTTCGGATTGGAACCTTTTCCGCAATCCTACGCCTTGTAGCCAACCACAAAGGCGTTTCTCGAGAAGATCTCTTAAAGAAGTTGTAGACCACCGGGTGTTCGTGCCTCGGGCCCGGCTCGTCTCGGAAGCCTCATGTCTCCTGTCATCCCGACCGAGGGAGCGCAGCGACTCTCCCCCCATGTCATCCCGACCGAGGGAGCGCAGCGACTCTCCCCCCATGTCATCCCGACCGAGGGAGCGCAGCGACCGAGCGGAGGGATCTCTGTGTGAGGGCCAGGCAACGCTCTTGCCCAAGCCGCCCCGCAGATCCCTCCGCTGCGGCCCTCCGGGCCTCCGGTCGGGATGACAGGGTGGAAGGGCCGGGGCAGCACACTCGCGGCAACCCCCGGATGGCAGCCGGGACGGCTGCCCCATCTGGCTTCGTCCTCCGGACTTCGCCATGACAAGCAAGAACGTCTGCTTGTGACGGCGAAGCGTGATACGCGAAGCCGCATGGGGCACGCGTCCCGCGTGCCGTGTGGGCCGAAATCGACTTCGAGTCCGTGAGGCGATAGGCGGGACCGAAATTCCGAATTCCGAATTCCGAATTCCGAATTCCGTCGCTGTCATGACGCACCTCCCTCGCGTTTTTCGGCGATCATCTTCTGGATCGCCTCCCGCAAGTTGGACTCGGAGTCGATCAGGAACTGGGCGGAGGTCACGACCTCATCGCCGTCCGCGAGACCCTCGAGAATCTGGACCGAACCGTCGGCGCGTGGACCGAGGACGACCTCGCGCGGTGCGAATCGTCCGCCGCCGAGGGCGACGATGACGAGGTCCCGCTGACCCGTGCGCAGCACCGCCTCCGAAGGCACCACCAGGGCATCGGCAGCCGCTACCGGTTCGAAAACCACGGTCGCGTACATCCCGACCCGCAGGCGGCCGTCACGGTTGGGGACGTCGAGGGTCAACTGCAAGGTGCGCGTCTTTTCGGAGACCTCGGGCTCGATGTAGCGAACGCGGCCCCGGTAGGTCACGCCGGGGAAGTAGCTCAGGCTGACGGTGGCCGCACTGCCGACATCGATCCACGGCAACTGGCTGTCGAACACCTCGACGGTCAGCCACAGATTCGAGAGATCGGCGATATGGAGAAGCTCCATCCCGGGTTGGGTCGCCATCCCCTCGAGCCCCGGCATCCGCAGCATCACGACGCCGCTCGCCGGCGCCAGGACCTGCAGGGTGCGAAAGACCTCGCCGGTCTTCTCGAGGATGGCGATTTGTTCTGGGCTGACGTCCCAATAGGCGAGGCGCTGCCGGGCCGCCTCGATCAAGGATTGGGCGCGGTCCCGCGCATCGGCGGGCGCCGACTCCAGCTGTCGCGAATAGCGCAGGGCGGCCAGCAGCTCCTGCTCGGTCTGCACCAGCTCGGGCGCATAGATCTCGAACAACGGCTCGCCCCTTTTCACCGGCTGGCCGATGTAGTTGACGTAGGTTTTCTCGATGAAGCCCGGGTACTTGGTGGTCACCGAGACCATCCGCTCCTGGTCGTAGTCGAGAGAGCCCACGGTTCGGATCTCGTGGCTGATGTCCCGCCGTTCAACCCGGCGGGTGACGACGTTCATGTTCTGCTGGACGGCCGGGTCGATGGTGACCACTGCCCCCTGGGATGCCGCGAACTCCGCCTCGTCGGTGTAGACCGGCACGTAGTCCATGCCCATCTCGTCCTTGCGCGGCACCGGCGACGTGATGCCGGGGTCCATGGGGCTGCGGTAGAAGAGGACCCGTCTCCCCCCGCGCCCGTCTCCGTCTCCGTTTCCCTGCCCGACTTCCTCTTTCACCTTCACTAAGTCCATCTTGCAGATCGGGCACGAGCCGGGTTCCTCTTCGAGAATCTCGGGGTGCATCGGACACGTCCAGAAACCGTCTCCGTCTCCGTGTCCGTGCCCGTCTCCGCCATCTTCACGCAGCGGTACCAGGTCCATGTGGCAGATCGGGCACTGCCCGGGCTCGTCCTGGATCACCTCGGGGTGCATCCCGCACGTCCACAGTTCCATCCCGTCTCCGTCTCCCTGCCCGTGCCCGTGCCCGCCGGCCGCGACCCGTTCGATCCCGAGCCACCCATCGACCGGGCTCACGCCCAGCGGATCCACGACCAACACCAACATCACGACAGCGCCCAACAGCACCCACGCCACCGCCTTCGGAACGGCACTCCCCCGTTCTCCTTCGGTTCGCCGATTGGCCCGGCTGCACGTTGATGCGTTCGAATTCCGAATTCGAATTTCGAATTCGATCGACTTCCCCTTCCCACTTGACCGGTCATGACGTCACCTCCAACGGTCCCGCCACGACTCCCTCGAGCCTGGCGAAGGCGATCTCCAGATCCGTCCGCGCCCGCGCCGCAGCCACCCGGACCTGCAGCAGGATGCGTTCGGCGTCGAGCAGGTCGAGGGCTCCGACGGTACCGGCGGCGTAGGCCGACTCTGCCGACAGCAACGACTGGCGCGCCTGAACGACGAGCACGGTGTCATAGAGGTCCACCTGTTCTTCGAGCAGCGGGATGCGGTGGATCAGCTCGCCCAGCTCCTCAGCGATCGAGACGGTGACCTCACGAGCCATCTCGTCAGCAGCGAGACGTCGGGCCGTTCCTTCCTCGACGCCTGCCCTCAGTTTCGACCGCCACACCGGTACGCTGACCCCGGCCGTCAGGGCGAGGTCGTCGTCACCGTTGCCTTCGGGTGGAATCAACCGCCCAGCCTCGTCGTCGCGAGGACTCACGAAACCGTACATCAAACCCACCATCAGGTTCGGGCTGTAGGCCTTCTTCGATCGCTCCACCCGCACCGCCGCCGCTTCGACCAGGGCGCCGGCTGCCGCCACCTCGGGCCGGCCCGCGAGGGACCGGCGGCGCAGATCGTCGCCGTCGGGTCTGACCGGGGGCCGATTACTCGATTCTGAAACGACCACGGTTGAAGACTGCGGTTGATCGCGGAGGGCGTTGAGCCGCGCCACGACGCCAGAACGGCGCGCGGCGATCTCGAGCAGACGGGTATCGGTCCGCGTGATTTCCGCCTGGATCTTGATGACCTCCTGGTCGAGACCGACCCCTGACGCGTAGCGGGCAAGGGCGAGCTCGGCGTAGTGCTCGAGGATCATCCGGTCTTCGATGACAATGCCCCGTTCGACATCGAGAAACTGCAGCTCGAGGTAAGCGGCTCTGGCGTCGGTCACGACCTCGAGCCGCGCCGCTTCGACCTGCGCCCGGCTCGCGGCGGCCTCCCACATGGCGGCCTGTTCGTCGAGCTTGAGGGTGCCGAACCACGGCAGGGACTGCGAGATGTTGATGCTCGCCTGGAGCGGTCCGACCCGAGTCTGCGGCGACATCAGAAACCAGGTCAGAGAGGCCGTCGGGTCGGGCAGGGCCTTGACCTGCGGCGCCCGCTGGGCCGCTGCCGCTGCCTCAGCCGCCATCCTCGCCAGTCGCGGGTTGCGGTCGAGAACCTCGTCGAGCAGCAACCGAAGCCTGGTGTCTGACACCGATGCGACGATCTCGTCAGCGGCGCTCGGTTCCGCCGGCATTTCAGAATCCGCCGCCGCCGCAACGACGCCGACCAGGAGCACGACACAAAATGCCGAAAATCTGCGAACACAATCCATTTTCTGACCCTTTCTTCACCGGGGAGAGGGCACACCTCTCCCCACTCAGCGATTCGCGAAGCGAATCGCCCTAGGTCAGAAAAACGCAGTCCAGGAGGAAGATGAGAGGATGTGGTGGCGTGGTCGGAAGGTGGTGGCCATCGGTGGCGGCCATCGACAGGACGGTGTCCGTCGACCCCACCTCGGTGTCGGGCGTCTCGTCACGATCGTTCACCGGCGCCGGCGCCTCGACGGCGGCAATCGCCACGGGCGCCGCGCGTCCGCAGTCGCAGGCCTCGACTCCGATCGGCGAGCGGGTAGTTTTCCGCGGACGTTTCGACTGCCTTGCCGCTGCAGCACGAGTGGGCCTCGACAATCGGTTCCGGCGCGGCCATGGTCGCGCACGGCACGCCTCGATCACACTGTCCGCACGCGCCCGCCGTGGGCGCAGCGAGCACCAGACCCGGCAACAGCAGGGTCACGAGTGCGATCGTACGGAGGGAGGGTTCCCGTTTCATCCACACAATTGAACAGTATTGCAAGTCTGGACATTCCGTCAACCGACCCCGTCCGCCTTGACTTCGCCCCGCGGTCGGGTTGAGATGCCCCCGGAAACCCGGGGGGAGGCCAGGAAACGATGGAAACCGACGAACCCGTCCTGATCAACTACACGCGCGGCCCGGTCGAGGTCCACGGCCGGCGGCTGAAGATGGAATACATCGGGATGGCGTCGGTCTTCACCGTCATCGCCTTCCTCATCTACGGCGGTGGCCCGTGGAATGTCACCGTCCCCGCCACCCTGGGAAGCTTCTTCCTGTTCCTCGGGCTCAAAAAGAAGAACCGCGACCACCTGATGTGCTCCTTTCTGCTCTTTCTCGCCGCCGCCCTCGCCCGTCCGGCGGTGGTGGGTCTGGGTTGGGCGGTCCCGATGCTGCTCTTCGGCGCCACGGTCTTTTCCCTGGAGCGCTATATCGAGAAACGGCCCCAGCAGGCGTATGGACTGCCGGTCGTGTTCGCAGTGTGGGGGTGGCTCAACGGGTTCTGGCTGATCGGGTTGCTCTTCGCCGCGACCTACCTGCTCTACCCCCGCACCGACCGCCCCGAGGCGCGGAAGATCCTCAACCGGGTGATACCGGCGGCCGCGGTTGCCGGGGGGGTCACCGCTGCGGCGCGGCTGTTCGGTGCGAATCCACCTGCCGGTTACTGGCCGGGAGCACTGATCCCCGCCGCCGGCTGGTGGACGCTATTCCTCGGTGGGGTCATCTTCGCCGTGGTTGCGGTGGTGGTGGTGTACTGGAAACGGCTGATCCAACCGCACCGCATCAACTCGGTCATGTTCGCGGCGCTCGCCCCGTGGGACGTCCGGCTGACCGCCCTGTTCGGGATGGTCGCGGCGGTCCTGCTGGCGGCCACCGTCTTTCGCCACAGCATCGATTCCGACCGGGCGCGGCCGTTCTTCAAACACGCCGAGTGGCACTTCTTCTACATCGTGCTCGCGCTCGCGATCTGGGCCGTCGTCAAGAGCTGAAACGGCGTCAGCGTCCCTGAGCCGTTCGGACGTTAGAACGTGCTCCGTCGATGTCTGGCTCACGATCAAACGCAGGCTCCGCCGAACCGCTGTGGATCTGAAGGTGGGCCAAGGCCCACCCTACGTCGGACCCCGGTGTCGAGCCGGCTGGTAGGGTGGGCCTTGGCCCACCTTCAGGGCTCCAAACGAGACTCGGACACGAGTTTTCAGCCCATCTCTTCAATTCTCGGATGAATCGCACTCTCTTCCCGTGCGGAGCCACCCTTGACATTGTCTGCCCGAAACGCTCGACCGACCGAAGCCGTCGAGCATCCGACAATGTCAAAAACGGCACCGCCGCCGCACGAGGAACGGGTTACACTTTGGCGGTCAAATCGGTCGTATGTCGAGGAGGTTTCCGATGTTCCGTAAGCCCTGGTTCTGGGCGGTCTTCATCCTGGTGTCGGTCGGGTGCACGGCGTGGGCGGTCCTGAACTTCGCACGGGCCTTTCCGCTGGTGACCCTCAACGTCACCATGGACCGCGCTGCGGCGCTGGCGGCGGCAGACGATCTCGCCGCCAGCCGCGGGTGGGGCCCCGCCGAACCCGTCCGACAGGCGGTCCAGTTCAATCTCGACGACGAGGTCCAGAGCTTTGTCGAGCTCGAGGCCGGCGGCAAGGAGGCCTACACCGAGATGCTGGCGGGCGACCTCTACTCTCCCTACGCCTGGAGAGTGCGCCGCTTCCGCGAGGGCGAGACCAACGAGACGGTCATCCGGTTCCGGCCGGATGGAACGGCCTACGGATTTCGCGAACACATGCCCGAGGACGAACCGGGCGCCACCCTCGAACCCGAGGCGGCGAGGGCCCTCGCCGAGGCCGCTGTGGCCGACGGCTGGGATGTCGATCTCGGTGGGTACGCACTGGTCGAGGTCTCGCACGAGGTCCGTCCGGGTGGTCGCACCGACCACACCCTGGTGTACGAGCGCCCTGACGTCACGATCGGCGATGGGCATTACCGCCTGCGGCTCACGGTGTCGGGCGACCGCTTCACCGAGCTCACTCACTTCATCAAGATCCCCGAGGCGTTTTCCCGCCGCTACGCCGAAATGCGGTCGGCCAACGACGCCATCGCCACCGGCTCGCTCTTCGCGATCGCCATCCTCTACCTGGCCGGGGGCTGCGTCGTCGGGCTCTTCTTCCTCCTCAGGGAGCGCTGGGTGGTCTGGAAACCCGCCCTCAAGTGGGCGATCTTCATCGCCTTTCTGCAGGCGATGGTGGTGCTCAACCAATGGCCCTTGCTGTGGATGGGCTACGACACGGCGATCTCGTCGACGACCTTCGCCCTCCAGCAGATCGCCATTGCTCTGGCCCAGCTCGTCGGCATGGGCGCAGTGCTCGCCCTCTCGTTCATCGCGGCGGAGAGTCTCGGCCGCAAGGCCTTTCCACGCCACATCCAGCTGTGGAAGACGTGGTCCGGCGAGGTCGCGCCGACCACGTCCATGCTCGGCCAGACCGTGGCCGGCTATCTGCTGATCGGCATCTTCTTCGCCTACGAGGTCTGGCTCTACCTCTTCACGGCGCGCCACTTCGACTGGTGGACCCCGTCGAGCGCGCTCACCGACCCCGATGTGCTGGCGAATATCTTCCCCTGGCTGACCTCGGTCGCGATCTCGCTGCAGGCGGGTTTCTGGGAGGAGTGTCTCTTCCGCGCCGTGCCCCTCGCCGCGGCGGCGCTGCTCGGCAAGCGCTTCGGCAAGCCGTGGTTGTGGATCACCGGGGCGATGATCCTGCAGGCGGTGATCTTCGGCGCCGGCCACGCCAACTACCCCGCACAACCGGCCTACGCCCGGCTGGTGGAGCTGATCATCCCGGCCCTCGGTTTCGGCGGTCTCTACCTCCTCTTCGGTCTGGTCCCGGCGATCGTTTTCCACTTCGCCTTCGACGTCGTGTGGTTCGCGATGCCCCTCTTTGCAGCCGACACGCCCGGGATCTGGATCAGCCGCGGGCTGGTCATCGTCCTCACCCTGATTCCGCTCTGGGTGGTCCTGAGGGCGAGGTTGCGCGCCGGCGCCTGGGGAGAGGTTCCTCCGGAAGCCCACAACGCGGCCTGGGTGCCGCCGCCCGCGCCCGAGCCGGCCGCACCCGCCGTGGCTGCCGCCGTCAGCGGGCTGTCACCGCGGTTGCGGACGGCATTGCCGCTGTTCGGCGTCGCAGGTCTGGTGGTCTGGGGGCTCGCCGACGAACTTCCGCCCCGATGCACCCACCCTCCGTCACACCGATCGGGAAGCCAGAACGGCTGCCCGTGAACAGCTCGACGCGAGAGGAGTCGAGCTCGGCGGCGAGTGGCGAGAACTGGCGAACGCCCAGGCGCCGCTCGGGCTCGAAGACCGTTTCGTCTGGACCGAGGGCGGGCCCGAGGCCTACCATCAGCTGCTCGGACGCTATCTCCCCCTGCCGCGACGGGTCGTGCGGTACGCCAGGTTCGAGGGCAACGTGGCCGAGCGCGCGGAAGAGTTCCTGGTCTTCGTGGGCCCGGACGGCACGGTGCAACGGACGACCCACCGCCTGCCCGAGGGACGCGCCGGGGCGCAGCTCGAGGAGGATGCGGCCCGGGCGATCGCCGTCGCGGCTATTCGCGACGATCTCGGTCTCGACCCCGGACGCCTCGAGGCGGTCTCGTCCGACCCGTCGCAGCTGCCCGACCGCCGCGACTGGGCCTTTGTCTACAAGGACCCGGCCGGATACCCTCTCGACACGGGCGAGGCGCGGCTCATCGTCCGCATCGCCGGCGACGAGGTCGTGGAGACCGGCCGCTTCGTTCACATTCCCGAGGAATGGGAGCGCGAACACCGCAAGAGCCAGGGCGTGACCCAGATCGTCCAGATCGGCTGCGTGGTGCTGATGGTGCTGCTGTTTCTCGCGGGCGCCGTGCTCGCCGTCGTGCGGTGGAGCCGTGGGAACTTCGACCGGGCGACGTTCGCCGTCTTCTTCGCCGTCATGGCGGTGCTCGGAGCCATCGGGCTCGGCAACGGGTTCCGCGCCGCGACGGCCCAGTTCATGACCGCCCAACCGTGGAAAATGCAGGTGGCCATCGTCATCATCGGAGGGCTCATCGCCACCACCGGGATCGCGGCCGTGACCAGCCTGATCATCGGGCTCGCCCACCGGTGGTTGCCCCGGCAGTCGACCGCGATCCGAGGCCGCGACATCGCCGCAGGCTTCGGCCTCGGTGCGCTGATGGCCGGGCTCAATTCGCTGGGCGCTGCACTGACCCCTTCAAGCCTGCCGACGTGGCCCGGTTTCGGTGGTGCGGCGGACTCCCTGCCGGTGCTCGGCTCCGCCCTCGGGCCGGTGTCTTCATGGATCACCGCCACCGCGCTGATCCTGCTCGCGGTGGCTCTCGTCCACGCCGTGACTGCCGGTTGGCAGCGGCGGCTTGCCGCGGGTGCGGCTATTCTGATCGGCCTCGGGCTCGTGGATGCCGGCAGCGGCGGAGCGGAATCCATACTCTGGTGGCTCGTAGAAGGTGGGATCACCGGGCTCGTCCTGCTGGCGGTGTGGGTGCTGGCGATTCGCCATCACCCGGCTCTGGTGCCGCTCGTGACCGCAACGGGTACGGTCCTCGCCGCGATGCACGACACCGTCGTCAACGCCTTTCCAGGCGCCGCCGCCGGATCGTTGGTCGGGGCGGTGTTGGTGGCAGCAGCAGCCGTGTGGTGGTACCGGAGGCTTACCGCAGGCGATGACGCCGAAACCGCAACTCAGGATGTCGCGGCAACGGTGGCGGAGGTCTGAATGCGAAAACTGTGGATCGCGACCTTGATGGCCGGGGTGTTGCTCTTCCTGATCTGCCTGACGGCCGATGGCCTCGGTATCGGGGAAGGAACCGGCATCGGGTGGAAGCAGATCACGGGGGCGATCGTGGGAGTGGTGATGGCCGCTTCAGGCATGTTCAAGCTCAGGACATGACCGCCTGGGGGGCGGCTCAATAACTGGAATTCTCCGGTCCTCGATCATCCCGAACCGGCAGCCGTCGGATCGCCGATTTCCGCGGCACCCTGATTTCTTTTCGTGACGTGTAACTTTTCGTCACGTCAGGAGTAAATCTATCTTGAAATCAAAAAGAGACGCAGACTCAGTAGATGGTCGTATCGATCCCAACAACCGGTTCGAACATAACGAAAGGGGACGAGGATGAATTCGAAAGTGAAGAATCTGCTGGTCAATGCGGCAATGGCGGGAATGATCGCGGGCGCCGGGGTCATGGCGCCTTCGACCGGCGCGGCCGCAACCACTCCCGGCCACGGCGTCAGCCAGAACAGCTGCGGCGGCAAGGACGGTTGCGGCGGCAAGAGCGGTGAGAACGCCGAGAACGCATCGGAGCGTCACGCCTGCAAGGGCATGAATGCGTGCAAGGGCCAGGGCAACTGCAAGAGCGGCGACAACGGCTGCGCCGGCAAAAACTCGTGCAAAGGCAAGGGCGGCTGCGCGTCTGAAGACGCCAAGCACGCCTGCAAGGGCCAGAACGACTGCAAGAGCCTCGGCGGATGCAAGTCGGGCGACAACGGCTGCGCCGGCAAGAACTCGTGCAAGGGCAAGGGCGGCTGCGCCGTTCCGGTCCAGCACGGTGAGACCGAAGCCTGAGTGAGACGTCGGGCATCGCCCCGGAAACACCCGGGGCGGTGCCAGGCTTTAGAACCTTAGAAAGTTGCTCGGTCGCCGTTGATGATGCCTGTCACGATAATCGCCTACTTTCTAAGGTTCTAAAGCCTGGCACCGGAGGGAGTATTCAATGACGGAAAATCGCTGGGGGTTTCCGGATCTCGGGCTCGGCATCGGGCTGCGAACCACCCACTACCCGCACATCCTCTCCGAAGAACCGGACATCGGCTTCTTCGAAATCCTCACCGAGAACTATCTCGACACCGGCGGGCGGCCGCTCCACATCCTCGACCGGATCGCCGAGCGCTACCGGATCGTGATGCACGGGGTCTCGATGTCGATCGGCAGCACCGACCCCATCAACTTCGACTACCTCGCCAAGGTCAAGGCCCTGGCCGAACGCACCGGCGCTCTGTGGGTCTCCGACCACATCTGCTGGACCGGGGTCCTCGGCCGCAACACCCACGACCTGCTGCCCCTGCCCTACACCGAGGAGAGCCTGCGCCATTCGGTGGAGAGGATCAAGGTCGTCCAGGAGTTCCTCGAACGGCCGCTGGTTCTTGAAAACCCCTCCACCTACCTCGAGTTCGCCGACGACGACATGACCGAGTGGGACTTTGTCGCCCGCCTTGCCGAAGAGGCGGACTGCGGTCTCCTGTTCGACGTCAACAACGTCTACGTCTCCGCCTACAACCACGGGTTCGATCCGGTGGCCTACATCGACGCCATCCCCGGCGATCGGGTCTGCCAGTACCACCTCGCCGGCCACACCAACAAGGGCACTCATATCATCGACACCCATTCCGATCACGTCCTGGACCCTGTGTGGAAACTCTACGGCCACACCATCCGCACCGTCGGCCTCCGCGCCACCCTCCTGGAGTGGGACGCCGACATTCCACCGTTCGACGTCGTGCATCAGGAGGTGCTCAAGGCCGATGACTGGCGCCGCGAGGAGGTGGCCGATGTCGCGTGAAGCTCACCACGTGCGCCCCGATCTCGGCCGCCTCCAGCGCTGGATGCAGGAAGTGGTCGTCCACCCGGGAACCGTCGAGGAGGCCATCGCCTCGCCTGCCGCCGAACGGGAATTCTCCGCCGACGATCTTTCGAAGATCGTGCGGCCGTCCCATTCAATGACTTCCGTTGAACGCGTCGGCGTCTACCACGGCATGTATCTGATGCGGATGGAGGAAGCACTCGAGAGCGACTACCCGGTGATTCGGTACCACCTCGGCGACCACCAGTTCTCGCACCTCGTCCGCGCCTACGTCGAGCGCTACCCCTCCACCAGCTACACCCTCAACCGTCTCGGTGACTACCTGCCGCAGTTCTTCCTCGACCAACCCGAATGGCCGCAGGCCGCGTTCCTCCAGGATCTCGCGCGGCTCGAGCTCGCCATGACCGAGGTCTTCGACGAACGCGAAACGCCGGTCCTCGGGACCGCGGAATTGGAGTCGATCGCGCCCGAACTTTGGGAGAACGCACGGCTGCAGCCGATCGCCGCCCTCCGGGTGCTCGATTTCAAGCACCCGGTCATCCCCCACCTGACCGCCTTCCATGACGATCGCCCGAGCCCGAACCCTCGCCGGCGCGCCTCGTGGGTCGTCGTCTACCGCCGTGACTACTCGGTCCTGCGGCTCGAACTCAGCCGCGCCGAGCACGACCTCCTGCGCGACCTGGTGGACGGAGTTTCGCTCGGCGACGCCCTCGCCTCCGCCGCCTCCTCCCGGAAGTCCGCCCGCCACCAGCAGGTTATCTTCCGCTGGTTCCGGACCTGGATCTCGGAAGGGCTGTTCTCCGCCATCGAGGTCTGAGGGAATTTTCCAACTCAATCTTCAGAGTTGAGAATTGAGAATGAATTCAATAATCTTTGCAGACATCACTGTTGACCAACCCTGAAAACTTTGACAAGATGCGTGGATGAGCAAATCTGAAAATAGCGCAGCCGAGCCCGTCAAACGCTGTTGCCCCGCCATGGACAAACTGATGGAGGAACACGATCTGCCCGGGCTCCCGGCGTGGTCGGTGGAGTGTCTGAACCGGCTCTTCTCCTCCCTCGCCGACCCCACCCGGCTGCGCATCATCCACGCACTCGTCAACAACGACCGGCTCAACGTCACCGAGCTCGCCGAACACACCGGGTTGTCGGTGTCGGCGATCTCCCACCAGCTGCGGCTCCTCCGCGATCGTTTCCTTCTCAATTCAGACCGCGAAGGCCGCGCTGTCTACTACAGCCTCGCCGACGACCACGTCCGAAAGCTCTTCTGCATCGGCGTCGAGCACGCCTACAACGACTGCACCAACAGTCTCAGACGCGAGGCCGAACGGGAGGCTTGATACAGCCTCAGAGGCTGTCGAAACACCCGGTATTTACTGTGGAGGCACTTCGACGCGCGCCCCGCGAAGCAACCGGGTCGCGGCGATAAGGGTCGCTCCATAGGCAGTCAACGCAATCACCAGCACCACCGTGTGCCCCGAAGAGAAATCAACAGCGATCATCCTCACGCCGGTGACGCCGAGGAACGGGTACACCAGCCAACCGGCTTCCGGGATCTTTCTCCTGGAGGCCACGATTGCAAGCCCCACCGTGATCGCCGACAGAGCCACGGTCCCGGCAACCCTGGTGGTGCCCGAACCCAGAAGCGACCCCATCCCCCGGGCGACCACCGCAGCCGCCACAAGGGCTGTCATGGCCAGCAACCCCGTCAACGGGAGGCGCTGCACCCAACCGGTTGCGCGCAGCCTCGTCCCGAATAGCACGACGAGGGTCGTCACCACCGTCAGGACGGCGACCAGGACGGCCTCCAGCGACGCGACGCCCCCGTCAGCCAAACCGGCGAGCCTCATCGCGATACGCTGGCCGATTCCGCTGACCAGCCAGCCCGCTACCAGCAACGCCGCCGCGTGAACCCGCAACGTCACACGATCCCAACGACTTCCCACGGCTGCAACCGCCACTGCCAGGACTGACCAGACCACGACGCTCACGTGACCTAGCACACCCGGCAATCCCAGCAACAGGAGTCCCAGGCCCAGGTACGACAGATAGAAAAAGGCCCGGTTTCTTCCCTCCCGCCGATCCACCACTCCGAAGGCGCCCCAGTAGGCGGCCAATCCCGCCAGGACAGCGAATGCGGACAGCGCCACGGTTTCCCATCCGTGAACCCGCGCCAGTTGTACGCCGCCGCCCCAACCCACCAGCCACACCAAAGTGGTTTGGACGAAAGCGAACACCGTCAAGGGCCGTCCACCCCGCACGGCTTGAACAACCGCCGTACCGACGTACCCGACCACGAGGACAACCTGAAGCATCGCGACCACCGGCGGGTGGACCGGGCCGAAGTCCTCCGGGCGAACGCCCGACGCGACCGCGATGGCGGTCAGGCGAAGAACGGCCAGGTCCGCCACAAGAGCGGACACCCATTTCAGAAAGCCCCAATCCCTTGCGCCGGCCAACCAGAGAACGACCAGACCGAGCACCACCAGGAATGCCGTTGCCGATTCACCGGGAGGGCGCATCGTCGCAATCGCCGCACCCGTCACCGACCCTGTGACGGAAAAAATCCAGGCTGTCGACTGCAGCCGCCAACGGGCTGCCACCACCAACCCCCCGCCGGTCATCAGGGCGAGGGTCACCAGCCCGGCCGCGGGTGACAACACGTTGAATGAGGTCACAGCTTCAAAGAGCAGCGGCCCCACGATCACGGCAGAGCTCGCGGCGTAGAATCCGGCACTTGCCCGAGACCCTTTTCTTGCAGCTTTCGCCGAAGCGACGATCCAGATGGCCGCGTACGCCACTCCGGCCGCCACCCCCACCCTCGGCGCAAACGTACCGCCTTCGGTCAAGGCTCGGAGCAGGAAGGCGCCGGCGAGGACGAGGAAGCTGCGTCCGATCAGGGCTGGAGTGCCCATCATGACTGCCAGAGGTCCCTGGATCTCGGACGCCCGCAGTGAGGCCCCGCTGAGCTTTTCAGGCTCGAGCGACGGACCCGATGCCCGAGGGTACCCGTGTTCGAGCTGGGCGATCCGTTGCTCCAGCAGGACGACGGATTCCCGCATCTCGGCGACCGCCGCCTCCAACTGAATCAGTCGATCACTCATGTTCCTCCTGAGAAAGCGTCTTTATATCAATCTCAAAAGTTGAAACACTGTTGAAGTCAAGATATCATTCTTGCGAGAATGATCAAACGTACATACCACCGCCTGGCGCAAAAGATCGCTTCGCATGCGTGATCCCGTGACACTCGGTCGACCGCCCGGTGTCATCCGAAAAATCGTGGTTTTCGCGAGGTGGCTTTCGACGAGTGATGAGTTGCCGGATAGAAGGCAGAGCCCGGAACGGACACCGGGAGTCCGCAGTATTTGGACATGGCTGGTTGCTCCGGACGACCTACCTCGAGTTCCCTCGACGTTGCCGGAGCGAAGGCGAAGACTGTCATGGGTTCTTGCCGGCGACACGCTAGCGAACCCACCCGAGCCGGAGCCACCCGCAACTGCCTCGTTTTTCCGCTGGTTCATTTCACCGGAAAAGCTCCCCCCGCCTGTCGATTCTGCGAGCAAGGAGGCGTCGCCGGATGAATCCTGAGAGCCCTCTCACCCACGCAAAGCATGTGTTCCGGGCTGCATTTCTGCTGATTGCCGTCGTCATCACCCTGATCCTGAGCCGATCGTTCTTCGTCCCTGACACCTGGGGCGAGTTCGGCTGGTACCGGGGTGCCGCGGTCGATGATCATCGAGCCAAGCCGGTGCGCCATCTCGGCGACGACGTGTGCGCCACGTGCCACGACACGGAGTTCGCAGAACACGGGGCCGGCGTTCACGCGACCGTACGATGTGAACTCTGCCACGGCCCGGCGGCTCTCCACGTCGACCTCGACGAGGGCGAGAAGATCGCCGACATGCCGGTGCGCCGCAGCCGCGAACTCTGCGAGCTCTGCCACCGCAAGCTGGCCGCGCGCGCCGAGGGATTTCCGCAGATCGATGTTCGTGAGCACCTGGCCGAAAACGGCGGCGAGCTCAGCCCCGACGCCTGCTTCGCGTGCCACGATCCACACTCGCCGTATTGAAGGACCACGGAGGACTTGATGTCAGAGCAACGTGACCCAGGGCCTTTCACATCCGAGCCGGTCTCCCGCCGCGAGTTCCTGCACCGATCCGGTTCCGCGGTCGCCGGCGCCTTCGCCATCGTACTGATCCTCCCAGAGGGTTCTGCGGAGGGAGTCGATGGCGCCGACTACGACTGGAATCGCCACCGGTGGGTCTATCTCGTCGATACGACCAAGTGCATCGGGTGCGGTTCCTGCGTCCGCGCGTGTCGAGCCGAAAACTCGGTCCCCGACGGCATGTACCGGACCTGGATCGAACGCTACGAGATTCCGGCGGATGGCGAGGCTGAGGTGGACTCACCAAACGGTGGCGAGCACGGCTTCGATCCGGTACCGAGCGGTATGAATGTCCGCAAAGCGTTCTTCGTGCCCAAGATCTGCAATCACTGCCGGGCGACGCCGTGCACCCAGGTCTGCCCGGTCGGTGCTTCCTTCAGCACCCGGGACGGGGTGGTTCTGGTCGACAGCGAACACTGCATCGGCTGCGGCTACTGCGTCCAGGCGTGCCCGTACGGCAGCAGGTACATCAACCCGGTGACCCACACCGCCGACAAATGCACCCTGTGTTACCACCGCATCACCAAAGGCCATCAGACCGCGTGCGTCGAAATCTGCCCGGTCGGCGCACGGCAGCTCGGTGATCGGCATGATCCCTACGACCCGGTCAACGAGATCCTGGCCACGCACCGCGTCCAGGTGCTTCAGCCTGAGTTGCTCACGCGTCCCCAGTGTTTCTACCTCGGCCTCGACATGGAGGTGCGTTGATGTTCCCGGAGTTGACCGGTTTTCTGTTTCCAAACGACGTCCATATTCACTGGAGCCTGATGATCGTGATGTACCCCTACATCACGGGGCTGGTGGCCGGCGCCTTCCTGGTGTCGTCGCTCTACCACGTATTCGGACGCGAGGAATTCCGGCCGCTGGGAAGATTCGCTCTCGCCACCGCGCTGTGCTTCCTGGCGGTCGCCGGTCTCCCGCTGCTCAACCACCTCGGACACCCTGAGCGGGGCATCAATATCGTCGTCACGCCCAACTTCACGTCGGCAATGGCAGGGTTCGGGATCCTCTATGCATCGTATTTCATCATCCTGCTCTTCGAGGTGTGGTTCGTCTTCCGGGTTGACATCATCGAGACCGCGGCCCGGTCGCGGGGGTTCAAACGCCGGCTGTTTTCCGCCCTGGCCCTCGGCGTCTACGACACCTCTCCCGAGGCCGTTGCCCTCGACAAGAGAATCACCCGTATCCTGGCCGCCATCGGCATACCCATGGCGTGCCTGTTGCACGGGTACGTGGGCTTTCTCTTCGGCGCCCTCAAGGCCAACCCCTGGTGGTCGACGCCTCTGATGCCGGTGATCTTCCTGTTCTCGGCGATGGTCTCGGGGATCGCTCTGCTCATCGTCCTGTATCAGGTTGCCATGAAGCTCAAGGGCACA
Source organism: Candidatus Sulfomarinibacteraceae bacterium (assembly GCA_963823345.1). GTDB lineage: Bacteria > Acidobacteriota > Thermoanaerobaculia > Thermoanaerobaculales > Sulfomarinibacteraceae > Sulfomarinibacter. The sequence goes on from CAWGLE010000022.1 coordinate 436,953, forward strand.
CCGATCGACCGCCAGGCGATCGCCGCCCTGTCCCGATGGTTGTGGTTGTTCATGATCATGTCGCTGACGATGGAGCTCCTCGAGATCATGATGCTCGCCTACGAGCGGGCCGAGGAGTGGGAGGTCATCGGCCACCTCCTGACCCATCAGCTGTCCTTTTCCTTCATTTCACTGCAAATGGTCGGAGGTGGTCTGGTCCCGTTGATTCTGCTCGGGATCGTGGTCGTTATGGATCGTTACATGGATGATCGGATTCGCAACACATTGTCGATGGTGGCGTCGCTGCTCCTGCTGCTCCAGGTCCTGTCGATGCGCTGGAACGTCGTCATCGGTGGACAGATGTTTTCAAAAAGCATGCGGGGTTTCCGCGAGACCTATGTGCCCGGCCTTTTCGAAAAGGAAGGGATCCTCGCGGCCGCGGCGATTCTGTTCATTCCCTTTGTGCTCCTCGCCATCTTCGAGAAAGTGCTTCCGACATTCCGCCACCTGGAAGAAGGCTAGGCCGAACCTTCCGTCCGAGACTGTCGGTCCCGCGGCCGCTGTGTCATGGCGAAAACTCCGGCTGCAAGCAGCATCAGCCCGAGGACCACGACCACGGCGGGTCCGGTGGGCAGATCGAAGTAGTAGGACCCGACCAGCCCCAGGGCCGATCCCACCGCGCCGATCGCCCACCCCACCGCCAGCCTCGCCCGCATTCCGGCGTGGATCAGGATCGCAACGCAGGCCGGTATCACCAGGTAGGCGAAGACCATCAGGATGCCGCCAATACCGACCGAAAAAGTGATCATGACGCCGAAGCTGAGATAGAAGAGGAAGTCCCACCATCGGACTCTCCACCCGCGGCTGTATGCTTCCTCGGGATCGACCGAAATCAGCAGGAACCGCTCGCGCAACAGCCAGTGGAACAGCCCGATCACCGCATAAATCATCGCCACCTTGAGGACCGTCGGCCAGGTCACCCACAGGAGCGAGCCGGAGAGGGTCTCCTTGATGTGCTCCGCCCCCTCGGGGGCGCGATCCGCCACCAGGATTGTCGCCGCCGAGGCCACGACAAAGGTGATGCCGATGATCGCCTCCTGCGGTATCTTTTCCACCCGCACCCGCGTGAGTGCGAAAAGGGCGGCAGCGACAATTGCGAAGGCCAGACTGAAGAGCGTCGAGCCGAGCTCTCCGGGGTGGTGGCCGAAGGCGAATCCGACCACCGCTCCGAGCGCTGCGAATTGCGCCACCGCGAGATCGACAAAGAGGACCCGACGCTCGATCACGTGGATCCCGAAGTAGGCGTGGAGCCCCACCAGCACCAGGCACGCAGCAAAAGGTGCGGCCATGAAACTCAACATCGTTGTCATTGGCGTGGTTCCCCCTCGGCAAAGGCGGTCTTCAGACTGCCGACCCAGAGATCGACGAGGTCGAAGTAGGTGGCGACACCCGACTCAGCATCCACCGACATCGGGACCACCACCGGCACGATTCCGGTTCGATCGGCGATGAGCTGCGGTTTGCTGCGTTCGAAGTAGTTGGCCGTGAGCAGCACCTGGATGTGCTCGACTTCGATCCTTTCAATCAAGTCCGACACGTGCCGCGCCGTCGGAGGAATCCCGGGTTTGGTTTCCACGAAGCCCGCCACCTCGAGCCCGAAGAGGGTCGCGAAATAGATCCAGTTCTTGTGGTAACACACCAACTTCCGGCCACGGAACGACATGCCTTCGCCGAGCCAGCCGCCGATCTCGCCGGCAAAACCCTTCTCCTCGAGAAACGGCACCAGGCGCCCGCTGCGGGCCAGGGGGTCCAGGGTGTCGACGCCGAGAAGCTCCACCAGTTTTTCGCCGTACAACCGCCGTGCGAGCGTGTCGGTGAAGCGGCCCAGGTTGGCGCGGTAGGCGTCGCAGTTCCCGGGATCCACCTTGCAGAGGCCGGTCGCGATGTTGCGCGCCACGGTGGCGATGTTGACGGGCGAGGTCTGGATGTGCGGGTTGCCGTAGATGTGGACATCGCCCGCGGAGCGGTCGAGCGAGGCCGGCTTTTCGAGCAGCTCGATGCCCTGCGCCGCCGCCACGTACCCGATGGCGCCATCGGCGATGTTGCGATTCCCACTCTTGTTGACCAGAACCGGTGCCCACAGCTCGAGATCGAGACCGGTACTGACGAAGAGGTCCGCGTCGCGCAGCATCAAGGCATACGACGGTTTGGGCTTGACGAAGTGGGCGTCGGCGTTGCCCGGCACGATGGACTCCGCCGTCACCAGGTCACCACCGATCTCACGCGCGATGGAGGCATAGGTCTCCTGGGTCGTGACCACCTTGACCGTCGCCAGTGAGGTCGTGGGAAGAAGAATCGCCGCCGCCAGAACGGCTCCGGAAAATCGACGTGAAAGACTCATGGCGATCACCTCAATAGCTTTCATGTTTGTGCGGGCCGGCCGCAAAAGTGAATTGCAGCTCGAATCGATTGTCGGCGCCGTACCAGTTGTCGTCGCGGTAGGAGTACTGGCCGCGCAGTCTCACGTACTCCGATTGCCAGAAGGTCAGGTAGGGGGAGAGCCCCCAGAATTCGTGCCCCGCCTCGCGTTGGTCCTGGACCCAGTCGCCCCGCATTCCAACGATCCACCGCCTGGCGATCTTGAACTGCCCGTAGAGATAGCTGCCCCAGCTGTCCACGCTGCTGCCGTCCTCGAGGTCGAGCCACGACCGCAGCAGCATGCCGCGGAGCTCGAAGCCCCGGTACAGCTCGCGGCCCAGCGGGTACCAGTCGTAGGTCAGGTCGAGGGCCACAAAATCGTGACGCAGATCGCCGGAGGAATCGGTCACGCCGTGGAGACCTGTCACATCGACTTCGAAATAGGTATTGGCGCTCAGATCCCAATAGCTCTTCAGGAAGGCGAGGTACGAAGGCTGGGTCCAGTCCGAACCGGCGAAGGCCACCTCGTTGTTGCCATCCATGATCTCGACGATCAGTTCGTTGGCGTCGGCCCACAGTGCGGGCATCAGCCACTCCACCGATACTCCGGTGCCGGAAAGCCCGTGTCCGCCGAAGCTCTCCTGGATGACCCACGGATAATCGGTCTGCGGCAGGGCGTGCATGTGCCAGCGGTTGAGGACGCCGAACTGCTGGCGCTTCTTGCCCACCGTCAACGACGTATTCCCCGGCAGGTTGAGCCACTGCAGGTAGCCCTCCTCGAGATCGAATCCTCCAAGGTCGTCCTCGTGGTCTTCGCCCTCATGCTCGTCTTCACCATGGCCCCACTCGCTGTGGCCGCCTTCATACCCGAACACCACGTGCATCCTGGTGAATGGATCGAGGTAGGACTGGAAATCGAGCTCGAAGTGGCGCGCCTGCAGCTCATTCTTCAGGTTGTCGCCGGCGACGAAGAAGAAATCGCCGTTGACCGAGATCTCGGGGTTGAGCTCCGGCTGCATGCGCGTCCCCGAGATGAATTCCGTGCCGGTGTCCACCGCTTCGGCGGGAGCCTGCGAGGCAGCCTCGGCCGCCGCCGCCTGCCGCAGGTGGTCGAGCTCCGACTCCTCCGCGTGGGTCTCCTGTTGAGCCAGAAGGGCGTCGAGCTGCCGCTGCATGATCGCGAGTTGGCGGTTGAGCTCGTCGATCTGTTTTTGAAGTTCTTCCGCCGACGGTGGCGAAGGTGGGTCGGTCGCCGGAGGGTCCGGGCTCTGCGCTACGCCCAGTCCCGCCGCCAGCATGCAGAAAACCAACCCCATGACAATGCCACGAACGCATCGCTTTTTCATGATGTCTCCCCTGTTCGAGTTGTCGATCGCGACCGGTTGCCGACTCAGGCGACGACCGGGGGACCTCGCAACAGGGGCAGGTGGAATCTATTTCGCGCATGCGCTTCGCGCGGCGGTGCGGTCGGGAGCCGGGTTGCGGATTCCTCCCGTTTCAGCTGCACCAGGGATGGCGCCGCCGCGTGCGAGGTGCCGGCCAGACACGCCAGGCACGGATGGGCGGGCAGCGGGTTGCCCGCTGCGTGAAGGTGGCTCTCGTTCGAGTTCGGGCCGGATACCGAACAGGCCAGCTCTTCCTGGGGGATGGACCCGTCCGAGTGAGAGTGTGGAAGACCCTGCACCAGCCCCAACCACGGCAGAAGCACCGCAGTCAGAAGGATCAGCACGGCTCGAGTCGGACGATTCACCTCTCCATCTTGCGAACCTGCGGCTCTGATGTCAACATCTTGATGTTGGTTCCGCGTACCGTAATGAGGATGCGATAGTCGGCCGGGGTCATGGAGGACGGGGTGGAGAAGACAGACATCAAGAAGATGTACGAGTGGATCCAGGGTCGAGTGCGGCTGGTCCCTGGTTCGGAGGACCCGGTCATCGCCTTCGACGCACCCGCGGCCGCAGACTTCACGGCGAACGGTTTTGACGACGAAATGGTGGTCCTGACGCTGCACTCGCGGTGGTGGCCGGAAATGGTCGTGGACATCATCGACACCCCGGAGTTCGCCGAACCCGACGAATCACCGGAGCAGGTTCTTCAGTACGCCCGCGACGTCGTGGTCGAGTACTTCCGCAAACGACTCGGGACCTGAACCAAACCGAGTTGATACGTTCAAACGTTAAACGTTCTAACGTTCTAACGATTCAACGATTTAACAATCACACATCCGAATCGCCGGGGGGCGCCTCGACCCAGAACCAGCCGCGAAGGTCGCCCTCGGAAAAGCCGACGGCCTGGTCGTCCGGGTAGAACTCCGCGATGGCGGCCGCGACGCCCGGATCAATCATCTCGGCGGGTCCGTGGCACATCTGGCACTCGGCCTTGAGGCGGATCGGCAACAGCGCACCGAGCTCTCCCGCGGGACCGCCGACCCAGGTCGGGTCTTCAACCCCGGCCTGTATGTAGGGCGTTGCCCATTCCGGCGCCACGTTGGCAGGGTTTCGCAGGAGATTGGAAGTACGACCGATTCCGACTCCGTAGGTCTCCGAAACGTTGGCTGCCACAGCCGGCGCCTTTTCGCGGCACGCCCTGATCCCGCCTGCGGGCCCGCCCTCGTCGAGGGCCGCCATCAACTCGGCCATCATCTCGGAGGCCAGGGCGTTGGTGGCGGTCAGGATCAGCTCCTGCTGCGCCTTCTGGGTGTCCGTCATCAGACCCGGCAGGACCCGTTCCCACTCAACAACGGCCACCTCCTCGACCTCGACCGGTTCTTCGACCGCTTTCGCACACCCCATGAGCCCGAGAAAGCACCCCACGACGATCGCCACGCAGATCTTCATCACGTCCTCCTTCTTGCCGATCGCCCGCCGCCATTCCGCCGCGCGGAGAGCCGCAAGTGCGCCGGAGCCTCGTTCACCCCCGGCTGGTTTTCCGATGAGACCACGTAAAGATCATCGGCCCGCCGGTTGAGGATGTCAAACCGAGCTTGCGAAGGGCCGCACTCGCACGCCCGCGTCCGGGGCCAGGGCTTCGAGGCGCCGCCAGGCGTCGGCCGCCGACACCACGCCCCGCGGGAGATAGGCCACGAGCCACGCCCGTTTGGTGGACGGCTCCACCATCACCCGCTCGCTGCCCGTAATCGGGGCGTCGAGGGGACCGGTATCGTCGACCAGCAGCGGTTTCGCCTCGAGGTTGAAGGGTCCCCGCAACGACTGATACGTCTCCCCCGCCGTGCCCGCACGAAAAGCGAGGCGCGAGCCGAAGCTGCCCTCCCGCATGACGCAGCAGGGCACACCGAGCTCGGCGGAAAGGCAGTTGTTGAGATCGACGAGCGCGTGGATGGCCGGGAGCTCGGCACCCTTGACCAGACGCCTCAGCAGAGCCTCCGACGACGGTCGATAGCGGGTCGGGTCGCAGCCCACGGCGCGAAACAGCATCCGCAGCGCGGCGATCGGCGGAAACTCCGCGATCTCCGAGACCTCGGAAAACCGGGCGCGCACCGAATCCGCGACTCGCCGGCGGAGCTCCGCGAGCCCGCTGCCGTCACCACCGATCTCGAACCGAGCCCAGAACAGCTCCCACCCTTCGAGCTCGACATGGACAACGAACGGCGTGGTGTCCATGACGACACTCTACATGGACAGGTCGATCAGGCGCAGCCTCGCGGCGAGTGAATTTCGACGTTCACAGGTGCAAAGGCCTCACCGTCCTGCGGGTGCCTGCGGGACAAGCCCTCAGGTCCGCCTCAGAACTTCCTCGACGAGACGCTGTCGGATGTCGTCGCGAGCCCGCCGGAAGACATCCTTGATCTCCTGATCGGAGCCCGTGGCCTCGGCAGGATCCGGGAACGACACGTGAATCTGTTCGACGGGACGCGGAAACACCGGGCAACTCTCCCGGGCGGAGTCGCACACCGTGACGACCAGGTCCCAGCTTTCGTCGAGCAGGGTGTCGACCATCTTCGGGCGCCCGCCAGAGATATCCACCCCCGCCTCCGCCATCACAGCCACCGCCACCGGGTGAACCCGTTCGGCCGGACTGGTGCCCGCCGACCGCGCCTCCCATGTGTCCCTGAGAACATGGTTGATCCAACCCTCGGCCATTTGCGAACGGCACGAGTTGCCCGTGCACAGGACCAATACCCGTTTTCTGGAAGACATCGACACCTCCATGGTTGACAACCCGCGTGCACAGTACTACATTTCGCGAGTTGACGAAATGAGAACATCGAATCTCGATTCCGCCGTTGCCATCGCTCGTGCCCTCGGCCACCCCGCCAGGCTCCGCACCGTGGCCGCGCTGCGCTCCGGCGAACTCTGCGTGTGCCAGATCACCGAGATCCTCAAGCTCGCGCCGTCGACCGTATCGGCGCACCTCAAAGAACTCAAGCAGGCAGGAGTGATCGTCGAACGGAAAGAGGGCCGCTGGGTCCACATCAGTCTCACGGCAGATGGCGGTGTCCGAGCGGTGATCGACGTTTCGCTGGCCTCGTTGGACGGTGACCCGCAGTTGGCCGAGGATGCCCGGTTCGCCGGCGAGCTCCTTCGGATGCCCGTGGAGCAGCTGTGCCGCCTCGGCTACGAGGCCGCCCGGGACGAACTCGACCGGAAAGCCTGCCTTGACACCTGATGGAGGCAAAATGTCCACCCGCCCAGGAGTGACAGCGAAACTCTCTCTGCTCGACCGCTACCTGACCTTGTGGATCTTCCTCGCGATGGCAGTCGGGGTCGGTTGGGGTTGGCTGCGTCCCGAAATTGGCGAATTCTGGAACCGTTTTTCGGTCGGCACCACCAACATTCCGATCGCAGTCGGCCTCATCCTGATGATGTACCCGCCGCTGGCCAAGGTGCGCTACGAGGAGATGGGGCGGGTCTTCCGGGACTGGAAGGTGCTCGGTCTCTCGCTCGTCCAGAACTGGATCGTCGGTCCGGTGCTGATGTTCCTGCTCGCGATCTCGCTGCTCGCCGACAAGCCGGAGTACATGGTCGGTCTGATCCTCATCGGTCTCGCGCGTTGCATCGCCATGGTCATCGTGTGGAACGAGCTGGCCGGCGGCGACAGCGAGTACTGCGCCGGTCTCGTCGCCTTCAACTCGATCTTCCAGGTGCTCTTCTTCTCGGTCTATGCCTGGTTCTTCATCACCGTGCTGCCGCCGCTGTTCGGGCTCGCCGGGACCGAGGTCCGCGTGACCATCGGCCAGATCGCCGAGAGCGTCTTCATCTACCTCGGCATCCCGTTTCTCGCCGGCGTCATCACCCGCTTTTCGCTGATCGCCCTCAAGGGCAAGACGTGGTACCACGAGGTCTTCATCCCGAAGATCAGCCCCATCACCCTCATCGCCCTGCTCTTCACGATCGTGGTCATGTTTTCGTTCAAGGGCGAGGTCATCGTCGAGCTGCCCTTCGACGTCGTCCGGATCGCGATCCCGCTGACGATCTACTTCGTGGCGATGTTCCTGGTGTCGTTCTTCATGTCGAAGCGGGTCGGCGCCGACTACGGGCGTTCGGCCACCCTCTCGTTCACCGCGGCGTCCAACAACTTCGAGCTCGCGATCGCGGTCGCCATCGCCACCTTCGGCATCTCCTCCGGCGTCGCCTTCGCGGCGGTCATCGGACCGCTGGTCGAGGTTCCGGTCCTGATCGCATTGGTCAATGTCTCGCTGTGGATTCGCGGGCGGTTCTTTCAGAGTTCCGCCGGGCCCCCAGGTCGCCCTTGATCGGATTTCTCTGCTACCCTCCACGCGCCGGCCGCCGCCACGGCGCCCGACTGAGAGGATGCACCGTGCTCACAGGATCACAAAGGACTCACCTGCGGGGACTCGCACATCGCTACCGTCCGGCCGTCCAGATCGGCAAGGCGGGCCTGACCGACAGCGTCACCGCCGCCATCGACGATGCACTCACCGCCAACGAGCTCGTCAAGGTGCAGATTTTCACCGCCCGCGACGAACGGCAGCAGATCACCGCGGCCATCGAAGAACGTCTCGCGTGCGAGTGCGCCGGTGCGGTCGGCCGGATGGCCATCTTCTATCGCCGGCAACCGGACCCCGAAAAACGCACGATCGATATCGGCTGAGCAGCGCCTCACCGGTAAACCGAATTCTTCGCCGTCTTCGATAGTTGCTAAACAACTCCAAGAGACGCGTCTTCTCTTCAGATCAGATACAGAGTCGAGTGCAGAGTTTCGTAGATTCCGATCACGATGAACACGATTGCGGTGACCCGGCGGGCCCATACTTCGAACACCTGCACCCGGTCGAGTGCCCGCCCCAACCACCCAGCACCAATTGCCAACAGAGCTGCGAAGACGAGCACCGGGAGGGCCGTGCCGAGACCATAGACCAGGGGCAATACCAGGGGCGAGTTCCGCTCCACCGCCAACGGCACGAGACCGCCGAAAAAGAGACCTGCCGAAACCGGACAAAAGGCCAGGGCGAAGATCAGACCGAGGATTCCAGCGCCCCACACACCGGCACGATCAACCCTCTTCTGCAACTTTTCGCTGACGCCCGCCGATGGGAGCGTGAACTCAAACACGCCAAACAGCAGGAGCCCGAGCGCGATCAGGAGGGGACCGAGCAGGCGCGGGAAGGTGCCCTGCAAAAAGCTCGATACCGAGACCATGGACATCAGGGACAACACCGACAGGGCACCGAGCACCACGTAGACGAAGCCGCGGCCGGCGGTATAGAGCACACCCGAGAACAGCACCGCGCGACCGTTGCCGACCCGCCGGCCGACATAGGACACTGCCGCGAGGTTGGTGGACAGCGGGCACGGGCTGATGGAAGTCAGAATCCCGAGCCATAGGGCCGAGCCTACCGCCAGAAGACCTGAGTCCATCAACTGGTTCCGAGAAAGTCGCGGGTCTCGTTCTGGACATAGTCGACAAAAAGATCCTTGCTGCGAACCAGCTGCCACACCTTATCGAGATTCTCCCAACGGACCACCAAGCCGTCGCGATACTCGGCGAGCACCACCGATCGGGTCACGAGTTGGAAGTCTTGAACGAAGTGCCGGTTTTCCGGTTCATCGATGTTGACCACCCGCCACGCCAGGCCGCCGTCCTCGAGCGACTCCGCAAACCCAGCATGAACCGCTTCGTCGGCGTACGCCTCGATTTTCTTGCACGTTGCACAGCGGACGTTACCATGAAAATAGAACGCGACGACGCCGTCCGCAGAGGGAGTCGTCGCCGACTCTTCGGCCGAAACCCCGGGCGCGGGCAGCGACGAGGTGACTGCCAGCGCGGCCGCCAAAACCACTGTCGCGAAAGAAGATGATCGACCCATATCCCCTCCCTATGCCAGCATGGACTTGATGTCGTCAATCGTCGGCACCTTGCCCTGTACTTTGAGTTCGCCGTCAATCACGAGTCCCGGGGTCATCATGAGCCCGTACTCCGAGAATTTCGTGATATCGGTGAGCTTTTCGAGGTGGTACTCGATTCCGAGTTCCTCCGCGGCCTGACCGGCGATTCTCAGCAGATTTTCACATCGGGGACAACCCGGTCCGAGAACGACGAGTTTCTTCATGATGCACCTCCTAGGTGACGAACATTCCGTATATGAGTCCTGCGGCCGTGGCCATGACCACCACGAGGGCGATATACACGCTGGTTTTCCTCCAACCGATGACACTCGCGATGACGATCATGTTGGGAAGGGAGAGTGCAGGGCCGGCCAACAGCAGAGCGAGAGACGGAGCCGGGCCCATTCCCGCACCGATCAGGCCCTGCAGGATCGGCACTTCGGTGAGAGTGGCAAAGTACATGAGGGCCCCCGCTACCGAGGCGAAAAGGGTGGCCGTGAGACCGTTGCCGCCGACCGCACTCTCGACCCACCGCGAAGGGACGAGTCCTTCGTGGCCGGGACGGCCGAGCAACAGCCCGGCCACCAACACGCCGCCGAGCAGCAGCGGCAGGATCTGTTTCGCAAAACCCCAGCTCGATGCGAACCACTCGCCGAGTTCGCCACCGGATTTGGCGGTCACGACCGCAAGGCCGAGAACTCCGACGGTGAAGCTCAGTTCGGGGTGGTTCGGAAAGGCCAAAGCGACCACCGCGACTGACGCGCCGATGACCCCGACCTTCCACACAGCGAGACCAAACCAGCGCACCAGAATCGCACCGAGGGCCAGTGCTCCAGCCGAGGTCAGCCACCACTTGGCGCTCCAGATCTCGAACCACACCCCCGTCGGGTCGTCGGGCCGCGCCCAGTTTGCGAAGACCAGGACAGCCACCTGGGCGGCAAAGAAGGCCGCGGTCTGCGCGAGCGGCCGCACGTTGTCCGGCTCCGGCAGGGCCATCGCCGCGTCCACCCGCTGCTGTTCCGAGCGGCGGAAGATCAGCGCCATCAGGGCCCCGACAACGACCGCGAACACCACCGCGCCGATCGCCCGCGCCGCCCCCAGCTTGGCGCCGAGCACGCTCGCCGTGAGCACCACCGCGAGGACGTTGATCGCCGGCCCCGAGTACAGGAATGCGGTCGCTGGCCCGAGGCCCGCACCCATGGTGTGGATGCCGGAAAAGAGCGGCAGCACGGTGCATGAGCAGACCGCGAGGACGGTGCCGCTGACCGAAGCCACCCCGTAGGCCACCGCCTTCGGCGCTCGCGGGCCGAGGTATTTCATCACCGCCGCCTGCGACACGAAGGAGGAGATGGCACCGGCGATGAAAAATGCCGGCACCAGACAGAGGATGACGTGCTCGCGGGCATACCACCGGGTGAGAGCCAACGCCTCTCCCACCGCGCTGTCGAAGCGCGGCACACCCACCGGCAGCCAGAAAAGCACCGCAAAGATGCAGAGCCCCCAGGCCAGGGTCTTCCACTCATTCTTCCAGTCGATCACAGCAATTCCCAGTCGACTCAGTCAAATTATTGGCAAATTCGCCAAATATTATGCACGACACCACCGTTCACCCGCTGATCGCGATGGGTTGCCGGGAGGTCTCCTCGAGAACCGCCTCCACGCAACCGAAGAAGTTGAGGATGCACGGCACTCGCAACCGATAGAAGATCTGCACGCCGCGTCGATCGTCGAGCACCAGTCCGGCTTCCCGCAACACCGCCAGGTGTTTGGAGACCGTCGACACGTCGGCGCCGATCATCTCGGTCAGTTCGCAGACACACCTTTCACCCCGGGAAAGCTCATCGACAATGAAGAGCCTACTGGCGTGAGCCAATGCCTTCATCACCTTGGCCCGCTGCTCCATGTGATACCTGATTTCACCCTCGAGGCGTCGTTGATCAACCATATTTGGCAATATAGCCAAATAAAGCACCCTGTCAACCCTTCCCTGCGATGGAATAGCCAGCCGCATCTCGGCGTACACTCTCTCGAGCATCGCCCGCGGCGGGTCAAGGAGGACTCATGGCCACTGGTAACAGACTTCAACGATCCAGATCCAATCGGATGATCGCCGGCGTGTGCGGCGGCATCGCTGAATGGTTGGGCTGGAGCCCGACCATGGTGCGCGTGCTCTACATCGTCGGTTCGATCGTCTCCGTCGCCTTCCCCGGCATCCTGGTGTATCTGATCCTCTGGTTCGTCATGCCCGACGCGTCGTAGGCCTGGCGCCCTCCGCCGCAGTTTTGAGTTTTGAGTTTTGAGTTTTGAATTTCGGCACCCCTCCAGTAGATCTGGGCGGACGGTGAGCGACATTTCGAATTCCGAATTCCGAATTCCGAATTTAAATCCGAACTTTTTTGCTCCCGCCCCGTTGTCATCTGTAGCCACGGCCGCTAACGCTTTCGCCGCACGGTCGTCATATTGATGGACGCAACAACGGAGGTGGGTAATGAAACGGAGTCTTCCAGTCCTGGTCGCGATCGTCGCCCTTTTGGCAGCGCCTGCAGCCTCTGCAGACGACTCCACCCGATGGGTCAATGTCACCGTCACCGAGAACTCGAGCAACACCAACGTCGAGGTGCACCTGCCCCTCAACCTGGTGCTGACGGTGCTGCGCAACGTGGATGTCGAGAATTTTCACAAAGGACACGTCGATCTCGAGCTCGACGACGACATGGACATCAACTTCGCCGAGATCATGGCGGCGGTGAAGGACGCACCGGACGGCAAGTTCGTGACCGTGACCTCGGATGAGGCCGATGTCAACGTCCACAAAAAGGCCGGGATGCTCTACGTTACCGTCAACCAGAAGGAAGACGAGATGGCCAAGGTCGAGGTCACCATGCCGATGGAGATGATGGACGCTCTCACCTTCGGCGACGAGAACACCCTCGATGTCGCCGCCCTTCTGGGCAGCTTCGACAAATTGCCCAACGGTGAACTCGTCAAGGTCACATCCAACGAAGCCAACGTCCGCGTCTGGATCGAATAATGAAGAACCAACGAGGCATGTCGACCCTGGGTGCGGTGTTGCTTGCCGGCACGGTCGGTCTGCTCACCGCCACCCTGATGATGGACTGGATGGTCGTCGACGTGCACGTGGTCGACGTCTCGCCCAACGACGACATCGAGCTCAGCTCGCCGGTGCACGTCAAAGTGCCGTTCCCCCTGGTCGTCGCCAGCATCGCCACCGCCTTCATCCCCGACGAGGCCCTTGAAGAGGCCGAGATTCCGCCCGAGGTCACGGCGCAGAAAGAACTGGTTCTGGCCTCGGTCCGTGCTCTTCTGGAAAGCCCCGACGCGGCGCTGGTGAAGGTCCGCACCGACGATGCCAATGTCGACATCATCAAGGACGGCGACACGTTGCGGATCGCCGTCGACGCCGACGACGCCGTGGTCCGCTGCAACATTCCGATCGACGGCGTGCTCGAGGCTCTCGAAAACTGGGACTGGCAAACGGCCGACCCGAAGATGATCTTCGATATCCTGCACGCTGCGGAAAACGGAGAGCTGGTGACCGTCGCCACCGAGGATGGGGTGCGGGTAGCAGTCAAGATGTGGTAGCAATTCAGCGTCTTCGACGCTGAATTGCAGCCCCGCCTTTGGCGGGGTTTTCTTTTTGTGGCGCCTGACCGCCGATTACGGGATCTGAACCTCCGTTCTTCACAACCACTCAACTGGCAGCCGGGACGGCTGCCCCACAATCGCTGCACGGCGTCTGTGTTGTGGGGCACGCGCCTCGCGTGCCGGGTAGGAGACCGGTCATTCCTAATTCCTAATTCCTAATTCCTAATTCTCAGGCGGCGCTTCCGGCGGCTCCGGCACATCCCAACCCCCGAGCGCAGCCACTCTCTCGGCAACGGTCTGTGCCGTGACCGCCTGCGGGGGGATCGCCTCACCGACTCTGATCTCGACCCGTGACCGGAAGCGGCGGAAGGGCCGGGTCATGGCGCGGCCTGCAGAGCGGCTGAAGAAGCTCCCCCACAGACCGACCAGCGCCACCGGCACGACCGGGACCGGCGTGCGCTCGACGATGCGTTCGATGCCAGGCCTGAAAGGCGACAGCCGACCGTCTTGCGTGATCCCTCCTTCCGGGAAGATGCACACAACTTCACCCGCCTCGAGCTCATCGGCGATCCGGTCGTACGCCCGCTGCAGGATCTCGGGGTCATCGCGGCCCGACGCGATCGGGATCACCTTGGCATCGCGGGCGAGGAGTCGGATCATGGGCATGCGCGAGAACTCGTGGTCCATCACGAACCGCACCGGCCGGGTCGAGGCCGAGGCCATCAGCAACCAGTCGACATAGCTGACGTGGTTGGCTGTGAGCACCGCCGGGCCTTCGGACGGAATGTTGCCGGGATCGACCAATCTCACGCGGTAGAGGACGTTGGTCATGCTCCACGCAGCGAAACGGAGCAGGAACTCCGGGATCACGGTGTAGATGTAGACGGCCACCGCCGCGTTGAGCAGCGCGAGGGTCAGGAAGATCCCGGGGATGGAGACGTCGGCGGCCAGCATGGCCACCAGCATCAGCGACGACAGAACCATCAACAGGGCGTTGAGGATGTTGTTGCCGGCAATCACCCGCGAGCGTTCGGAGGCGGCGGACCGCTGCTGGATGAAGGTCATCAGCGGCACCGTGTAGAAACCCGAAAAGACGGCGATCATGAAGAGGTCGGCGAGGACGTGGAGCCCGCCCGGCGCCCCTAGGAAACCGGCGACCGAAAGAAACGAACTCCCGGCCGGCGGCGTGAACCGCCACCCCGACAACGCGAGGTCGACCGCGAAGACGCTGATCCCGATCGAACCCAGGGGCACCAGACCGAGCTCGAGGTGGCGCCGCGAAAACCGTTCGCAGAGCATGGACCCGGCACCGATGCCGACGCAGAAGGTGGCGAGGCACAGGGTGACGACCGTTTCCCCGCCGCCGAGCACGTCCTTCGAGAAGTTCGGCAGCAAAGACAAAAATGAAGCGCCGAGGAACCAGAACCACGAGATCGCGAGGATCGACAGGAAGACCGAGCGCACCCGGCGAGACACCCTCAGGATGTCGATGGTCGGGGTCACGGGGTTGAGTTTCACGCGCAGATCGGGGTTGGCGGCGGGCAGCTTCGTGATAAAGAGGCTGGTCACGTACCCGGCAACGGCGACTATCACGACCATCACACCGAGTCGCGACACCCACCGATCGCCGCCGGACACGACCAAACCCCCGGTGATGGTGCCGATGAGGATCGCGAGGAAGGTGGCCATGGCCACCAGCGCATTGCCGCCGACCAGGGTGGCGTCATCGAGCAATTCGGGCAGAATGGCGTACTTGGCCGGCCCGAAGTAGGTCGACTGCATACCCATCAAGAACAAGACCGCCAGCAGCAGTCCCAGGCTGTTGGTGGCAAAGCCGACCCCCGCCAGCGCCATGACGCCGACCTCCCACACCTTGACCCAGCGGATCAGACGCCACTTCGGGAAACGGTCGGCCAGCTGACCGGCGGTGGCGGAGAAGAGAAAGAAGGGAAAGATGAAGATCCCGGCGCAGGCGACCACGATGGTCTTCGAACCGAGCCCGAGCAGGGTCATCGAACGGTAGGCGACCAGGATCACGAGCGCGTTCTTGAAGAGGTTGTCGTTGAACGCACCCAGAAACTGAGTCCAGAACAGGGGCCAGAAACGGCGCTCGCCGAGCAGATGGAGCTGGCTCACGCCGAGACCTTTGAAGAAACCGCAGAGGCGTCGCCGGCCCTCGATCGATGCACCTCGACGGTGATGTGGACGATTCCGAGACGCTCCGGCACGAGCCGTTTGATGTCCTCGATCCCGAGATCCGCGGCCGTTTCGACGCCGAGGATCGCCGCCCTGTAGCCTGGCCCGATCTCCCACACGTGGAGGTCGACGACCTCCGCCGAGATCGACCCGAGGGCCGACCGAATGTCGTTGAGCATGTCCTGCGGCGCCTGGCGATCGAGCAGGACCCGGCTGGTGGCTCCCATCAGGCCCCACGACCACCGCGCCACCAGGATCCCGCCGACGATCCCCATCGCCGGGTCCATCCAATTGATTCCGAGGTACTTGGCGGCAAGCAGGGCGGCAATCGCGAGGATCGATGTCAGGGCGTCCGCCAGCACGTGAAGATGGGCGGCACGCAGATTGTGGTCGTGGGAATGGTCGTGGTGGTGGTCCTCGTCGTGCTGCCCGTGCCCGTGGTCGTGGCTTTCGCGGAGGATGAAGACACTGACGCCGTTGACGATGAGCCCGAGGATCGCCACCGCGATCGCCTGGTTGTAGGCGATCGCAACGGGTTCAAGAAACCTCCCGACGCTTTCAACGCCCATCATGACCGCGAACAACACCAACACCACGGCGCTCGCGAACCCCGCCAGGGAGTTCACCTTGCCGGTGCCGAAGCTGAAGCGGGCGTCGTGCGCGTGCCGGCGGGCATAGGCGTAGGCGAAGGCCGACAGACCGAGTGCCGCAGCATGAGAGGCCATGTGGAGGCCGTCGGCGAGCAGCGCCATCGACCCGTACGCCACGCCGGCGACGATCTCCACCACCATGGTTGCCGCCGTCATGGCGACCACCCACCGCGTGCGGGCCTCGCCGCTCATCGGCAAATGCTGGTCGAAGTGGTGCTCGTGCTTCAGGTATGCCTCCGTGGTACCGGATCATAGCCTGTCTTCCGACTCGACATCGTCCGAAAGCGCCGCTATTCTGCGATGCCCATGAGGTCGACGTGGATTTGATCGTGCTGTTCGGAATCGCCATCGGACTGGCAATGGACGCCTTTGCCGTGTCCATCGCGGTCAGCGTGGCCCTGGGAGGGACGTCCCGGCGCCAGACCTTCCGCCTCGCGTGGCACTTCGGGCTCTTTCAGGCGCTGATGCCGATCATCGGTTGGATCGCCGGCAGATCGGTGCGGCCGCTGATCGAGAGCTGGGACCACTGGCTGGCCTTCGTCCTTCTCACGGTCGTCGGCGGCCGCATGATCCTCGAGGCGCTGCGCGGCGACGGCCGTGACGCCCGGGGTTCCGATCCAACCCGCGGGTGGTCGCTCGTGGTGCTCTCAGTCGCCACCAGCATCGACGCGCTGGCGATAGGACTCAGCTTCGCCGCCCTCGGAGTCGAGGTCTGGCTCCCGGCGGCCGTGATCGGTCTGACCGCAGGCGCGTTGACGCTGATCGGCACCCTCGGGGGCAAGACCCTGGGCAACCGATTCGGCTCCCGGATGGCAGTTGCCGGGGGCCTCCTCCTGATCGTCATCGGCGTCTGGACCGTCTACCGGCACCTGGTTGCGACCTGATTGATAAAAAACAGGCCGCCCCGGGGGAAGGGGCGGCCTTGGCTGTCATCAGGATCCCGGGGTCTCCTTCGCTCGACGATCGGTCCTCGGAGCGGCGTGCAAGGTCGGGGGGACCAAAATCGCCGCCGGCGGTTCTACGCCGGCTTCCTGGAGATGTTGAACCTTCTCAGTCTCCTCCACTTCCCGAGCCGCCGCTGCCCCCGCCGGAGCCACCGTTGCCGTCGTCATCGTCATCGTCGTTCGAGACGCCGGTGAAAACACCTGACAACACCAATTCACCGTTCTCGTCGGACCACTCGACGACTCGCAGTTCCTCGACCGGCTGCAGTTCGGTCGGCAGTGGGTTTTCGTCGTCGGGGGACTCGAACTTGAGCCGTGCCCGACCGACCGCGTCCGCGGTCACCATTCCTGCCGTGAAACCATCGACACTGATGGTGTATGTCTCGCCGGACCTCAGACCGGCGGCCCAGGTGTCGAACTCCTGGGTACCGTCCGATTCGCGCTCCACCTTGGCACCACCGGACGCACCGACGCCCATGTGATCGGTGAGTGAGATCTCCTCCTCGTGAACCGTTGAGTCGTCGTCGTCACCGTCGTCATCGCCGTCGTCATCGCCGTCGTCATCGTTGCCCGAACCGCTGCCGTCCTCATCGTCATCGTCGTTTGAGAGACCGGTGAAGACACCTGCCAACAGCAGGTCATCGTTCTCGTCGTACCACTCGACGACTCGCAGATCCTCGATTGGCTGCAGTTCGGACGGGAGTGGGTTTTCGTCGTCGGGGAATTCGAACTTGAGCCGTGCCTGACCAACCGCGTCCGCAGTCGCCAAACCCGCCGTAAAACCATCGACCCTGATGGTGTGCGTCTCGCCGGGCGTCAGGCCGGTGGCCCGGCTGTCGAACTCCTGGGTGCCGTCCGCTTCGCGCTCCACCTTGGCGACACCTGACGCACCGACGCCCATCTGATCGGTCAGTGAGATCTTTTCCTCGTGAACCGTCGAGTCGTCGTCGCCGGCATTGAAGCCGACAAAGCTCCCCTCGAGCACGAACGCGCCCGAGACGTCTCGAACTGACGCTGATGACAAGTCACCTGCCGGCGGCAGATCGGACGGCACGGGCGGGTGACTATTGTCGTCGGTTTCCAGCTTCAGAGTCGCCCAACCCGAACTGTCAGTTCTCACGTTCCCGAGAAAGACGCCTTCCGCCTCGATGCTGAACTCGGTCATCGGATCCATGTCAAACAGTCCGACCTCGACCTCGCGCTTGACCACACCCGCCCTCACTCTGTCTTCGACTTTGATACGGCCCCACCCGGAAGCCGCACCCACGGCGGTGAGCGCCGCTCCGGCCTCCTGGGAGGTCTCCATCCGTTGCGCCCTCGCGGAACGCCTCACCATCGAGCCGGCTTCGGCCGTGGCCCCGAGCGTCATCAGTGTTGCGATCGATGTCCAACCGATCACCATCTGTTGCCACATCGTTGCTTTCATTGTGTCCTCCTTCTGTTGCCGCAGGTTGTGCGGCGGGGTCTTCAGTAATAAGTGCGACTGATCCTCAGATTCGGACATGGTTCTATGTGATGGGGATCACGTCGCGATGGAGGCTGGAGAAATTTGCCGACTCGCGGTCGGAAGAACCGGTTCACCGAAGAGCACTATTGCGAGCAATGCCACCATGGCCTCTGCAACGCGCTTGTCTGAAATTCAACTGGGGAGGAAAATGCTCAGGGCTGGGCGGCGGCGGCGGCCCTGCCGAGATCGAGCGAAGAACCGCTCCACGCGCCGTCGGCGATCACGACGCCGGACTGCACGAGCAATCGCCGGACGATGTCCGCCGAGACCCCGGCATCGAGGCTCTTGACCAGAGCCGCTCCGGCGGCAGCGAAAGGGGCCGCCATCGAGGTGCCCGACGAGGTGCCGTACTCGCCTCCGAAGAGCGCCCCGTAGACATCCTCTCCGATCGCCGCCAGCTCCGCCGTGGCGCCGCGGTTGGCGAATTCCGCAAGCCCCGTCCCGTCGCCCCGGAGCGCGGTCACAGCCAGCACGTGGCTGTCGATCGCCGGGAACGGCAGCGTCTCGGAGCCGTCATTGCCCGCCGCGGCCACTACGATGATCTTTCGTCTCGCGGCCTCCTCGAGCAGGAGGTCCACCACCACGGATCGTTCGCGGTACGCCAGCGAGAGGTTGATGACGTCGACACCGCGTTCGATGGCGTCGGCGAGGGCCAACGCCAGGTTGAAGGCGGTCCCGCCGCCGTCATCGTCGAGGACCCGGTACGGCAGGATCCGCGCCCCGGGCGCGGCGAGCGCCACCACCGAAGCGACAAAGGTCCCGTGTCCGGCCGCCTCGTCGGTCTCGCCGTCGCCGTCCTGATCGATCCCGTCGGCGGTTTCCCACGGCGAAAGATCGCCGTCTATCAGGTCCATCCCGCCGGCCAGGAGATGTCCCCGGAGCAGTGGGTGGCAGTAGTCCACACCGTTGTCCATGATCGCGACCACGGTTCCGCCGCCCTGGCTGATGGTGTGGGCCATCGCGACCTCGTGCTTGATTGCAGCTTGTTGACCGGTGTACTTGTCAGCTGTCGGAGAGCGGTCGACGATCACAAACCTCCGGCGGGTCGACTCGGGGTCCCGGAAATGGAAGTTGGGCTCCACCGCAACGACGTCCGGGTCAGCAGCCAGCTGTATCAGGAGTTCGTCGTCGATTTCGTCCTGCCATCTGAAGAGCGCGCCGAGGGTTGAGACCTGGCCCGAAACGACGGCGTCATGTCTCGCCGCCACGGCCCCGGGGTCGGCTCCCTCCGCCAGCACCAGGACGGCCTGCTGCGGTTCAAACTCCTGGCCCACGGTCGTCGGTGGATTCTCGTCCTCGGCACGCACGCTCAACGCAAGGAACTGGCCCGCCGCGTTAAAGAGGACGTACGCCTTCACCCCCCACCCTGGTCGAAGGTCTTCTCGCCGGTCGGCATCGCCGTTGAACTCGGTCGTGGCGGTGAAGACCACCACGGTGGCGTCGGCCAGGGTGATCTCGGTGGCCGAAACACTCGCAATGATTCCTTCGACCAGTCGATAGCCCTGCCCCTGGTCGTCGTCACCTTCGTACTCGATCCTGACAGCGCGGTAAGCGCTGCCGCCCTCATACACCGCCTCGATCTCGAGGTACTGCCCCACTTCGAGATCCGAGTAGGAGACGATGGGCTCGTCGAATTCGGTCATGCCGTCCACCCGGTAGGTGCGCTGGTCGCTGAAGGTAAAACTATCGGGCGGAAGGAGTTCGGTGACGATACCGGTGGATTCGAAATCCACGCCGTCGTCGTCACTTCCGCTGCCTCCGCCACCGTCGTCACCGCCCTCGGTACGCTCGACACGCGACGCCGTGATGACCGTCCCATCAAGCTCGCCGCGGACGCGGACGATGTCTCCCGCTTCGAGGTCCTCGAGGCCATCCAGATCCTTGAACTCGGTCTCCTCGGTCACCACCACGGTGTAGCGGGTGGAGTCTTCGCCGTCGAGCAGAAAAGTCTCCTCGGCTACCGACACGACAACACCTTCGACGTCGAACTCACCCTTCGCCTTCGCCATCGACGGCGTCCGCGAGGGCAACTGGCCGGCAGGCGCGGCGCGGGACGCCTTCGTGCCGCCGGAAAGGGTCGAGCGTGGCGGCATGCACACTGGCGACCCGATGGGAGAGACTCGACCGGACGGGGACACGACCCTCACTCCGCCGGCCTTCACGGCCGGGCGCCCGCCGATCTCGAACACGTATCCGATCACGGTGATGCGGTCACCAGGTTCTAGATCCCCAACGCCGCGAACGCCGTCCCACTGCGCGTTCGGTTCGATTTCGACGAACGTGCCGTCCTCCAAAAGGAAACCAAACGGCGGATCGACGGACTGTACGATTCCACGAACGGTGGTCGCCGAAACGCGGTCCGTCTGTGGAACCTCCGCAGCAACCCTCCGGCCTCCGACCGCGACCAACAGGACCGCGACCGCGGCGGAAACCAAATGGAGTCGTCGGGAGCGGCTCACGCGGTTCCCCATGCGCGCGGATCACCCCACTGGTGGAAGCTCCCCCAGGTGGCGGGTCGCGGATCGAGCTCCCTGACCGCGGCGACGGCGCCGAGGAACGCTGACTGGGGGTCTCCGGTCTCGGCCAATCGCCGGTGGAGTGCCATGTCGAAGGTGTAGGCGACGTCGTCACGCACCGGTGCGACCGGGCCCACCACGGTCCGCACCCCACCACTCATCAACGCCAACACGAACCCGGCGTAGCGGTCGCCAGTATCGCGACCGAGACGTAGCCCAGAACACACGCCGAAGGACACGAAACGCGCCGCCATTCTGGTGGCCGCGAGATCGTGGACCGTCACGTAGCCGTCGCTCATCCGGAGGCCGGATGCGAATGGGAGACCGTCAAGAAACAGCGCGTGACCCGCAAGGTGAACGAGTTCGTGTTCATTCATCAAACTTAGGAACTCATCCCGTGTCGTCGAGACCGCCACCTTCGCGCCGCCGGCAATCCCGGAAAGCTCCCGCATCTCCTTTTCCACCAGCGGTAGATTCACCGCCACCGCTCCGCCAACCGCGAACGACGCTGGTCGGCGCACCACTCCCCCGAGAAGAAAGGCGGCGGCCCGTGCTCCGGGCACCAGAGTGAAAGGCACCACGTCCAACAGGCGTTCGCCCCGCGGGTGACGAAGAGCCGGCCACGGCACGTTCAAAAGGCGTGCGTGCGGTGCGATCCACAACCGATCGGCGCCATCAAGGGGCACGTGCTCAAGCAGAATCTCACCCAGTCGGCGCAACCTGTCGTCAAGGGCGGCATTCTGGGCATCGCCCCACCGGTCGCCCAGCCAGGTCGCGGCATCGAGATGAAACTGCACCGACGCCAGGAGGCCGGACAGCTCGAGTGATCCGCCAGGCACCACTACGACCGTCAGAGAACCGCGGAGAACGCGGAACACGACGAGGTTCTCCCGGTCGAGCAGATATTCTACAAAGCAATCCCGTTCCGGGAGAACCTTCAGGAGCTCTTCGGCTGCCGAGGACTCGACACCATTCCACGCCACCGGCCAGCGACGGGCGAGTTCGGTTTCGGCACGGCGAACGTCCCTTTCGAGGGATTTGATCTCGCCGTGGAGCTTGAGCCCCGACCGTCGGACCCGCGGTTCGCTCGCCCCTTCGACATCCTGTAGCAGAGCCGCGAGCCGACACCGGAGGTCCTGCCACCGCCGCACCTCGACGTCATCGCCGCGGTCTGATCGGCGAGCCAATTCGTCGAGGAGCCACCCCGCACGAACCCGGTCCGCGATACCGAGAGCACGGCGGCGGTCGGCCGGGCGGTTCCGTTCGATGAGCGCACCCAGGAGATCCAGATAGACGTCTCCACGCCTCGACAGAAAGGCCTGGCGATCAGCTGCAGCCGCGAGCCGGCCGTGGACCGTGTCGGCGTTTCGTGCCGCCGCCAGCAGGTAACGAAGCTGCTGCGGCCCACCGAGGCGACCGAGGACGTGATTGGCGATCATCTGAATCCACGGCGAGAGACCGCGAGAGGCGAGGACCTCTCGAGCAAGACTGCGGGCTCGCGACGTCTTGCCGCGGTCGAGGGACAGCGCCGCGGCACACGCCAGACCGAGGCGACCGCGTTGCAGGTGGCCGCCACGGATCAGACGTCGCGCCGCGCGGGACAACCGGCCGGGGTCGGTGTTCGGGTCGAGCTGCGCCACCTCAACGATCAGGAGATCGCGTTGCACCGTCCATGCCGGACCGCAAAGTTCGTTCTCCGCACGCTCGAGCGCGCCCGGAACGCCGTCCGCAGCCTCGAGCGCCGCGAGCAAACGTGCGGCGCGGGCGGCCTCACCATCGAGACCGAGATTTCTCGCCCCGGTGAGAGCGACTTCGAGCCGCCGGCGCGCGCCGATGATGTCGCCGACACCGGCCTCGGAAGCGGCAAGATCGATCGCAGCGGCCACTTCCGCGACACGGTTGCCGGTTTCGTGGGCTTCGGTCAGCACCCGCGCCCAACGGGCGAATGCAGAGTCCACATCTCCGGCAGAAAACTCGACCTCGGCAAGGTTGAGCTCCGCCTTGACCGCGAGCCCGTTCATGTCCAGCCGCCGAGCTTCCCGA
Source organism: Candidatus Sulfomarinibacteraceae bacterium (assembly GCA_963823345.1). Classification (GTDB taxonomy): domain Bacteria; phylum Acidobacteriota; class Thermoanaerobaculia; order Thermoanaerobaculales; family Sulfomarinibacteraceae; genus Sulfomarinibacter. The sequence goes on from CAWGLE010000022.1 coordinate 460,119, forward strand.
GCCACCTCTGCGAGCCCGGCGGCGGCATCGCTGAGGCGGCCCTCGAGGGCCGCAAGATTGGCGAGATTCGCGTCGGTCAACAACCTGCGCAGCGAGCCTGGCTCGAGGCCTCGGCGCGCCCGGCGCCACAGCGTACGGGCGCGAGACACCTGATCGGCCGCGTCCTCGGCTCCGGCGAGGTTGGCGAGAACCGCAGCCGCTCGGGAACTGTCGCCCCGCTCGCTGAAGTTGCGGTGCAGCTTTTCAGCCAGTCGCCGCGCTCGACCCAGTTCCAGCTTCTCACCGTGGAGATCGACGAGCAGCAGTCGTGCACGGTCGGCGAGACTCCCGTTATCCGTACCGTTGAGCATCTTTGCGGCATCGAGGAGAGCCGGTTCAGCTGAATCCACATCTCCCGCGAGGTACATCGCCACCCCTGCCGCCCAACGAGCGCACCCGGTGACGATCGCGTCGTCGAAACGCGAACAGGCCATCCTCGCGCCCCAGCTCCGAGCCTTGCCGGGGTGCGAACGCGCCATGTTCTCGGCGAACCTCACCAGGTGCTCGCCCGCGCTGATCGCCCCCTGGTTGGCCAGCGTGCGAAGGACCTCCGGCGGTAACGGCTCAGTTCCCGTCATCGCCATCGCCCCCCCCGACGTTGAGGCCATCGAGATCGATCCTCTCGCCGCCGCCGTACCAGACCAAGCGACAGAGTCCCACGGGCACCCCGGCGATGCGGAACTCGCCGAAACTATCGACCTTCACTCGATCAGCGTATCCACGTTCCGATGTGAGGACCACCTCGGTGCTCGCCGGTACGTGGCTTTTCTCAGTCGCCACCTGGCCCTGGAGATCGAACCGTCCCTCTTTTTCCGACGGGCTCACCTGCAGGACAATCTGATAGGGACCGGCCTCATAGGCCGCGAACGTGGCTGCCAGACCACCACGAACAGCTTCGGCGGCAGGCAGTTGCGAGCTGCGGACGAGCCGTGCTGCCCAACTCCGGGCTTCGGGAGATGGCCCGTACTCGCGAAAGAGCACGCGGAGGTTGTGAATTTCGGCCGTCGTCACCACGTTGGCCTCGATCGCCCGAAGATCGTCCAACCGGGCCCGCCAGAGCTCGAGCCGACGCCGGCAAACATCACACTCCGCCAGGTGGGAGGCGTCTTCGGCGGTGCCGGACTCTCCCATCAGGTCGACAAGGTGATCGAAATCCAGGTGACTCATCTCATCCCTCACCAATCATGTGCGCGCGGGACGGCCGATGAGACATCTTTTCCACGATTTTTCTCAAGCGATTCAAGCACCTTCGCCGGATCGGCCCGACCGACGATGGCGCCAGGCCCTCTGCTTTCGCGACGTCGTGATAGCTGACCGGAGGGTCCTCGAGATCGAGACTATGAATGAGCCTGCGACACCGCGTGTCGAGTTTCAACAGCGCCTGCCGCAGGATCACCACGTCGCGGTCTCGTTGAATCGACTCCTCGGGGTCCGTTTCGAGGATTGCGGATCCAGGAAACAACTGTTCGGCAGGGCGGCGGCGACGGATGACCTCGAGGGCCTGGTAGCGGGCCGTCGCGGCGAGCCACCCTCCGAGTTTCTCCGGGTCGCGCAGGCGATCGAGCCCTTGCAGTGCCGCCAGCGCCACGCGCTGCAGGACATCTTTCGCCTCCTCCGCGTCGCAACCCACCCTGCGCGCCACTGCCTTGACGACCGGGCCGTAGCGGGTCCACAGCTCCACCCATGCCTCTTCATCACCTTTGAGGCAGCGATTGACCAGCGTGCGGTCGCCCGTGTCCGCGGCAGCAGTTTCCGGCTTCGATCCAGTCACTGGAAGACCCTAACAAGCGGCTCGCGATTCTCATTCTCGAATGTGGTGGGAAATCCTCGGCGACGTGAGGTGGATCACCTTCAGGCCCGCCGATTTCACGATCTCGGGTCGACGTCCTCAGAAAAAAATATTTCGACAATGTGTCTCATTCGCGCTCATCGGCATACTCCCCTGCAAGAGGTGAAGCATGAAGCTCGACTTCGAAAACGTCGACCGTACGCCCCGCGTCGTGCTCGGTTTCGGCGTCACCATCACCGGGCTCCACTTCAAGAGGCGGCTCGGTCTGATCCACCTGATGCCTGCGGGCACCACCGCGGTGGAATCGTGCCCGCTGGATGCGCCCCTGGGGATCCCGACCAACAAGCAGCAGTCAGAAAGGAGTTCCGCATGAACGGATTCAGGAACATTCTCCTGGCGACAGCGGTGGCCGCCATTTCCGCCGTCGCCGTACCCGGGGACGCCCAAACCCGGTGGTTCAGCGCCCACCTGGACGGCGCCAACGAAGTCGGGAATGCCGGAGACAGCGACGGGTGGGGGGTCGGTGTCGTCGGCATCGGCTCAGAATCGGTCACCTACTACCTCTGGGTGACGGATATCGCCGCACCGACCGCGGCCCACATTCACGTCGGGTCGGCAGGTGTCAGCGGCGACGTCGCGATCAACTTCGCCGCCTCGTTTTCGGACGGCGGTGACGGTTCATATGTCGCCTACGGAGAAGTCCCGGCCGGCGCCGGGACCCTCGCGGCGTTACTCGACGACCCGACCGCGTACTACGTCAACGTCCACAACGCCGACCACCCAGCCGGCGCAGTCCGCGGACAGGTGCTGGGGAGCGGCGCTGCGGCGTCTGGGCTCGCCGCCACCCTCGATGGTTCTCGCGAGGTGGGCAACCCCGGAGATCCGGACGGCAGCGGATTTGCCTCCGTGGTCTTCGACGATGGCACGGCGCACTTCTACTTTCACGCCATCGACACCGTCGAGCCCTCGGCCGCCCACATCCACCGCGGCACCGCATCGGAAAACGGCTCGATTGTGGTCGATCCGTCGGCAGCGTTTTCGGGCGGCGTCGCGGTGGCGTCGGTGGCGATCGACGATGACCTGGCCCGCGAAATCCTCGCCACTCCCGAGAACTTCTACTTCAACGTCCACACCTCGCAGCACGCCGCGGGCGCGATCCGTGGACAACTCCGCGCGACCGAAACCCTGAGGATCTTCCCGGTCGTGTCGCGGACCGACGGTCAGGCCGGAAGCCGCTGGCGCACCGGACTCAACGTCACCAATATCAACAGTTTCGGGATCACGGCGTGGGTGTCGTGGTTCCCGGCCAACGACGACGGTCTCGAAACCGCAGCCGACATCCTCTCGATGGAGGTCGGGTCCGGCGGCACCGAGGTCGTAGACGACGTGGTCAACGGGCTTTTCGGCGCGGACGGCAACGGGGCCCTCATCATCGCATCACCCGAGCCCTTCGCGGCGGCCGCCCACGTGTTCAACGACCAACGCGACAATCCGTCGATCGGCGGCACCTTCGGACTCTTCGTCCCGGGCGTCAACCCGGCCGATCTTCCGTCGAGTGGGGCCCTGCTCCTCGCCTCGAATCGCCCTGCCTCCTCGGGCAGCGGCTTCCGGTCCAACGTCGTGCTGTTCAACCCCAACCCCTTCGACATCGAGCTGACGCTCTCCGCAGTGGCGGTCAACGGCGCCATCCTCGGCAGCGACACGATGACCCTCGCACCCTTCATGAACGCGGTCGAGGGCGTCTTCCGTCTGATCCCGTCGGTGCCGTCGAGCTCGAGGACCCAGGACGCGTTCGTCATCACCTACTCGGCGAGTGCAACTGTTGCCGTCGCGCTCACGCCGGTGGACAACGCGACCAACGACGGTTTCTACGTCGTGCCATCCGCAGCACCTCCATTCGGCGGTTCGACCTCGGCCAACAGGCCTCCGAACGGCACGATCTCCGCGCCCGCGAGTAATGTCACGATTCAGGAGGACGAGACCGTCAGCTTCGACGGCACGGCGGAAGATCCTGACGGCGACGCCATGACCTACTTGTGGAACTTCGGAGACGGCATCACGTCGACGGCTCTGGTTCCCGGAAATCACACGTACACCGACTCCGGGACCTACACCGTCACCTTTACGGTGACCGACAGCAACGGCGCCGCCGACCCCACGCCCGACAGCCGCACCATCACCGTCACCGGCGGCGGTTCGCAGGCCACCTTCAGTGCGGTGCAGTCCCAGATATTCACTCCGAGTTGTGCCTTCTCCGGGTGCCACGGCGGCGGTTCGCCTGCCGAAGGATTGAACCTGACCGCGGGGATGGCGTACGCCAACATCGTCAACGTGCGCTCCAGTCAACAGGGATCTCGCGACCGCATCGAACCGAACAACCCGGAGGCGAGCTACCTCTATCTCAAGGTCACCGGGGACCCCTCGATCAGCGGTGTGAGGATGCCGCGATCGGCCCCAGCGCTCAGTCAACAGCTCCTCGACCTGCTGCGCGACTGGATCGAGCGCGGCGCACCCAACGACTGATCCCGAGCTCGTCGGTCTGCACAGCCGGATCTCGCGAAACCAGAGGAACGAGAAAGGACCACCCGTGAAACGAGAGACTCGGACAGGGCGGATGAGGAAGGCCATCGGGACGCTTCTTTTCGCCATGGCTGCCGCCGGCCCGCTCTCGGCCCAGGTCATCGACGATGTCGAGGTCCTCGACTGGGACCGACCCGAGGCGTGGGCCATGAAGTACTTCAACTCGGTCAGCATCCTGACAGGGCTCGGCCCACCCGCGGCCCGGGAGCCCTGGAACTTTTCGGTCGGTCTCGAACTGGACAGCATCCCCCGGCTCAGCGAGGACCAACGGCGAATCGGGTTCGGCGGCGCCAAGGTCGAGGACATCAACCGCCTTCCCGCCCTCTTCAGACCACGGGTCACCGTGGGCCTGCCGGCAAAGATCTCTCTCGATGTGGCGTGGGTGCCGCCGGTCGAGGTGCGTGGCGTCGAGTCGAATCTCCTCGCCATCGCGGCCGAACGGCCGTTCTACTCGGCCGGACCGTGGGTACTCGGGGTTCGGGTTTATGGCCAGCTCGGCAAGGTCTCAGGCGATTTCACATGTTCGGAGGATGACGCCTCCTTCCCGCCCGGACCGCCGGACAACGTCTACGGCTGCGAGGCGCCGTCGGCCGACGAGTTGACCCTCAACTACCTCGGTGCAGCCTTCACCGGCGGATATCTGTTGAAGAAGACCCAATTCCACTGGGGAGCGGCGGCAAATTACATGGACATGGAATTTCAGGTGGACGCCCTGACCTACGGCGTTCTCGATCGGAGCCTGCTGCTTGCCGACGGCTGGACGTGGTCGGTCAACGGCGGCGCTTCCTGGCGGTTGGGCGGCCGCACCTCGCTGGCTGCGGAACTCTTCTACAGCCCCCTGTCGGTGATCCGGCCGCCCTCCACCGCACAGGAGAACGACCCACTCTTCAACCTGCGAACCATGTTGAGGATCGACCTGTGAGCGCGCGCATCATTTCCCGTTGTTTCCTCCTCGGAGCGATTGCGGCCCTGGCATCGGTCCCGGTGCGGGCTGCGGAATGGCGCGTGGATCTCGACCCCGGACGAACACAGGTCACCTTCACCTTGAAGGCAACCATGCACACGGTGGACGGGACTGCGCAAGTCGCATCGGGCTCGCTCGTCATCGACCCCGAGACCGGAGCGGTTACGGGTCAGATCGTCGTCGATGCCGCCTCGGCCGACACCGGCAACAAGGGCCGCGACAAGAAAATGCACGGCAAGGTGCTGCTGTCGAAGGATCATCCCGGGATCGTGTTCAGACCCGACCACGTCAAGGGGTCGCTCACCCCGGGCCTGAACACCGCGATCACCCTGACGGGCGCGTTCGAACTGCTGAGTCAATCACACCAGATCAGCGTCCCGCTCGATATCCGAATCGACGGTTCACACTTCGAGGCCAACGCCGAATTTCCCGTGCCCTACGTGGAGTGGGGGCTCGAGGATCCCAGCACATTCGTACTCAGGGTCGCCAAAGAGGTTCGGGTGCGGGTGACGGCCGAGGGAACCATCACTCCCGTCGACAGGGTTCGCTGACCTCGTGTTCCGTCCGAGGAAGTTCTCCTGAAAGCGAATAGATCATCAACGTCAGGCGTTACTGAAAACAGCAATAACCGGGCGAGAATCGAGAGACTCACGAATTCAAAGGAGACCGAACATGAAGAAGAACATGGGAAGCGCCGACCGCGTCATCCGGGGCATCATCGGCATCGCCGTTCTCGGTGCCGGCTACTATTACAAAAGCTGGTTCGGACTCATCGGGCTGGTTCCGCTGTCGACAGCGTTCATCTCGTGGTGCCCGGGCTATCTGCCGTTCGGAATCTCGACCCTGGGAACCAAGGCGAAGAGTTAACGCCGCCGTTTCATGGCGAACATGCGCTCGTCCGCCTCGGCGAGCGCACGGGAGATGTCCGACGGTGCGGTGCACGACGAGACCCCCCAGTCCACCCGCAGGGTCTCCTCATGGGGGAAGGCCTCCGTCGACTCCTGGAGGCTGCTGATCAGACCGGTGAACCGGCGTTTCGCGGCCTCGTGATCGGCGCCGCGTAACACCACCACGAACTCGTCACCGCCCCAACGGACGACCAGATCACCGGGCCGGATCGACCCCATCAGCACGCCCGCCACCAACCGCAGGGCCTCGTCTCCGACGCTGTGGCCGTGCCGTTCGTTGATGCGCTTGAGGTTGTCGACATCGATCAGCACCACCGACACCGGCTGGCCGCCGTCCCAGCGCTCGAACCACGCCCGCAGCGCCTGTCGCGTCGGACAGCCCGTGAGGGGATCGGCCTCCGACAACCGGAGCAGGTGCTCGTGGTCTTCTTCGAGGACGCTGAGGCGACGGCGCAGGGCGGACACCTCGGCGCTCACCTGGTCCAGGATGGTCGCCACCGCGATACCGGCCATCCCGCCGAACATCAGCACACCGACCGCCCCGGTCGAGATGAACTCGAGCGATGGACGGATGGAGGTCACCATCAGAGCGGTCCCGGCGACCGCGAGCAGCGCAACGCCGAGCGCGGCGAGTCGCCGTGACTGGTGATCCGCGGCCCGCTGTCCCGACCACACCACGACGACAAACAGGGCCACACCGAAAAGACCACGCCACAAAACACCCGGCAGCACGAATGCCGAGACAGCGAGGCCGGCCGCAACCCCCAGAGTGCCGGCGATCCACGCCGTGCTCCGGCCCTGTTGCGGGTCGCGAGGTGACCGCCCGATCATCATCAGACCGGCCACGACCAATGCGCCGCCGGCGCCGCGCGTCGCTCCCGATACGACAGGCGTCCCGAGCAGCTGTCCGGCGGCCACCAGCAGCCACCCGATCGAAACCCATGAACCGAGCCGGTGCGGCACCACCCGCCCGAGGTGCCACAACGCGGCGCCCGCCGTCAGACTGACGCCGACCACACCCGCCTCCGACCAGGTCAGAACCATGTCAGCGATTATGGCAGATCGGCGGCCGCTCGGGGGCAGAGGGAGGGGAGCCGACTCGGGGGGTTGTGGTGCGGGCGTCCCGGCTGCCCGGTCGGGGTACAGGGGCACGGCCCCCCACTCCTCTGCCCAGATCCCTCCGCTCCGGCCCTACGGGCCTCCGGTCGGGATGACAACAAGAAAGTGTCATCCCGACCGGGGGAATGATGCTCACTCCTGCGCCCAGATCCCTCCGCTCCGGCCCTACGGGCCTCCGGTCGGGATGACAACAAGAAAGTGTCATCCCGACCGGGGGAATGATGCTCACTCCTGCGCCCAGATCCCTCCGCTCCGGCCCTACGGGCCTCCGGTCGGGATGACAACAAGAAAGTGTCATCCCGACCGAGGGAGCGCACGATCTTCCTTACTGTCATCCCGACCGAGGGAGCGGAGCGACCGAGCGGAGGGATCTGGAAAACGCTTCAGGTCAACCCGGCCAGGAAATCCAAGCAGATCTCGGCGATGCGCTGCGGCTTCTCCACCACGACGGCGTGACCGGCGCCGGCGATGATCTCGAAGCGCGCACCTGCAATGGCTACGGCGAGGCCGCGGGCGCGATCGAGCGGCACGAAGCGTCGAGCTCCGCCGCCACCACCATGGTCGGGCAGGTAATCGCCGCCAACTCATCACGGAGCCGCAACGAGTGGGCCGAATCGAGAAGCCCGATCAGGCCCTCGAACCAGGCATCGGGAAGGGCGGCGATCTGGGCGCGCCGCTGCGCGCGCTCCGCGGTGTGGGCGGCCACCCACTCCGGCGAGTAGACGACCGGTTCGAGCACGTCGGAGAGTTTTCCGCGGTCGCCGCCCTGTAGCGACTCGACGCAGCCTTGCCGCCACCGCGCCACCTCGTCCGCCATCTGTTCGTCGAACCCGTCGGCGGATGCGATGGTGATCAACGACCGCACCCGGGTGGGGTATCGGGCGGCGAAGAGGGTGCCCACCACGCCGCCGAACGACGTGCCCACGACGTGCACCGAATCGAGTCCGAGGTCGATCGAGGAGGCCGCCACGTCGTCCAGCGTGCTCCGCGACGTCGCGGGGTGGAGGCCCCGGCGTCATCAACTGGCCGCGAAAATCGCATCGCACGACCCTGAATCTCTTCGCCAGGGGCCGCGCGATCACCTGCCACGACGCCGCCGTCATGGCGATGCCGTTGAGCAGCAGAACTGGCTCGCCGCTGCCCTCGCTCTGGACGAAGAGCGGATCCGGGCCCTCGTTCACGCGGCGCCCTCGCCGGCCGGCATCTCGAAGTCCACCGATTTCGCCACCATGAACGCTTTCAGCGCGGGAAAGAAGATATCGGGGCGTTCGATGTAGACCACGTGGCCGCTTTCGGGCACCAGCTCATAGCGGCTGTTGGGAAAGATCTCCGCCAGTTTCTCCTGCTGCCAGAGCGGGATCGCGCGGTCGTGGGCGCCGGCCAGGATCAGGGTCGGCGCCGTCACCCTCCGGTAGCCCTCGACCCGCTCCTCGATGTTGGCGAAGAACGGGTCCTGCGCCTCGGTCAAACGGATGAGGCAGTAGCGGTAGTCGATGTAGCGGTCGTAGAAACGCTGCCGCATCGCCGCGAACTGTTCGTCGGAGATGTTCTTGACAAAGCGCTCCGAGAAGATCTTTTCGTACATGTAGTGGGTGTAGATCTCGAACTCTCCCTCGGTCCCGCGGTAGAAGCGCAGAGAGATGTCCTGGTACATCTGGAAGAGCTTTTCCCGGCTGGCGAGGATCCCCGACAGGACCAGGGTGTGGATCCTTTCCGGGTAGAGGCGCGCAAACTCGAGTGCGATGAAGCCGCCGTAGGAGATCCCCATCGGGTGCACCTTCTCGACCCCGACTTCGTCCATGATGAGGGCCAGATACCGCGCGAGCTCGTCGATGAAGTACGGGATGTCCTCCTTCGACGACTCTCCCTGGCCGAGGAAGTCGTAGAGGATCACGTCGTACTCGTCCGTGAGCAGCGGCAGAAAGCCGTACCACGCCTTGGTGTGCATGGCGAGCCCGTTGAGCAGGCACACCGCCTCGCGGTCGCCCTTCCCGAAGTACTCCCACCAGACACGCTGACCATCGACGTCCAGGTGACCACTTCGGTCAGGTGTCAACTCGTTCGCCATGTGAAACCTCCTCGTCAGTTTTGAGTTTTCAGTTTTTAGTTTTGAGTTCATCACTCCACGCTCACATACGGGGTTGGGCGCGGGAACTCAAAACTCAAAACTGAAAACTCAAACCTGAAACTCAAAACTCCTCAGGCTTGCCTGAGGACGGTGCAGACTGAAGCGCAGATCGGTCCGCCGATGTTGAAGGTTGCCGCGAGCTTGGGGTCGGGCACCTGGAGCTCGGCGGGGACCTTGCCCTGCAGCTGCCACGCCGACCACCCGATCATGGCGACGCCGGTCGCGCCCACCGGGTGGCCTTTGGCGATCAGACCGCCCGAGGTGTTGATCCCGCACTCACCTTTGGCGTCGGCTTTGCCCTCGGCCCAGAAACGCGCGCCCTTGCCGTAACCGGCCTTGCCGATGACCTCGGTGCCGATCGCGGCCATCACCGTGAAGCAGTCGTGGATCTCGGCGACGTTGACGTCGGCGGGCTTTTCACCCGCCATCTCGTAGGCGGCGTTCATGGCGGCAAACGCTCCCGCAGGTTTGAGGATGTCGCGATTCGCCTTGAGCAGGGGATCGGTGGCCTGTCCCCACCCGGCGATCTCCACGCAGTCGGTTTTGGCCACACCGAGCTTCGCCAGACCCTCCTCGGTCGCGACGATCAGACCCGCGTAGCCGTCGGTGATCTGGGAACAGTCGTAGGTCTTGAGCGGCAGCCCTTCGACGATATAGCGGTTGCGGCCCTCGGGGGTCGCCGCCTCGTCCACCGTCACCTGCGCCTTCTGCATCTGCGCGTAGGGGTTGTGATTGCCGTTGCCGTACTCGCGCGAGGAGATCTCGGCGAACTCGCGTTCGGTGGTGCCGTGGGCCGCCATGTAATCGCGCATCACCTCGGCGAAGAGGTGAGGGAAGATGTAGACCTTGCCCGCGCGCTCATCGGGGTGCGAGAAATACCCGAGCACCTCACCGATCAGGGCGCCGTCCATCTTGCCCTCGGCGTCGCGCATCTTTTCGAAGCCCACCGCGAGACCGACGTCACCGAGCCCCATCTGGAGCTTGCCGATCACGCTCAGGACCGCCTGACCGCCGCTCGCGCAGGCGTTCTCCACCGACTCGATGGGTTTGGCGCCGAGACCCGGCACCATGGCGACCAGCCCGGCCAACAGACCCTGCTGGTTGAGCGAGAAGTTGCAGGTGGCGCCGACCGACGCGACGTCGATGACGGCCGGGTCCGCGCCGATCTCGGCCGCCGTCTCGGTGACGGTGTTGGCGATGATCTGCGGCACCGTCATGTCGAAAAGCTTGCCGAACTTGGATTGATGATAGGCGGCGATATAGATCTTTTTCACGTGGCCTCCCTGGTTGGTCCTGATATTAGATTTCGGATTTCGGATTTCGGATTTCGGATTTGCCGCCCAACCTCCCCCTGAAAGTGGGGTGGATGGGGAAAAAATCCGAAATCCGAAATCCGAAATTCGAAATCCTCATGAATTCTGTTTCTCCCGCCACGCCACGAGCTCCCCCTTGACCACTTTGCCGTAGGCGGTGCGGGGTAACTCCTCGAGGAAGTGGAACTCCCGCGGGATCTTGTAGCGCGCGAGCCGGGCACCGAGGTACTCGGCCATCGCCTCCGGCGTCACGCGGTCCTCGCCGGCCACCGGCACGACGAACGCGACCCCGATCTCACCCCACACGTCGTGCGGCACCCCGGCGACCGCCGCGTCGGACACTGCGGGGTGTTGCAGCAGAACATTTTCGATCTCGGCCGGATAGACGTTGACCCCGCCGGAGATGAACATGTCCTTGGCGCGGCCGGCGATCGAGTAGAACCCGTCGGCATCACGACACGCCATGTCGCCGGTGTGGAACCAGCCGTCCTTGTCGCGGGCCTCGGCGGTGGCTTGCGGGTTCCTCCAGTAGCCGGCGCTGACGTGCGGCCCGCGGAAGCACAGCTCGCCGACCTCGTCGGGCGGCATCTCCCTGCCGTCGGGGTTCATCACCCGCGCCTCGGTGAACATCAGCGGCTTGCCGATCGAGCCCGCTTTGGCCCAGGCCTCCTCGTCGGTCATCGAGAAACAGTTCACCCCGACCTCGGTCAAACCGTAGCCCTGGCGCAACACGACGCCGCGGTCGCGGAAGGTCTGGACGAGGTGGCGGGGCAGCGGCGCTCCGCCGGAGATGAACCAACGAACGTGGCTGAGGTCGGCGCTTGCGAACTCGGGCGCTTCGGCCAGCATCTTCCAGATCGTGGGCACACCGAGCACGACCGTGCAGCGCTCGGCCTCGATCGCCCGCCAGACCTCGGTCGGGTCGAACTGCCTGTGCAGGACGATGGTCCCCCCGGCCAGCAGGATCGGTGTCAGAAAGGCGCCCAATCCCCCTGCGTGATACAGCGGCGTGAAGATCGGGCTGACGTCGTTCTCCGTCAACTGCCAGCACACGACCGTGTTGTAGGCGTTCCAGGCCACCATCCGGTGCGGCGTGATCACGCCCTTGGACCGGCCGGTGGTCCCCGAGGTGTAGAGCAGACAGTAGGGGTCGTCCGGCGAGCACACCGAAGGCACGTGATCGCCTTCTCCCACCCTCTTTCGCAGCTCACTCCACGATGCGGCGTCGACTCCGGCGCCCTCGTCCAGTGCCACCAGCCTCCCGACATCGATGCGACCGGCAAGATCTTTCACCGTCTCCGCGTGGTCGTCGCCGAAAACCAGGGCCGACAGCCCGCAGTCGGCTGCGATCACGGCCAGCTCCGACGCCGTCAGCCGCGTCCCCAGCGGCACCAGGATCACGCCCGACTTCCCGGCTGCAAAGAAGGCGTCGAGGAAAGCCAGGCGGTTGCCGGACAGGATGCCGATGCGGTCGCCCGGTTTGAGCCCGAGACCGTAGAGCCAGGTTCGCGCGCAGACGGCAGCGCGCCGGTTCATCTCGCGATAGGTCAGGCGGTGTCCGCCGGCCACGTCGACCACCGCCGTGCGGTCGGGAGACAGCCGGCTGCGTTCACCGATGATGTCGCCGCAGATCACTGTGCTCTCTCCTCTTCGGACGGCGGCTCCTCGACGATCACGACCTCGACGGGCGCCAGAGCCAATGCGGTCTGAAGCGCCTCGAGGGTCTTGTCCGGACACTCGCGGTGCGGCACGTGGCCACAGCCGTGCACCGGATGCAGACGCGCCCGCGGCAGACCATCGAGCAACCGCTGGGCGTAGTCCAGGGTCAGGAGACCGTCGGCGTCTCCCCACACCAGCTCGACCGGCACTGTCACCTCGCCGAGCCGGCCGTCGAGCAGGAAGGGGCCCATGGTGTCGGCCGTCTGCGCGAGACGCCCGGCCGGGCCCACCCGCGCCCAGCGAATCACGTCGTCGAGCACGAAGTCGGGGACCGGCGGTGTCGCCGGGCCCATCAGCCCCTTCATCGTCTCGTGCGCCTCGGCGCGATTCGTCGGGAAGAGATTGACCTGCGGGTTGTCCTCACGGATCGCGCCGCCGTTGACCGCCACCAGACGCTCCACCCGGTCCGGGTGTTCGACGGCGTAAAGCATCGAGATCCACGCCCCCATCGAGTTGCCCACCAGAATCGCCGGCTCGCCGGCACAGGTGGTCTCCATCACCGCCTCGAGCCCCGCCAGAACCTGGTCGATACCGAGAGGACCGTCCTTCGGGTCGCTCTTCCAGTGACCCGGAAGGTCGGGGATCACGACCCGGTACTCCTCCACCAGCGGCGCCACCATCCGCGCCCACGAGCCCGCCTGGTCGCCCGCGCCATGCAGCAAGACCATGCAGGGCCCCTCGCCGCCGACCCACACGGTCATCTTGCCTTCGGACGTGGCCACCACGCCCTTTTCAAAGCCGATCTTGCCGAGTGCGGCACGGCTGAACATCGCGTCCACCTTGAGCGGCCGCTTCCACACCAACCACACCGCGACGATGATGGCGAGAACGACGACGACCCCGATTGCGAGAAGAATCTTCAGCAACTTCTGGCCCATGAACCCCTCCCCCATCGTCGCGAATTTTGAGTTCTCAGTGTTGAGTTTTGAGTTGTCCATACCTGAGCGAGGTGTATGGCCGGAAACTCAAAACTAAAAACTCATAACTCAAAACTTCTCTTACCGCATCCTGAACGCGGCCCCCGCCTGGTTATACCCTACCCCGGACCCGACCATCACGAGGAGGTCGCCCGACGCGATCTTCCCCTGGTCGAGCGCGTCATCGAGCGCGATCGGCACGCACGCCGACCCCGTGTAGCCCCATTTCTCCATCACCGTGTGGGTGCGCTCCATCGGCAGACCGAGATCTTCCATCACCAGCTCGATCGACGGTTTGCGGACCTGGGTGAAGATCGCGAAGTCGATGTCCGACACCTCGAAACCGCCGTTGGCGGCGAGCGTGCGCACAACAGCGGGCCAGCCCTCGTGGTTGATCTCCGGCGGGTAGCGCTCGATCATCTTCACGGTGGTCCGGCCTTCTCGAACCGCCTCTTCGGTGGCCGGTTCCGCCGTCGCCCCGGCGTAGATTCCCCAGTGCCCGCTGTAAAAGCCGTCAGCCCTGTAGGCGGACGACACGAACCCCGGCTCGTCGGACGGTTCGAGGACCGCCGCTCCCGCGCCGTCACCGTAGAAGAAGACCATCGGGTCGCCGGGCGCCGCCAGCTTGTGCATGTTGTAGACGCCGACCACCAGCACCGTCTCGAGCGCCGGGTTGGCGGCGATCAAACCTGCCGCAATCGCGGCACCGGTCGGGAACGAAGCACACGCGCAGCCGACGTCGAAGGTGCCGGCGTTCTTCGCACCGAGCTTGTGCTGGAGGACCACCGACGTGGCCGGGGTGATGTAGTCCGGCGAGTCGGTGCCGAGGATGATCAGGTCCACGTCCTCGGGTCTGCGGCCCGCCTTCTCGAGCGCCTGTTGCGCCGCCGGCAGCGCGATGTCCGAGGCGCACCAGTCGTCCGGCGCCCACCACCGGGTCGGGATCCCGGTCGACTCCTCCATCTTGTCGACGAAATCCGGCAGGTGCGCGAAGCGCTCCCGGAGCACGTCGTTGGACACCTCGATCTCAGGGATGTAGCGCCCGGTCGAAACAATCGTCGCGAATCGTGTCATGTCCCCTCCCCCGTCTCACCCGTTCCGGCAGTCCGGGACGGCTGCCCACGAATTCGCGATCCGGACCCTCGTGGGGCACGCGTCCCGCGTCCGGGCGGTTGGGCGGCATTCCGAATTCCGTCAATTCCTAATTCCTAATTCCTCATTACGTCCCGATCACCAAACCACCATCGACGCTGAGCACCGTGCCGGTCACCCACGCCGCCGCGTCGGAGGCGAGCCACACGTAGGCCTCGGCGATGTCCTTCGTGTCGCCGATGCGCCCCATCGGCGTGTGTGCCACCATGGACTCGATGACCTTCTCGGGCATGGCGTTGATGATCTCGGTCTTGACGAAGCCCGGCGCCACGGCGTTGACCCGGATTCCGAACTTGCCGAGCTCCCGCGCCCAGGTCTTGGTCATGCCGATGACGCCGGCCTTGGTCGCCACGTAGTTGGTCTGGCCGAAGTTGCCGTTGAGGCAGACCACCGAGGAGGCGTTGAGGATGGCGCCACCGGCGCCTCCCGCGATCATCGACGGCACCACCGCGCGGGTGCAGTTGAACACGCCCTTGAGGTTGACGCCGATCACGGCGTCCCACTTGTCGTCGGTCATCCGGGCGACGACCTCACCGTCCTTGTACTTGACGAGCTGGGCGTCGCGGACGATGCCCGCGTTGTTGACCAGGACCGACACGTGGCCCCACCGGTCGACGACCTCGGCCGTCGCTGCCTCCACCTCGTCGGCATCAGCAACGTTGACCTTCTGGAAATGCCCGGCACTCGCCGGCGCCTCGTTGACGTCCCACGCCGCGACCTTGCATCCCTCGGCGGCGAACCGCTCGGCGGTCGCGCGCCCGATGCCGGCCGCCGCGCCGGTGACGATGACAACCTTATCCTTCAGACCGGTTTCAATCATGCGTTGCTCTCCTTCAAAAAAACACGGGCGCGCCGACCGGTCGGCGCGCCCGCGAATCAGATCAACAGATCATGCTCTTCCTTTTGGCACCGGCTCCTCAGAACTGCCAACGCACGCCGAGCTGGATCTCGAGCGGGTCGAGGGTGGCGCGGTACTGGCCGAAGCCCGGGTTCGCGACGGCCGGGATGGCCGGGTTCAGCAGCGTCGGGCCGCTGAAGAACTCGGCGGTGTCGACCGAGGTCACGTCGTAGTTGACCGTGTTGAAGAGGTTGAAGGCCTCGGCGATGAACTCGAGCCCCGAGCCGCCCTTGATGCCGAGAGTCCAGGACACCCGCAGGTTGAACTGCGAGAAGCGCGGTCCGTCCGCACTGTTGCGGTCCACCCCCGGCATGCGGTCGGAGTTCTTGCCGTCACCGTTGTAGTCGTAACCGTAGATCGGGTTCCACGGCTGACCCGAGCCGTAGATGTAGGTCGCCCCGAGGTTGAAGTTGGCCGGAAGCCGGAAGACGCCGGACAACACCAGACGGAGGTCCTCGGCGCCGCGGCTGCGGCCGTACTCGGCCTCGATGTCCGCCGGGTCGGACGGGTAGCCGTAGGGGAAGACCGGGCTGAAGTCGTCGGAGATGTTCTTCTTGTCGGTCCAGGTCAGCGACGAGGTGATGATGTGGGGGCCGATCATCCCGTTGACGCTGAGCACCGCCGCGTAGTACTCGGAGCGGCCGTCGTTGGTGTAGGTGTTGATCTGGTCCTACGCCGGGTTGACGCTCACCGGGTTCGAGTTGCCGCCCCAGTTGGTGTCGCGGACAACGATCTCGTCGTCGCCCTTGGCGTAGATGCCCTCGAGGTCGATGTAGAGACCGGTGCTGCCGAGGGCGTGGGTGAAACCGAGGCTCGCCTGGAAGGTCTCGGGCGCCTTGAGGCTGTCCTCGAGAAGGGTCGCGCTCGCCGGGGCAGGGACTCCGGTGTTTTGCGGATTGTTGGGATCGAGCCAGAATGCCGGCGGGAGCCCAAAGAGCAAACCATTGATGTTTTGATAGATGACCCGTCCGGTGGTGCCGTTCTGCTGGAGCTCGGAGAATGCCGGCACCAGCAGGTAGCGCCCTGTGAAGACACCGACGCCGCCGCGCAGGATGTTCTTGCCGTCATTGCCGAGGTCCCAGTTGAAGCCGACCCGGGGCTGGATGTTGTTGGCGTCGATGGAGCGCGGGCCGACCAGCGGCGAGTCGTCGAAGTCGGGGTTGTTGCCCTGGGTGTCGTAGTCGTAGCGGATACCCATGCTCAGGGTGAAGTTGGGCAGCGGCCGCCAGTCGTCGTTGATGAAGACGCCGAAGAGGTCGGTCTTCTTCTTCACATCGGCCGAACCGATACCGTAGACGTAGGCCAACGGCAAGCTGCGATCATCGGTCAGGTAGAGCATGGTCCCGTTCTGATAGACCGGAATGTCCGACCTTTCGTCGATGTGCATCCAGGCACCGCCCAGCTTGAGATCGTGGGTGCTGCGGTTGCCGGTCAGGTGCCAGTGGTAGGTGTCGCTGAGCTCGAAGTAGGTTCCATCGCCATCGAGATCGCCGACGGTGTTGGTGCCGATCTGCAGCGTCGTGCCCGAGGTGAACCACTCCTCGAGGGCGTCGGAGTTGGTGGGCTCTTCGTAGAACCGTGAGCCGCCCTGCACCCGGAGCTCGTTGACCTGGTTGCCGTCACCGATCACCTTGGTGTGGCCGAGGACGACGTTCCAGTTTTCGCGGTTGAGCTGCTGGCCGTGCGACTCGGCCGAGACGCCGCCGACCCGGAAGTTGTCCATGCTGAACTTCTCGTAGACCACCTTGGCAAAACCCGACGCTGACTGACCGAACTGTGCGTCGAGGCTGCCGAGGAAAAGGGTCTGATCAAACGGGTCCGGGATGTCTTCGGCTTCGTTGACGTAGAGGCCGCCCGGACGGAAGAGGGTCACGTTGTCCTCGCCGATCTGCTCCAACGACAGGAAGTAGTGCATCTTGTCGCGGGTGATGGGTCCGCCGAGGGTGAAGCCGACCTGGTAGCGCTGGAACTCGTCGTTCGATTCCTCGAGTGCACCGGTCGAGCGCAGGTCCGCGCCGCGGTAGAAACCGAAGACCGTCCCGTGGACTTCGTTGGTGCCCGACCTGGTGACCACGCTCAGAGCGCCGCCCTGTGAGCCGCCGATTTCGGGGTCGAAGCGCGCCGTCACCACCCGGAACTCGCGGATGGCATCCATCGAGAAGCGCGCCCTCGAAAGGCCGAGGGCCTGGTCGGTGAGCTCGACGCCGTCGACCATGAAGGTGGTCTGGCTGGCGTTGCCGCCGGCGCCGACCACCACCGCGTTCTGGATGAAGCGATAACCACCGCGCTCGCGGTTGGTGCCCGGAGCGATGTAGGCCAGCCGCTCGAACTCACGCGACGGCACCGGCAGGTCCGCGATCTGCTCCGGTGTGATGTTGGTCGACGAGTCGTTCTTGAGGACGTCGACGATGGGCGCTTCGCCGGTCACCGTGATGGTCTCCGACATCTGAACCTTCATCGTGAAGACCAGACGCGCGGTCTGGCCGATGCGGATCGTGATGTCCTGCTCGGCGGGGGCGAAGCCATCCAATGCCACGCTCACGTTGTAGTCACCCGGCGGCAGCGCCGGGATGACGATGAGACCGGCGACGTCCGAGACCGAAGCCCGTTGTGCGCCGGTGTCCTTGTTGACCACCCGCCCGGTGACGCCCGGCATGGGCAGGGCTTGCTCGTCGACGGTGTTGATCTCGATCGTGCCGGTCGAGACCTGCGCCGCCACGGGCAAGACCAACCCCATCGCCACAGCCATTCCTATCGTCACCAACACTCTGAGTTGCTTCCGACGTTCCATGATTCCTTCCTCCTGTTCCCTAATTCTCGGGCACCGCGCCGGCGCTTTCGCGGCGCAGCACCCCGTTCCGCAAAATGCGGATAAAACCGTCCACCGCTTGCTGGGCGTCCATGCCGAAGTGCATGGGCACGCCGAAACACTTCTCGACCGTGTAGAAATAAAAAAGCCACCGGGTCGCCACCATCACCGCCACCAACGGATCGGCATCGGCGAGACGGCCCTCTTTCGCGAGCTGTTCAAAGTGCGGGCCGTACTTCTCCCTGAATCGGCCCGCCATCGTCTCGTAGAAGGAGCGGATGTGGCGGCCCTGGTGCTCGATCACGTCGACGAAGACGAGCAGGATCGACGCCTTGTTCTCCTCGACCGTCCGTTCGATGGCATTCGCCAGATCCTCGAGGTCGTCGGGGAAATTGGCCTTCGAAAACACCTTCTGGAGTGGGTGCTCGGGATCCAGAAGCCGCGCCCAGTAGTCGTCGATGAGGTTCTGGTAGATCTTTTCCTTCGAGCCGAAGTGGTGGTAGAGGTTGCCCACCGACTGGTCACACGCCTCGGCGATCTGGCGCATGGACGTGGCGCCGTAGCCCTGGGTCGAAAACAGCTCGAGAGCCGCCTCCAGCACTCTGGAGGTGGCGACCTCCGACCTCTCGGCCTGCCTTCCGTTGGTTCCTCGTGGCATTTGTTAAAAACCGAACGTTCGTTTTGTAATGTAGATCCCACCGACGTCGATGTCAAGCGGTGCAATTCGCCTCGCGAATTGGCGGATAACGACTTCGAACTCGAATGGCGGGCCCGCGTCCCACGTCCCGGGCGGGCGGGTGGAGGGAAACGTTCTAACGTTCTGACGTTTCAACGTTGTGTCATTGCCGCTCAAGCCACCGACATCTCCGTGAGGCGCTTCTTGTCGATCTTGCCGGCTGCGGTCTTGGGCAGCTCACCCGCGAACACCACCGATTTCGGGATCTTGAACCGGGCCAGTCGGCTCGCTCGCAGAAGGCGATCAGCTCGTCGGCGGTGAGCTCGCAGCCCGGCCGCACCACCACGAAGGCCCGGCCCACCTCGCCCCAGGTGTCGTCGGCGACTCCGATCAGCGCCGCCTCCGCCACCGCCGGGTGCTCGTGCAGCACGCTCTCGATCTCGGCCGGATAGACGTTCTCGCCGCCGGACTTGATCATGTCCTTCTCGCGACCGACGATCCAGTGGCAGCCGTCGGCGTCGCGGCGCGCCAGGTCCCCGGTGCGCAGCCAGCCGTCGGGGCCGATGGCGGCCGCACTCTCCTCCGGCCGGTTCCAGTAGCCGGCGCACACGTGGGGTCCCCGGATCAGGAGCTCTCCGACCTCGTCCGGGCCGCACTCTCCACCGTCGGCGTTCTCGATCCTGACGTCGACGTGGAACAGCGGATAGCCCACCGCCCCCGGCTTGCCCCGCCGCTCCTCCGGCGGCATCCAGAAGTTGTTGGGCCCGGCTTCGGTCAGCCCGTATCCGGTGAACAGCTCGACGCCGCGCTCTCTGAAACGGTCGATCACCGGCTCCGGACAGGACGCGCCGCCGCTGCCGCAGATCTTGACCCGCGAGAAGTCGGCCTCCGGCCAGCGCGGGTGCTGCTGCATCATGAGATACATGGTGGGCACTCCGACCAGCAGGGACACCCGATGGTCCCGGATCAGGTCGAAGGTCTGATCGAGATCGAAGGTGCGGCAGACGATCGAGGTGCCGCCGACGTGGACGAGCGGCGCGGTGAAGACGTTGAACCCACCGGTGTGGAACAGCGGCATCTGGAGCAGCGCCACGTCGTCTCCGGTCAACCCCCAGCTGACCACCGTGTTGACCGAGTTGGCGGTGATCGAACGATGGGTCAGCACCGCGCCCTTGGGGAAACCCGTGGTGCCGCCGGTGTAGCAGATCGCCCACGGGTCGCCCCAGGCGAGGTCGACCTCGGGCGGCTCGCCGTCGGCGTACTCCCAGACGTTCGGCAAAGGCGATTTCGGACGCACCCGTGGGCTCGCCGAGAGCAACGAAATGGCGGACGCAGGCCGCCTGACCGCGCAGCTCGGCCGACAGTTGCGGCAAAGTCCGGCACCGTACACCAGCACCCGGGGCGTGGCGTCCGCTGATGAGCCCGGCCAGCTCCCGGGGTGTCAGCCGCCAGTTCAGCAGCTGGATCACGGCGCCGATCTTGCCGCAGGCGAACCACAGATCCAGGTACTCGACGCAGTTCATGGCGAGCACCGCCACCCGATCGCCGCGCTCCACCGACAAACGCTGCCGAGGAAGTCGGCGGTGCGGTTGACCTGTCTGTTCCACTCGCGGTAGGTGATCCGCCGATCGCCGTCGAGTGGTGTCCACCAGTGCGATCTTGTCCGGCGTCAGGGCTGCCCTGCGGGTCAGCCAGTTGTTCACGTACATCGGTACCTCCTCCGGCTCGAACGACCGCCCGTCAGCCCCACCTCACCACCGAGGCCGACCAGGCATAGCCGACGCCCGCCGCCACCATCACCATCACCATCCCGTCGCGCAGCCGCCCCGACTCCAGGCCGAGACGGATCGACAGCGGCTGGTCCTGCTGGCCGATGTGGCCGTACTCGTTCAGGTGGGTCGACTGCTCTTCGGTCAGACCGAGCTCGTCGAGGATGAAGCGGTGGGCCGAGGGCTTCAGGTGGAGCATGTTGAGGTAGCCGATGTCGGCCCGGCCGAGCCCGCTCCGCTCGAGGGCGCGGTCCACCACGTGCAGGAAGTTGGCCATCGACACCGCGTCCAGCCGGCGCTTCATGCCGTCGGGATCGGGGCAGTCGAGCCGGTTGCGCCCCTCGGCGATGGCCTCGGCCGTGATCGGCTCCACCGTCCCGCCCACCGGGATGATCACATCGTGGGAGAACGAACCGTCCACCACCACCTCCGACTCCAGGAGGCGGTTCTTCGGGTGGCCCTTGCGCAGCAGGATCGCCCCGCCGCCGGCCGCCAGGCTGAACAGGAATCGTGCCCGCTGGTTGCGTGTAGTCGACCCAGTCGCCGTTGCGATAGCCGCCCGCGATCAGCACCGTGTTCAGATCGGGATCGCCGAGCATCATCGCCTTCGCCATCTTGAGCACCGCCATCGTGGTGGCGCAGCGCATCTGGACGTCGATCGCCCAGGCCCGCCGCGCGCCCGAGGTCGTACGCGAGCTTGACTCCCGGCCGTCCACAGCGGGTACTCCTTCCACTCCTCGGTGGTGCACAGAACCAGGTCGATCTCGTCCGGGTCCACCCCGGCCCGCTCGAGGGCGTCCTCGGCCGCCCACAGCCCCATGGCGTTGGTGTGGTCGGCAGGGCCCGCCACCGGCTTGCGGACGATGCCCATCTTGTGGATGATCACCTCCTCCGGGACGCCCGAGCGCTCGGCGATCTCCGCCGCCGTGATGAAGGTTCTGGGGATGTAGACCCCGACCGACAGGATGCCGATCGGCGGTGCGTGATCCGTCGCCGGCGCGCTCACCGTCCCGCGCCCTCCCGGGTCACCGTGAGGAACTCGAGTACCGCCTCGTTGAATCGATCCCGCTGGTCGAAGGAGCACGCGTGTCCGGACTCCTCGAGGATCACCACCTTCGCGCCCGGGATCAGCTCGCCGAGAACCCGGGCGTTGGCGACCGGCACCACCCGGTCCGAGTCGCCGTGCACGATCAGGGTCGGCGCCGTGATCGTGCCCAGCCGATCCTCGCGGTGAAAGCCCCTGATCGCTCCCCGCTGCCGCTTGAAGGCGGACCGGCGGCTGCGGGTGGGCCACCCGCCAGGCCACGATACTCCTCGACCTCGCCGGGGTTTTCCTTCAGCCACGCGGGTGGGCGAAGACCGAGAACGCCCTCCGGGTGTCCGCCGCGGGGTCGCCGGTCCGGCGCAGCGCGAACACCATCGGGATCAACGACCACAGCGACGGTCGGACGCTCCTCGGGCCGTTGCTGGTGGTGCAGACCAGCACCAGCCGGTCCACCATCTCGGGGTGGGTCAGCACGAGCTCCTGCGCGATCAGCCCGCCCAGCGACGCGCCCACCACGTGCGCCCTCTCGATGCCCATCGCCCGCATCAGCCCGACCGTGTCGGCCACGAACATCGGGATCGAGTACGGCTCGTCCGGTTTGTCCGACTCGCCGGACCCCCGGTTGTCGAAGACCACCACCCGGAACCGCTCCGCAAACGCCGGCACCTGCTTCGACCACAGGTAGGTGTCGGCCCCCAGTCCGCCGATCATCACCAGCGGCGGGCCGGACCCGTGCTCCTCGTAGTGGATCCCGATCCCGTTGACCTCGACTCTCGGCATCCAAACCTCCGTTTCCCTGACTCGACGTGGTTCACATTCTCGCATCGTCCGACCGCCACACGAGCACCTGGAGGACGAGTGAGTGGAAACAATCTAACGTTCTAACGTTCTAACGTTCAACGTTTTAACGTTTCACCGTCTTCTTCCGCGGCCGTCCGCTTTTTCGCGCGGCGCGGGCGTCGGGCTCGACACCGACCGGCAGGAACTGCAGCTGCATGGTCTCGAGGTCCACGCGGACCAGCGTGACATCGATAGCATCGCCCAGGCGCCACACCCTCGATGTCCGCTCCCCCACCAACCGGTGGCGGCGGTCGTCATACACGTAGTAGTCGTCGCCGAGCTCCGAGATGTGGACCATGCCGTCGACCGAGATCTCGTCGAGGCGGACAAAGAGCCCGAAGTCCGTCACCCCCGAGATGTGGCCCGCAAACTCCTCGCCCTCCCGCTCGCGCAGGAAGAGCACCGTCTTCCACTCGACCGCCGCCCGTTCCGCCGCCTCGGCCCGCCGCTCGGCCGCCGAGCACGACTCGCCGAGCTCCTTCAGCTCCGCCTCCACGGCGGCCCGCTTGTCGCCCTCCCGCAGCGGTCCCTCCTGACTGAGTTGTCGGAGCATCCGGTGCACCACAAGGTCGGGGTAGCGCCGGATCGGCGATGTGAAGTGGAGGTATTCGTCGGTGGTCAGCGCGTAGTGGCCCCTGGGTTCGGGGCTGTAGAGGGCCCGCGCGAGCGTTCTCAGCACCAGCATGTCGACCAGCCGTTCCTCGGGCCGGCCGTCGGCGGCCTCCAGCAACTCCTGCAGCGCCGAGGGCTCGAGCGACCGCGAGTCGCCCTTGAGCCGGAAACCGAGGTCCGTCACCACCTGTTTGAGCTCCTCGACGCGGGAGGCCTCCGGCTGGTCGTGCACCCGGTAGAGCCCGGGCTGGTCGGCCTCCATCAGGATCCCGGCCACGCAGCTGTTGGCGGCCACCATCAGCTCCTCGATCAGGCGGTGGGCGCGGTTGCGGGCCGCGGGTTGGATGGCCACCACCCGGCCCTCGGGGTCGAGGATCAGCTCGGGCTCGGCGAGGTCGAAGTCGAGGCTGCCACGCTCACGGCGCGCCGTGCCCAACCGCCTGGCGGCCTCGGCCAGGAGGTCGAGCGAGTCGGCAAAGGACACCGTCTCCTTGGGCCACTCGACCTTCGGCAGCTCCAACCACTCGGCCACCTCGTCGTAGGTGCAGCGGCGGCGCGACCTGATGACCGAGTCATAGGTGGATGCCGAGGTGATCCCGCCCTTGCGATCGATGGTGTAGCGCACGCTGAAGGTCAAACGGTCGACATCCTCGCGCAGCGAGCACAGATCGTTGGAAAGCCGTTCCGGCAGCATGGGCACGCACACGCCGGGCAGGTAGACCGAGGTGCCCCTCTCTCGGGCCGAGTCGTCGAGCGCCGTGCCGGGGCGGACGAAGTGGCTGACGTCGGCGATGTGCACCTCGACCTCGATCGCCCCGTTGTGGCCGCGGCGGGCGCTGACCGCGTCGTCGAAGTCCCGCGCGGTGGCGCCGTCGATCGTGATCACCGGCTCGCCGCGGCGGTCCTCGCGACCTGCGAGTTCCTCGGCCGAGATTTCTCCGGGCAACCGCTCCGCCTCCTGCAGCGCGGCTGCAGGGAACTCCGTCTCGATCCCGTGCAGCCGCAGGACGACCCGCTCCACCACGCCGGGGTCCTCGAGCCGGCCGAGCCGTTCCAGGATCTCGCCGCGGGCGGTCTCGCCCTGCGAGTCGACCGTGTCGAGCGAGATCACCACCATCTCGCCCTCGTCCGGCTGCCCCTCGACCCGCGAACCGGTCGGCTCCACCTTGAAACGCAGCCGCCGGTCGAGCGGACGCACGTGCGGACGTCCGCCGCCCACCATCCAGCGGCCCACGACCTCGCTGCGGCTGCGTTCGATGACGCGCACCACGACACCCTCGCGGACGCCGTCGGCGCGCGCCCGCTTGCGCGGTTTCTCCAACCGCACCAGGACCGTGTCGCCGTCGAGCGCGCCGCGGAGTGCACGCGGCGGGACCCGCACCGCAGGGCCCTCGAGGCCCGGCGCCACCAGCTCCACGTGGCCGCCCGCCACCCGCCGCAGCTTGCCGCTCACCAGGTTCGACGCCTCCGGCACGAAGTAGCGCTTGCCGCGGCCCAGGACGACCAGCCCGTCGCGTTGCAGTTTCTTGAGGACCGGGCGCAGCCGGTGCCGCGTCTCGGATCGGTCCATGTCCTGCTCGGCGGCCACCTGGTTGACCAGTTGCTGGATGGTCAGGCCCTTCTGTCCGCGTTCGTGGATCGCAGCCAGAACCCCGGCCGCATCGATCTCATTGTCTGTGCTTTTCGCTGTCATGGGTGCTATTGAAGCACAACACCGTCAATTCTGAATTTTGAATTCTGAATTTTGAATTCCCGCCCGCCCTCCCCCGGGCTCAGATCTGTCGGAAAATTGTGGGGCAGCCGTCCCGGCTGCCGGGCGGGCGGGCGAAATTCGAAATCCGAATTCCGAATTCCGAAATCGCCGGCGCTATTGCGCGCCGGCCAGCTTGTTGTAGAGCCACGCGAAGATCGCACCGCCGATCAGGCCGTCGACGAAACCCCAGATGCCGCCGATGACGGCCCCCAGGTAACTGATGTTGTAGCCGAAGTAGAAGTGATCGAGGTTGATCATCACGGTTCCGTCGAACCCGAACACGATGATCCACACCGTGGCCAGAAGGACGGCCAGCCCCCACAGGATCCCGCAGCTCAGCGCAAACGCCTTCGTGTTCAACCGCATTTCGAGCCCCCTTTCGGTTGTCGCAGCGAGCTTTCACCTGCGAGGATCTTAGTCGAGCCGACGCGGTCCGAACGGTTTTCCGGCCAATTGCACCGCCAACCGCCTTGACGGTCTGCCTCCCCTGATCTACCATGCCCTCCCGCCTGTGTGCGAAAGTGGCGGAACTGGTAGACGCGCAAGATTCAGGTTCTTGTGCCCTTACGGGTGTGGGGGTTCGAGTCCCCCCTTTCGCACCATTCTTCTCATCCAGGTCTCCCTGCCAAATCCCGAGATTCGGCGCTGATTGAAGCGACATGGACTCGCAGCACCCCCGTCTGCGTGCTCTTCATGGCCTCTTCCTTCGGATGAGGCCTGAATCGCTCGCGCAGCCGGCGGCGGTGTCGAGTCCCCCCTTTCGCACCACTTCTCTTCACCTCTCGAGTGCTCACCAACCCCCTCGGGGGGTTGGCCATGCCCAGGGGGCACGGCCTCACGCCGGAGCCGCCGGATGGTCGTAGGCCGACCACCACCCCAACCTTCCATTTCGGCCACGACCATTGACCGGCGCCCCTCGGCGGGAACGACCACGCCCAGGGGGCGCAGCCTCGCGCCGGATCCGCCGGATGGTCGTAGGCTGACCACCACTCCGACCTTCCAATTCGGCCACGACCATTGACCGGCGCCCCTCGGCGGGAACGACCACCCGCCGATGGCTCTCGGCACGGTCGCAATCAGACCAAGGTCAGAAGTACCGCAGTAATGACAAACGACTACGGTACAGCGGGCCTGCCACTCATGTTGGCCCACGATTGTGGTCAACATGCTGGACATATTGCCTTGAAATTTCTGCGTAAGAGTATTATTTATAATAATAACAATGGACATGTCTAAGGACATGGAGGTGGACAATGGGCCGGACTTATGAGAGGACACACCCGTGGATCAATTTTTCACTTGATCTTCGACCGGCCCGCCATAGCCTCTGGCTTTTGTTGGGAGAGGCACAATCAAAAATTGAACACATCTCGGGCGTGCCCCTCAAGCCAGCGGTTCAGCGGGAACTCCTCCAAGTTTATCTTGCCAAAGGAGCGGCGGCGACAACCGCCATCGAGGGAAATACGCTTGTCCGAAGAAGAGGTTCGGCTTCACATGCAAGGAGACTTGGTACTGCCGCCATCCAAGGAATACATGAAACGCGAGATTGACAACGTTCTGGCAGCATGCAACGACATCCAGAATCGCGTCTTCAGCGGTGACACGGTGAAAATTTCTGCTGACGAACTCAAGCGATACAATCATTTCGTCCTTGATGGCCTTGATTTACCGCCCGAGGTAGTACCAGGTAAATTCCGAGGGCATTCTGTTGGGGTAGTCCGGTACCTTGGTGCGCCCCACGAAGACATCGAATTCCTCGTAGACAGGTTCTCTGAGTGGATGAACACAGGATTCCCGGTCCCCCAAGGGTATGAGATGGTCTACGGAATCATCAAGGCCGTTCTGGCTCACCTGTACATCGCTTGGATTCACCCATTTGGCGATGGAAACGGTAGAACAGCCAGGCTGATAGAACTCGAAATTCTGTTGTCCAGTGGGGTGCCCGCGGTGGCGGCCCACCTGTTGAGTAACCACTACAATCTCACGCGTGCCGACTACTACCGGCAGCTGGATGCCGCACATCAGAACGGCGGCGACCCGTTGCCGTTTGTCGAATATGCGCTACGAGGATTCATCGACGGGCTCCGAGATCAAATAAGACATATTCGCGAACAACAAATGGAAGTCCACTGGATCAACTTCGTCCATGAGATCTTTCGACACAAAAAGGAATCTGTGTCGAACATCAGGCGTCGAAAACTGGTCATCGACCTGAGTACTTGTAAAGAGCCTGTACCAACTCATGGGATGAGGCAGATCAGTCCGAGGATGGCCGAATCCTACGCTAACAAAACGGACAAAACGGTTAAGCGAGATTTGAATTTCCTGGTTGAAACCGGATTGGTCGTCAAGGCAGAAGGTGGATACCGAGCGAGAATCGAACAAATGGTCGCATTTTTGCCAGCGATGCGCACATCAGCGCCAGGAGAAACAATGTAAACAAAGTGGAGATGGGAAGAACACCCCCGACGCCATCCAGCGTCACTTTGTTAACTTCGTTTCTCCTGGCACCGATAAAGGG
>CAWGLE010000023.1:0-58046 GCA_963823345.1 Candidatus Sulfomarinibacteraceae bacterium
ACTGCGAGGTCGGACAAGTGGTGGCCGAGAATCGTCTCCGCCCTCGCCTGCCCCTCGATCCTCTCGAAGAGCGCGTCGGTTTCGATGTCCCGGGCGTGGCTCCGGATGGTATCCCGAACAGCCCTCGCCCATGCCAGGACCTCGGTCGTGGAGATATCGCCGCCGTTGTCGGTGAGGCTCGAGGCGTTATCCACGAGCCTCTCCGCCCGGGCCCCGAGGTCTTCGAGGCGCCGAGCCCACGCGACGCCGGCCGTCGGGGGACCCTCGAGAACGGCCAGTATGCCTTCCGCGGCTTCACGGAGCGGTCCCGCCGCGACCGTGTGCTCGAGCCGCGGAGGCACGGCCGTTACCAGCGACTCGAGCAGCAGGTGGACGGCGTCACCGACGCCTGCCAGGGTTTCGGGGCCGAAAGGCCGGCGACGCGCGAGTTCACGGCACGCCTGGGCGAGGGCGATCAGGTGCCCGGCGAGGTTGCCGCTGTCGACGGTGGAGATGTAGATCGGCTCCAACGGCCGCAGGTCCAGGGTGTCGTACCAATTGCAGAAGTGGCCCTGGACGCGGTGCAGATCGTCCATGGTCTGCAACGTCGCCTCGAGCCGATCCGCAGTGTCCTGAGCGCCGATCCAGCCGAAGTCGTGCGCGCTCATCACGCTGAGCAGATAGAGGCCCATATTGGTCGGTGAGGTTCGGTGGGCCCGAACGGGCTCGGGGTCCTCCTGGAAGTTGTCGGGCGGGAGGGCGTGCTCCTCGTCGTCGACAAAGGTCTCGAAGAAGCGCCAGGTGCGACGGGCGATGAGCCGAAGCGAGCGCGTCTCCCGGGTGGAGAGCGCCGGAAAGGCCGCGTCCTCCGAGGGCACGCTGACGCGGAGGGCGAAGGCCGGCGCCAACACCCAGAGGAGAATGAACGGAGCCGCTACGGGCAGAGCTTCCGGTTTGAATGCCACGCAGAGCGAGCCGGCCCCGAGGGCAACCAGCACGCCCCAGCGAAGGTCCCGGTAAAAGGCCCTCAACGTCAGCGTGGCCCCGTAGCCGGCCTGCGCCGCCGTCACCCACTCGAGCATGTTTCTCCGCGTCAGGTAGACCCGCCAGAGCGTGCGTGCGACCGCATCCGCCATCAGACACGCCTGATCGGCGAGCATGGTGACAACGAGCAAGGTCTGCGACGAGGCCACGAAGATGTCACGGCCCACCGCGCGCAGGTAGCTTCGTTTGGAGATCCGCGATCGCCGCGGCCGGAGATTGTCGAGGACCGGGAAAAAGGCCGGCACCGCGATCGATCCCACGATCAGACCGGCCCACAGGAGCGCCGGGACATCGGCCAGGATCCATGCGGCCACCAACACCAGCAGCGACGACGGCGCGGCCAGGCTCCGGCGGAGGTTGTCCACCATCTTCCACCGATCCTCGGCGGGAATGCGGGCCTTCTCTTTCCGCCCGGCGGTGTTCCGCGCGTGGCCCAGAATCCACGGCAGGAGCTGCCAATCGCCCCGCGCCCATCGGTGGTGGCGGCGAGCGGCCACCTCGTAGTTGGTGGGGAACTCCTCGAAGAGATCCACGTCGGTCAGCAGCCCCGCGCGCGCGAACACGCCCTCGAAAAGATCGTGGCTGAGAAGGGCGCTCTCCGGGACCTTCCCCTCCAGAGCCGCCTCGAAGATGTCGACGTCGTAGATCCCCTTCCCCGTGTATGAGCCCCCCTCGAACAGGTCCTGGTAGACATCGGACACCGCCGCTGCGTAGGGGTCGACGCCGCCGGGGCCGGAGACGATTCGCTGGTAGGTGGTGCTGCGGGGGCCGGTCGGCAACGACGGCGTGATCCGGGGTTGCAGGATCCCGTAGCCCCCGACGACGCGTCCTTTGTGCGGGTCGAACCGCGGCCGGTTGAACGGGTGCGCGATCGCACCGATCAACCGGTACGCGGCCCCTTTGGGGAGCCGGGTGTCGGCATCCAGGGTAATGACATAGCGAACCCCCTCCGGCACCTCGGGCGGCCGTCCGTTGATCGGCAGGAACGTGGTATCGGTCGCGCCACGCAGCAGACGGTTCAGCTCGTGGAGCTTGCCCCGCTTCCTCTCCCAGCCGATCCACTTGCCTTCGCCGTCGTTCCACAGACGTCGCCGATGCAACACGAGGAACCGCTTTCCCCCTCCGGTCGGGCCCTCGTACTTCTCGTTCAGTCGCTCGACGCCCTCGATCAGGGCCGTGAGGAGTTCGTCGTCTCCGGGCCGGTGCTCGTGGCTGGAGTCCGTCCAGTCGGAGAGGAGGGCAAAGTGGAGGTGCCCTTCGGAGTTCGCGAGGTAGTGCACCTCGAGCCGCTCGAGCTGTTCTTCGATGTCGGCCCGCCCGGTCAGAAACGTCGGTACGACGACCATCGATCGAAATTCCGGAGGCACTCCGCGGGAGAGCTCGAGCTTGGGGTGCAACCTGGGTGCGACGAGAGACGTCACCAGGCGGTGGACGAGGACCAACGCAATCTCCGAGGCCGGCACGAGACCCAGGATCCCCAGCAGGACGACGACCGCAAGGCCCGCCCCGGCGTTCCAGGTGGGCGTCAGGGCGCAGGAGAGCAGGGCGGCGGTGAGGCCGGCAATCGCTCCCAGGTAGCCGACGACCGCATGAGCGCGATAGAAGCGGCGGAGCCGGATTCGCACGGGAACACGCAGGCCAAGATGTTTCTCGAACTCCAGCCGCCCATGGGACAGGATGTAGTACGCCGGATACTCCTCGGCACGCCGACGAACGCCGGCTCGCTCGGGGACGCTGTCCGGGGGAACGGGCGCGGACTCCCCCGCCCCCCGTTCGCCGGGGCGAGCATCCGGCGTGGTCTCGCCGCCCGCCTCGCGCGCCAGGCGCACGGCATCCCGCGCCACCTCGAGCTCCGGGTGCCCCGAGCCCCGGGAGAGCAGTTCGATCTGGGCCCGGCACAGGCTCCTGGTCTCGGAGTCCATGTCGGCGAACCCCGGGAGAGCGCGGAGAGTATCGTCCACCAGGCTGACCGACTCGAAAAAACCGGTCCAGTCGACCGAGGACATCCAGTGCATGCTGGTAATGATGTTGCAGACGGTGACGTTGGCCGCACCCTGGGCGTGCTGCTCCCGGGCGATCACCTCATCGGCCGACGTCCCCTGGGCGCTCAGCATCTCGTTGAGCCGGTCCAGCACCGGTACGACCGAGGGGTCCTGGTCCCTAAGCCGCTGGAAGAGCTGCATGGCGAAAGCGTCGGTCAGGAGGCCGTCGCCCAGGCGCAGCAGAATCTGCTCCCCCGCCTCCGCCGGCCAGCCGCTGAGACCCAACAGCCGGTCAGCCAGCTCGTCGGCCCTGGCCCGCGCCTCACGGGAGCGGACGATCAGCTGCGCCAATCGCCGCAGGTTCTCCACCAGGGCCACCCGGAGGTGGATGGCGATCGCCCACCCCTCGCCGATGGTCAGCGGTTGAACGCGCTGGTAGGCGCGGACGAACTGGCGCAGGGTCTCCTGCTGAAACCGGCTGTCGGTGTGGGCGACGTAGGCCCAGGCCAGCCCGAAGACGCGGGGGTGTCCGACGAGGTGACCCTCCGCGATCTTGGGCAGCAGACGGTAATAGCCCTTCGGGAGGTGGTCCCGGATGTCCCGGATCTGTTCGTCGACGATGTGGAAGTTGTCGAGGAGCCACTCCGCGGCAGGCGTGATTTCCTTCTTCTCCCGCACCGTCTCGGCAATGTCCCTGTAGGCCGCGAGAAGGACCCGCGCGTCGTCATCGATCCGGGCGAGGAGATTTACTCCTTTTGACGGTTTCTCCGTCGTCCGTTGGGCCGCGGCCAGGCTCTCGGCGTGTTGCTCCAGACGCTCCACGCCGAAGATCTCCGCACGGATCGGTTGGTCCACATGAGGCGCCGCCATCACGGCGTCAGTGGCGCGCACGTTCAGCTGTCGTTCCGGTTGGGCCTCACTGGAAGGTACCTCCGGAGGAGTCTACTGGAGTTTCAGTCTCAAAGATACGCGGCTCGAGCCGCCCCCAAGGCCTCCCCCAACCAAGAACACCAGCGAGATGTCCACATCGCTTCCGAGGCTATTCACCTCTCTTCTTGGTTTGGAGGCGAGGTGGTGACTCGCGCTCTCAGTCCCCGATCGTGATCGGGACCGGTATGGGAAGCGCGGTCGAGACCTCAGTACCCCACAACGGTTTGACGGTCGCGGTCGGCCCGTCCGGCGGGTCGATGGTGAATCCCACGCCGCCCCACTCCGGTCTGACGTAGGTCGGCGCCTCGCCCGGCGCGTCGATCGTCAATCCGCCGTTCCAACCCGGCTTGATATACGTCCTGGCCTCACCGACCGTGTCAACCGTGTAGCCGCCGTTCCAGGCCGGTCTGACATACGTGGGCAGCCCGCCGACCGGCTGCACCTCATAGCCGCCGCCCCAGGTCGGCTTGACCGAGATCGGCGCCTCACCGGCCTGTTGGATCGTGTAGCCGCCGCTCGAAGTCCGAGCGAATGGTGATCGTCGGCTCGCCCGGCGTGGACACCGTGTAGCCGCCGTTCGTCCCCGGCGTCGCGGGGACTGGCACCCAGATGCGCTGCTCCGTCCCGGCCGGATCCTCGGCCGCAACCATCGAAACCCCCAGCAGCACGAGAGTCGAAACCATCAAGAAAACGCGATGCATCGTGCCTGCCTCCTTTCGTCCACTCCTGGAACATGAGCAAGACCGATGCCCGAACTCAGATCGAGTGTACGCGGCTGCACGATGGCGCGTCCGTCCACTCGGGGGGACTGATGTCGATCACTCAGGACGTGTGAGGATCGAGCGGGCGGGGACCATCCCTACCTAGCGGAGGGCGGCACCAGATGTGTAGAGCAGCCGTCCCGGCTGCCGGGTGGGAGGTGCCGAAAGGATGTTGCCTGCAGCCCCCGCCCAGATCCCTCCGCTACGGCCCTCCGGGCCTTCGGTCGGGATGACAGTTTGGAGGACGGACCCCGCCTCGGTCGGGATGACAGGTTTCGATGCGTCTGCGACGGGTTGTGGGGCGGCCGTCCCGGCTGCCGGGTGGGAGGTGCCGAAAGGACGTTGCCTGCAGCCCCCGCCCAGATCCCTCCGCTACGGCCCTCCGGGCCTTCGGTCGGGATGACAGTTTGGAGGACGGACCCCGCCTCGGTCGGGATGACAGGTTTCGATGCGTCGGCGACGGGTTGTGGGGCGGCCGTCCCGGCTGCCGGGCGGGAGGGGCCGAAAGGACGTTGCCTGCAGCCCCCACCCAGATCCCTCCACTACGGCCCTCCGGGCCTTCGGTCGGGATGACAGTTTGGAGGACGGACCCCGCCTCGGTCGGGATGACAGTTTGGAGGACGGACCCCGCCTCGGTCGGGATGACAGGTTTCGATGCGTCGGCGACGGGTTGTGGGGCGGCCGTCCCGGCTGCCGGGTGGGAGGGGCGCCGTCCTGCCGTAGCCGACCACCCACCCGGCACGCGTGCCCACAATAAGCTCCGACGATTGCTCAAGCCCCGCGCCGGTCTCGACCTAACTCGATCCTCGCGAGCGACGTGACCTCAGCGCGGGTGTGCTTGGTTCCGGCGAGCCTGGCATCGAGCCATGCTTCGGCCTTCTTGGCGAGCAGCCGCCACTCCCGCATCGAGTCGAGGGCGTTGAGTCGAAGATAGGCGAGCGCGACCGCGGTGGCGACGACGGTTTCGGCGTCGGCGACTCCCTCGAGCCCGGCCGCCAGGTGTTGCAGGGTCTTCAGCTTCAGACCGACCGCCTTGGCCAGTGCCTGATCGAGCTCCCACGACCCGTCTGCGCGCTGGAGCAGGGTGACGGCGTCGTGATCCTCGGTACGAATGTCCGCCGAATAGTGCCTTGCGACGCTCTTCGCCGCGTCGTTCGAATCGGTCCGGGGGCGAGGCCGCCGGCGGCGGACCCATGCAGGCGTGCACGTCGCCCGTCGAAAAATCGAATGAATCCATATCGGCCATCATCGGCGCACGCGAACTCATGACGGCCGCGGCGGGCGCCATCGACGCGAGCATGACTCCACCCCAATCCCGGGTCAGGGCCTGCGGCACCAGCACCAGCCGGCCGCGCTCCTGCACCTCTTTCCCGTCCCGCTCCTCGACCGCGACAAAGGACGTCTGCGACGACGCGAGCTGGTAGCGCACGCCGAGGTCGACGATGGCCTTGGCGACCCGGGTCTCCAGGCGACCGCGCTGCCGCGATCCGCCCTTCTGATGCAATCGGCTCGTCCCCTCCTCGAGGTCGCGGATCTCGGCGCGCGCCGCCAGGGCGCCGATCGCCGTGCCCCCGACCGCGGCCGCCGGGTCGACCGGCACTTCCCAGCTCATCTCGGTTTCACCGAGCCGGCCGGCCAACCGCACCGTGCCCGCCTCGAGCCGGGGCAGCCGCAGGTAAACCAGGAACGGCTCGCCGTCGAAGATCTGCGCCTGCTGGTACGGCACGCGCTCCTCCACGACATCGCCATTCCACTCCACCCGCACGTCCTCGACCACGGGCGACGCCGAGCCGCGCGAACTGCCGCAGCACCTTGGGCTCGATGCGCTCGCCCGGTTTGATGAACTCGGCAACGCCGCCGCTCGCGCGGGCGACGCCGTTGATGAAGTGCTCGCTCGGGCCGTGGCCGATGCCGATGGTGAAGACCCTCGCCGATCCGGCGTGGCGCCCCGCGAGGTCGATGACGGCACCGTCGTTCGTGACCTCGCCGTCGGTCAGCAGCACGACTGCCCGCGGCATGCCCGCGTCCGTCCGCTCGAGCGCCTCGGCCAGCGGGCCCATGATCTCGGTGCCGCCCATGTCGGCGTCGATCGCTTTCACATAGCGCCGCCGCCTCCTCGAGGCTCGTCTGCGAGTACGGCCGGCATTTCCCGAACATCGACTCGTGGTGCGAACCGAAGCTGATGATGTCGAAGCGGTCGCCCTCCTGCAGGCTGCGCAGACAGAGCTGCAGCGCCCGCTTCGCCTCCTCGATCGAGCCGCCGCCCATCGAGCCCGAGCGGTCGATCAGGAAGATCACCTCACGCGGCATCCGCGGGCCGGCATCGAGCTCCGGCAGAAACGACACCGCCGCCACCGCCGACCCGTCCTCCTGCCGCTCCACCACTGCGTGCGGCTCGCGCGGGGCGGCCGGCGCGATCAGCAGCACCAGGTCCTCGTTCATGGCAGCCGTCTCCTGGGACAGCTCGACCGTCGCCCCCTCGCCGCGCGGCTTCCAGCGCAGCGGGTGCGAGGGCGACTCGATGCCGCGCGATCCCGCCGGGGATGTCCACCTCGGCCCGGAACTCGAGGCCGTAGGGCACCTCGAAGGCGGTCGGCGGGTTGAGCTTCTCGGCCTCGCTCTGACCGATGCCGGCGCGATCCTCGGCCGGCGCATAACGCGGCGCAACGGTGGTGGGCAGCGCGAAGCGCAGCGACTCGCCCTCCCAGCCGAGCTCCATCACCCAGCTCGAGCTCGACCACCATCTCCTGCCCCGCCGCCAGATTGCCGACGCTCGCCTGGAACACGTTGGGCCGGTGGGCGTCCAACAGCACCGCGCCGTGGCCGGCGGCGAGCGCCTCGTCGTACACGTCGAAGGCCTGCTCCTTCTCCTTGACCGTGCCCACGATGCGCCGGCCACCGGTCTCGATGACCAACCCGGTCACCGCCGCCTTCTCCGGCGCCGGGAAGACGTACACCGCCTCGATCGGCTTTGTGCCTTCGTTGCGGAAGCGCTGCCGCATCACGACCCGGCTCGTCGGGCCCGTGATCTCGGCGACAACGTTCACGCCCAGCAGAGGGATCGCCGCACCCGACTCTCCTCGCCGTCCCTTCGCCGCCACATACGCGCCGGCCATCACTTCCGCAGCTTCAGCCCTCATCGTCGCCTCCCTCGCCCCCCAATTCGTTGATGAACCGTGCCAGAGCGGCGAGCTGCCGCTCCGTCAGCGCCCTGTCTGCCCCGAGCACGTGCAGCTCGAAACCGGGCATCACGCCCTGCCGCATCCAGACCTGGCCCGGCCGAGCCGTGAGCGCCGAGGTTTTCTGCCTCGCACCCGGATCCCGCCGCCCGGTTGCTTTCTCCTCAGCACGTGGAGGCCTCTCCGACTCCCCCACCGGCAGTGGCTCACCCGCCATGTGGCGCCGGATCTCCTCGAGCGTCGCCCCCTGCTCCTGCAGCGCCTTCACCCGCAGCACCGCCGCCAGGTGCTCCGGCCCGTAGTGCTCACCCCGCCCGACGGCCCAGACGGCTCCGGAATCAGCCCCCGCTGCACGTAGTAGCGCACCGTCCGCCGCGTGACCCCACCACGTTCCGCGATCTCGCCTATGGAGTAGCGTGCCTCGTCCATGACACTAAATATGACATCTTGACTGTCACATTGTCAAGTGTCACATTCAAACAACGGACGGCGCGCGCCCGCTGTTCCGGTGCAACAACCCGAAGGGCCCGACGGGCGCTTGCAATTTACTCAAACAATTGAGTAAAATTACTCATCATGGTGAGAGAATCCCCGTTGCCGTCGTTCGTCCGCGAGTTTGCCAACTCCCTGTCCTCCAGGCTCCGTGAGCCTCGACGATTCCTCCAGGTCGTCACCGGAGCGCGCCAGGTCGGCAAGACCACGCTCGTGCGCCAGGTCTTGGAAGGACTCGACCGCCCGCACCGCTTCGCCTCCGCCGACGAACCAACGCTGCGTGACGCTGGCTGGTTGCGGGCCCAATGGGACGCCGCACGTCTGGTGGCCCGCGACGGCGAAACCGGCGCGGTGCTGGCTCTCGACGAGATCCAGAAAATCCCTGGCTGGTCGGAGGCGGTCAAACGGCTGTGGGACGAGGACAGCGCGGCCGGGCTGCCGCTCCACGTCGTCCTGCTGGGCTCGGCACCTCTGCTGGTCCGGGCCGGTCTCGTCGAAAGTCTGGCCGGACGCTTTGAGCAGCTACGCCTCCCTCACTGGTCGTTTGCCGAAATGCGCTCAGCATTCGGGTTCTCCCTTGACCGGTTTCTCTATTTCGGCGGCTATCCCGGCGCCGCCCCGCTTGCAGAAGATGCCGACCGCTGGCGTCGTTACATCCTCGACTCGTTGATCGAAACCACCATTTCGCGGGACGTCCTGCTCATGCGGCGGGTCGACAAGCCGGCGCTCTTGCGGCGCCTCTTCGAGCTCGGCTGCCGCTATTCCGGCCAGATTCTCTCCTACAACAAAATGCTCGGCCAGCTGCAGGATGCCGGCAACACAACCACTCTCGCCCACTACCTGGATCTGCTGTCCGGAATCGGCATGCTCACCGGCGTGCCGAAATACGCCGGCGAAACCTTGCGCCAGCGCGGGTCGAGCCCCAAGCTCCAGGTCCTCGACACCGCGCTCATGACGGCCCAATCCGGGCTCTCCCCGACGGAGGTCACAAAGGACCACGAGTTTCTCGGCCACCTGACCGAGTCGGCTGTCGGCGCCCACCTCGCGAATGCTGCGGCCATGGGGCGGTGCGAACTCTTCTACTGGCGCGACCGCAACCGCGAGGTCGACTTCGTCGTGCAGGCTGGTCGCCGTCTCCTTGCAATCGAGGTCAAGAGCGCTCGACGCCGCGGTTCGCTCTCCGGTCTGGCGGCTTTCGCCCAGGCTTTCTCGCCAGACAGAACATTACTCGTCGGCGGCGACGGCATCAGCCTCGCAGACTTCCTGTCGCACCCGGTGGAGCACTGGATACTCGGTTCAACAAACGCAGCGAAGGGGTCGTTGAGTTCAACCTGAGGGCCGGCCCACAGGCACCAGATACCGCAACAACGGAAGTGGGTGTCGGGCACCTTTTTCAAGGCTCAGCGAACCGGCGAGCGGGCCGAGGCGGGCGCGTACCTCGCGGATATCGTCGCGCGCCTGCGCAGAGGCCGGCGCAGAGCTTGACGCCCTGACCGCGAACACCCCCCACGCCTACCTGACCGGGACCCCCTGCCGCTCGACGAGCCCCAGGACCCTCTCGAGATCCTCCCGCTCCACGCGAACCTCGCCGGAGCACACGTCGGAGAAGTGCCGGCGCCAGAACCTCCGGAGTGGGTTCGGCTCGTTCGTGGCCTTGAAGTACTTGAATCCGTGCCCGGTCGGAACGACCCGGCTCAGCTCGGGCCAGCGGAAGACCTCCTGGAACGGACCCGGGCTCCTTTTCGCCGACCGCTTCTCGAGCCCCGACTCCGTGAGGCGATACTCCACCCGTTCCATCACGCCCGGGACGGTCGCGGCCACGGCACCGAGAGCGGCGATGGCCAGAGCCTTCACGGCGTCGGTGGAGTGAACGACAAAGTGCGCCACCGCGCCAAAGACCGCGAACACAGCGACCACGTAGAGCACCACGATCGGCTGCACCTTGCGAGCCGACCAGCGGTCCAGGACTGCCGGCCCGCCTGTCGTCGGCACTGTCGCGTCCGTCACCGTCCGAATCCTCCTCTTCATGAGCCGGTCGGTGCGACTTTACCATCCCGGTTCGGATCGCGGGCTCCAGCCCTACGAGGCTCGCATCGAAAGCGACTCGAGCGGCCTCGGCAAACCGTCCCGTGCGGTCGCGAACCAGATCCGGACCGTGGCGAAACACCGCCTTTCGAAACGCCTCGGAGCCCTCTCCCTCCCCGAGCTCGAGGCCGTCGACCGGGCGATCGCCATCCAGCTCGGCCTGCGCAACGAACCCTGATCCCGAAACACATGGGGATCACGCTTCCCAGTGGTGCATCATGCCCCACGGGCAGCGGACCCAATGCAGCGATGAGGAACGTGACGCTTATTCTTGTGGAGCTGCCGTCCCGGCTGCCGGGTGGGCGGGGCGACAACCAGCCATAGCTGACCACCCACCCGGCACGCGGGACGCGTGCCCCACAACCCGTTCAGACTCGTTTTGTGGGGCGGCCGTCCCGGCTGCCGGGCGGGAGGGGCGACATCCAGCCGTAGCCAACCACCCGCCCGGCACGCGGGACGCGTGCCCCACAACCCGTTCAGGGACATTTCGTGGGGCAGCGCTGCGAATCGATCTGTTGACAAAAGGCACACAACGGATCATATTCTGAGTTGTGAAGTACTTTTCCTGGAGTCCCGAGAAGAACCAGCTTCTCCAGGGTGGCCGGGGAATCTCGTTCGAGGAAATCGTCTTTCACATCGAGAACGGCGACGTCCTCGACATCCTCGAGCACGCTGACCCGGAGAAGTACCCGGGGCAACGCATCCTGGTCGTCGACGTCGAAGGCTATGCCTACCTCGTGCCGTTCGTAGAGGACGAGCAGGAGGTGTTTCTGAAGACCATCATCCCGAGTCGCAAGGCGACGCGGGATTACCTGGGAGGCTCGAAATGAGCAAGCTCGAGAAAGACGAAAAGGAGCTCCTCGATTCGGTCGAGGCCGGCGAGTGGCGGTCGGCACCTGATCGCGACCGGGAGGTGGCCCGCTACCGGGAGTATGCGGCTGCGACCTTCAAGAAGGACCGGCGCATCAACATCCGGATTTCGTCGAAGGACCTCAACGCCCTTCAAAAAAGGGCTCTTCGAGAGGGCATCCCGTACCAGACGCTCGTAGCCAGCGTGCTCCACAAGTACGTCAGCGGCCAGTTCCACGAAACCGATACCTGACGGATCATGAGCCCGGCACCGACGGGGTGGACGTCAGACACATCGGTACCTCGAACCGGGTGTTGCCGGCGGGGTTGCTATGCTCTGCGCCATGGATTGGATCGTTTCACTGACGCCGGAGGTTGCGGAGAACCCGTTGGAAGCGATCGCGCGGCCGCCGGAGGGGGCGTCGATCGTCGAGGTGCGGGCGGATCTGTTTCCGGGGATCGACCTGAGAGCGGCGATCAGAGCGTGTCCGCTGCCGGTGCTGGTGACGTTGAGATCGAGCGCCGAGGGCGGCCGCGGGTCGACCGACCCGGTCGAGCGGCGGGCGGTGCTGGAGGCCGCGCGTGAGGCCGGCGCGGCGCTGATCGATCTCGAGCACGAGCGGGACGGGCGACTGATTCGGGAGCTGGGGTTGGCGCCGGAACAGGTGGTGTTGTCGTGGCACTCGGTCGACGGCACGCCGGAGGACCTCGGCGAGATCGTCGAGGGGATGCTGGAGTCGAAGGCGCGCTGGGTGAAGGTGGTGCCGACAGCGACCTCGGTTGCCGATCTGATGTCGGTTCTGTGCCCTGCACGGGCGGTTCAACGATCGCGCGCGGCAGCGGCGGCGGTTGCTGACCTTTGCGATGGGCGCTGCCCGGCGCGGCCAGCCGCTATCTCGCGCCGCTTCTCGGCCCTCCGTTTTCCTTTGCTGCGTGGAGCGAAGGCGCGGAGGCGGCGCCGGGCCAGCTGACGATCGCGCAGACCACCAGCGTCATCTCGCACCTCAACGGCCCCCCGCAGCGGCTCTACGGTGTGGTTGGTTCGGATGTCAGCCGCAGCCTCAGCCCGGCGCTGCACGCGGCGGCCTACCGCGCGTTGGGCCTCCCCTATCTGATGCTCCCGATCAGCGTGCCTGACGCCGCCGAGCTCGAGGAGCTCTTCGTGCCGCGGGGCGACACGTGCTTCGACCGCATCGGTCTTCACGCCCACGGTTGGGCGGTGACCACGCCGTACAAGGACCTGGCCGCAGAGGCGGCGGACCTCGCGGCGCCGCGGGTTCGGCGCGCCGGCGCCGCCAACACGCTGGTCCTCAACGTCGGCAAGGTGGTGGCCGAGAACACCGACGCCGACGGGATCGTCGGTTCTCTCGTCAGTCTCGGCTTCGACCCGGCGGGCCGCCGGGCGGTGGTTCAGGGAACCGGCGGAGCGGCGCGGGGGGCGGCCGTCGGTCTCGACCTGGCGGGTGCGGACGTCGTGCGTGCGGAGCCGTTCCGACGAGCGGGCGAAGGACACGGCGGAGAGGATCGGGGTCGAGTGGTGCGCGGCGGGCGCCTTCCCGGCGGATGCCGCGATCCTGGTCAACGCGACGCCGCTCGGACGCGATCCCGAAGGGCCGTGTCCGTTTTCAGAGGCCGAGATCGCAAGGGCCGCAGCCGTGGTCGACATGGTGTACGCCGACCACTCGACGGCGTTGGTGGCGCGCGCCCGCGAAGCGGGGCTGGCGGTTGCCGACGGGCGCGACGTGCTGCTGCACCAGGGGGTCGCCCAGTTCGCCGCCTTCATGCAGACCGTGCCGCCGAAGGACGCGATGCGCGCCGCGCTCACGCGCTGATTTCGAATTTCGAATTTTCCACCCACCCGCCCGGCAGCCGGGACGGCCGCCCCATGGGGCTTCGTCCTTCGGACTCCGCCCGCACCAGCAAGCCAATAGTGCCTGTCACGGCATAGCCGAAGGCGAAGCCGGATGGGGCAGGCGTCCCGCCTGCCGGGTGGGGGGTGCCGAGAGGGCGTCGCCTTCAACCCCCGCCCAGATCCCTCCGCTACGGCCCTTCGGGCCTCCGGTCGGGATGACAAAGGGTGGAGGACGGCCTTCGGGCCTCCGGTCGGGAGGACAGAGGATGGAGGACGGCCCTCGGGCCTCCGGTCGGGATGACAGAGTGGAGGACGGTCTCGGGCTCCGGTCGGATGACAGAGGAGTGGAGGACGGCCTTCGGCCTCCGGTCGGGATGACAGTTCCTACGTGTCATTCCGAGCGGAGTCGCCCGCAGGGTGACGCAGCCGAGGAATCTGGGGGGCGGCTTCAGGAGAGATCCTGCCATGAGCCCCCACCCAGATCCCTCCGCTACGGCCCTTCGGGCCTCCGGTCGGGATGACAGAGGATGGGGACGGCCTTCGGGCCTCCGGTCGGGATGACAGGTTCAGAAGCGCACGGGAAGGCTTGTGGGGCAGGCGTCCCGCCTGCCGGGCGGCGGGGCGGCATTTCGAAAAATCCGAAATCCGAAATCCGAAATCCGAAATTCTCCTCGTCAGCGGATCCCGACCACCCTGCGCACCTCGTCCATCAGCGGGGCGACGGTCTGCCGGGCGGTGTCGGCGCCGGCTTTGAGGATGCGCTCGAGCTCGGCCGGGTCGCTGCGCAGCTCGTCGTAGCGGGCGCGGGCGTCGCCGAAGGTCTGCAGGTAGTAGTCGAAGAGCCGCTTCTTCATGTCGCCGTAGCCCACGCCGCCCTCGGCGAAGGCGGTCTCGACCCACGCCCGCTCGGCGGGGTCGGGGGCGAAGATCTTGAGCAGGTGATAGAGGGTGTTGTCCTCGGTCGGCTTGGGCGCCTCGACCGGCGTCGAATCGGTGACGATGCCCATGATCTTCTTGCGGATCGGCTTTTCGGGCCCGAAGATCTCGATGGCGTTGTCGTAGGACTTGCTCATCTTGCGGCCGTCGACGCCGGGCACCACGGCCACGTCAGCGAGGATCAGGGGCTCGGGCAGCACGAAGACCTCGTCACCGTAGGTGGCGTGAAAGGAGGCGGCGACGTCGCGGGTCACCTCGAGGTGCTGTTTCTGGTCCTTGCCCACGGGAACCAGATCGCTCTTGACGATGAGGATGTCGGCGGCCATCAGCACCGGGTAGGCGAAGAGCCCGTGGTTCGGCACCACGCCCTGCGCCACCTTGTCCTTGAAGGAGTGGCAGCGTTGGAGGAGGCCCATCGAGGTCACGGTGGACAGATACCACGACAGTTCGGTGACCTCCGGCAGATCGGACTGTCGGTAGACGACGCTTTTTGCAGGATCGAGGCCCAGGGCGAGATAGCTGGCGGCAAGGTCGGCGATCAGTTCACGGAGCCGTACCGGGTCCTGGACCGTGGTCAAGGCGTGGAGATCGGCGAGGAAGAAAAAACACTCGTTCTCCTCCTGGAGGCGCACGAACTGGCGGACGGCGCCGAAGTAGTTGCCGACATGGAGAGATCCGGATGGTTGAACACCCGACAGGACACGCATGGAGCCTCCTCGCTGCGCCCGAACCGTCCGTTCGGACCCGGCGGATGATAGCAAAAGACAACAAAAAACCGGCCGGTGACGCACCGGCCGGGTGAGAAATCGTTCGGGGTGCGATCAGCCGTCGTTGCCGATGGCTTCGGTCGGGCACGACTCCATGGCCTCTTCGACCTGGGCCTGCTCGTCGTCGTTCGCGGGCTGTTTGCTGACGTAGGAGTAGCCCTCGTCCTCGTTGGCTGCGAAATTATTCGGGGCGGTCGTCCTGCAGACGTCACAGTCGATGCAGTTCGAATCCACGTACCACTTTCCGGGTACGTTATCAGCGAGCTTGTCACCAGGGTCGGCCATCGTGTTCTCCTTTTCTGCGGGGGTCTCCCGCGCATCCGCGGGATGATACCACCCGCACCCGGGTTGTCAAATCTCCGTTTTCGGTCGCCTCATCGAGGGGGAATCTCAAGAGGTCGATCGGACACGCGCTGAATTCCGCCAACCTCGGCCTTGGTCCCGCCGCTCGGCGGCCACTGGCATTCGACGTTGTACGGGAATGCAAACGCCGGCAGGATCGCCGTCGAGTCGTCGGTGCGATTGTCGATCATCGTCCCGTAGACCGTCATGCCCACGACCGGCTGCGAGTTCGCCGACGTCCAGCTGACAAAACCGACGTCGATGGTCGTGTCGTTCGGGACCTCCGAAAGGCCGAACAGCGAGGACATGATGTTGTTGTACTGCACGTGCGACATCGGCGGCATGGTCACCGACCGCAGGACAGGGTTGTCATTCGAGTCACGGAAGGGTTCACCGTCGCCCTTGAAGGGTTGCAGCACGAGGGTGATGGAGGTCAGAGGATCGGACGCGTTGAGGATCCCGACGTTGTAACGAAAATCCGTGTTCTGGGCAGCGCCCGACAGAATCTGGAAGGTGAAGTCACCCTCGTCGCTCAGCGCCGAGGGGTCCGCAAGGTTGTACCAGGGGACGCCGGGCAGCGTCTGGCCATAGGTTCCCGTCACCTCGAGGAACTCGCCCTCGTTGTCGGGATCGGGCTCGTAGAAGGTCTTCGGGGTGTAGACCCTCGAGTTGACGATCACGTTCTCATACACCCGCGTTCCGTCGTCTTCGAGCGTGCCGGACTCGTAGGCGAAGACCACCAGAGCGCCGAAGTTCGCGGTCCCCTGTTCGTTCGGCCAGTAGGTGCCGATCGGGTCTTCCAGCACCACGGTGCCGCCGGGGGGGATATTCGCGAGCAGCGGATCGACCTGTCCAAATCCGTCGCCTTCGGTGCCGCCGAGCCAGGTGCTGCGATCGACGAACTCCTCGGCGTTGGAAACCAGACCCGTCCTGAGGTAGACGATCGCCACGTCGACGTCGGCTTCCTGTTCGACGTTGGTGATGTAGACGTCGGACCGCCACCGGCTCTCGCCCTCGCCGTCGGTATGGGCGACGCCCGGAATGTAGAGAAGATCGGCCGCCAGGAACTGGGCGCCGGCCGGGACCGCGAGTGCCAGGACCCCGATCGCGAGACCGGCGGCCAGAGTATGTCGCTTCATTCAATCCTCCAGGGGTGCCGGGAGAAACTCCTTCTCAGCCGGTCACCCGCCTATCTTGCCAGCTTCGCCGGCGATGGGCAAGACGACCCGCGCCTCGAAGCCGTTTGGTTCCAGATTTTCGAGCTCGATCCATCCATCCTGCGCTTCGATGAAGCGCTCGGCGATGGCCAGCCCCAGCCCGCTGCCTCCGCGACGCCGCGTGTAGAAGGCCTTGCGCACCCGGGTCAGCTCGTCGGCGGGAATCCCGTTGCCGCGGTCGCGAACGGCCATCACGACCGTTTTTTCGCGGTCATCGGCGGTCAGCTCCACCACCCGCCTGTCCGGCGGCAGCTCGTTGACGGCCTGGACGGCGTTGATCACGAGGTTCAGCAGCACCTGGCGGAGCTGGCCCGGGTCGCTCAA
Organism: Candidatus Sulfomarinibacteraceae bacterium; assembly: GCA_963823345.1. Classification (GTDB taxonomy): domain Bacteria; phylum Acidobacteriota; class Thermoanaerobaculia; order Thermoanaerobaculales; family Sulfomarinibacteraceae; genus Sulfomarinibacter. The sequence goes on from CAWGLE010000023.1 coordinate 16,740, forward strand.
CACCGCAACCGCCGGCAGCCCCGGGGCGACCCGGAGGTGAACACCCTCGCGGCGGGCCTCCGCCGACAGAAACTCGCACACGTCCTTGAGCATGCCGTCGACGCGCACCGGCTCCAGCTCGGGTTCGCCGGGCCGCGCGTAGGTGAGAAAGTCGCTGACCAGGCTCGCCAGCCGCCCGACCTCTTCGCGCGTCGAGGCGAGCGATCGGGCGGCGCTGCCGCTGTCAATCGGCAGGTCCTCGCCGAGCAGTTCGAGGTTGAGGTTGATGGAGTTCAGCGGGTTCCGGATCTCGTGCGCCAGGTTGGCTGCCAGCGCTCCCAGCGCCGCCATCTCCTCCGCCTCGAATCTCTGCGCCTCGAGACGCCGGGTGCGTTGGATGAGGAACCACACGAAGGCGAACGCCAGCAGGAGGGTCGCGAGCGTCAACACGGCGATGCCGATGGTCTGGGTCAGGAGGTCGCCGCGAAGTTCCGAGACCCTCGCTGCCACCTCGGCGCGGTCGACGTTGAGGACCACATTGCCGACCTCTCCCAGGGGCACGGTGATGCGGTACGGGTTTTCGGTCTCGATGACGTTCTGGTCGGACAGCGTTCCCTGGATCTGCAGGTCCTCTGCCAGAGCCTCCGGGATCTCCTCCCGCGACTGACTGCGGGACGAGTACACGACCGTGCCGGCGCTGTCGGTGACCTCGATCGACTGCCAGATGCGGCGTTCCGGATCGCCCTCGAGGGTTCGCGACAGGACCTCGCGGCGGGTCTCGACGACGTCGAGCTCCTTCACCTCCGCCCCGCCGAGCTCGGCCGCGATCCGCCGCGCTTCCTCGCGGCCGCCCGCGAGCACGTCCTCGAGATACCTCCGCGAGAGCGACCCCGAAATCAGGTGGCCGAACAGGAAGATGATGCCGAGGACGAGCACGAGGAAGACCGCCGCCGCCGCCGCGTACTGCAGGCGCAGCGACCCTTGTGTGCCGAAAATGCCTTTGTTGGCGGTCATGGTGGCTCGTCACACTCCGCGTTGCCGATCATCGAAGACCCGAAGAAGCCCGCAAATACAACCCTGACGGCGCTTTCGATCCCGGGCAAGAGGTCACCGTGATCGATCGTTCAACGACCACGCAATCGCCGTGCCACCGGACGCCTCCCGCCGTCCGCGATCCGCCCCACCGGCCGACTCAGAGGCCGCAGGCGGTGCGGAGGTCGGCGGCACGGTCGGTCTTCTCCCACGTGAAGTCCGGGTTGTCGCGGCCGAAGTGCCCGAACGCCGCGGTCTGCCTGTAGATCGGCCGCAGCAGGTCGAGGTACTTGATGATGCCCAGCGGCGACAGCGCGAAGACCTCGCGGACCGCCGCGGTGATGCGCTCATCCGGCACCTCGCCGGTCCCGAAGGTGTCGACCATGACCGAAACCGGGTCAACCACGCCGATGGCGTAGGCGAGCTGGACCTCGGTGCGGGCGGCCAGACCCGAGGCGACGATGTTTTTCGCGACGTGGCGGGCCATGTAACAGGCAGATCGGTCGACCTTGGACGGGTCCTTACCGGAAAACGCGCCGCCGCCGTGCCTGCCGACGCCGCCGTAGGTGTCGACGATGATCTTGCGCCCGGTGACGCCGCAATCTCCCTGCGGGCCTCCGATCACGAACCGGCCGGTGGGGTTGATGTGGATCTTGGTGTCGGCGTCGATCATCTCGGCGGGCAGCGCGACGTCGATGATCTCGGCGCGAACCTGGCGCCGCAGCTCGGCGGTTTCGATCTCGTCGGCGTGCTGGCACGAGACCACGATCGCCTCGATGCGTTTGGGGGTGGTGCCGTCGTATTCGATGGACACCTGGGCCTTACCGTCGGGCCGCAGCCACTCGACCGCTTCCGAGCGTCGGGCGACGCTCAGCCTCCTGGTCAGCCGGTGGGCCATCACCAACGGCATCGGCATGAGTTCCGCCGTCTCGTTGGTGGCGTAGCCGAACATCAGGCCCTGGTCGCCGGCCCCTCCGGGATTGACGCCCTGAGCGATGTCGGGCGACTGCGGATCGATCGAGGAGATGACCGCGCAGGTCTCGTAATCGAACCCGAACTTCGCACGGGTGTAACCGATCTCCCGGATCGTCTCGCGGACGATGGCCGGAAAGTCGACGTAGGTCTTGGTCGTGATTTCGCCGGCGATAAACGCGAGCCCGGTCGTCACCAGCGTCTCGCAGGCCACCCGCCCTTGCGGGTCATCGGTCAGCACCGCGTCGAGGACGGCGTCGGAAATCTGGTCGGCGATCTTGTCCGGGTGCCCTTCGGTCACGGACTCGGACGTAAAAACATAGTGCCCACTGGGTGCCATGAAATCCTCCCATTTGGAGCGCACACCCTAACATCGAGAGTGAGTCCAGGTCAATCGAGGGATGTTCTAACACTCGAAGACTTCGACGTTTAATCCGTTCATTGACGGACGATCGGGGAACCGCCATGATCGGGCGATGAAGCGATGGCCCACCTCCCGGGTTCGCGAATTGGCGCGGCGGCTCGAGGACTTCCGGCGCACCTGCCGCGTCACCACCCTCGCCGAGGAACAGGAATCCTCGCGCTCACCGTTTCGGCTGCTGGTGGCGTGCGTGATCTCTCTCCGGACCAAGGACGAGGTCACGGCCGCGTCGAGCCGGCGTCTGTTCGCGATCGCCGACAACCCCGACGCGCTGGCCGCGCTCGACGCCGCGACGATCGCCGAAGCCATCTTCCCGGCCGGTTTTTACAACACCAAGGCGCGGCAGCTGCGGACGATCGGCGAAATTCTGCGGGACCGCTACGACGGCGAGGTCCCCGGTGAGGAACAGGCCCTGCTCGAACTCCCGGGTGTCGGCCGGAAGACCGCCAACCTGGTGCTCGGTCTCGGGTTCGGGGTCCCGGCGATCTGCGTCGACACCCACGTCCATCGGATTTCGAACCGGCTCGGGCTGGTGACGACCGCGACGCCGGAGAAGACCGAGTACGCCCTGCGGAACGTCCTCCCCCGGGATCTCTGGATCCCGATCAACGACCTCCTCGTGACGTTCGGCCAGAACCGCTGCAACCCGACCTCGCCGCGGTGCAACGGCTGCCCGCTCGACGATCTCTGCCCGCGGATCGGCGTCACACGCTCTCGCTGACATCCCGAGCGGACGACGTGCCCTTTCACCGTCATCCCGAGCAATCGAGCAGACGTGGCTGTCATCCCGAGCTCGCAGCGACGTCGGCTGTCATCCCGAGCGAAAGCAGCCTCTTCCGCCGCCATCCCGAGCGAGCGACCGCTCCTTCCTGTCATCCCGACCGGAGGCCCGGAGGGCCGCAGCGGAGGGATCTGGGTGGGGGTTTCAGGCGACGCCGTTCCATGAGCCGCCCCCCAGATCCCTCCGCTCGGTCGCTCCGCTCCCTCGGTCGGGATGACAGGGGTTGGTAGTCGCTCCGCTCCCTCGGTCGGGATGACAGAGGGGTTGGTGGTCGCTCCGCTCCCTCGGTCGGGATGACAGAGGTTGGTGGTCGCTCCGCTCCCTCGGTCGGGATGACAGAGGGTTGGTGGATCGGCTCCGCTCCCTCGGTCGGGATGACAGGGGTTGGTAGTCGCTCCGCTCCCTCGGTCGGGATGACAGGGGTGGGTGGTCGCTCCGTCGCCCGGTCGGGATTCGCGTGTTGGAGGTGAACGACTAATTCGCCTGGCGCTGCTGATCGAGGCTGGCGAGGCGGTCGGCCACGTCCCGATAGGTCGCGGCGGACATCGAGATCTCCTCGAACAGGCCCAGCGCCTGGTCGACGTCGCCGGCCCCTTCGTAGGCCACCGCGAGGTCGTAGCGCAGCCCGAGACGGGCGTCCTCGGAGATGTCCGGGGCCACCAGCGCCTTCTGGAACCAGCTCACGGCTTCCGACCACATCCCCTGCTCCTGGTAGCAGACGCCGATGATCGAGCAGCTCTCGACGAAGTAGGCGGGGTCGCGGGAGGCCACCTGGAATTCGCGGATGGCCTCGGGGTGCAGACCCATTTCGCGGTAGGCGATGCCGAGGTTGAAGTGGGTGTCGGAGTCTTCCTCGGACAGCTGTTCGGCGACGCCCTTCTGAAACTCCCGGAAGACCTCCTCGAGCAGCGCCTCGCCCTTGCCGCGGCCGGTGGCTTCGTCCACCATCGCCTCTTCCGCGGCCAGTTCGGCTTCGAGCTCCTTGGCGAGGTCGATGTACTGTTCTTCGTCTGCAAACAGCTCCTCGGCGCCTTCCTCGACCGTTTCCACAGCCTCGAGGAGAACGCCGACCTCCTTCAGCTTGAGACGTCTGGCCGCCACTGCGGGGTCGTCCGGGTGCTCCTCCTCGAGCATCGTGAGAACCCGCGCCGCGTCCTCGTACAGCTCCTGGTCGATAAAGAAGTCGATCTGCTCCAGGTCGCCCATGGAGGGCCCGATGAAGCTGTCGGAGATCTCCACCAGCTCGTCCGCAACCACCTCTTCGACGGCGGGCGGCGGCGGCGGCGCTTGAGGCGCCGGCGCGGCATCGACAAAGGAAACCTCCGCCGGCTCCTCGACCGGGCGCTGCTTCGCGGCGGGCGCCGGCACGCGACCGAAATCGATCGCGCTCTCCTCGACCTCCGGTTCAGCCTCCTCGGTGAGGACGGCATCGAAGTCGCCCTCGATATCCACCACTTCGATGAGGTCGCTGTCCTCGTCGGTGAAGTCGAACGCGGCGGGCCGGTCGGCCCCGACCAGTCTGCCCGATACGGTCGGCGGTTCGTCGGCGTGCGGCTTCGCGGCTCGGGCCGTCGGCGGACGGACGGCTTCGAGCTCGGGAAGCGACGCCAACAATCCGGCAAGCTCGTCCATCGTCCCCTGCGCGCGGTGGTGCTCGACCACCGGGGCCGCCATCGCGATGGCGGCGTCCCGGTCTCCGTGTTCCGCGTACAGCTGGGCGAGACGGCGGCGCGGTTCGATTTCATCCGGGCAGAACAGAACCACATCCTCGAGGTGGCTGATCGCCTTGTCCACGAGGCCGTACTTCGCGAAGACCCCGGCCTCCGCCAACCGCTCCTTGAGGTCGAACCCCTCCGGAGTCGATGCCGCCGTACGGGCCCTGGCGGTCGACACCACGGGAATCGATGTCTCCATCTCCAGGGGCGTCACGGGCTCCAGGTCGGGCTCGATCTTCGGCAGGGGTGCGGGCGGTTCTTCGACGATCTCTTCGATCGATTCCTCGAATTCGATCGCCTCGATCTTCTGTGGCGGTCTGGCCGCCGGTGGACGCGCAGCGCCCGGATCCCGGAAGAAGTTCTCGTTGACGTCGTCGAGCGCGGCCAGCCGCTCGCGAAAACGCTGGTTTTCGGGCTGCGTGTCGAGGAGGTCGACAAACAGGCGTTTGGCCGCCTCCAGCTCGCCGGTGTTGAAATAACTTTCGGCCAGCGCCGCCCTCAGGGTGAACAGGGTTTCCTGATCGCTCGACGGGGTCCAGGCGCGAACCGCCAGCTTCAACACATCCTGGTCGTTTGGAGCCTTTTCGAGCAGCACCTTGAGAGCCGCCTGGGCGCCGGCATGGTCGCTCCGGTCGAGCATCTCGGCAACCGTCGAAAGGGACACCTCGAGAGGCGCTGCGGGAACCCCGGCATCGTCCAGGGCGGAGCCCAGGATGGTGCGGATTTTTCGATTTGTCGGTTCTACGGCGAGCACCTGTTTGGCGAGGTCCACCGCCGATTCGGTGTCGCCCATGGCTATGTGCGCGCGTGCAAGAAGCTCCTTGAGCTCGATCGCGTCGGGCGACCGATCGACAGCGATGTTCAAGAACTCGCACGCGACCGCCGTGCGGCCGGCATCGAGAAACGCGTCGCACACCCGCGCCAGGAACTCGCCACCCTCGGTGTCGTGCGCGATCAGGTTGCGGTAGAGCCGCTCCGCCTCGTCGAGCTTTCCCCCTTCGATCAGCACCGAGCCGAGCCGGTCGTAGACCTTGAGAGCCGATCCGATTTCGCCGCGCCGCAACAACAGATCGGCCAGCCGCTTGGAGGAAATGTGGTTGCCCGGATCCAGGTCGACGAGCTTCTCGTGCGCCTCGATGGCCTTTTCGAGCTCTCCGTTCTTGACGTACCAATCACCGAGAATCTGGTACTCGCGCTTGGCCTCGACGAACAACCTCTGGTCGACGTACAGAGCCGCGAGACGCTCGAAGATGTCGAGCCGCTGCGGGTCCAGCCGCTGGATCTTCTTGAGTATCGCGATGGCCTTGGTGACAAAGCCGTCGCTCGTGAAGTGGTCGGCGATCTCCTCGTACAACTCGATGGATCGCTGCACCTGCCCGATACGCCCGTACAGATCTCCCACGCGGTTGATGATGGTGGTGTCGTTGGGGTAGCGCTTGAGGATCTTCTCGTACTCGCGGATGGCCTGATCCAGCTTGCCCTTTTGGACAAGCTTCTCAGCATCTTTCAGGACCTTGTCCCGTTTCAGCGCCATCGTGCTTTCGGTCTCCCCCGCCCGGTGTGCCCGACGAGGCTTCGAAACGTCGTTTCGTCAGTGAACATACCGGGCTGATGCGTCCTGATCCCAGCACTTATGGTAGCACAGGCACGCGACCCGGATCATGCGCGGAAAGCGGTTCCCGCCATCGATTTGCCCGGCTCCACCGGCTGGCGATTCATCTGCGGCGCCGGTCCCTCAGACTCGCACCGGCGTCCAGGAAAAGCTGAGCCGGTGGTGGCAGGTCGGTCGCCACCGTTCGAGCGCCGCGCGGTGCTCGGCGGTGCCGTACCCTTTGTTCCGTTCCCAGCCCCAGCGCGGGTCGCGGCGTCCCAACACCGTCATGATCCGATCCCTGTGGACCTTGGCGATGATCGACGCCGCCGCCACGCAGAAGTACTCCCGATCGGCCCCGGCAGGCGACAGGACCCGGCATCCGAGATCGCCCGGATCCAGGTGGTCCGTGATCACAGCGTCCGACGGGACGGCCAGCGCGAGGGCCGCCGCCCGCATCGCGAGTCGGGTCGCCTCGAGGATGTTGATGCGATCGATGACCGCCGGGCCGACCTCACAGACGGCCCACCGCACCCCGAGCCCGGACAACCTCGCGAGTGCGGACTCCCGTTGATTGGCGGTCAGCTGTTTGGAATCCTGGATGCCCACATCACGGGGGATGGCTGCAAACCGGGCCGCGCAGACGACCACCGGCCCCGCGAGGGCACCGCGGCCGACCTCGTCGACGCCGATGACCGCATCAGCCTGCGCGAGAAGTCGCCGGTCCCTTGCGCCAAGAGCAACCCGCTCGGGCATGGCTCACCACCGGAGGGTTCGATCGGTGTCGAATTCGGCGCGGGTGTCGTCAGCGGGCGCGGTCCCGCTCCTTGATGCGGGCGGCCTTGCCGCGCAGATCACGGATGTAGTACAGCTTCGCCCGCCGGACGCGACCGCGCCGCGAGACCTCGATCTTCGAGATCGAGGGCGTGTGCAGCGGGAAGGTGCGTTCGACGCCGATCCCCGACGAGATCTTGCGAACCGTAAAGGTCTCCGACACGCCGCCGTGCTTGCGGGCGATGACCAGGCCTTCGAAGACCTGAATGCGTTCTTTTTCGCCTTCTTTGAGACGCACGTGAACCTTGACGTTGTCGCCGGGCCGGAAATCCGGGAAATCCGTTCTCAAGTAGTCCTGTGTCACTTCACGAATGAGGTCCATCGTCCAAGCCTCCTGCCGGAACCGGGCGCCGCTGAGCGGCCCCAGGGGCGCGGAGTATACATGCCTTCTATCGGGAGCACAAGGGGATACGCCCTGAATCTAACCCGCGTCGGGGTGCACCGGGAGCCCGCCCGGGTCATCGGCATCGTGCTCGTCGTTCCACCCGGTCGGCGCCGGGATCCCGAACGCGTGGACCCGGCCCTGAAACGGCACCAGGACGACCCTCCCGTGAAGATCGAGGGTCGCGTTGTCCGGCCAGGGTTCGCCTTTCCCGGCGTCAAACGACCTGAACCCGAAGGGCACCTCGGAGCCGTCGGGCGCCAGCCAGTCGGGGATCACGAGGTCCCATCGCTCCTCCTCCTCCGGAACCGCCTGAAAGACCAGCTCGCCGAGAGGCCTGGCGCCGATGTCCTGACGCTGGTTCACGGCCTCCTGCGCCTCGTCGACCAGCCCCTCGAGCATTTCCTCGGCAAATGCCTGGATCATGTCGCGGTCGTCGGAACCGGCGACCTCCGCCGACAGCAGCAACTGGTAGGTCTCACCGTCCAACTCGTCGCCGGCGGTGAAATCCAAAGCGAGCTCGCTGCCGTCCTCGAGAGCCTCGACATCGAAGGAGGCTCCGTGGACCAGATCGCGGACCACGAGCGCCACCAACAGCTCCTCCACCGTCGCGGCCGGAAACCCGATCTCCCAACCCGCCTCGATCGATTCCATGCTCCGATCCTCCATCCTCCGAAACCGGTGATCAGTCGTCAGTCGTCGGCATCCCGTTTTTTGCCGAAGAGCGCCGCGACCCCGACACCCAGCAGGTACAACAGGATCATCGGCACCGCGAACACCGTCTGGGTCGCCACGTCGGGAGTCGGGGTGATGACCGCCGCCACCACGAAAATCAGTAGCACCGCCCACCGGAACCAGCGGATCAGCTGGCCGGCACTGACGATGCCGAGTCGCGCGAGAAAGAAGATCAGCATCGGCATCTCGAACACCAGCCCGAGGCCGAGGAGGATCTTCGACATCATCGAGAAGTAGGTGTCGATGGTGACCACCTGTTTGAAGTCCTGGCCGACCCCGAGCAGGAACCGCACCACCATGGGAAAAGCGATCCGGTATCCGAAATAGCCCCCGGCGACGAAGAAGATGGTCGTGAAGACGATGAACGGCGCCGCCAACCGGCGTTCCCTCCGGTACAGACCGGGGCGCAGGAACAACCACAGCTGCAACAGGAGAAACGGCGACGCAACGAAGATGGCCGTCAGGAGCGCCACCTTGATGTACAGCATGAAGGGGCCCGAGAGCTCGGTGAATGCGAGCTGCTCTCCCGGAGGCAGCACGCTCAGGATCGGACGCTCCAGCCACCGAAAAATCGTCGGCGCGAAGTACCAGCTCGAGAGGAAGGCCACGAACAGGGCGATGACGCTGTAGAGGATCCGCCGCCGCAGCTCGTCGAGGTGATCGAGAAGGGTCATCCGCGGCAGGTCGTCGTCCGGCGCCTCGTCGTCGCGGTCCATCTCCTCCCGCTCGACCGAGCTCACTTTGGCTCGATCCTTTCGGGCTCCGACCCACCCCCGCTCCCCTCGGCAGGATCTTCCATCATCTTTTTCATCGTGGTCGCAATCGGTTTCTCGATCGTGCGCTTGAGATCCTTGAGGTCGTTGCCGACGTCGCGCAGGCTCCCGAGGTCTTTCCCCACGTCGCGCAGGCCGTCCGCCGCCACCTCGTCCTCGATGGTGCGTTTGAACTCGTTCGACGCACGCCGGAACTCACCCAGGGCCCGCCCGATCGACTTGCCGATCTCCGGCATCTTGCGCGGGCCGAAGAGCAGCAGCGCGACGACGAAGATGAGGATGAGCTCGGGCATGCCGAGGGTACCGAACACGACGGGGACCTCCAGGGCGCCAGTATACCCATGATTGAGTTTTGAGTTTTGAGTTTTGAGTTTTGAATTCCCACCCACCCCCCCCACCGACATTGAGCACTCGGGTGCTCAGGGCGGGTGGGACGGCGTGCGGCGGAGGTGCCCGGCATCCTCTCGGGAAACACGTGGGGTGGACTTTCCGTAGGTCGAAGCAGGTTACACTGAGATGGTGTCACACCGTGGAGTGTGGCGAGCTACGGATGGGAAGAACATGACAGACAGAAGCCGCCGTTTCTACCCGATAGTCGTCGCCCTGGTCGTGCTCCTGTGCGGGGCCACCGCGGGCGCGCTGTTCGGCGAGCGTTCCGTGCCCGAGGAAGAAACCCAACTCATGGTCCGCGCGTCACGAGTCGTCAACCTCCTCGTCGAGTGGCTGCCGACCGAAGAGGATCCCGCCGACATCGTGTACGACGGCATCGGCGGCATGCTCGAGGTCCTCGACCCGCACTCGAACTTCCTCGACCCCCGAACCTTCCACAAGATGCGTTCCCGGCAGGAGGGCTCGTTCTTCGGGGTCGGCATCATCATCTCGAGGCGGGACGGCAAGATCACGGTGATCGCGCCGATGGCGGGCACCCCGGCAGCGGCAAAGGGCCTCCGGACCGGAGACATCATCACCGCGGTCGGCGGTCAGGACACCGAGGACATGAGCCTCGACGATGTCGTCGACCTCGTCCGCGGACCGGAGGGCACCGACGTCCACATGACGATCTCCCGGCCGGGGCTCAGCGAGCCCTTCGGGGTCGACATCACGCGCACCAGAATCCCCCAGACCACCGTTCGCTACGCGTTCATGGTCCGTCCCGACGTCGGCTACATCCGTCTGTCGGAGTTCACCTCGAGCAGCGCCCGCGAGGTCCGCGAGGCCATTCAGCGCCTCCAGACCGAGGGCATGCAGGACCTCATCTTCGACCTCCGCAACAACCCCGGCGGGTCGTTGGACGCCGCGATCGGTGTCGCCGACCCGTTTCTGGCCAAGGACGATCTGGTGGTGACGACCCGCGGCAGGACTCGGACGAGCCACTCCACCCTCATGGCGCCCGGCAACGGCGAGACCTTCGAGGGCGGTGTCATCGTTCTGGTCAACGAGGGGTCCGCCTCGGCTTCCGAGATCGTCGCCGGGGCCGTCCAGGATCACGACCGCGGGCTGGTCATCGGTGAAGTCACGTGGGGCAAGGGCCTGGTGCAGACCGTGTTCACCGTGCGCGATGCCGGGCTCGCGCTCACCACCGCACGGTATTACACGCCGTCCGGACGTTGTATCCAGCGCGACTACGATTCGTTTATCGACTACATCACCCACCGCAACGGCAATAACGGCGGCAACGGCGAGGAGATCTACGAAACCGACGCCGGACGAACGGTGCTCGGCGGCGGGGGCATCACCCCCGATGTCACCGTCGTCTCCCGGGCGTTGTCGGAAGATCTGGCCCGCCTGTACGGCAACTCGGCGTTCTTCCGATTCGCGATCGACCTGCTCAAGGACGTGCCCGACGAGGAGCAGGCCGCGATGGGGCGGGGGTTCGCGGTCAACGCAACGGTGCTCGATGCCTTTTTCGTCTGGGTCGAGGACTCCGAGATCCTACCCGCCGACAACGTGAAATCACTCAGGACCAACGAGCAGGATCTCGCCGACGTCAAGCTCGGTATCCTGGTCGAGGTCCACAACGCCACCGTCGGTCTCGACGCCGGCTACCAGGCGGCTCTCGAGACGGACGAGCAGTTTCTCGCCGCCATCGGGGAGCTCGCCGCGGCACAGGATTTCTGGGCCACCTGGAAAGCCGCCAATCCGGACTGACTCGCTGCGCGAGACAGTCCGGATTGAGTTCTGAGTTTTGAGTTCTCAGTTTTGAGTTTTCGAAAGGACAGCTCAATCTCTTCTGGCATTTTTCGAAGCTCAACTCAAAACTCAACACTCAACACTCAGAACTCCCCGCAGGGTTGTCTTCCCAGATCAGGGTGACGGGGCCGTCGTTGACCAGCTCGACCTCCATGAGTGCGCCGAATCTCCCGGTCTCGACCGACACTCCGTCCGCCCGCAGGAGCTCCACGAACCTCTCGAACATCGGCTCCGCCCGGTCGCCGGGCATGGCGCGGTCGAACCCGGGCCGCCGTCCCTTGCGGATCGACCCGGCGAGGGTGAACTGCGAGACCGCGAGCACGGCGCCTCCGACCTCGTCCAGACCCAGGTTCATCCGACCCTCGGCGTCTGAAAACACCCGCAGGGTGGAAAGCCGGCGCGCCGCCCGTTCGAGCTGAGGCTCCGCATCATCCCGTTCGAGCCCGACCAGGACCATGAGGCCGACACCGATCCGGCCGACAACGGCGCCACCGACCCGGACCTCCGCCCGGGTCACCCGCTGGATGACCATCTTCATCGGTCGACCCTTCCCTTGATCGAGGACACCAGCAATCTCAGCTCGCTGCCGCCGAGCAGGGTCACCAGGCCGACGTAGACCACCGCCGCCGGAAGTAACACGGAGGCGAGCCTCACCACCCCGTCGAGCGACGTGTGATCGATGCCCGCGAGCCACGGCCGCAGCTGGAACAGGAGCAGCGCCACGGCAGCCGAGGCCGCGAGCTGCCGACCCACGGCCGCGGCAGCCTGACCCAGGGGCGCGCCCCGGAACCCGTGCAGCCTCCCGTACAGCAGCGTCAGAAAGAGCCCGTAGGAGGCCATCGCAACGGTGTTCGCCCAACCCAATCCGGCGGTTCCCCACGGCCCCACCATCGCGGCGCACGCCGCGGTGAAGACGATCAGCGAAACGAGGCTGCCCCACATCGGGCGTGCGGGTGTTCTTGTGGGCGAAGAAGGCGCTGGCCATGACTTTGACGTGCCCGGTCCCGACCAGGGAAAAGGCGTACGCGGTCAGCGTCAGCCCGGTCACCTCGACGTCGTGGAGGTTGAAGCGGCCCCCGCCGAAGAGGACGCCGATGATCGGGCGCGACAGCACCGCCAGGATCACCGCCGTGGGCAGGGTGACGAAGCTGACGAGGGTGATCGTCCCGAGGAGGGTCCGCGCCGCGCGCTCCGGCTCCAGCCGCAGCTCACGCGACAACACCGGCAGCAGGACGGTCGACAGCTGCACGACGATGCCGCCGAACATCAGCTCGGTCACCCGGTAGGCGCCGTAGGTGTAGCTGACGCCCGAGTCGATGTACGACGCGAATCGGTTGGATATGAGCTGGTTGATCTGGTTGAGGCCGAGCACCGGAATACCCGGCAACATCAGCAGCAGAACGCTGCGCACCTGCGGGTTCCAGAGACCACTCCAGGCGGGCCGCAGGCTGTAACCGAGCCGGCGCACAGCCGGCGCCTGGACCGCGAATTGGAGGAAACCACCGATCACCACCGCCGCCGACAGGACGATCTCCGCATTCGCGAATCGCGGGACCGCCCACCACGCGGCGCCCGCCAACGTGAGGTTGAGGAGGACCGGCGTCGACGCCGACAGCAGGAACCGCTCATGGCTGTTGAGCACTCCCTGCAGCAGCGCCGCCAACGAGATCAGGAGCAGGTAGGGAAACATCAATCGGTTCATGAAGATCGTGGTCTCGAGCTTGCCTGGAACGGCCTCGAACCCGCTCGCGTAGAGCCGCACCAGCCACGGCGACGCCACGATTCCGGCAGCCACCACCAGTCCGACCACCAACAGCATGACCGCCAACAGCCCTCGGAACAGCTCGAGGGCATCTTTGCGCTCGTCGTCCTCGCGACTTACGAGCTGCGCCAGGGTCGGCACGAAGGCCGCGTGCAGCGCGCCCTCGGCCAGCAGGCCGCGGAAGGCGTTGGGGATGCGGTTCGCCGTGCGGTACATGTCGTACAGCTCGCCGGCGCCGATCACCGAGAACAGCGCTTTGTCTCGCAGGTAGCCGGTGACCCGGCAGAACAGGGTCACCACCGCCATCCGCGAGGCGTGGCGCACGACACGATCTTCCTGGCTCACGAACGACAAAGTACCACCTCTGCTTCGCAACAACGTGGCCACACGGTGACGATGCCAAGGCACCTCCGCCAAGTGCGGTCTCACCCACCCTGAGCTCTCGAACCTCGTCAACCGACGGGGGTGGGTGGGAAATTCGAAATTCGAAATCCGAAATGGGCGGGCGGGCGGTCTGTGTTACGATTCCGCTGTCCCGTCCACGCGGAGAGGAGCCAACCATGGGAATCAACAAGGCTATTCTTTTGGGTAACGTCGGCAGGGATCCCGAGATCAAGTCCCTCCCGAGCGGCATGAGGCTTGCCACCTTTTCTCTCGCCACCACCGACCGCCGGTCGAAGGACGAGAATGGCAATCCCCGCACCGAGTGGCACAATATCGTGGCCTGGGACCGCATGGTCGACGTCGTCGAGAACTACGTCACCAAGGGCAAACAACTGTACATCGAGGGGCAGATCCGGACCCGCAAGTACGAAGTCGAAGGACAGACGAAATACCGCACCGAGGTCCACATCCGCGAGATGGAGCTTCTCGGCGGCGGCGGCGGCCGGCCGTCAGGCGGCGGCGCCGGGCACGACGCGCCGGACTACGGCAGCGTCGGCCAGAGCTTTCCCGACGACGCGGACGACGTGCCGTTCTGATGTCCAGTTGAAGAACAGTCCTGTTCGATCGAACTCCCGCCGGCGCCGGCGGGAGTTTTCTTGTAAGCCTTGACAGGATATGAACTTCTCGGATAACTTCGCAATCCCCGCGTCCGGGGAAGGAGGAGTGGATGATCAAGTCGGATCTGGTCGAGCAGGTGATGCAGGCGACCGATCTCCCGAAACCCAAAGCCAGCGATGCTGTCAACGCGTTGTTCGAGGGCATGAAGAGTGCACTCCTTCGAGGCGACCGCATCGAGCTCCGTGGATTCGGCGTTTTTCAGGTCAAGGATCGGAAACGCGGAATCGGCCGCAATCCGAAGACCGGCCGCGAGGTCGAGATTCCGCCCGGTAAAACCATCCGCTTCAAACCCGGCAAGGCGCTTCGCGACATGAGCTGAGCGTGTACCCGGACCAGTTACCGGAACCTCCACGCCCCGTCGGCCCGTCCGAGGGGGCTTTTCCATTGCCGCCGCAGACCTACCGCCCCCGCTGGTGGCTGCACGGCCTGCTCTTCGTCCTCACCTTCGCCAGCACCACGATCATCGGCGGCCTCTTCTGGGGCAGCCTGCCGCCAGAAGCGGCCCGGTTCGGGCTCGGCCACCTCTTCACCGACCCCCGCTTCTACCTGACCGGACTCAAGTTCTCGGTCCCGCTGCTGACGATTCTCATGTGCCACGAACTGGGTCATTACGTGGCTGCGAGGCGCCACGGTCTGACCGCCACGCCGCCGTTCTTCATCCCCTTTCCGATCCCAGTTCTGGGCATCGGCACTCTCGGCGCGGTGATCCGGATCAAGGACCCCATCGCCAACAAGAGGCAATTGCTCGACGTGGGCGCCGCCGGCCCGATCGCGGGGTTCGCAGCCCTGTTGCCCTTTCTCGCCTACGGCATCGCGGCGTCCGAGGTCGGCGAGAAAGTCGAAGGCGGCGGCTACATCCAGTTTGCCGAGCCGCTGATCTACCGGATCTTCGAGGCTGTCCTGCATCCGGGGATCGCCGACGACCTGGTTCTGTGGATCCACCCGACCGGGGTCGCCGCGTGGTTCGGGTTGTTCATTACTCTCCTCAACCTCCTGCCGCTGGCTCAGCTCGACGGCGGCCACATCACCTACGCGCTCTTCGGGAGCTGGCAGCGCCGGGCGGCCTGGCCGTCTCTGGGTGTCCTCGCCGGCCTCGGTTTCATCTGGCCGGGTTGGTGGTTGTGGGTCCTCATCGCGCTCATCATGAAACCCGTTCACCCGCCGGATCTGGGACGAGGACGTTCCGCTGGACCCCCGACGGCGGATGATCGGTTGGCTCGCCGTCCTCATCTTCATCCTCTGCTTCGCCGTCGAACCGATCCGCATCGTGTTCTGACCTGGCGACCCGGTCCTTCGAGTTATCGAACTCCCCCATTCCTGGTCATTTCCCTCGAACGTGCAGGGCCTTGAGTTCTGTAATCCCGAGCGAGCGCTCGTTCCTGTCATCCCGACCGGAGGCCCGGAGGGCCGTAGCGGAGGGATCTGGGCGGGGGCTTCAGGCGACTCCGTTCCAGAAACCACCCCCCAGATCCCTCCGCTCGGTCGCTTCGCTCCCTCGGTCGGGATGACAGGGAGGTGGTTCGCCTTCGCTCCCTCGGTCGGGATGACAGGGGTGGCGTGGCCGTCATCCGGCGAGCGCTCGTTCCGTCATCCCGACCGGAGGCCAGTCGGAGGGTCGCAGTCGCTCCGCCTCGGTCGGGATGACAGGGAGGTGACTCGCCTTCGCTCCCTCGGTCGGGATGACAGGGAGGTGGTTCGCTTCGCTCCCTCGGTCGGGATGACAGAGGAGTGAGATCGCATCGCCCCCTCGGTCGGGATGACAGGGGTGGCGTGGCCGTCATCCAGAACGAGCGCTCGTTCCTGTCATCCCGACCGGAGGCCCGGAGGGCCGTAGCGGAGGGATCTGGGCGGGGGCTTCAGGCGACTCCGTTCCAGAAACCACCCCCCAGATCCCTCCGCTCGGTCGCTTCGCTCCCTCGGTCGGGATGACAGAGGAGTGAGATCGCATCGCCCCCTCGGTCGGGATGACAGAGGAGTGAGATCGCATCGCCCCCTCGGTCGGGATGACAGGGAGCGGGTGGCAAATCCGAAATCCGAAATCCGAAATTCCGAATTCCGAATTCCGAATTCCGAAATTCATCAAGTGCTACCCTCTCCCGATGGAAACCGTGACCCGCGTCCTCGCGACCACCTCGGAGATCAGCCTCAAGGGCGGCAACCGGATGTGGTTCGAGCGCAAGCTCACGAACAACGTCAAAAAGGCCCTCTCGGACCTTCCGGTCCTGCGCGTCAGCCGCCCGGCGTGGCGGGTCCTCATCGACCTTTCGGAGCCGGTGGCGTTCGCCGAAGTCGCGCGAAGGCTCGGCACCGTGTTCGGTCTCGGCGCCATCATGGCCGTCGAGCACGGGGGGGCGACTCTCGAGTCGCTGCAGGCTCTCCTCGAGAAAAGGCTCCCCGACCTCCACGCCGACAGCTTCGCGGTCCGGTGTGCGAGATCGGACAAACGTTTCCCCTTGAAATCGCCCGAAATCGAGAGCTCGATCGGCGCCTTCGTTCAGGCGGCGACCGGGTGGCCGGTCAACCTCACCTCCCCCGATCTGACCCTCCACGTTCTGGTCGACGACGGAGGACTGTTCGTGTGGACCAGGCGGGTTCCCGGGCCGGGCGGGCTGCCGGTCGGCGTCGGGGGCCGCGCCACGTGCATGATCTCGGGAGGCATCGACTCGCCGGTCGCCGCGTGGCTGATGATGAAGCGCGGCATGCGTCTCGACTTCGTCCACTTCCACTCGGTGCCGCGCACCGACCCCGCGAGTCTGGAAAAGGTCGTCGACCTCGTCAAGATCCTGGTCCGCTATCAGGGTCCGGCCCGCCTCGCCATGGTGCCGTTGCTGCGGATTCAAGAACAGATCGCCGCCCATTGCCCGGCTGAGCTGCGGGTCCTGTTGTATCGTCGGTTCATGCTGCGTCTGGCCGAAAAGGCGTCCTCCCGCTTCAGGTCCGATGCGATCATCACCGGCGAGTCGCTGGGGCAGGTGGCGTCGCAGACGATTCAGAATCTGCGCGCCGTCGAGGCCGTGGCGTCGATGCCGGTGCTGCGTCCATTGATCAGCCTCGACAAACCCGAGATCATCGATCGCGCACGTCGGATCGGGACCTACGAGACGTCCATCCGTCCCCATTTCGACTGCTGCTCGTTTCTCCTTCCCGACAACCCCGCCACGCGGTCGACCGCCGCGGAGCTCGAGGATGGCGAGGCCGCCCTCGACGTGTCCGCCCTGCTTCAGGAAGCCCTCGACGGAACCGAGATCCGGAAAATCGACGCGCCGGTGCCGTGGAGCGCCATCCCATCCCCGGTAGGAGGGGCGCCGTGAGCGACCGTCGCCACCGTTCACGTCGTGAGCTGTTCACCGGGCTGTTCGACGCCTTCCGCAGCACGACCAGCGTCGCCACCGGTACCGCGGGCCCGGATCCCGACAAGGTGCTGCGTCCCCCCGGCGCTCTCAAGCCGGACACCGACTTTCTCGATGCCTGCACCGGGTGCGGCGACTGCATCCCGGTGTGCCCGACCGAGAGCATCATCAGCCTCAAGCGCGACGACGACCGGCTGGTGCCGGTGATCAACCCTTCGGTGAAGCCGTGCTACCTGTGTAACGACCTGCCCTGCATCGCCGCCTGCGGCGAAGGGGCGCTGGTCGACCCGGGCGGGCCGGCGCGCGTTCGCCTCGGGATTGCCAAAGTGGACCCCAGGCGGTGCGTCACCTTCCGCGGCGAAGCCTGCACCAGGTGTTACACCGCCTGCCCCTACCCCGACCAGGCCATTCTTCTGATCGGCAACCGGCCGCTCGTCGGCAGCGGCGCCTGCACCGGCTGCGGCCTCTGCGAGCTGGCGTGCCCGGAGTACCCGAAGGCGATCCACGTCATCGCCGAGCGGAACCTGGTTCCCGGACTCCGCATCCCGCAGAGACGAACAGGAACGGGCGGGTTGACGCCCGACGGAATTCGGAATTTCGGATTTCGGATTTCGGATTCCCGCCCGCCCTCCCCCGAATCAGAAGCCGTTGGCTGGGAACCGCGCAAAAAGCGGGCATGGGTGGGAGGGCAAAATTCCGAATTCCGAAATCCGAAATCCTAATTCTCACAGCTCTGCTTCCACCCTGAGCTGCCGCGTCATCAGTTCGCGGAGCGCGGTCTTGGGGTCGACGTTGCCGGCGAGGAGCCGGGTCATCGCGTCGGTGATCGGCATGACCACGCCCCGGTCTTCCGCCAACCGGGCCGCCGCCGGCGTTGTGCGAACCCCTTCCACCACCTCGCGCTGGGAGCCGAGAATGTTCTCGAGCTTCTCGCCCCTGCCCATGCGCTGGCCGAGGGTGCGATTCCGGGAGAGCCCTCCGGTGCAGGTCAAAACCAGATCACCCATGCCGGCGAGACCGCGAAAGGTCTCGGCGTCGGCGCCGAGCGCCACACCGAGGCGGGTGATTTCGTGCAAACCGCGGGTCATCAAAGCGGCCTGGGTGTTGAAGCCGAGGCCGAGGCCGTCGACGATTCCGGCGGCGATCGCGATCACGTTCTTGAGCGCTCCCGCAAGCTCCACCCCGATCAGGTCGGTGCTCGCGTAACAGCGGAGATGGTGGTCTGAGAACTCCTCCTGGAGCCGTGCTGCGAGGTCGAGGTCCGGACAGGCGAGGACGGCCGCCGATGGATCGCCGAGGATGACCTCGCGCGCAAACGTCGGGCCGGAGAGACAGCAGAATCGCTCGGGTCCCACGCCGAGGGTTTCGCCTGCCACCTCGTCCATGCGCCGGAGCGTGCCGGTCTCGATGCCCTTCGACGCCGAGACGATCACGACCCTGTCATCGGCGAAGGGTTTCAGCTCCTCCATCACCGAACGGCTGAATTGCGCGGGAACGACCCACAGCCAGGTGCCGGAGTGGCGTGCCGCGGCTTCCAGATCGTCGGTCGCCCTGATGCCGGGATCGAGATCGAGGTCGCTGACGAACAGCGGGTTGCGGTGCCCGGAGTTGATGCCGTCGGCAACTTCGGGTTCGCGGGCCCAGATCACCACGTCGTGTCCGCGGCGCGCCAATTGGTGCGCCACCGCCGTGCCCCAGGACCCACCACCGAAAACGCTCAACCTCATATCACCTCCAGGAGTCGTCGCCGGTCTTCACCTCGCTGCCGGACAAGATCCCACGGATATTGGAACTGTGGCGGAGGATGATGATCACGGCTGCGGCGGACACCGACATCAACGTCACCATGTCCGGTCGATCGATCAGCTTGAGGATCAGCGGAAACGCGGCGCTGGCGACCATCGAGGCGAGCGCCACCCAGCGCGAAATGACCAGAACCACCACCCACAGAACAAGCGCGGCCAGCGCGCTCAAGGGTGCGATCACGACGAACGCCCCGAAACACGTGGCCACTCCCTTGCCGCCCTTGAACTTGAGCCACACCGGGTAACAGTGGCCGAGAACCGCCGCCAACATGGCGGCCGCGATCCAGCCGCTCTCGGGGTTGAACCGCGACATCAGCCACACCGGGAGGGCGCCCTTCATGACATCGATGATCGTGACGACCACGCCCACCTTCCAACCGGCGGTTCTCAACGCGTTGGTCGCGCCGACGTTGCCCGAGCCCGTGGTGCGAACGTCCTTGCCGGTCATCAGGCGGACCAGGAGGTACGCTGTCGGCAACGAACCGAGGACATAGGCAAGTGCCACGAGGAAGATTTCGAAGATCACTCGAGCGGAAACCTTTCGAGGGCAGTGTATACCGCCCCTGCCGGCCGGAGGCTGCTTTCAAACAGCACAACCCGGGCGCAAACGAACCTGGCGGCCGCGAGACCGTCCGCCCACGCCAGATACGCCTCGACTGCAGCGGGCGGCCATCGCGACTTCAACCGGGCGATCGTCAGGTGCGCGGTCCAGGGCCGCCTCTCCCCCGGGTACCCGGCTCGCACCGCGGCTGCTTCCACTGCATCGACCACCGGGGCCGCCCCCACCGCCGACCCGCCGATCCACGCCACCCTGGGTCTGGCCGGCGACGGGAAGAATCCACCTCCCGAAAGCTCGACTGCAACCTCGGAGAGACCCGCGAGCCGCGGACCGAGGTCCGAGGCCAGGCGCTCGAGCGTGCCCTTGTCGGAGTCACCGAGGAACTTCAGGGTGAGGTGCCAGCCTTCGGGTCGGGTCCACCTGGCGGGAGGCAATGTGCCCCGCACGGCATCCCGCGCAGCCTCCAGGCTCGTTTTCACCGGATCCGGGATCTCCAGCGCGAGGAATGCCCGCACGGAGTCGGTCACCGGCCCGTTTCCAGGAGACACCGCCGCAGCGAATCGAGTGCGGCGTTGACGCTCCACCGACGGATGATCGAGCGGTCACCGAGAAAAACCCGACGGCGGGATTCGATCCCCTGCGGACCGGCGACCGCCCAGTGGACGAGCCCGACCGGTTTGTCCTCGGTGCCGCCGCCGGGTCCCGCGATTCCGGTGACGCCGATGCCCCAATCCGCGCTCAACCGCCTCCGGGCCCCCGCAGCCATCGCCCGCGCCACCTCGTCCGAGACCGCACCTTTTTTCATCAGCGTCTCGTGCGGCACGTCCAGGAATCCCTCCTTGACCTCGTTCGAGTACGACACGACACCGCCGAGGAACACATCGGAGGAACCCGGGACCTCGGTCAGATCCGCGCTGATCAGACCGCCGGTGCAGGACTCGGCGGTGGCCAGGGTCTGCCGGCGTTGCCGGAGTTGCTGGAGCGCGACCTCGGCGAGCCCGTCGATGTCGACGCCCGCCACGTCGTCGTCCAGCACCTCGCGGAAGGCGGCTTCCATGGTCAGCACCCGGCGGCGGGCGGCCGCCTCGTCGCCCTCCGCCGACAGCACCAGCCGCACCACGCCATAGGAGGCGAGTATCGTCACGTTCTCGCGGCCGAACCGGTCGTACAGGTGGCGGACCTTCTCTTCGGTGTCCGACTCCACCACGCCCCCGAGGAGGAGTGTCCGGCTGATCTTGGCCGCACCCCCGCTCCACGCCGCGATCTCCGGCACGAGGTCGCGCTCGAGCATCTCCTCCATTTCGAAGGGCACTCCCGGGAAGACGGCAACGATGCGGCCGTGGGTCTCGACCATCAAACCCGGGGCGGAGCCGCGGTTGTTGCGCAGCGGCCGCGAACCCTCGACCACCCGCGCCATGGTCAGACACACCTCGGGCATGGTCCGGCCGAGGTCCCGGTAGCGCTTGCGGATCCAGCCCTCGACTTCCGCGCTGGGGGCTATCCCGCGGTCGAATGCCCGGGCCACCGCGTCGCGGGTCACGTCGTCGGCGGTCGGCCCCAGACCGCCGGTCACCACCACGAGGTCGTGGCGCCCTTTCAGTTCGCGGATGGCGGTGGCCACCTGGTCCACCGAATCCCCCACCACCCGCTTTTCCTCGACCGCAATGCCGTACCTGGCGAGGGTCCGTGTAATGGTGAGAGAGTTGGAATCGAGCCTGCGGTCGCCGAGCAGTTCCGATCCCACCGCCAGACACGCCGCCGTCTTTCCCTCCACAACCATTCCGGATCCTCCGTCGCCGATATCATACGACGTTGCCAAAGCAATTTCGGATTTCGGATTTCGGATTTCGAATGTTCGCGCACACCCTCCGCCGAACCACGACCACGCTCATTTCACCACCATCGCTACAAACCGTGGCGAGCGACGGGGCGGGCAAGGAAAATTCCGAAATCCGAAATCCGAATTCCGAAATCATTCAGTTACAATCCCCACGCCGCGTTGCGGCCCACATCGATCTCCCTGGAGGCACCGCATCATGTCCACCGTCACCCGCAGAATTTCCGACTGGGCGTCCCGGGTCCGCTACGAGGACCTGCCGTCAGAGGTCGTCCGCGAGGCCAAGAGATTTCTCATGGACTCCGTCGGTTGCGCCCTCGGCGGCGCCCAGCAGCACGACGTCCACATCGCCCGCTCCGTCCTCGGGGAGATGGCAGGTCCGGGGAGCTGCCGCGTGCTCGTCACCGGCGAAAAATGGGACCCGGTGTCCGCCTCCCTCCTCAACGCCCTGATGATCCGGGTGATGGACTACAACGACATCTACTGGCAACAGGACCCGTGCCACCCGTCCGACATCATCCCCGCCGCCATGGCTGCCGCCGAGCGCGCCGGGGGTTCGGGCCGCGACCTCCTGGTCGGCATCGCCCTCGCCTATGAGTTCGAACAACGCCTCTGTGAGGCTTCGTTCCCCGGCGTCCGCGAGATCGGCTGGCACCATGCCACCCTCACCGCCGCCGCGGCGCCGATCGCGGCCGCGCGCATGCTCGGTCTCGACGCCGAAAAGATGCAGCACGCCATCGGGATCTCGGCCTCGCGCCACTGCACGCCGGGCTCGGTGACGGCAGGGAAGCTGACCATGATGAAGAACACGGTCGACCCCATGGCGACCCAGTCCGGGGTGCTGGCGGCGCTCCTGGCCGAACAGGGTTACACGGGGCCCGAGCACGTGCTCGACGGCAAAGAGGGATTCAGCCACGTCTTCGACACCGAGTGGAAGTTCGACATCCTCACCGAGGGTCTCGGGGACTCCTGGCGCATCATGAAGTGCGGCATGAAGTTCTTCCCCACCGAGGCGCTGACCCATGCCCCGATCTCCGCGACCCTCGACCTCGTGAACGATCACGATCTCGCCCCCGACCAGGTGGAAACGGTCACGATCTACTCCCTGGCCCGGGCGGCCGACATTCTCGCCGACCCGTCGAAGTACGACCCGCGGACCAAGGAGACGGCGGACCACTCGCTGCCCTACGTCATTGCAGCCGCCGTGGCCGAGCGTCAGGTGACGCCCGTACAGTTCACCGACGCCAAGATTATGGACCCGACCATCCGCGCCCAGCTCAACAAGGTCAAGGTCATCGCGGACCCCGCCATCGAGGCGGTCTTTCCCGCGCTGCAGCGGGTGCGCGTGGTCATCCGCACCACCGACGGTCGCGAAGTGGAGAAGCAGCTCGACTACCCCAAGGGCGACCCGAGAAACCCGCTCACGGACGCCGAGATCACGGGCAAGTTCAAGGCCCTCGCCGCCGGTATCGCTTCCCCCTCGGACGTTGAACGCATGCAAGCAGCCATCAACCGCACCGAAACCTATGACGATGTTCGAGAGCTCATGGCAGATCTGGTGGTAACCGGAGAGAAGAGTTCTTAGTTTTGAGTTCTTAGTTTTGAGTTCCCCACCACCCACGCGGGACGAATTCCCGGAGGCCGGGCGGGTACTCAAAACTCACAACTCAAAACTGAAGAATGGAGGCTACTGTGGGTCAGACAATCACCGAAAAAGTCGTTCAGGCACACGCACAGGGTTTGGAGCCCGGCCACGAGGTTCTGGCGGGCGACATCGTGATGGTTCGTCCGTTGCATGTCATGACCCACGACAACACCGGTGCGGTCCTTCCCAAATTCCGCGCGATCGGCGCCACCCGGGTCGCCGATCCCTCCCAACCGGTGTTCACTCTCGACCACAACGTCCAGGACAGGGGCGAGGAGAACCTGGCGAAATACCGGCGCATCCAGGAGTTCGCCGACAGCCAGGGCATCGTGTTCTTTCCCGCCGGCGCCGGCATCGGCCACCAGTTGATGGTCGAGCAGGGATTCGTCCACCCCGGCACCCTGGTGGTGGCTTCGGACTCGCACTCCAACATGTACGGGGCTCTCGCCGCGGTCGGCACCCCCGTCGTGCGCACGGACGCCGCGGCCCTGTGGGCGGGCGCCGTCACCTGGTGGCAGGTGCCGCGGACCGTCAAGGTCACTCTGAACGGCCGGCTGCGGCCCGGCGTCACCGGCAAGGACGTCATCATCACCCTGTGCGGGCTCTACAACTCGGGCGAGGTCCTCAACGCGGCGGTCGAGTTCCACGGTCCGGGGATCGCAGGGCTCTCGATGTCCGAGCGGCTGACGATCTCCAACATGACGACCGAGTGGGGTGCGCTCGTCGGGTGGTTTCCGTTCGACGACATCACCGCCGAGTATCTGCGGGAGCGGGTTGCAGTTCTCGCCGAAACGGGAGTCACCGACCGGCTGACCGAGAGCATGGTCGCGGGATGGGAGGCGGCTCCCCCGGTCCCGGATGCGGACGCCGGTTACGCCGCCGAGATCGTGCTGGATCTCAACAAGGTCTCACCCCACGTCTCGGGACCCGATTCCGTCTCCGTGATGCGCCCGGTCGCCGAAATCTCCGAGGAGCGGGTCAGGATTCACAAGGCCTATCTGCTGTCGTGCACCAACGCCCGTCTCGACGATCTGGTGGAGGCGGCGGCGGTGCTCGAAGGGCACAAGGTGGCGGACGACGTCGAACTCTACGTCGCCGCGGCGTCCGCCGAAATCCAGGCGGACGCCGAGGCGGACGGCGCCTGGCGGGATCTCCTGCGCGCCGGCGCGCGCCCGCTGCCGCCGGGCTGCGGCGCCTGTATCGGCCTCGGCGTCGGACTCCTGGAGGACGGCGAGGTCGGGATCTCGGCGACCAACCGGAACTTCAAGGGCCGCATGGGCTCGCGCAACGCCCAGGCCTATCTGGCCAGCCCCGCGGTTGTCGCCGCCTCGGCCATTGCCGGTTACATCACCGGGCCCGAGGACCTCGGATCGACGGTGCCGAAGCACGCGTTCAAGGATCTCGGCTGGAAACCGCCGCAGCGAAGCGTGGCCATCCGAGAGGGCTTCCCGGCGCGGCTCGTCGGCCGCGCGCTGCTGCTGCCGGTCGACAACCTCAACACCGACGGCATCTACGGCAAGGACGTGACCTATCGCGACGATCTCACCCCCGAGGAAATGGCAACCTACGCGATGGCGAACTACGACCCCGACTTCCAGTCGATCGCAGCCGAAGGCGACATCATCGTCGCCGGGCGCAACTTCGGCGCCGGGTCCTCCCGCGAACAGGCCGCCACCGCCCTCAAGTACCGCGGCATCCAGATGGTCATCGCGGCGTCGTTCTCGCAGACCTATCTGCGCAACGCCTTTAACAATGCATTCATCTGCATCGAGAGCCCCGCCCTCTCCCAGGCTGTCCTGGCGGCGTTCACGAACGAAGCCGCAACGGGCGCCAGGACCATCCCGGCAGGAGACCTCGAGATCGACTTCACGAACGCCTCGGCCACGTGGCGCGGCGAGACCTTCCCCCTCTCGCCGGTGGGCCCCGCCGCTCAGGAGCTGGTCCTCGCCGGTGGGCTCGAGCTCTCACGCGCAAACGGTTGGGGCTCTAACGGAGTTTTGAGTTTTGAGTTTTGAGTTTTGAGTGTCCGCTCCGGGCAGCGGAGAACGTATTCGTGTGGGGCGGGCGTCCCGCCTGCCATCGCGGATCCGAGTGCGGCGGAGTTGCCTCAAACGCTGAAACGTTCCCCTCATCCGGATGGGTGTGGGACGGGTGTATCAGCTCTGATGGTGGGCTGAAGCCCACCCTACGGATGTGCCTGTTTTGTAGGGTGGGCCTTGGCCCACCTTCAGAATTGTCGTGACTGCGGAAAGCGAATCGCTACGTCTGCTGACGCTGTGTACTCCTCGTCCCAACGATCGACCTCATGCAATTCCGGACGAACCCAACGACTTCACGTTCCAACGATTTTGAAGGTGGCTCATCAGGGGAATGACGCGCTGAACCGAGCGCCGTTCGTGGCGGGCTGATCGCGCACGAAAAGCTCCCACCGGACACCTACAAAAGCCTCGGTCTCAGTATCACACGAAGCTCGTTTGACGACGCCGCTGTGTTATGCTTCGCGACGTCATTCGAGTCGAGCTCAAAGACACCTGGTCGTCTGCAGTACGAGGGAGGGAGATGGCGTTGCGACGGACGCAGAAAGCCATGATTCGGTTTCTCCCGTGCGAATTCCACACGCCGCCGAATCGCCCCGGTGCAACCATTTCAACGACCGACGACACCGTGCATTCGTGCCCCCCGCGCCTGACAGCCGGGGGGCTTTTCAGTGCGTCGAAACCATCGAAATCAACAGCGCGAATGATTGGAGGGAGGAGATGAAGATGACATTGAAGTTCAGGCCGGTGCCGCTGGCTCGCTCTGCCGGAGCTGCGGTCGTCGTGGGAGTCCTGACGGTGTTGATGGCGGCGCCGGCCGGGGCCTTCGAGTTGGCGGCGTCGAAGGGCTACACCCTGAACCTCGACACGACCCTGTCGTGGGGCGCCACCTACCGCATCGAGGAACGTGACCCCGCGATCATCGGTTTTCCAGCAGGTGGAACCGCCTGGTCGGTCAACGGCGATGACGGCAACCTCAACTTCGACAAGGGCCTCGTCAGCAACACCCTCAAGGCAACCATCGATCTCAGCTACGGCTACACGGGCTGGGCGAACAGCAGCCTGGGCTTCTTCGTGCGCGGCACCGGGTTTTATGATTTCGAGCTCGAAAAGGACTGCTGCGCCCGCACCGAACTGACCGAGGATGCCCTCAACTGGGCCGGCAGCCGGGTCGAGCTGCTCGACGCCTACGCCTGGTTCCAGTTCAACATCGGCAGCGGACGGGCCGAGATCCGGGCCGGCAACCAGGTTCTGAACTGGGGTGAGAGCACGTTCATCCAGGGGGGCTTGAGCGGCATCAACCCGGTCGACGTCTCCGCCCTCCGGGTCCCCGGCGCCGAGCTCCGCGAGGCCTTCCGACCTCTCGGCATGGTGTGGGCCTCGGTCGACGTGTCGCAGAACATCTCGTTCGAGGGATTTTACGAGTACGAGTGGGAAGCCACCGTCATCGATCCGCGGGGCACCTACTTCGCGACCAACGATTTCGCCAGCCTCGGCGGAGAAACCGTGTTCCTGGCCTTCGGCAGCTTCCCCGACACCGGTGAGTCGCCTCCCTACGTCCAGCCGCCGGTGGACTACCCCTTCATGGGCGTCCCCCGCGGTGACACCATCGATGCCGAGGATGGCGGCCAGTACGGTATCGCCATGCACCTGTTCATGCCCAACTGGGGCGGCACCGAGTTCGGCTTGTACTACATGAATCTCCACAGCCGGCTGCCGGTCATCAACGGCGTCACCGGCACCATTCAAGGCGCCCAGGCAGCCGCAGCAGCCGGGCCGGCAGCGGCGTTGATGTTCTACTACCTTGTCGGAGTCCCGCCTGGCGTGAGTCCGGAGGTCGACGCACTCGCGGCCCAGGTCGGACAGGCGGCCGCCACGTCCGCCTACGCCCATACCGCGAGCTATTTCGTGGCCTACCCCGAAGACATCAAGCAATACGGTCTGAGCTGGAACGCCCAGCTCGGCGGTTCGGGCATCGCCTTCCAGGGAGAGATCTCCTACAAACAGGACGCGCCCTACCTGGTGGACGACGTGGAGCTCCTCTTCGCAGCGCTGTCGCCGATCTCCCCCGGGCTCGCGGCGGTCAACCAGGTCGTGCCCGGAGGTGCGGGATTCTCCGAACAGATCGACGGCTACCGGCGGCTCGACTCGTCGCAGCTCCAGTTCACCCTGACCAAGATCGCTGCCAACGTACTCGGCGCCGACCAGGCGGTCTTCGTCGGTGAGTTCGGCTTCAACTGGATCTTCGACATGCCGTCCAAGGACGAGCTGCGGTTCGAGGGCCCCGGCACCTACACCAGCGGCAACCCGTTGATGGAGCTGCCCGGCGGCGCCCATGCGGGCAAGCCCTACGAACCGGCGGAGGCCTTCGCTGACGACTTCTCCTGGGGCTACCGTCTGGCCACCCGCTTCCAGTACAACAACGCGATCGGACCGTGGGCCCTGGTGCCGAGGCTCGCGTGGGCACAAGACGTGAGCGGCAATACTCCCGGACCCGGCGGCGCCTTCCTTGAAGGAGTCAAGGCTCTGACGGTCGGCATCAGTGCGGACTATCAAAACGCCTGGCAGATCGATCTCAGCTACACGATGTACAGCGGTGCGGATCGATACAACCTCATCAACGACCGCGATTTCATCGGCGGTTTCATCAAGTACTCATTCTAGGGTAAGGGAGGCATGACGATGCGAAAGAACTCACTGATCATCCTCGGCTGCGCTGTGATGCTCACCGCCGGTCTGGCGGCGACGGCGTCGGCCGAAGTCTCACCTGAAGAAGCTGCCAAACTCGGCACGACGCTCACTCCGCTCGGCGGAGAAAAAGCCGGCAACGCCGACGGCACGATCCCGGCCTGGGACGGCGGTCTGACCAAGCCGCCGGCAGCCTGGAAACCGGGGACCCATTACGTCGACCCGTATGCGGGCGACAAGATCCTGTTCACGATCACCGCCGCCAACGTGGATAAGTACGCGGACAAGCTGACTGTCGGACAGAAGGCTCTCTTCGCGACCTACCCCGAGACCTACAAGATGAACGTCTACCCGACCCACCGCAGCGCGGCCGTGCCGCAGCGGATCTACGACGCGACCAAACACATCGCGACCACCGCCAAGCTCGTCGAGGGCGGCAACGGCGTCACGGGCGCGGTGAACGGCATTCCCTTCCCGATCCCCAAGCAGGGCCTCGAGTGCATCTGGAACCACCTCCTGCGCTACAGGGCTGAGAGCGCCGCCCGCGATATCGCTCAGGCCGCGCCGACCCGCGGCGGCGACTACACCCTGGTCCAGTTCCGCGACGAGTTCTACATGGTGTACAGCATGCCGGACATGAGTGAAGAGAAGCTCAACAACCGGATTCTGTTCTTCAAGCAGGAAGTGATGGCGCCGGCGCGTCTGGCCGGCGGCGTCCTGCTCGTCCAGGAGACCCTCGACCAGGTCAAGGAAAACCGCAACGCCTGGCTCTACAACCCCGGTCAGCGGCGAGTCCGCCGCGCGCCCAACGTGGCCTATGACAACCCCGGCACGGCCGCCGATTCCATGCGGACCTCTGATCAGCTCGACATGTTCAACGGCGCTCCCGACCGCTACGACTGGGAACTGGTGGGCAAGAAGGAGATCTACGTCCCCTACAACGCCTACAAACTCCAGGATCCGACGGTCAAGGTCAAAGACATCCTGACGCCTCTCCACATCAACCAGGATCTGCCCCGTTACGAGTTGCACCGGGTGTGGGTCGTGGACTCCACTCTCAAGGAGGGCGCCCGCCATATCTACAAACGGCGCACGTTCTACATCGACGAGGACAGCTGGCAGATTCTGGCGGTCGATACCTACGACAAACGCGACGAACTGTGGCGGGTCTCCGAAGGCCACGCCATGCAGTACTACCACGTGCCGAGTCTGTGGACTTCGCTCGAGGTCCACACCGATCTGCAGGCAGGCCGCTATCTGGCGATCGGTCTGAACAGCGAAAACCCGCCGTACCAGTTCGACATCGTACGGTCCTACGAGGATTACACCCCCGCGGCCCTGCGCCGTGAGGGCAAGCGCTGAACGAGGGATTCGACGACGGACGGGCCGCAGGGCCCGTCCGTTTTTTTTTGCTTCCGGTTACCACACGACAGGAGAACGGCAGATGAACACACCATCGGGCAAGACGCGCGCCCGGATAGCGGAGTTCGTTACCCGACGTCACACCTTCCCGGTTGGGCTGCGCCGGGCCCCTCTGATCATCGTCGTTGCCATCGCCACGGCTGCTGGTCTGCCCGCGACCGCTCAGGACGAGATCGCGCCGGAGCCGGCGATCATGGCGCCTTTGGCGTCGAGCGCACTGGCTCTCGAAGGGGTGGCCGTCGACGGCAAGCTGGTGGCGGTCGGCGAGCGCGGGCACATCCTGATCTCGACCGACGCCGGCGCAACCTGGCGGCAGGCTGAGGTTCCGACCCGCGCCATGCTGACCGGTGTGTTTTTCTTCGACGCAGATCTCGGGTGGGCTGTCGGCCACGACTCGGCGATCCTCCGCACCACGGATGGCGGCACGACGTGGGAGCTGGTCTACTGGGCGCCCGAAGACGAGGCGCCGTTCTTCGACATCTGGTTCGCGGACGCCGAAAACGGGGTGGCGATCGGCGCCTACGGAGCCTATTTCGTGACCGACGACGGCGGTGAGACATGGGAACCTCTGTCCGTCGGTGACGGCGACTATCACCTCGAAAAAATCGCGCCCGCACCCGACGGCACGCTCTACATCGCCGCGGAGGCCGGCGTCGCCTACAGATCCGACGACGGCGGTGAGACATGGGAAGAGCTCTTCTCCCCCTACGAGGGATCGTTCTTCGGAGTTCTCCCGCTCGAAGGCGAAAGCGTTCTCTTCTTCGGCCTCCGCGGACACCTGTTCCGGTCCGACGATGCAGGTGAGACGTGGGACGAGATCGAGACCGGAACCGTTTCGATGCTCACCGACGGGGTTCAGCTCGCGGATGGAACCGTGATCCTCGCGGGTCTGGGCGGTACGGTGCTTGTCTCTTCGGACGGCGGTCGGAGTTTCGTGCTCCACCAACAGGCGAACCGCCAGGGCATTTCTGCGATCGTAGATGCCGGTGGCGGCTCGCTGCTGCTGGTCGGCGATTTCGGCGTGAGGGTCGTCAGCGTCGCCGATCTCGTGACGGCCGCGGACTGAGCGGGAGGAGACACCGATGACCAGATTTTTCGAAAACGTCGTGTTCGGCAACCGCCGGTTGGTAGTGGTGCTCTTCATCCTGCTGACCATCTTCATGGCATACCAGGCTTCCCACCTCCAGATCGCCGCCGGGTTTGCCAAGATGCTGCCTCTCGAGCACCCCTACATGAAGACCTACGTTGAATACCGTGACGCATACGGCGGTGCCAACCGGGTCGTGATCGCCATCCGGGCTCCCGAGGGCGACATCTTCACACCCGAGTTCTTTGACGTACTCGCGCGGGTCACCGACGATGTCTTTTTCATTCCCGGCGTCGACCGTACCCGGGTGATGTCGCTCTTCACGCCCAACGTCCGGTTCACCGAGGTGGTCGAGGACGGGATTTCGGGTGGCAACATCATTCCGGACGATTTCGAGCCGGACGCCGAGGGGCTCGCCAGGGTCCGCGAGAACATCCTCAAATCCAACTACATGGGGCGCCTGGTGGCCAACGATTTTTCGGCCGCCATCGTGACTGCCGAGCTCCTGGAGATCGACCCCAACACGGGAGAAAAACTCGACTATATCGATGTCGCGGCCCAGCTCGAGGATGTCCGGACCAGGTACTCGAACGACGAGGTGGGTGGTGGATTCAACTACCACGTCATCGGTTTCGCCAAGGTGATCGGTGACATCGCCTCGGGCGTGGCGAGAGTGGTCCTCTTCTTTCTGATCGCCTTTGCCATCACCGCGGTCTTCGTCTTCATCTACTCACAAAACCTCAAGCTGACGTTGATCATCGTCGGTTGTGCGTTCATCGCCGTCATCTGGCAACTCGGTCTCTTGCCGCTGCTCGGCTTCGGAATCGACCCGATGTCGATCCTGGTCCCGTTCTTGATATTCGCGATCGGAGTCAGTCACGGCGTCCAGATGGTGAGCGCCTTCCGAGCAGAGGTCTTTGACAGCCCCAACAGCCTCGACGCCGCTCGATCCACCTTCCGACGGCTCCTCGTGCCGGGCGGGATCGCGCTGCTGTCGGACACCATCGGTTTCATCACCATCATGTTGATCAAGATCCGCATGATCCAGGAGATGGCCATCACTGCGAGTATCGGTGTGGCGGTCATCATTCTCACAGACCTGATCCTGGTCCCGGTCCTCCTTTCCTACGTCAGGTTGGACCAGGCCTACCAGCAGAAGTTGATGGACCGCGCCGAGAAAATGGCCCCCCTGTGGGCAGCCTTGGGCAAGGTGCCGACCCGAAAGACCGCCGCGGTCATCGTGGCGGTCGCCGCGGTGTTGTTTGCTGTGGGGAGTTGGAAGGCGACCCAGATCAAGATCGGCGACCTCCATGCAGGAGTGCCCGAGCTGCGGGCCAGCTCGCCGTACAACATCGACACCGAGGTCATCACGAGCCACTTCACCATCGGCGTGGATGTCATCACCGTCATCATCGAATCACACCCCGAGGCGTGCACCGAACACGAACTCATGAGCGTGATCGACGAGTTCGAGTGGAATATCAAGAACGTTCCCGGCGTCCAGTCCGTGTTCGGTATCGGCGGCGTCGCGAAGTTCATCAACGCCGGTTGGAACGAGGGCGATCTCAAGTGGCGCACGCTGCCGCGCAACACTTCGACCATGGCTCAGGCGGTGACCTACATCGACACCTCGACCGGGCTCCTCAACGGCGACTGCAGCGTCATGCCGGTTTACATCTACACGGTCGACCACAAGGCAGAGACCATCGACAGAGTGGTGAATGCGGTGAAGGCCTTCCAGGCCGAGCACGGCTCCGACGACCTCGAGTTCCGGCTTGCGACCGGCAATGTCGGCGTCATGGCGGCCACCAACGAGGCGGTATCGGCGGCCCAATTCCCCATGTTGATGTGGGTTTTCGCGGCCATCATCCTGCTCTGCCTGATCACCTTCCGGTCGGTCCGCGGGACCCTCTGCATCGTCGTTCCCCTGACCCTGGTGTCGATCCTCGCCTACGCGTTGATGGCGATTCTGGAGATCGGGCTCAAGATTTCGACCCTGCCCGTCGTGGCCCTCGGTGTGGGGGTCGGGGTCGACTACGGCATCTACATCTACAGCCGGTTCCAGAGCCTCCTGAAGAAGGGCGAGTCGATCCACGATGCCTACTTCACGACCCTCAAGCTCACCGGCGCCGGCGTCATCTTCACCGGCATCACGCTCGCGGTGGGGGTCGCCACGTGGATCTTCGCCCCGATCAAGTTCCAGGCCGACATGGGGATCCTCCTGACCTTCATGTTCCTCGTGAACATGGCGGGCGCCATCGTCCTCCTGCCGGCCCTCGCCTACTGGCTCAAACCGAAAGGGTAGCCGTTAGCTGTCAGCGAAGTCTCTCGCAAAACTCAACATCGTAATGGCGGGGATAACCCCCGCCCTTACGGTTTTCTGAATGCGGTTGGGACTGGGACATACGCTTCCCCATCAGACGAGATGGGCACTGACCGAGCTCGACATCAGGAGTGCAGCGACGGGCGCCGCGACGGCTGACAGGGACAACGTCAGCGCCAGATGACAGTGACCGGACCCGGTACGGGGTTGTATTCATTCAGTTCTTCGGGTTGATGGGCCTCTGGGTCATGGCGCGGTCGCTGCACCCGAGCGCCGCCGCCTGTCGCTGTGGCTGTCTCTGTTGCGGTCGCTGAAACCTGCCCCTGAACCTGATGACTGCCGCTGAAGCCGACACTGTGAACTCATCCGCCCAATTCTCGACCTCATACAATCCGGGTTGAACCGACCATTTGAACGTTGAACGACGAAACGTTGGGTTCATCCGGAATCGCGTGAGCTGCGTGTTGCAGCTCTGAAGGTGGGCTGAAGCCCACCCTACGAACCCACCAGATGGGTGGGTCCGACGTAGGGTGGGCCTTGGCCCACCTTCAGAATTGCCGAAATTCTAGAAACCGCATCGTTCAGACGTAGAGAATTGAACTCCAAAGAAAAGGGCCGCCCCGGAGGGCGGCCCTGGTTTTGAGTTCGATAGAGAATCAGAAACGCGCGAGGAACTCCACGCCGATGATCCGCGGGTCGTTGGTGTAGCCGGTGAGGTTGTTGAAGTCGATGCCGCCGCGGACGTTGACCTCGTCGGTCAGGTTGCGCGCGAACAGGGCGACCTCGTACTTGGCCCGGCTGAAGGCGTAGCCCACCCGAAGGCCGAGCTCGAAGCTGTCGCCCTGGTACTCCTTGGACTCATACAGGAAGAAGTTCTTTTTCGAGTAGTAGGCCCAGTCGAGGGTGGCGAAGAACTTCTTGTAGGCCGGGTCCGAGCGCCAGTTGATGATGCCGTTGAAGATCACCTCCGGAGCGTGCGGGAGCGGGTTGCCGTCCACGTACGCGAGACCGCCGACGACCGGGTCGGTAACGGTGCAGCCGCTGGCGCACGGGGAGACGGTCAAGTTGGCATCCTTGATCTCGGTCGGGTTCCAGCTGGCGCCAAAGGTCGTCAGCCAGTGCCCGGTCGGGGTCCACTGGATGTCGGTCTCGAGACCGTAACCCTCGGTCTTGTCCACGTTGAGGAGGGTGGCGGTGTTGTACTCGCCGCCGACCGCGGTCACCTGCTGCCCGTCCATTTCAAAGATGTAGCCGGTGAGGTTGAAGCGCAGCTTGTTCTCGGCCAGGATCGTCTTGACGCCAACCTCGAAGGAGAGAATTGTTTCGGTGTCGGCAGTGGTGACGCAGTTGGTGGCGGGGTCGGTCCCGTCAACGTCGGGGCAGAACAGGATGCGGCCCTGGATCGAGGGCGCCCGGTAGCCCGTGGCGACGCGTCCGTACACGTTGACGTCCGGGTTGACCTTGTACACCGCACTCAAATCCCAGCTCACGTTGCTGTCCTCGACGTGCTCGGGGATCACGACCGTCGGTTCGCTGCCGTGGAGGAGGGTGTTGATAAACAGCGGTTGCAGCCGTTGCGCCACGAAATCTTTCTCGTCGCTGGAATATCGGATGCCGGCAGTCAGGTCCCACTTCTCGGCCAACCGCCAGTCCACCGACCCGAAGAAGGCGTAGGACGTGGCGTCCTGCTTCTGGTAGGAAAAACCGTCGTCAGCGCCCCCGGCCAGGCTGTCATAGCTGTAGGTGTCGGCCTCCAGACTCTCGTCGAAGTAGAAGAAGCCCACCAACCAGTTGACGACCTCGTTGTCGTTGCTCGCGAGCCGGAACTCCTGGGTCCACTGGTCGAGGTAGGGCAGGCCGTCGGCGGACTCGGCCGCGAACGCGATGGGGCCGGGACCGAAATTGCCAGGGCCGAGGAACGACGCACCGTAGCCGCCGTCGATGTCGCCGCGGCTGTACATGTCGTCGATGCTCTCGTAGCCGGTGATCGAGGTCAGGGTCATGCTCCCGAAGTCGTACTCCAGGTTGAGCACGCCGCCGAACGAGCTGATCTCCTGCTTGTTCTGGCCGTCGAACCACACCCGCTCCTGGTCGAAACCGGGGACCAGGTCGTTGTTCCCCGGTCCCAGGATGTTGGCGCGGAAGATGCGGGCGGTGCCGTCAACGTCCCAACCGTGGACGTTGAGGAGGCCCGAGAACTTGTCGTTGGGCTCCCACAGCAGCTGGGCGCGCCAGGCCGTGGTGTCGTAGGCGCCGAGATTCTGATCCGGGCCCGGCTCGTACTGGTTTTCAATCCAGTCGCTCTGCGACTGGTAGACGGCCGAGATCCGGGCAGACCAGGTCTTGGAAAGCGCGAACCCGACACCACCCTGGATGTCCATGGTGTCGTAGGTGCCGTAGGAGACCTTGGCGTAGGCGTCGAAGTCCTGCGACGGCTTGACGGTGTCGAACTTGACGATACCCGCCGTGGTGTTGCGGCCGAACAACGTGCCCTGGGGCCCGCGCAACACCTCGACCTGTTGGATGTCGAACAGCGGCATGCCCTTGACGATCGGGTTTTCGAGCACGATGTCGTCGACGATCATCGACACCGGCTGCGACGCGTTGAGGTCGAAATCCGGGTTGCCGAGACCGCGGATGTAGAAACGCGGAAACGCCCGCCCGAACGAGGACTCCATCACCAGGCTGGGGATGCGGCCCGAAAGGGCGCGCACGTCGGCGCCGCCGGTCGTGAGGACGTCGAGGTCCTCGCCCTGAAGGGTCGACACCGAGATCGGGACGTCCTGGATGTTCTCCTCGACCTTGCGTGCCGTCACAGTGATCTCCCCGACCGCCAGCGGCACCTGGATTTCCTCCTCAGGGACAACCCCCGGCGTTTCCTCCGGCTCTTCCTGAGCAAAAGAAAAACCGCCAAAGGCGGTCAGGATGAGAGCGAAGACCACGACACCGAGTAGACGCTTCATGACCGGGTTCACCATGACGTACCTCCCCATGAAATTCGGACGATTCGAGATGCCACCTTCGCCGCAAAGGATAGCAAATCCTCGTGCCGCGTGGTGTCAAGATTCTGCCTCCCGCAGCCGGTGGAGGGACCTGATGGCTTGCGGTCGACGATCCGGGTTGGGTACCATCGCCTTTCGCGACCACGGAGTACCGATGTCATCCATCCACATCAATGCGTCCCCGGGGGATTTCGCCGCGTCGGTTCTGATGCCGGGAGATCCCCTGCGCGCGAAGTACATCGCTGAGAATTTCCTCGAAAACGCCCGTCAGGTCGCGGACGTCCGCAACATGCTCGGTTTCACAGGCGTCTACCGGAGCCACCCGGTGTCCGTCATGGCGCACGGCATGGGGATCCCGTCGGCCTCGATCTACTGCACCGAGCTCATCCGGGACTTCGGCGTCAAACGGGTCATCAGGGTCGGCAGCTGTGGCACGGTCCACCCGGAGGTCGCACTGCGGGACATCATCATCGCGTTGGGCGCCTCCACCGACTCCGGGGTCAACCGCATGCGCTTCGGGGGCCACGACCTGGCGGCACTGGCGGACTTCAGTCTCCTGCAGACCGCGGTCCGGGCGGCCGGGGAAAAGGGGCTGCCATTTCATGTCGGGAACATCTTCTCGGCCGACCTGTTTTACACGCCCCAGCCCGAGATGTTCGACCTCATGGAAAAGTACCGCGTCCTCGGAGTGGAGATGGAGACCGCCGGCATCTACACCCTCGCCGCGGAGCTCGGCGCCGAGGCTCTCGCCATCTGCACCGTGAGCGATGACATCCGCAAGGGCGAGGCGCTGTCCTCAGCCGACCGCCAGACCTCCTTCGACCAGATGATCGAGCTGGCGCTCGAGACCGTCGCGAGTCGCCTCGCCCACCTCGACGGTTCAAACCGCTTCCGCAGCTGAGGTGACTGAGCCGTCGACCGAACCCATGCTCAATCACAACGTATTGCCTCGAGAAGGGTTATTGGGCGGGTGTCGGAATCCGGACCACCATAGTAAGATCCACGGTGGAACGAACCGCCGGTTCGTTGCCCCGGATCGCTAGCGAAAAGCGGGGGGCTATTGTGAAAATGCGGTGCCGTGGCGGAGTCCCTGGTGCAGTCGTATCGGGGATCGTCCTTTGGGGGTTGGCAACCAGCCTGTCCTCGATGGCTGTCGGCCAGTCCTCCGACCAGCCGCTTTCGACGTTTTTCGCCCCGCTGGACGTGCCGCTGGTCAGCGTCGACGTCTACGTGGCCGACCAAAATGGGCACCCCATCACGGGGCTCGGCGTCGAGGACTTCAAGCTCTTCGAGGACGGACGGCCGGTCGAGATCAGCCACTTCTACGCCGCGCCGGGAGTCGGAGGGCCCGCCGACGTCACCGAGATCGAAACCCCGGCGTCCGAACCCGCCGATGACTCCCGGGCCGGTCCGACGCAGGAGACGTACCTCGTGGTGTTCTTCGACGACACCAACCTCAGCCGGAGCCGGAGACGGTCCGCGGTCGACCATCTCGAGCGGTTCTTTCAGACCGGCCTTCCGCCCGGTCTGAAAGTCATGGTCATCGCCTACGACGGGCGCATCCAGGTGCTCCACCCGTTCACCTCGGATACCGCGAAGGCTGCCGCGGCCATCGCCGACGCCAACCACCGGGCATCGCTCAGCCTTTCCGCCGATCAGGAGGGCCTGATCAACGACATGGCGAACACCCGGGCGATGGCGGAGGCGTCGCCGGCGCAGGCCGAGTCCATCCTCGCCACCTCCGGCGACGCCATCTACCAGGAGATCCAGTCGTACGCCGACCAGTCCGAGCATCGGATCCGGACGAGCTGTGAAAACCTCAAGAAGGTGTTCCGCTCGCTGTCCGGTCTCGAGGGTCGCAAAGCTCTCCTCCTCGTCAGCGACGGCATCGAGCCCCGTCCCGGCGAGCGGCTGTTCCGCCAGTGGGCGGAGACCTTCGGAAGCGAACCGATGTGGGAGATTCAAGCGAGAATGGCGTTCAACCAGGCGATCAAGTACGACGTCACCGACGCCTTCGTGGATCTCGGCCAGAGCGCCAACGGGTCCAGGATCACGCTCTACACCCTCTCCGCGATGGGGGAGATCAACAACCGGGCGATCTCGGCCCAGTACCGGCTGATGGACGTGTCGCGGCTGTCGGTCATCCAGGCCATGAGCGAGGACGTCCTCAAATCCAACCTCGCCGCCACCACCGGCGGACGGCCGCTCGAAAACTCGCCCTCCCTGGGCCAGCAGCTGACCGAGGTGGCTTCGGAGCTCGGCAGCTACTACTCCCTGGCCTACCGACCCGAACATCTGGGCGACGGAAAGTACTATCGGATCAAGGTCGACGTCGATGTCGACGACGCCCAGGTCCGCCACCGCGAGGGCTACTACGACACCCCGCAGAGCGATCGGATCGACAGCCGGACGTTGGCGGCCGCCATCCACGGTATCGCCGAAAACCCGATGGGAATCCAGGTTCACACATTTGACCCGACGCCCCGCGACGACGGGACGTTCCTGGTGCCGGTCCTGGTCATCGTGCCGATCGGCGAACTGGTCCTGGTACCGACTGCGGACGAACACCAGGGGCGGATCTCGATCCACCTCGCAGTCTGTGACGCCGAGGGGGCTCTTTCCGATCTGCAGCGGCTGGAGTACCCGGTACCGGTGGCCAACGACCAGCTCACCAACGCCCTCGCCAAGACCGCGGGGTTCACCGTACGCCTGGGGATGCGCAGCGGGAAACAGAGGGTCGCGATCGGCGTGCTCGACGAAATCGGACGCACGGAGTCGGTGGTCGCGCTCGAGGTCGATCTCGAGGGCTCGGGCGGATGAGGCGCCCCGCGGCGCGGGGCGGATTGCGCATCGACCCGTTCCGCCTGCTTCTGGTCACGGTCCTGCTCGTTCAGTCGTCGGCAGCGGCTGTTGCCGCGATTCAGGACGACCCGGTGCACCCGACCGAAGAACCGAAAAAACCCGTCCACGGTCCTCGAAGCGACGGAAATCGGCGGCGTCGACACCGGCACGGCGGCCCTCCTGCTGTCGGGCCAACAGGGCGGCGACGTGACGGGCGCCCTCGCGTGGACCATCGGCGCGATCGCCGACGAAGGTCTCCAGGAGGTGCCGTTTGTCGCCGAAGTGGATGGAGCCTCGCTGCTCGCCGGTTGGTCAGGCGACCGCATCGCAATCGGTTTCTTCGCCTATACGACCGACGATTCCGGCCGCATTGCAGACCACCTGGCCCAGGGAGTCGTCTTCGAGTCCGACCCGCTGGCCGGCTCGATCGCCGAGCGTGGCCTCAGGGTCGTCGGCCGGGCGCGCCTCGCGCCCGGGGCCTATACGATCCGGGTTCTGGTTCGGGTTCAGGGCTCCACCCGTTTCTTCATGGCACGAAGCCGGGTGATGGTGCCCGAAAAAGGCGGCGCACAAACGACCGTTCTGAACGCGGTCTTTCAGGATCCCGGCGGTGATTGGGTGACGATCCGCCAGCACGGAGTCGAGGTCGGATTCGAAATCGAGGCCGGCGAACGGGTCGTTCCGGCGGCGCGGCCGGTGCTGGTGGAGGGGCGACCGACGGAATTTTTCGTAGGCGGCACCGACTCCGGAACCGTTTTGATGGACGCCAGGCTCGTCGACTCGGCAAACCGGGTCGTGGCCGAATACCCCATCGAGCTCGAGGCCGCGCGGGATCCGGGGGTTCCGCTGCGCCGTGCCGTCCTGCCGGCCGTCGATCTCCCGCCGGGAACCTACACCCTGATTCTGGAAACCCGGGAGGAGCCCGGCGGAGGCGTCGGGGAACGGCAGTCGTTGACCGTGGAGTTGGCCCCGCCAGGCGGACCGTACTCGTGGCTCGACCCGTCAGGTGCATCGGAGGATGTCACGCCACGAACCGCAGCCCGAAGCGACGAAGCCGCCACTGGGTTCCGTCGGCGGAAAGCGCTCGCGGCATACCTGGCGGCCTTACGGAGCCTCGCCGACGGCGACGAAGCCTCCGCCCGCGGGCAGCTGATGGCGCTCGAACGGATGGCCAACTCGAACGGCCAGTTGCGCGC
The DNA here is from genome assembly GCA_963823345.1 of Candidatus Sulfomarinibacteraceae bacterium. Lineage (GTDB taxonomy): Bacteria > Acidobacteriota > Thermoanaerobaculia > Thermoanaerobaculales > Sulfomarinibacteraceae > Sulfomarinibacter. The sequence continues at coordinate 56,760 of CAWGLE010000023.1, forward strand.
ACTGCGTCGGCTCGAGGACTCGGTTGCCGCCGACCTCGCCGCCACGGACCCGACGAGCCTGCTCCCGATCGCCCTTCTCCACCAACAACTCGTCCGGCGTTACGAGGCTCGCAACGAGTTCGTCCTCGCTTCCTTTACCCGATCGGTCGCCGCCGACAGGGCGTTACAGATCGCCGCAGCCGGTCGCGACAACACGTTCGCAGCCGCACTTCTGGTGAACCTCGCCGGCGACCTCGCCCGCTCCGCCTCGGCCACCCTCGCCACGTCCTACCTCGAGGAAGCGTTGTCGGCGGATCCCTCATCCCGGGCGGCGTTGCTGGCGTTGGGGGTCATCACGGAACGGGGAGGCGATTTCGGCGAGGCGACCCGGATATTCGAACGGCTCGTCGAAGCACACCCTGACGTGGCGGAAGGGCGGCTCCGCCTGGCCGTGAACCTCGCCCGGTCCGGACACGAGCGCGCCGCCGAGCGGGAGTTCCGCACTCTTCTCCAACGCCAGACCTCGTCCTGGGTCGATGCCGTCGCCGCCCAGGAATATGTCCTCATGCTGCTCGCACAGCAGCGCCGGGACGAAGTGCAGGAAGTTCTCCGGTCAGCGACCGCGAAGCTCCCCGACGACCAGCGCCTGCGCGTCCTCGCCGCCTATACCTCAGATACGTCCGGACAGTCGCTGGAAGCGGTGGAAGCCATCCTCCAGATTCCACCCGCCGAGGCGGGAACCTCGCCGAGAGTCCGCTACACCGAGTGGCCGGACCTCGGCCCCGCGGCGTCAGCGAGCACCCTTCGCAACGCCGCGGCTGCGGCACTGCCGGATCTCTCCAGGGCGCTCGAATCTGTGGACGGCGCGCAGTGAGAAACACGGTCCTGGCGCTTGCCGTAACGGCGGTTCTCGTGACGCCCGCACCGGCGGGTGAGATCTGGCTCAGTATCACCGAGCCCCGCGAGGGCTCGTCGGCGGTGGGTGAGATCGAAATCGCCGCGGAAGTTCTCGCAGTGGACGAGATCGCAGCGGTCGAGTTCTCGGTCGACGGCATTGTTGTGGGCAAACTGAGCTCCGCTCCGTACCGGCTGCCGGTGGATCTCGGCCCCGAGAACATCGGTCACCGCATCACTCTCCGCGCTACCGACCGAGCCGGCGCCGAGGCCACGGACACCGTGACGACTCAGCCTTTCCCCATCAGCGGCGAGGTCGAGGTCGAGCTGCAACAGCTCTACGTCACCGCGACCCGCGACGACGACCCGGACGTTCGCCTGGATCGTGAACAGTTCCAGGTGTTCGACGAGGGA
>CAWGLE010000024.1:0-139320 GCA_963823345.1 Candidatus Sulfomarinibacteraceae bacterium
GGCAGCAGATCGTGACCTTCGCCGACGGGGACATCCCCTTCACGGCGGTCCTGCTCATCGATTCCAGCGCCTCGATGTCGGGACACCGGATCGAGGCCGCACGCGCGGGCGGCGATGCGTTTGTCGCCGGAATGGCCGAGCTCGATCAAGCCAAGGTCATGGTGTTTTCGGACCAGCTCCTCGGGACGACGCCGTTCACCGGCTCACCCCGGATTCTCTCGGCCGGGTTGCGCTCCGCCACTGCGCGCGGCGGCACGGCCTTGAACGATCACCTCTACGCCGCGCTCACGCTGCTCGAACCGCGCCAGGGTCGGCGGGTGGTCGTGGTGCTTTCGGACGGCATCGACACCCACAGCGTGCTGTCGATGGACCAGGTTCAAGAACGCGCTCGAAGATGCCAGGCGATCGTCTACTGGATCCGGCTGAGCCGCCACCTCGGCGATCTGCCGGGCGACCAGGGCCTCAACATCACGTCGGCGTGGCGAAGCTCCCGGCAGTACCGCCGGCAGCTCAAGCTTCTCGAAGCAACGGTCACCGACAGCGGCGGCCGGATCGTCGGCGTCGATTCACCGGCGGACATCCGCCCGGTCTTCGTCGATATCCTGGGGGAGCTGCGCGGTCAGTACGCCATCGGCTACTACCCCACGGACTCCGACAACGACGGCCGCTGGCACGACGTCCGGGTCGAGGTCACTCAACCGGGAGTGAAGGTCCGCACCCACAGCGGGTACGTGGACCACTGATTTCAGCCGGACGGCTCCGGCGAATGGGCGTCGACGTCCTTGCCGAGCTCGCGGGAGCGTTCGTAGGCGGCCCAGATCGCCCGCGAGATGGCGGTCCTGAAACCGGCCTTTTCGAGGTAGTAGAGGGCGGCCGCCGAGGTCCCGCCGGGGGACGTGACCTGGTTGCGGAGCCGGGCGAGGTGCACCGGATCGTCGCTGTTGGAATAGAAGTCGACCGAACCGCGGACCGTCTTTGCAACCAGCTTCTCGGCCACCCGCCGTGAGAACCCGTAAGGGTGCCAGATGGGGGGTCAGCCCTTCGGTCGCAGGAATTCCTCGAAGGGCTCGTAACCGTGCAGGGAATCCAGGAAGGGATTGCGATGGAAGGTGAGGTCGAACCGAGTGCCCTCGAGAAGCGCGCGGCGCAGCAGATCGACCGCTCGCTCGCGATCGCCGAGCTCGGCTGCAATGCAGGCGAGCCAGTAGCTGTCGGCGCCGAGGTGCTCAGGGCTCGCGAGCTCCTGGAGCCGTTGCGCCAGCTCCAGCGCCGCCGCGCGATCGCCGAGGCGTGCTGCAACTGCGCCAGTGGCTCCAACGACCAGCACGTTGTCGGGGTTGGACGCCACGAGCTGGGCGGAGAGGGCCCGGGCGTCGTCGGGCCTATCCGCGAGCAGGAGCAGTAGCGCCAACGATACGCTCGTCAGCGGATCGCGGCTCGGATCCGGCGGGGTCCGCGCGACCGTCCGCGCCGCAATCTCCGCCGCCGTCCGCGCCTGACCGTGAGCCTGTAACTCGACGCTCGCCGTCACCACCAGCCACAGTTGCCCCGTGTTCGCGTCGGGGAAGCTGTCCTCGACGAGTGCGGCAACCTCGTCCGTCCGGCCGAGCGCCGACAGCGCCTCGACCAACCCGAACACGAGTGCTTTTTGAGCCGGAGACCTGGCCACCGCGAGGCGCGCCACCTCCAGCTCGCGCTCGTGTTGGCCGAGCACGTGCAGCGCCTGGCCGAGCGTGCGGAGCTGTGGGAAATTCAGATCGTGCCAGTCGCCGTACCCCTCGAGCGTCGTGATGGCTTCCCGCGGGTGGTTGGTCCACAGCGCCACCTGCGCCAGTCCGCTCCTGATGTTCGGGTTGAGGGGGTCCTGCACCAGGATCTCGCGCAGTACCGGCAGCGCTTCGAAATAACGTTGCTCGAAGTAAAACCGGACCGCGTCGACGTAGCTGAGCTCGTATTCGTCGAGCTCCTGCCGTCTCCGGTCGAGATCGTCGAGAACGGTTCGGGCGTCCTCGGATCGGCCGAGGTCCATCAGCGCGAAAACCGACCACAGCCGCGGCGGCAGGAAGGCGGGGTCGATCTCGGACGACCTACGGTAGTGCGCGAGTGCGGCCTCCGGCTGCTCGATCCAGATCTCGCGCCCGGCCAGGTACTCACGGTAGGCGTCGAAGGTCGGCGGGGTGAACCTGGTGATGTTGGGGTCACGGCCGGCGAGCACGCCGAGCACGCGCTGCCGCAGCGCCTCCACCACGGCCATCGGCTCCGAGATCGGCCCGGACACCGGGCCCACGGCGTGGATGAGCTCGCCGGTGACCGTCGCGACCACCTCTGCCTTGATCTGCAGCTGGTCCCCGACACGGTAGTAGGCTCCGGCGACGATCGTTCCCGCCCGGAGCTTTCTCGCCACATCAACGGACGCCACAACCCCACTATTTTCACGTCGCGACGCCGCCACGACGCTGGAGCTGGCAATGAACTTGACGTCCACGGCTTCGGGCATGCCCTGGGTAAGCCAGTCGGCGATCATGAGACCGAAAATGTTGTTTTCGATGTCGCCGGTTCGGTTGTCGAAGGGCAGCACCACCACCCGGTCTGAATCGAGCTCCGAACCCGTGGCCGCGGCGGGCGCGCGCTGCCGTGTTGCCACGATTACCACCGCCATGGCAGCGACCCCGATGAGTGCCGCCGCGGCCCCGAGCAAAACGGCTCGCCGGCGTGAGCTCGCGTTCGGCGCCACGGGGACGGCTAACGCGGCCGACCCCGAGCCGCCGGCGATGGCGCGGAGGGCGAAACCGAGATCAGCGGCGGACTGGAAGCGCGCGTCGGGGTTCTTGTCCAGGCAGCGGGCGATGGTGTGCTCCAGAGGATCGGGCAGGTCGACTCCGATGGATGACGGCGGATCCGGCTCCTCGTGGAGGGTTGCCCACAGGGCCCGCTCCGCCGTCTCCCGCACGAAAGCCCGGCGGCCCGTCACCATCTCGTACAGCACGCAGCCAAGGGCGAAGATGTCCGATCGGGTGTCGGCCTGTCCGGCGCTCACCACCTCGGGCGCCACGTAGCCCACGGTGCCGAGCAGGGTGCCGGTCAGGGTTTCGCTCTGCCCGAGCTCGCCGGTTAGCGCGGTTGGGGAGGTCTCCTCCTGGACCCGCGCCAGTCCAAAGTCCAGCACCTTGATCCGGCCACCCGAGGTGACGAATACGTTGTCCGGCTTGATGTCTCGGTGCAGCAAGCCCCGATCGTGGGCGGCGGCCAACGCCTCGGCGATCTCGGCTCCGATCGCCACCACCTTCTGCCAGCTCAGGCCGGTGGCCGGAATCATCTGGCGCAGGGTCTGGCCCTCGAGCAGCTCGGTGACGGCGTAATGCACTCCGTCGTGCTCGCCCACGTCGTGGATCTCGAGAATGTTGGGGTGGGACAGGGAGGCCACCGCCTGCGCCTCGCGCTTGAACCGCTCCAGCCGGCCGGGGTCATCCGCCACCCTGTCGGGCAGCACCTTGACGGCCACGTCGCGGGCCAGCGCGGTGTCCACCGCCCGGTAGACCTCTCCCATACCGCCCGCACCGAGCCGGCCCGTGATCTCGTAGCGCCCAAGGCGGTCGCCTGCCAACAGGGCCATAGTCGTACCGTGAAACCTCGTGCCCCATCTTAGCCGAATTGGTAGTCAAACGCAGGTTCGAGACAAGGGTGCGGGACCCGACGCTTCATGTGATTCAAGATTGGAAGATTGAAGATTCAAGATCGGAGACTTGCTCGATTGGTTGTGATGGGTCGGGTAGGCAGAGGGGCGGAGGGGATCAGCGGTCCCGGAATGTGGACCGGCTCTCGACTGATCGAAAGATCATCCAACAACTGCGAACTGTCAATTCCCAATCGTCTCAATCGGTGCAGAACCTTTGCACGATCACTACCGAAACGTTGCCACCCATGACGCCATGCGCCCGACGTTCGGGGCATGGCGGACAAGACCACTGTCCCGAGGCACCATCGGTACTCACCGCACCGCCATCGACACTGGCTGCGCGTGGTAACGTTCGGGGCCGTCGCGACACTCGGCTCCGTCGTCGCGTGGGGGGGAGAACCGACGCCAGGGGTCGCTGCTGCCGCCCACGCGTCGACTCCGCCGGGCCCGCGGGTGATCGGCCAGCTGCCCACCATGGTGCGTTACCGGCTGGAACGCGCCTATCCGATCGCGGTCGGGCGCGTCCGCGAGGTGGCCTCGTGCCGAGAGCTTTTTGCCGGTCTCGGAGCCGACGGGCTTCAAAAGCTGACGCGGACCATCTACCTGCCGCCGCAGCCGGGCGAGTGGCGCACCTGTCAAGGACGGGTGTCGGCCTTCACCGGCGTCGGCCAGCCTCACACCAGGCTGTGCCCGGCCTTCGCCGACCTGTCCACCGACTACGCCGTCATCATCCTCCTCCATGAGGCGCTACATTTCTCAGGCTTCGACGAGCGGCCGCACGACCCAAATGGCCTGACGCCTTTGCAGATCAATCGGATGGTGGAGTCGGCCTGCGGGCTGTGATTTTATCCCGGCCGCCCTCGGTCCTTGTGCGGTCGTCGAGAATCCGCAGCCGCATCCTGGCCAGGTTGAGGCCGATCCAGATTTCGTCGCCGTCGGCGAGCGCCTCGACCGACTCCAGCCGGTGGCCGTTGCGGTAGGTGCCGTTCTTGCTCCCCAGGTCCTGAAGCGTGGCCGTGCCGCCGGTGACGGTGAGCCGCGCGTGGCGACGGGAGACCTCGGCGCTGTCGATGCGCACCGCCGCGTGCTCGTCTCGCCCGATCAGGTTCTCCCCGGCGGCGAGGGTGATCTCGGCGCCGTCCCAGGTGAGCTTCACGCTGATTCCGGGAGCCGCCTCAACCGGACGAGGACCCGCGCCCACCACCTCGGCTATCAGGCGGTAGCCGCGCTTCGAGATGGTCTCGATGTATCTCGGGTCGGCGGCTCGGTCGCGCAGGGAGCGCCGCAGCGCGGCCACAGTGTTGCGCAGCACCGCCTCGCCCACGAACCGGGTCTGCCAGACGCCGTCGATCAGGGTCTCGCGGGACAGCACCTCGCCGGGGTGGCGGGCCAGAAAGACCAGCAGGTCCATGGCCCGCGGCTCGAGCTGGACGACACCCAATTCGCTGGACAACCGGTTGAGTTTCGGCTCCACGAGCCACTCGCCGAGCCGAAATGAAGACTCCACAGCGTCTCCTTTCTTCCCGGATCCAAGGGTTTCAACAGGATTATACGGCGCCGTGGTCATGTAGCGACCGAATGGGTGTCAGGTCCGCAGATCCGCAGTAATGATCGGTTTGAATCGGCCTTCGAGAATCAGATTCGGGCTCCCTCCGCTCACGGGTCACTTTCAGTTTGCTCAGAGCATTTTGATGACCACACTCGTCACCCAGGCGGCTCCGGCGAATGGGCGTCGACGTCCTTGCCGAGCTCGCGGGAGCGTTCGTAGGCGGCCCAGATCGCGCGCGAGATGGCGGTCCTGAAACCGGCCTTTTCGAGGTAGTAGAGGGCGGCCGCCGAGGTCCCGCCGGGGGACGTGACCTGGTTGCGGAGCCGGGCGAGGTGCACCGGATCGTCGCTGTTGGAATAGAAGTCGACCGAACCGCGGACCGTCTTCGCCACCAGCTTCTCCGCCACCCGCCGTGAGAACCCGAGGTGAACCCCCGCATCGACCATCGCTTCCATGAACAGGAAGACATAGGCGGGTCCGGTACCGGAGAGGGCGGTTGCCATGTCGAGGAAACGCTCCTCCTCGAGAAAGACCTCGTCGCCGAAGGCGCCGAGGATCTCCCGTGCGCTCTCCTTCTGGCTGTCGGTCACCGCCGCCGCCGCCGTCCACACCGTGATGCCCTCACCGATCTGCGCCGGCGTGTTGGGCATCGAGCGCACGATCATGGCGTGCCCCAGCCCACCGGCGATCCTGTCGACGGTCGCACCGGCGATGATCGAGACCACCAGGGCCTCCGGGTCGATGTGCCCCGCGAGGTCGGCCAGCACCGCATCCAGCCGTTGCGGCTTCACCGCCAGGACCACGATTCGAGCGTTCTCGACGGCAGCTGCGTTGTCGGTGGAGTGCCGGATTCCATGGCGGCTGCCGAGCTCCTCACAGCGCTCGGCATTCGGCCCGGCGCAGATGATGGACGCGGCGGGGGCCACCCCCTGGTGGATCAGACCGGCGATCATGGCCTCGGCCATGACGCCCGGACCGATGAACGCGATATCAGCGCTGCTCTTCACTTCAGGTGCTCCCTTTCGGTTGCTCTGCGCCGGAGTCGACGGCGGGTTCTCAGTTGTTTTTGACGGCCGCCTGCGCCGCGACCACGTCTGCCGCCTGGCGTAAGGCCTCGTCCAGTTTCTCGACGTCCGGGCCGCCCGCCTGGGCGAGGTTGGGTTTGCCGCCTCCGCGGCCGCCGACGGTCTTCGCCAGCTCGCGCACGAGGTCGCCCGCCTTCACCCGGTCGGTGAGATCGTCGGTGACCGCAGCCAACAACGTGGCCTTTCCGTCCGACTCCATGCCGAGCACCACGACGCCCGAACCCAGTTTCTGACGCAAAGTGTCGGCGAGGTTGCGCAGGTCCGACGAGCCCATCTCCGGGACCCTGCGCGCCCGGACCTGGATGCCAGCCGCGTCGCTCACGATTTCAGCACCGCCGCTGTCGCCTGAGGCGAGCTGGTGTTTCAGCGCGCGAACCTCGTCCTCGAGGTCCGAGAGCCTCTGGTCCCGCTTCGCCAGCAGCTCCGGCAGCTGTTCGAACGACGTCTGGTAGCGCCCGGCCAGCAGCTCCGCCAGCCGTTCGCGGCCCTGCAGGCGTTCGACCGAGCCGCGGCCGGTCACGGCCTCGATCCGCCGCACGCCGGCGGCGATCCCGCGTTCGGAGACGATGGTGCAGAGACCGATGTCACCGGTGCGGTCGACGTGGCAGCCGCCGCAGAGCTCGGTCGAGAAGTCGCCCTCGCCCACCGTCACCACCCGCACCCGGTCGCCGTACTTCTCACCGAACAGGGCCATCGCGCCGCGGCCGCGCGCCGCGTCCATGTCCATGACTTCCTTGGTCACCGGCTGGTTGCGCACGATCTCGGCGTTCACCAGGCGCTCGATCTCGCGCAGCTGGTCCCTGGTCACCGGGTCGCCCCACGAAAAATCGAAGCGAAGGCGGTCGGGATCCACCAGCGAGCCCGCCTGCTGGGCCGCCTCGCCCAGGACCGTTCTCAGCGCCGCGTGCAGCAGGTGGGTCGCGGTGTGGTTGCGTTGGGTGTCGACCCGATTGCCCTCCGCCACTTCGGCCTCGACCCGGGAGCCGATCACCAGCGGCCCCTCCTCGACCACGATCCGATGGACGATCAGCCCGTCGAAGGGCTTCTGGGTGTCGAGCACGACCGCGCGGCCGCCCTCCCAGCGCAACCGCCCCCGGTCGCCGATCTGGCCGCCCGACTCCGCGTAGAACGGGGTCGCGTCGAACACGACCTCTCCGCCCTCGCCCTTCTGGAGTTCGTCCTCGAGCCCGTCGTCGCCGATCAGAGCCACCACCTCGGCGGAGTGGCGGAGGCTGTCGTATCCCACGAACTCGGAACGGACGCCCTTTTCGAGAATCCACTCGTACTCGGGGCGGAAGTGGGCGAGCAGATCGCCGCGCCACGAGGCCTGGCCGCGCTGCCGCTCCTCGTCGAGAGCGGCCTTGAAGCCTTCGTCATCGACCGCCAGGCCCTCCTCCTGGGCGAACTCCTCGAGCAGCTCGGACGGGATGCCGTGGGTCTGGTAGAGGTTGAAGATCGTCGTGCCCGGGACAACGGTCTTTCCGTCGCGCTTGAGCCGCTCGAGCTCGCGCTGCGCGACATCGGTGCCGGCGTTGAGGGTGCGGGCAAAGCGTTCTTCTTCCTGGCGCAGCTGGGTCACCACCACGTCCCGTCGCTCCACCAGTTCGGGAAACACGTCGCCCATGAGCTCGACGACAACAGGCTGCAGGGTGTAGAGAAAGGCACCGTCGAGACCGAGCTTGCGGCCGTAGCGGAGGGCGCGCCGGATGATCCGGCGCAGGACGTAGCCGCGGCCCTCGTTGGACGGCACGACGCCGTCGGTCATCAGAAAGGTCGCGGCCCGCAGGTGGTCGGCGATCACCCGGTACGCAGGACCGAGGTCTCCTGCCGGGTCGTAGGGCCGCTGCGCCAACTCGGCGACGGCTTCGATCAGGGGCATGAACAGATCGGTCTCGTAGTTGGAATCCGCGTTCTGCAGGACGGCGGCGAACCGCTCGAGACCGGCGCCGGTGTCGATCGAGGGCCGCGGCAGGGGGTGCATCTGGCCGGCAGCGTCACGATCGAACTGCATGAACACGAGGTTCCAGATCTCGACGATGTCGTCGCCCTCGCCGTTGACCAGCTCGGCGCGCCCCGGCGCCATCGGATCAGGGCCACGGTCGAAGTGGATCTCGGAGCACGGACCGCAGGGCCCGGTCTCGCCCATCGCCCAGAAGTTGTCCTTCTCGCCGAAGCGGAGGATCCGGTCCGGCGGCGCGCCCACGGCCTTCCACAGCTCGACCGCGTCGTCGTCGTCGGTGTAGACGGTGAACCAGAGCCGGTCCACGGGAAGGCCGTAGACGTCGACCACCAGCTCCCACGCGTACTCGATGGCTTCCTTTTTGAAGTAGTCGCCGAACGAGAAGTTGCCGAGCATCTCGAAAAACGTGTGGTGGCGGGCGGTGTAACCCACGTTTTCGAGATCGTTGTGCTTGCCGCCGGCGCGCACGCACTTCTGGGTCGAGCAGGCGCGGGGCTCGTCCCGTTTCTCGCGCCCCGCAAAGACGTCCTTGAACTGGTTCATCCCCGCGTTGGTGAACAGAAGGGTGCTGTCACCGGCCGGCAGCAGCGAGCTCGAAGGCACCACCTGGTGCCCTTTGGAGGCGAAGTAGTCGAGAAAGGACTGTCGGATCTGCTTACTGGTCATCGAGCGCATCGTCTTGGTTCTCCCGGGAGGCCGCCAGTGAGCGGACGGCGGCAATCGCGACTTCGGCTTCGAAACCGCGTGTGATCAGGGAGCTTACCATCCGACCCTGGCGCTGGCCATCCCGCCACCAATGCGCCGGCGCCCGGACCTCGAGCTTGCGCAGAGCGGTTTGCACCGCGTCGTCGGCGAGCCCGGACGGCAGAGCGGCGAGCCGTTCCGCATCCTCGTGACTCATGCCACGCTGCTGGAGCTCGGCGGCGAGCCGACGAGGGCCCCAGCCCGCGGGATGCCGCCCGGACCTCGACGAAACGTGCTGCCACCCGTTCGTCGTCGATCAGCCCGAGCTCGACACAGCGCTCGATCGCCGCGGCGATCTCGTCGTCCGGGAGGTCGCGTTGGCGCAGCTTGTCCTCGAGCTCGCGCCGGAAGTGGTCGCGCCGCGACAACAGGTCGAGAGCGGTCTGGTAGACCGATCGCTCAGTCGGCATGGGTCACCCGCGGGAGCTCGGTTCAGCTGCCGCCGAACTCGAAGGGCGAGTCCTCGGAGAACGGGTCGAGATCGGTTTCCGCGGCGAGGTCGAGCACACCGTCCATCTCCTCGCGGGAGATGTCGGACGTCGACTGGATGCCCTGGATCTTGAGCTTGAACTCGTCGGGGTTGGTGGCCCGGCGGAGCGCCTCCTCGAGGGTGATCAGGCCGTTCTTGTACAGCAGGTAGAGCGACTGGTCGAAGGTCTGCATCCCGTACTGGCTGGTGCCCTGGACGATGGCGTCGCGGATGAGCTTGGTCTTTTCCTTGTTCTCGACGCAGTCGCGGATGTACGACGTCGAGATCAGCACCTCCACCGCCGGCACCCGGCCGAGGCCGTCGGCGCGGGGCAGCAGCCGCATCGACACGATGGCCTTGAGCACCGCGGCGAGCTGGATGCGGATCTGTTTCTGCTGGTGCGGAGGGAACACCGAAATCACGCGGTTGATGGTCTCGGTCGCGTCGACCGTGTGCAGAGTGGAGAGCACGAGGTGGCCGGTTTCCGCGGCCAGCAGGGCGGTTTCGATGGTCTCGTAGTCGCGCATCTCGCCGACCAGAATGACGTCGGGGTCCTGACGCATGGCCGACCGGAGGGCGGTCGAAAACTGCTTGGTGTCGACGTCGACCTCGCGCTGGTTGATGATCGACTTCTTGTCGCGGTGGAGGAACTCGATCGGGTCCTCGATGGTCATCACGTGTTCGATGCGCCGGGTGTTGATGAAGTCGATCATCGACGCCAGCGAGGTCGACTTGCCCGAACCCGTCGTGCCGGTGACCAGCACCAGCCCGCGCTGCTCCTCGCAGATCCTCTCGAGGATCGGCGGCAGCATCAGCTCCTTGAAGGTCTGAATCCGGGCGGGGATCAGCCGCAGGACGAGACCCACCGAGCCGCGCTGCTGGAAGATGTTGCAGCGGAACCGGCCCATGCCGGGAACCGAGTACGCGATGTCGGTCTCGAGCAGGTGTTTGAACCGTTCCTTCTGGCGCGACGACATCATGGAGAACGCCATCGCGATGGTGTCCTCCTGCATCATCCGTTTGAACTCGGTCATCACCTGAAGACGGCCGTCGATCCGCAGCACCGGGTGGGCGCCGACCTTGAGGTGAACGTCCGATGCCTTGCGTTCGACAGCCACCTTGAGGATGTCGTTGATATGCATAGACCCCCCTGGATACCACTCAAGTGTACCGCAAGAACCCAACTGGAACGCTCGTGAATTGCCCATCCCGCCGTCCCGGATTCGCGCCGCCGCGGTATTGCACGTCATCCGAATCACCGGCGCAGCTACACTTCCCCGGATGCAGTCGCGGGTGATCATCCTGGTGTTGGCTGTATGCGGCGGCGCTGCTGCTGCTTTCCGGCCGGCGGCGCGGCGGCGGCGGTGGTCGACTACCTTCTGGCCGGCCGCCGCCTGACCCTGCCGGCGTTCGTCGCCACGCTCGTCACCACCTGGTACGGCGGAATCCTCGGCATCGGCGAGTACGCGTGGCGATTCGGGATCTCCACCTGGTTGGTCTTCGGAGTCCCCTACTACGTTTCGGCGGTACTGTTCGCACTGTGGCTGGCGCCCCGCCTGCGGGCGAGCGGCGCCGTCACCATCCCGGACCTGCTGGCCGACGCCTACGGGCGTCCGGCGTCGATTGCCGGCGCCGCCGCCGTGTACGCGTCGACGGTCCCCGTCGCCTACCTCCTGATGCTCGGGGTTCTGCTCGCGCAGGTGACCGGGTGGTCGCTGTGGTCGGCCGTGGTCATCGCGGCGATCTTCTCGGCTGTTTATGTCGGGCTTTCCGGCTTCCGCGCGGTGGTCCGCACCGATGTCCTGCAGTTCGTCCTGATGTATGGCGGCTTCTTCCTCCTCCTGCCCGCGGCGCTGGCCCACACCGGTGGTCTGGCCGGGTTGTGGGCCCAGCTCCCCGAAACCCACCGCGCGTGGGACGGGGGTCTGGGTTGGCAAACGGTCGTGGTGTGGTACCTGATCGCGCTGCAGACCGTGGTCGAGCCCGCCTTCTATCAGAGGGTCTTCGCCGCCCGCGACCCGCGGACGGCACGCACCGGGGTCCTGGTTTCGGTGGCTCTGTGGGTGGTCTTCGATTTCCTGACCGTATTCAGCGGTCTCGCTGCGCGGGTGCTGCTGCCGGGGCTCGACGACCCGATGACGGCCTACCCGGCGCTCGCGTCGCTGGTGTTGTCGCCCTGGGTCGCAGCGGTGTTCATGGTCGGGCTGTTCGCCACCATCATGTCGACCCTCGACTCCTACCTCTTCATCGCCGCCACCACCGTCGGTCACGATTTCGCGCCACGGGTGTCCGACCCCGGGGTCGTCCGCCGCCGGACCCGGGTCGGACTGGTGGCGTCGGCGGGTCTGGCGGCCGGCGGCGCCATGCTCTTCACCTCGGCGGTCCAGGTCTGGCACCACGTCGGTTCCGTCGTCACGTCCGCACTCCTGCTGCCCGTGCTCGCCGTCAACCTGCCCCGGGGGTGGCGTCCCGGCGGACCGGCGGCAACCGCCGCGATGATCGCCGCGGCGGCGACGGCCGTGGCGTGGATCGCGTTCTCGGATGCCTCGGGCTATCCACTCGGGGTCGAACCGATGTTTCCCGCGTTGACCGTCGCCGCCTGTTGCCTCGCCGCCGATCGGTTCGCGAAACGGTCCGCAACTCGTTGACTCGAAACCCGTATGGAGTAAAGTACGAAAAAGAATTCTGCGATGACGCTCACGAGGATCGTCCCGGTGTTTCTGGTCTCCCTCGCGCTCTTGCCCGGAGGGCGCGCCGGGTCCGAACCGCCCCGGACCGGACCCCCACAGCGTCAATTCGACGGCTATGTGTGGCAGGACATCAACGGCGACCCACTCCCCTTTCAAGGCGACGCCGAAATCGAAGACTTCCTGCGCACGGCCGAGGTGACCGAAAGCACGATCGTCTCCGAGGGGATCACCATGCCCCGCCGCGTCGTCCTCGCGCGAGACGGGGTCGCCGCCCACGCCATCTTCAAGGATGTCGAGGTCGAACGACACAAGGTCACCGAACGCACCTGCGGTCGCGGCCACTTCTATCTCGATTGGCGGGATTCACACCTCTACGACAACGCAGCCTACGTGATCGACCGCATGCTCGGCCTCAACCGCGTTCCGCCCGCGGTGTCCAGACGCATCGGAGGTTCGTCCGGCACCCTGATCATGTGGATCGAAGGGACCATGACCGAGAGCGATCGGCGCAAGGCCGGGCTCAGCCCACCGGACCCCGTCGTCTGGAACCGCCAGATGCAGATCATGCACATCTTCAACAATCTGATCGCCCGCCGCGACGTCAACCCCGGCAACACCCTGATCGACGGCGGCTGGCGGGTGTGGTTCATCGACAGCACCCGGGCTTTCGGCACCGTCGATGATCTCTTGTGCGAAGGATCCATCACGTCCTGCGAACGAGGGCTGTTCGAAAGCCTGCAGACTCTCGATCCGAAGCGGGTGCGGGAGGAACTGGGGCCCTACCTTCCGAAGTCCGAAATCGACGCATTGCTGAAACGCCGGAACAAAATTGTCACCTTCCTGCTCGAATTGATCGATCAACGTGGCGCGGATGCGGTGATCTTCGATATGATGGCCGGAGAACCAACAGGAGAATGAGGCAGCGGTGTGCCGTCGGACGACGTACCCTTCGTGGATTCAGCGCCCCGGAGGGAGGACACACCCTGTCGAGTATTCGCCGCCCTCGGCCGGGAGAGATACTTTGATGACATCGATCACCGTTCGCAAGCTACACCTCGCTTCATTCGCTTCGGCGATCGTCCTGTCGCTGTCCGCTCCGGCCTTCGGCCAGATCCCGCCCGATGCACCTCAGGCCGTTCCAGAGGGACGTTTCGAGGGTTACCTTTTTCGGGACGCGGAAGGCCGCCCGCTGCCGTTCCAAACCGACGAGGCGATCGAGCACTTTCTGGCCACCGCCGAGGTCGAATCGATGACCAAGATCCCGGTCGGTGTGTCGGACCCCAGGAAGCTGCTGCTTGTCGGCGATGGGCTGCGGGCCAACGCGGTATTCAAGGATATCGACCAGCGGGAGAAGAAGGTCCGCGACACGACCGCCGGCAAGACCAAGTTCTATCTCGACTGGCGCGATTGGTACGGGTACGACATCGCCGCCTATCGGCTCGACCGTCTGCTGCACCTCAACCGGGTCCCGCCGGTGATCGAGCGCTCCGTCAAACACACCTCCGGTTCCGTCCAGATCTGGCTGCAGGGGGTCATCACCGACACCAAGCGCCGCGACGAGGGTTACGATCCACCCAACATCGGCCGCTACAACCAGCAGAAGGAGATCATGCACGTCTTCGATAACCTGGTGGCCAATCGCGACAGCAACCTCGGCAACACCCTGATCGACGCCAACTGGCGGCTGTGGTTCATCGATTGTTCGCGCTGCTTCGGGTCGTCGACCGACCTGCTCTATCCGGAGGCGATCAACCACTGCGAGCGCAACCTGTTCGAAGCGCTGAAGACCCTCAACGAAGACAACGTCAAGGATCGCCTGTCGCCGTATCTCACCACCCTGGAAATCAAGGCGCTGCTGGTCCGGCGCGACAAGGTCGTGGCCCATATCCAGTCTCTCATCGACGAATTCGAGGAAATCCACATCCTGTTCGACACCATTGCCGCCGACAGCATCGCTCCCTGGGCCGAAGACTGAGGCACAAAAACCACAGCCGAGAGAAAGTGACGGCCTGTCGGGGGGTACAATCCGGTCAAGGAGGTCGCGATGCTGCCCGTTCTCGACAACCAGGCCATGCGCGAGGCGGATCGACGCACGATCGAGGATCTCGGGCTGCCGGGGCTCGTTCTCATGGAAAACGCGGCCACCGGCGTGGTCGATGCCCTCCGCAACGCCTTCCCGGACGCGCGGCGCATCCTGATACTGTGCGGGCCGGGCAACAACGGCGGTGACGGGCTCGCCGCCGCCCGCCATCTCGTCAACGGCGGGCACGAAGTCTCCGTACTGCTGTTTGCCGATCCATCGGGTTTGAGCCCGGACGCCGCGGTCAACCACCGGCTGGCAGTCGCCTTCCGGGTCGCGCCGCAGGTGATCGCGGGCGACGACCTATCGGCTCTCGACGACCAACTCGAGAACTCGCCTCCGGACGTCGTCATCGACGCCCTCCTCGGCACCGGTCTCGATCGGCCCCTCGGCGGGCGGTTCAGGGACGTGGTCGACCGCGTCGCCGCGGCGGGTGTGCCGGTCGTTGCCGTAGATGTCCCGACCGGTCTCAACGGATCGTCGTCGAACGTCCCCGGCACCGCCATCGAGGCCGACCTCACCGTCACGTTCGGCGCCCTCAAGCTCTGTCACGCGCTGCCGCCGGCCTGCCTCCACTGCGGCGATGTCGCGGTGGTCGACATCGGCATACCCCCCGGCGCGCTCGAAGAAAACTGTCGTGTCCGGTGGCCTGAAGCCGAAGATATCGGGCTGCTGCTGCCCGGCCGTTCGGCGGCCTCCCACAAAGGCAGTTTTGGACACCTGCTGTTGGTGGCCGGCGCTGAGGGCCGCGGCGGCGCCGTCGCGATGGCCGCGCGGACGGCTGTCGTCGCGGGCGCAGGTCTGGTGACGATGGCGGTGCCCGAACCGTTGGTCCCGGTGGTCGATGCCAGCTGCCTCGAAGCCATGACTCACTCATTACAGGCGACGGCGAACGGCGAGATCGGCGGTCCCGACGGCATCCAGCCGCTCCTCGACCGGATGACGGCGATCGCCGTCGGCCCGGGCATGGGCACCGGCAGCGGCGCCGCAGCCACCCTCGAGTGGCTGCTCGAAAATTGGCACGGTCCCCTGCTGTTGGATGCCGACGCCGTCAACCTTCTCGCCGGCCGGCCGGAACGTCTCGCCGGTCGCGAGCGGACGCCGGTGGTGACCCCCCACCCGGGTGAGCTCGCGCGGTTGGTCGGCTGGACGATCGAAAAGGTCACGGCGGACCGCCTGACGGCCGCCCGTGAGGCGGCTTCGAGATCGCGATCGGTGGTCGTCGCCAAAGGGTACCGCACCTTGATTGTCGAGCCCGACGGCGACGCGTGGATCAACCCGACCGGGGGGCCGGCGCTGGCCACCGGAGGATCAGGCGACGTATTGACCGGCGCGATCGCTGCGTTTCTCGCTCAGGGCCTCGAACCGGTGCGCGCTGCGGTCGCGGGCTGCTGGTTGCACGGGCGCGCCGGCGAGCTCGGCGGCGAACGGTTCCCCGCGGCGGTACCCGCTGCGGAGCTGCCGCAGTTTCTCGCGCAGGCCTGGCGCGAGATCGAGAACCTGTGACCACCCATCGACGCGCGGCCAGCCGTTCAGCCGACGAGACCGAGGCTCTCGGCGCGCAGCTTGCCGTCGAACTGCGGGGAGGGGACGTGGTTCTTCTCGAGGCAGGGCTCGCCTCCGGCAAGACGACGTTCGTCAGAGGGATGGTCCGCGGCCTCGGAGGAGTCCCCGAGGACGTGTCGTCACCGACCTTTGTCCTGATTCAGACCTACGACTGTACACACGACAGCATCCGGACCGTCCACCACGTCGATCTCTACCGCCTCGGCGAACGAGTCACCGACCTCCGCGAGATCGGTCTCGAAGAGATCCTCTCCGATGGCGCGGCCGTGATCGCCGTCGAGTGGCCGAAGGAGGCGATCGCCACCTGGATCCCCACCGGCACGAGGGTGTGGCGGGTGAATATCACCGTCGAGGACGACGACACACGATCGATCGAGATCATGCCGCCAAAAAAGTTTTGAGTTCTTAGTTCTTCGTTCTTAGTTTTGAGTTCTCGTTTTTGAATTTTCCCCACGCCCACCGGCGGGGGTGGGCGGGTGGGAACTCAAAACTCAAAACTCAGAACTCAACCCTGCAATCAACCGGCCATCACCCCCCCGTCGACGGGGATGACGGTGCCCGTCATCCATGACGAGGCGTCGGAGAGCAGGAAGACGATCAGCGAGGCCACATCTTCCGGTTGGCCGATCCGGCCGAGCGGATGCATCCCGTCCATCTCGTGCACCTGCTCAGGCGTCATCCCCCGCAGGGCGTGGATCGGGGTGTCGACCACCGCGGGCATGACGGCGTTGACGCGAACGACGGGCGCCCACTCCAGAGCCAGCGACCGGGTGAGCTGGTTGAGGGCGGCCTTGGACGCGTTGTATGCAGCCATGCCGGGTATGGCTCTCTCGGCCAGGGTCGACGACACGTTGACCACCGACGGCGACCGCCCACCGTGCAGCAGCGGGCCGAGCTCCCGGCACAGGAGAAACGGTCCGCGGACATTGACGTCGAACGTCTCGTTCCAGACCTCGGTGGTGGTGTCGTCAACCGCCGCCATGGGGGCGATGCCGGCGTTGTTGACCAGGCCGTCCAGCGCCGACCACCGTGAACCGACCGCGTCGGCGAGGGCGGCGACCGAGGCAGGATCCGCGAGGTCGCAGGAAACCGGCCACGCCGCCGGGCCGATCGCATCCACCGCCGCCCGCAATCGCTCGTGGTCCCGCGCCACCAGACACACTTCCGCCCCCTCTCCGGCGAGTAGACGCGCCGTTGCAAAACCGATCCCGCTCGATGCCCCCGAAATAAGAACCCTGCGACCGCGTAGACCTGACATGGACTGTGATCCTCCCCCGGAAAATTCTGTGAGATCAGCCGGCACCGGTCAGAGCTATCATGGAATGGGCATGACAGAAGTGAACCCTGAACCGCTGGCCGAGCAACGTCGCCTCGTACAACGTATCCTTTCCGGTGGCATTCCGTCCGGCCGCGAGCTCGACGCCTGTCGAAAAGTCCTGGCTTCGGGGTGCGATGAGAAGGCTGCGTTTGCCGCCCTCTTCACTCTTCTCCAGGGCGCTCTGGCCGACCCGTTGTTCTCGATCGACGACTCCCTGCGAGTGGTGCCGATTCTGAAGGCGATGGCCCGGGGGGAGTTGACCGCGGGACACCTGCTGTGACGCCGGGTTGGGCGATCGCCAGCTTCGGGTTGCCGCCGCTGGCAGCCGTCGCCGCGGCCGTTCTCCTGCGACCGCGCAACCCCAAACCCTGGATCGTGATCGCCGCCAACACGCTCAGCTCGGGCGCAGGGCTCGCGGCCGCCGGCCGATCGACCCTCGAGGTCGCACTCGGGGTCTTTTTCGCCCAGGCCAGCCTGATCCTCACCGGCGGCGCCGGAGACCTCTGGATGTACTTCCCGAGCATGGTCGCGGGTGGGGTGTGGGCACTGTTCGTGACGCCGCTGAGCCCGCTGAGGCGGGCCGAAGAGGCGCGCGCGGCCCGCCTCCGACAGCTCGAGGAGTTCAAGGGCACCGCGGATACCGCCGGCCCGGCCCCTTCGAGACGGCGTGCGGAGGACGTCGAAGAGGCGGAAACCGTCATCGAGAGTCACTACTGCGTCGAGGTCACCTGCACCGAGTGCGGCGCGGCGGTCGCCGTCCCCGTCCTCCACCACATGGCCCACTGCACCTACTGCGGCAGTGATCATCTGGTCGCCGGTCACGAAGAAACCCTGTACGTCACTCTGCCGGAACGGGTCTACGACAGCAACGTCCTGCGCGAGGCGCTCCTCGACCACTACCGATACCAGCACTACCTCAACCTCTATGCGCGGTCGGTGGCGCCGCTCGCGCGAAATGCCACCGAGGCCAGCCCGACGGGCGCTCTGATCAGCCGCCCCGAGGTCGACGCGGCCATCAACGCCGCCGAAGCAGCCGTTTCGCGCAAGGCCGACATCTTTCGCACGAGACTCGCCGAAAACCTGCACGTGGTCCGGACGCTGCACTTCCTCACCCCGTACCGGCACGGTATGGGCACGCTCTACCAGGCTGCCTTCGGCCGATCCTCGCACGACCAGGAGAAGTTCCTGCGGTTCGACCTGGGAACGGTCGAGGCTTCGGTCTCGGCCGCTTCGGGCGTCGACATGCCCCCGATGGGCAAGCTCAGCTACCTGCGGGCCCTGCGACCGGCCGCCGCTCTGCCGCCGGATCTCAAGACGCTGGCGATCGACGGTGTCGATGGCGACCTCGTCCATGCCTTTGGCGACTTCGACCGTAAGAGACTTGTACGGGATGTCCAGGTCATCCGCCTCGGGTCCCGATTCACCCGTGAAGTGACGGCAGTCGTCTGGCGGCCGTGGTGGATCGCCGAGGTCCGCGGTCCCGACATCGACGAGACGGTTCTGCTCGACGGCGCTGCCGGGTCCGTCGTCGGCCCGGCGCCCAGGTTGCGCGACGACCGGTTGACGGACCTGCCCCGCGAAGCGCGCGAAACGGGATCGGGGCTTCGATTCGTACCGATGGAGTGCCCGGTGTGCGGCCACGAGTTCAGCTTTGACCCGGACGCTGTCCTGCACTTCTGCCACAACTGCCACCGCGTGTGCCAGGTCGTCGAGGGACGCAAACAGGATGTTTCCTACGGACACATTCCGCTGCCCGACGAGGACGGCTGGGATCTGGTTCCGTTCTGGCGCTTTCCCCTCAGTCTGAGGACTGAAGACGGCGAGCTGTTGACCGACCTCATGCGGTTGAAGGACGGCATCGACGGCACGTTCGACCAGATCGGCGAGGATCACCCCGACCGCCAGCACCTCTTTTACGTGCCGGCAATCCGCTGTATCAACCCCCGCCTGATGACGAGCGCCTTCAACCGGCTCTTTCTGTACGCCGTCCGCTACCGGCCTCCCAAGGTCATGAAACGGTTCGACCTCGACCTCAAACCGCAACCTTGGACGGTCAGCCTCGCCGAACCCGAGGCGCGCGATCTGGCGCCGCTGTATCTCGCCAACGTGTTCAGTCGCCGCGACATCGCCCGGGTGAACGTCCACCAGGTGGCGTCGTGGCTCTTCGGCGCGACCCAGGAATCCCCCGGCAACCTCATGTACATCCCGGTTCCCCAGGCCGTCACCGAGCCCTTCCGGCGCTATGTCGGCCGCTTCAGGGACGACGCGGTCCACCACGTCACCGGCCGAGGTTGAGACCGGGGCGATCGTCGGCTATCCTCGAGGCACGAAAACATGGAGGCATCATGGCTGCAGAGATCTTCACCGACGACTGGGCGGCGCTTTGGAACGACAGCATCAATGCCAACGGCGAGTACAAGAAGGCCGCCACGAAGTGGGAAGGGGCCATCGGCATGCTGATGACCGCCGACCCCGCGATGGGTATCCCGCAGGACCGGATCGTCATCGCCGACCTGTGGCACGGCGACTGCCGGGGGGCCAAATCCGCGACGGAGGACGAGCTCGAGAGCACCCCGTATCTGATCACCGCCGAGCCCGCCGCCTGGAAGAGCGTCCTCGCCGGCAAGACCGATCCCATCGTCGGCCTCATGGGGGGCAAGCTCAAACTCGCCAAAGGCAGTCTGTTCGCCCTGCTGCCGTACGCCAAGGCCGCCAAGGAGCTGGTGCGCTCGGCGATCGACGTCGACACCTCCTTCCCTGACGGCTGGGCTTGAAAACCCGCCACCATGCCGCCCTGCGGCATGAGAATTCGACCGTTGAAAACCGGTTGTATTTCCAATTGTCGCACGCAGTTATTATCATGAAATCAGCATCTTATCAAAATTCTGCCGCAGTGCGGCAGAAATCTCTTGACAGGAATGCCGCAGCGCGTTATATTCTCGAACGTAGGGAATGCCGCAGGGCGGCATGACATCAACAACCGAGCACGCGCCGGTCCGGAGCCGGCAGGGAGGTCCGAAAATGGTCGCCAAGAAGAAGTCCAAAGAGCTGCAGCAAGACATCATGGAGTCCGCCCACAAGGTCTGGCTGGCCGGTCTCGGCGCCGTTGCCATTGCCGAGGAGGAGGGCGGAAAGTTCTTCACCAACCTGGTGGAACAGGGCGGCAAGCTCGAAAAGAAGAGCAAAGAGAAGATGGAGAAGGCCAAGGGCACCGTGGCAGGCATCAAGACCGTCGCCGAGAGCTACTGGGAGACCTTCGGCCGCACCGTCGATGATCGGATGACCGCCGTGATCCACCGCATCGGCGTTCCGACCAAGGAAGAGATCGAAAGCCTGACCAAAAAGGTCGAGGCCCTCACGGTCGCGGTTGACAAGCTCCGCACCAAAGAGGCCGCTGCCGCAAAAAAGGCGGCCGCGCCGAAGAAGTCCGCACCCGCTGACAAGTGATTCCGGGGAACGTCGTTTCCCACCTTGCACCGGCGCCGCCCTGCGGCGCCGGTTTTTTATGTCTGCGGCTTGATGCCTGACGTCTGAACGGTACCTCCGCCGCACGCGACTCGTACCCGCGCTCTCGTCCGGAGGCACCTCCGCCGCATGTCGTCCTACCCACCCGGCAGCCGGGACGGCCGCCCCACAAGCGGCCATCAATGCGGGTCCGGTTGTGGGGCACGCGTCCCGCGTGCCGGGCGGGCGGGTGGTAAATCCGAAATCGCCGTTCGCCAATTGCGAACGGCGTTGCGGTGGGCTACGCTCGATGCATGGCAGAGCGCATTGCGATCGTCGAGGACGAACAGAATATTCGTGACAACGTGGCGTTCGCTTTCGAACGGGAAGGCTATCGCGTCTCCACCTACGCCGACGGCATGGCAGCCTGGGAGGCGTTCCAGAACGAACTCCCGCAGCTCCTGATCCTCGACATCATCATGCCGCGGATGGACGGTCTCGAGTTGTGCCGGAAGGTCAGGGGCCTGTCCGAAACCGTGCCCATCATCTTTCTGACGTCGCGGGACGAGGAGTTCGACCGGGTCCTCGGGCTCGAACTGGGCGCAGACGATTACCTGTGCAAGCCGTTCTCGATGCGCGAACTCCAGGCGCGGGTCAAGGTCCTGTTCCGACGGATGGCGCTGGGCCGCGAGCCGTCCGGCCACGATGAGGAGCTCCTGCGGGTGGGAGCTCTCGAGCTCGACCTGCGCCGCTACACGGCCCGTTGGAACGACCAAACGGTGCCGCTGACCGTCACCGAGTTCATGATCCTGAACGCCCTCGCCCGCCGGCCCGGGCACGTCAAGACCCGCGACCAGTTGATGACCGACGGCTACCCTCACGACACCTTCGTGTCGGACCGCACGATCGATTCGCACATCAAGCGGATCCGCAAGAAGTTCCTCGCGATCGACGAGAAATTCGACGGTGTCGAAACGGTGTACGGTCTCGGATACCGCTACACCGAGGAGACCGGCTGACCCGTCGCCGATGAAGATCCAGTTTCCGTCCCGGATTTCCTTTCGACTCCTCGCGTTCAACATCCTGCTGGTGTTCCTGCCGGTCGGGGGCGTGTTGTTCCTCGACACCTACGAACAGCATCTCCTGACTGCTCAGGAACGCACCATGGCGCAGGAGGGACGCCTGTTGGCAGCCGCGCTCGAGGCGCGCGACCGGCTCGACGGCGAAGACGCCCGGCGGATCCTGATCCAGCTCGACCAGCGCCAGCTGGCGCGTCTTCGGGTCGTCAACCGGGCCGGCGAGGTTCTCGCAGACTCCGCTTTACTCGGCCCCCGGCGCGAAATCGACGCCGAAGAGGGCACCGCGGCGCCCCCTGCGGCCACCCCGAAGAGTTTTCTCTACCGCATCGGCTCCCTCCCATTCCGGCTGTTGCGGAGCAGTCCGGTCGAGTCGGACCAGTCGGTAGACTCGGACATCAGCAGCGATCTCCTGACCCGTTCCGAGATCCGGTCGGCTCTGGACGGCCGCTACGGCGCCGCGACCCGCATCACCGTCGGGCCGCGCCGGTCGGTCACCCTGCACATCGCGATCCCGGTCCGGATCGAGGGTGTGGTCGATGGCGCGGTCCTGGTTTCCCAATCGACGGGCAGGATCCTCCAGGCGCTTGACGCGGTCCGTCTGGACGTCTTCAAGGTCTTCCTGCTGAGCCTCGGCGCCGCGGTGGTGCTCAGCCTGGTGGCCGCCACCACAATCGCCCGCCCGCTGGCCGGTCTCCGTCGCCGCGCCGGGGACATGCTGGATCGCCGTGGGCGGCTGCGCGGAGGTTTCGCCCCCAGCACCAGACGGGACGAAATCGGCGACCTCGAACGGGCGTTGGCGGAGTTGACCGTGCAGCTGGAGCAACACCTTCGTGCGACCGAAGCATTCGCGGCCGACGTTTCGCACGAATTCAAGAACCCCCTGGCTTCGATCCGGACGGCGGCCGACATGGCTCTTGAAGACGTGAACCCCGCCGAGCGTCGGCGGTTCCTGCAGATGATCCAGCGTGACGTGGCCCGCATGGAACGGTTGCTTTCCGAGGCGCGCGAGATCTCTCGGATCGACGCCCGGTTGGACGACGAAGAGCGATCGCTCGTCCGTCTGGACGAACTGGTCCCCGCCCTGGTCGAAAGTTTCAGGTTGCGGCTCGGCTCGCGAGGTCCGGCATTCGACCTCAGAACCGTGGATGGCGAGATCTCCGTCTTCGCATCCGCCGACCGTCTGACCCAGGCCCTGGAGAACCTCATCGACAACGCCGTCAGCTTTTCCCCGCCGGGCGCACCGATCACCGTCTCGCTGACCACCGCGGGAGAGTCGGCCAGGATCACGATCGGCGATCGCGGGCCCGGAATTCCGGAAGAACACCGCGAACGGGTCTTTTCGAGGTTTTTCAGTTACCGGCCGGAAAACGACCCCGACCGCAGCCATACCGGTCTCGGGCTGGCATTGGTGCGAGCGATCGTCGAGAGTTACGGGGGTTCGATCACCGCGTCGCCACGGCATGAGGGAGGGACCGAAATGGTCGTCTTCCTGCCGCTAGATCGCGCGCCCTTTCGACGTTGACACGCTCTCTCGGACGCCGAACGGCGCGAGCCGGTCGAGCGGGAGTCGGCGCCGGTACCAGGACGGTCGCCGGGAGCTGACGTTGCCACCGTGAAAGACCTGGAGGAGAAAAGCGCCTTCGACGTTGCGAACGGAGTACCGCTCTTCGAGGGCCGAATGGTCGAAGGCGTAGGGATTCAACCCGCCCCTGAACGCCGCCAACGGCGACGGGACGCCGCGCGAATAGGCCGCGAGCTTCCCGGTTGTCGGATCGTACCGGAGAAACGCCTTGGTGCAGCACACCTGGATGTCGCCGGCGACCGCATCGACCGCCTCGAACCACCCTTCATGAATGGCGTCGTCGGAGTCCATTCTCGTCAACGTCTGATCGGGCCGCCCCACCCATCCCCCGTACCACTCGTTCTGCTCGACGACAGCGACCCAGTCGAGGTCGGCAAGGGCGGACGCGACCGCAGACGCGCTGGCTGCCGAACACAGGAGGATCGCCGGCACCCCGAGCCGTCCCACCGACGGCACGAAGAAGGAGCGGAAGAGCTCGAGTCGACGGTCGAGCCAGGAGCCGTCGGCGTGGGTGGAACGATTTCTGGCGTCGTGGGGCCGCGGCACCGAGAACCTCGTCACGACGACGTGCGGCGCGTCACGCAGGAATTCGGGACCGTTCACCGCCCGGGAACGCCCGCCGACGCAACCGAGGCAGGGTCGGGGCCGGCCGCCAACAAGCAACAGACCGCCACCACTCCGCGAATCACGGTTTTTCGACTCACGCTCACGACCTCGCGCATTCGTGCGATCGATGTTCGGACGCCCGAGCGCCCCGCAGAGCGCGCGGCGGATTGTCATCGACGACACGATCAGTTCAACCCTGCATCGAGTATATCGAAAAGTGCCCGTCCCCGGGATCCAATACCTCGATTGACGTGGTATTCAAAAGCTTGTGAAGATTTTTGCAAGATGTCTTCCCCCCGGTTCGAGGAGGTGGTAGGATCTTGCGACGGTGGTCACCAGGGCGGGCTCCTCCCCCACCCGGCCACCTTCAGAAACCAGCCCGTGGCCGGACCGAGCAGGGCCTGTCCACGGAAGAAGGGACGGACGCCTATGATCGTCGGAATCGTCAAAGAGAGCTTTCCGAACGAGGCCCGCGTCGCCATGGTTCCCGCCTTGCTTCCCCAACTCGCAAAGAAGGGGATCGAGGTGGTGATCGAGAGCGGCGCCGGCGACGACGCGGGTTTCCTCGACAGCGAGTACACCGCCAAGGGCGCCAAGGTGGTCCGCCGGCCGCGCCGAGGTGTTCAAGGCCGCGGACGTGATCGCCCAGGTTCGCTCGCTCGGCGCCAATCCGGATGGCCGGGGCGGCGGACCTCGACCTCGCTGCGGGACGGCCAGACGGTGATCGGCGTGTGCGAGCCGCTGACCGCGCACGAGGCCGACAAGGAGACGGCGGCCAAGGGCGTCACGCTCTGTTCTCGATGGAGCTGATGCCGCGCATCACCCGCGCTCAGAGCATGGACGTCCTGTCGTCGATGGCCACGATCGCCGGCTACAAGGCGGTGCTGCTCGCCGCCAACAGCCTGCCGAAGATGTTCCCGATGATGATGACCGCGGCCGGCACCGTCGCCCCGGCCAAGGTGTTCGTCGTCGGCGCCGGTGTCGCCGGCCTGCAGGCCATCGCGTCCGCGCAAGAAGCTCGGCGCCATCGTCCAGGCCTACGACGTCCGCCCGGCGGTCAAGGAGCAGGTCGAGAGCCTCGGCGGCAAGTTCGTCGAGATGGAGCTCGAGACCGGCGCGGCCGAGGACGCCGGCGGCTACGCCAAGGAGCTCGGCGAGGAGTTCTACCGGAAGCAGCGCGAGCTGATGACAACGGTCATCGCGGCCAGCGACGTCGTGATCACCACCGCCGCGATCCCCGGCAAGAAGGCGCCGATCCTGGTCACCGACCGAGATGGTCGAGGGCATGCACTCCGGCTCGGTCATCGTCGATCTGGCCGCCGAACGCGGCGGCAACTGCGAGCTGACCAAGGCCGGGCGAGACCGTCGACTACAACGGCGTCACGATCCTCGGCCCGGTCAACATCCCCGCGACCGTTCCCCACCACGCCAGCCAGATGTACGCCAAGAACATCGCGACCTTCCTGCTCCACCTGATCAAGGAAGGCAAACTCACCGTCGACACTCGAGGACGAGATCACCGCCGGGACCCTGATCACCCGGGACGGCAAGGTGGTGCATCCCGCGCGTTCTCGAGGCCATGGGCGCCACCAGCGAAGGGGGAGATCGTCATGATATGGATCTCGTCATGCTGCTCACGGTCTTCGTGCTGGCGATCTTCGTCGGCTTCGAGATCATCACCAAGGTGCCGCCGACGCTGCACACCCCGCTGATGTCGGGCTCGAACGCGATCTCGGGCATCACGATCATCGGCGCGCTGATCCTCGCCGGCGTCGCTCGAAAGCGACCCGCAGTTCAATCAGCTCGCGAAGATCATGGCCTTCGTGGCGGTGATCTTCGCCACCATCAACGTGGTCGGCGGCTTCCTGGTCACCGACCGCATGCTGAAGATGTTCCAGCGGAAGTAGGCGGGGGATTGACATGGGTATGCAAGACCTCACCAACATCGTCTACCTGATCGCGGCGGTCCTCTTCATCCTCGACCTCAAGATGCTGTCGCACCCGCGGACGGCGGTCCGCGGCAATCAACTCGGCGCGCTCGGCATGATGCTGGCCATTGTCGCCACCCTCGATCAGCGGCCGCTGCGACTGGACCTACATCATCATCGGCATCGCCATCGGTTCGCTCATCGGTGCCGTGTCGGCGCTCAAGGTCAAGATGACCTCGATGCCGGAGATGGTCGGCCTGTTCAACGGTTTCGGCGGCGGCGCCTCGGTGCTGGTCGCCGGGTCGGCTCTGGTCGCCACCTTCAATGCCGTCGGTTCGGGCACTGCGGACGGCAGCCTGCAGATGAAGGTCGCCACGGTGCTCTCGGGCATCATCGGCTCGGTCACGTTCTTCGGCATCTACGTGGCCTTCGGCAAGCTGGCCGAGTTCCTGTGCGTCAAGTGGAAGCTCCACACCTGGCAGAAGGTCATCAAGTACGGCTTCTCGGCGGCGGTCGCCGGCGGCGGCATCTGGTACGGCGTCGTCGATGGGGATCGGCACGTGCTGTCGGTGCTCCTTCATGGTCTCCGGCGCTCGCTCATCGCCGGCCTGCTGCTGCTCAAGAAGGACCGCTTCCCCGGCATGGACCTGCTCAAAGGACTGTCCGCGATCGCCTCGGTCGTGCTCGGCGTCATGCTGGTCCTCGACCCCTCGAACATCGGGCCTGTTCTGGGTGCTCGTCGGCGTCGCCGGCGTCCTCGGCGTCGTGCTCACCCTGTCGATCGGCGGCGCCGACATGCCGGTCGTGATCGCCCTGCTGAACTCCTACTCGGGCCTGGCCGCGGCGGCCACCGGCTTCGTCATCAACAACACCGTGCTGATCATCGCCGGTTCGCTGGTCGGCGCCTCGGGCATCATCCTCACCAAGCATCATGTGCAAGGCGATGAACCGCTCGCTGGCCAACGTGCTGTTCGGCACGATGGGCCCGACCGCCGACACCCCCGACGCCGACGAGGTCTACAAGACCGTCAAGGCGGCCTCGGCCGACGAGATCGCCATGATCCTCGACGTCGCGCAGCGGGTCGTCATCGTTCCCGGCTACGGCATGGCGGTGGCGCAGGCGCAGCACGCGGTGCGCGACTTCGCCAACCTGCTCGAGGCCAAGGGCATCACGGTCGAGTACGCCATCCACCCGGTGGCCGGCCGCATGCCGGGCCACATGAACGTGCTGCTCGCCGAGGCCGACGTGCCCTACGACAAGCTCAAGGAGATGGACGAGATCAACCCGACCATGGAACAGGTGGACGTTGCCATCGTGGTCGGCGCCAACGACGTGGTCAACCCGGTGGCCCGGACCGACCCCAAGAGCCCGATCGCCGGCATGCCGATCATCGACGTCGACAAGGCCCGGACCGTGGTGGTCATCAAGCGCAGCCTGAGCCCCGGCTTCGCCGGCATCCCCAACCCGCTGTTCGCCGCGGACAACACGCTGATGTTCTTCACCGACGGCAAGAAGGCGATGCTCGAGCTGCTGACAGCTCTCAAGGAAGCATAGGGCCGAAGCAGCCTCTCACCTACCGAACCCGGAACCGCCCGCCGACCACGGCGGGCGGTTTTTTTCAGTTACACTCTGCCGGTGAAGGCCCTGCCCGCGATCGTCTCGACTTTCGTCGTGCTGTTTGTGGCGTCGGTCTGTACCGCCGTCGAGCGGGTGGAGATCGTTCTCGATGCGTCCGCCGGCATGTGGGGCCAGCTCGGGACCGGCCAGCCGCATTTTGTCGCGGTCCGCGAGGCGCTCCAGGATTACGTGGCGGCCGCGGTCCACCGGCAGGGCCGTCCGGAGATCGCACTGCGAATCCTGGGCGGCGGCGGTGCGCTGGCAGACGACGACTGGTGCAGCGACACCCGCCTTCTGCTGTCGTTCGGAGTCGTCGATTCAACATCCTGCCGCGAGGCACTCGCCGACCTCGTGCCGGGAGGTGGGCTCCCGCTCGTGTACGGGCTCGATGCAGCTGTCAACGACCTCGGCGATGCACCGGACAGACGGATCGTCATCATCACCGCAGGTTCCGATCAATGCCGCCGGGATGTCATCACCGCCATCAAGGACATCACAGCGATGAAGCCCCCGTTCGAGATCCGCATTATCGGTCTCGGGCTCGATCGAAGCCTGGCCAACGCGGCCACGCTGCTGGCGCCGACCCGCAATCTTTTCGACCCCGCCGCTCTGCCCGCAGCTCTCGAATGGGCGCTCCAGCCGGCCGACACCCGCCCCCCCGTGGCGCTCGAGGTCGGGATCCAACTGACGCTGGGCCTTTCACCGCTGACCTCGGCCTCGATCGAGCTCACCGATCCCACGGGCAGCGAAAGGGCCTACGCCGCCCTCGAAAACGGTCGCACGAGCGTCCGGCTGTCGCCGGGACGGTACCGCGCGAAGATAGAGATCGAGAAAGGGCGCGTGATCGAGGTCGCGGGACTCGTCATCGGAGGCGCCAGTCAAGCCGTCCATCTGGACCTCGCCGACTCCCCGCCGGTGACCCTCGATGTCGACCCCCAGGAACCATTCGCCGGCGGCACCGTCTACATCACCTACTGGGGCGCACCGGCCGGCACCACCTGGGTCGAGTTGGCGGCGACGAGTGCTCGCCTGGGCAGTTATCTGACGCGCGCCAAGGCCCGCAGGGGCTTCGGAGAGGTCGCCCTGAACCTCCCGGATTCTGCCGCGGAGCTCGAGGCTCGCTTCATCTTCGAACCGCAGCCCGGTGTTTCCCAGCTGCTCGGGGTCCGTCGATTCGCCAGTCTGAATCCGAGGGCCCGCCTCGAAAGCCCGGAAAAGACTCAAAACGGAAAGCCGATCACGATCTCCTGGACGGGACCGGGCCACCCCGGAGATCACATTGCGATCACCGCTGCCGGCGCCGAGAGCACGGACTACGTCGCCTGCCGGGCGACGAGGCGCGAGAACGGTTCGTTGACGACCCTGGCGCCCGCCGATGCCGGCGCCTACGCGATCACCTACCGCTCGGCTCAGGGGAGAATTCTCGACCGCCGATCGCTGGAGGTGTACGAGGTCCTGGCCACTCTCGAGGGCCCGGCTCGGGCAACGCCTGATGAAGAGGTCGCGTTTACGTGGACGGGCCCTGACGGCCCCCAGGATTATGCCGCCATCGCTCTTCCGGACAGCGCCGACGACGACTATGTGCGGTGGGTCCTCATCGCAGAAGGCAACCCGGCGCGTCTGCGCTCGCCTTCCGAAGCCGGGTCATACGAGGTCCGATATGTCCGCTCGTCCGACGGTGCGGTACTGGCTCGCCGTGACCTCCAGGTGGTCGAAACCGAGCTCGAGCTTCACGTCCCGAAGTCCGTCGCTGCAGGGACAAGGTTCGGCGTACAGTGGACCGGCACCGCGCATCCAGGGGACTATCTGACGGTCGCCGAGGTCGGATCGGGCGCCCGCGACTCGCTCGACTTCTCGTTCGCGGAGTCCGGCGGGGCACTGACGCTCGCGGCGCCGTTCGAGCCGGGCCGTTACGAGGTCCGGTACATTTCAGGCTCGGATCATCGGATCGTGGACGCGGTGGCCCTCACCGTCCACTGATTTCCGGGATGAATACTTCTGAAGTTCTGGTTGTCTCTTTTCGGGTGATAATCAGCGGGTTGTCCCGATGGACGACAAGGTGCGGCGATGTCCCAACAATCGAATCCATCGCCTCCAGGTCCTCGAAAATCCTCGAGCGGTGTCGTGAGGAGTACCGATGAAACTCAGAAACCTCTCCATTCTCATGTTCCTGTTGGCAGCTCCTCCGGTCAACGGCGAGGGCACGCCACCCATCGCGCTGACCGCGCATGTGGAGGCGCTCGGCAGGGGTGTCAAAGGCACCGTGGTCGGAGCCGTGATTCAGATCGCGCCGGAGGACCGTGAACGAACCGGCGACCGCGTCCGGGTGGTGACCACCCTTCGTTCGGGCGAGCAGATCGTGGATCGTCAAAGCGCCGTCGTGCCGATCGAGGCCGACGGCACGGCGATGCTCTACCGCGAGTGGAACCCGGGCAGCTACGAGCTCCAGATCGCAATCGGCACGCTCGATGGCAGAGCCGGCGGCGTCTGGTTCGGCGACGTCGAGGTCCCCGAATCCTTCGAGCCGTTCGAGGCACCCGAGGGGGCGCCGATCGACGCAATCGCCCTCGACCTCACGCAACCGAGTCAAGGCGCAGTGAAGTTCCGGCCGCCACCGAACCTCGGAGGCCTCGGGGCAGTCCAATTGGAGGTCGACGCACCGGAGAGCACGGCGTCGGTGGAGTTCTTCAATGACGGCACGAGCCTCGGCAAGCGCAACCGCGCACCGTGGACCGTTTCCATCCCCCTCGGCGACATTCTCAAACGGACCCAGATATCGGCCATCGCGTTCGATGCGGACGGCGAATATCTCGGGGAGGACGCGTTGGTGCTCAACAGCCCATCGGGCCAGATCGGCGTGCAGATCCTGTTGGCGCCGGAGTCCACCATCAAGGACGGCATGCGCAAGATCACCGTCGCCGCGAGCGGCGGCAAGGAAATCCAACAGGTCCAGCTGCACCTCGATGCCGACATGGTCGCCCGCTGGGCCGCGTGTCCCTGCGTGACCGAAGTCGCAGTGTCCAGGCTGCAACAGGCCGCCATTCTCTCCGCTGAGGTCGTGGACTCGGAAGGAACCCGCGGTGACGCGGTCCTCACCCTGGGAGCCGGCGGCGGTTTCGTGGGCTCGGTGCGGGTCGAACTCGTGGAGCTGCCGGTCGTCGTGCTCGGTGCGAACGGAGTCCCGGTCGTCGATCTGGAACAGGGCAGCTTTACGGTCTTCGAGGATGGCACTCAGGTCGAGGTCGAGGGATTCGGCACCACGCAGGACCTGCCGTTGTCGCTGGCCATCGCGGTCGACACGTCGGGCTCGATGATCGAGGACTTCCCCAAGGTCCGGCAGGCGGTGCGGGGTTTCACCGACGAGCTGATGGAACCCGGAGACCAGGCGGTCCTGATCCGTTTCTCCTGGGATGCCAAGGTCCAGGTCAACTGGACCGACAAGGTCCAGGCGCTGGTGGGCGACCTCGACACGGTGACGCCTGACGGAGGCACGTCCCTGAACGACGCCGTGGTTCGGTCGCTGGAACAGTTCCGCGGCCGCCGTGGCCGGCAGGCCGTGGTTCTCCTCACCGACGGCGAGGACACGACGTCACGGACCGACTGGCGGGTTGCAGAACGCTTCGCACACACGATGCGCATCCCGATCTTCTCCATCGGACTCGGCGTCGGCAAGCTCGATTTCTCCAGCCGGAAGGTCCTCAAGGCCCTGGCCGATGAAACCGGCGGCGAGGTGTTTTTCCCGAAGCAGGTCGAAGAACTGCCCGCGGTCTATGCCCGAATCGCCGAGCTCCTGCGGTCGCAGTACCTCCTGTGGTACCAGTCCCCGTCGGACAAACCGCCCGAGCAGTTCCGAACGATCGAAGTCAGGGTCGCCGACCCCGAGGCCGAGGTCCGGACCATCACCGGCTACTACCCGGGGAAGTGAAATGACGACGGGCTGGCCTTGGCAGCCCAGTCGGAATTTCATCCTGAGCGAGCGAGGTCCGCGAGCGAGTCGAAGGATCTCAATGACGACGGGCTGGCCTTGGCAGCCCAGTCGGAATTTCATCCTGAGCGAGCGAGGCCCGCGAGCGAGTCGAAGGATCTCAATGACGACGGGCTGGCCTTGGCAGCCCAGTCGGAATTTCATCCTGAGCGAGCGAGGCCCGCGAGCGAGTCGAAGGATCTCAATGACGACGGGCTGGCCTTGGCAGCCCAGTCGGAATTTCATCCCGGGCTGGCGCAGCGGGCCGAGGGATCTCGGGGCCGGCTACAGGACGATTCTGGCTCCGGCCACCCCCCCAGATCCCTCCGCTGCGGCCCTCCGGGCCTCCGGTCGGGATGACATGAAGGGGGGGCCGCACGTCCCTCCGTCGGGATGACAGGGGTGAGGAGAGGCTTCATTCCCTCGGTCGGGATGACAGGGGTGAGGAGAGGCTTCATTCCCTCGGTCGGGATGACATGAAGCGGGAGCGCCGTCCCTCGGTCGGGATGACATGAAGCGGGAGCCGCACGTCCTCAGGTCGGGATGACAGGACGTGAAACCACCCGTTCCAGAAAAGAAAACCCGCCTCCCCCGAGGCCCGGGGGAGGCGGATTGGAAATTCCAAATTCCTAATTCCTAATTCCCAATTCCTAATTCCTGGTTCCTCATTCCGAATTCAGAACCTGACCCCGATCCAGAAGTCGGTTTCCCAGCTTGTGTAGGTCTCGTCGAAATTCCAGATCTTGACCCAGTCGAAGTGCATCGGCAGGCCGAACAGGTTGACGTCGAACCCGAACCCGTACGAGGAGACCCCGTCGACCAGGGCACCATCCTCGTAGAACGTGAAACCAGGTTGGCCGAACATGTTGAATTCCTGTCCGGCGCTGTTCTGATACCAGGCCGCGCCGACATCCATGAAGACCCTGCCGCGAATGCCGCCGATCCTCATGAACCCGACGTCCATGCGGTCGATCAGCGGAAAGCGCCACTCCAGGTTGACGAAGAACGTCCGGTTGCCGGATAGCGAATAGGTCGGGAAGCCGCGCAGCGTGTCGAGACCGCCGTACGAGTAGATCCAGGGCTGGTTGCCATCCGCGAACCCGAGCCACCCGCGGAATGCGAACTCGCTGCGCTGCGAGGTCGGCACATAGGCGCGGGCATCGAGCGCGACGTTCTGAGTCAGCGTGCCGCTGTCGTCGGTGTCGAAGGCGTAGTAGTAGTTGGCCTCCCACCGTGCGCCCTTGTGCGGGCCGTAGCTCCGCCAGAACGTGGTGTCCCCCGCGGCTCCGACACCGAGGAAAGGCGCCTTGTTCTGCGACGACAGTGTCTCGATCTGACCGGTTTCCTCGTCGTAGCCGATCGGCCGGTCGTACTTGCGGTCGAGGTATCCCACGCGGCCGATTAAACGATAGTAGGTGCTGAGCGGATATCGGACGTTGAACTGGGCAGTCGTGTAACGGTAGGCCTGCTGTTTCTCCGTCACTTCCAGTCGCAACGGGTCGTAGCCGGTGATGTAGTAGCTGCGACTGTCGTACAGCTGAATACCCCACTGGAGGCGAGGCTCGAGGTTTTCGTAACTGACGAGGAAGTTGGCGAACGTGTCCACGCTATCGAGCAGGATCGTGATCCTCCGGTCTCCGTACAGGTCCGACAGGGTGAAGTACGCCTGTCCGAGAAACTGGTTGGTGGTGTCGATCCCGACGTAGGCCCCCGCGTCCTCGAGGTAGAACTTGCGGCGTTTGACCTTTTCTCCCTTCTCCGGATCGACCGTGATGCTGACCGCGGGTACGAAGGGTTCGAGCTCGACCTCCTCGGAGGGCGGCTCCGACTTTCCGACCGCGACACCCTGGTTGGCGTCCGCACCGTACAGCCCCCACACGCCGTTGGAGTAGGCCTGGAAACCCACCCTCTCCCCCTCCAGGGTCTGGGCCGGGACCGGGTTGAGGGCCGCGCCGATCACATAGGTCAGGCGGGACAACTCGCGGGTGTCGAGATCGAGCCGGTAGATGTCGAAAACCCCGCCCTCGCGGTCGGATGCGAAGTACAACCTCGCGCCGTCGGGCGAGAACGCCGCCCCCTCGTCCTCTCCGGGGCCGAAGGTGAGCTGTTCCCTCTCCGAGGGATCGGCGAGATCGAGCCTGACGAGCTTGGCCGGACCGCCCCGGCTCGAGGAGTAGACCAGTGAGGCGCCGTCCGGGGAATAGGCCGGAGCGGCATCATACGGCGGGTCGTCGGTCAGGTTCGAGACGCCTCCGGACTCGAGGTCGAGCAGGAAGATGTCGAACTGTCCATTGGCTACCCCGTGAAAGGCCACGGAGCGCCCGTCGGGCGAAAAGGCCGGCTGCGACGGCTGGTCGACCGGCAGGTCGATGGGGTACTTCCTGGCGATGCCGCCCTTGCGGACGTCGAGCATCAGCAGGGAACGGGTGCGCTCGGTGCGCGCGAACACCGCCACATAGTTGCCGTCCGGTGAGTATGCGAGGTCCCTGCCCTCGGCGGGCCCGACCGTCAGGCCCTGAGCGACGAGGTACTGGTATTTCGTGGTGAGGCCCTTGGTCAGGTTCTTGTAAAGTGATCGATCCGGCAGGCCGAAGATGGCGACGTCGACCTCCTGTTTGTAGGTGGTGAAGGCCGCCACCAGGTCGCCCGACGGCGAGATCGCGGGCGAGGTCTGGTTGGAGTCGACGAACCCCGGAACTCTGAACTTCCGGCCGAACTCCCCGGGCACGCCGCGGTCCATGGAGTCCTGGTACTTGCGCCGCAGCCACGTGCGGAAGGCGGCGTCGAACTCCTCGGGCTCCATGTTGAGGACCTTTTCCAACGGCCGTCCGACCTGGCCGCCGAAATTGCCGCGGAACGAGAACACGAAGTCGCGGACCACGTCGTCGCCCCACTCCTCCCCGATGTAGTCGAACACCATGTGGCCGTAGCGGTAGGCGAGAAAGCCCTGGGGGGGGTTCATGATCGACGGGACCTGGTCGGACAGGGTCGCGTCGCGCATGTACATCTCGTCGCGTGAGTCCTCGTCGTCGCCGAAGTACGACGCCATGCCCTCCATGAACCACAGCGGGGGACGGGCGTACACGAGGCGGCCTCGTTTGCCACCGAAGAAGATCTCGTACTGGAAGATGTGGGTGAGCTCATGCTGGATAAGGCCCTGCAGCTCGCGATCGGGAAGGTCGACCGGCATCACCATCCGGTTGCGGACGGGCGTCGCAAAGGCGCCCACGCCTTCAGGGATGAAGCCGACGATGACGTTGGTCTCTTCGAACTCGGCGTGGGTCGCGTAACAGATCAGGGGAATCGGTTCGAGCACCTGGAAATTCAACTGCCGCGCGATGTCGTCGTACGCGCTCTCCGCGAACGAGGCGATCTTTTCGAGTGCCGGTTCGACGCGATCGTAGTACGAGATCCTGAAGTGCGGGGTGTCATACGTCTTCCACTCGAACTTGTCCCAGCGCACCTTGTTCTTGCCGCCGATATACGGGTTGTAGGGGTTGAGCTGGGCCGCCGCCGGAAGCGCGGCGAGCAGGAACACTCCGAGAACTCTCAGCACCCTCATCTCTTACCTCCTCGATGACGACACGGTTCTCAATTTCAGGACCCGCCGCCGGCATTCGTTCGGATACGCGGATGGAGCGAGCCGTAGTGGCGCATCAGTTGGTGTACAGCGCCCGTTTGACCTGCACGACCCTCGGCACGAAGACCCCGACCAGCCGGTTCTGCAGGGTGTACAAGTCGGTGAACATGTCGGTGTACTCTTCGATCTTGCGCTCGTCTTCAGGTTTGAAGTCGGTGATCTGTTCCTGGTGGACGACGGCGCCTGTGGCGCCCTCGATCACGACCAGCAGGATGTCGTAACTGAAACCCGTCTCCTCGACCAGAACCTGGCGGAAATAGGTCTGTCCGTCCTGCGGCGAAACGTACTCTTCGGTCGTGTAGCCGGAACGGTCCAACACCTTGACGTCGATCGCCGCGGCGACGATCAGATCGGCGCCGGTCTCCTCGTTGATCGACATCCAGAACGCCGGGTCCTGCGCCAGTTTGGCAAGGTTCGTCGACGGGGGCCGAAGGCCTTCCACCTCGGGCAGGAGGCGGAGCTGGGCATCGCGGCGCAGGAGCTTGCGGAGAAAGATCTCGAACTCCCTGGCGGCCGTCAGGTCGACCGACTGCACGTTCTCGCCCTCTCGAGGCTCGATCATGACGGGTCCGACATAGACGCTCTCCGTGCCGTCGAGCGCGAGCTCCGGCTCGAGATGCAGTTCGATGCGGACCTCCCGCGCCCCCGCCGAGGCGATCGTGGCTGCCGCCAGGAACAGGGCCGCGAACTCAATTGTCTTGTTTCGCATCGTCTTTCCCTTCGTCCCCGGTCTCCGTCAGATCTTCGGGGGGCGCGATAAAGCTCGCGTAAAACTCCTGGAACCGCGCGTAGTTGCGCTTGAGGGCCCCGTCCCCGGGGTCGATTGCCAGCCCGGTCTGATAGGTCAGGAGAGCCTCTTCATAAAACCCGTTGGCTTCCTGAGCGACCGCGATGTTGTTGAGGACCTCAGGTCGGTTGGGCGTCAGGTCGTTGGCGTGTTGAAAACGAACCAACGCCTCCTGCCAGTAGCCTCGCCGGGCGGCCTTGTAGCCCCACTCCATCTCCGCACTGGCTTCCTTCTTCGCGCCGTCTCCAGCCGCCGCTTCGGGGACGGCCAGGAATGCCGCCAGCACGAACGCCGCGCCGACCCGCGTGAACCACCGTCGTGTCAACACCTCAGTCTCCCTCCGCCGTTCGGCGCGCCGCAGGGGCCGCCCCGATATTCAATTTCTCAGCCACCGTACGGGTAGTATCCCGTGATCGTCCGTACCCTGGTTTTGGGCCGATCGACCTCGACCCTGATCTTCCGCAACTTGTCCGGGGGCTCTTCGGAGTCTGACGTGTAGGCGAGCAGGTATTGGGTCCTCAGCTCCCGGTTGATCTCCGAGTAGATGCCGTCGAGCTCCGATTTTTCTGAAACAAAGAACGAGCGCCCGCCGGTCGCGTCGGCCAGTTTGCTGAGCTGCCACCGGGTGTTGATCTTGGTCGACGAGATGCTCACGCCGATCGTGTAGATCGTCACACCCATCCTCTGCGCATAGCCGAGTGCGTCGTCGAATCGGTTCTTGGAGGCCGTGTCGTCGCCGTCGGTCAAAACCACCATCGCCCGTCTCCCGGTGACCCCGGAAAACTGAAACAGACCCATCACGATGGCGTCGTACAGCGCTGTCGACCGATCGGCGTAGAGCGCCAGAAGAGCGTTCTCGATGACGGTGAAGTTGGCGGTGAAACCCGTCAGCAGGTCGGGTCGATCCGAAAATGTCTCGATGAAGGCGCGGTCGCGCGGTCGCAGGAGATCGCGGAGAAAACCCATCACCACCCGCTGAACGGTCGGCAACGTGGTCTCCATCGAACCCGATGTGTCGAGCACCATGCCCATCCGCACCGGGAGGTCGCGGTGGAGTGAGAAATGCGAGATCGTCTGGGGCACCTTGTCTTCGAACACCGTGAAATCTTCGATGGTCAGGTCCTCCACCGGGTTGCCCTGACTATCGAGCACGGTCACCGGAAGTTCGATGGCCCTGACCTTGACCACGGTGCCGAATTGAGGCGAGTTGACGAACTGGATGTCCTCGGCCTGGTCCCCGCCGACCAGCGTCGCGACGGCCCGCAGATAACCGAACTGGCCGGTCGCGGCGAGCGCCACATCCGCGACGTACGGTGGGTCGTAGAGGGTGGTCAGGGGCTCGTCGTTCCAGAACAGCTCGAGCTGTTGCAGCTCGCCGTCGGAGGGAATGTTGAGTTCGGCTTCCACCGTGGTTTTGCCGCCGCCCCCTTCCGCCGCGGACACCGGCTTCAAATGCACGTGAAAGCGTTCCCTGCCGACGTTCAAGGTGTAGCCGTCGCGGGCGATTTCGTTGTCCTGGGCGTCGTAACCGATGACCATCACCGAGGTCAGCCTCGGCAGAGGACCGAGGTCGAGGTCGATGTCGAACGGCGGTCGGTTCTTTGTCAGGACCGCCTCGTTGTCGATAAAAAAGGCCACCTTCCGGACCTCTTCGAGGGCCAAGGCCTCGAACCGTTGCAGACCGCTGACGGCGTCGCCCTCGGGGCCCACCAGACGCAACGTCGGCTGTACCGCTTCCTCTTCGTCCTCCGTGGTCCCGAGCTCATCCTCGATCGCCGCGACCCGGGGATCGACGTAGCCGGCCAACGCGTCCTCCGAAAAATTGAGGGCGACCACGGAGAAGGGCTGCTCCTTGATCGAACCGTGCTTGGAGTGGACGTCCTCGATCTTCAGACGCAGAAGATAATCACCGGGGCGCAACATCCTGTCGAGGAGCAGTCCGACCTTATCCCCCGTCTGCGGCATCGAATAGATGTAGCGGAATCGGTCGACCATGACCTCTCCCGAGCTGGTGATCTCGCCCACCACATCGAGCTGCACGACATCGATGTCTCCCACCGGTGTGGTCCCGAGACCCTCGA
This sequence comes from Candidatus Sulfomarinibacteraceae bacterium, assembly GCA_963823345.1. GTDB lineage: Bacteria > Acidobacteriota > Thermoanaerobaculia > Thermoanaerobaculales > Sulfomarinibacteraceae > Sulfomarinibacter. Next base: position 37,867 of record CAWGLE010000024.1, read on the forward strand.
CATCGACGTCGACAGCGAACCCGACCTCCACCAACCCGCCGCGCGCGCCCCTCGAATCGGTGTCGATCGAGAATGTCATCGGTTCGGCGTCGTCGTCGAGCAGGGCTGAAAACTCCATGAATCGGTGGGACGTCGCCTCGAGCCCGCCCTTCTCAAAAGTACGGATGTGGCTCATCGCCGACAGGTAGGTGGTGTCGCGGCTCCACATGGCGGCAGCATTCAGGAGGCGCACGGTCACGTCGCCGTTGGGGCACTTGAAAGCCGGGCTGTCGAACTTGCTCCCGACGGTGTAACCGCCGAATCCCCCGTACTGGCTCTGCACCCCGGTGGAATAGAGCCGCTGGTAGCCGTCGATGGTCGTCCACATCCGCCACCGACCGAGCATGTCCGGCTGGTAGAACAACACCACGACATCCTCGCCGAGACCCTCGATGTACTCCCACACCCAGAAGTCCATGGGCTGAAAGATGGCGTCGCAGCGAGCCTGGTGGCGGAATGTCGGCGGTCCGTGGATGAGGAGAATCCTGGCGCGGTCCTCGAACGTGTTTCCGAACTCCGAACGTACGATGGCGAGGCGTTCCTCATACATGTTGCGGAAGGCGGCGCCGAACCCCGACTGGCGGCTCCACAGCAGCCACAGCCGCTCCACGAAGGCCTTTCGCTGCGCCTCGGTCTCGAGCGCGAGAAAGGCCTGGCGCTGTTCCTTGGTAATGAGCGGATAGACTTCCTCGTCGAGCCACACCATCCAATAGGCAGGAATCTGGGGTTGTTGTTTTTCTTCGGTATCGGCGCGGGCGTCCGCCGCCCCGGAGGCCACAACCAGCATGATCGCGACAATGCACACGGCGACTGCGACCTGGCTCGAATTCCGCCGATTGGAGGTCATGTCCATGTCGCTGAGCACCCCCATAGAGTAACCCGGTTTCAATGGCTGTCCAGCCGCTTCGTCATTCTCAGGGCACCACCCATTCCCAGATATGCAACACAGAAAATGCCGGTTACCTTTCAGCCTGCAAAGAGGTACGCAGCCTCCGCTTCGAAGTTGTCGGGAAATCGCCTTCCGGCCTGCGGCCTGGCTCGAGGCGAGGGCCGGGGGAAAGGGAGAAAGGGAGGCGTTCATGGAAACCTTGGATACCGTCATCCGGCGAGCAGGCCCTTCTTACTGTCATCCCGAGCGAGCAGGAGCGAGCTGAGGGACCTCAGAAATGGCGGCCGACAGGTCGCTTTCACGAGCCGTTTGCATGACCGGCTCCGCAGCCGAATCGAACAGATCCCTCCGCTACGGCCCTCCGGGCCTTCGGTCAGGATGACAGAAAAGAGCGGTCACTCGATCGTGACGACCAACTTGTTCGACGACCCACACGTTCATTAGGATCGTGTCTCCCCTGCTCCCCTGCCCACAAGGGATGCGGTAGAATCCTCGTCTCGACGGTGGGAGTGGGCATGGCCAAGATCAAGGTGCGGAGGATCAATCGCGAAGAGCTGCCAGGGGTTGCCATCCTGCGGGATGCGGTGGCGGCCGACCTCGCGGCCTTCCCGGCCAACCGCGGCACCCTCGACCTCGACATGGAGATCGACCCCGATCTCCGCCACCTCATGGCCCACGATCCCGACGGTTTCTTCACCGCCATGGAACGCGACGAGACCCTGGGTTTCGCCGCGTCCCATGTTCGGTCCAGGCAGTGCGTCCTTTCCGATCTCTGGGTGCTGCCGCAACACCAGGGAGGCGGCGCCGGCGGCGCCCTCCTCGACCGCACCCTCGCCTACGGCGAACGGTCCGGGGCCCGCGAGTTCCTGGCGATGGTCCCGACTGAACCCGGCATCCAGGCCCTGCTCCTGAGCCGCGGGTTCGGCCCCGTGACCCCGGTCTACCAGTTCACCATCGCCGTCGGTGCGGCGGAAGACCTCGCCGCGGTCCTCACCCGGTTGCTGACCGGCAAGGACGTCACCACCGATCTGTACAACCGCCGCGGCCAGGCCGACCTCGACCGCATCGATCGCGTGACGCGGAACATCACCCGCGACATCGACCACGTCCACTGGCTCAAGGAGAGACACCTCAAGGCGGCCTTCGTGCAGCAGGGTGCGCGCATCGGCGCCTACGCCTACGGAGGCATCGACCAGGTCGGACCGGTCGCGGGCAGCACTCCGGATGCGGCCCTCTCCGCCCTCGGGTGGGCTCTCGACCTCGCCGTCGCATCGGGAGCCACCGGATCCCTGACGCTCCGGGTGCCGGCCCCGTTCACCTCGGCGGTGGAGACCCTGCTCGACAGCGGCGCCCGCCTCGAGGCCACGCTCCTGCTCTACGGCAAGGACGTGTCGCTGGCGCTGGACCGCTCCGTGTTCGGATCCGCCTCCCTCCCATGAGCGGCGATCTCCGCCGTCCGGACTCCGCCCGGCGGTACCGCGTCCGTTACGAGGACGAACTCAACGAGCAGCAACTGGCTGTCGTCATGCACCCCGGCGGGCCCATGCTCGCACTCGCCGGCGCAGGAACCGGGAAGACCCGCACCCTGGTCTACCGGACCTGCCGCCTGATCGAAGACGGCGTTCCCCCCGGCCGCATCCTCCTCCTCACCTTCACCAACAAGGCGGCCCGGGAGATGCTGGGCAGGGTCGAACAGCTGGTCGAGCACGGGTCGATGCGGGTAACCGGCGGCACGTTCCACTCCGCCGGCCACCGGATCCTGCGCCGCTACGCGGAGCTTCTGGGTTACAGCCCCCGCTTCTCGATCCTCGACCGCGAAGACTCGACCGAGTTGATGGGCGCAGTTCTCGCCGACGTGACTCCCGAGGACCCAGGCAAACGCACGCCGCGGCCGCGCCACCTGGTGGACATCTACAGCTTCATCATCAACACGGGTCACGACCTCGAGGAGGTCCTGACCGACCGCGCGCCCCAGTACCTCGACCAGGCGGGGGTCATAGCCGACGTCTTCAGGCGCTTTCTCGAGCGCAAACGGCAGAGCGACCTCATGGACTTCGACGACCTCCTGCTCAACTGGCTGCTGCTCCTCACCCGCTTTCCCCGCGCCCGCCAGGAGCTCCGCCAGGCTTTCGACCACATCCTGGTGGACGAATACCAGGACACCAACCGTCTCCAGGCCGACATCGTCGACGCCATGCTCGGGCCCGAACGCAACCTCATGGTGGTCGGCGATGATGCCCAGTCCATCTACGCCTTTCGCGGCGCCGACTTCGAAAATATTCTCGGCTTTCCGACCCGCCATACCGACTGCAGCGTCTTCAAACTCGAAACCAACTACCGGTCGGTGCCCCCCGTCCTCGATCTCGCGAACGCCTCCATCAGCTGCAACCAACGCCAGTTCCACAAGCTCCTCCGCCCCGCCAGGGATGGCGGCGAGCTGCCGTTCGAGGTCGCGGTACCGACCCCGGAGGTCCAGGCGTCGTACGTCGCCGACAGCCTGCTCGCCCTCCGGGAGGAGGGTTTCGAACTCGAGGACATGGCGGTCCTGTACCGCAACCACGGCCATTCGCTCGACCTCCAGGTCGAGCTGTCGCGGCGCAACATCCCCTATCGGGTGCGATCGGGTCTGCGGTTTTTCGAACACCGCCACGTCAAGGACGTGCTCGCCCACCTCCGTTTTGTCGACAATCCAAGGGACGAGATCGCGTTCTCTCGTCTGGTCAAGCTGCGGGACGGCTTCGGCCCCAGGCTGGCATCACGGGTCTGGGAGCGTCTGTCCGGCACCGACCCGCTGGACTCTCTGCGACGCCTCGAGGTCGCAGCGCTGCGTCTCCCGAAGGCGGCAACCGCAGCCTTCGCCGACCTCCAGTCTTTGATCGGCGAACTGGCGAGCCCGAGGCTGCTCGGGCTGCCGGGAGAGGCCGTGCGCCGGGTGGTGGAGCTCTACTACTCGAAGTGGGCGCGCGCCCACCTCGAAAACGCCGGCTCACGCATCGAGGACCTCGAGCAGCTGGCGCTGTTTGCCGACGGCTATCCCGACATCAACGCCTTCCTCTCGGAGGTCACCCTGCTCAACGACCTGTCGGGAGAGGACGCCGCTCCCGGCCCGCCCGATGAGATGCTGACGCTGTCGACGGTCCACCAGGCCAAGGGCATCGAGTGGCGGGCGGTCTTCGTCATCTGGCTCGCGGAGGGCCGTTTCCCGACCTTCCGCATGGAGGACGAGGAAGAGGAACGGCGGCTGTTCTACGTCGCGGCGACCCGCGCCCGCGATCGATTGTTCCTGGTGCGACCCGTGATCGCCCGCGACCGCTACAGGGTCGACGTCATTGTCGAGCCGTCGCGTTTTCTTGCCGAACTGCCGGAGAACGTGCGCGAACTGGTGACGGTGGCCGAGGACGCACCTCCCGACGGCCTCGACGCCCTGCCGGCGGGGGGACGGTACCGGCTGCCCGCGTTCCTCGAAGACCCCGGCCCGTCCGGTGGCGACGACGTCAATTGACGCAGGGCCGGGGTTGACAACCATTCTTTCATGTATTAGTATATGCTTTAATGGTTATGAAGCCATTGAAAACGGCGCTGAAAACTTACCGCCATCGAAAGGACGAACCATGGCAGTCACTGAATTGACGCAGACCAACATCGAAGAGACCATCAACACCAACGAGATCGTCGTGATCGACTTCTGGGCCCCCTGGTGCGGACCGTGCCGGACCTTCAAGCCGATCTTCGAAGCGGCCTCCGACAGACACCCGGAGGCCGCCTTCGCGGCTTGCAACACCGAGGAGCAGTCGGAGCTGGCAGCGATGTTCCAGATCCGATCCATCCCGACGCTGGTGGTGTTTCGTGACGGCATCGGGATCTTCAGTCAGCCCGGCATGCTGCCGGCCGAAGCGCTCGACGAGCTCCTGGACAAGGTGCGCGGACTCGACATGAACGAGGTCCGGGCCGAGATCGAAAAACAGCAGGGAGCCGCGGTCACGGCCTGACCGTCTCCAACCCGCCCGATCTTCGCACGCCGGGGCCGATCCCCGGCGTTTTTTGTCGACGTCGGAATCCCGGCGATCGTAGACTTCCGGGGGGCGCCCTTCTGCTATAGTCCGCCCCCGGACGGAGCCATGGCCAGCAAATCAATAAAAGCCGACACGCCAGTCGACCGGAGGTCGACGATCGGATGGCTGACCGTCGTCCTCGCCGTGTCCCTGCCTCTCTACCGGCCGTGGCTCACCCTCGCTTCGACGCTCGTCATGGTGGTGTGGATTTTCGGCGGCGATCTGGCCTCCCGCCTGACCCGCCTCAAACACCACCGCCTGAGCCAGGCGATTCTCGTGTTTCTCGCGCTCAACCTGGCGTCGACCCTGTGGTCGAGTGACGGTTTCGAGGGTCTCCGATATGCGGCGAAATACCGTTACCTCCTGCTGATCCCGATGTTCGCCTCCGCCGTTCCCCAGCGTTTCGGCCGTCGCGCCGCGGCGGCCTTCCAGATCGGCGCCGTGCTTTCGGTCGGGCTGTCGCTGGCCGTCGTTTTTGGGGCCTTGCACATCGGCGAGGCCGAACCCGGCAATCCCTCCGCCACCATGGCCCACCTCGACTACACCCTGATCCTCGCGGTGGCCTCCCTCCTCGCCTTGACCCACGCCCTGTACGGCTCCATGACGAGGTCCGAGCGGATCCTGTGGGTCGGGAGCTTCGCCGTGACCTCGACCGGGCTTCTGTTGAACATCGGCCGTTCCGGGCAGCTGGGGTTCCTCTTCGGACTGGGCGTGTTGCTCTCGTGGTGGGCCTTCGACGCGTCACGCCGGGTGTTCGTCGCCACCCTGTTGGCGGTTCTGGCGTGTTCGGCGGTTGTCTGGGTTGTTTCGCCACCCGCCCTCCAGCGGATAGGTGACGCCGGGGACGAGCTTCGCGCCGCCCTCGTCGACCGCGATTTCGAAAGCAATCTCGGAGGCCGGCTGGCCGCCATGAGGGTGGCGGGACGGATCGTCCTCGAGAACCCTGTCCTGGGTACCGGGGTCGGGGGTAACATGCCGCGGTTTCGCGCGCTCCTCGACACCGAGTTCCAGGAGTTCAAACCGGCGGTCTACTGGTACCGACATTTCCACAATCAGTATGCGCAGATCGCGAGCGAGCTCGGTCTTGCCGGCCTCGCGGCCCTCGCCTGGATCTTCTGGGCGCTGGTTCGTGGACCCTATCGATCGCGAGAATCGGCCGCGGCGGCGTCAGCGGTCGCCGCGGTCTATCTGGCGGGGTTTCTCGGCGAGCCGTTCTTTCACAAACAGATTCCGTTGATCGCGTTCGCCCTCGCGGCGGGTCTGATTTCGGGGACGCAGCTCGACCACCCGGACGAACCTCTCGAGACGTGATCAGCCGGACCGCTGTTCCTGCTCCTCGAGCTGTTTGAGGCCGCTCCAGGTGTTTTCGTCCTCGTCGAACTCCGGGAGCACCGGCGGGATGCCGCGGGCGTCGTTGACCTGCCAACCCCAGAGGATCGCGAACTTCACGTAGGTCGAATATGCCTGCAACAGACAGAAGACGACGCCCAGACCGCCGTCGAGAAAGCCAAGCTGGAGAATGTAGGTCCTGAGAAACCGCCACACCGGCCGCACGAAGACCTCGAGCGCGGAGGTACGGTCACCGTCCCGCCAACACTGGGCCGCGTTCCAGAATCCGTACTTCGCCAGGCGGAAGGTGTACTCGTCGAAACTGCGGTCGACCATGTAGTGCTCGATCGAATGTGCCAGCGTCGGCGTTTCTCCGCTGGTGTGGAGAACCGAGTGGACACGCCGGTTCTCGTAGTAGGCGTGGCCTCGGCGAAACAGCCGGGCCACGCGGTCGTGCTGCCATCCCGAATAGCGAATCCGTTTGCCGAGCATGTAGACGTTGCGGTTCATCATGTAGGCGTCGTGGGTCGGGGAGGTGGCGAGCAGCTCTTCGATCTCCTCGCGGAGCCCGGGTGTGCAGCGCTCGTCGGAATCGAGCAGGAAGATCCACTCGTTCGTCACATGCTGGATCGCCCAGTTCTTCTGCGCCCCGGCGCCGAAATATTCGCGTTGGAAGAACTTCACCTTGGGGTAGCTGCGGGCGATCTCGGGGGTTTCGTCCGTGGAAAACGAGTCCACCAGGATGATCTCGTCACACCAGTCCAGGGACTCGATACATGCCGCGATGTTGTGAGCTTCGTTGAACGATGTGATCACACCGCTGACTTTCGGCCTGGTGCCGCCGTTCCCCGTCGCGCCGTTCTCGCGTTCGCCTGCCATCCGACCTCGCCCGCTCCCGCGGCCCGCCGGCTGGGGACCGGCGCCGCAGATTCCAGAATCGAGGCATCCTAACATAGTTGAAACTCCTGCCTCTTCTCGGGTTATGATGGATCGATGGCCGACACACGGCAGCACGTACTGGTCGTCGGCGCGAAACAAGCCGGCCTGGAACGCGTCGCACCGATGTTGCGGCGCGCCGATTTCAGCGTCCACACCGTCGAGCCGTCTCCGTTCCTCCACGACCTTGTCCTGAGCACGGCTTTCGAGCTCGTGGTCGTGACCTACCCTCTCGAAAACATCTCACTCGATCAACTGCTGCAGACGATCCGCAACGAAGGCTCGGCCTGCCACAAAGCGGGGCTCCTCCTGCTCGCCGAACCGGATCGCATCGATGAAGCCCAGGCCCGGGTCGACCTCGGGGCGAACCGGGCCATCTGCACCGACTGGAACGAAGCTCGATTGTGGCGCGCCATCGGCGACCTCCTCGAGATCGCACCCAGGGTGTCGATGAGGGTGCTGCTCCACGCCGATGTCGAGGTCACCCGGAACCGTAACCGCGCGATCTTTCAGACCGTCAACGTCTCCAGATCGGGCGCTCTCCTCCAGGGCCACGAGACGCTCGACCCGGGCACCGCCTTCAACTTCCTGTTCAGACTTCCGGGCGGCGGACTGATCGACGGGACCGCCGAGGTCGTACGGAGGACGAACTCGAGCCGGGAAGGCCTCGAGGGCGTCGGCGCGCGGTTCGCAGACATCCGCGACTCCAGTTTCGATCGGCTCGTCAACCACCTCAACCGCCAGATCGAGCTCGGCAACAGAAGGTAGGTCAGCGCACGAGGACGAGCGAGAGCCACGGCCAATAGGTGATGATCAGCACCGATGCCAGGAGAATGACCAGAAACGGAATCGTCGCCCGGTACAGCAGCATGATCGGCCGGTCGAACCGGTAGCTCGCGATGAAGAGGTTCATGCCGACCGGCGGCGTGCAGTAGCCGATCTGCATGTTGGCCAGGAAGATCATCCCGAGGTGGATCGGGTCGATGCCATACCCCGCCGCAATGGGCAGGATCAACGGCACGACGATCACCAGCGCCGAAAAGATGTCCAGCATCATCCCCAGCGCGAGCAGGAAGAGATTCAACAGAATGAGAAAGCCGAGCTTGGAGGCGACGTGGGCCGTCACGAACTCGAAGAGGCGGGTCGGCACCTGCTGGTCGATCATGAAGTTGGTCGAGGCCAGTGACGCGCCGAGGATGATGAGGATCCCGCCGACCAGCGTCATCGAATCTCTCATGATCTGCGGCAGCCGTCGGATGGGGATGTCACGGTAGATCAGGACCTCCACCACCAGAACGTAGAGCACCGTCACGACCGCCGCCTCGGACACCGCGAAGTATCCGCTGTAGACCCCGCCCAGCACGATCACCGGCAGCGGCATCTCCCAGATCGACTCGCGAACGGCGGTTCCCAGCTCCCGCAGGTTGAAGCCGGGCCGATCCGTGCGCGCGTGGACGAAACGTCCCTCGCGTATGCACCACACGGCGAGCAGAAACAGCATCAGGAGACCCGGCAGGATGCCGGCGACAAACAGCTTGTCCACCGACTGTTCGGCGATGATACCGAAGAGAATCAACGGCAACGACGGCGCGAACAGCAGGCCGAGGCTGCCAGAGGTCGTGATCAGACCGAGGTTGAATTGTTCACGGTAGCCCGCTTCGGCGATGGCGGGATACAGGAGCGCTCCCATGGCGATGATCGTGACCCCCGACGCGCCGGTGAAGGCGGTGAACAGGGCGCACACGAAGAGCGCGATCACCGCCAGACCGCCGGGCATCCAACCGAGCAGGACATTCGACATCCTCACCAGGCGCCGCGGCGCCTGGCTTTCGCCCAGGAGGTACCCGGCGAAGGTGAACAACGGAATGGCGATCAGCACCGGGATCTCGGACACCCGGAAGATCTCCATCGGTACCGCCATGAGATCGATGTCGGCGCCGGCAAAACCGATCAGAGCGCTCGCCGCGATGACGGCGAACAGGGGCGCACCGAGAACCGCCACGAGGAACAGAAGGATCCCGACCAGAATCACAACAGCTCCTCCGGCGCACGACTCTGCCGGAGATGTTCGACCGCGAACAGCAGGTAGCGCAGTGCGATCACCGAGAACGCGACCGGAAGGATCGACTCGCAGACCCACACCGGAACGAAGGCGATGGTCATCCCTCCCGCCTCTTTGTCCCCGATCATGAGGCGATACGCGCTCCAGGCCAAGACCGCCGAAACCGCGGCGGTAAAGACATCGGTGATGACGCGAAACCTGGATTTCCAGTGGTGCGGCAGAAAACGGGAAACAGCGTCGATGGCGATCTGTTTATCGCTGCGGGTCGCCACCATGGCGCCGATCATGCCAACCCACAGGACCGCGACCCGCAACAACGGGTCGGCCCACAGGATGGCGCCGTCGAACAGGTTCCGCAACACGATCTGCGCCCCGGCGACCAGGATCATCGCCGACAGGAGCGCGATCAGCAAAACGTCTTCAAAGACGGCCGTCGCGCGCTGCAACCGGGCCAGGACGGTGGGCTCGTTGGCGGCCATCCGCTATGCGCCGCCCGGGTGGGCGCCCCGGTACTCCGCCAACAGCTTTTCGATCTCGGCGTAGAGCTTCGGATCGTAGCCTCGGTCGCCCACCAGCTTCTTGGTGGCCTTGGCGGCGATGACGTCCCACTCCGCACGGGTGTCATCAGTCGGATCGACAAACGTCACCCCCTGTTTGGCGAGGGCGGCCCGGGCCTCCTTGTCATCGGCCCTGGTCTTGCGATCGAGGTTGGCGCTGGTGGCGCTGAGCGCCTCGGAAACGACCTTCCGGTCGGCCGGGCTCATTTCAGCGAGAGTCTTCTCCGAGATGGCCAGGGCGCCGCAGACGTACGTGATCGGCAGGTCGGTCAGGTAGGGGGCCTTGGTGAACCACTGCAGAGCGATGGCGCCCACCGGGGGCGCCGCCACGGTGTCGATCAACCCGGTCTGGAGACCCGTCAGGACGTCTGAGATCGGTAGCGGCACCGGCGACAGTCCGGCGGCTTCCACGATGGCCAGGCCGATCGGGTCGTCCTGCGGCACCCACGCCTTGCGGCCCCGCAGGTCGGCGAAGGTCGGCGTCGGCTTGGCGGACATCAGATAGGTGAACCCGGTCTCGGTGATCCCGAAGGCCACCAGACCGGATTTCGCGAGCCCGGCGATCAGCGTCTCGTCGATCCGCTGCCGGACGAAATCAACCTCGTCGAACGACCGGAACAGCAGCGGCAGACTGTAGATGTCGAAATTGTGGTCGACCCCTGACAACCCACCGGCCAGCATCACGCCGCCCTGAAGCTGGCCGATGCGAATCTTGCGCAGGACCGCGCTGTCCGAGCCCATGGTGCCGCCCGGGTAAAACCGCAGGCTGACCCGGCCTTCCGTGCGTTGATCGATGGTGTCTGCGGCGGCCTGCAGCTCGTTCATCCAGAACGACCCGTCCGGCACCATGGTCGCGATCTTGATCCTGGTCTGGGCGCCGGCGGCCGACGCCGACAGGAGTGTCGCGAAAACTGCCGCCGTGATTCTCTTCAGCATCATGTGTCAATCTCCAAAATAGTCGTCCGAGTCCGCGAGCAGGACCCTCGCCCTCTCCTGAGCCAGGGTGTTGATGAGCGTGAACCCGGGGACCTCGGGATCAGCGTCGATCACCTCCTGGCAGAGACGATCGTGGAGTTCTGCATCGAAAACCAGCCTGGCGTAATCCTCCGCCAGCATCACCCTGGCCATCAGGTTGCGTCCCCCAGACAGCTCGATCGCGCGCTCGAAGGCCAGCCTCCCCTCTTCCGGTTTGCCGCCCATGGCCTCCGGGAGAATCGTCGCCAGCACTCCGAGATACAGATAGGCCGAACCTTCGTCGTAGGAGTCGTCGAGTTCCACCACGCGCCGCATCATGGCGTCGACGCGGGCCTTGTCGGCGACCGCCGACCAGTCGCCCTTGTTCGACATGATCCATGTCGCCCATGCGGCGCCGGCCCCGTAAAGGACCGGCAGTTCCTTGGGACCCATCGCCGAGACCACGCCTTCGAAATCGCCGTAGGGCGCGGTCCAACTGTTACACGCCGAGCGGTCGCTGGTGCACATGGCGCGCCAACCGTAGTCGCGACCCTTTTCGGCCAGCTTTGCAGCACGGTCGCGATCCTCGACAAACGCGCCAGCATAGCTCGAGTAGAGAGAGGCGCCTGCAAGCAACAGGTCCGTGCTCTTCGGGTTGTCGGCGATCAGACCGTCGATCAACAGCAGGTAGGCCGGCGCCCCCTGACGGACGGTTTCGGGGTCGTTCTGGTTCAGGATGGCGCCGGTCAGACTGTCGGCAAGACCGGCGGTGGCCGACGACATGATGGATGAACAGCCGGTCGCCAGCACGAGCAGAACCGTTAACGCGATCCCGCTCCAGGCTGTACTTCGTCCCGTCACCGCCATGTGCGCCGCCTCATCTGTAGTTTTCTCCCCGGTGGTGCGCTCTCGGTATGGCTCGATTGTACGGTATCTGCAGCCTAGCGCGAAGCGCCGAATCCACCCCTGAGGGGCCCCCCCTCGAGTGTCGAATCCGGACCACCGGCTGACGAGCCGCCGGACGCAGCGTTGGTGATGATTGTCGCGCCCTGCTGATTTCGCAGCACCCTCACCCGGGCTGCGCGGTAGGACCCGGCGAGGCGGTACGGCCTGCCGGTGTACAGTGAGAGGATTTTCGATACGTACGACCGGGTCTCGGCATACGGGGGAACGCCTTGGTACTTCGACACCGCGCCCTCACCCGCGTTGTAGGCGGCCAGGGCCAGTTGCAGGTTTCCCTCATAGCGGCTGACGAGCCGCGAGAATTCCCTGACCCCGCCACGGACGTTTTCCGCCGGGTCGAACGGGTCATCGACCTTGAGACGTTTGGCGGTCTCCGGCATGAGTTGCATCAGACCCATGGCCCCTTTCCGGCTGACCGCATTCGGGTTGAAATCCGATTCGACGCTCACCAGGGCGTCGATCAGCTTCGGATCCACGCCGTGTTCCGTGCTGACCTCATGAATCAACCGCCGGAGATCCGCCCGTTCGTTCGCAGCCGCTCCGAGCTCGGCCGAAGCCACGGCCCCGTTGGCGCCGGACTGCGCCGACACCAGGACGAGCCCCACGCCCACGCACAGCGTTCTCAAACGTCTCACGCTACTATTATGACAGGAGACACGCAGAAGGAGCCACTTTTGTCCGCTGATCGGCCCGAGATCACCCACATTTCACGTTGTGCAGCCCTCATGGAGCGCGCCGGTTCGGACCCGGCGGCGATTGCCTCGTTTACCTTCCACCTCGAACGGGTGGCCCGGGGAGGGGCGGAATTCCTGCTCGAGGACGAAATCGACCCCTTGGAAACGCTGCCCGATGCCGGGTTTTTCAGTGCCGTCCGGGAAGCCGGCGAGCGGGCGCTGCCCCGGGTGGCGGTGATCAAACTCAACGGCGGCCTCGGCACCAGCATGGGCCTCGAGACCGCAAAATCCCTGCTCGGGGTCCGCGACGGCCTCAGCTTTCTCGACCTGATCATCCGCCAGGTGCTTGCCGTCCGCGAGCGCGCCGGTGCCGCGATCCCGTTGATCCTCATGAACAGCTCCCACACGGCGGGTGATGCGGAACGCACTCTCGCGGCAATCCCCGAGATCGCCCATCCGGGCCTGCCGGGAGGCTTCCTGCAAAACCGGGTCCCCAAGATCACGGCTGCCGATTTGACGCCCGTCGAGCACCCGGACGACAGCCCGGGTTGGTGCCCGCCCGGTCACGGAGATCTCTACACAGCCGTCGCCGCCTCGGGGCTGCTCGCTCGACTCCTCAGTCTCGGCTTCGAGTACGCGTTCATTTCCAACGCCGACAACCTGGGGGCGACGCTCGACCCCGGCATTCTCGGCTTCATGGTCGCGAACGATCACGATTTCGTCATGGAGGCCGCGGACCGCACGGCAGCGGACCGCAAGGGCGGCCACCTCTGCCGGGTCCCCGACGGTCGCCTGGCGCTGCGGGAGTCGGCGCAAACCCACCCCGACGACGCGTCCGCCTTTCAGGATGTCGCACGCCACCGGTTTTTCAACACCAACAATCTCTGGCTGCGGCTGCCGGCGCTCCAGGAGCTTCTCGAACGCCACGGCGGCTTTCTCCCGTTGCCCACCATCGTCAACCGCAAGACCCTCGATCCCCGGGACCCCGCGTCGCAGCCGGTGCTCCAACTCGAGACCGCCATGGGCGCTGCGATCTCCCTCTTCGACAGGGCAGCCGCGGTACGGGTTCCCAGACATCGTTTTTCACCGGTCAAGAACACCGAGGACCTGCTCGCGGTGCGATCCGACGCCTACTGCCTGACGAACGACTGGAGAGTCGTCCTCCACCCCGACCGCGAGACCCCGCCGGTGATCAACCTCGACCCGCGTTTCTACCGCATGATCGAGGACTTTGAACGACGGTTCCCCGCCGGCCCGCCCTCGCTCCTCCGCTGCGACAGCCTCACCGTGGAAGGCGACATCACTTTTGGCGAAGGCATCAGGATCGAAGGCACGACCACCGTGCGTTCCGACACGCCGGCCTCCCTACAGCACGGCTCCGTCCTGTCCGGCGTAGTCAATCTGTAACAGCAATTCTCACCGGTCGACACACCAACCTACCGCCAGCACGGGCCGCCGATGCTTCGCCTGGATTCATGTTCAAGGGGATGTCGACCGGTGAGAATTGCATCTGGAGGCGACGCCCGGATTCGAACCGGGGATAAGGGCTTTGCAGGCCCCTGCCTTACCACTTGGCCACGTCGCCTTCAGGGAACGACATCTTAATTGCAGAACGCCCGATTTGCAATTCTCCCGGCCCGGAGGGCTCTCGGGTCACGGTCCGGTTCGAGCTCCGGGGATTCCCGTCGCAGCCGGGTCACGCGAGGGCTTTGCAGGACTCAGTTTCGGGGCGCGGGACTCGCGTTTCCGTCGCGATCCGGCACGTTGAGGTTCGATTTCACCCGCAGGATCTGGACCCGGTTCGCGTCGATCCCGGTCAGGTCAGCCCAGGCGTCGAGGCGCCGCCGGCCTTCCTGGAGGTCACCCCCCCGGAGGAGCCTGAAACCCTCGAAATCCCAGCCGGGCGGGATGGTCCCGCTGAAACCGTTGACCGTCGGCACACCCGTGCACTGTTGGGCCCACATCGCGTCGAGCTGGTGCCAGACCCACGGGCCGGCGGCGCCCTTCGGAAGGACGAGAAAAGCCTCGGCCGTCGGATCGACACGCTCCACGATCGCCTGCACTCGAGCTTCGGCTACCTCCACATCGACCGAGTGTGTGGTGACACCCTGCTCGAGACACGCGAGAAGGGCCACTGTGATGACGGCCCGACCGTGGAAACCGGGGGCGCGGTGGCTGACCATCCAAGCGATCGCGATCCCGGCGGGAATCGCCAGCAGCATCCCGATGCGGCAGACCGCCCGGATTCCCTGGAGGGGTGGGAACGCGTGGTACGTGAAACCTCCAGAGGTGGATCCCGGCCGGGAACATGGTGACCAGCGCACCGAGCCCGAGCACGATGGTGATCGTCAGGCGGACCGCAGGTCGCACCTGCGTCTTCCAGGCGACCCAGAGCAGGCAACCCGTGGTGATGAGTCCGAGGCCGACCGCGTGCTCGGGTCGAACCGGCAGATCATGGATCGAAGGGAGATCCGTCATCCACCCGTACCACCACGAACGGTCGCTCACGAACAGGTACGAAGCCAGCCGCGGCAGCATGTCGAGCGCGGCTCGCGGACGTCGCGGACCGGCCATGGCCGCGGCCTCGAGGTAGTGGGAGACCGCCGGAAGGGCCAGCACGACCGCACCGCAGGAGGCCGCCGCGAACGCCCTCCAGTTGCAGCGGATCAGATCGGCGAAGACGCGCCTGGAGGCCGCCGCCGTCAACGCCGACACTCCCGCCACGACGAGGACGGCGAGCACGAAGACGAAGTTGTAGTAGCCGCCGTAGAGCTGGGCCACGAGGCAGCCGAACAGCGCCGCGACCGCCCATGGGCGGCCGCGTTCGGCCCCGGCATCCGCTGCCGCCGCCAGCGACCACACCGCCCACAGCGCCCCGATGACGAAAAAGACCGGGACCAACTGCTGGTGGCCGAGCTGTGCGATCCGCGAGGCCGCGAAGCTGATGACGAACGATCCCAGCGCCGAGCCGGGTCTGTCGAAACCCGCGCGCCGACGAAGAAACACGTAACACACCAGGAAGTTGCACGCCGCGACGCTGATCATCCACAGCTGGAGGCCCAGCACGACGTCGCACCCGAGGGCCCGCCAGGGCCAGAACAGCGGCCCGAAGGAAAGCATCAGGTCGCTGAATGCCAGGGTGTCGGGCGTCGGGTAGTAGAAGGCGGGGTGCCACAGCCGGATACCGGGCGCGCCGGTCAGCCAGAGCCAACCGTGCTCGAGAAGATAGGCGTTGAGACGGGTGTCTCCCAGATCGGTCTGCAGCCTCGCGAAGCCGGCGCCGAACGTGGGGAAAAACGCCATGACGAGGCCGGCGCCGAGCGCTCCGGCGGGAATCAACGCCGAAAGCAGTCGTTTCCAGCCGGCCGCGAGGACTTCGGTGAGCCGGTTGCCCCGGTGCGTCGTCATGGCGACGGAAACCGGAGCAGTCGCAGCAGGGAATGCGGCTTCGAGGGAAGGGAATTGGAGCGGGAGACGGGATTTGAACCCGCGACGTCAACCTTGGCAAGGTTGCACTCTACCACTGAGTTACTCCCGCTCAGTGTCCCCAGTGGGGAGCGATAATCTAACAATCTCATCTCCCTGTGTCAACCGTGCCGGACCCGTGCCCGTGCCCATCTCCGTGCCCGTGCCCGGATGAAGCGGCCAGTCCGTCCGTTCGGGCACGGAGACGGAGACGGGAAGATGCCTGGGTTCTTCGGTTTCAAAGCTCTACATCGAAATCTCGGGCCCGACTCCCTCTTCCTCCTTGGCCCGCGAAGCGTCCCAGATCACGTACACGGCAAGGGCGACGAACATCCCGAGCCCCAACCAGTTGCCCGCGGGACCGCTCATTCCGAAATTGAAGACGTCGAACCCCCGCCAGTCCGCGAACATCCGCAGCACACCGTCGCTGACGCCCGCCAACGCACCGCCCGCGATCAGTCCCGAGGCGATCAGGGTGCCGCGGTTGTTGCGGGCCTTGCGCGCCTCTTCCGAGGGCGCCTTGCGGCGTACGTACTCGGCCACCAGAGCGCCGAACAGGATCGGGGTGTTGAGTTCGATGGGCAGGTACATCCCGAGGGCGAACGCCAACGCCGAGATCCCGAGCATTTCGACGATCAGGGCGATGGCCGCACCGACGCCGTACAGCAGCCACGGCGCCTCCGCCGTCGACATCACGCTCTGGATCACCGCCGCCATGGCGTTGGCCTGCGGCGCCGGCATGGGACTGGGGTGCTGCACCGATGCCGTGTACCCGTAGACCTTGGCGAACAGCATGATCATGGCCGTGACCGTGATCGACGAGACGGCGGCGCCGACGATGTTCGCCCACTGAATCCGCCGCGGGGTGGCGCCGAGCCAGTAGCTCACCTTGAACTCGGTGACCAGAGAGCCGGTCATCGACAGCGCGGTGCACACGACCCCGCCGATGAGCAGCGTCGCCAGCATCCCGTCCGGGCCGGACAGACCGAGCTTGGCGAGAAAAACGGCCGCCACGATCAGCGTGGTGAGCGTCATTCCGGAAATCGGCGTGATCGAGATCATGGCGACCGCCCACGCCGACACGGCGGCGAAGAGGAAGGTGATCACCAGCGTCAGAATCAAGCTGAAGGTCGCCAGCCTGGTGGCCCCCGGATTGCCCGCCAGCACCGAGAACCGGAAGTAGATCCAGATCGCCGCCGCCACCGCCGCCATCAGGACGGCCACCACACCCATCGGAATGTCGGTATCCGTTCGATGGGTCGATTTTTCCAGGCCGCCGGAGGCCAGCTTGCGGATCTCGGCAAAGGCCTTGCCCATGGCCTGAACCATGACCGGCGACATCTTGACGATGGAGATGATGCCCGCCATGAAGATGCCGCCGATGCCGATGAAGCGCACGTAGTTGCTGAAGATGTCTTCGGCGCTCATCTCGGAGATGGGGGCGAGGCCTTCGGCAAGGGGGCCTGGAATATAGGTGCCAAACCAGGCCACCAATGGAATCAGCACGAAGTAGCCGAGAAAAGACCCGGCGCAGATGATCGAGGCGTAGCGCACGCCGATGATATAGCCGAGACCGAGCACCGCCGCCGATGTGTTGATGGCGAACACCGCCTTGACCTTGTGGGTCAGACCGTCCAGCGCCCCCACCAGCGAGGTCGTGAAGACATCGCGCCAGGCGCCGAAGCTCAGCGCCAGCTTGTCGAACAGGAAGCCGATCCCCATGGATGAAACCAGCATCTTCGCCTGTTGGCCTCCCCGTTCGCCGGTCATCAGGATCTCGGTGATGGCCGTTCCCTCGGGGAACGGCAGCTTGCCGTGCATCTCCGCCACGAAATAGCGACGGAAAGGGATCAGCATCAGCACGCCCAGGATGGCCCCGAGAAACGGCACCAGGAAGATCTGGAGGAACGACGATTGGTCCTGGAGCCCGAGCACGAAGATCGCCGGCATCGTGAACACCGACCCTCCGACCAGGATCCCCGAGGTGGCGCCGATGGTGAGGATGTTGACGTTCTCGAGCAGGGTCGACTTGCGGGCCAGCAGCGCCGACGCGCCGATGGCGAGGATCGAGATCGGGATCGCCGACTCGATGCCCTGGCCCAGCTTGAGGGCGATATAGGCGGCCGCCGCTGAAAACAGCACCGCCATCCCGAACCCGATGGCGGCGGAACGCAGAGTGACCTCGAGGACGCCCCGTTCCGCGGGGATCACCGGCGTGTAACTCTCGCCCGGTTTCAGCTCACGGTAGGCGTTTTCGGGCAGGCTCAGCTTGGATTCATCCTGTGTCATCGGCACTCCAGTCCATGCAGGTGGTCCCGTATATTAACCCGCTCGCTCGGATCCAGGATGCAGCTCTGAAGGTGGGCCAAGGCCCACCCTACAAATCCGCTCGAAATGCGGGCCCGAAGCAGGGTTGGCCTTGGCCCACCTTCAGACCCACCGCGGTTGGGTGGAGCCTGAATGTGAACTCGAGCCGTCCAAGATGCGGTCTCGGACACGAGTGATCCAATATCAAATATCCGATATCCAATATCCGAACTGGGTGGGCTCTCACCCCTCCGCCCGCGATTCGGCATCCTGGCTGACCACCATCCGTTCGCGAACGCGGTCGGCGGCGCCGGTCAGAATCAGGTAGAGGCACGGAACCACGTACAGCGTGAGCGCCGCCGACAGCAGGAGGCCACCGATGACTGTCACCGCCAGCGGCGACATCAGCTCGGCGCCCTCGGCGGGGTTGAGAGCCAGCGGCAGCATGCCGATGACCGTCGTGCTGACCGTCATCATGATCGGCCGCACCCGCAGCGGCGCCCCCTGGAGGACGGCCTCGGCCCGATCGACCTCGCCCCCGCGGCGCCGGATCTCGATGTACTCGACGAGCAGGATGCCGTTGTTGACCACGATGCCGGCGAGCAGGATCAGACCCAGCATCACCGGCGCCGAGATCGGGAGCCCGGTGACCAGCAGCGAGACGACGACGCCGACCAGCGCCATCGGGATCGCGATCATGATCACCAGCGGGTTGACGAACGACTCGTACTGCACCGCCATCACCGAAAAGACCATGAAGACCGCCAGCGCGATCGCCGTGAGCAGGGTTCGTCGGTTGGCCTCGATGGCCTCCTCCTGGCCGCCGAAAAGCATGCGGTAGCCTCCGGGCAACGGGTAGCCGGCGAGGTTCGCCGCGCACCGCGGCCGTGGCCTCCCCCACCGACCACGCGGTGGGCAGGACCGAGGCGGTGATCCGCACCAGCCGGTTCTGGTTCTCGCGCTCGATGGACGGCGGCGCCACGCCTTCCGAGACGTCGGCCACGTCGCGCAGACGGAGCGGCGCTCCGCTGCGCGGGAACAGCGGCACGGCGGCGAGGTCGGCGGCGGTCTCGACGGTGTCGCGCGCGAAGCGCACCCGGATGTCGTACTCGCGGTCGCCCTCGGTGAAGCGCGTCGGAACCGACCCGCCGACCGCGGTGCGCACGGTTCGACCGACCTCGCCGACGTCGAGCCCGAGATCGGCGGCGCGCCGCCGGTCGACCGCCACCCGCACCTCGGGGCTGATGTCCTCATACGAGCTCTCGACGCCGACGAGGCCCTCCATGCCCTCGAGCCGCGCGGCCATGTCGAGGCCGATCTGGCGCAGAACCGCCAGGTCGTCGCCGAAGACCTTGACCTCGATGTCCTCGGTGCCGGACGACGTCCGGAGACCGCGGATCCGCGGCGGGCGCATCCGGATCTCGGCGTTGGCCAGCTCCGGCAGCGAGGCCAGCTTCTCCTCCGCGAGGACGATCCACTCGGCGGCGCTCATCCCGCGCCGCTCGCGCGGTTCGAGCTCGATGCTCAGCATGATCCGCGTCGGTTCGAACACCGCGCCGCGGCCCCAGATGAAGCCCCCCGCCGTGGCGAAAACGTGCACCACCTTGGGCAGGCCCGTGACCACCTCCTCGGCGACGAGGCTCGCCCGGTTGGTCACGTCGAGCGGCGTCTCCGGCGGCATCGTGAAGTAGATCGACAGCCGGCCGTCGTCGACCGGGGGCAGGAACTCGTTGCCGAGCCGTCGACATGACCGCAAGGGCGCCGACGAAAAGGAGAACCGCACAGCTCACCACCAGCCACCGGTGGCGCAGCGCCCACGGCAGCTGGCGCCGGTAGCTGTCCTCGACGCGCTCGACCATGGCCGGCACGAAAGCCGAGCCAGCGGGAACGCTCCGCGCGGGACTTCGAGCGCAGCTTGAAGAGCTGCGCCGACAGCATCGGCACCAGGGTCAGGGCCACCACCAGCGAGGTCAGGATGGCGAATGAGATGGTCAGGAGCAGCTCGTTGAAGAGCAGCGCGGTCAGACCTCCCATGAGGAAGAACGGCACGACCGCCGCGAGGTTGGTCATGGTCGACGCGGTCACCGCCGACGCCACCTCGCCGGCTCCGACGTGGGCCGCCTCCTGCGGATCGCCGCCCTCGCGCTGGTGGCGGTCGATGTTCTCGAGCATCACGATGCTGTTGTCGACCAGCATGCCGATGCCGAGGGCGAGCCCGCCCAGCGACATGATGTTGAGGGTCAGATCGGCGCCGCCCATCAGAGCGACACAGCCGAGCAGGGCGATCGGCACCGAGGTGCCGATGACCAGCGTGCGCCGCACCGAGCGCAGGAACAGAAAGACCACGAGCATCGCCAGACCGCCGCCGACCAGCGCCGCCTTGGCGACGCCGTTGACCGCGGAACGCACGTAGAAGGCCTGGTCCTGGATCACCTGGGTCTCGACGTCGGGCGGGAAGAAGTCGTCGCGTCGCAGCCGATCGAGCACCCTGGTGCACCCGTCCACGACCCGCACCGTGTTGGCGTCGGGCTGCTTGGTGATCGCCACCTGAACCGCGGCATCGCCGTCGAGACGGCTGTAGACACGGTCGTCGGCGTAGGTGTCGAGGACGTCCGCCACGTCCGCGAGGGAGATGTCGCCGCCCGCAGGCCAGGGGTAGCCGGACGGCCTGGATATCGTCCACTGTCGCGAACTTTCCCTTGGTCTTCGACAGCACCTCGCGGCCCGGCGACCGCAGCCGGCCGCCGGCGATGTCCTGGTTCTCGTCCCGCAGCCGGGTCAGAACCTCGGACACCGTCAGCCCGTAGGACCGCAGACGCTCGGGGTCGAGCACCACCTGGATCTCACGATCGAGCCCGCCGGCGACGTCGACCGACGCCACGCCGGAGACGGTCAGGAGCTGTTTGGCGAGCTGGTCCTCGCACCAACGCTTCAACCACGCCAGGTCGCGGCTCGGCGACGACACCGCGAACTGCAGCACCGGGATCTGCGACGGGTCGAACTTGAAGATCGTCGGCGGGTCGGCCTCTTCGGGCAGCGCGCCGCGCGCCTGGTCGAGCTTGGTGGAGGCGTCGCGCAGGGCGAGGTCGATGTCGGTCCCGTAGTCGAAGTGGAGCTCGACGCCGGTGCGCCCCTCGCTGGATGATGAGGTGATCAGGACCGCGTCCTCGGTGGTGGCGAGCCGCGGCTCGAGCACCTTGGCCACGGTCTGCTCCATGACCTCGGGATCGACTTCGGCGTTGGTGACGCTGGCGCGGACCTGCGGATAGACGATCTTCGGCAGCAGGTCGACGGCGAGCCGGCCGAACATCGACGACCCGATCACACAGATCGCGATCGAGATGACGAGGGTCCCGACCGGGTGCCGGATCGCCCAGTGGACCAGTCCGCGGCGTTCGCTGCCCGGGCCGCTCACGATGGCGCTCCCTGGGAGGCGGGTTGAGAGATGACGGCAATGCCGTCGCGCAGCCGCGCCACGCCTTCCAGGACCACCAGCTCGCCCTCATCCAGACCGTGCGGCAACGACGGCCCGGCCCTGAAAACGGTGGCCGACCTCCACATCGCGCATTCGAGCCGCGCCGTCCTCCACCACCCAGACGTACGACTGACCCTCGGTGCCGCGTTGCAGCGCCGTTTCCGGCACCAACAGGGCTTCGGGAATCCGCTCGAGCACCAGGTGGGCTCGCGCCAGGAAGCCGTAACGGATATCCGGCGGCGTCTCGGCCACCAGAAGCTCCACCGTGACCTGACGGGAGACGCCGTCGGCGGCCGGAAAAATGCGTTGAATCGTGCCCCGGAGGTGCAGATCGGGGAGAGCGTCGACGCTTACCTCGGCGGTGTCCCCGGTCTTGAGGCGCACCACTTCGAGCTCCGAAACCGGGACCCTGAGCAGAAGACCGTGACCCGAGGCCAGCTCGAGCAGTGGCGCACGTGGCGAGGCGAGGTCTCCGACCTCGACCTCACGGGCGGTGACGACCCCCGCCACAGGGGCGGTGATCCTGGTAAAGGACAGACGCGTCTCGAGGGCGTCGACCCGGGCCGCGCCGACTCTCTGTCTGGCCACCGCGGCATCCAACTCCTGGGCCGAGGCAAGGCCGGTGGCGTGCAGGCTTTCCACCCGGTGCCACCCCGCGGCCGCTTCTTCGAGGTTGGCCCTGGCCTCGGCGAGTTCGGCCAGGACTTCGCGGTCATCGAGCTCGACCACGACCTTGCCCGCCGCAACCCGGTCCCCCTCACGGACGTGCACCGCTGTGACCAGGCCCTCCTCTTGCGCCGCCACCAGGACTTTCGCCACCGGCTGCAGGGTCCCGACAGCCGTGATCGTACGTTCCACAGGTTGCCGCCCCACTGCAACAGTCGTGACCGACACCGTCGATTCACCGTCCGGCACCGGGTCGGTCTGTCTGCCGCAACCGACAACCGCCAGACTGATCGCCAGGAACACCGCCGATCTTCTCCTAGTCACCGTTCCTCCCGTCCGGGGCATCATACTCGCCACGCCAAGACGGGAGGGGGCAACCCCTCCCGTCATCCGTCGTTCATCGTGCCGGGGTTGAACCCCGCCCCGATCTCACTTCTTCTTCTTTTTGGTCGCCTTGTTCTGCTTGGTGGTGCCGAGGGCAGCCTGGAGCTGGGCCCCGAAACCGGTCAACGTCGGTTCGCCTCCAGCGTCCGCGTCCATGTGCTGGCTGTACTCCTGACGCTCGAGATCGCTCTTGTAGGCGCGAACCGAGAGGCTGATCCTGCGGCGATCGGGATCCACGGACATCAGCTTGAGATGGACCTTCTCGCCCGGACTGAAGACGGTCCTCGGGTCGACGTCCCTCTCCATTCCGAGCTCCGAGATCGGAATCAGACCGCTGAGGCCCGGTTCGAGCTCGACAAAGACGCCGAAGTCCGCACCGTTCTCGACCGTGCCCTCGACCGTCTGACCCTCCCGGTAGCGCATTTCGATGCGCTCCCACGGGTCGCGATCGGGGATCTGGCGCATGGTGAGGCTGATGCGATGGTTTTCGACATCGACGTCACGGATCCACCCGGAAACGGCCTGGCCCACTTCGATCGAAGCCAATTCCATCCCCGGTTTGAGCTGGCTGACGTGGAGAAGACCGTCCATGCCCGGTTCGATCTCGATAAATGCGCCGAAGTCGGTTTTGCGCACGATCGCGCCCTCGAACGGGCCTCCGACCGTGCAGCGCTCAGCGACCGTGCTCCAGGGGTCCTCGACGAGCGCCTTCATGCTCAACGAGATGCGGTCCTTCTGCCGATCGAGCTCGAGCACCTTGACGCGCACCTGTTGATCCACCGCCAGAACATCCCGCGGGTGGTTGACCCTGTGGTGGGCGATCTCGGTGACGTGCACCAGACCGTCGACCCCACCGAGGTCGACAAAGGCCCCGAAATCGGTGAGCGAGCGAACCCTTCCCTCGACCTCAGCACCGACCTCGATCGAGGCCCACGCCGAGTCCTTCAACTTCGCTTTTTCCTCGCGCAGGAGAATCGCCCTGGAGACCACCAACTGCTGGCCATCGGGTTCGTACTCGAGGACCTTGAAGGTATAGGTCTGGCCGAGGTGACTGTCGAGATCGTCGACCCTGAGGTCGGAGATGTGGGACATCGGGCAGAAACCGCGAACACCGGAGACCGTGACGTCGAAACCGCCCTTGCGACGGCCGACGACCTTGCCCTCGACCGGTCCGCCGGAGGCGACGGCGTTGAGCAGCCGCTCCTTGAGTTTGGCTTCGAGGGCGAGACGCCGGGAGACCCGGATCTCCTCTCCGCTCGAGACCACCACCACCTCGACCGGGTCGCCCGTACCGAGGTCGTCGATCTCGGACCGATCCAATACCGCTTCCGATTTGCCGGCAACGTCAACCAACGCCACATCGCCGTGGATGGCGACGATGGTCCCCTGGATGACGTCTCCGGGTTGGTGCTCTTCGGCATCGAGACTGTCGCGAAGGGCGAGCTCGAACTCGTTCATCTGATTCATGTTGTTGTCGGTTTCCTCGGTCATGGCAGGCCTCGCTGGCGGAACTTCACCGTACCTTCACGCACGGGAACGGAAATATAACACAGATAAGTTTTTAGTTTTGAGTTTTTAGTTTTGAGATGCCGTTGACATCGAGAGGTCGTGTCGGGACGCCGAACCGTAACTCAAAACTCAAAACTGAGAACTTAAAACTCAGTTCTTCGCTCGCCAGACGATCTCGCCGCCGACGACGGTCGCCGCGGGCCAGCCCTTGAGCCGCATCCCCGCGAACGGCGTGTTGCGGGACTTCGACTTGAATGCCGCCGGATCGACGTTCTTCAGCGCCCGAAGATCGAGCACCGTGAGATCCGCGGGCGCGCCGTCGCGCAGGGTGCCGCCGGGAAGACCGAAGATCTCGGCCGGGCGCGTCGACATCAGGCGCACCAGCTGCATCAGCCCGATGACCCGGCCGTGCACCAGACGGTTGAGCGCCAGCGGCACCGCCGTCTCGAGGCCGACGATGCCGAACGGGGCGTCCGCGAAGTCGAGTTCTTTTTCATCGGCGTGGTGGGGTTCGTGGTCGGAGACGATGGCGTCCACCGTCCCGTCGTACACCGCCTGCAGGATCGACTCGACGTCCGACGCGCTGCGGAGAGGCGGGTTGGTCTTCCAGTTGGGGTCGTACCCCGCTCCCGCCACATCCTCGTCGGTGAGGACGAACTGGTGGGCGGCGACCTCGCAGCTCACGGCGAGGCCGCGGCTCTTTGCGGTGCGCACCAGGTCAAGACCGGTCGGAGTCGACAGATGGCAGAGGTGAAGCCGCCCCCCGGTGAGTTCAGCCAACAGGACATCGCGGGCCACCATCACCTCTTCGGCCGTGGTCGGCATTCCGTGCAGCCCGATCCTGGTCGACACCCTGCCCTCGTGCATCGACCCGCCATCCGTCAACTCGAGGTCTTCCTCGTGGGCGGCGACGGGAATGCCGAAGCTGCGGGCGTACTCCAGGGCACGCCGGAAGAGCTGGGAATTGCGGACCGGTTTGTGGTTGTCGGAAACGGCCACCGCGCCGGCAACGACCATTTCGCCGATCTCGGCCATCTCCTCACCGGCCAGGCCTTTTGAGACCGCTCCCACCGGGTAGACACGGGCGAGGCCGGCCTGTTCCGCCCTTCTGAGGATATAGGCGGTCACCGACGGGTCGTCGTTGGTCGGTTTGGTGTCGGGCATGGCGCAAACCGCCGTGAAGCCCCCCGCGACCGCCGCCCGGCAACCGCTTTCGATGGTCTCCTTGTGTTCGGCGCCCGGTTCCCTCAGGTGGGCGTGGAGGTCGATGAAGCCCGGCGCCACAACCAGCCCTGCGGCGTCGAAGACCTTGGTCTTCGCCGGCACCGTGAGACGCTCGCTGATCGACGCAATCACACCATCCTCGATGAGGACATCCATCCCCTGATCGAGGCCCTGGCTCGGATCGACGACCCGGCCGTTACGAATCAGAAGCCGCTTCACTGCGTCCTCCGGCAAGCAGGTAGAGAATGGCCATCCGGATCGCCACGCCGTTGGTCACCTGATCGAGAATCACGGACCGTGGGCCGTCCGCAACTCCGGATTCGATTTCGACGCCGCGGTTCATCGGGCCCGGGTGCATCACGATCGCGTGCTCTGCGGCGAGATCCAGCCGTTCGGGGGTCAGAGCGAAGAAATCGAAGTACTCACGCGCGGAAGGGAAGTTGACCTTTTTCTGGCGCTCGAGCTGGATGCGGAGCATCATCACGACGTCGGCGCCATCGAGGGCCGGCTCGAGCCGGACGAAGGGAGTGACCCCGAGCTCTTCCACCTCCAGCGGCAGCAGCGATGCCGGCGCCACGAACCTGACCTCAGCGCCCATCTTTCCGAGCAGAAAGGCATTGGATCGCGCGACCCGCGAGTGGCGGATGTCTCCCGCGATCACGACCTTGAGGCCTTCCAGTCTGCCGAAGTGCTGACGCATCGTGAACGCGTCGAGCAGCGCCTGGGTCGGGTGTTCGTTGATGCCGTCGCCCGCGTTGATGATGGAGGCCGGCACGACACCGGCCAGCCGGTGCGGGGCCCCGGAGTGAGGGTGGCGGATGACGATGAAATCGGGCGCCATCGCCATCAGATTGCGGGCGGTGTCGAACAGGGTCTCGCCCTTGCTCACCGAAGAGCTCGACGCCGCGAAGTTCAAGGTGTCGGCGGACAGTCTCTTCTCGGCCACCTCGAAGGAAAACCTGGTCCGGGTCGATGCCTCCATGAAGAGGTTGACCACCGTGTAGCCTCGCAGCGCGGGGACCTTCTTGATCGGCCTCTTGGCGACTTCGAGGAGCTCCTCGGCAGTGTCGAGAATGAGTTGGATTTCTCCCGGAGTCAGGTGGCTGATCCCGACCACGTCCTTGCCGGCGAGACCCGCCGCCGCTTCAACCGGCATGTTTGACCTCCCGGCCGATCCAGATGCCGTCGACCTCGTCGGTCTCCTTGAGCCGCACCTGGACATCTTCGTCGCGGGTCGTCTCCAACGACCGGCCCACCACATCGGCGGCGATCGGCAGTTCCCGGTGCCCGCGATCCACCAACACCGCCAGCCGCACGGCCCGCGGGCGGCCGTAGTCGATCAACGTGTCGAGCGCCGCCCGAATCGTGCGGCCCGTGAACAGCACGTCGTCCACCAGATAGATGATGCGGTCATCGATGGACTTCGGCAGCACGGTCTTCTTGAGCACCGGCTGCTGGTGCGCTGCCCGCCACGGCCCGACATCGTCCCGATAGAGGGTGATGTCCAGCCGCCCCACCGCCACTTCGTGGCCGGTGGCCTCCTCGAGGGCGCGCGCCAGACGAGCCGCCAGGGGCACGCCCCGGGTGTGGATGCCCACCAGCATGACGTTGTCGCCGTCGCGCTCCAGAATCTCGGCGGCCATGCGCGTCACCGTCCGCGCCATCCCGGCCTCGTCCAGCAGCGTCTGGAGAACCGTCGAACCTGTTTGAGACTTCACCGCATGATCCCCGTTGCCCGGCACAAAAAAAGCTCCCCGAAGCGGGAAGCGCAGGTACTCATTTCGTCGGTCGAATTCCCATTTCGGGCATGGTAGCACAGCAAAAAATCCGTAGGATTTTTTGAGTTTTGAATTTTGAGTTTTGAGTTTTGAATTTCATCACAAGCGCCACGTTCCGAGGAGGTTGTGAG
Organism: Candidatus Sulfomarinibacteraceae bacterium; assembly: GCA_963823345.1. Taxonomy (GTDB): domain Bacteria; phylum Acidobacteriota; class Thermoanaerobaculia; order Thermoanaerobaculales; family Sulfomarinibacteraceae; genus Sulfomarinibacter. The sequence continues at coordinate 65,261 of CAWGLE010000024.1, forward strand.
TGCAAATCAAGGTCTTCATCTCCGAAATCGTTTTTTTCAGCACCCCGGAAGCTGGCCGACTGGGGGTTGGCCGACATTCCGAATTCCGAATTCCGAATTCCGAATTCTCCCGGAGTATGATGGCGCCCGATGACCGACTCCCTTCCTGCCCGGACCTCGGACCGGCTCATGATCCTGGCGGCGGCCCTGCTCTTTTCAACCGGAGGCGCGGCTGTCAAGGCCTGCTCCCTTTCCGCCTGGCAGGTCGCGAGCTTCCGTTCGGGGATCGCCGCGGCGACCCTCCTTCTGGTTCTCCCCGCGGCCCGCCGTGGATGGGACCGGCGCACCTGGCTGGTCGGCGCAGGCTACGCAGGCACCATGATCTCGTACGTCCTCGCCAACAAGTTGACCACCGCCGCCAATGCCACCTTCCTGCAGAGCACCGCGCCGCTCTACATCCTGCTCTTGAGCCCGATCCTGCTCAAGGAGAGCATTCGCCGCCGCGACCTGGTCTTCATGTTGGCCCTCGCCGTCGGGATGTCCCTCTTCTTCGTCGGCACCCAGCCGGAGTCGACGACCGCGCCCGATCCGTTGCGCGGCAATGTCGTCGCCGCGGCGACCGGGCTCTTCTGGGCTTTCACGATCCTCGGTCTGAGGTGGCTCGGACGCGATGGAGGTGACGGAGGAACCGGCAGAAGCGCCGCATCGGCGGTCGCCTGCGGCAACGTCATCGCCTGTCTGGCAGCCCTCCCGTTCGCCCTCCCTCTCGGTCCGACATCGTCGACCGACTGGGCCGTGGTCGCTTTTCTCGGCGTCTTTCAGATCGCGGTGGCCTACGTGTTCATGGTCAGCGGAATGCGGCGGGTGGCGGCGTTCGAGGGGTCGCTCCTGTTGTTGCTCGAACCGATCCTCTGCCCGTTCTGGGCGTGGCTCGTTCACGGAGAACAGCCGACCGCGTGGGCCTCGCTCGGGGGCACCATCATCATCTGCGCAACCGCGGTGTTCACGATGCTGGGCGACGACCGGCGCAGGGCGAAGGAAACGGCCGAAACCTGAGGGTCAGTCGTCGGGCCCTTCGCCGTGGGCAACCGTTACGACCGTGTGCAGCCCGCCACGGAGGCGGTAGTCGAGTTCCACCTCCATCCACCGCGGCTCGCAGCAGGCGACCAGGTCCTCGAGCACCCGGTTGGCGGCGTGCTCCTGGTAGATCCCGACGTTGCGATAGCCCGTCAGGTAGTACTTCAGGGACTTGAGCTCGATGCAGACGTCCGATGGGAGATATCGGACGGCCAGCGTGCCGAAATCCGGCAGCCCGGAAAATGGACACACACAGCTCCACTCGTCGGTTTCGATCTCCACCAGCGCCTCGCGCGCCGGGTACTCGTAGGGAAAGGTCTCCAGGACCTCGGGCGTCAACGACTCCGGGCCTTCGAATGCGAACGTCCGTCCTTCTGCCTCGACCATGAGAGCCTCCTCGCGAGATCGTACCAACATCCGGGTCTTCAAGCGATCGATTGCGTCGAGCCGTCATCCGCATCGCGCCGGAAAAACCTTGGCATTCTCAGTTCCGGAACCCATATTGGATGTACAAATCTCAGAGACAGGGGGTTGTCATGCGTTGGATTTACGCGTGTCCTCAGTGCGATGCGATGCTCAACCCCGACGAGACGGTGGTGTTGATCGGCGAATGCGGTCCGCACCGGGTGTTGATCGGCTTTCACCCCGAACCGGGAAACTACCGTGCCTACCTCCCACCCGGGCTCGAACTCCAGGAGGGCTCCCTGTGGTCGTTTTATTGTCCGGTGTGCTCGCGCAGCCTCGCGATGGAGGCGGCACCCGAGCTGTGCGCGCTCGATCTGGCGACCCAGGGTGTTCGCCACCGGCTCTTCTTCTCGCGAACCGCGGGTGAGCACGCCACTTTCGTCATCACGGCCGAGGGCATTCAGAGCTACGGCACCGATTCGGAAAGGCACTCGCTGCAGCTTCTCGAGTTGGTGTAAAAAAGACCGAAGGTGAGCCATGGCCTCCACCACATAGGACCGACGAGTCGATTCTCGTGAACTGTCATCCCGAGCGAGCCAAGCGAGCCGAGGGATCTGGGTGGGAGCTTGAGGTACGACGTCGCCTGGAGCCGCCCCCCAGATCCCTCCGCTCAGTCGCTTCACTCTCTCGGTCGGGATGACAGAATGTGAGGTGGCCTCACGGCCTCATGACCTCATCGCCTCACTGCCCGACTGCGTGTACGATAGTGCCGTGGATGCACGACGCCGCGAGCACGTCCTGAGGTCGCTGGGGCTTGGTCTGCTGGTGCTCGGCATGGGCACCGTCGGCTACATGACGATCGAGGGCCAGGGCTTTCTCAACGCCTTCTACATGACCGCCATCACGGTCACCACCGTCGGATTCCGCGAGGCCTTTCCACTGTCGCCCGCCGGCCAGGCCTTCACAGTCCTGCTCGCCTTCGGCGGCATCGGGGTCATTCTCCTGATCGCCACCGAAGCCGCGCGCACCATCCTCGACACCGACATCAGCCGCATCATCGGCCTGCGGAGGGACCTGACCATGATCAAGAAGATGACCGGCCACATCGTGGTCTGCGGGTACGGCCGCATGGGGCGGGCCGTGGTCGATGTCCTGCGCGACCGCGGCATCCTCTTCGCCGTGGTCGAACTCAAGACCGAGCGCTGCCGGGAGCTCGAGGAGGCCCGCCTGGCCGTGGTCCGCGGCGACGCCACCCACGAAGACGTGCTCCGCGACGCCGGAGTCGAGCACGCCAAGACCTTCATCGCCTGTCTCGCCGACGACGCCCACAACGTGTACTCGGTCCTCATCGCCCGCCAACTCAACCCCGACATTACGATCATCGCCCGCGCCGTCGAGGACGGGGCGGAGAAACGGCTCGAGCTGGCCGGCGCCGACCGCGTGCTCAACCCCTACCGGGTGGGCGGCACCCGGCTCGCGTTGACCGCCCTCAAACCCACGGTCACCGATTTTGTCGAGGCCTCGCTCATGGGTTCGTCGATGGAGCTCGAGCTGGCCGAGGTCAAGGTCCACCCGTCGTCGGACCTGGTCGGCAAGACCCTCGCGAGCGCCGGCGTCCGCCAGCGTTTCGGCATCATCGTCGTCGCCCTCAAACACGGAGAGAAAAACATCTTCAACCCGGGGCCCGACGAACGGATCGAAGCCGGCGATGTCCTCGTCGCACTCGGACCGATCAACGCCCTCGACGGGATCGAGAAAGCCACGCAGTAGTTCTCAGTTTTGAGTTTTGAGTTTTGAGTTTCGGACAGCTCTCAGACGACGGGAGGCGTTGGAGTTCTCAGTGTGGGCGGCTCTGTGCGGCGGAGGTGCCACTTGTCGTATTGTTTGAACTCGGCTGTTTCCGGTCCTCGAAGCGTTCCAGGGCAAACAATGCGACGGGTGGCACCTCCCGGGAACCCCGCGCTCAAAGTCAGCTTTGGGAACCCGTGAGGAAAGCGGCCTACACGTCGGCGGCCACCAATTTGCCCGGGTACGCATTCACCGCCGCGCCGAGGATCTTTATCGCCCGTGTGAGGGTGTCGGCGTCGTACATGAAGGCGATGCGGACCTCGTCGACGCCGAGTCCGGGGGTGACGTAGAAGCCCTCGCCCGGCGCGAGACACACCGTCTCGCCCTCGTGCGTGAAGTCGCGCAAGAGGAAGACCGCGAACTCCTCGCAGCTGTCGATCGGCAGCCGGGTCATGGTGTAGAACGAGCCCTCGGAGAGGTGCGGGCTGACGCCCTCGATGGCTCCGAGCCCGTGGAACACGGCGTCGCGCCGGCGTTCGTACTCGCTGCACAGGCGCTCGGAGTAGGCGCGGCCGTGCTCGAGCATCGGCACCACCATCAGCTGCTCGGCGGTGGGCACGGAAAGCCGCGCCTGGCAGAAGCGAAGGGCGACGTCGATCACCTCGCGGTTGTGGGTCGCCATGCAGCCGATCCTCACCCCGCAGGCGTTGAACCGCTTGGACACGCTGTCGACGACGATGATCCGTTGCGCGAGGTCGGTAAACGCGGTGAAGCTGCGGACCCTGCCGCCGCCGAAGACGAACTCGCGGTAGACCTCGTCGCAGATCACGAACAGGTCGTTTTCGACCGCCACCTGCGCGACTGCCTCCAGCTCCTCGGCGGTGTACACCGTCCCGGTGGGGTTGGAGGGGTTGCACAGGAGGATCGCCTTCGTGTTCGGCGTGAGGCTCGCCCGCAACCTGTGGATCGATCCGAAGTGGTATCCGTCATCCACCTTGAGGGTGATGGGGACCATCGTGACGTCGGCCTGCGCCGCAAAGCTCAGGTAGTTGGTGTAGCAGGGCTCGAAGACCAGGACCTCGCCGCCCCCGCCGGCGACGATGGCGAGGATGAAGGTGATGGCCTCGCTCGCGCCGGCGGTCACCAGGATCTCGTCGGGAGCGAACCCGATGCCCCAGCTCTCAAAAAAGGCGCTCCACGCCTCGCGGGCCTCCGGCAGGCCCTCGCTCGGGGCATAGGCGAGGCGGGCCAGGGAAAGGCCGTGAAGCTCCGCGATCATCTCGGGCGGCGTGGGCATGTCGGGCTGGCCGATGTTGAGATAGATGACGCTGGTACCCCGGGCCTCGGCCGCGCGAGCGTGCGGCGCCAGCTTGCGGATCGGCGACGCCTGCAGTTTCGATGATTTGGCGGAGAGAGACGGCATGAGCGACCTCCGATCGTAAGGTACCACCCTTCGCATTGTCCGAACAAGAAAGCTCTCTTTTTCTGGTTTTCAGAGCCGGACAATGCGAAGGGTGGTACCTTTTTATCTCATGTACACACTCCGACGATGGAAAGAAAAGCACGGGAAGGTCACCCTGTCCGCGCTCTGGGACCTCTTCATGGTGTGGGTGGTCTTCATCAACCTCTGCCTCATTCTGTTCGACCTGACCTACCTGTGGCTGAGGCCGACCTACTTCAGATACGTGCCGGTGGTGACCCGGATCTGGGACCCGGTGCTCGGCATCGAGCCCAACCCGCTCAGCGGGGCCCTGATCGACGCGGCCGATCGGACCTCGCAACTGCTGCACCTCGATCCCGAATCCACCACCCTCACATCCTCGCTGACAGACCTTCGCGAGTTGACGTTGAGAGTGTTTGTCGAGAACCCCTTCGAGCGATCCGGCCAGACAAAGGAACTCGACGCCATCAAGCAGGCAATGGCCCGGCAGACCGGCCATCCGACAAGCCAGCTCTACAACCCCGAGGCGCTGGCCGCGATCGTCGACGACTATTGGACGGGTCCGGCCGAACTACTACGCCATCGGCTGGACCTCTTCAACCAGAAGCTCGAACCGCTGCTCGCGGTCAACTACTTCCGCCCCTACAACCTCAACGGCCATCTCGTCGACCACTTCTGGAAGATCGACCTGCCGTTCCTGGTCCTGTTCTGGATCGAGTTCATGACCCGTTGGTTCCTGGCCGTTCGCCGCCGCACCTATGCCCGCTGGTACTTCTTTCCGATCTTCTACTGGTACGACATGCTCAGCCTGATTCCGGTTCTCGCACTGCGTCCCCTCCGGCTCCTGCGAGTGATTTCAATTTACATGCGGCTCCGACAATCCGACATTTCGCGGGTCGGCAAGGACTTTGTCAGCCGCGGGGTGGCCTACATCTCCAACATCATCACCGAGGAGGTCTCGGACCGGGTCGCGGTGCGGATCCTGTCCGAATTCGGTGAGGAAATCGAGGACGGCACCCACATCCGGATCGCCCGCGCCACCGTCGAGCCGAGGCGGGCCGAGATCGAGCAGATCGTGGTCGACCAGATTCGCGCCATCCTGACCAACCAGGAGACCATCGAGCGATTCCGGCAGCTCCTCGAGCTCAACCTCGAGAATGCGGTCGACGAGTCGGAAAGCCTGCGTTCGCTGCCGCTGCCGCACGTGGTCGTCAAACCGGTGGTGCGGGCGATCGGCGACGTCATCCTGAACACCACGCTCGAGACCATCACCACCACCGTCGATACCCCCGAGGGCCAGAAGGCTCTGCAGGCGGTGGCGGCGTCGGTCCTCGACGAGCTCTTCTACGGACCTGCCCTGCCCGGAATCGAAGCCATCGCCAAAGAGATCAGCCTGCAGGTGATCAACCAGATGAAGGACGTCGTGATGGTCAAGAAGTGGGCCCTGCCCAAGGAGCAGCAGACTGCGCCCTGCAATGCCCTGGGAGGACGGCTCATCAGCGGAAGCTGACGCTTCCACTGATGAGAGTTCTTAGTTTTGAATTTTGAATTTTGAATTCCGGCCAGCAGTCCTCCGACGGGAGACGTTCGAGTGCTCAGGGCCGGTGGAACCGCGCTCCTCGGAGGTGCCACCTCCGAGGAGGGCAGAGGTAGGGTGGGCCCTGGCCCACCTTCAGAACTGCTACAGATCTCTCGACTTCAGCCCATACGTGAACGACTCTGATGGTGGGCTGAAGCCCACCCTACGGTGGGAACGGCCACACCAGCCCGAAGCCACAATGGGTGCCCCACAAGACCCCCCCGGGGCGTCCTCCGCCAGGTGTCACACATCGACGCAGGCAATGCCCAAGTCATGAACCCTCGCCCCACGGAAATTCGCGCCGGGCGCAAATGGCGGGATCGAGGAATGCTCGCATTCCGAGAGCCCGACGTCCGCGACCGGAGCCGCGGGCCCGGCCCGCGGCGGGCGGGCGATTCCGGAAACGGCGTTTCCGCGACACGATCAGCTCTTGGTGGCGTTCATCCGGTCGAGCCGCAACGTCGCGTCGACGCCCATGAAGTGCCGGCCGGCGAGGACCACCACCAGCATCGCGCCGAGGGCGACGGCGGCGGCGATCATGAACATCACCACGATCTGGTAGGCAACGGCCTGCATCGGCGGCGACCCGGCCAGGATCTGGCCGGTCATCATCCCCGGCAGCGACACGATTCCCGCGGCGGCCATCGAGTTGATGATCGGAATCATGCCGGTGCGGACCGCGTCCTTGAGCGGGGCCGCCAGCGCCTCGCGGCGGCTGGCGCCGTACGCGATGCGCAGCTCCACTTCGGCCGACCGGGTCTCGAGGTGGTCCATGAAGCGGTCGAGACACAACGAGATCCCGGTCAGGGAGTTGCCGAGGATCATCCCGAGCAGGGGGATCACGTACTGCGGGTCGTACCAGGGCTCGACGCCGACCACGAACTGGGTGACGATGCCTCCGACCAGGAAGCAGGTCGCCGCCATGGTGAGCCAGGCATCGGCGAGGATGCCGCGGTAGCGGCGTGAGGCGCGGCTGACCGCCTCGCGGGCGGCGAAGACCGTCATCAACACGAGCAGGCCGACCACCAACCACGGGTTGCGGATCGCGAAGACCCGTTCCAGGATCAGACCGAGCAGACCGAGTTGGATGACGGTGCGCAGGGTCGCCACCGCCAGCCGTTTTTCAACGCCGAGACGAAGCGCCAGGGACACCACGCCCGCGGCGACGATCAGCAGAGTGGCGATGCCCAGCTGCAGCGGCCCGAGCTCGATGAGCTCCTTCATCCCACCTCCTCCAGCCGGCCGCCGGCGAGCCGCAGGTGGCGATCGGCGCGGGCGTTGAGCGCGGGATCGTGAAACACGCAGATGACCAGGCGGCCGGGCCGTCTGGCGAAGGTCAACATCAGGTCGAACGACGCCGTGACGGCGTCGGGGTCGAGCCCCGAAAGCGTCTCGTCGGCCACCAGCACCGGCGGGTCCCACAGCAGGCCCCTGACCAGCGCGATGCGGTGGCGCTCACCGCCGGACAGCGTGCGGATCTCGCGGTCGAGGGGCAAACGGGCGAGGCCCACCCTTTCGAGAAGACGCATCGCCTCTCCGTCGTCAAAGCTCCGGCCCTTCCCGGCCCGTTGGAGAAAGGGGAACGACAGGTTTTCACCCACCGACCCGGCCAACATCGGAGCGTCCTGAGCAACCAGGGTGACCTGCGACCTCCAGCCAGGAAGCTGAGCACACGGGTAGTCCATCCCGTCGAGCCGGCGCCCGGCGTCGGGCGACCACGCGAGGCCTGTGAGGTACCGCAACAGGGTCGACTTGCCGCCACCAGAAGGCCCTTCGATCGCGACACACTGGCCGTCGTTCAGAGAAAGCGACACGTCCTCGAACAACACGCGACCCTCGCCGTCGCGCGCGCTGAACGGGCCGCATTCGAAGAACAAACTCATCGAGGGAAGTGTAACCCCAACTCAAATTCAGGCCCGTTCTCTGCGCCGGGCGCAGAGAACGGGCCTGAATTTGAAAGAACGAGGGCTTCAGGAAAGAGTAAACCAAGCGTAAGATTGGAATCATGGCGAACGGCAACGTCACACGGCGGATTCTGCACGCCGACATGGACTGCTTCTACGCAGCGGTCCACATGCGCGACGACCCGTCGTTGGTCGGCAAACCGGTGGTGGTGGGCGGCAACCCGAACGGGCGCGGCGTGGTGGCGGCCGCCAGCTACGAGGCCCGCAAGTTCGGCATCCACTCGGCGATGCCGGCCGCCGAGGCGCGCCGGCGCTGCGCCGACACCGTCTTCATCCGACCCGATTTCAGCCGTTACCGCGAAGAATCGCAGGCGATCTTCGCCATCTACCGCGAGTACACGCCGCTGGTCCAGACCCTGTCGCTCGACGAGGCCTACCTGGATGTCAGCGAGCACCTTGGCGCGTTCGGCAGCGCCACCGCCATCGCTCAGGACATCCGCCGCCGGGTGCGCGTGGAGCGTCGGCTGACAGTCAGCGTCGGCGTCGGCCCCAACAAGCTGGTGGCAAAGATCGCCTCCGACCAGGACAAACCGGACGGGCTCACGGTGGTTCGGCCGTCGCAGGCTGCCGCCTTCCTCGCGCCGTTGCCCGTCCGCCGGCTGCACGGCGTCGGGCCGGCCACCGAGAAGATCCTGCTCTCCATGGGGCTCAAGACCATCGCCGACCTCCGCGAGGCGCCGGTCGACCTCCTGACCAACCGGTTCGGTCACTGGGGCAGGGCCATGCAGCAGCGAGCCTGGGGCATCGACGACCGGCCGGTCCACGACGACCACGTTCGCAAGAGCCTCAGCACCGAGCGGACGTTCGACGAGAATATCGGCGAGGCGGCTGCGATCGACGAGCTCCTGACCGCGATGGCCGAGGAGGTGGCGCAGGGGCTCGCCAAACGAGAGCTCGCCGCATCCACAATTACGATCAAGGTCCGTTATCCCGACTTCACCACCCCGACCCGGTCCCACACCCTCCCCACCCCGACCGCCGATGCGGCGACGATCACCGCCGTGGCACACGAGCTGGTGCGGCGCACCGACGCTGTCGAACGCTCCGTCCGTCTGCTCGGCGTCGGCGCCAGCAACCTCGTCCCCGCCGAGCTCGGACAGCGGGCACTCTTCGACGAGAGTTGAACACGTCACGATTCAACGCAAAGACCATTCGCCCACCCGGAGAAACCGCAGATAACGCAGATGAACGCAGTCCGGGTAGGGTGGGCCTTGGCCCACCTTCAGGCCTGCAAAAGATTTCTTCGGTTCGTCCCATACGTGCACGACTCTGATGGTGGGCTGAAGCCCACCCTACGATTCTCCACAGCGATCTGAGTTGATCTGGCATACCGAAGGCGGGACCGACGCGCCGTCAGCGCGTCGGGAGGTGGGAAGTGGGCGGGTGGCTCTGCGCCTTTGCGTTTTCTACGCGGGTGGGGGGATCGACCGTTTTCTGGCACACTAGCGTGTACCAATGACGACCGACCCGTCTTCCCCGCGACCGACCAGCCGGCTGGTGCCGGCGATCGTCACAGCGTTCGCCCTGCTGTGGACGGCGGGTGTGATGGCGGCGCCGTGGCTGGCCGCACAGGGATCGCTCTTCGCACCGTGGTTGAGGCTGGTGTACAAACCCGGATGCCACCAGATCGCGGAGCGATGTCTCGATCTCGGTTTCGGTCCGCTGGCGGTGTGCGCCCGTTGCATGGGGTTGTACGTCGGCGGCTGCCTCGGTCTCCTGTGGACCACCCTGCTGAACCGGTCCTCGCGTCCGCGGCCGGTGTGGCTGGCGGTGGTCGCCGCCCCGACCGTGCTCGACTTCGCCGCCGGCCTGGTCGGTTTGCCGAGTCTCCCCAACTGGCCCCGCTTCGCACTCGCCATTCCGCTGGGTCTGCTCGCCGGGCTCTACCTCGGCGACGCCCTGCTCACGATCGTCCGCCAGAACTCGCTGCCAACTCCAGCTGCCAATCCGACGCAGAATTCGGTAGGATAGGCGCACACGTAAGGAGGAGACGATGAACCAGGCTCCCTCGATGTTCAAACCGGCCCTGATCTCGGGCGTCGCTTTCGGGATCGCGGGTTCGATCCCGGTCATCAACTGGATCAACTGCGCGTGCTGCGCGCTGATCATCGGCACCGGTGTGTTTGCCGCGTTTCTCTTTTCAAAAGAGAGCCGGAGGGTCGGCGCCGCGTTCGGGCCCGGCAACGGCGCGACGGTCGGCCTGCTGGCGGGTCTGGTCTACGGCGTCGTGTCCGGCATCCTCGGCGGCCTGATCAGCTCCGCCTTCGGTATGGGCGAATGGCAGGAGGTCATCGAGCAGATCCAGGCGAGCGGCGCCGACATCGATCCCGCCGTGGTCGACCAGATCTCCTCCTTCATGGAAAGCTCCGGCGGCGTCATGATGTTTCTCATCGGGCTCTTCTTCGCCCTGCTCTTCGGCGTTATCTTCGGCACCCTCGGCGGACTCATCGGCGGTTCGGTCTTCAAGGTGGAATCTTCACCGGGCATGTACACCCAGACCCCGCCTCCCCCGCCGGTCGGCTAGGCGCCGCAGGCGCCCCATAATTCGTGGCCCCGAAGGGGCCCCGTAATTCCGGCGCCCCGGGCCCGGAATTACAGGTCGTAGTACAGCTCCACCTCGTAGGGGTGGGTGCGGATTGCGACCTCGCGCTCCTCGTCGCGCTTCTTGGTGATCCAGCGCTCGATCAGCTGAGATGAAAAAACGCCGCTTTCGACCAGGAAGCCCGAGTCGCTTTCGAGCGCATTGAGCGCCTCGCCGAGCGAGGCCGGCAGGGCCTTGATGGAGCGGCGTCGTTCCTCGGTCCACGAGAAGATGTCCTCGTCGATCGGCCCGAACCCGAGCTTCGAAGGATCGAGGCGGCGGCGGATGCCGTCGAGACCGGCCAGCAGCTGGACGGCGATGCTGAGATAGGGGTTGCCGGTGGCATCCGGCGGCCGGAACTCGATGCGGGCCGTATCGGGCTTGTTGGCGTAACTGGGGATGCGAACGGCGGCCGAACGGTTGCCGGCCGAGAAGATCGCGCTCACCGGGGCCTCGAAACCCGGCACCAGACGGCGGTAGGAGTTGGTGCTCGGGTTGGTGAAGGCGAGCACCGCGGCGCCGTGCTCGAGCAGGCCGCCGATGTACCACCGCGCCTCGTCGGACAGACACGAGTAGCCTGCCTCCGAGTAGAACAGATTGCCCTCGCCCCGTTGCAGCCGTTGATGAAAGTGCATGCCCGAGCCGGCCTCACCGAACAGGGGTTTGGGCATGAAGGTGACGGTCATGCCGTCTTCCAAAGCGGTCATCCGCGCCATGTACTTGACGAGCATGCAGGCGTCCGCCGCCTTCAAGGGCGGCAGCAGTGGGGTCTCGATCTCGCACTGGCCGGGGCCGCCGACCTCGTGGTGGTGGTATTTGACGGGGACTCCAGCCGCGTCGAGCCGCCGGCAGATCCTCGACCGCACGTTGTGAAGGCTGTCGCGGGGCGGAATGGCATGGTAACCGCCGTGCGCCGGCGCCGCATAGCCGCTCCCCGACTCCCGGCTGGCCCAGCTCCCCTCGCCAGACCGGATCGTGTAGCCGGCGGTGTTCATGCCGTTTTCATAAGAAACGCCGTTGAAGACGTAGAACTCGAACTCCGGCCCCCACAGGCTGGCGTCGGCGATCCCGGTTTCCACGAGCCACGCCTCCGCGCGTTGGACGATGCTCCGCGGGTCATACGGGTAGAGCTCGCGGGTGTCGGCTTCCAGCGTCGTGCAGATAAAGCTCAGGGTCGGCAGTTCCCAAAAGGGGTCAGGAAAGGCGGTCGCCAGGTCCGGGACCATGACCATGTCGCCCGAACTGATGCCCTTGAACCCGACCGAGGAACCGTCGAACCCGATTCCGTTCGCCATCAATTCGTCGCTGAAACGCGCTGCAGAAATCGTCACGTGGTGCCAGCGGCCCCAGAGATCGCAGAACTTGAGGTCGACCTGCTCGATACCCTCTTCCGCGATGTACTTCTCGGCTTCCTCGACACAGTCGAACATCTCGCCCCCCTCGACGGCCCACCGTCGTACCCGGAGCCGGGCCGCAAACGTCCATGTTACCAAAATCACAAGCTCGAGCCCGGCGCCCGAGAGACCAGAATCACGTCTTAATTGAGAAAACGTCTCCAAACACTACAAGTTAATGCTTGAACGAACTTGACAATATCGGAATGCGCGCATATTCTCCGTGGGTGATATGGTGCGTTTGAAGGTATTAATGTATCCAAAAAACATTGTGAAACAAAGCACAAGGAGGTAACGATGTCTCGATCCCGTCTGTTTGTTGCAACCGTCCTGATCGCCGTCCTCGCCATCGGTCTCGCCAATGTGGCCACCGCGGCGAAAAAACCCAAGGGGAGCGACCTCTACAAGGAATATTGCAAGCCCTGCCACGAGGCCGGATCGGCCAACGGCGAGTACACCCCAATGACCCTGATCCAGGACCAGTGGGAGCGCTTTTTCGACGACAAGTATGAGGGGTCTCACGCGGCCGTCATGGATCCCGCCCACGACAACAAGCCGGTCACCGAGGTCATCACCGAGGAGGACCTCGAACAGATCAAGAAGTTCGCGATCGACCACGCGGCCGACTCCGAACAACCCATGACCTGCGGTTGATCCGCCGAACTCAAGGAGGAGAAAGATGTTTCGCAAGACCCTGGCGGTGCTCGGCATCTCACTGCTCTGCCTGACCCCCGCCGCGTTCACCCAGGACGCTGCGACCCAGGAAGAGATCGACAAACTCAAAGAAGAAATCTCGGACCTCGAAAAACGGGTCATGCAGAACGAGCGCAAGACCGCTCTCGACAGGATCAACTGGTCGGGCGACTTCCGCTTCGAGCTGAACTCCATCAACGCCACCTATGACGACTACTTCGACGGCATGCAACTGCAGCGGATGCTCGTCGACACCCTGTTCTATTTCGGCGCCACCGGCATGCCGCCGCAGTCGCCCCAGGACGTGCAAGGATTCATCGCCCAGAACTACGCCAACTACCTCTACTATCTCGACAACGTCGTCACCTTCGACTGGCTGAAGGACGTGATGGGATCGTTCCCGCCCGAAATGCAGCAGGCCTTGATGGGTCAGCTCCTCCCCTACGCCTACACCGAAGGCTACGACTACTCCAACGACATCCTCTACACCAACCGCCTGCGTCTGCAGATGGACGCCAAGGTCTCGGATAGCGTCGACTTCTCCGGCCGCCTTGCCATGTACAAGGCGTGGGGCGACTCGACCGGCGTCCAGACCTTCAACGGCTTCCCGACCTCGATCAACGTCGACGGCACGACCGCGTCGGTCCCCAACTCCGACATCCTGCGCGTCGAGCGCGCCTATTTCACCTGGCACGGACCCAAGCTCTACCTCTCGATCGGCCGTCGCCCCTCGACCGGTGGCGCACCGCTCAACTTCCGCAACGACGAGCCGCGCGGCGGCACGCCCCTCGGTTCGATCATCAACTACCAGTTCGACGGCGCGACCTTCGGCTGGAAGATCAGCGAGCATTCCACCTTCCGCCTCTGCTACGGCGTCGGCTTCGAGTCCGGCTTCGGCAACGGCGAGGAGCTCAAGCAGCCCGCCGACCGGCTCAAGGACGCGTCCTTCTTCGGCGTCAACTGGGACGTGTGGAACAGCGAGAGTCTCTTCGTCCAGGCGTCGGTGGCCCGCGCATTCGACGTGACCGACGGCTTCGGCGGTCTCGTGGTGCTGCCGGTCGACCCGGTCACCGGTCAGGAAATCCCGGCGCCGATCGTGTTGCGCTACACCCCGTCGGCCAACCTCGGTGACATCACCTGGGCGAGCGTCGTCGGCATCATGCACCCCGGTGCGTTCGACATCTTCGCGACCTTCAGTTATATGGAGTCCGACCCCAACAACATCACGACGCCCTTCGGAGGTCTGTTCTCCAACCCGTTCGACGCGCCCGAGAAGCAGGACGGCTACATGTACTACCTCGGTGTGCGCTACAACTTCGGCAACGACAAGACCAAGCTCGGCCTCGAGTACAACCAGGGCTCGGAGTACTGGTTCAACATGGCGGTGTCCGAAGACAGTCTCTACGCGCCCAAGACCTCGGTCCGCGGCGACGTGTGGGAGCTCTACCTCACCCACCGCATCACCAAGAACTTCATCCTCAAGCTCGACTATATGAAGTACAACTTCGACTACTCGGGTTCCGGCTGGCACATGGGTGCGCCCCAGGACCTCGATGCCACCCCGATCCTCGGCTTCGCCTCGCCGACCGACGCAGATCGGTTCCTGCTAGGATTGCAGGCGCGGTTCTGACCTTGAGAAAAAACCCGGGGAGGCTCACATGATTCGGCGAACGATCACACTGTTGGCGCTGCTCGCCCTGGCCGCGATGCCGGCGTTCGCAGCGGACTACTCCCACCAGGAGTACTTCGAACACTACGAAGGCACCTCGACATGCCTCGGGTGCCACCAGGACGAGGCGGAGACCTTTTTCCACTCGCAGCACTACCAGTGGACCGGAGAAACTCCGGCGATCGTCAACGCCGAAGGCAAGCTCCTCGGCAAGAAAAACACCATCAACGACTTCTGCACCAACCCCATCCCGGCCTGGATCGGCATCACGAAGAACTCCCGCGGCGAGCTGCTCTCCGAGGGGTGTTCCAAGTGCCACGCCGGGTTGGGCAAGATGCCCAGCCCCGAGATGAGCCGGGAGCAGCTCGAGAACATCGACTGTCTGATCTGCCACGCCTCCGGCTACAACCGCACTCTGGTGAAGAATGACGACGGCAGCCTCGAGTGGAAGCCGATCCTCTGGCAGAACCAGGAAGGTCTCGACTCGGTCTCCAAGCGGATCACGATGCCGAAGAGGACCAGCTGTCTGCGATGCCACGCGGGCTCCGGCGGCGGGCCCAACTTCAAACGCGGCGACATCGAGTACGAGCTGGCCGATACCGACCGCGAGTTCGACGTCCACATGGGCAGCGACGGCGGCGACATGGCGTGCATGGACTGCCACGCCGGAAAAAACCACCGGATGCGCGGCCGCGGCGTCGACCTCATGGGATCGGACTCAGCCGGCCAGCTGCAGTGCGCCGACGGAGCGTGTCACGAGGCCGCTCCCCATCAAAAGGAGCTCCTCAACCGGCACGCCGTCCGGGTGGATTGCACCGTCTGCCATATCCCGACCTTTGCCAGGATCGACAGCACCGACATGGTGCGGGACTGGTCGACCCCGGCCTACTCCGAGGCCAAGGACAAGCACATTCCGACCTTCACGATGGGTTCGAATGTCGAACCCGAGATCGCCTGGTACAACGGTACGGTGTGGGCCCAGCTGCCCGGCGTGCCGGTGACCACCAACACTGAGGGCGTGGTGACCATGGTCGTGCCGCAGGGCTCCCGCCAGGACCCGAAGGCGAAGCTCTTCCCGTTCAAGGTCCACCGGGCGACCATGCCGGTGACCACCAAGACCCGTTGGCTCCTGCCCATCAACGTCGAGGAGTTCTTCGCCGACGGCAACATCGACGGCGCCGTCCGGGAGGCCGCTCACGCGTTGTACGGCATCGAGGACTTCGACTACACCTGGATGCCGGTCGAGCGCTACATGGGGATCTTCCACGAGGTGCAGCCCGCCGACAGTGCTCTGCGCTGTCTGGACTGCCACGGCCCCGACGGCCGTCTCGACTGGACCGGTCTCGGCTACGAGGTGGACCCCCTTGCCGCCGTCCTGACTCCGTCTCACTGAGGCTTCACTGCCGGCATTCAAGCGGGCCTCCGGGCCCGCTTTTTTGTCCCCAATTCATCGCATGAATTTGAGACAGAATACGCAATATCGCAAATACGAGTTCAATGAAATTCTGAATGGAATTCTCCAAATTGATATGAACTCACTTTATTTGTGGATTTTAAAATCCCTCAATCTTATACTTGAACATCTCAACATATGACCAAAGTGACATAAGCTTGACAATAGATTTTGAGATCAATAGGTTGGAGCGGTGAGAGCGAACTCTACCTCGCGGGGCCGGATCTGCCCTAACCTCTGAGGCTGCACGAGCCGTCCCGGGCGGACGGCAAGGCGCTTGATTGGAGCCTGTACTCCTCACCGTCTCGCGGCGACGACGGATGAGAACGGCGGGCTGACGGGGCACCACGGCCCTTCCCTGCTTCGTAACCTGGACCCCGTCAGGGGTCTGTCTTTTTTTGATCGAACACCAGTGAGTGCAAGGAGGACATGATGAGAAGGAGCATCCTGCTGACGCTTGTCAGCGTGGTGTTCGCCCTGGCCCTCCCGGCAGCGGCGGCGGACAGTCCCTGCGCGGACTGCCACGACGAAGTGGCTGCGGAGATGGCGAACCAGATCCACATGCGCATCGAGCCTTTCGAGGTCTTCGGTCGCCAGGTGGGCTGCGAGGGCTGCCACGGTGACGGCACCAAACACATGGAGGAAGGGGATCCGGCTCTGATCCGCACCTTCGGAAACGCCATCGAGGACACCTCGGCGTGTCTCGACTGCCACTCCCTGAAGGAACAGGGCGAGTGGATGGCCTCGACTCACGCGATGGAAAACATCTCGTGTCTCGACTGCCACTCCATCCACCAGACGGCGAATCCTATCGACACCTGCAAGGACTGCCACCAACAGGTGTATGCACAGTTCGAGCTGCCGTCGCACCACCCCGTGCCAGAGGGCAAAATGAGCTGCGCCAGCTGCCACGACCCGCACGCTGCCACCGAGTTTCAGCTCAAGACATCGATGCGGCTCAACGACCTCTGCTACACCTGCCACCAGAACAAGGAAGGCCCGTTCGTTTTCGAACACGCTCCGGTGGTCGAGGACTGCAGCCTGTGCCATTCGGCCCACGGCGCGATCCCGAACAACCTGCTGACAGCCAACGAGCCCACAGTCTGCCTGCAGTGCCACGAGTTCCACTTCCACGCCGGGCTCCTGAGCCCCGAGGACGAGTGGGAGGTCGGCGGGTCCGAGTATGAGAACCCGCAGGGCGAGCACAGCTTCAACGCGTCATTCACAACGAAATGCACCCAGTGCCACTCCCAGGTCCACGGTACGGATCTCCCGTCACAGTCGACCCCGGGCGCCGGCTACGGCCTGGTGCGGTGAGGGGGCAGGAATGAACATCACATCAATTCTCCGTTTGTCGTTGATCGTGGCCCTTTGTGCCGCGCCGATGGTAGGTCTTGCCCAGGAAGCGGGCGAACCGCCGGCGGTCGCGCCCGGCGATCCGGGGCCATGGGCCTACACCTTCTGGGCCGTGCCGTACACGGTGCCGGGTTACTGGGCCGCCGAGGGCGACGCCGAGTCGAACATCGAGGTCGGGATGTTCGGCACCGACGTCGACGGTTCTCCCGACATGGCCGCCGAGTTCGACGACACCACCTCCGGTCTCACCGGAGACGCCACCGTCTCCACCCACCAGGGCTGGGGCAGCCTGTACTTCATGGGCGCCTTCCAGAGTTCGAACACCAACGCCGGCGAGCTCGATTTCGACATCAAACGCATGGTGCGCTCGCACAACAGCTATGAGAAGTTCATCCACCGGCTCGGCCACGACCCGATGACCAATCTCGAAGCCACGTCCTTCAACGGCAAGGTCGTCCAGCACACCGACTACGACCCCGACCAGGAGTACGACCTCACCTACGCGGTCTTCTCCAGCCGGACCGAGTTCCAGCTGCCGAGCCTGAAGGCTCTCACCCTCGGCGTGCAGTTCGACGAACAGAAGCGCGAAGGCCACCGCCAGGCCTTCACCACCTCGCACTGCGACACCTGCCACGTCAAGAGCCGGTCGCACGCGCTCGACGAAAGGACCGAGGACGGTACACTCGACGCCAAGGTGGCGTGGAAAGGCGGCTTCTTGAAGGGCGCCTTCTCCAGCCGCAGCCTGACGTACGGCACCAACAACGTGTACTCCAGGTTCGACAACAACCTCCACCCCGAACTGCAGACACCGGTCTTCGACAACCGCATGCAGTACGACTCGGATGTGGGCGCGATTCCGGTCGACATGTGGCCGAACTCCAACAAGGACAAGACCCGGCTCGACCTCGTCTTCAACAACGTCGGCGGGTTCACCATCACCGCCAACGGCGTGTGGTCGCAGACCGAAAACGAATACACCAACCTGCAGTCTGACTACAAGGGTTACATCGTGTCGGCCGCCAAGGGATGGAAGAACGGCTGGCGCCTGCGCTGGCGCGGCAACGTCTACTCGATCGACAACGACGACGTCTTCGTCGACGTCAACGATCGCCCCGGGATCGCCGGCCCCCACGCGGGCCAGACCTACGAGGACGTCTACGGACTCGACTTCGACTTCACGCGGATGTCGGCGCTCAACCGCGACGTGTTCGAGTCGAAGGCCGATCTCAGCTACCGCTTCGGCCGCAAGGCGGGAACTCTCCGTTTCACGTGGGACTACGACACCGTCGACCGTGAAAACTACGAGGTCCTGCCCGGTGAGTTCACCACCTCGACGAATCTCCTCGGCATCAGCTGGCGTTCCCGGCCGGCCACCGGCTGGCAACTCGAGGCGAACCTCAAGTATGCCGACATCAACAACGCCTTCAGCCTGATCAACGGCGCCTGCTCGACGCTGGTGTCGGGCGCCTACCCGAACCCGTGGAATCCGGCGACGCCGCAGTACACCCAGTTCCACGAGGCGCGGATCGCCGAAACCACGGCGTCCGCATCGAGCTGGGCCCGCGCCGATCTCCGGCTCGGCTACTCGACCGGCAAGACCACAGTCTTCGGCAAGTACATCTACTACGACGGGGACAACACCGACGGCGACCTCACCGACTGGTCGCGGCAGAGCAACACCGCGCTCGTCACCGTGTGGTCGGCGCCGACCGAGAACTTCAACTGGTACGCAACATATACGTGGATGGATTCCGACCTCAATGTGCCGGTCTGCATACCCGTATTCGATGGTTGAGCAGGCACGATCATGGGTGGCCAGGATGGCTACTCCCGCGACATGCTCGGCTACACCTCCGAATCGAACACCCTGATGGGCGGCGTGAAGTACGGCGAGAAGGAAAAGATGGAGTTGGGGCTCGACCTCAGTTGGATGCAGGCCGAGGCCGGGCTCGCCCCCTTCGACCTCTCCGCCGACGACTACGTGGCGACCCATCCTCCGATGTCCTACGACTTCTCGCAGTCCCACACCTACTCCGACCTGGACAGCGCCCGGATCGACGCCGATCTGTGGGCGAAGTTCTGGTTCCGGGCGAATTTCTGGTTGCGCGTGCGGTACCACTACGTCGACTACCAGGACGACGCACCATATCTCTACGACACCTCGGGCACCTATCAGTACGCCGCGGCGTCGGTGGGCTGGGCCTTCTAGCCCTTCAAACCTCACATCGAGCCCCGCCTTCGGGCGGGGCTTTCTTTTTGTCCGAGCCCGGGGCTCGGACAAAAAGGCCTGGGGCCTGGGGCTTGACGGAGGGGAAACTTGGAATCTCAAGCCCCAAGCCCCAAGCCTCAAGCCTTTTCTGTGTCTCTTTGCCCCGCGGCCGCGTCGCAGGGACTCGCAAATACCTCCAAGTAAAGGGGTTTTCGCCGTCGGCAGGCTGGCACGCGGGTTGCTCTATGGCATTGCGACCGGGCACAACGCCCACCCAAGGAGGTCACCATGACATCTCGTGCTTTTCGTTCGATAGTGGCCGCAGCCGTCGTGGCTGCGGTGTCTCTCGCCCTGCCGGCCGGAGCCCAGCGACGCGCTTCCGCTCAGGTCGGACCCGAATGCGTCGGAGGGATCCAGGCGCTCTTCGACGCGATCGAGCCGGTACCGCTCTCGGCCGCCGAGGAGGCGGAAGTTCTGTACCTGCGCGAGGAGGAAAAACTGGCCCGCGATGTCTACATCACGCTCGCTGAACGGTGGCAGTTGCCCATCTTTTCAAATATCGCGTACGCCGAACAGAAGCACATGAATCTGGTTTTCCGACTCATCGAGATCTACGGGCTGATCGACCCCATCACCGACGACACGGTTGGTGTGTTTTCCGACCCCGACCTCGGCGGCCTCTACGACCGCTTCACTGCCGACGGCGCCGCATCGCTGATCGCAGCTCTCGTCGTGGGTGCAACCATCGAAGATATGGATCTGGACGATCTCTACGACCTGATGCAATTCACCGACAATCGCCACATCCAGCTGGTCGCCCAGAACCTGGCCAAGGGATCACGAAATCACCTGCGTGCATTCGTTCGCGCGCTCGCGGCACAGGGCGAGACCTACGCACCGCAGTATCTCGACCAGGCAACGTTTGACGCCGTGCTTGCAGCCGACATGGAACGCCAGATGTTCTATGACGCCGACGGCGAACCGGTGGCCGTCTGCGGCGGTGAAGTCGGCGGTTCCGGCATGCGGCGCGGCGCCGGCGGCAATGCCGGCGGAGAGCACGGGTCGAGATCGGGGTCGGGCGAGTGTGATGGCAGCGGATCATCCACCAACGGAAATGGCCCCGGCACGGGCGAGTGCGACGGTTCCGGTTCAACCGGTGGCGGCCACGGCAACGGCGGAAACTGACGTTGCAACAGAAACAATGAAAAAGGAGAACACCGTGAAAACACCGTTTCGCACCCTCACGACACTCATTGGCGGCTGGGCACTGATCCTGGCAACCGCCGGTATCGCCAACGCCCAGGAAACCACCCCGGACCCGGCGAATCAGACCCAGGCCCGGCAAGGCCGGAACCAGGGCGGCTCAGCGCGGCAGCTCGGCCCCGGCGACGGCACCGGAAACCAGGGCGTCAAACCAGCAGACGGCTCCGGGAACGGGTCCCCGGGCCGGACGGGCGCCGGATCGACGAACCGGAAGGGCGAGGCCGCGGCCCCGGCGCAATCCAAGGCGGAGCAGAAGGCGGCCAAGAAGGCGGCGAAAAAGGCCAACAAGGCTGCAGCCAAGAACGGTGGAAACGGCGGCGGCAACGGCCAGAGTGCCGGTTCCGGCACCCGAACTCAGGCCCGGGATCTCAGCGGCTCAGGATCAGGCAGCTGCACCGGCACCGGCAGCGGTTCTCAGCGCAGAGGCGGGGGCTCCGGCAGCGGCGGGCGCCAGTAACGCACTCTTCCTCCCCTCCCCCTCCCCACGGCCTCGCCCTTCCGGGCGAGGCCATTTTGATTGTCCGAGCCTGCGGCTCGGACAATCAAGCCTGGGGCTTGAGGCTTGCGACGCAAGGGAGGGGATGAACCCCTCCCCTACGGCTTTGAGAACCGGCACGCGCCTCTGAACGTCGTAGGGGCGGGGTTCATCCCCGCCCGGTTCGCGTCGGGTTATCGGCTCTCAGCCTGGGAAACACTTTCGCCGCCGAACCTCTGGTACAGGACCGGCAAGACCATGAGCGTCAGCAGGGTCGAGGTCACGACCCCGAAGACCACCACCACCGCCAACGGTCGCTGTACTTCAGAACCGACGCCGCTGGCCCACACCATGGGAACCAGCCCGAGAGCCGTGGTCGCCGCCGTCATCAACACCGGCCGCAGTCTGAGCTCGGCGCCCTCGAGCACCGCCTCGAGCCGCGGCATGCCCTCCGCCTCGAGATTGCGGAAGAACTCCACCATCACCAACCCGTTGAGGACGGCGATGCCGAACAGCGCGATGAAACCGACCGACGCCGAGACGGACAGATACAGTCCGAAGATCTTGATCCCGAACACCCCGCCGACCAACGCCAACGGGATGTTGACGAGAATCAGGAAGACCGGTCGGGTGGCTCTGAAGTTGAGATAGAGGAGGATGAAGATCAACACCAGGACCACCGGCACCATCAGACGCAGCCGCGCCATCGCCCGTTGCTGCTGTTCGAACTGGCCGCCCCAGGTGACGAAATAGCCGGTGGGGAGCACCAGCTCTTCCTGCAACTTCCGCTGCGCCTCTTCGACAAAGCCGCCGATGTCGCGGTCCACCACGTTGAGCTCCACGACCACCCGCCGCTTGCCGTCCTCGCGGGAGATCTGCGCCGGCCCCTCGACGACCCCGATATCGACCACCTCACCCAGGATCACGCGTTCGCCGGAAGGACTCGACAAAGGGAGCTCGCGCAGGTTCTCGACCTCGGCTGTAAAGGACCTCGGCAGCCGCACGACGACGTCGGTCCGCCGGTCTCCCTCCGGCATCGTGGTCACGACCCGGCCGCCGATCGCGGTCTCGATCAGCTCTCTCACCTGAGCGACGCTGATCCCCATCCGCGCCATCCGGCGCCGGTCCATGTCGATCTGGAGATAGCCCAGGCCCTCGATCGCCTCGACCTTGAGGTCCGCGGCCCCGCGAATGCCGGACACTATCGCAGCCGCCTCCTCGCCCACCCGGGCCAGTTCGTGGAGGTCGTCGCCGAAGATCTTGACCGCGATCTGTGATTTGACGCCCGACAGCAGTTCGTCGACCCGCATCTGGATGGGTTGGGTGTAGCCGAACTCGACCCCCGGAATGGTGGCAAGCCGTTCCCGGATCGCCGCGACCAGGCCTTCCTTGGTGCGGGCGGTCGTCCACTCCGAACGCGGGGCCAGCAGAACATAGATGTCGCTCTCGCCGACGCCCATGGGATCGGTGGAGATGTCCGACCGGCCGGTACGGCTCACGACGTGGCGAACCTCGGGCAGCTCCATGATGGTGGCCTCGATCAAGGCCACCGTCTCGAGCGACTGGTCGAGTGACACCGACGGAATCTGGAACGGCTGGACGACGATCGAGCCCTCGTCCATGGTCGGAAGAAACTCGGTTCCCAACGTGGGCACGAGCGCCGCCGCGACCACCAACAGCCCGGCGGCGGTTCCGAGCACGACCCACGGGTGGGCCAGCGCCCACCGGAGGTGGGGCCGGTACATCTTCCTCACCACGTCCGCCGGGTGCGGGATCCTGCCTCCGCCGAAGACCGGCGCCGGTTTCAGGATCACTGACGACAGGACCGGAATGACGGTCATGGTGAGCAGCAGCGAACACCCGAGGGCAATGCCGATGGTGTAGGCCAGCGGCGCGAACATCTTGCCCTCCATCCCCTGTAATGCCGCAATCGGGATGAACACCACGATGATCACGAGGACCCCGAAGGTCACGGGCCGGGCGACCTCGGTGGCCGCCTGGCACATCAGGCCGCATCGCTGTTGCTCCGCGCCCTGCGGTCGGGCCAACAACCGGACCGCGTTCTCGACCAGGACGATGGCGCCGTCGCCGAGCATGCCGATGGCGATGGCGAGACCGGACAACGTCATCAGATTGAGTGACATCCCGAAGAGACCCATGACGAGGAATGTGGCGAGGGCGGCCATCGGCAGCTGCAGCGCCACCAGGATCGCGGACCGCAGGTGGCCCATGAAGAACAGCAGCACCAGCAGCACGAGGACGGCGCCCTGCAGGAGCGCACCGCGAACCGTGCCGAGGGCCGTCGTCACCAACTCGTTGCGGTCGTAGAAGGGCACGATCTCGACGTCCGGCGGCAGCGACTGGCGGACCAGTTCGAGCTTCTCCCGAACTCCGGCGACCACATCACGGCCCGAGCCGCCGCGCAGCATGAGCACGATCCCGGCCACGGTTTCTCCGCGGCCGTCGCGGCTGATGGCGCCCTGTCGGATCTCAGGCGAGAGCTCCACGGCGGCCACCTGGCGGAGCAGCACCGGAACGTTGTTGCGGTATGCGACCACGGTGTTCTCGAGGTCCTCGGAATCCCGCACCCAACCGTCTCCGCGGACCACGAACTGCTCGCCGCCGCGCTCGACAAAGGCCCCGCCGGCGACGCCGTTGTTGGCCGCGACCGCCGCGGCGAGCTCCTCGAGGGCGAGTCCGTACTGGCGCAGGGCCGTCGGGTCCGCAACCACGTGATACTGCCGGACATTCCCGCCGAAGCTGTCGACCCCGGCGACCCCCGGCACGGTGCGGAGGATGGGCCGCAGGACCCAGTCCTGCAGCGACCTCAAGTCCATCAGGTCGCGGTCGGGGCTTTCGAGAGTGTACTGAAAGACCTCGCCGAGACCGGTCGAGATCGGCCCGAGCCCGCTGCTGGCGCCTTCGGGCAGCTCCCCCTGGACGGAGAAGATCCGCTCCATCACCAGCTGGCGGGCGAAGTAGATATCGGTTCCGTCCTCGAAAACCACGGTGACCATGGACAGACCGAACTTCGAAAGCGAACGCACTTCGGTCGAATGCGGCAGACCGGCAACTGCCTGTTCGATGGGGTAGGTCACGAGCTGTTCGATCTCGAGGGGTGAAAGGGTGGCCGCCTGCGAGATCACCGTCACCTGGATGTTGGTCACATCGGGGAAGGCGTCGATCGGCAGCGTTCGGAACGACATCCACCCCGCCGCGATCAAGAGGACCGCCAGCAGCACGACCACCAGACGGTGGCTCAGGGAAAGCTCGACCAGGTTGCGCATCTCAGCTCTCCCCGCCCTCGGAGTTCACCAGGGCGGACTTCAGGAGGAAGACTCCCGCCACGGCGATCTCCTCTCCGGCAGCCAGACCCGCGACCACCTCGTATCTGTCGCCGTCACCTTGAATCAACTCGACAGGCCGCACGGTGAACTCATCGGTACCCGAGACCACGAACACCACGTCATCCCCACCCATGCTGATCACCGCAGACTTCGGAACCGCGAGCGACCTTCTGGCGGCTCCGTGAGAAACCGTCGCTTCGACGAATGCGCCCGGGAAACAGGACGATGCCCCGTCGTCGATCCGGGCCCGGATGCGGATGGTCCGCGTCGCCGGGTCGATCTGCGGCACCTGGGTGATGACGGTCGCACGGCGCGTTGCCCCGGCCCTGCCGACCGGCGCGAACTCCACCGCATCGCCCACCGACACCGACGCGGCCTGCTCGGGTGCCAGCTGGAGCTCGAGCTCGACCCGGGCAGGGTCGCCGACCACCATCAACGGTGCGTAGGGCTGCACCCACTCCTGCTCCTGCACGGAGACCTCGAGCACCACCCCGTCTACCGGCGACGTCACCGGAAGGTGGGGATCGAGACTCTGGCCCTGGAGAACTTGTTCGAGGCTGTGTTCGGGAAGGCCGTGGTCGAGAAGCTCTTCGCGGAGGGTGCTGTAGCGCAGCCTCGCCGACAGCAGCTCCTGTTCCCGCCGTTCGAGCTCGATCCGGCTGATGCCCTCGATCGCCAGCAGCTCACGGGCCGCTTCCAGGCGTTGTTCCGCCATCTTGACCTGGTCGAGTGTCAGCAACAAATCGCTCTGCATGGTCAGCATCTCGTGGGAGTGCAGGGTCACCACCGGCTGGCCGCGCCTCACCCTTTCACCCGGGGCCACCTCGAGCGTCTCCACCCGGCCGCCCGCAATCGTCTTGAGCACCAGGGTCGAGCCCGGGGCCCTCACGACCATCCCGACCGCCCGCAAACGGCTGCTGAAATCCTCATGGGTCACGGACGCGACTTCGATCCCCGCGCGGGCCCGCTGTTCGGCAGAAAGTCGGACGACGTCGGAGGCACCGGCCGAGGACGCGGCCAACGCCAGCATGCAGATTCCCAGAGAGCGGATCATGATTCCTCCTCCGTCGAATACTCCGCGGTCGGGAAGATCGACGGGTCATCCAGCAGATAGCTCAATTCGAGACGCGCAGCAAGGAGATCGATGTGGGCGTCGATCGCCGTCAACAACAACTCGTCGTGCCGCACCGTGCCGTAGACGTATTCCAGGTAGCTGAGCACACCCAACCGAAACTGTGCGAAGAGGGACTCTTCGATACGCGGCAGCGATTTGACGGCCGAGGCGATCGTCGTGAGGCGTGATTCCGCGCCCGCGGCGACCGCCAACGCGGCCTCGGCGCGGCGCAACGTCTCACGAGCCGCAGCCTGCCGGGATGCCACGGCCGCTGCCGTACGTTCTTTTGCCGCGGCCCGGTTGCGGGCGCCCGCGCTGCCAAGCGGCAATGGCACCGCGATGCGAAAACCCCAGGCGTCATACCCCTGGACAGGGCCGAAGTCGGGAAAGTGCTCCCACTCCGCCTCGATCATCGGGCGCCCCCACGCGGTGGCCGCTGCCATCCGCGCCCTCGCTTCCTCGATCTCAGCCTCGGTTTCGGCGTTCTGCATCGGCACCCCTGCCGCCAGCGCCTGTTCGTCGATTTCGCTCGCACCGGGCGAACGCGACAGTCCGGCAAGCGCCTCCAGATCCCCAGGCAGGGGATCCGGGTAGGAGGGGCCGCACACCTCCGCAACCGCGTGGCGCAACACCTCGACATCGGCTGCGGCCGCCGCCACCAGCAGCGACGCGTCGGTGTGCTCGAGGTCGAGCTGAGCGACCTCGGTGCCCGCAACCTCCCCAAGCTGGTGACGGGCCTCGAGGAGGGCGAGCGCGATATCGAGGCGTTCCAGTCGCGCCTTCCTGACCTCGAGCCGCTCCACCGCGGCCGCCAGATCGAGCCAACGGCTCACCGCCTCGACCGCCGTCGACCGGACGGCGGCGCGCTGAAACACAGCTACGCTCTGCCCGCCGGCCCTGGTGAGGTCGCGCGCCGGACCCATCTGGCCCAAGAAGTTGAACGGCGTGCCGATGCGCAGAGAGTCCTGGGCGTTGAGGGTGCGATCCGACCCGAGGCCCTCGCTCTGCCACTCCACATAGGGGTTGACGGCCGCCGCCTCCGACCTCGCCTCCGCTCCTCTGAAGGCGGCTTCGTGGAGGCGCGCCTGGAGCGCGGGTGACGAGGCAACCGCCGCCAGCTGGACGGACTCTACCCGTTGCACTGCTCCCGGGGGCTCCTCCGCCGCTACGATCCAGGCACACATCAGGGACACCGTAATGGGGATCGTCATGCGTCTGACCACGCGACACCCTCCCTTCGACCGCGCTCAGTATGCCACGTCTAAGTATCCATAAAGAATTAACTTAAACTGATGATCGAACAACTGTGCAAATGGTCGACGACCACCGGGGAACCGAAAACAGTTCACGGCTCGCGTTGTCGACGCAGCCCGGATCTCAAGCCCTCAGATCACCGTTCCGTCGGGGATGACGCCGTTCTTCTCGACCACGACGACGCCGTCGCGGATGGCCCAATCATCGCCGTCGGCTTCCTCGACGCCGCGCTCGTTGCAGATGCGGACGCCGCGGCCGATGCGCGCGTTCTTGTCGATGATGGCGTTCGAGATCTCACTGCCTTCGCCGATCCCCACCGGTGGCGCCCCGGGGCCGGCATCGGGGTAGTGGGAATCCACACCCATGATCAGGCTGCGGCGGATGGTGGCGCCGCGGATGTGAGATCGCAGACCGATGACGGCGTCTTCGGCCACCGTGTTCTCCACTCTCGAACCGTCGCCGAGCAGGACGTGGTCGAAACGGCAACCGTGGAGCTTGGCCCCCGGGAGGTAGCGCGGGCGGGTGTAGATCGGCCAGCTCTGGTCGTGGAACGTGAATTCGGGGTCCGGCTGCACCAGATCCATGTGGGCGTCGAAGAACGCGCCGATGGTTCCGATGTCGCGCCAGTAGCCCTTGAAGAAGTGGGCCTGCACCCGGCGCCTCGAGATCTCGGCCGGGATGATGTCGCCTCCGAAATCCACCAGGCGGTTGTCCAGAGCCTCGACCAGGGCGTCTTTTCTGAAGATGTAGACACCCATCGACGCGATGTAGGGTTGATCGGACGCAACACCCTTGGCGGCGAGCAGTGACGGCGAAACTTCCATGCCTGCACGCGCCTCATGCGTGGCAGGTTTTTCGCGGAACTCGACGATGCGTCCCGACCCGTCGACCCTCGCCGCGCCGAAGCCGGCGATTTCTGCCTCCGAACACGGCTTGACCGCGATCGTGATATCGGCCTCGTTGTCGAGGTGATCACGAAGGAGCTGCCGGTAGTCCATCCGGTACATGTGGTCGCCGGACAGGATCAGCACGTGGTCGCCGTGGAGCTGGGTGAAGATGTAGAGGTTCTGGCGGACCGCATCGGCGGTCCCCTGAAACCAGGTCTGGACCTCCGGCGTCTGCTGGGCCGCCAGGATCTGGACGTAGCCGCGGGAAAAGGCGTCGAATCGGTACGTGCGGCCGATGTGCCGGTGCAGCGACACCGAGTTGAACTGGGTGAGCACGTACATGCGTTCCATACCGGAGTTGATGGCGTTGGAGATCGGAATGTCGATCAGCCGGTACTTGCCGGCCACCGGCACCGCCGGTTTGCTGCGCCGGTTGGTCAGGGGCGACAACCGCTTGCCGCGCCCGCCGCCGAGGATCAGAACCGTCATGTCCAGACTGCTCTCGTCGAGAACGCTCATCGGCCACCCCTTCGTCGATTGCGGCTTCAGTGTAGCCGGATCCCGTTGCTGAGAAAAGCTCGTGTCTCAGCCCTTCAATACGGCCATGCTCAGCGGCAGCAACCCACCTGGTCCGATAATGCCCGGACCGTCCCGCCGCATCTTGAGCGCGAGAAACCGGGACATCAGGGAGGGGTCGCGAGCCAGCGACGTCATGACTCGACGGCGCAGCGCGGGCCGACGCTCGACGGCCAGCAGGAGCCGGGTCACGGCCGTCGGATAGCGCGCAATCCGCCGGTGGGCACGTTCGTAGCGATCCAGGCGGCCGGCGAGCATCGCCTCGACCACGGCCTCCGCCTGGTGGAAGGCGAGCGCGAGGCCCTCGCCGGTAATGGCGTCCAGATATCCGGCGGCATCGCCCACCAGAGCGAGGTTGCCGGAGACCACGCGGCGGCACCGTTGTTCGAGCGGCCCCGCCCCCCGGTCGGTGGATACAACCGGGGCTCCGCGCAGCCGCTCCCGAAGCCTCGGGAATCGTGCCATCAGCGAGTCGAAGTCATTCGCGCCCCCCTCGAAGAGCATGGCCACACCGATCAGCCGATCGGCGACGGGCGTCACATAAGCCTCGCACCGGTCGTGCCAATGAACCTCGACGAGATCGGTCCACGGTTCGATTTCATAGTGGCGGCGCAGCCCGATCCTCTGCCTTTTCGCCCTCCGCCCCTCGAGACCCGCCCACCTCCGGACCCTCGACGTGCGCCCGTCGGCGCCCACCAGCCACCCACCCGCCACGACCCCTTCGTCGGTGGCGAACCCGCCGCCGGAGAGTCCGAGCACCCGCAACCCCCACCGCAGATCGACACCGACCTCCGCGGCGCGACGGCTGAGGGCCCCGTGCAATGCCGTGCGACGGATGCCGAGCCCCGGCGCCCCCGGGAAGCGACCCTCTGCGACGAGATCACTGTCGACGTACCGTATCCCGTGAAAGGCCCGGGACTCGACCTCCTCCAGTTGCACTCCGAGGCCCGACAGAACCTCGACCCCGTCCGGCATCAGACCCTCGCCGCAGGCCTTGTCGATCGGCGGCTCGGCGGCCTCCAACACGACCACCTCGAACCCGGCCAGCCGCGCCCGGATTGCTGTGGCGAGACCGGCCGGGCCGCCTCCCGCGATCACGACATCACATTCGCCCACGGCGTCTCTCCGCACGGGCTGCGGCCAGCGACGAGCGGACCATGGCCGCGCCGACGCTCAGAGCCGTCACCGCCTTCGGCGGCCGCAGTTCGCCCTTCCGCCACCGTTGCATCGCGTCCCGGCGGCGGATCTTGCCCGACGAGGTCCGCGGCAGGGTTCCCGGCGGCACGACCTCCACGTGATCCGGTTGCAGGCCGGTCGCCGCCCGCACCGCGCGCGCCGCCGCCGCTCCGATCCCCGGGTAGAGGGCCGCCGCGACCCCGCGTCCCGCCTCGACCAGGACCACCAGGATTTCCGTTTCGCCGTCCTCCGGCATGAACGAGAACGCGGCCGCACACCCGGTGCGGACTCCTTCGACACCGTCGAGGGCATGCTCCACCTCCACCGGCGAGTGGTTGCGGCCGCGCAGGATCACCACGTCCTTCTCCCGACCGGTGAGGAACAGCTCGCCGTCGATCAGGAAACCGAGATCGCCGGTGTCGAGCCACCCGTCGCGCAGGACCGCAGCCGTTGCCTGCTGCATCCCGAGATAGCCGTCCATCAGCGAAGGGCCGCGCACCATCACCCGCCCGACCCGCCCCTCCGGCAGATTCCGCCGTCTGCTGTCGACGATGCGAAGCTCGAAGTCCGGGAGCGTCCGGCCCAGCGACACCATCTCCATCCCGCCCGGCGATTGGGCCGCCGCCCGGCCGTCCGCCAGGTGCCCGCGATCGAAGAAGCGGCTCGAGAACGGACGATGGATGTCGGAAAAGGTCACGGCGAGGGAGGCTTCCGAAAGCCCGTAGACCGGAGTCAGAGCCTCCGCCCGGAAACCCCACCGGGAAAATCGCTCTTGAAAGGCCCGCAGCACCCGCGGCGCCACCGGCTCGGCACCGTTGAGAGCCACGCTCCAGGACGACAGATCGACGCCCTCCATCTCCTCGTCGCGGATCTTTTCCACGCACAGACCGTAGGCGAAGTTCGGCGCCGGGGAAACCGTCGCACGATAGCGGGAGATCGTCCGCAGCCACACCGCCGGCCGCGCCACGAACAGCTCGGGCGGGATGAGGGTCAGGACCGCCGGCCGCTCGAGCGCCGGGAACACGCATCCGATCAGACCCATGTCGTGATACAGCGGCAGCCAGCTCACCCCGCTGTGAACCAGTCCGTCGCCGTCCGGCCAGAAGCCGTTGAGCCGGACGGTCTGGGCGATCACAGCGCGGTGGCTCAGGGCCACCGGTTTCGGGTCGACGGTGGTCCCCGAGGAAAACTGGACCAGGGCCAGATCACCAGTGCCGACCTCGACCTCGTGCGCCTCCGCCGCGGGGAGGGAGTCCACATCGCAGACAGCCGTGAGCCGGGCCCGCAGCTTCCACCGCCTCGCCGAGCAGTCGCCGCACCCTGCGGTCGGCGAGGACCAGCGCCGCGTCGACCGCACGCAGCATGGCCGCAGTGCGGACGGTGTACTCGTCGAGGCGGCCGAGGCGCACCGGCGGATACAGCGGCACCGGCACCGCGCCGGCTTCGAGGATGCCGAAGAAGGCGTCGAAGAATTCGGCGCAGGTCGGATAGACGAGCGCCACCCGGTCGCCCTTACCGATCCCGAGCCGCTGCAACCCCCCGGCCGCCCGCAGCGCCCTCCTGCGGATCTCAGACCACGGCACGAACTCAGCCTGCTGCCGGCGGCCGATCAGCCGCAGCCCCGTGTCCTCCCTCGCCGCCGCCCGCACGAGGAGCCCGTTGAGGGTCCGGGGTTCAGCCATCGAGCTGTCTCCGGATGGCGGCGACCAGGTCCCCGATCGTGACCAGATCCCCTTCCTGGTCGAGATACACCTTGAAACGGTTCTCGACCTCGAGCGCGAGGGTCAGCGCCTTCAGCGAGTCGAGCTCCAGATCCTCGACAAGCTGCATGTCAGGGTGCAATTCTCCGTTCCAATCGACGTGCGTGCGGGCCACCTCGGCGATGCCGGCGAGGACCTCGGCCTCGGACGGCTTCACCCATCACCCCCCGCGGCGCGATCGAGAGCGCCCTCCTCGGCCCCCACCCTGATCTTCAGCAGCACGAGATTGGCGACGCTGAAGGTTACGGCGGTAACCCAGGCGCAGTGGAGCATGGGAATGGCCGCGATCTCGAGCACCACCGCAACGTAGTTGGGGTGGCGAAGCCACCGGTAGGGGCCCGATGCCACCAGCGTCTCGCCCGGCACCACGACCACGCGGGTCGTCCAGCGATCGCCGAGAGCTCTCAGGGCCCACCATCGCAGACCGAGGGCGGCGATCAGAACCAGCATCGAGATCAACCCGACGAGGGGTCGCCACGGACGGTCCAGGATCCAGACCTCGGCGACGCAGGACATCAGAAAGGCCGCGTGCAGCGCGACCATCCACGGATAATGGCCGGCACCGACCTCGCGGCCGCCGCGCGAACGCAGCCCGCGCAGGTTGCGTTTGGAGATCTCGAGCTCCCACAGCCGCTGCATCGCGATCAACGCGATCAGCACCGTGTATGCGAGACGGGAGTCGACCCCGAGGATCATCGAAGGGGCTCTTCGTCCCAACGCAACAAAACGAGCTCGGAGCAGAAGCCGGGGCCCATGGCCGACATCAGACCCCAACTGCCGGGCGGCGGCGGCGAGGCGAGGGCCTCCTCGAGCACCAGCAGCACCGAGGTCGAGGACAGGTTGCCGACCTCCCGCAGGGTCCGCCACGCACCGGCGAGCGCACCGTCCGGCAGCTCGAGCGCCTCCTGCATGGCCTCGAGCACCCGCGGCCCGCCCGGATGGGAGACCCAGACCGCGATGTCACCCCGGTCGAGGCCGTGATCGGCGAGAAAGGCGTCGACGTCACGTCGAAGATGGAGGCGGACCATGTCGGGCACCTCGGCCGACAGCACGACCTTGAAACCGCGCTCGGAGACGTCCCACCCCATCACGCGCTCGGTGTCGGGGTAGAACGACGAGCTGCTGTCGACCACCCGCGGGCCCGTCGCCGCCCCGCTGCGCGCCCACGAGCACCGCCGCCGCCGCACCGTCGCCGAAGAGCCCGGAGGCGATCAGGTTCTCCATCGAGAGGTCCTCGCGCTGCAGGGTCAGCGAGCACAGCTCGACCGACAGCAGCACGGCGACCTCGCCGGGGTGCCCCACGAGGTAGTCCGCCGCCCGCGCGACACCGGCCGCCCCGGCCAGGCAGCCGAGACCGAAGATCGGCACCCGTTTGACGCTCGGCGGCAGACCGAGGCGGTTCACCAGCCGGGCGTCGATCGACGGCGTGGCGACACCGGTCACGGTGACGAAATAGAACGCGTTGACGTCGGCCGGCGTCAAGCCCGGCACCGCCCAGGGCTCGCAGAACCGCCTCGCCGCCGAGCTCCGGCGCCACCCGGATCCAGTGGTCGTTGGCCTGGCCCCAGGTCTCGATCCCGGGATAGTCCTCGATCGGCAGTGCCAGGTGCCGCCCGCCCACCAGCACGTTGCGGTGCAGGTCCTCGAGCCGGTCGGAGGTTGAAATAGCGCTGCGCCCACTGCTCACGAAAGGCCGCCAGCAGGGTCTCCTGGTCGTAGAAATGCGGAGGGAGAGCCGAACCCACGGACGCAATTCTCACTCCCTCCTCCTCCATCGGCCTTCCCGTTCGCAGGCCCTCGCCTCCGGGCGTTCGTCGTCCACGGTGATATGGCATCGACGTTTCCAACAGTTTCCGGCCGGACGATATTGCTCCGGCCGCCAACTTCATCGTGACGCCCTGCGGTTCCTGATTTCAGAAGAAAACCGGTAGCATGAACCAGATGCGGGACGATCTTCCCCTTCCGGATTCACCAGAACGCCGCCCGCGGCGGTGGACCTCCGCCGCACTCGCCGTGGCGGCCACCGCCGTCACGGGGCTGCTGTGGGTCATCGGATGGGCGCCGGCGGTGGACCGCGTCAGCGGCGACGTTCTGCTCCGCGCCTCGTGGCTCCGCACGGGGGTCGGCACTCCGGTCGCTGTCGTGCTCATCGACGACGACGCGGTCGCCCGCTGTGGTCCGCTGCCGTGGCCGCGCGAGCGCCTGGCGCGGGTGGTCGATGCGGTCGAGGAGGCCGGGGCGAAGGCCATCGCCATCGACCTGATCCTCACCGAAACCGGGGAGCCCGACGAAGACCTCGCCCTCGCCCACGCCCTTGCCGCCGGACCTACCGCCCTGGCGGCGGCCATCGGCAACGACGGCGCCTGGCTGCTGCCGCTGCCGGTGTTCGGAGGCGGCCGCAGCGCGGCTCACGCCTACGGCGAGGTGGGCCCCGACGGGGTTGTCCGGACGATCGCAGCCACCAAACAGGCTCGCGGTCTGTCGCTTCCGGCTCTGTCCCTGGCCGCCGCCCGGCTGCTGCGGCCCGACATCGCCGTCGCTCCCGGCAGCGAGCTGCGTCCGGCGTTCCGCCCCGCCCCGCAGGACATTCCGGCGTTCGGCGCCGCGGCCGCTGTCGAGGGAACCCTTCCCACCGCCGGCCTTTCCGGCCGCCTCGTGTTCATCGGCATCTCGGCCACCGGGGCCGGGGACCAGTTCGTCGTGCCCACCGGGCCCGGCCACGCCCCGGTTCCCGGGGTCCTGGCGCACGCCTCGGCCGCCGCCTCGATCCTCGAGGGACTGTTGCTCCGTCGTCTCGGTATTCTCTGGTCGTTGACGTTGGCACTGGTGCTTGCCTTCGGAGTCCAGCTCCTCCGTGACCGCCGCGGCTCCTTCGATCTCTTCGGCTTTTCACTCTTCATCGTCGGCGTCGGCGCGGTGGCGGTAGTCGCCCTTCGCGGCGCGTTCATCCTGGTGCCGGTGGCCGCACTCATCGTGACCATGGTGACCTCGGCACTGCTGCGCGAGGCCGTCGAGTCACGCCTCGCTCACCGCGAAACCGGCCGCCTCCTGCAGACGATGCTCGCCCACACCGACGCCTCGCCGCCCGGGCCGGTCCCGCGGACCGCCCGCGCGCGGCTCGAGGCGATCCGGACCGTCCAACGGCGGGTCCTGGGCGAAGACGCGACTCGCAAGGCCCTCCTCGCCGGCATGACCGAGGGCGTCGTGCTGTGGGGCCCCGACGGGGTTGTCCTCGAATCGAACCCGGCCGCGCGGCGCCTCTGGGGCCATGTTCCGGCGATAGAGGAAGTGACCGGGCACGGCAGTCGGACCGAGAGCGGCTCGCACGAGCACCGGCGCGGCCCCTACGAGGTCTCCGTCGTCGTCACCGAACTCGACCGCAACCGCCTCGCGATCATCCGGGACGTCACGGCCGAACGGACCCTCGAAAGACGGCGCCGCGACATGCAGCGGCTGGTGTCGCACGAGCTCAAGACCCCGCTCGCCTCCATCGCAGGTTTCGGCGAGACCCTCGAGCGCTATCAGCTCTCGAAAGACGAACTGGCGAAGGTGGCCGGAATGATCCGCGGCGAGGCCGGCCGACTCCAGGACATGGTGACGGTGTTTCTCGACCTCGAACGGCTCGGGGCCGGACATTGGGACGGCGAGGCCGGCCCGGTCGATTTCGGCGCTCTCGTCGAGGCGAGGTTGGAGGTCCTGGCGGCTGCCGCCGGTGCGCGCGGTCTCTCGATCGCCTCTTCGATCGAGAGCGGCAGCCGGGTCGCCGGCGTCCCCACCCTGCTGGAACGGGTGGTCGATAACCTGGTCGGCAACGCGATCAAGTACTCGAAACCCGGCCAACGCATCGATGTCGATGTCGGCCCCCGGGGAGAACGGACCACGCTGACGGTCCGCGACCACGGCCCCGGAATCCCGACCGAGTCCCTCGCGAAGATCTTCGACCGCTTCTACCGCGTGCCCGGCACCGAGGGCGCCGGCGCCGGTCTCGGGCTCGCCCTCGTCAAGGAAGTGGTCGATTGGCACGGAGGATGCATGACAATAGAGAGCGAGCCGGGTGTCGGCAGCACCTTTACGGTCAGTCTGCCGTCACCCGAGGAGGTCTGACGAGTGGCGAAGAAGTCGAAAATCCTGGTGGTCGACGACGACACCGCGATGCGGGAGATGATGAAGCTGTCTCTCGGCAAGGAGGGTTTCGACGTCCTCACCGCCGCCTCGTCCGCTGATGCTCTCGAAGCCGTCGCATCGGGCACTTTCGATGTCATCGTCACCGATATCTACCTCGGCGACGGCACCGGCCTGGACCTGCTCGAGCACTGCCGGACACACCTGCCCGAAGCCAACGTCATCCTGGTGACCGCGCACGGGACGATCGAGACAGCCGCTTCGGCACGGCGCCTGGGCGTCTTCGACTACCTCGCCAAGCCGTTTGCCGTGGACGCTCTGGTGGCGCGGGTGCGGGCGGCTCTCCAGTCGGCAGGTTCGACGCCTGACCGTGTCGAACTCGGTCCGGATTCCATGATCATCGGCAACGACCCGTCCATCGTCGAGGTCTACAACACGGTGGCGCGCGTGGCACCGCTGCCCATCCCGGTGTTGATCCGCGGCGAGACCGGCACCGGCAAGGAGCTCATCGCCCGGGCGCTCCACCTTTTCGGCACCACACCCGACGGGCCGTTCGTGCCCATCAACTGCGGAGCGATCCCCGAAAACCTCCTCGAGAGCGAGCTCTTCGGCCACCGCAAGGGCTCGTTCACCGGCGCCGACCGCGACCACCCGGGGGCGGTCGAATCGGCCCGCAACGGGACGCTGTTCCTCGACGAGATCGGTGAGCTGCCGGCTTCGCTGCAGGTCAAGCTCTTGCGATTCCTGCAATCCGGCGAAGTCCGGCCGGTGGGTTCCGACCGCCCGCTGCAGGTCCCGGTGCGGGTGGTGGCCGCCACCAACCGCGACCTCCGCAGCGAGGTCGAAGCCGGCTCCTTCCGCGAGGATTTCTATTTCCGTCTCGCAGCCTACGAGATCGAACTGCCGCCGTTGAGAGAGCGTCGTTCGGACATCCCGGCCCTCGTGGAACATTTCCGCCGCCGCCATGCCGGCAATCTCGGACTCGACACGGAAACCTCTGCCAGCAAAGAGGTTCTGGCTGTCCTCGACAATCACTCCTGGCCCGGAAATGTGCGCGAGCTCGAACACGTGGTGCAGAGGGCGCTGGTCGACAGCGGCACTCTCACGGACCCTGACCGTATCCGACGCATGCTCATCCACGCTTCGGATGGACCGGAGGCGAGTGCCGCCGACCCCGGCATCGGCGCCGACCTCACCCTCAGGCAGCTCGAGACGCTCCACATCGAGGCGGTGCTGCGGCGATGCGGGGGCAACCGGACCCGCGCCGCCGAGATCCTCGGCATCGAACGGAAATCGCTCTATCGCAAGGCCGAACGACTCGGTATTGCGCTCGACCGCGAGGAGGACGAGACATGAAGAGAATCATCGGCGTGCTCGTGGCGGCCATCGCCGTCCTCGGGGCGGCGCCGGACCCCGCACCCGAATACCCGTTCGACTACGAAGTGGTGGCGGTCAAACGGCACCTCGTGCTTGTCACCGATGACGGCGAACTCGAACTCCGGCCCGGCGACCGCGCGCAGCCAGGGGCCTCTCTACGCACCGGTTCCCGCTCGTCGGCGGACCTCGAGGTCGCCGAACGTGCGGCCCGGTTTCACATCGGAACCAAGACCAGCTTCCGCCTCGCCCACGGCACTCCGGGCGTCCTGATCGATATCGAACGCGGCAGTATCAGGGCGATCTTCGGCATGCTCCTGGAGGGTGACGAAAGCGAACGGCTCATCACCACCCCGTCGGCGGTCCTCGCCGTGCGCGGGACCGAGTACGGGCTCGAGGTCGAAAAGGACGGCGACACCACGCTGGTGGTGTTCGAGGGCACGGTCGAGGTCCGGGACCGGACGGGAACGGGAGATGTTGTGCAGGTCCAGGCGGGACAGTCAACCCGGATACGAAAGGGCCGTCCGCTAGGTGCGCCCAGCCCACACGGTTTGACATCCGGTGACTGGGATCGAGGACGGAGAGTCGGCAGTTCGAACTGGAGCGGCGGTCAGCAGGCGCCCGCGATGGGCAACCAGCCGCAGCAAGGCGCGGCCGGTTCCCAGTCTCCCTCTTCGCAGGGCGGGTCCAAACACCACGGCGGGTGAGTCATTACGACTCGGTGGCCGCAGCTGCCGGCGCCTGTCGACCCAACCGGACCAGAGCGGTCAACGCGATCCCGCAGGCAACCAACATGAAGACCGAACCCGTCCTGAAGGGCCAGGCGAAACCGAGTCTGCCGTAGGCGACCTCGGCCCAAAACGGCCCGACGATCCTCGCCAGGCTCGCCATGCCCTGAAAAACCCCCATGACGCCGCCGACCTCATCCGGTGCCGCCAGCCTGGAGGTGAGCGAGGTCAACGAAGGGTGGGCGATGCCTTGACCCAGCGCCAGCACCGCGAGGGTGGCCAGCAGCAGACCCGGACCCGGCGCGTACGGCAGGAAGCCGAGGGCGAGAAAGCTCAAGCCGGTACCGGTTACGATCAGTCTCGCTTCACCAAAACGCTTTGACAGCTTCCCGACCATCCCGCCCTGGACCGCTGCGCCGAGGACCCCCGCGTAGACGAAGAGCCAGGCGATGGTCGAGATGCTGAATGAAAACCGCAGCTTGGCGAACTGAGCGAAGGTGGTCTCGAAGTTCGCGAACGCGAAGATCGTGCAGAACGCCATCACCATGCTCAGACCCACCAGGGGGTGTGACATCGTCCGGGCCAGACTCCGGAAATTGAGCGGGTGCGCGCGCTCCTCTCGTCTCACCGACGTGTCGAGGGTCTCCGGGAGTTTGGTCAGCACGAGGAAAAACGCGATCGTCGATGCGACCGCGGCGGCGATGCCCGGCATCCACGGCGCCACGGTCACCAGCAGGGCGCCGATGGCCGGTCCGAAGATGAAGCCGAGACCGAAGGCCGCGCCGATCAGACCCATGCCCTTCGCCCGGTCCTCGGGGCCGGTGATGTCCGAGATCACCGCGTGCGCGGTCGAGATATTGCCGCCGGAGATGCCGTCGATAATGCGCGAGGCGAAGAGCATCGCCAGCGATCCGGCGATGCCGAAGAGCACGTAGCCCACCGCGGACCCCACCAGCGAAACCAGCAGCACCGGCCGCCGCCCGATCCGGTCGGACAGCCGCCCGAGAATCGGCGCGAAGAGAAACTGCATGATCGAAAAGGACGCCATCAGCAGACCGAAGACGAGCGGCGACGGACCGTACTCCTCCGCATACAACGGCAGGATCGGGATCACGATGCCGAAGCCCACCAGATCGATGAAGACGATCAGGAAGACGATGCCGATTTTCGCGCGGTGCTCCTGCACTTCAGGGGTCTCCTCGCCAGGACGGTGCATTCTACACGCGCTCGGCGGAGGTGCCTGGCTCCCGACATGATGTTGTCCTCAACATCATGTCGGCGTGCCTGGCATCCTCTCGGGAAGGGTGTGCGGAAACGTGTTCCTCCCCTACCGCCGCCAGAACTCCCTCGAGAACAGCGCGAGAATGGTGAAGACCTCGAGCCGGCCGAACAACATGCAGCCGGCGAGCACCATCTTCACCAACCCGGGGAAATGGGAGAAGTTGTCGTATGCGCCGACCTCGCCGAGCCCGGGCCCGACGTTGCCGATCGCCGTCATGGCGGCCGAGATCGCCGTCATGAGATCGTATCCGTACGCCGCCACCACCGCAGCCCCGGCGGTCGCGATCAGGAGGTAGGCGGTCAGAAACGCCCAGATCCCGGACAGCACCGACTCGGACACAACAGCACCGCCGTACTTCACCGGCCGCACGGCGTGCGGGTGGATGAGCCGGTGGATGGTCGTGCGCAGCGACGACACCGCAAGCAGCGCGCGAAGGCTCTTGATACCCCCGCCGGTTGAACCGGACATTCCCCCGAGGACCATGAGACACAACAGGACGAGGGACGGCAGCGTCGCCCACAGCTCGAAGTCAGTCGTGCAGTACCCGGTGGTCGTGAGAATGCTCAACGTCTGAAACACTGCGTTGCGGAAGGTGTCGGCGAGGCGGTCGCCGGCCTGGTGGACCGTGGCGAAGAGGATCAGCGACGCGACGGCCGTGACCCCCAGAAAGTAT
Source organism: Candidatus Sulfomarinibacteraceae bacterium (assembly GCA_963823345.1). GTDB lineage: Bacteria > Acidobacteriota > Thermoanaerobaculia > Thermoanaerobaculales > Sulfomarinibacteraceae > Sulfomarinibacter. Next base: position 104,880 of record CAWGLE010000024.1, read on the forward strand.
CGCAGCTCAGCGTCGCGCCACACCTCGCCCACGCGTCCGGTGAGCAGGCGGAAGTGGAGGACGAAGTTGATCCCTGCGAGCAGCATGAAGAAGATGATGATCCACTCGACGAGGGGAGAGCCGAACTCGCCGACCGAGGCGTTCCTGGTCGAGAACCCGCCGGTGGCGAGGGTCGTGAACGAGTGGCAGAGCGCGTCAAAACCTGAAAGGCCGGCAAGGCGGAGGGCGACCCATTCCGCTGCGGTGAATCCGACGTAGATCATCCACAGCATCCGCGCGGTCGCCGCGAGACGCGGGCGCACCTTGTCCGCAACCGGACCGGGCACCTCGGCTTTGAAGAGCTGCATCCCGCCGATCCCCAGCAGTGGCAGGATGGCGATCGTGAAGAGGATGATTCCCATCCCCCCCAACCACTGGCTCATCGCCCGCCACAACAACAGCGATCGAGGGATGACGGTCACATCGGCAATCACCGTCGACCCGGTCGTCGTGAACCCGGACACCGATTCGAACAACGAATCCAACGGCCCCAACGAGTTCGTTACCCAGTAGGGAACGGCGCCCACCAGCGACACCAGAATCCACGCCCCGGTGACGATCAGGAAGCCATCGCGGGGCCGGATGCGGCGGTCGAACTCGGTCCGGGAGCTGACCAGCAGCACGCCGAAAACACCTGCAACCGCCATCGTTCCGATCCACGGTTCCGGTGATTCCCCGAAAACCAGACTCGCGAACAGCGGCACGACCAGAAAAGCGCAGTCGAGCAGCAGCAGCCATCCCAGGAGGTAGATAACGAAGCGTCGGTTCACCGGCGGTCCTCCGTCACCTATGCCTCGAGCACATCATCCAGTTTCGAGGAAACTTCCGTTGCAGCCGCGACGATGACGTGGTCGCCGGGTTCGATCTGGTCGTTGCCGCCGGGGATGAAGATCCGGTCTCCGCGCCGAACTGCGACCACCAGAATGCCGCGCGGCAGACCCAGCTCGGCCAGGGGCTTTCGGACCAGTCTGCTGCCGTCCGCGGCCTCCACCTCGAACACCTCCACCGAGTCCTCGAGCAGGGCCGCAACCGATTTGATCCGTCCCTTGCGGGCGAATTGCAATGCGAGGCTCACCGACAGCAGCCGCGGCGAGATGATGGCGTCGATGCCGAGCTCGCCCACCAGCCCCGACAGGGCGGCATTGTCGACCAGGGCGAAGGTGTGGGCCGCTCCCATCTTTCCCGCCAGGAGACAGGCGACGACGTTCATCTCGTGGCGCCCGGTGCATGAAACAAAGGCGTCGACCCGCTCGGCGCCCTCCTCGCGCAGCAGCGCGCGGTTGGTGGCGCTGCCGTGGATCACGAGGGTGTTCCCGAGTTCGGCCGCGGCGAGTTCGCAGGCTTCCCGGTCCCCTTCGATCAGGGTCACGGGAACGTCCATCTCCTCGAGCCGGCGCGCCAGGTTGACGCCGATCCTGGTAGCGCCGGCGATCATCACCCGTCGTTCGGCGCCGCGCCGCTGCCCGAGCAGGACGAGAACGTTGTCGAGCTCGTTCGGGTCCATCGCGAAGTAGACGAGATCTCCGGCCCTGATCTCGTCGTCGCCGAAGGGGACCCGCCACGTGCCGTCACGACGGATCGCCACCACCAGCATCGGCGTCGCCGGAAACAGGAGACGGAGGTGCGACAGCAGAAGACCGGCAAACTCGGACCCCTTTTTGACGTGGAAGCCCGCGACCAGAAGATTGCCGTCGAAAAACTCCACCACGTCCACCGCTCCGGGCACCGGCAGCAGCGACAATATCTTCTCGACCGCCGCCATGTCCGGGTTGATGGCCACGCGCTCGCCGCCCGGCTCGCGCGCGATCCGACGAAAACCCTCTTCGTGGCCGGGGTCGCGCAGCCGCGCGGCCACTTTCGGCACCTTGAAGATCACCGAACCGACCAGGGCCACGACCATGTTGGCCTCGTCGGAGTCGGTGGTGGCGAGCAGGAGGTCGGCGCTTTCGATTCCGGCCTTCATCAGGACCGGGATGGTCGCCCCGTTGCCGCGGATCGTCTGCACGTCGAGGTTTTCGTTGAGGTCGGCGATGAGCTCAGCGCTCCGTTCGACCAGAACCACGTCGTGACCGTCACCGGCCAGCTTTTCCGCCAGCGTCGAGCCCACCAGACCGCCGCCGACCACGATCACCTGCATTTTGGTCTTCTCCCCCGCACACCATCAGCTCGCTTGCACAGCTTCATTCTGGGGAAGTGTACACAAGTCGATTTCGGATTTCGGATTTCGGATTTTGGAATTCCCGCCCAACCTCCCCCATCTCAAAAGATCTTGGATCCTGGGGGCCTCGTACCGGTGGGGGGCGGGTGGCTCGAAATCCGAAATCCGAAATCCGAAATTCCGCTTACGGGAGCGCGCCTCCCTCGATCCACCTCCGGTAGAGCTCGAGTTCGGCGGCTCGCAGCTTCTTGACACCGGTCGGCGTTCGCGGCATGCCCTTGCCCTCGGGCGCCCGATGCTGGAGCTTCAGCCACAGATAGGAGGCTTCGAGATCTCCCGGCTCCACCAACATCATCGTCGCCACCTGGACCGATCGCCGGCCCACCAACTGCCCGTAGCCCGTCCCCTGCTCGAGCACCAGCTTGGCCTTGGGCTCCTCGGCCTCGTGGCAGCCGAGACAGTGCGCGAGTACCAACGGCTCGATGTGTTGCGAGTACGACACCGGCTCCTCGACGGGCACCTCGGGCACCGGCGTTCCGCAGCCGCTCACGGCCACCAGCGCACCGGCCAGGACAACCAATCTCGACATCAACTCCCCCACCATCAACCGGCTGAGGTCCGTTTGATCATCCCTCGCCGGTTGGCGCAGTCGATGCGGACATCGAGGGGGTTTTCCAGACGCACGTGGCGGACGTGGCGGCTCTCCCAGATCGCGTCGAGGGTGTCGAGCCAGTCCCAGTCGATGCGGCCGCGGCCGTCGGATTCCACCGACATGTAGAGCACGCGGTTGCTGAGCAGGCGGTGGAAGAAATGGGTTCCGTGGCTGAGGTTGGCCGGGGCGTCCGGCATGGTCGCCTCGACGATCACCCGTGCGGCCGAAATCTGCGCCCATTTGACCGGCACGCCGAACCGATCGTCGGTCGTCCCCCACCGGCCGAGTCCGATGAAGACGCCGTGCCGCCCCTCCTCCACCAGCCCGCGGTTGACCGCGTCCAGCTCCGACGCCATCATCCGCGTCGCACCGCGGTCGAAGTACTGAGGCCGCAGGTAGACGACATCCGTGAGGTCGCCCCGCGAGCCCTGTCCTAGACAGTTGTCCGACGCTACCAGGACATCGGCGCCGTCGAGGTCGCCGTCCTCGACGGGCACCCTTTCGCCGGGGGTCAGCATCGGTCGAACCTGGACGAAACCGATCTCCATCGGCAGGGCGTCATCGATATCGAGGTTGACCGCGAACTCGATCTCCGCCTCGCCGTTGAGAACGTTACACGAGAGCTCGAGCAGACGTTCCAGAACCGGGGTGAACGGAATCGCGCGCGATTCGAGCAGCGGTGCAAAGGTCAGGGCCCTGGGCCCGTTGCCCGTGATACCGGTCCGCAGCTGGTCGGATGCAGGATCCCAGGTGGAAGCGAGGAACTTGAGCGTTCCGTCCATCTCCGCATCGGTCAGACCACACCGCACCAGACAGGAGGTTTCCCGCGTCGGGTTCGGGGGCGGCGGATCGCCGACGTTTACCGCCCAGAAGCTGTTCTGAGTGAACTTCAAGAGATCGCCGGTGCTCTTGAAGGGCGGCGGCGCGGTCGCGCGGTGGGGACCGTAGCTCCACACGTGGTCGCCGTCGGTGATGGTCTTGCCGAGTCCGAGGGCGACCGACACCACCCCGTCCTCGCGCTTGTTGCCCGGCGTCGGGTAGTGGTTGTAGGAACGGGCCAGCCCCGACAGGGTCGGGTAGAAACGCCCGTCGTACCTCGCGCCCGTGATCTCCTGGATGATCACCGCCATCTTCTCGGCATCGTCGGCGAGCCCGCACGCGCGGCGCGAAACCAGCGCGTTTTCAAAGAAGGTCGAGGCCCAGGCCAGCTTGACGGCGCTGGAAAGACGCCGATACCTGGCGTCGTCATTGTCCTCGGAGTTGGGAATCAGCTTGGAGGTGTAAATACCCGCGAACAGTCGATCCTGGGTGTCCTCCAGAAAGCTCGACGGACGCACGGCGAGGGGCGCTTTCATGACCTCGAGCAGCGCTCGCAGCTCGCCGCGGACTTCCTCCGTGAGCTCGCCGCGCCGGAACTCGAGGGCGATCTGGCTGTCCGGCACCCCGTCGAGGACCTTGTCCCTGAGCCGGTTGCGTTCCACGAACTCCGAAAAGACGTCGGTGGCGATCACCACCGCCGGCGGCACGACCACCGTCACGCCTTCGAACAGGGAGGCGTCGAAACGGGGCAGGATCTGCTCGCGGATCTGCTGCAACCCGACGGCCTTGCCGCCGACGCTGCCGGTGCCGATCCGTGCGAAATGTTGATCCGAACCGAACGTACTCCGGTCGAAGCGGGGAACTTTTGTATCCACAGTCCTCGTCATGGGCGCAGAGTGGCGCGTCCCCGGGCTCGTGTCAACCCACCCGGCCGGGCGATGGGACGGTTCGCCGTGCCTCCGCCGGACAGCCCGACCGCGGGCGCCGATTCAGACCAGGATGCCCCGCGTCGACTGTGCTCTGGCGTACACAAACAGGAAGATCGCCACCACCCAGATGAACGCGGTGAAGACCATCGCGCCCGAACCCATGATCTCGACGCCGTTGGACAACACGAGGTTGTAGATCGAGCTGACGACCAGTCCTGCGAGCGAGACTGCGAAGGCCCAGACCGCCCACTTTTTCCGCAGCAGCAGGCCGATCGACCCGACGAACGCTCCCCAGACGCCGAAGGCCCAACCGGCGACTGCCCACGACGGGAAGCCGTAGAAATAGGCCAGTTGCTCCTCGGTGAACGCCTTCATATAGAAATCGAGCTTGAACTGGCTGGCCGAATAGTCGAACGCCCCCATCGCATTCCACAGCAACGAGAGAATCGCCACGATCCAGAAGTGTCTCGGTGCCTTCGCGCCCGCATCGCCTCCGCTGGTCCCGGTGACGGTCATGCTCGCCTCCTTTTTCGCACCTGATCTTGTCGAGGAGCCTAGCACGGTTCCCCGTGACACCCGCGGTGGGCGCGGTTATCTTTGGCGCCGGAGGTCGCGATGGCTGACGAATCGGGCCACTGGGACGCGGAACTCTTCCGCCGCGAAGGCCACCGCATGGTGGAGTGGATCGCTGATTATCTTGACGGCTCGAACCGCGAGCATCCGGTGCTCTCGAGGGTCGCGCCGGGCGATGTCACGGCCCGGCTGCCGAGGGAGATGCCCACCACCGCCGAAGACCCCGAGGCGGTGTGGCGGGACTTTCTCGAGATCATCCTGCCGGGCGTGACCCACTGGAACCACCCCGGTTTCATGGCCTATTTCGGGATCACCGGATCCGGCCCCGGCGTCCTCGGCGAGATGCTGTCGGCCGCCCTCGACGTCAACGGCATGTTGTGGCGGACCTGCCCGTCGGCCACCGAGCTCGAGCTCACCGTGCTCGACTGGTTGCGCCGCGGTCTCGAACTGCCGGAGGACTTCTTCGGGTTTCTCACCGACACCGCCTCGATCTCGTCGATGCTCGCCCTGGCCGCGGCCCGCGAAAAGGCCGACCCGGAGATCCGACATCGCGGCATGGCCGGCCGCGACGACGTGACGCCGTTCCGCATCTACGCCTCCGACCAGGCCCACTCATCGATCGCCAAGGCCTGTCTCACCCTCGGGTTCGGTCTCGATGGATTCCGCGCCGTGCCGCACGACGGGGAGTACCGAATGGACCCCGAGGCGCTGGCCCACATCGTGGCCGCCGACCGCGCCGCCGGTCTGCGTCCCCTGGCGGTGGTGGCCACCGTCGGCACCACATCCACCACCTCGGTCGACCCGGTACCGACCATCGCCGAGCTCTGCGCGGCCGAAGGGCTGTGGCTGCACGTCGACGCCGCCTATGCCGGGTCGGCGGCGTTGTGCCCCGAACACCGTTGGTGCCTCGACGGCTGCGAACGGGCCGACAGCTTCGTCTTCAACCCCCACAAGTGGCTCTTCACCCCGATCGACGCCTCGGCCCTCTACACCCGCCACCCCGAGATCTTCAGGCGGGCCTTCTCGCTGGTGCCCGAGTATCTGACCACCCCGGTCAGCGGCCAGGTGGTCGATCTCATGGACTACGGCGTCCAGCTCGGGCGCCGCTTCCGCGCCCTCAAGCTGTGGTGGGTCCTGCGCTGTTTCGGGCTCGAGGGCATCCACGAACGCATCCGCCGCCACGTGCACCTGGCGCGATCGTTCGCGGGTTGGGTGGAGAACCACCCGCACTTCGAACGGCTCGCGCCGACGCCGTTTTCGGTGGTCTGCTTCCGCGCGCGGCCGGAGGGGATGGAGGGCGACGAGCTCGACAGCTTCAATATGAAGCTTCTGGAACACGTCAACGCGTCGGGTGAGATCTTCCTGTCCCACACCAAGCTCGACGACGGCATTTCCCTGCGCGTCGCGATCGGCAACCTGGCGACCGTGGAGTCCGACGTGAAACACTGCTGCGAGCTCTTGAGCGAGGGTCTGTCGTGCCTCTCGAACCGCTGAAGGACCGTTCCGGGCCGCTGGCCACCCTCAAGGCCGTGACCCTCCTGGTGTTCGGCTTCGCCACCCTGCTGGCGGTCAACCTGCTGCAGACGTTGAGCCTGGTTGTCCTGCCCTTCTCCAGAAAGGCCTTCCGCGCCGTCAACCGCTGGTGCGCCGACACCTGGTGGGGACTGTGTGTTTCTGCCGCCGATCATCTGTACAAGGTCCGAATCGTCTTTACCGGAGACGACGTACCGATGCGGGAGAACGCCCTGGTGGTGGCCAACCACCAGCAGATGCCCGACATCCCCGCGATCATGAAGTTCTGCAAGACCAAGGACCGCCTCGGCGACATGAAGTACTTCGTCAAAAAACAATTCAAGTGGGTTCCCGGGATGGGCTGGGGCATGCAGTTCCTGGACTGCCTCTTCATCGACCGCGACTGGATGGCGGATCGCGACTCCATCAACAGGACCTTCGCACGCCTGGTCAACGGCCGGGTGCCTGTCCACCTGGTCTCGTTCGTCGAGGGAACGCGTCTGACCCTGCCCAAGCTCGCCGCCGCCCGGGACTACGCCAGAACCCACGGCCTCCGCCAGCCGGTTCACACTCTGGTCCCGCGCACCAAGGGCTTCGTGGCCTCGGTCGAAGGGCTGCGCGGCCACATCGATGCCGTCTACGACCTCACGATCGGCTACGACGATGCCGTACCGTCGCTGTGGCAGTACCTCAAGGGACTGGTTCGCCGCATCCACGTCCACGTGCGCCGCTTCCCCATCGCCGACCTTCCCGAATCCGCCGACGGCCTCCGCCGGTGGCTCCTCGACCGTTGGCACGAAAAGGACGACCTCCTCGAGCACTTCTACGTCACCGGTGCCTTCCCCCAACGACCCGACCTCGATACCGGAAGTTAACGCAGAGTCGCGGAACCGACGCGCCCCTGGCGCGTCGCCGGGGAGCAGTGGGGCGCCGACGGACGCTCGCGTCCGGAGGGGACCCGATGCGCCCCGGTTAACGGCGATCCCGGATCGCCGGTTGGTTCCGCCGGTCACTCCAGGCAATGAGCTCACGGACGAACCTCGTCCTTGCGTCTTTGCGCGGGCGGCCGGGCGGGTGGCTTTGCGCCTTTGCGTTGAGTGCGATCGGCCGGATCTGCGGGCAGTATCGTGCGGGGGGGCCGCCGCGAGCTATCGAAGAGCTGCGGGGTCCTGTGCGAACAGGCGTTGGGTCCACAGGGCCAACGCGATCGAAAGGGCCAGAATCACCGCGCCGGTCGCCTGGTGCGCGGTGGTCACGGTGATCTCGAGGGTCGTCGGCGTGCCCACCACCGCCTCGCCCCCGGTCACCGCCAGAGCCGCGATTCCGAGGAGGCCTTGAAGTGAAGCCAGAACCACCAGCGCCTTGCCCAGCCGGTCGACCGGCCACACGTCGCGGAACATCCCCCACGCGCGAACTCCGACCATCACCGCCAAGAGGATCACGATCGCCGCCAGAGAAATGTGAACGATCAACAACGCCTCCAGGTGGCGTTGCGCCGCACCGAGCACCAGCTGCACGACGACGGTGAGGATCAACCACTGTTGGAGGCCGCGATCGTCCTTGAAGTTGGGACGGAGCTGGGGCGCACCGGCGTCGAACCACCGCACCGACGTCACCGCGGCCAACGCGACCACCACGCCGAGAAAGATCTGGCCCAGGACGCCGTGCGCGAGGGCGAGGGCGATGCTCGGCGCCATGTCCGCCTGCGCGGTCGACAGTGTGAAGTTGCCGGTCACCCGGAGTCCGCCCAGGATGCCCTGCAACACCACCAGGACGACTGCGGTCAGCGCCAGCAGGTGCACGCCTTTCCGGTCGTCGCGCCGCCACAGGCGGATGGCGAGCACGATCGTGGTCAGACCCACGAGTGCCCCGAACAGCCGGTGGGCGTGTTCGTAGTAGATGCCGCCGGTCATGCGGGCGAGCGGAAACAGGAACATATTCGACCCGAACGTGTTGGGCCAGTCGACGACCGCCAGACCGGCCTCGCTGCTGGTCACCAGGCCACCGGCCACCACCAGGAGAAAGGTCGCCGCCACTGCGACCTTGGAAAACAGCGCCGTCCATGCCGCCGGAACCGCCGGCTCTGTGGAGCCACCGGCCGACGCCGCGGCAACACCTGCGATCAGCGCCACGACGATAATCGAGCCGGGGACCCACGCGAGCGCCGTGGGCACGACCCCAGCCCCATCGGCGGAGGTCAGCAGACTTCCCAGAACCAACATGTTGAGGACTGCTGCGGTCGCACCGACCATCACGCCGCCGAGCCAGCCCCCGCCGCTGCGGGCGCCGGTGAACCTGCCCCAGAAAGCCACCGCCGCGAGCATCGCAATCAGCAACAGCCAACTCGGCGCGGACACCAACGGGAGTCGAAAAATGTAGGCGAGAGCCCACATCGAGACCGTCATGGCGAATCCGAGGGGCAGCACGTAGCCGCGGTCGCGATCCATTTCGCCTCCCATCCCTGTGCAGAGAAGAATACGCACCGGCGCGGGTCGGTTATACTCGGCGGCGCCCACCGCCACCTGACGAGGATCGACGGGAAATATACACCAGGCGCTGCGGCAGATTTCCGGAAAGAAGAAACGATTCCTATGAGCATCTCAGCCGAATCCGGCGCCGAACCCACAGGGACGGGGTTGTCCGCGCGGAGGATCCTCGCCAGCTACCTCGAGTTGTCGAAGGCGAGGCTGGGCGCCCTCGTCGTGCTGACTGCACTGGTCGGGTATGCGCTCGGCGCCCGCGGCCATCTCGAGCCCTGGGTGGGGTTGGCGGCGATCGTCGGCACCGCTCTCAGCGCCTTCGGCGCCAACATCCTCAACCAGTGGTGGGAGGTCGAGCGCGACCGCCTGATGCACCGCACCAGGTCGCGCCCTCTGCCTTCGGGCCGGGTCGACCGCAGGGTCGCCCTCGTGTGGGGACTGGTGACGGCCGCCGCCGGGCTCGCGATCCTGGCCCTCGGCACCAACGCCCTCACCACCGGGCTGTCGCTGTTCGTCATTCTTCTCTACGTCGTGGTCTACACCCCACTCAAGGTGCGGACGCCCCTCAACACGGTCATCGGCGCGATCTGCGGCGCGATCCCTCCCATGATGGGCTGGGCCGCCGCCACCGGCCGCCTCGACGCCGGCGCCTGGATCCTCGGCGGCGTGCTCTTCGTGTGGCAGATCCCGCACTTCCTCGCGCTGGCCTGGATGTACCGCGAGGATTACCAACGCGGCGGCTTCAAGATGTTGCCGTCGGTCGACCTCGAGGGACGCCTCACGGGGCGTCTGGCCTTCGTCTACGCCGCCGCTCTGCTGCCGATCACCGCCTCTCTGTCCGCAGCCGGGGTCACCGGCGCCACCTACCTCGTGGCATCGCAGGTCGTCGGTCTCGCGTTTCTGGCTTTGGGATGGGTCTTTCTCCGCGATCGCAGCCACCAGTCCGCGCGGCGGCTCTTCCTGGCGAGCATTCTCTACCTCCCGGTGGTGCTGGGGCTGGGGGTCGCCGATATGGACCACCGCCGCGATGCTCCGACGACTCCGACCGGTCCCGCCATCGCCACCCTCATTCGTTCTGCGCCACCGGTCACCCGGACCTCGCCCCCGGCCGACGCCGCGGAGTTCTGACCCGTGGCGGGACCGTCCATCATCCGCAGCGGCTGGTGGGTGGCGCTGGCGGCGGTTGTTTTGACCCTGATCGTCGGCCTGGTGATGATCGCCCCCCTGCTCGACCGGAAGGCCCGCACCCCGGAAGCCGGGTTCGATCTCGCAGAACCGCTGGTTCCGAGAGACCTCATCGCGCACGCCATGAACCGCGACGGCGTGATGGTCCTGACCGAACCCGCCATGATGGACGCGGCCGACGTCGATCGCCTCAACCGCGAGGAGCGCGGCAAGATGCTGGTCCCGGATGACCGGGTCATCGGAGTCGAGATCGCCGGCGACGCTCGCGCCTACCCCCTGCGGCTGATGCGGTGGCACGAGGTGGTCAACGACGTCCTCGGCGGTGAGCCCATCGCCGTTACCTACAGCCCTCTGTGCGACAGCGTTGCCGTCTTCGGCCGCGACATCGCCGGCCGCGACGTCGATCTCGGCGTTTCGGGGCTGCTCTACAACTCCAACACCCTGCTCTACGACCGCGGGGCGGGGCCGGCGGCCACACCGCTGTGGACCCAGTTCGACGGACGACCGGTCGCCGGATCCTCGCCGGGATCTCAACCGCGGCTGCCTCTGCGCCGCGCGAGCCTGACGACCTGGGCCCGACTGGCGGTCCCGCCACCCCGACACCGCCGTCCTCGCGCCCGTTCCCGAGATGAAGCTGCTCTACAAACGCGACCCCTACCACTCGTACTTCGGGTCCGACCTGCTGCGGTTCCCGGTCGATCCGCTGCCGCCTCCCGGGGGCCTGCGGCTCAAGGACCGCCTGGTCGTCGTCACCGTCGACGGCGAGGATGCCGCCTTTCCACTTGCGGAACTGGCGGCCGCAGCCGGGACACCCGCGGGCTCGTACGACGTGACTGTCCGGGGCCTGCCGCTGCGCATCTCGTTCGACTCCGAGGCGGGCGTCGCCGATGTCGAACCTCTCGAGGAGGCCCATCGCCTCGGGGCGGTGCGCTCGGCATTCTGGTTCTGCTGGTACTCAATGGAAGGAACGGTTCCTGTTATTATTCGCGACGCCACCTGAGACCAGGTACATTCGGTCCGCGGCGACCCTACAATCGAGAGCCCGGAGGAGCTTGATGACCGTCACGATCGAGAAGTTTTCCTACGACGACGCCATCGTCCGCAAGTTCACGCTGGTGACCCTGATCTGGGGCGTGGTCGGCATGCTGGTGGGTGTGATCATCGCCCTCCAGCTCGCCGCCCCGGTCTTCAACCTCGAACTCGCCTTTCTCTCCTTCGGCCGCCTGCGGCCGCTCCACACCAATGCGGTGATCTTCGCCTTCGCCGGCAACGCGGTGTTTGCCGGCGTCTACTACTCCATGCAGCGGCTGCTCAAGGCGCCCATGTTCTCGAAGGCTCTCAGCGCCATCCACTTCTGGGGCTGGCAGCTGATCATCGTCTCGGCGGCCGTCACCCTGCCCCTCGGCATCACCCAGGGCAAGGAGTACGCCGAGCTCCAGTGGCCCATCGACATCGCCATCGCCCTGGTGTGGATCGCCTTCGCCGTCAACACGTTCGGCACGATCGCCAAACGCCGCGAGCGCCACATCTACGTCGCGATCTGGTTCTACATCGCCACCATCGTCACCATCACGGTGCTGCACGTGTTCAACAACCTCGTGGTGCCGGCCGGGCTGTGGCGCTCCTACCCCATCTACGCCGGGGTCCAGGACGCCTTCATGCAGTGGTGGTACGGCCACAACGCGGTTGGTTTCCTGCTGACGACGCCCTTCCTCGGCATCATGTACTACTTCCTGCCCAAGGCCGCGAACCGACCCGTCTTCTCCTACCGGCTGTCGATCATCCACTTCTGGTCTCTGGTCTTCATCTACATCTGGGCCGGGCCGCACCACCTCCACTACACCGCCCTTCCCGCCTGGGCCTCGACCCTCGGAATGCTGTTTTCGGTCATGCTGTGGATGCCCTCCTGGGGCGGCATGATCAACGGTCTCCTGACCTTGCGCGGCGCGTGGGACAAGGTGGCCTCGGACCCGGTGCTCAAGTTCTTCGTGGTCGCCATCACCTTCTACGGCATGTCGACCTTCGAGGGCCCACTGCTGTCGGTCAAGGCCGTCAACCTGCTCTCCCATTACACCGACTGGACCATCGCCCACGTCCACGCCGGCGCCCTGGGGTGGGTCGGGTTCCTGGTCTTCGGGATGATCTACTGGCTGCTGCCGCGACTCTTCCAGACCGAACTGTGGAGCCGCCAGCTCGCTGAAGCGCACTTCTGGCTCGGCACGATCGGGATCCTCCTCTACATCGTCGCCATCTACGCCGCCGGTCTCACCCAGGGTCTGATGTGGCTGGCCTTCGACTCCGAGGGCTACCTCAAGTACGGCGACTTCGTCGAAACCACCCTGCGGTTGATCCCGATGTACTGGGTGCGGGTCATCGGCGGCGTCGCCTACCTCGCCGGCGCGCTCATGCTCGGCGTCAACTTCTTCATGACCTGGAAGAACCGGCCCTCGACCTACGAGGTCCCGGTGCACGAGGCACCGGCGCTGTCGAAGGAGTACGTGGATCCTCCGGAACCGGTCGGCCAGTTGAAGGCCGGCGGCGCCCACGTGGTCGACCTCGCCTACAAGCTCGACCGTTTCTTCTCCACCACCTGGCACCGACGATGGGAGCGCCTGCCTCTGAAGTTCACGGTCGCGGTCCTGGTGGCGGTGGTGGTGGCCTCGTTGTTCGAGATCATCCCCACCTTCCTCATCAAGTCCAACGTTCCGACGATTGCCACGGTCACGCCGTACACGCCGCTCGAGCTCGCCGGCCGCGACCTCTACCTCGCGGAGGGCTGCTACAACTGCCACTCGCAGATGATCCGCCCGATCCGCGCCGAGACCGAGCGCTACGGCGAGTACTCCAAACCCGGCGAATTCGTGTGGGACCACCCCTTCCAGTGGGGCTCGCGGCGAATCGGCCCCGATCTGCAGCGGATCGGCGGGAAATACCCCGATTTGTGGCACGTCCGCCACATGGACGACCCGCGGGCCATCACTGCCGGTTCCATCATGCCCGCCTATCCGTGGCTGCTCACCGACGACCTCGACTGGGAGAGTGTCGTGCCTGTCATGCGGGCGCACCAGATCCTCGGCGTCCCCTACACCGACGAGGAAGTGGCGAACGGCACGGCCGCCGCCCGCGAGCAGGGGGCTGCGATTGCAGCCGAGATCGTCAAACAGGGTGGGCCCGAGGGCCTCGCGAACAAGAAGATCGTCGCCCTCATCGCCTATCTGCAGCGGATGGGCACTGACATCTCGAAACCCGAAGCGGTCGCGATCGAAGAGGAGACCGGCCCCGCGGAGGCCGCCGTCGAGGGTGCGGAACCCGTCGCCATCGGGGAGGCGTCGTGAGCCTCACCGACGTCATGTCCGCGGCGGGGCTGACCTCGTGGACCGAGCTGGCACTGGTTCTCTGCTTGATCACCTTTACGGCGATCGTCGTCTGGGTTTTCTTCGTGCGCACCAGGCCCTCGTACGACCACCTGCGGAACCTGCCGCTCGAGGACGGCGCCGACGACCTCAGCGCCGCCGCAAAAGGAGGCGATGACTCGTGAGCAATGAGCACACCGATCACGACCATGGAGCGGCCGACCAGGACTCCCTTCTGGATCACGCCTACGACGGCATCCAGGAGTACGACAACCCGCTTCCGAGGTGGTGGCTGGCCATCTTCTGGCTGACCATCATCTTCTCGCCGCTCTACATCCTCTACTTCCACTTCGGGGGCGGTCTCCTCGCCACCGAGAAATACGACGCCGAGATGATTGCCTTTTACGACCGCCAGGCGGAACAACTGCTCGCCCTCGGCGACATCAGCGAGGGGACCCTGGTCGATCTCACCGCCGACGCGAGCATGATGAACGGCGGCAAAAAGATCTTCCAAACCAAGTGCGCCACCTGTCACGGGATGTTCGGCGAGGGCGGCATCGGGCCCAACCTCACCGATCAGTTCTGGCTGCACGGCGCCCAGTTGATGGATATCTACGCGACGGTGCGGGACGGCGTCCCCGCCAAGGGCATGCTGGCGTGGGAACGGCAGCTCCGGCCCGCCGAGCTGATGGCGGTCACCGCCTATGTCGGCACCCTGCTCGGCAGCGATCCGCCGAACCCGAAAGACCCGCAGGGACAGGTCACCGCACGGGTGACGCCGGTGCAGAGCGATGCGGCCGAGATCGTCGCCGAGGAGAGCGAGGCCGAGGCAGACAGCCAGCCGACCGAGTCCTGAGGTTCGCCGTGGCCACCACCTCAAACGCGCCCGAAGCCCAGGAGAGGGTCCTCTCGACCCTCAACCGGGACGGCAGCCGGCGCTGGATCAGGCCCAAGGTCTCGAAGGGCCGCTACTACAGACGGCGGCTCCTGACCGCGTGGGCGCTGATCGCCACCTTCACCCTGATCCCGATCCTCAAGCTCGGCGGCAAACCATTGATGCTGTTCGACATCGCGAAGCGCGAGTTCACCTTCTTCGGCGCGACCTTCCTGCCCACCGACACCTTTCTCCTGATGCTGCTCCTCTTTTCGATCTTCATCGGGATCTTTCTCGTCACCGCCGTTCTCGGGCGGGTGTGGTGCGGCTGGGGCTGTCCGCAGACCGTCTACATGGAGTTCCTCTACCGCCCCATCGAGAACCTCATCGAGGGCGGGCGCAAACGGCAGATGGATCTCGACGCAACGGGCCCTGACGCGCGGCGGCTCCTCAAGTACGCCGTGTTCTTTGTCGTCTCGGCATTCCTCGCCAACACCTTCCTCGCCTACTTCGTGGGTTGGGACCGCCTCCTCGGCTGGATGTCGAGCCCGCCGTCCCACCACCCGGCGGCCTTTGCCGTGATGCTGGGGACGACCCTCCTGATGTTCTTCGACTTCGCCTGGTTTCGCGAGCAGACCTGCATCGTGGCCTGCCCGTACGGCCGCTTCCAGTCGGTGCTCCTGGACCGCCAGTCGCTGATCGTCGGCTACGACCCGAAGCGCGGCGAGGAGCGGGCTCCGTGGCGCAAGAAAGAGCAACGCACCGCCGGTGACTGCATCGATTGCGGCCTGTGCGTCAGCACCTGCCCGACCGGCATCGACATCCGCGACGGTCTCCAGATGGAGTGCATCCACTGCACCCAGTGCATCGACGCCTGTGACGCCGTGATGGACCGCATCGGGCTCGAGCCGGGGCTCATCTCCTACACCTCGCAGGCCCGGCTGGAAACCGGAAAAAGCTCCTTCCTGAGGCCGCGGCTGGTGGTCTACTCGGCCATCCTGCTGGTCATGTTCTCGGCCTTCGGCATCTCGCTCGCGGAAAAAACTTCAGCCGACGTCACCGTGCTGCGAGGTCTCGGCGCGCCCTTCACCGTGCTGCCCAACGGTGACATCTCCAATCAGGTCCGGCTCAAGATCGCCAACCGGTCGGCGGCGGAGCGTTCCTACCTCATCGAACTGGCCGACGCCGACGGCATCACCCTGGTGGCGCCTGAAAACCCGCTGGTGGTCGCCCCCGGCGAGACCGGAATGACCGGCGCCTTCATCACCGCGCCCCCCGAGACGTTTGCGGCCGACGAGGTGACGATCACCCTGCGGATCGGCGATGGCATCGACTTCACCCGCGACATCCCCTACCGCCTCCTCGGTCCCTCCGGCGCCGGCGGCGGATCATGAAAAAGGGCTCAGTCTGGCCGTGGCTCATCGCCGGCGCCCTCGCGCTCCACGTCGTGGTGTCGCTGATCGTCGTCTTCATCGCGACCTCGGACCCGTCCTACGCGGTGGAAAAGAACTACTACCAGAAAGCCATCGACTGGGACAAGAAGATGGCCCAGGATCGTACCAACCAGGACCTCGGGTGGCGCTTCGAGTTCGCCGTCGCGCCCCCCGAACGACCCGGCGACCAGCCGCGGCTCGAGGTCACGCTCGCCGACGCCGACGGGGTCCCGCTGACCGGCGCCACCGTCACGGTGGAAGCCTTCCATAATGCCTCGAGCGGCGACGTCCTTCGCGCAACACTCCCGCCGACCGGCGAGTCCGGGATCTCCCGAACGACGATGCCAATGGGGCACAACGGACGGTGGGAGCTGCGATTCACCATCGACCACGGCGGCCGGGAGTTCACGAGCACCGAGACCCGGCACCTGTTCGTCGAGGGAAACTGGCAATGAATTCGGAATTCGGAATTCGGAATTCGGAATGCCGGCCCCCACAACCGGCGCCATCTGACCGTCTTGTGGGGCAGCCGTCCCGGCTGCCATCCGAACGCACCCAAAACTCAAAACTCAACCCTCAAAACTCAAAACTTGAAAGCCTTTCTTCCACCCCATTGATGACAGACGGTGGGTCGGGAATTCCGAATTCCGAATTCCGAATTCCGAATTTTTTTGGGACCGCTCCATGAGCCCACTCCTTGCCACCGTTTTCGTCGCCAGCCTCGTCGGCTCACTCCACTGCGTGGGCATGTGCGGTCCGTTCGTGGCCTTCTACAGCGGATCCGACGGTTCGGCGGGCACCCGTCGTCTGCTCAGCCACGCCGCCTATTCGGGCGGCCGCCTCGCAACCTACGCGGTCTTCGGTCTCGCTGCGGGAACGGTCGGCGCCGCCCTCGACGTTGCCGGGTCGTTGGCCGGTTTCCAACGCGTCGCGGCGGTGCTCGCGGGCGCGGCCATGGTCCTGTGGGGCGTGCTCGCCCTGCTCCAGATTCGCGGCGTACGGATCTTCAACCACGGCAGCGGGAACGGACGGGTGGCCCGGCTCTTTCGGCGCGGATTTTCCATGGTCAGCGACAAACCACCTGTGGTGCGCGCCTCGGTGGTCGGAGTGCTGTCCGGGTTCCTCCCCTGCGGTTGGCTGTGGGCCTTCGTCGTCACCGCTGCTGGTACCGGCAGCGCGCTGGCGGGCGCTGCCGTCATGACCGCATTCTGGGCCGGCACCGTACCGGCTCTGCTGGCCGTGGGTTTCGGCACCCAACTGGCGAGCGCTCCACTGCGCCGCCACGTGCCCGCCGTGACCGCCGTCCTCCTGGTTGCCCTGGGCCTCTTCGCGATCCTCGGCCGCCCGGCATCGGTCACCGCCGCCATCCACAAACACCAGGGAATGCAGGATGTCCCCAAAACCGAGGACGCCGCAGAGAGCTGCTGCAAAGCAGAGTGATGAGTACCTCACCAGCCGTTGAAGCGGTCGATGGCTTGCGGCGGGACGTCAGTTTTCTCGGCGCCCTCCTCGGTGAGGTGTTGCGCGAACAGGGCGGCGACGAGCTCTTCGAGATCGTCGAGGGGGCCCGCCTCGCAGCGCGCGCGAGACGGGGGGCGGCAGCGGCGCCGAAAAGACCCTGGACGGCCTCCTCACCGGCCTCGACGCGCTGCGGGCGG
Organism: Candidatus Sulfomarinibacteraceae bacterium; assembly: GCA_963823345.1. Taxonomy (GTDB): domain Bacteria; phylum Acidobacteriota; class Thermoanaerobaculia; order Thermoanaerobaculales; family Sulfomarinibacteraceae; genus Sulfomarinibacter. The sequence continues at coordinate 122,545 of CAWGLE010000024.1, forward strand.
CCGAGGTGGCGAGGGCGTTTTCGGCCTACTTCGCGCTGGTCAACATGGCCGAGCGCGTCCACCGCATCCGCCGCCGCCGCGAGTACCTGCGGGCGGGCACGCCGCAGCCGGGCAGCCTCGACGACGTCGTCGCCAGGCTCGCGGCCTCCGGGGCAACGCTCGAAGAGGTCCGCGCCTCGCTCGACGACATGCTGGTAGTGCCGGTCTTCACCGCGCACCCTACCGAGGCCATCCGGCGCACCATCCTCGCCAAGGAGCAGCGGGTCGCGAGGCTCCTGATCGATCGCCTCCAGCACACCGACCGGACGCCGTCCGAGGACCGGGCGCTCTCCGGACAGCTGCGCGACGAGATCACGCTGATGTGGCAGACCACCGAGCACCCCGGCGTGCGGCGGACGGTGGCCGACGAGATCGAGCACGTGCTCTTCTACCTCATCGACGTCATCTACCGCGTGGTGCCGGCGCTCGACGAGGCGATGGCGGCGGCCGTACTCACAGCCTTTGGCGGGGTGTCCCAGTACGAACCACCACGTCCGTTCGTCCGCTTCGGTTCGTGGGTCGGCGGGGACATGGACGGCAACCCCAACGTAGGTCCCGACACCATCAGCCACACCCTCCGCCGCCAGCGCGAGATGATCATCGGCCGCTATATCGCCGAGGTCCGCGAGCTGTTCGGTCACCTCAGTCAGTCGCGATCACGGGTCTCGGTGGACCCCGAACTCGAACAACGCTGCCTGGACTACCGGCAGGCCATGCCCGGGGTGGCCGCCGGCATCCCCGCACGGTATGACGACATGCCGTACCGGATCCTGCTGTGGTTCAGTTGGGCGCGGCTGGACGCGACCCTCGCCGGTGAAGTCCACGCCTATCGCTCGGCCGACGAGTTTCGCGCCGATGTCGAGCTCATCACCGGAAGCCTCCGGCGCCACCAGGGGGAGCACGCCGGTCTTCTCAGGGCCTCCCGGCTGGTGCGGCGGGTCGCCACGTTCGGCTTCCACCTGGCAACCCTCGACCTCCGCCAGGACGCCGCCGTCCACCGGGCCGCGGTCGGCCTCCTGCTCGGGGACGCCGCCTACGTCGATGCCGGCACCGACCAACGCACCACTGTGTTGCGGCGGGTATTGCCTTCCGTCGCCGCACTCGCGAAACCCGCACCTTCCGAAGTCGCACGGACCCTCGAGGTGTTCAACCGCGTCGCCGAAGCCCTGGACGTTTACGGCCCCGAAGCGATCGGCCCCTACATCATCTCCATGGCGCACGGGCCGGACGACGCGCTGGCGGTGCTGTACCTGGCGAGGTGCGCGGGTATGGCCGGCCAGGGCGGCGCCGTGCCCCTCGACGTCGCGCCCCTCTTCGAGACCGTCGGCGACCTCGATCATGCGGCGGGAACCCTCGGCGCTCTGCTCGACGATCCCTTGTACCGGGCCCACGTCGCGGCGCGCGGAGAACGCCAGATCGTGATGCTGGGTTACTCGGACTCGAGCAAGGAGTCCGGACTCGCCGCCTCGCGATGGGCCCTCTACCGAGCGGAGTCAGCCCTGTCGGACGTCGCCGACCGGGCCGGGGTCGAGCTCACGCTTTTTCACGGTCGCGGCGGCACCCCGAGCCGTGGCGGCAGCAAACCGCGGGCGGGCATCCTCGCGCAGCCGCCCGGAGTCATCCGAGGCCGGATGCGCATCACCGAACAGGGCGAGATCATCCACGCCAAGTACGGGTTGCGCGGCATCGCGCTGCGGACCCTGGAGCTGATGACCGGGGCGGTGCTCGAAGTCAGCGCCGCTCGAGGCGACGAACCCGAGCCACCGCCGGAGTACCTCGAGATCATGAGTGCTGTCGCCGGGGCCGGACGGTCGGCCTACCGCGGACTCGTCTACGACGACCCCGACTTCATCGCCTACTTTCGCGCCGCGACCCCGATCGACGTCATCGAGCGGCTGGAGATCGGCTCGCGGCCCGCTTCCCGCCGCCCCGGCGGCGGCGTGAAAGACCTGCGCGCCATCCCGTGGGTCTTTTCGTGGGTGCAGAACCGCCACCTCCTGCCCGGGCTGGTACGGAGTCGGGACCGGTCTCGCCACCGCGATCGACACCCACGGAGAGGCCCTGCTCCACGACATGACGGATCACTGGTCCTTCTTCGACAACCTTCTGGCCGACGTGGAGATGGCGTTGGCCAAGGCGGATATGGGCATCGCCGAACGCTACGCAGGGCTCGCGGGCGAGGTCGGCGAGCGGCTGTTTCCACGAATCCTGGCCGAGTACGCGCGCACCCGCGAACTGATCTGCACCATCCGCGGGATCAGTGAACCGCTGGAACGGGAGCCGGTGCTCCAGCGCTCCATCCGGTTGCGCAACCCCTACGTCGACCCGATCAGTCTGCTGCAGGTGGATTTGCTTGCGCGGTGGCGCGCCAGCGACCGCAAGGACCCGGATCTCGAAGAGGCCCTCAAAGTGACGGTGAGGGGCATCGCGCGGGGGATGCAGAATACGGGATAGTTCTTAGTTTTGAGTTCTTAGTTTCGAGTTTTCAACCCGGCACGTGAGACGCGTGCCCCACAAATGTATTCGTCCGGTTGTGGGACGGCCGTCCCGGCTACCAGGTTGGAGGGAGCCCTACCGCGCTCGTTCGCTTGGATCGTCGAATGCCCCAGCCCGTTTGGTGCCTGCGGTGGCGATCGATCCAGTAGCCCCAGACCACCAGCAGCCACTGCGCGTGCCCTACCCACGCGATTGCAACCGCGTTCGGCGGCGGCTCGCCGAACACATTTCCGAAATAGATCAGGAGGAGGAAGCCGACGAGGCTCCAGAGACCGATGGAACCGACGCGATCGACAGCCGTGGTCGTCCGCACGTACAGGCCGACGCCGACCGCGAAGATCCCGAGTTCGAGAATCAAGGTGGCCGGGAGGGAGTTCCACAGCCCGAGACCCGCAAACACCGGCAGACCGGGAGCCAGCGGCAGGTCCGGCCGGTGCACCAGGAGGTCCAGCACCCAGTGGCTGATCACTGCAAGACCGCAAGCCCATGCTCCGCGCGGATAAAGGCGCAGAAGGAAGTAAACGACACCGAAGCCCGCCCCCCAGAGAAACACCGCCAACAGGCTGTGGGATATGGGGTAGTGGGAGAAATCGAGCGGCGTCACCCGCGTGATCCCGGGGGAGATCGCGACACGCTCCAAACCGATCACCAGCAGCGTCGGCCACAGAAGGTCGATGAACTGGGCCGCTAAGAGCAACGTGCCGAGCGAGGTCTTCGGCGCCGCTGCCTTGGTCCCGAAGCCGACTCCGAAATGTCCGAGAAACATCCTCTACCCTTTCACAACCGGTGCGTGAATTCCGGAAGATTTTCGGGCGTGGCCCTGACACCCCGCCCCGGCCACAGAGCCGGCTACTCGGCGCCGACCCGCACCACTGCCTCGCCTTCCAGCACCGTCTCACCATCCTGATTGGTGCACACGGTTGAGAGGGTCACGATCGGTTTGTCGGGCCGCACCGTGAGGATCTCGACGGTGGTCGTGATCGTGTCTCCCGGGTACACCGGTTGTCTTGAACTTCAACGACTGTCCGAGATACACCGTGCCCGGCCCCGGCAGGTCGTTGGCCAGCGTCGCCGAGATCATCCCTGCTGCGATCATCCCGTGCGCGATCCGGCGGCCGAAGCGCGTGCCCGCGGCATAGGCGTCGTCGAGATGCACGGGGTTGGTGTCGCCCGTCAGCTCCGCAAAACCGCGGATCATCTCGTCGTTGATCGTGCAGCTCCGCGAGGCTTTCGCGCCTGGTACGAGGTTGGGCATGGTCGGCTCCTTGGTCGGATCATACCCCGCGGTTTTCCGAAGTGCACGGTCCAGCAATCACACCACAACTGGACGTCACCGCAAACCGACGGTTCAGCGCAGTGCCGTGTGCAGCAGGACGACGAGCGCGAGTGCTGCGACGACCAGCGATACACCTGTCACGGCACGTTTCCTGCGGATCACGGCGTAGGTCGCCTCGTCGAGATACGACCTTCGGTCGTCGACCTCGATGACCGCCCGGACCGAGCGGAGCCGGGACAGCCTCCAACGGGAGGGCAACCCGAGTGGCGGGATCTCGACAGCGTGCTCCGGTGCGGTCGCACCGGCACGCCGGAAACGCCTGACGAGTCGCTTCTCGATCACGGTGAACAGTGAGGCCGCACTGCCCAGGATGGCACCGGCGATCTGCAGAGCCTCGACCAACCTCACGATGGACTCCTAACCGGGATCAGGGTTCTGATCATCCGCCGGACCTACACCACTGACCCACGCAGCGAGGCCTCGCTTTTTCGCAACCGGTGCCAGCCGATATTCCAGATCGCACTGAAGCTCCTTGCGAGGAACGCCCGCTCGACCAGAGGTGACAAGAATAAAAGCGGCCTCACCGAAATCTCCTCGTGGCCCTCGACGGTGAGCCCATCCGGTTCTTCAATGAATCGAACCTCTCCCCCGCCCTTCCAGAACCCTCGAAAAACCCACCGCACAAGCCTGTTCGGCTCCAGATCCGTGTTCCTGGCCACCAGCGGAAACGGGAAGTTCTTCAAGGAAATCGCATACCAGCCGTCACCCAGGTCCCTGGTGTCCCCGGCCATACCGAACAGCCGGGGCCAGTCGGCAGGAGTCCGGAAATAGGAATAGACCTCGGCCGCTGGAAGGCTGAACCGCTCGTTGAACCTGATGATCATGTCTTCACGCTCGTTTCGTCGAGGATCAGGCAGGTTGACGTGGCATAGGCGTACAGCCGGCCCTCTCGATCCTCCATCCGCGCCTCGGTGACCGCCGTCCGTGAGCCGCGATGAACCACCTTCCCCACTGCGCGAAGCACTCCGGTGTCGGGACGCACGCCCCGTACTACGTTGACCTTGATCTCCAGCGTCGTGTATCCCACCCCCGCCGGCAATGTCGTGTGAAGCGCACAGCCGAGGGGCGCGTCGAGGACCGCCGAGTACCAGCCGCCGTGGACGGACCCGATCGGGTTGAAGGCCCATGCCCCCGCCTCCGCCTCGAAAACCGCGACGCCGTCGCCGACCTCGACCAGCGAAAAGCCGAGAGTCACGCCGATCGGCACGTCCTTCCGTTCGTCAACCAGCCATTGGAGGAAATCGATCCCTGAGAGTTGACGCGCCCTTTCAGCCAGTTCAAGCGGGTCACTCCAGGTCGTCGTGCGGCTGTGGTTCATGGCTGCTCCGATTCGTTGTCCTTCGTTTCCGAGGTTCAGATGCCACTTCTACCCCTCTCGCGGACGGTTCATTGCGGTGGTCACTCCCCCGCTTCCGGGCCGCCGCCGAACTCGCTCTGCGGGCTAGGTTCGACTCTGTGGCCGGAGCTCACGCCAGGTCCAGGCTGCGGCGACCGCATCGATGACCCCGAACAGAATGAGGACCGGCGGAGCGAAACCAAGCCATACGAACGCCGTGAAAAAGACAAGAACCGAGAAGCGACCGACGATCGTCGCCCGCAAAAAAGAGACCAGTTCGTGTCGTGCAGCGATGGCGTAGTAGTAACCGATGATCAGCACGAGCATGCCCACCACCCGGACCCACACCTCGTTGGTCTCGGGCATGCGGAACACAGACAAGAGGACGTTCGGAAAAGTGACCAGGATCAGCCCGAGTCCGAAAAGATAGATCGAGAAGACAAAGACACTGGTCGCGGCCTTGCTCATGAGTGCTCCTTCGTGAGAACGAGGCTTCAGAAGCTGGCATTCCTTCACTCCTGATTCAAGTAGGCTTCGAGTTTCTTTCCGTCGAGTTCCGTTACCGAATCCATGATCATTTCCAACGCAACAAACCCGCCGCGCGATGTGACGAACTGGGCCTCCCTTTCTGTGAGGTCGCGTCCGAGCTTCTCGCGGCACAGGAAGATAATATTGCAGTGCCAAGCTCTCGCGAGAGGTTCGTTGTCCATTTTGGCCTCCTACCGGTCCGAGGTCAGCGAACCACGGTCCGCAGGGGCGGGGTCCGCTTGTTCAAGGGGTAAGGCCGGGGTCGCACCTCAAACGTGAACCTCAGCATGAAAACGATTGAAAAGAGGTGAATTATCCAAGACCCTCGCGCTCACCGGAGTTCCCAGAATGTTCTGAATCAATCTGAGGTGATTGAGTCAACCTGTCCGCGCCTGTTCCCACTCGATACCGGAACATGGATGACAACGGGTAAGAAACGATACCACCGACGGTATGGACGACGTGATTGAGCCACGCTCGCTCGCCTTCCACAAGCCCGGTTGGGAGGCCCAGGAAGTGCGTGGCCTTCTCGATCTCGCAGAATGCACATACCGCTGCCAAGGCGGCAATGCAGGTCAAGCGGAACCGAGGACTCGCCCAGCGTCGCTCCGCAACGGCCAAACCGCCCGTGAGACCGCCGTTGACAAGGAAGATGACGGCCATCCCGCAGGGGATCGCCATCACTTTGAAGTACTGGACATTGAGGTCACCTGCAAGCGAGCCGTCGGTGGTACGTGCCAGGAAACGTATGGGCGAGTCGCCGAGGCACAGAGCCCAGGTCGGGTCGATGTCCGTAAGAAAGTCGCTGAAAAGCCGGGCCACTCCGAGTATCGCCAACGCGGCCGCGAACAGGAGGCTCCAGGAGAGGCGCGAATCACCGGTGCCTATCGATTGGTTGAACACAGCATTACGAGAGTATCGCTGGTAACTCCGTTTGCTGTGACGGGATCGTCTGTTCGGATGACCGCCGCCAGTATTTCCGGTGAGGGTCCGCTGGAACGAGGTGTTAGGCATCCTGCTCCTACCACCACCTGCTCATGAAAGGAGAGTGTTGAGTTTTCCGAGAACCTCATCGGTCACCGATTTCGGAGCTTGGCAAGCGATTTCCGCCCTGCGAGCTTTCCAGTCGATAAACTTGATCTGATCAGCGAGGACGACACCAGTGACATCGAGGTCTGAAGGAAGCGCAACCTCGAAGGGATAGCCCTTGGCACGGCTGGTAACCGGGCACATGAGGGCAAGTCCAACTCTACTGTTGTATTCGACGGGCGATAGAACAAGTGCGGGGCGCCGGCCCGCCTGTTCGTGGCTGGCCTGAGGATTGAGGGAAACCCAGATGACGTCGCCCCGGTTCGGCGCGTGCAACTGATCTACCATTTTTCGTTTCCTAGAGCTCGGCCGTAATCCTCTTCGGTGTGCAGATTGCTCTCGGATACCCGGTCAAGCAGTTCGCCGAGTTGGTATTTCGGAGACGGCGATGGACGAACGACGAGATTGCCGTCTTCCAGATCGAGCTCGACCGAGGAATCCTGGGCCAATCCGAGATTGGCCGCGAACGCCTTGGGGATTCTCACCGCCAGGCTGTTTCCCCATTTTTGAATCAGTGTTTTCATGACAACTCCGTATATACAATGACGATACATTTCCGGCACAGAATTGTCAACTCGATTTTGCCTTGCGTTCGAGCTATCCGGCCCGCGGAGGCAAGCGCAGTAGCGAGTCCGGTTGAGCGAGGGGTTAGGCCTCGGGCTCATGGCATACCGCTTCGATGTTGTGCCCATCAGGGCCGATGACGAAGGCCGCGTAGTAGCGAGCGTGATAGTGCGGACGCAGACCAGGAGGACCATTGTCCTTGCCGCCTGCTTCAAGAGCCGCGAGATAGAAGGCCTGAACTTGCTGACGGCTCGCAGCCACAAATGCCAAGTGAAGATGCGCCGGCTTCTCCTTGGTCTCATACAAGCACAGTGAAACCGTGCCCTTCGGTTGGCTGAGCTCGACACCGTTCGGCGGCCACTCTCTCACATCAGTGACTCCGAGTGGCTCCAGGGCCCTGACGAAGAAGGACCTGCTCGCCGCATAGTCGCTGACGCCGAATTTGACGTGGTCAAACATGGATTCTCCTGAATCGCACGGTCCAGTGCGGGTGGGGCTACAGTGTGTCCATGGACTAGCTGTTGCGCGGCGCTAGGAGCTGCACGGTGCGCCTAACGGTCCGAGTTCAGCGGACCGACACCCGCCGCGGGTGAGGGTCCGCTGGAATGAGGTGTTAGGCGATTGTCGCATTTCAAACGTGAACCTACGCTTCATAATCAAACATCCAAACTTGCGCAATCCAAGCTGCGAGGCTGTCCCACTCCGATCCACTCGGACCTTCAATGTCGTGCGCCCAAAGCAAAACTCTTCCATCGGGCATCAGGCAGTATAGATCTGCGTTGTCTTCACAGAACGGCACCAAATTCGACGGAACTCCCCAGGTAGCCCTTGCATTGTCGACAATTCGGAACAGACTATTGTGCGCTTCCGGTGCGGTAATCGTCGCAGGCTCCAAAACGCTGTAAACCACATCGCCAGCCTCTAACAAGAACCTCCTATAATCTGGATGAAACGCTACGCCGAGCTTTTCTTCTGCGATCGCCACTTCTTCCTCAGTGGGCAATCGCGGTGGCTTGGGTACCGGCTCGTTCCGGCGACGTAATTCTTGGATTGCTTCGTCAAGTGTCATGCGCTTTAACCGCCTAACGGTCCGAGTTCAGCGGACCGAACCCGCCGCGAGTGGGGGTCCGCTGGAATGAGGTGTTAGGCGAGGAGCAATAAAATAGTTGTGAGAAGTCCAACTCCCAGTACCAAAATAGTCGCGCGCCAATTCCTAAATACCAGCAGAGTAACGAGACCAAGAAGCATCTCAAAACCAATCACCTCGGCTGCGCCCAAGAGATAACCCTGCGCTGCCTGATCGACAAGACTCGGAGGCTGGGACGGGAAAAGCCACGCCAATGGCCACGCGACGGCACCGACGATCATGGCAGCCAAACCCAGCCGGCTGGAAATGGAACCCTTGGGTTCAATCGGTTGATTGCCGTTCGGAAATTTCATCGCCATAGAATGCCTAACGGTCCGAGTTCAGCGGACCGAACCCGCCGCGGGTGAGGGTCCGCTGGAACGAGGTGTTAGGCATCCTTCTTCAACTCTCTCAAATGAATTAGGTTGTTGCCACGATATTCCTCGACGCATCGCAGTTCGGAGGACACCAGCGTTTCGGATTCGTCGTACCGTTCCTGGATCGAAAGAATGAACCAACGCGAACCTTGAGATTGAAGTTTCATTATGGCCCTGTCACCCAACGAACGCCCACCGCTTTTGAGTGTGGACCAATCGAAGCTCGCACGATAGTCGCTTCGAATAACAAGTCCGGCGTGTAGATCATCGACAAGTTCCTCGCCGCTTGGAAGAGTTCGTTCATACCTTGGTTGCTTCGAAGGGTTTCTCGGATAGTAGGTCACAGAATCGGACGTGCGTTCGATGGCCTCCCATGGACCCTCGTCTGGGTAATCCCACATTGGCGTATCGTCAGGCGGTCGCCCCATTTTTTGCCCCAACTTGCCTAACGGTCCGAGTTCAGCGGACCGAACCCGCCGCGGGTGAGGGTCCGCTGGAACGAGGTGTTAGGCATTCGGTAAGACATTGACATAAATTGTCTTGCTTCCATTTTACTCTGGAAGGTTGGCCATCATGGCGCGTAGAATGATGGCGAAAACTACAAGCAGGCCGATGAGCGAGTATGTTGATATGAGCGGCTTGTGGAAGGTCCTGTCGAGTGCAAACACCTTGACATAAGCCAGCACGATGCCGAGTACGAAGATGGCAAAAACCTCGACAATGTTGGCCAGGCTTTGAGCGCCGAACCCCATGGCGGTGACTGCCACCCAAACGATCACTGCCGGAACTGGCGCAACGACTAGAAATCTGGATTCTGGACCTTTACGGCGAGAAATCCTGTAGGCAGGGTAGATTGCGGCAAACAGGATAGCGATGTAAAACAGGAAGCCGAAAGCCACCGTGTCTATTCCTTCTTGCCTAACTGTCCGAATTCAACGGACACCACCCGCCGCGGGTGGGGGTCCGCTGGAATGAGGTGTTAGGCTGAAGCTTCTTCGAATACGGCCGTTGCAGCTTTAGGGAGGATGATCGGAACAAAAAACTCCGAAGGGAAAAGATAGTCCTCGCCTGACTCATCGATGACGCGGATCAATCGATCATCGCCATCCGGTTCACCGGCCAACCGAAGATAGACCTTTCGCTTTTCGAGGGATACTTCGAAACCCTCGTTTTCAACGCACAACACGAATGAAATACCTTGCTCGATCATCATTTTTCAATCCATCAGGCGCTTGACCTTGAATTCCCGCCTGCCAATCCCATGCGCCTCATACCAATGTAACTCCGCTCCAATGTAACTCCGCTTTGACCACGAGACCACTCAATAGCCGAATCTCGCACACACCCTTCACCTTTCGCCACCTTGCCTTGCCATACAGCTTGTGGAGGCGATTGAGTTCCCGGATCGCTTTCCCCGCAGCAATCGTCTCGACGTCACTGATTTCACCAACTATTTCGAAGAACACATGAGGATTGTACTCGACACAGTGAAAGGCCTAACGGTCCGAGTTTAGCGGACCCCACCCGCCGCGGGTGGGGGTCCGCTGGAACGAGGTGTTAGGCCGAGAATGTCGCAGTTCAAACTTGAACATAAGCACTGACCTCCCGACATGTCTGGGCGCAGATTTCGATCGAAGAAGAAGTTCGGACCTAGCGTGCGCAGACAATGGGACCGAGCTTCCGCGAAGTACATCTTCCCGCAAAGGGAAGGGTCTTGATTAAGGCGAACCAGGAAACCCTCGCCCACTCGAAAGCAGATTTCAGAGCTAAGAGACCGAAAGGCGGAATCGCTGCATAGCAACAACGCATTCCTGCCCATACGTAATTCTAAGCCAGTAGAGGCCAGGCAGGGACGACCTAAACTGCCTACCAATTGCGCGAGTCCCAGAGTCATCTGAAATGATATTTGACTGCGTGGAAGCTCATCCCGCCGACAGGCATAGGCATAGCGTGTGCTTTGGGCTACCACAAGACTGCACACAGTTTTCTCGAGCCAGAAGTGGGGTTCGGTAGTTCCAGCCCACTTCGCTTGGGATGACCTCGAATCCAATACGGTTAAGCTCGAGTCAAGACCTTGCGAGCCTGTCGAGAAAAAAAGCCTTGTATGAAGAGGCATCAGGACAGTAACAAGCGAACCGAAACCGAACCGTTGTGGACTGACCTCTTGCACCACCTGAGGCAGGTCGCTGGGTTGTTTAACCGCGAACCTTCTGCGCAAGCAATCGTCCCTCGACGACGCGATATCTCCAGCGACGACGAGCTGACCTCGTCGTCTGCTGCGCGATTTCCCCAGAAGAACCTCGAGTCTTACTGCATATTGAGCGGTAGCTTCGGAAAGAAGAGACGGTCCGAAGATATGCGAAGCGATCCGGCATCGTTGAGGTGCTCCATCGTCGACGTGTTGGTGAGAATCTCCTCGGCGTGCTTCCGAGATCAGTGGACTGATACCGCGCCTCGCGGCTTGATTGAACTCCGAGTCACGCTCGAACAGAGGAGCTGGGCTGCAGTTCAGATGACGGCATCGTTTGCGACGTCTTCTACAACCGGAATAGAACCTTCCAGTTCAATTATCGCTATTCCCGCGCCCCAGATGCACGAATAGGCGAGGCGTTGCCGATCCCCAGGGGTTCCATGTGTGATCTCTTTGTTGCGTTGTCGATGTTCTGTTGCGCCTTTGCCATCGATCTGCTCTTGACGATTGCAAACGCTCCGCCTGTGACGAGTAAGCAGACCGGCACGGCCCTCTGAGCGTCGCCGAAAACCATGAAAAAACCAGCAACGACGAGTCCTGTGACGAGGGCGTAGGTTGCGACGTTTCGCATATCAGACGAGCCCTTTTCTCCTATGCCTAACGGTCCGAGTTCAGCGGACCGAACCCGCCGCGGGTGAGGGTCCGCTGGAACGAGGTGTTAGGCGTGCCGTTCACTGAGCACCCTCGCTTAGCCCGCTGAAACTGCTTTCTGGAAAACGGTTGAAGATGAGGACCTGAAGAGCTGGAATCGGCCCCATGAGAAGAACATTTCGGCGAAGCTGACGCTTGATAGGCGCAGGAACCACCTGTGAACGACCTATAGCCAGCCAGAACATGAAAAGCGAAAAGAAGGCAACAGGCAGTGCCAGCACAAGGGCTCCAGTCGCGAGGTTGGTATTCAAGAACATCAAGGGGCCGCCCATCCCGCCGGCCACCAATGCGATCACGGTTGACCGGGCCCATCGAACGATTTGCCGCTCCGGTTTCCAGGTTGAAGACGTCGTTGAATCCACTGTCTTCTTTCTTGCCTAACGGTCCGAGTTCAGCGGCCCGAGGCCGCGCAAGGCGCGGGCTTGGGTCCGCTGGAATGAGGTGTTAGGCCTGTTTTTGAACCCAAGCACTATCAATCATCCGGGGCAATATTGCACGAGCATTCGATTCGATTCCCACGCAGAATCGACAGCATCGCTGTACCAGTTCGCAAGGAACTTAAAATCTGCTGGTGTCGCGAGCGTTTCTAGGGGTTGACCCCCAATCCCTGCCGACGGATACAGGCGCGCGATTTGCCCGTAGTCGATCTGGGATGCAACGAACTTGAGCCCGCGACACGTTTCGGGACTCATCACCGCGGCGCCATCAAAACCAAGATCATTCCAGAGCGGTACGCCAGCTACGACCATCAAGAAAGGAGTTAGGAAGAGGCTAGCGGCGGAAACACTCAGCTTGCCCTCAGGGAATGCGGCCACATCAGAGCCGCGCGAATGAAGAAGATCTAGGACCTCTGCGAGCTCCATGAGAATCGCAGCTGAGAAACCTAGTTCGTCTTTCTCATATGGGTCCTTGCAGATTTCAGTATCCCTGGATTCCTGATTCTCCTCGTCCCAGACGTAGCTGTCCAAGAATCTGGGATAGTCGGGCGGATCTTCGGCAGAATCCGCCTTGAACCTGTCCAGCGCTGCTAGAAACTGACGTCTTTCGACGAAGGCTAGTTGAACGTCGACACCCATCGCGAATCCTCCGAGACCGGCCTAACGGTCCGAGTTCAGCGGACACCACCCGCCGCGGGTGGGGGTCCGCTGGAATGAGGTGTTAGGCACGATTCCCTTCGTTTTGATATTCAGCTCGTCTTCTCCTTCGTAGATGGTTTTTGACAACCTAGTTGGCTCCAGTGACCAATAGCCACCGAGAAAACCAAAAACCTACGATTAAGAGCAAAGCAGAAATAATGAACGAGACAGTCGACCATCGGCGAAGCCGCCTAAGATATGTTATGGCCGTAATATCTCCGACAGCCCAAGGAGGCGTGTGCCAATACCATTTTAACCAAAGGTTGCCAGAGGCTGCTCCACTCGAGAAATCCCAGAATCCTACGGCATCGCGGGTAACTTGGCCTCCCGTCGGTTTCCCATCGCGTCGCCATTGTTCCGGGTATTCAAGGTATTCGTGATCAACCAACTTGCAGAATGCCGTCCGCGCCGCAACCAAAAATCCGACATCGGACACGAACCCAATCAAAAAAAAGAGAATTTCGTGACCGAAGATAATCTCTGGGGGCATTTCTGTTTCAGTCCTTTTTGCCTAACGGTCCGAGTTCAGCGGACCACACCCGCCGCGGGTGGGGGTCCGCTGGAACGAGGTGTTAGGCACGGTTTGCCGACGCACGTCAACTCTCCCTTCGAGCAATGGCAATTCCAAAGCCGACCTCCTGATAGATTTCAGAATAATTCGACGACAGTACCAATCGGAATTCGTCTGTTCGATGCTGATTGCAAATGCCGAAAACAACCGTAGTGCCGTCTCGAAGGAGCAGGCGAATTTCGTTATGTGATGCTTGGCATCGTTTGACAATGATCGTTTCGATCTCCGCGAGCGAATACACCCTGCCAGGTAGGCCTTCGACAACGACCGGTGACTCAGGATCAGGTGGAAAACCAAGATATTCACCAGCACCGAGGCGGAGGGTCCGAATGAAACCATTTCTGACTGCATGGAGAGAATCCGGTTGCAGCCACAAATCCCAGGTGCAGAATCCAAAGTGCGAGAATGGCGGGCCTAGATAGTATTGTTCGGCCATCCCTAATATTATTACCTAACGGTCCGAATTCAGCGGACACCACCCGCCGCGGGTGGGGGTCCGCTGGAATGAGGTGTTAGGCTCTTCCATCGCTAAATTGTCACCAGGCACCAAATACGAGGCCAAACAAATACACGCTTCCCGCGAAAAACATTAATGCACACCAGAAACAAACGAAACGGAGATACCAGTTACCGAAGCCGGGCCATATTGCCTCGGCAACCCGGCTCTCAAACTCACCCGGGAAAAGGTAGATCGAATTCAATTCCGCAGGCTTAACTGGACGTCGTTTCATTATGGCAGCGGCAAGCAGCGCGGCACCGAGGGCAAGAGCGAAGACCGCGAGAATGAACAAGGGATTCCACAGACCCAGGACCACCACCAGGAGAATGACACCCAGAAAGGCAATCCAGTTGCTCACGCTCGATCCTGACGACACTTCTTCTTCCTCCGACGCGTTCTCACCTTCTGATACGGGATTACCCAGAGGGAAATTCCATGTGGGCCTAACGGTCCGAGTTCAGCGGACCCAACCCGCCGCGGGTGAGGGTCCGCTGGAATGAGGTGTTAGGCGACTCCCTCATGTTAGCGCAAGAGAAAAAACCTAGTCGCCGACAAGACGAACGCAAAGAGAGCGCCTCCCCAGTAGGTCATAAGATGAGATGAAGGCCGCCCTTTTCCCTTGAACCATTTCCCGGCAAGGTGTGTGAGACCACCCACCGCAACAGGGGCTACCACCATGCTGATTCCAGGCACTGGGGAGGAACTGAAGATGGCGTTGGGAACGAACACGTCATAGACCCAGGCACAGAACGCGGCGATGATGACGATACCCAACGCTGCAAGCGGCAACGGCATTTCTCGTTCCTTCCGAAAGGGCGACGACACCGTTACCCAACCGATAGCGAGCACAAACTCACCGACAATCTCGAGAATCAGAGAAACGAAGAGTTCGGCAAGAATGCCCATTATCAACATCGACAGATTGCCTAACGGTCCGAGTTCAGCGGACCGAGGCCGCGCAAGGCGCGGACTTGGGTCCGCTGGAACGAGGTGTTAGGTTCAAACCGTTCGTTTCAATAGCCTTTCGAGTCCTGCCAAAAACCTATGTTTCGTCACCCTTCGAAGAGACTCCCGCGCACCGGCCGATTTCAAGGCTGTTACTGTACCAACGCTTGCCTCGACATAGGCCACCAGTAACGGCGTATGACCCTCTTTGTCCCGAACATCGATATCAGCCCCCGCGATAGCGAGACTCTTTACCAGGTCCGAGCGATCAAACATGGCTGCGTAGTGCATAGCAGTGCGGCCGAATTCGTCTGGGACGTTTGGGTCTGCACCGGCGTCAAGAAGCGCCGAAACAACCTCATCGCGCCGACGAATGATCGCTTCGATTAGGGCAGTTGACTTCCCGGCGCAGCGCTGCCGCAGGTTTGGGTCTCCGCCGGCATCTAACATCAGGCGTACGATTGACACCCGGCCCTTTCCTGCGGCCGCGACTATCGGTACTCGGCCATCAGTGGACCAACCATTGATCGAATCGCGTCGTTCGTCGAGGAGTTGCTTTACCTTTTCCTCGATACCCTTCGCCGCGAAGTGGACAAGAGCGTCAGTGGACTGGTTGGGCATCTAAAATGCCTTCCGTCTAGAACCTAACGGTCCGAGTTCAGCGGACCGAACCCGCCGCGGGTGAGGGTCCGCTGGAATGAGGTGTTAGGCAAGGATGATGTCGAGAGCAATCAATTCCCTTCGGTCGTCTACTGTCGCGGCCAGAGCAAATTCCAGCGCAAGAGCAGCGATCGCGCCGACGGCCAGAATCCAGTCGACTGGTTTTGCCAGATCTTCCTGCCTCACCGCCACCACTGCCGTACGTGTACCGCCCGTGAAGGACGATTCACAACGGCACACGGTGTCACTGAGTCGTGGTGACGTCCACAGATTCCGCAAGTAGGCCATTTCGATTAGCAAACCTCACTGAATGTTATGTTGACAGATCTAGATTTCATCTCCGTTTGCCTAACGGTCCGAATTCAGCGGACACCACCCGCCGCGGGTGGGGGTCCGCTGGAATGAGGTGTTAGGCATGTCCATCCTCCTGGAAATGCCGCAATAGCGAAGGTCGCCGAAGCCAGCCAAGCATCTTGACGCAGAGCCACACAATGGCGACATCAAACGACAAAACCACCGCAGCTGTCAACGCAGTCGCTTGCGGAGAAAAGGGGCGTAAACAACACGATAGGTAATAATCGCCGCGACTGAAGCGAGTATGCACAGGATGATGTACACGAAAATACAAGCTCTGTACGGCGACAGGGCCGCTCGGCGAAGTCGAAGAAAACCGATCGATGTAACGAAGAAGATCACAAAAAACAACGCATACGCGACCAACAGGCCAAAGATTCCTACCGCGCCTGCAATATCCAGTGCGGTCAATCCTCCCTGTGATGCCGACCGCTGGTGGAGATTCGGAACAGCAACAATTGCGACGATCACCACCATAGCAATCGCCGGGAAAATTACCATCCCAGTCAGAACCGCTGAAACAGTAGCGAAAACTCGTGGATACCTAGGAAAGCTTGAATCTGTTTCCACGTCCGAATGGCTTTCCATCTCGCTCATGGTTTGCCTAACGGTCCGAGTTCAGCGGGCCAAACAGCAGCGCTGTTTGGATCCGCTGGAACGAGGTGTTAGGCCCCCCAATATTGGCATTATTTCAAATGACCGACGAGTCCGTATTTCGGAAAACGGTGATGCTCCAGGTTTCCGGATCGCAGCTCAACCAGATTTCGAGGCCCAAGTAATCACGGTTCTTGGAGGTTCCAGGTGATTCGAATTCGAGG
>CAWGLE010000025.1:0-15141 GCA_963823345.1 Candidatus Sulfomarinibacteraceae bacterium
GCTCGACCCCGGATACGTCAAGGGGTATCTCCCCGGCGTTCGGGAAAACGGCGGGCAGTACACCCACGGTGCGGTCTGGTCGGCCATCGCCTTTGCCAGGCTCGGCGAGGGCGACAAAGCCGTCGATCTATTCAACCTGCTGAGCCCCATCCACCACGCCGGCGACCCCACCGCCGTTGACGTGTACAAGGTGGAGCCGTACGCGGTCGCCGCGGATGTCTACTCCGAGCCGCCGAACGTGGGGCGGGGAGGGTGGACCTGGTACACCGGCGCTGCGGGCTGGCTCTACCGTCTCGGCCTGGAGTGGATCCTCGGATTCCAGAAGCGGGGCTCCGCCCTCCTGATCGATCCCTGCATCCCGAAGGGTTGGAAGCACTATGAGATCGTCTACCGTCACGGCGGCACGCTTTACCGCATCGCCGTCGAGAACCCGAACGGGGTCTGCCGGGGGGTCTCGAGCATCAGCCTCGACGGAGCCCGGCTGCCGGCGGATGCCCTCGTTCCCCTGGCCGAGGACGGCCGCGAGCACGACGTTCGGGTGGTGCTCGGATAGGTCTCGTCATCCACGACGAGGCTGGTGGTTGACCGCGGCCGCGTTCGCTCGGAGCCTTCTGGTCTTCTCAACCACTTCGTGGACCTCTTCGCCTGCAGCCTCGAGCAGCACGCCTGCGACCCGGGGGAGCAGATCGTGGAGCTCGGCGAGACGGTCGAGCTCGCGGGTCTCACGAATCACGGAGTGGCCGCTGATGTGGTTCGCCAACGAATAGGTCGGACCCGCGGTGGAGATCAGATATCGCGGCGCGTCGCCGGGCGCGAGGCGGTGGTCCTGCCGGGTGGCCATGACCGCGGGTCGGCCGCCGACGGGGAGGATCACCGGGCAGGGGGTTCTTCCGACGAGTTCGGCAAGCTGAGCGGGCGAGCACTCCCAGCTGGCAACGCAGGCGCCCGCGCCGAGCTCGGCGAGAGCATCGCAGGTCAAGTGGTTGAACACGTTGAGGCCGAGGTCGGAAATCACCGGCAGGCCTGCGGCCGCGGCCGCCGCCAGCACCCCGAGATGGCCGGCGACGACCGGCAGACCGAGGGCTGCGAGGTGAGGCGAGGTGGGCGCCACCGCGGGGTGGCGCAGCCAGAGACCGGACGGCAGGTCGGGCAGGCGCGGGGGGTGTTCACCCCACAGGTCGAGGGTGGGGTCGTCGAGCCACGCGGCGTCGGCGCCGGCTGCAAGCGCCGCGATCGCTGCGGCAGGGGAGGAGACGGCCACATGAATCGCGCACGAACGGGATACCGTGAGGGGCTCGGGCAGGGCCCAGCGTTGCCGCGCGACGACTGGCTGCCGAGCAAGTTCGTCCACGAGCCGGCGCCGGGCCTTCTTGAGCGACGACGGGGGGACGAAGACCCCGGGCTCGATCTCGGCGCTCAGGGTGCGCAGCGCAAAAGCCGGAACCGCCGAACGCACCGAGCGACGCGCGCAGCAGTTCCTCGTCGAGAGCCTGGTTTCGGGCCCGCTCGACTGCACCGGCCTCGACCCGGGCGCGGCGCCCGTCGTCGGTTCGGGCGGTGACGATCAGCCGTTCGCCGAGGCGGGCCTCGACCTCGAGGCGGACGCCGACCGCCGGCTGCGAGGCACGGGGTGAGCCGGCCTCGCGGATCGAGCGGCGGACCTCGGCCCCGCGGGCCTGATCCACGTTGCGGTGGAGGGCGAGACCTTCCGGCAGGTGGAGGCCGCGCCGCGCGATCCGCACCCTGCACAACCAGGTCCCGTCCTCGAGGGGCCGCGCGTGCGTGACCAGGAAGCCGCCGTCGGAGCCGCCGAGCGCGAATCGGAATCCCTGCCCGGCCGCGATCTCACCGGCCGAGCGCAGCACCGCGGTGCCGTCGCGCCGCGAGATCCGCACCAGCTCGGCATCGCCAGATAGGCCGGCATCGCGGACGCCGGCCTGCCGCGCCGCCTCGCCCAGCTCTCCGAAGGCCGGCCCGAGTGTGAACGACCGCGAAAACACCTCGCGCAGCTCGTCGCGCCGGGCGTCAGCATCGAACGCCCTGCCTTCCGCGGCCGCGCTGAGGGCGTCGCGGTAGGCGCGGCACACGGTGAAGACGTACTCGGGCCCCTTCAGCCGGCCTTCGATCTTGAGCGACGCGACCCCGGTCGCGATCACCTCCGGGATCCGATCGAGCAGGCTGAGGTCGCGCATCGCCAGATGGGAGCCCTCGCTTCCGTCGAGGTCGTAGGTGAAACGGCAGCTCTGGATGCAGGCCCCTCGGTTCGCGCTGCGGCCGGCGGCAAAAAAGGACATCTGGCACTGACCGCTGTAGGCGTAGCAGAGCGCCCCGTGGACGAAACACTCGACGTCGACGCCGAGGCCGGCTGCGGTCGCGGCGCAGGCGGCGATCTCATCGAGGCTGAGCTCGCGCGCGAGAATGATGCGGCGGGCGCCGAGCGCGGCCAGCACCTCGATCTGCTCGCGGGAGTGCACGGTCATCTGGGTTGACGCGAACAACGGAAGCCCGGGCAGCTCGCGACGGAGCACGCGCCACAGCCCGAGATCCTGCAGGATCGCCGCGTCGGCGCCGGCTTCGAAGATGAGGCGGGCGGTCTCCACGGCCGCCGGCAGCTCGAGGTCGTGGAGCAGGGTGTTGAGCGTGACGTAGCAGCGAAGCCCTCGCTCGTGCAGGAACTCCACCGTGCCGCCGAGATCCTCGACGTGGAAGTTCTCCGCCCTGGCGCGTGCGCTGAACCGCTGCAGACCGAGGTACACGGCATCGGCGCCGCCGGCCACGGCGGCCGGTAAACAGGCCGGCGATCCCGCCGGGGAGAGCAGCTCGGGCATTCTCCGGCGGGTCTCCCCGCCCGAGGGATGGGGTGCGCCCGGTTGCGTCATTTTCGCGGTTTATCCGGGAAACCGGAACCGCTCGTCGTCGAGATCGGGGTCGAGCTCGATGGTGTCGACCGTGATCGTGAGAACCTCGGGCCGGTCCGCTACGTGGGTCTCGATGTGATGCGGAAAGACGAGCCCGCCGACTTCCCGGAAGTCCGAGAACGTGTTCTCGAGCATGATGGCGTGCCCCCGGACCGTCCGCGGGACGTCGGAGCGGACGATCTGGCGGGACGCGACGTCGACGTAGTCGAAGCGGATCGCGCCATCTTCGAGCGTGACCTCGAGCTTGAAGGCCTCGCCGCCGGGAAGCACCTCGCGGCCGACCAGCTCGACGGTGTGCCCCTTCTCGCGCCAGCCGACGAGCGGGCCCTCGATGTCACGCTGGTCGGCGCCTGCCGCTGTGCCCAGATCGGCCTCCATCTTCTGGGGCTCGAACTGTCCCTGGAGCGGCGCGACCTGCCACGCATTTTCTCCGTCGTGCGCAAAGACACTTGTTGTTCCCTGATAGGAGAACTCGAGGCGGAAGAGGCCGGGGCGTTTGATCTCCCGAACCACCAGAGCGACGCGACCGTCGCTCGCGGTGACCGTTCCGGTCTCGCGGATCGACTGCAGGGCCCGGATCCTCTCCTCGCCGCCGCGGGCGGCGAGGTTGGAGGCGACGATCTCATCGACCGGCGATGGTGACGAGCATGCCGAAAAGAGCACGCACAGAGCCGGAAGGGCTTTCGCGGAAAGCTGCAGAGGTTTCGTGAACTTCATTGCCGACCTCCCCCGACGGGGCTGACCGGGGCGGCCGGCAGCTGTACCGGCAGCCGGGACCAGTAACCCGGGCCGGCCCCCCACCCCCAATAGACCGGATCGCCGTACACCGGCAGGCCGCCGCCGGTTGACGCGTTGCGCTCGGCTTCCTCGCGTTCCTTCTGCGCCTTCTGCTCGGCCTCGATGGATTGGATCCGGGCCTCGTTCTCCTGGCGGTAGGCGTCGTCGCGGGCCTGGCGTTCGGCGAGGATGGTCTGCCGTTCGGCCGGGGTCATCCACTCACCCTCGAACTCGATGTAGCCCTGCGCCTGGTAGCTCTCGTCTTCGCTGACCCACCTCCCGTCGAGACGGACCCGCCCGAGCGCCCGGTTCGCCTCCTCGTCGTCCGGCAGGATCGCGATCACGTGCAGGTAGGCGTCTTCGACCTGGCTCGAGAGCGCGCGCCCGGTCGCCCAGCGCGCGAGCTCCCGCCACGCCTCGGCGTCGGAGGCCGGGATTTCGGCGGCCCGTGCCCGGTACTCCTGCATCGGCGAGGTGCTCGTGTCGATGCTCTCGACGTTCGACATCGGGACCGTGAGCGACCCGCCGCCGATGTCGACGCTCACGTGGTCCTCGGTCTGCTCGATGATTTCGCCGACGACCTTGCCGCCGCCACGGAGGTGGACCTCGTCCGCGGAGGCGGGAAGTGCCGCCAGCACCATGACCACGATAGCTCGCTTCACTGGAGCCTCCCCCGGTCGACCGCGACCTCTGTGTCAGAAGGACGTTTCGGCCGTAGTGTACCATCGGCCCGGGCGGCGCAGCCGGGGCCTCCCAGGTTCGCGGCGGTTGATGCCGGGGGGCAATTCTCCTGCCCAGGGTCGCGATCGCGGGGCTTCCCGGTTGATCTCCTCAGAGAAAGCTCTGCGTTACCATTGTGGGTGGAGGATCACCGACGATGAAGACCTGGAAGATCGCGTTGCTGGTTGTGATGTGTGCGGCGGCGGCGGCGGTTGTGTCCGCGGCTGACGTGCGGACCTACGACAAGTCCATCGAGCTGGTGTGGGACGAGGCGGTCAAGGCGGCGCGGGACGCGGAGCTGGAGGTCACCGACTCCGATCGCTCCGAGCACTGGTTCACCATGGAGGCCCCCAAGAAGACCCTCTCGAAGGCGGTGAGCTTCGAAGTCGAGCTGACCGCGTCCGGCAGCGGCACCCAGGTTGCCGTCCGCTCGACCGACAAGCCGGGCTCGAAGAAGAGCGAGAAGAACATCGCCGCCTTTTTCGACGCCCTCGATGAGCGGATGCATTAGGCCTGACCGCCCCACCGCCAAAAAAAGTTGGCTCCCGGGGGAGGAGCCATGAAGGAGGAGTTTGATGCAGGTCGTTCTTTTCTGCCGCACCCGCAGGTGGTCGGGACAGTGCGACCTTGTCTCTTTATACGACCGAATAACGAAAAGGTTACAGAGCGGAAATAGGAATTAGGAATTAGGAATTCGGAATTCGGAATTCCCACCCGACCCCCCGCCGACGTGGACTTTCGGAGTTTTCAGGGTGGGTGTGACCGCGTGCGGCGGAGGTGCCATTCTTCGCATTGTGTTGGCACGCGCGTTCCCGTCGGCGTGTACTCTTCGGGCACACAATGCGAAGGGTGGCTCCTCCCGGGGATGCCGTGTGGAACGTCATGGCCCACGTGGACTCCCGTAAAGGTAACCCGCCCTTCACTCCGCCGGATCGAACGCGGGGATGCCGGTGAGGTAGTTGCCCAGCACCAGGGTGTGGATGTCGTGGGTGCCCTCGTAGGTGTAGACGGTCTCGATGTTCATGAGGTGGCGCATGACGGGGTACTCGTTGACGATGCCGTTGGCGCCGTGGATCTCCCGCGCCAGCCTGGCGCACTCGCGGGCCACCCAGACGTTGTTGCGTTTGGCCAGTGAGACCGCCTCGTGGGTCAGTTGCCCCGAGTCCTTGAGCCGCCCGAGCTGGAGGGCCAGCAACTGGCCCTTGACGATCTCGGAGTACATCCAGACCAGCTTCTGCTGCTGGATCTGGTGGGCGGCGATGGGCTTGCCCTTGAACTGGATTCGGGTCTTGGCGTACTCGAGAGCCGCGCCGAAGGTGGCCATCGCCGAACCGAGGGCGCCCCAGGCGATCCCGTAGCGGGCCTGGTTGAGGCATTGCAGGGCGTTCTTGAGGCCGGTGGTGCCGACCAGCAGGGCGTCCGACGGCAGACGGCAGTCCTCGAAGGCGAGCTGCGAGGTGACGGAGGCGCGCAGCGAGTACTTGCCCTTGTGCTCGATCGTGGAAAAACCCGGCGTACCCCGTTCGACGAGGAAGCCCCGGACGCCGTCGTCGGTTCGCGCCCACACCACCGCGACGTCGGCGATGGAGCCGTTGGTGATCCACGCCTTGGCACCGTTGAGGACCCATTGCGAACCGTCGCGCACCGCTCGCGTCCGCATTCCGCCCGGGTTGGAACCGAAGTCCGGTTCGGTGAGCCCGAAGCAGCCGACGGCCTCGCCCTTGCCCAGCGCCGGGATCCAACGCTGCTGTTGCTCACGGTTGGCCCAGCGCAGGATCGGGTACATGACGAGCGAGGTCTGAACCGACACGAACGAGCGGATGCCGGAGTCGCCGCGCTCGAGCTCGCGGTTGATCAGACCGTAGGTGACCGCATTGACGCCCGGCAGCCCGAACTCGGAGTAGGGGGCGCCGAGGAGGTCGAGCGCACCCAACTCGGGAACCAGCTCGCGCGGAAAGTGGCAGTCCCAGGCCCACTGCTCGATGTGCGGCAGGATGCGGCCCGTGACCCACTCGCGCACCGAGTCGCGGACCATCCGCTCCTCGTCGGTGAGCAGATCGTCGATGCGGTAGAGATCCAACCCGTCGAACTCACGCATGTCGAAACCCTTCGATATCTTTGATGTGTCGCCGCACCGGGGTACCATGACCCCATGAAAATCCCCTGGCCGATGGTCGCCGGATGGTACCACGCGGTGCTGCTGGCGGCTCTGCCGTGGATCGCCTGGCAACGCCCCTGGTGGGCGCCGGCGGTGGTGGCCGGCGCATTGTCCGCCCACCTGCCGGTTTTTCGCAGCCGCTCGGCCGAACCGTGGGCGGGGGCGGCGGTCGCGGTGTCGGCGTTCGTGTTTGTCGTCACCCGCGGCGGCTGGGAGATCGGTCTCGGTTGGTTGCTGTTGGCGGCGTTGGTGGCGGCGGTGGCGCGGGTGCGGCCGCGGCGGGACGGCAGCCGGCCGGATGCGGCCGACTACCTCGCGGTCGGGTCCTGGGGGGTGGTTTTCGCACTGGCCCCGCGGTTGGTGGCCTTCGAGCACGGCGGCTGGCTGGCGCCGGCCCTGCTGCTCTACGCGGCGCAACGCCTGGCGCGCTCCGGCGCGCAGGACGGGGCGATCGCCGCACCGGGGGCGCCGGTCCGCGAAGTGCGCGGCACCCTGAGCCTCGACGCGGTGGTGGTGGCCGGACCGGACAACCTCCCGAGGTCGACACCGCTGGAGCTCGAGCTGCGCGCCGGCGACTCCCTGGGCATCCTGTGCGACGCGCCCGGCGAGGCCGCGATCCTCGCCGAGGTTCTGGCCGGCCGGCGCGCGCCGTTCGCGGGTGAGGTGACGGTCGACGGGTCGCCGTTGCGCGTGGGCGAGCGTCTGGTGGCGCTGGTCGCGCCCGGTGAGCCCTTCGTGTCCGGAGGGTTGAGCGGCAATCTGGCTGCGCTCGGCGACCGGCCCCTCGACCGCGCCGCGGCGGCCGCGGTGCGGGAGGCCTGCTCGTTGACCGAGGTGGCGGAGGCGCTCGGCGACCGGCCGCTGGCGACCGACGGCGAACCGCTGTCGGTGTTTCACAAGATGCTGGTGCTGGTGGCACGGGTGATCCCGTCGGCGTACCGCGTGCTGGTCGTGGTGGACCCGATGCCGTGGGTCAACGCCATGCGCGGCGAGCTGTGGCGGACGGCGGTGGTGCGGGCCTCGGTCGGCCGCACCAGCATCTGGATCACGCCGGACCGCGAGCTTGCCGGCCGCGCCACCCTGGTGATGGAGTACCGGCAGGGGGCGCTCCGTCGAGTGGCGGGTGAACCCCGATAAGAATTTCGGATTTCGGATTTCGGATTTCGGATTTTCCACCCGACCACCCCCGGCTCAGAGGCATCTGTTCGTGGATCGGCGACCGCATACATCCATTCGGGTGAGCCTGAAATGGGGGAGGGTGGGGGCCACATCCGAAATCCGAAATTCGAAATTCGAAATCAACCGTTCTACACTGTTCCGGCGTGCTCGGGAGGTGATCGTGGGGACATTCCAGGGGGGTTCGGCGCCGGCGATGGCGAATCAGATCAGCGACGGCTATTCCCTGGTCACCCAGGTCAGCCTCAAGCGGCTGACCGTCGATCAGATGACCATGCTCGAGTTCGAGCTCGACAAACGGCTGCGCGAGACCCGGGGTGTGGTGATCGACCTCAACGACCAACCCGCGCTGCAGGCGCGCAACCGCCGCATCTCCCGGATCGAGGGCGCGTTGCGGGTGCTGCGCCACACCATGCAGCAGCGGCGCATGGGAAGGCTCTGAACCCCCCTGCCGTCGAACGCGGGTGGGAGGCCTTGCGCGGCGATCCCACGCCCTGGCTCCTCGACCCGTCCCGCCCCAACCTGCACTGGCGGGTGTTGACCGACGTCATCGGCCGGCCGGCCGACAGCCCGGCGGTCGTCCGCGCGCGCGGCGGCGCGAATGCCGTCGAGCCGGTCGCGAACCTGCTGGAGGACCTTCTGCCGGACGGTTCCTGGGGCGGCGACGCCGCGTTGTGGGATGCGTTCGGGGGACCCGGCTGGCGCCTGCTGGCGGCGGTCCGATGGGGCGCCGATCCGACCGATCCCAGACTCCACGCGGCCTCTCAGCGACTGCTGGAGGCGGCGCCCGGAACCGGGGGGTTTGCCCCCGGCGAAGGCGGGGAGGCCGAGGCCGGGCTGACCGCCCGCGTGCTCCAGGCCCTCGCCCGGCTCGGATGGTGCCGCCACTCGCGGTTTCAGGAGGCGCTGGCCTGGCTCGATGAAGCGGCGCCGCAATCGGCGGACGGCGGGTGGTTGACTGACGGAAGGGGCGCCTGCGCGGTGACGCCGGTGGCGTTGCTCGACGCGCTGACGGCCTGCGACGCCGTCAATCGCACGGCGCTGCGGGAGCGGGCCGTGCACGCCGTCCGCTCGGCCGTGACCGGCATGGGTGACGACCTGTGGCTTCTGGGTTTCCCGAACTTCGACCGCACGGACGCCGCGGAGGCATGCGCGGTTCTCGCTCGTGCGGACGCGAGTTGGGACCCGGTGATGTTCCCGGCGCTCGAGCGGCTGCAACAACTTCAGCTCGAAGGCGGGCGGTGGGCGAGGGGCGTCGGGGTGCCGGAAACCCTTCCGGTGGGTGTGCGCCCGCTGACCGGCGAACCCTCGCGATGGATCACCCTCGAGGCGGTCACCGCCATACTCCACTACGCCGTCGCGGCGGGCCTGCCGAGGATGTTCCCTCAGAAACCACTCTGACTTTTTTTTCGGGCACTGCGGTGTTTGTTATCTGTCATCCCGAGCGAGCGAAGCGAGTCGAGGGATCTGGGGGGTGGCTGCAGGAAACGCGTATCCTCATACCGCCCCCCAGGTCCCTCCGCTTCGGCCCTGCGGGCCTTCGGTCGGGATGACATTCCCCAGGGCCGACGCAGATATGGTGTCTCGAGTTCCGAGACAGTGGAGATCGAGAATTCAAAATTAAGAATTTTCCTGCGTCTGCTCAACTCCCTGCACGCTGATCCACACGATGGCGCCGATCAACAGGCCGCCGCCGAGGAACTGCCAGGGGTCGAGCACCGAGTCGTTGACGACGTAGTCGAGGATCACCGCCGTCAGGGGAAGGGTGAGCTCGCAGATGGTGGCGACGCTCGCGCGCACCCGGGTGAGACCGTAGTAGTAGAGGAAGATCGCGCCCGACCCGGTGGTCAGGGAGATGATCAGCACGATCACCCAGTTCGCTCCGGTGATCGACGCGACGGGAAGGCCGATGCCGCGAACCGCGAGATACAACAGCGCCATGGCGGAGGTCATGCCGTAGCGGGCGAAGGTGGCGTCCTTGAAATCGAGGGAGCCGAGGAGCATCTTGCTGAGAACGGTGGCGGTCCCGAAGGATGCTGCGGCGACGATGGCCAACAGCGCCGCTGTGAAGGCGATGGAGCCGGTGGCCGCCGACGGAGCCGACAGGCCGAAGGTCAGCAGGTAGGCGCCGCCAAGGGCGACGACGGCGGCGCCCAGAAAACGCGCCGAAATCCGTTCGCCGAGCAGCAGCGCCGCAAGGGCCAGCGCGAATACCGGTTGCAGCTTCTGCAGCAGGACGACCACGCTGAGCTGGTTGAAATCGACCAGAAACAGCGCCTTGACGATGGCCATGGTGCCGAGCAGGCCGCCGAACAGGGCCACCAGAGCGAGGGCGAGCCAGCCCCGCGCCGCCATCGCCTTGAGCCGGGCGTAGCTGCGCCAGAGAAAAGGCTGCATGAGGGCGAACGGGACTGCGTGCAGCAGGAAGACCACGAAGGGGACCTGGAGGTTGGCGAGCCGGGGTGTGAGGACCACACCGTCGAGACCCCAGAGCGCGGCCGAGGCGCAGATCAATGCTGCCCCGAGGGTCTTCGGGCGGTTTCTCAGGGGTGTCACGATCAGAGCTCGACGCCCATGGGTTTGCGGAGCAGGAAAGCGATCACCATGGTGAGGACGAAGAACACCACCATCCAGGCGAACGCCCACTCGAACTCCCAGCCCAGAAATGCGATGGCGCCTTCCGGGTAGCCGAGGACGATGGAGCGGATGGCGGATCCGTCTTCGAGAGGCTGTTCGGAAGGCCACTCCAACTGGTCCATGAAGGTCCGGGACGGCCGTTCCGGAGACAGGCGGACCAGCCTGGAGGTTGCCCGCAGGCTCTTGGCGGCCTTTTCTCCGTCGACCGCGATCTCGAGGTCGTAGTCGCCCTCGGCGTCGACGCCCAGCTCCCAGCTGATCTGGGCGAGCGAGGGGACCCACACCGGTCCCGTCACGACGCGGAGCCCGTCGGGCAGGTCGAGGCCGATGTCGGGCCGCGAAGCGCCGGTCGCAGTAGTTGGATCGAGCTGCACCGTCATCAACGCCTGGTCGCCGGGCTGCAGACCGCGGAAACCGTAGAACTGGTGGAGCTGCACCATGACCAGCACGAGCGGCGGCAGGATGAAGATCATCGGTTTGAGCGCCAGCGCCTGGTAGTGGAGGACGTGCCCCAGGATCTCCCACTGCGCCCTCATGATCGCCCGGAGGTCATCGTTGAAGAGGCGGATTTCGAACAGGCCGGCGAAGATCCGGCGCTTGACCTCGGCGATCCGCTTCTGATTCGAGGTCTTGCCGAAGACCCACAGCGCGAAGACGCCCACCGGGATCGACCACACGAGCACGCCGAAAAAGGCCGACATGCCGGCGAGGGGCGCCTGGAGCAGGTCGAACAGCGGGCGCAGGAGGTCGTTGATGAGCTTCATGAAATCAGGCGTCGCTCCTACGACATGTAGCCGAGGCCCTGGAGGCGTTTCTTGATCTCCTCCTCGGACCCGGCATCCTCGAGCTGGGCGAGCTCCTTCTCCAGGGCGTGGGTGATGAACTCCTCGGGCGAGGAGTAGCCGGCGATCTTGGAGAACTTGCTGATCCTGTCGATCAGGCTGGTCTCGAGCTTGACCTTGGTGTATCCAAACATGATCACTTCTCCCTTGACGGTCGGTTGAGAGGATTTCCTTCGACGATCGGTCGGCCCTCCATGTGGGCGGGCGGGTTGAGACCGAACAGGCTGAGCGCGGTCGGTGCGAGATCGATGATGGCGGGGTCGTCCTTGTCGATCGGATGGTTGGCGAAGAAGACGCCCGGCACCAGCCGGGGATCGACGATGTGGTCGCCGCTCCACGCCTTGACGTTGTCCTCGAAGACCGCGCCGGCGACGACGCCGGAGGCGCAGTCCCACGAGATCCGGTAGCCGTGGTTGTAGCCGATCAGCAGATCGGGCGCGTTGCCCTTGTACGGGCCGCGGTAGAGCACGTCGGTGTCGAAGGCCTCGTTGATCGCCACCACGCCCTTTTCGTCGTCCATCAGCCCGTCGAGCCCGGCCTTGAGCTCGGCCTTGAGGGCCTCGACCTCGGCGCCCGGCGTGACGATGCCCTGCGCCTCGCGGCCCTCGATGTTGAGGAAGATCCCGACCAGCCCCACGGCGTAGGCGCGGGTGCGCGACCAGTCCACCGACTGCAGCCACTGTTCGGAACCGTCGGCGCCCTCCTTGAGGGCGAGGTAGCCGTGGTCCCGAAGCCAGGCGTTGAGGTTGACGCCGCGGCGGAACGAGGTGCAGCCGTGGTCCGACATCACCCACAGCACGTCGCCGTCCTGAAGCCGCGCCAGGACCTTGCCGACGATCTCGTCGTTGCGCAGATACTGCTGTTCGATGGCGTCCCCGTACTCGGGATTCTCGATCCCTGCGGCTGCGGGGTGGCCGTCCTCGGTGTAGCGCCAGAACATGTGGTTGACGCGGTCGGTGGCGTCGAAGACGGTCACCAGCGCGCCCTTGCGCAGCTTGTCGAGAGCGGTGAAGAGCATCTCTTCGCGTTCCGCGTCGATGTCTGTTGTCTGGGTCATGAAGGTGCGGTCGTCGGTGACCTTTTCGTTCAGAGCCCAGGTGTCCTCGGCGAGCCCGAGAGTGGCGAAGGGACCGAGCTTCTTCTCGAGGTAGGAGCAGTAGTAGCCGGGGTGGGAGATGGGCATCACCGGTTTCTCGGGCTCGATGTTGATGGGCGAGAGGTAGAGCGAGACGTGGTCGTCCATCTCGGTGACCATCATCCGGGTGATCCCGGTGACCTTCATCCCGGCGACGGCCTTGAAGCTCAGCTTCACCCAGTCGCTGAGAACGCCCTGTCTCGAGATCCGCGGTCTCGCCGTTGACCGACACCAGCGCGCGCTGGGCAGCCCGGTCGAGTTCGAGCTTGAGCGGCAGCGTCATCGGCGGGTCGCCCTCGAAGAACGTGTTCCCGGGGCCTTCGATGGTGCCCTCGAAGCTGTCCTTCGAACCGTTGCTCCGGAGCTCGAAGCGCAGACCGCCCTCCTGGAATGTCTCGCCGCCCGGACGGGTGGTGAAGAGCATGAAGGTGCCCTGGGTGCCGAGCAGGTCGGGGATGCACATCGCGCCGAGCTGGGCGCCGTAGAATTTGTCGGGCGGGAAGGTGATCGGCACCCGGATGATCGTCGCACCAGATGTTGTGCTCGCCGAGGATGGTCCACCACGGTTTCGATTTCCGGAGGTTGCGGATGCTCGGTTTGGCGAGCGGGATCCGCAGCTTGCCGATCTTGAGGACCCGGTCGACCGAGCCGATCTCGGTCGACGACAGCCGCGGCAGGTAGGTGCGGGGATCGCGGTCGAGGAAATCGAAGATGTTGTGCTTGCCGGGGTTGGTACCGGTGGTGAAGGACGACCACGCGACCGGGGTGATGGACGGAAAGGTCGAACGCAGACGGCTGTAGCCGCCCATCTCCGGCGAGCTTCGAGAAGTTGGGCATCCGGCCCTCGGCCATCAGCCGCTCGGTGATGCGGGGCTCCTGGCCGTCGAAGCCGACCACGATCAGGCGCCGGATCAGCGGTTTGCTGCGGCTGCGGCGGCGGATCGTGCGCCACAGCATCCGGAAGGGCCACGCCAGCAGGGAGACCCCGGCCAGAATCATGGTCACGAAGATCACGGCGAAGGAGCCCAGCACCGCGAACCCGGCGCCCGGGCCGACGTAGGCGTCGGCCGTGCACGGCCAGAAGAGGGCCGCAGACAACAGCCCGAAGTGTGCGGCCGTCAGGATATACGGGTTCTTGAAGGTCGAAGCGTCTCGCGCCAACTGGACTCCTCGGGTGGATCGGGCCTGGCCCTCGGCCGCACGGTGCAGGTGGGGCTTCCGGCCGCGGCATTGTAGTATAACCAGGCGGCAGAGACGGGAGGCCGCCTCTGCGCGGGGCCATCAGTTTTCTGCAAACGCGGCGACCTGGCAGAATATTTCCGAACCGCCGCCGCGGGGAGTCAACGTCACATGACATCGAAGCTGCGCGATTTTTTCCGGCGGCTCAAGTACGGTCGACCGGTGGTGATCGTCTCCGGTCTTCCGCGTTCCGGGACCTCGATGGCGATGAAGATGCTCGAGGCCGGCGGCATGGAGCTGGTGGTGGACAACGTCCGCACCGCCGACGTGGACAACCCCAAAGGCTATTACGAGGACGAACGGGTCAAGGACCTGGCCGAGATGGAGGACACGTCCTGGCTTCGCGCGGCGCGCGGCAAGGTCATCAAGGTGGTGTCCTCGCTGCTCAACTATCTGCCCGCCGACAATGCCTACAAGGTGATCTTCATGCGTCGCAACCTGCACGAGGTGCTGGCGTCGCAGGCGAAGATGCTCGAGCGCCGCGGCGAGGAGTCGCAGACCGGGGACCAGGACCTGCTCGCGATGTACGAGGCGCACCTCGACAAGGTCGAGTTCCAGCTCCGTTTCAGGCCCCACTTCGAAGCGCTCTACCTCAACTACGCCGATGTGGTCAGCGACCCCCTGAGCCAGGCGCGCCTGATGGCGGATTTCGTCGGCGGCGGTCTCGACCCCGGGAAGATGGCGGCGGCAGTGGACGGTTCGTTGTACCGCAACCGCGCGACCGCCGACGGCGCTGTTGCCGCCGCGAAAGGCGCGTCCGCGTGAGGGGCGCGCGTCGATGACCCGGCCGCTCCGCACCACCCTGGTGGTCTCGATGCCGGTCCTGGCGGCGATTCTCGCGGGCTCCTACGTCTTTCGCGCGGCGCCCCAGACGCCGGACGTCAAAGCGCGGCCGAGCGAGTTCTCCCTCGACGGTCCTTTCGCCTACTCGGTCGAGTACCTGGGCGTGACCTGCGGTCTCATGACGCTGGAGAGCCGGCTCGAAGACTATCGGGGCCGGCCCGCGTACCACGTCGTCATGACGGCGCGCAACTCGAAGTTCTTCAACAAGATCTACCGGGTCGACGGGCGGATCGACTCGTGGGTCGACGCCGAGACCATGACCACCATCGCCTACGAAAGCGACATCACGGAGAAGGGCGAGCGCAAGATCCGCCGCTACGACGTCGATCGCGAAAAAGGCGTGGTGCTGGCGGACAAGCACGGTGAGAAGGGGAGCTTCCCCTACGACGGCCGTCCCGCCCTCGATCCGCTGGCCTTCGTCTATCGGGGCCGCGTGCTGGCGGAACCGGGCGTCGAGAGTTTCTCGCTCAACGCGTTGAGCGACAGGGGAGTGATCGAGACGGTCTCCGTCGTCGGCGAGCGAAAACGCTTCGACACGTACGACGGCAAGCGCGAGCTGCAGCGGGTGCAACCGATGCCGGCCGACCGCGAGATGTTCTCGCGCAAGGGCGAGTTCGTCTACTGGATCGATCCCGGCCCGGCGAGGACCCTCTACCGGATCGATTTCAAGCTCGGTTTCGGCACGCTCCGGCCAAG
>CAWGLE010000026.1:0-33402 GCA_963823345.1 Candidatus Sulfomarinibacteraceae bacterium
GTTGCGGTCCTTCTCGCACGCGATTACAGCCCTTTCGGCTCACGGTGTCTCGGGCAAGGCCGCGTCCTGGGAGTGTCCTTCCGACCGCCTCACCGCGGCGGCCGCCGAGTCGACGGCGAGCCCGGTTACACTGATGGCGATGGCAGACCTGCACCCCCGAGCCTCCAAGGCCCCCGCCACGGGCGGACGCGAGCAGCGCCGGCAGATCCTGTTCCTTGTCCTCGCCGGTTTCTTCCTCGGCAACGCGCTGCTTGCCGAGATGATCGGCGGCAAGCTCTTCCAGGTCCCCGCTCCCTGGCAGTTCCTGGTCGCCGAGTCTTCGGTCTGGCACGCTTTCACGCTCTCCTGCGGCGTGATCCTGTGGCCGATCGTTTTCATCACGACCGACATCATCAACGAGTACTTCGGCCGCGCCGGAGTGCGGCGCCTGAGCATTCTCGGCGCCGGGATCATCGCCTACTCCTTCGTCGCGCTGTGGCTGGCTGGGCGGGTGCGCGCGGTCGGCTTCTCGCCGGTCGACGACGCCTCCTTCCAACGCGTCTTCCTGCAGTCGCAGTGGATCATCGTCGGCTCGATCGCCGCGTTCCTCGCCGCGCAGCTGATCGACGTGACGGTGTTCTGGATCATCCGCCGCCGCACCGGCCACCGCCTGCTGTGGCTGCGCGCCACCGGCTCGACTCTCGTCAGCCAGCTGATCGACACCTTCGTGGTCGCTTTCGTCGGCCTCTACCTGCCCTGGCGGCTCGGCTTCAGCCGGGCGGAGCAGCCCTTCACTTTCCTCAATTACCTCAACACCTCCTCGAGCGGCTACCTCTTCAAGCTCGTGGTCGCCATCGGCGTGACGCCGGTCCTCTACCTGCTGCACGCCGTGATCGACCGCTACCTCGGCCCGCAGGAAGCGGAGCGCCTGATCGAGGCCACCGCGGCCACCGAGCGCGCCGACGACGCGACCGTGATGGCGTCAGAGCCGCCGTCTGAAGGCTCGCCCGCCTGACACGCGGCGCTCATCGGCTCCAATCCGCCGATGTCGAACCCCTCTCCACCGACCGCCCCCGCTCCCCGCCAGGTCCTCGGCTTCTCCGGCTACCAGTGGCTGGTGCTCTTCGCCGCCCGGCTCGGTTGGGCTTCGACGCCTACGACGTGCTGCTCTTCAATTACGTCGCGCCGCTCTGCGTGCCCGACCTCCTGGGCCTGCCGCGCACCGGGCCCGACGCGGCGCGAGCGGTCACCTTCTGGACCGCTCGCCCGGTGCAATGTCGTCAGCCGATGCCATGACAAATACCGCCGGCTGCCACGATAATCCCCCGCTTGCCGTCCACGCGAGGTTCCGCCCGATCGGGCAGGCTCAGTCAGCCGGGCCAGCGGCCGGGGAGGAGCCAAGAGCCGCGGCGAGCGCGAGCGCTATCACCAGAGCGGCTACGCTTCGCGCGAGTCCTCCATCAGAGGGCTTCCGCCAGCAGCTCCGCCACGTCCCTGACCTCGAGTGAGAGATCCATGGTCTTGACCGAGTCCTCGAACATCTGCAGACAGTAGGGACAGGCCACGGCGAGGATGTCGGCGCCGGTGGCGGCGGCCTGGGCGACGCGGATGTCCGACAGCCGCTCGCCCTTGGCGCGCTCGATCCACATCCCGCCCGAGCCGCCGCCGCAGCACAGGCTGTACTCGCGAGCGTAGTGCGGGATCTCGACGAGCTCGAGGTCGGGGATCGACTGCAGCACGGCGCGCGGCTCGTCGTAGATGCCGCTCGCCCGCCCCAGGGTGCAGGGGTCGTGGTAGACGACCTTCTTGCCCAGAGGTTTGGACGGCGTCAGCCGCTGTTTGGCGATGAGATCGGCGAAGAGCTGGGTCTGGTGGACGGGCTGGAAGGTGGCGTCGAACTCGGAGTACTCCTTCTTGAAGGTCAACAGACAGTGCGGCGAGGTGCACACGCTCCTGCGAACGCCGGCTTCCGCGTAGACGGAGGCATTGGCGCCCGCCACTTCCTGGAAGACCTCCTCGGCGCCGACCCGGCGGATGGCCTCACCGCAGCACGACTCGGCATCGCCGAGGATGCCGAAGGTCACGCCGGCCGTCCGCAGCACGTTGACGGTGGCCACGGCGACCTTTTTGGCGCGCGGGTCGTACGAGGGAGTGCAGCACGGCGAGTAGAGGTAGTCCATGTCGGGGGTGTAGGCCTGGACCTCCAGCGCCTCGGCCCATTGGCCGCGGTTCTCGCGCGGTTCGCCGAAGGGGTTGCCGGAGCTGGCGATGCGCCCTACCGAGTCCGCGAGCTGCGAAGGGTAGGAACCATACTCGACCAGGATGCGGCGGATCCCGCGCATGATGGTGGGCATCGAGACATCGTGCGGGCACCAGGTGGAGCACGATTCGCAGCCCACGCAGCGGTAGACCTCCTCGACCTCGCGCTCGATCTGCTCGGTGTCTTCGGAGGTCATGATCGCCCCGAACTTCACCGACTGCGGCGTGCGGTAGACCGGGAAGAGCACGGTCTCGACGTGCGACCACGGGCAGACTGCCATGCACTTGCCGCACTGGTAGCACTTGTAGGCGTCGGTCCCACCCATGTCGAGGATGGCGTCGCGGATGTCCCAATCGGGTCTGACTCTGGCGTCCATCAGTAATCCTTTGGCAGTTCGTTGAGTTCCGCCCAGGTCACCACCGGTCCGTCCTTGCACACCGAAAACGGCCCCACGTAGCAGCGGCCGCAGTGGCCGATGCCGCACTTCATCTTGTTTTCGAGGGTGGTCACCACCTGATCCGGCTGGTAGCCGGTCTTGCCCAGACTCAGAAAGAGGTAGTGGAGCATGACCGGAGGACCGCAGGCGATGACGATGCGGTCGCAGGGATCGAGAGCGAGCTTTTCGAAGACATTCGGCAGTAAACCGACCTCGCCGTCCCACCCTTCGGTCTCGCCGCCGGGGTCCACGGTGCGGACCACGGTGACGCCGTCAGTCTCCTGCCAGCCCGGCATCTCCTCTTTGTAGACCATGTCGGCGACGGTGCGCGCTCCGTTGAGGATCACGATGTCGCCGAACTCGGACTTGCGGTCGATGGCCGCGAGCATGGCCGACCGCAGGGCCGCCATGCCGATCCCGCCGCCGATGAAAATGAGGCTCTTGCCGCGCCAGTCGTCGAGCGGGAAGTGGTTGCCGTAGGGGCCGCGGAAGCCGATGGTCTGGCCTTCGGACATGGCGCGCAGCGCGTTCGTGACCTTGCCGATGGCGCGGAAGGTGCACTCGATGGTCGGGGGCCCGGAACTGCCGTTGGGGTGCCACGGCTTGTTGGCGATGGCGAAGACCGACTCGCCGGCGCCGAAGACCGTGAACTGGCCGAACTGCCCCGGCTGCCAGCCGCCGAACCCGTCCGCCTCGGCCTCGTCGATGAACTGCAGCCTGAGCGTTCGCACATCGCGGGTCTCGTCCGCGAAGCCGGCGATCCGCATCAGGTTCGGGTGGTAGGGGTTGGGGGAGATCTCAGCGAGCTGCATCTGCGCCCTCCTGCTCGATGGCGGTGGCTGCCGCGGTCACGATCTCGCCGATGTCGAGCCCTGCCGGGCACAGGGCGACACAACGGCCGCAGCCGACACAGCGGAAGTGATCCCCACCCTCACCGGTGAACGAGAACTTGTGGAGCACCCGTTGGCGGTAGCGCTCGCCGCGGGTTGCGCGCGGGTTGTGGCCCGAGGCGTGGAGGGTGAAGAGCCCGAAGGTGCAGGCGTCCCACGACCGGCACTGCTCGCCGCACCACGCGTTGGCGTCGTGATTCATGTCGAAACACGAGCAACTGGGGCAGACGTAGGCGCAGACGCTGCAGCCCAGACAGTGCTCGGCGAGCCGGTCCCACGACGGGCTCTCGAAGCCCGCCTCGAGAAGCTCGGACCACTCGTGCTGGATAGGGTTGCGGGCGATCTGTTCGGAAACCGCCTGCGCGAGCTCAGCGGCCCTGCCGAGCTCCTTCTTTCCTCCCTTGCTCCACGATGCGGCGGCGTCGCCCACCAGCGCCTCGCCCTTGCCGTTGAGCGCCGTCAGAAGCCAGCTCTCCTCGCCGAGCGGCAGCAGCTGCAGGTCCGCGCCCTCCGTGCCCACCGGCGAGCCGCCGACGGCGGTGCAGAAGCACTCGGGATCGGCGGCCGCACAGCCCGCGGCGACGACCGTCGTGGCCTCACGGCGCGCCGCGTAGAGCGGGTCCTTGCGGTCGCTGAGGAAGATTTCGTCGAGCCGGGCGAGACCCGCGGCGTCGCAGCCGCGGACCGCGAACAGAACCTGCGACTGTTCCGGTCCGGCCGGGTCCTCGATCACCACGGTGTCGCCCTTGAAGCTGTAACGGTAGAGTGCCTCAGAACGCGGAAAGAGGAACTCCTTGGGCGACCACCGGGTCTTGCCGCTGGGCTCGATCACGGCGTGGTCGGCGGCGGCTATGGGCCGGAACAGGGTCAGGCCGTCCTCCGCCACCGGCGCCACCACTGTGCGTTCGCCATCAATCAGGCTCTGCAGCCAGGCCCGTACCTCGGTCTCGCTCAGCACCCACGCCGTGCGATCCATCAGTCACTCCTCACAGGATGAATTCCTCAGCGTCTTCCATCCGGAAGTCGACCAGCGCCGTCTTGTGTTCGGGGTCGAGCCCGGCGGCGCCGAATTGGCGCTCGACCTCGAGGGCCAGCTTGCGGTTGATGAGGTCGAGGCGGATATCGGCCGGGCACACCCGTGCGCACTCGTCGCAGCCCGAGCAGCGGCCGGCGAGGTGGATCGCCCGGATGACGTTCCAGGCGCCATTGCCGCGTTCGTCGATCGAGGTCGGCACCCACTGCGGGCGGTGCTTGTCGGCGATGCACGAGGAGCAGTAGCACAGGGGGCACGCGGCCCTGCACGCGTAGCAGCGGAGACAGCGGCCGAATTGGCGCTGCCAGAACCGCCACCGTTCGTCGGCAGGCAACGACTCCAGATGGGCGATCTGCCGGTCGCGCGCGTCCTCGGTCTCGGCCGGCGCCTCCGCCGGGTCGGCGCAGCTTTCGCGAACGCCGTCCACCGTCACCACCAGGTCGCAGATCGGGTGCGGCGCGCCCGAGCACGACAGGCATTTGTCGGCGAGGGCCTCGCCTTCGGGTCGTACGCCCGGACACTGGACCCCGATGAGCCGCACCCGCTCGCGGTCGATCTGGCCCTCACGGATGAGACCGGTGACCGCGCCGAGGTCGCAGGTCTTGACCACCAGCGCGACCTTGTCGGCCTTTTCGAGCGCGGTCTTGGCGTAGTTGGCGAGGTTGTTGACGGCGCCCGGGCCCCAGTCGAGCTGTTGGCAGTCAGCCGCGGTGCTCACCACCACCGGCGCCATGCGACCCGGCAGCGAGCCGGCCCGGTAGCCCACCACCACACCGACGCGGTCGTTGTTCAGGAGTTCCGACGCGGCCCGGCGCAGGTTGGTGCGCAGCGCCTCGGTCTCGGCGCCGGAAAGCTCGGCAGGGCCTCCACCGTCCACCGACGGCAGCTCGAGGCCGTCCCAGGCATCGGCGGCGGACAGCCGCGGCAACGGCCCGGCCTCGGTGACCGCAGCGGTGACGTCCTTCACGACCCGCGCCCACTTGTGGCCCTCGGCGGCCGACACCCACGCGAAGTGCAGCCGCTTGAGGTCGACGCCGAGGAAATCCAGCAGCGAGCGGAAGATGGTGAAGCGGCGGCGCGCCACCAGGTTGCCCTGCACGTAGTGGCAGTCGCCGGGGTGGCACCCCGACACCAGGACCCCGTCGGCGCCCTGCTCGAAGGCGCGCAGGATCATCAGCGGGCTCATCCGCCCGGTGCAGGGGAAACGGACCATGCGGACGTTGGCCGGGTACTCGAGGCGGGTGGTCCCCGCCATGTCGGCGCCGGCGTAGGTGCACCAGTTGCAGACCAGGGCCACGATGTGGGGCTGCCAGCCGTCGCGCCCGGCGGCGGCTCCCGCTCGTTGGACGGTGGAGGTTTGTGCGTCGCTCATCGTCCCAGCACCTCCGGCAGCGGTCCCAAAGCCCCGAGCTGGGCAAAGACCTGTTCGTCCGAGTAACCTGCGACGTCGATGAAGCCGCCGCGGCAGGTCACGGCGCACAGCCCGCAGCCCTCGCACATGGCGGGGTTCGACCACGCCACCATCCGCAGGAGGTTGCCGTCGCGGTCGCGCACCTCCTGCTTTTCGATGGCGCCGTAGGGGCAGACCTGGAAGCACTCGAAGCAGCCCGCACAGGCGGCCTGGTTGACCTGCGCGGTGGTGGGGTCGCGTTCCAGGAAGTCATGCGACAGCAGCTCCATGCCCTTGGCGGCCGCCGCCGAGGCCTGTGAAACGGTGTCGGGGATGTCCTTGGGCGCCTGCGCGGCGCCGGCGAGGAAGATGCCCGCGGTCAGGGTTTCCACCGGGCGCAGCTTGGGGTGGGCCTCCTTGAGGAAGCCGTGGGTGTCGGTGGCGATCCGCAGGGTGCTCGCGATCTTGCCGTGGTCGGTGGGCTCCATCGCGGTCGCGAGCACCACCATGTCGGCGTTGATCTCGACCTGTTTGCCGGACAGGGTGTCGACGCCGAGGACCTTGAGCTTGCCGTCCTCCTGGTAGACCTGGCTGACCCGGCCGCGGATGTACATCACCCGCTCCTCTTCCATGGCGCGGTGGACGAACTCCTCGTATCCCTTGCCGCCGGCGCGGATGTCCATGTAGAAGACGAAGGCGCGCGACTCCGGCACCTTGTGGCGCAGCAGCAGGGCGTGCTTGGCGGTGTACATGCAGCAGATGCGCGAGCAGTAGGGCACGCCGTGCTTGGGGTTGCGCGAACCGACGCACTGGATGAAGACCACGTCCTTCGGCACGGCGCCGTCCGACGGCCGCCGGACCTCGCCCTCGGTGGGTCCCGAGGCCGACAGCATGCGTTCGAACTCGAGCCCGTCCATGACATCGGGGAGGACGCCGTAGCCGCACTCCTTCGCCTGCTGGCCGATCTGGAGGTCGTAGCCGGTGGCGACGACGATGGCGCCGACGTGGCGCTCGACGATCTCCGGCTGCATGTCGAAGTTGATGGCGTTGGGCTTGCAGACCTCGTCGCACTTGACGCAGGCCAGCACCCGGAAACCGGTCGGCGACTGCAGGTTGGCGTTGAGGCAGCGCTCGGCGTCGAGGGTGTAGGTGGAGGGGACGGCCTGCGGGAACGGGATGTAGATCGCCTTGCGGGTCGAGAGACCCATGTCGAACTCGTTGCCCCCGGGCGACGGACAGACCGTGGCGCAGTCACCGCAGGCGGTGCACGCGTCGGGGTCGACATAGCGCGGCTTGCGGCGGATGCGGACCGTGAAGTTGCCGACGTAGCCCGAGACCTCCTCCACCTCGGAGTAGGTCATGAGCTCGATGTTGGGGTGGCGCAGCACCTGCACCATCAGCGGGGTCAGGATGCACTGCGAGCAGTCGAGGGTCGGAAAAGTCTCCGAAAGCCGCGACATGTTGCCGCCGAGCGACGGT
Source organism: Candidatus Sulfomarinibacteraceae bacterium (assembly GCA_963823345.1). Taxonomy (GTDB): domain Bacteria; phylum Acidobacteriota; class Thermoanaerobaculia; order Thermoanaerobaculales; family Sulfomarinibacteraceae; genus Sulfomarinibacter. Next base: position 7,468 of record CAWGLE010000026.1, read on the forward strand.
TCGCGCTCGACCAGCACCACCGGGTGGCCGGAGTTGGCGATGTCGAGGGCGGAGCGGATGCCGGCCACGCCGCCGCCGATCACCAGCGCGCTCTTGGTCACCGGCACCTCGACGGGATCGAGCGGTTTCGCGCGCTTGACTCTCTCCACCGCCGCGGTCACGGTCTGGCAGGCCTTGGCGGAGGCCTGGATCGGATCGCGGTGGACCCACGAGCAGTGCTCGCGGATGTTGGCGATCTCCACCAGGTGCGGGTTGAGCCCGGCCTGGGCCGCTGCGGCGCGGAAGGTCGGTTCGTGGAGCTGCGGCGAGCAGGCGGCGATCACCACCCGATCGAGCCCGTGCTCGCGGATGGCGTCGATCACCAGCTTCTGGCCCGGCGCCGAGCACAGATAAGGATAGTCCGCGGTAACCGCCGCCCCCGGCACGTCGAGGGCGAACTCCACCACGTCCTTGACCTTGACGTTGCGGGCGATGTTCTCACCGCAGTGACAGACGAACACGCCGACCTTTGACATATCAGCTCCCCACCGGAGCGGCCTCTTCCGTATGGACACCCTTGGCGTAGCTCTCGTTGAAGGCGGCGACGCCGGCGTCAAACGCCCTCAGATTCAGAGCTTCGGTGCCCTTGGGGACCGACTCCTCCACCGCCTGCCGCATCGTCTCGACCGGGACGATCTCGGTGGCTGCGGCGAAGAAGCCCAGCATGACGATGTTCTGGACGATGGCGCGGCCGAGCTCCTCGGCGATCCTCGTGGACGACACGCCGTAGGATTTCTGACCTTCTTTTTCCCGGACCTTGACCAGGTCCTTCTCGTAGACCAGGATGCCGTCGGCCTTGAGCTCGTCGCCGAACTTGTCGTAGCCCTCACCCGACATCACGACGAAAATGTCGGGGCGTCCGATGTAGGGGTAGAGCACCTCGGTGTCGGACACCGCGAGGGTCGTCGAGCAGGCCGAGCCCCGCGCTTCGGGGCCGAAGCTCTGGATCATCGTGGCGTGCTTGCCGCCGTTGACCGCGCAGGCGTGGCCGATGATGTGGCCGGCGAGCACCACGCCCTGGCCGCCGAAGCCGGTGATGCGGATCTCGGTCCTCGATGCCTTACTCATGGATCCAACCTCCCTCCGGCTTCATGGGCAGAAAGCGGTCGCCGAGGGTCTTCGTGTAGTGCGCGTGCATCATCTCGAGGAAGGTCGGGCGCTCCTCGTCGATGAAGTTGCCGCAGATGAAGCGGTCCTGAAAACCGATGTCGAGCTCGCGGGTGTCGGCGCCGTGCCGGATCTCCGAGTTGTCGTGATAGAACTTCATCAGATCGAGCCCGCTCCCCAGCCGGTTGAGCCGCGAGTAGAGGGTCGAGCACGGCGCGATCACCTCGATGAAACGGAAACCCTTGCGCCCGAGCGCGGTGCGGATGCACTTGGTGAGCCGCCGGATGTGGAGGCAGGTCCAGCGGGACACGAAGGTCGCACCGCAGCTCGCCGCCAGGTGGGGCAGGTTGAACGGGCGCTCGAAGTTGCCGAATGGCATGGTCGACGAGCGCGCGGTCTCCGGCGTGGTGGGCGCGTTCTGGCCGCCGGTCATCCCGTAGATGAAGTTGTTGACCAGGATCACCAGCAGATCCATGTTGCGGCGGGCGGCGTGGATGAAATGGTTGCCGCCGATCCCCGACAGATCGCCGTCGCCCGAGAACACCACCACCTCGAGCTCGGGCCGACCGAGCTTGAGCCCGGTGGCGAAGGGGATGGCGCGGCCGTGGGTGGCGTGGAAGGCGTCGAGGTTCATATAGCCGGCGACCCGGCCGGTGCAGCCGATGCCGGAGACGATGGCGGTCTTGTCGAGGTCGACCCCGGCCTCGCCGAGGGCGGAGGCAAAGCACTTGACGATGGTGCCGATACCGCAGGTCGGGCACCAGATGTGGGGCATCCGGTCCATCCGCAGGTAGGGCGCGATGGGGTGGTCTTCGGGGCGGGCGACGGTTTCGGTTTCGGTGCTCATCGGGCAGCCTCCACGATGGCCTTGCAGATGACTTCAGGATCGTGCACCCCGCCGCCCCCGTGCCCGACCAGCACCGCCGGCGCCTTGCCGCCGGCGCAGCGCTCGACCTCGAGCACCATCTGGCCGTAGTTGATCTCGGGCACCACGAAGGCCTTGACCTGACCTGCCAGCTCGCGGATCCGCTTTTCGGGAAACGGCCAGACGACGATCAGCCGCATGAAACCGACCTTGACACCCTGGGCGCGCGCGAGATCGATCCCGGCGCGCGTGACCCTGGCGGTGATGCCGTAGGCAACCACCACCACGTCGGCGCCTTCGATCGACTCCTCCTCGTAGCGCACGATCTGGTCGGCGTTGAGCCGGATCTTGTTGATCAGACGGTGAACGCTCTTCTCCTGACACTCGACCGTCATCGCCGGATAACCCCGCTCGTCGTGGGTCAGACCGGTGGTGTGGAAGCGGTAACCGTCGCCCGCCCGGACGTTCTCGGGCACCTGGCTGCCGTTGACCGCGTAGGGCTTGTACTCGCCGGGCGGCTTGTCGGTCAGCTTGCGCGGCACCACCTCGATCTCGTCGGCCGGCGGGATCACGACCTTCTCGGTCATGTGGCCGACGCACTCGTCCATCATGAACATCACCGGCACCCGCCAGGTCTCGGCGAGGTTGAAGGCGTCGATGGTGAGGTCGAAGGCCTCCTGCGGCGACTGCGGGCACAGGGCGATGAGCTCGTAGTCGCCGTGCGACCCCCACCGCGCCTGCATCATGTCGGCCTGTCCGACCATGGTCGGCAGACCGGTGGAGGGCCCGCCGCGCTGGACGTTGACCACCACGCAGGGCGCCTCCATCATGGTCGCGAGCCCGATGTTCTCCATCATCAGCGAGAAGCCCGGCCCCGAGGTGACGGTCATGCACTTGGTGCCGGTCCACGAGCCGCCCGCCACCGCCGCCATGCGAGGCCAGCTCGTCCTCCATCTGGATGAAGGTGCCGCCCATCATCGGGAATCTCCGTGAGATGCGCTCCACCACCTCGGTCGAGGGCGTGATCGGGTAACCGGCGACAAAGCGGCAGCCCGCCGCCATGGCGCCCTCTCCGCACGCGTAATCACCATCGAGATAGTGAACGCCCGTCAGCACGCCAGCTGGATCGGCCTTCAATTGGGACCTCCCTCGGCCGCCGCCTCCGCTTTTTCCGCGGGCACGCAGAAGATCGCGAAGTCGGGGCAGATCATCTCGCACAGATTGCAGTTGACGCACTCGCCGGTCGTGACCACTTCCGGCGGGTGATACCCTTTCTTGTTGAAGCCGTCGGACATCACGAGCACGTCCCTGGGGCAGTACTCCACACAGAAGGCGCACCCCTTGCAGCGATCGGCGATGATGACCACCCGACCCACCGGCACCTTGACCTTGCCCGTGTCCAGCGGCGTCCGCCAATTCCTCATCAAGCCCTCCCGTAACACATTTCGGATTTCGGATTTCGGATTTCGAATTTCCGCCCAACCCACCCGCCTGCCACAGAGAGGACCCGTGTGAGATCTCGGTGTTCCAGACTCCGGATACTGTCTTGCCGGCAGGTTCCCCATTTCAGTTGCCGGCGGGCGGCATGAAAAATCCGAAATCCGAAATCCGAAATCCGAAATTCCGTCATCATGCTTCCACCTCGCCTCGTCGCCGCGGCTTGAGCGCGCACTCGCCCTGAAACTTTTCGAACACGCAGTCAGGCCGGTAATAGCCGGCACATCGAAGACAGGTCTCGCGCGGGTTGTCGACCCGGGCCAGCATGCCCGTGCACACCTCTTCGAGGAGGTCGCACAGCTGGCCGGTTTTCTCGGGGCCCAACGTCGCGATCACCGGGGCCAGTCGGGCCGCCTTGTGCCATTCGTAGTCGCTCACCAATTGCCGGCCCTCACTGCTCGCCGACAGCAGAATGGCCCGCCGGTCCTCGCTCGACGCCTCCCGCGTGACCAGCCCCAACCGCTCGAGTTTGTCGAGATTCTTGCTGGCAGCCGCCGCCGACACCCCGATCGAGCGCGCGAGCTCCCCCACATGGAGGTCGGAGTTGGCCGCGATGAGCTTGAGGAAACAGAACTGCGACCGGGTCAGCCGGTGCCTGCAGACCTGGCGTAGAAAGTCTTCCTCGAGGAACTCGCGGAGAAGGGACCGCAGGACATGGCCGTAACGCAGAAAGCGGTAGAACTGGTCGCTGGGGGAGGCCCCGCCGGCGTGCTGTTCAGTGCTGCTCATGCATCCGCCACCGATCACGAACCGTTAACCGGGCTGATATTTGCCGCCGTTAACAATTTATGTCGTCAAATAAAGACGTCAAGTATATTGCTTGATTGTTGTATGAGACTGTAAGCAATTCGCGGCAGCGGGCCGAAGGACCGCCGCCGCGAATTGCTGGTGATGGGTTTTTCTCCAACCGGGCGTTCGGGTGCGGCCGGACCCCGAATTCCGGGGCTCATCTCTGCGTAATGTGCCCTTGTTTTATTAGGTCCGTCTCGATTTCGCGGTTGACAATGAGAAAAAGAGCCCCGATATTCCCAGAGAGGCTCCGATTTCGTCCTTGTTCGGATATTCTGTGGAGGTGACTATGAAGAGAAGGGTGGTTTCAGTTTTTGGTCTACTGGTTCTGTCATTCGCTTTCACAGTGCTCACTCTTCCAGAATCAGGTCAAGCGGCACGCCAATATGAGGTCGAAACAAATGACTATACATGTCCTCAAGACGCCGAATCTCTCGGAGAGTGCACATGGAACGGTATGGTGTTTGCCCCCTGTGAAGGATCTATCATTACGGAAGGATCGCTTTCAGGCAACTACAAGACCGTGTACTCCGAAAACTGTTCCACTGGTCAATGGTCCGTCACATGTTTCGAATGGTGCTCTGTGGACTGGTGTCTCAGAGTCTGCATGTGAAGAGGGCCGCAAAGGCACCAAGGCTGGGAACGACCAACTGTTCTGGGAGGCAACGCGAAGGCGATGAAGGGCGGCGGCGTATCGGACAGGGCGAACCGGAGATTACGCACATCAACTGAGATGCGTGTTGTTCGCAGTAGCCCAATTTTCGGTGGAATCCAAACAAGGTGCGTCGATCCATCTTCTGTAGGCGAAGGCCTTCTCTTTTCACGGGAGCACACACGGTTCACGCATCCACTGCCTTGGCATGGCGTCATGAAAACAGGTCTTTTTGAGAACATCAAACAATGAGCACAGCTGCGGCAGGGAGTGTTCAGAATCCACGACTGACCAGGGACCAACGCCCTGGGGCCGCGAGTGATAGATCGCGAACATGGTCTCTGTGCCTGCATCTGACTGTAATCACCCTTTCGGCCGCGGCCGCGGCGCCCGTTCGAGCTGCCTCGGAATGCTCGATCCTCTCGTTCCCCGTCGGTCTCGTTGTCGGGGAGCAGACCGTCGAAGTGGATTTCGACGGCTCCGAAGGCCACGCCGTGCTGTATCTCGACGGCGAACCGGTGTGTTCGCCGCCCGCCGAGAGGCCCAAATGCACAGTCGACTTCGGCATGGCTCCCCGGGTTCACCTCCTGGAGCTCGTGCAGCGGGGCCGCGACGGAGAGGTCATCGCAGCCGCCCGTCGATGGTTCAACAGGCCCGGTCAGGAGGCAGAGCTCTCGATTCGGGTCGACCGGGGAACGTCCAATGGGGTCTGCACGGGTCGGGCGGAGTGGGTGCACCCCGACAAGGCGAACCCCATCGTGCTCGAGGTCACCGATGACGGCCGCCCGCTGCTGATCGGTGACGATGGGCAGACCTTTCGGTTCCGATGCTCGGACTTCGATGCGCCGCCGGTGATCGCAGGGTCGGCGATCTTCCCGGACGGGCGGCGAGCCGAGGCGGTCGCCGTGGCCGGCACGTTCGGTGGCGAAACCGAGTCCGTCTTGACATCGGTCGCACTGGTTGCCGCCGATTCGGAGCCCAATGCCTGTCTCGCGATCGCCTCAACCGGAGGGGTTGCATTCGAGCCGGTCGAGAACTCGGGTTTCGAGGTGGTGTTTGTGCTCGACCCGAGCGCCAACTACCACTACCTGATGTCCACCGGCTGGCTGAAAGTGCGCTCGCCGACCGGCTCCTCCGTCAAGGTCAACCCGGACTATTTCCTGCATCAGTCATGGGGCGACATGGCCGAGCCGAAGGCCTCCTGGAAACGGGCGGTGGGAAGTCTGATCGCAGCCCAGAAGATGTGGTTCGTGCTGCCGGACCCAAGGCTTCAAAGGGCCAACGGATTCAGCAGAGGCAAGGACCACTGGCTGCTGTTGCTGTTCCAGCTCGGCGCCGCCGAGGCTGAGGGAACACCGAGGATCGCCGATGCCGTCGCGGCGTCGGGGCTCGTGGCGGCAGCCGGTCCTCGCCGCCGGGCAGTGGTGTTGATACTCGGCAAGAAATCCGACAGTGACGCGAGCCAGTTTACATCTCAGCAGGCACAAGACTATCTGGCGGAGGTCGGGGTCCCGTTGTTCGTGCTCCGAAGCGGAAAGGCCCAGGACGACGGGTGGCCGGTCGGTGTGCAGGTCAAGAGCATGGAGGCGGTGGCGGCCTCGCTGGAGGAGGTTTCGAGCGCGATTGACCGGCAGTGTATCGCATGGCTCAAAGGTGACGTCAGTCCTGCGCAGGTTTCCTTCGAGCTCCCGAATGGTCTTGCTATCGCCGGTCGTCGGCATGGCGACGTCGATCCCGATCCCGGCGACCCGCAGGCTCGTGATGGAACGGTCGATCAGGGCGCGCCAGCTGCTCCTGCACTCCAGGCTCGTGTGGATGTCGCAGCCGTGACCGTCCTCATCTCCGCCCGCGACGCGTCGGGGATGCCGGTCACCGATCTCACGGCGTCGGAGATTGGTGTTTTGGAAGACGGCCGGCCGGTCACGGTCCTCGACATCGAACCGCTGTCAGGTTTTGCGGCACGTCAGCTCGCGGACCCGTCCAGGCTGGAAGGCGATCACGCCGCGTTGAAGCCGCAACCGGAGGGCGGTGCTCTTCCGGTGGCGATCTTCGCCGATCTGGAGTTCTCCAGCGCAGCGGATATCTCCAACGCAATCGAGGTTCTCGCAGAACGATCGGATTGGCTCGCGTCGTTGGGCCCGGTGACCGTCGTGGAGTCCCGCCATGGCCTGACCACCGTCCTCGACGGATCGCGGGACGCAGGTCAGATCCGCAGCGCGCTCCTGGAGCTGGTCGAGGCGCCCGCGGGCCCTGGCGACATCGAACAGATCCGCACCCGGTTTCTTCGCGATACCGGGGCCATGCGTGACCAGGGCGCGTCCAGCAATCCCTCCGAGGAGGGTCTGATCCCCTCGGTGAGGTTCGCCATCCACGAGGAGGACCACGCGGTGCGCCGTCACCTCGACCGGATTCAAAGCTGGTCCGACTCCGAGTCTGGGGCGAAGCCAGCCATGCTTGTGGTCGTCGGTGCGGGCTTCGACGAGGACCCCCGGGAGTTCTACCAGCCGACGGTCGAACGGCGTTCACCGGAGAACGCCTCGAAGATCGATCTCGAAGCCCGGGACGTCGCTGTGAGGCGGTCACGGTGGGTGGAGGACCTCGGGAGAGACCTGGCCGCGCGTGGCTGGCTGGTGGTGCCGGTTGTGGGGCGTTCCGTCGGCATGGGTGGAACGACGATAGCCGCCGAGAACAGCGGGCAAGGACGCCTCAACGAATTCTACAGCGGCCGGGGCACCGGCGTCGGGACGTTCACGCCGTCCTGGCTTCAGGTCGATCCTCTGGGTTCCCAACGCCACCTCGCGGCCCCGAGCGGCGGTGACGTCGTCCTGGGAAAAAAGGACCTTTCCGCGGTGATCGATCGCAGCAGCGGATGGTACCGGCTAACCTATCAGGTGGACCGCCCTCCAGCGGGCGTCTACCGCGATCTCGAAGTCTCCGCGGCCAGGGACGGCGTAGAGCTGCAGACGACCGGCGTCGTGCTGTCCGGCACGTCGGAGGCGCGATCCGAGGCCCGGCTTCGCCGGCTCCTCGAGGAGCCGGGACATGTCGGCGAGCTGACGGTTGAAGTGACCGTGTCCGATTCCCGTGAAGGAGAGGACGGGATCCAGACGGCCGACGCGACCGTCGCTGTGAGTTTCGCCCCCGTCGCACCATTGTTCGTCGAAGGCAGCGAGCGGACACTTCGGTTCTCGATCGCGGTGAAGGCCGGGAGCGAGGATCCGGTGATCCACCACGAGTTGGAGACGACCGCCGGCGCGTTGGGGGGGATGTACTTCGACTTTCCGGTCGAGTCGTCCGCGCCACCCGAGGCCTTGGCGGTAATCGTGGAGGATCTGAGCTCGGGCGCCTGGGGAGGCGTGACGGCGGATCTTCCCCGTTCTGTCAAATAGCTGGGAATCGTGACGCGCCAGGCACCGTACCTCCTCGCCCCACCCCGTCTTGTGAGGGATGACCGAATCGTCCAGGTTTGACGGATGGAAATCGTCAGCCTAGACAACATCGATTGGTGCCAGGAGAAACACAGTTAACAAAGTGCTCATAGCGGTTCATTGCCGAGTTCCCGCGGTGCGAGCGCTTCGCTTGACTCGGCAGCCAACGCCCATGCGCTGAGCTCCTCGTCGAGTCTCGTCATCTTCTGTTCTATTTCGGGGTCAAACTGCCTTGTCCGGGCCGCCTCGGCAACCCATCGGCTCACCGCAGCCGGATGCTTCTCCAGCAACCCTCGGGGTCGGCAAACACGGCCTCGCCACGCGCAAACCGGTTGTAAACATGGTACAGACCGCCTTCAACAAGGACCCTCCGCCGACGTGGCACCCCACCGCCTCCGGCGGGAGGCCATCACAACATTGTTAACTTTGTTTCTCCTGGCACCGGTAGGCACCGGTAGGCACCGGTAGGGGGCAGTCACGACAGCTTGCGGGTAGGTTATCCTCGGGTGTCGCGAGACCGACGCGACATTGCCGTTTGATTTGGAGTCTTCATGCAATCGTTTTCGCAAAAGAAGCCGCGCAAGCTCCCCGCGATGCTGGTGCTGCTGCTGGTCGCAGCTGCGGCCCTCACCGCGTGGTTCGCCCTGCGGGTCGGGCCCGAACCCACGATCAGCCTGGTGACGGATTGGCCGGCCATCGGACCCGCCACGGTTGTCACGGCCTCGTTCGCCGAGCCGTCGCAGGGCCTCAGCGCGATCCGCCTCGAAGTCCAACAGGGCGAACGGACGGAGGTGCTGAGTGAGGACGCCTTCGCCCCCGGTTCGCCGCTGCCGACCGTTTTCGGCGGCGGGGGCGGCACCGCCGACGCCGCCCTCGAGGCGGTCGTCGGCACCGACACCATGCCCTGGCTCACAGAGGGAGAGGTGGTGCTGCGAGCGACCGCTCCACGTTCGGCGGGTTTCCTCCGCCGGCCGCAACCGACGATCGTGGAACTGAAGACAGTCGTGCGGCGGCGTCCGCCTCGCCTCGAACTCGTCTCCACCCAGCACTATGTGCGGCAGGGGGGCAGTGGTGCGGCGGTCTACCGGGTCGGCGACACGGTCCTTCGTTCCGGGGTCCGTGCCGGCGCATTCGAGGCCACAGGTTTCCCGCTCGAGGGTGGCGGAGCGGACGACCGTTTCGTCCTGTACGCAATCCCGTGGGATCTCGATGACACCGGCGAGGTGCGGCTGTTCGCCGAGGACGACGCCGGCAACCGGACCGAACAGCCGTTTCTCGATCTCTTCAAACCCATCGCGCCGCGTACCGACACCATCGGCGTGACAGACGACTTCCTCGCCCGGGTGGTGCCCGCCATCGCCAGCCAGACGCCGGGCTTTGACGGCACCGGTTCGCTGCTCGACCAGTACCTGGTCATCAACGGCGAGCTGCGCGCTGCGGAACTGGCGCGGGTCGCCGACCTCGCGCGCTCGAGCCAACCCGCGTTCTTGTGGTCCGGCCCCTTCCTGCAGATGCCGAACACGGCGCTGAAGGCCAACTTCGCGCAGACCCGAACCTATGTCTACGACGGCAAGGCGGTCGACCGCCAGACCCACCTCGGACTCGATCTCGCCTCGACGGCGCGGGCGCCGGTGCCGGCGCCGAACTCGGGAGTGGTCGTGTTCGCGGGTTGGATGACCCTCTACGGCAACGCCGTGATCATCGACCACGGCTACGGGCTGTTCTCCCTGTGCGGCCACATGGCGTCGATCACCGTCGCAACCGGTGACCCCGTCAGCAGGGGGCAGACCGTCGGCACGAGCGGCGCCACCGGCCTCGCCGGCGGCGACCACCTCCACCTCGAGATCTTCGTCCAGGGCCAGTCGGTCGACCCCCTCGAGTGGCTCGACGCCAAGTGGATCAGGGACAACCTGGCGAGCAAGCTGGCAGTGCCAGTCGAATAGACCGAAGGCCATCGGACCCATCGGTCGGATGTTTCGGACTGTCATCCCGACCGAGGGCGCGGAGCGACACCCTCCTTTACTGTCATCCCGACCGAGGAAGCGAAGCGACACCCTCCTTAACTGTCATCCCGACCGAGGAAGCGAAGCGACACCCTCCTTAACTGTCATCCCGACCGAGGAAGCGAAGCGACCGAGCGGAGGGATCTCGGGGACAGCCCAAGGAACGCCATTGGCGCCAACCCCCACCCAGATCCCTCCGCTACGGCCCTCCGGGCCTCCGGTCGGGATGACAGGATGGGGGCGGCCCTCGCTGCGGGCGGGATGACAGGATGGGGCCGCGCTCGCTCCATTCGGGATGACAGGATGGGGCGGCCCTCGCTTCGGTCGGGATGACAGGATGGGGCGGCGTTCGCTTCGGTCGGGATGACAGGAGGGGGCGGCGTTCGCTCCGGTCGGGATGACAGGATGGGGCGGCCCTCGCTTCGGTCGGGATGACAGGATGAGACAGGTCGGTCTGTCAGGTTGAGGGAGATAAAAAACGGGCACGGGGGTAAGCCCGTGCCCGCGACAATCCGTTTGCGGCCGGAACGGCCGCACCGCAATTCGCGGCGCTTCGGCCGCGAATTGCTAGCACTTCGGGTAGAAGCGGCTCAGCATCTCCTTGGTCGAGGGGGCGGGTTTGCCGCCCATGGCCCGTTCCTTGATCTCTTCGACGCGGTCGATCATGGTCGGCGCCTCGACCTCGTAGAGGACGCCGGTCGTGAGCACGTCCTTCTCGCGGGTGAAGGCGACGGCGGCCGCGCGGCTGGTGCGGTCGTGATCCTCGGGGATCGCCTTCTGCATGGCCTTGAGCCTCTTGAACTCGTCGTCGCCGCGCCAGGTGACGCAGGGCGACATCGCGTTGAGGAACGAAAATCCGTTGTGCTCGATGGCCGCGGTGATGAGCTCGGTCATCCCCTTCATGTCGCCCGAGAATCCGCGGCCGACCCAGGTCGCCCCGGTCGATATGGCGAGCTCGCAGGGATCCACCGCCGGTTCCGGGTTGCCCCAGAAGGTCGACTTGGTCTTGTCGCCGGTGGGGGTGGTCGGCGCCACCTGGCCCTTGGTGAGACCGTAGATCTCGTTGTCCATCAGGATGTAGGTGACGTCGAGATTGCGCCGGCAGGCGTGGATGAGGTGGTTGCCGCCGATGGCGAGTCCGTCGCCGTCGCCGCCGACCGCGATCACCGTCAGCTCCGGGCGGGCCATCTTGACCCCGGTGGCCAGGGTCAGGGCGCGACCGTGCACGCCGTTGAAACCGTACGTGGTGACATAGCCGGGCAGCCGCGAGGAGCAGCCGATGCCGGAAAGGATCACCGTGTTCCAGGGCTCGATCTGCAGCGCGGCCATCGAGCGGTAAAGGGCGTTGAGGACGCCGAAGTCGCCGCATCCGGGGCACCAGACGGGCTTGAGCCCGCTCTTGTACGCGCCGGGTTTGATTTCGGTCTTCGTCGAGGCGCTCATACCAGGACCTCCCGCCGGAGAGCACCCATCTCCAGCACCTTTTGGATCTTGTCTTCGACCTCACCGACCGTCAGGTTCTTGCCGCCGGAGCGCTTGAAAACGAAGGTGCGCGCTTCGGGCAGATCGAGGAAGGTACGAAGGTACTTGTAGAACTGGGCCGAGTAGCTCAGCTCGATGACGACCACGTTGTCGACCGACTTCAGATACTCGTTGAACTCGTGGTAGGGGAAGGGATACAGGAGCTGCGGCACGAACGCCGAGACCCTTTCGCCGCGGGCGGTGGCATTCTGCACCGCCTCCTTGACCGGGCCCTTCGACGAGCCCCAGCAGATGATCCCCACTTCGGCCTTTTCGGCGCCGTAACGGCGGTAGAAGCTGTACTTGTCGCGCACCAGACGCAGCTTGCGGTAGCGCTTGGCGTTCATCTTCTCGTGGGTCAGGAACATCGAGGTCGGCGTCCCGTCCTCTTTGTGTTCGAGACCGTTGGTCTGGTACTCGCCGCCCTTCATCCCGGGCCACGACATCGGAGAGATCCCCGACTTGGTCTCCTTGTAGCGCTGGTACCCCCGGAGGTCGCCCGCCGACGGCACCTGGCGGCCGACGACCTCGTGGTCGAGGGTCAGCATCGACAGGGTCTCGCGGCGCTGGGCGATGAACTGGTCGGAGAGCACGATCACCGGCACCTGCGCCTCTTCGGCGATGTTGAAGGCCGCCACCGTGGCGTGGAAGCAGTCCTCCACGTCGGCCGGCGCCAGGACAACCCGCGGCGCGTCGCCGTGGGAGCCCCACAGGGCCTGCCAGAGGTCCGACTGCTCCGATTTCGTGGGGAGCCCGGTCGAGGGCCCGCCGCGCTGGACGTCGATGATCACCGCCGGGATCTCGGCCATCGAGGCGAGACCCAGCATCTCGGTCATCAGGGCGAGACCGGGGCCCGAGGTCGCGGTCATCGACTTGACGCCGGCGAAGGAGCCGCCGATCACCGCGCCGATGGCCGAGAGCTCGTCCTCGGTCTGCACCAAATAGCCGCCGACCTTGGGCATCAGCTCCGACAGCAGGTGCAGCACTTCGGACGACGGCGTGATCGGGTATCCGGCAAAGAAACGGCAGCCTGCGTGCAGGGCCGCGACTGCGCACAGCTCGTTGCCCGACATCAGGAGCATGGGCTCGCCGGGGGTGTACTGCAACCGCAGACCGGTTCCCGCCTCCTCGATCTTCGCGGCGTGCAACTTGCCGGCTTCGAAGCCCTTGAGGTTGGCCTCGAGCACCGCCTCTTTTTTCTTCGAGAACTTGTTCTTGATGGCCCGTTCCATGGGGTTCTTCGGCAAGTTGAAGAGCTCACCCAACAGCCCCAGAGTGACGATGTTCTTGGCCAGCGTGGTGCCCGCCGACTCCTTGGCCAGCTCGATGAACGGCACCGGCACCCAGCGCACCTCGGACACCGGTCCGAGGTCGATCTCGTCGCGCGGGGTTTCGTCGGTGGCTTCATAGAGGACGACGGCGCCCTCGCCGACCACGATCTCACCGCGGAACTGCCCGAAGTCGGCCCAGTTGAAGACCACCAGCACCTGCACCAGGTCGCCCTGGGCGTAGATCGGGTCGGCGCTCAGACGAACCGTACACGACGATTCGCCGCCCCGGATCTGCGGCCCGTAGGCCTCCGTTTTCATCACGTGCAGCCCCTCGGCCGCACCCGCCTGCGCCATCATGTCGCCCACGGTGATGACGCCGTCACCACCGGAGCCCACGATCGCGAAGGTCAAGTCACGTTTCGGCATTTCGCTTCCTCCCACTTGGGCGGTTACACACCCGCCTCAGAGATTGTGAACCCTTTCACATCAAATGTCCATGCTCGATTTCGTGCCGCGAACGGCACGGAATTGAGGTTTCAGAGCAGGCTCCTCGAGAAACCCCCGTCGACCGGAAGGGCAATGCCGGTAATGCCCGACGCGTCATCGGAACACAAGAAAGCGACCGCCGCAGCGACCTCCGCGGGTTGCAGCAGGCGACCGATCGGCGCCATCTGAGCCCACTTCTCGAAGACCCGGTCCACCGAGGTGCCCTCGCGCTCCGCCACATTTCGGGCGAGGACGCCGAGTCGATCCGTCGCCGTATAACCCGGGCACACGGTGTTGACCGTCACGCCGTCCGCAGCGACCTCATCGGAGAGGCTCTTGAGGTAGCCGGTGACCGCGGCGCGCAACGCGTTGGAAAGCACCAACCCGGGCAGGGGCTGCCGGACCGCCACCGAGGTGATGGCAACGAACCGGCCCCACCCCGCCGAACGCATGGCCGGCAGGGTCAGCTCAGCCAGTCTCTGGACCGGCAGGAGCAGCAGCTCGCAGGCGGCAGTCAGGTGGTCCGCCGTGGCGCTGGTCGCCGCCATCCCCGGAGGCCCACCGCCGTTGGCGACGACGATCTCGGGCGGTCCGAAAACCTCGGTTGTTTTTGCCACCACCCGCCGGGGAGCGTCGGGGTCGGTGAAGTCTGCGACGCAGCCTTCGGCCTCGCCGAACCCGAGCTCGCGGAGGGCGTCGACCGCAGCCGAAACCCGTTCGACCGACCGCGACACCACGACGACTTTCGCACCCCGAGCCACCAGCTTTTCGGCCACCGCAAAGCCGAGCCCGGAGGACGAACCGCCGACGATGGCGACGCGGCCTTCGATGCCCGCGTTCACAGGACTGCCGCCAGAAAATCGGAAGGGTCGATGTCCACCGGCGGCTCCTCAGTGCGCCCGCAGCTGAAAATCATCCGTCTGCACGGCACCGCCGTCGCGCCTCGTTGCCACATCTTCAGCCTCCATCCTCAACGGGGTGATTGATTGTCCGGGCGAACCGCCCACACCGCGAAGTCCCGCGGTGCGTTGAGAAGTTCATCCAGTCGCCGGCGCAGCCGATCGATGCGCTCCGCCAGAATCGTCATGTCGGCATCCGTCACCGCCGCGGTGCCGCCCTCGTCGTCCATCAGGAGCTGGTCCGCGGGGAAGGGGTGCAGGGTCTCGCGGCGGGTGATCTCGAAGCCGGCTGCGCGGAGAAAGACCTCGAGGGTCTCGGGCAGCAGCGGCCGGTGGTGCGTCGGGTCCTGCCAGAAGAGGGCCGCACCGACCCGGAGGGCGTGCGGGTTGGGGCACTCGACGAGCAACAGCCCGCCCGGACGGAGGACTCGACGTGCCTCGGTCAGCACTGCGGCCAGAGTCGCCGGCGGCAGGTGTTCCAACAGATGGAACGCGGTCACCGCACCCCGCGAGGCGTCCGCGAGCGTGCGCAGAACGTCCAGCACGTCGCCTTCGACCACGTCGAGGCCCCGCCTGATGGCGGCGGCGGCGAGGGAAGGATCGCCTTCGACGCCGGTGGCCTCGACCCCCGCCTCGCGCAGCATCAACAACAACTCGCCGCGCCCGCACCCGAGATCGAGAACCGGCGCCGCCTCCCGCAGATCGGGCAGGTAGAGGTCCATCCGGTGGAGGATCTCCACCTCGCCGCCGCGGAAGGCCTCGAGGAGCAGCGGCTGGACTTCGGCAAGCCCGGCGCTGATCTGCGCATCCACCGCGGCGGCGGCAACCGGCACCGGTAAGGGCTCACCTCGGAGGGAGCGTTCCACCAGCGACGCGGTTTCTTCAAGCTCTTCGGCGAGCCGGTCGAGCAGCGCATCGGCTCGCGCCACCGCCGCCGGCACCACGCGGTCGCGCAGGCGAACGGTCTCGTCGCTCAGGGAACTCACGGCACGCTCAACCCCGTCGACCCTGTGCTCCACCCCGTACAGCCGGACATCGCGCGCTGCTGCCAACTCTTCCTGGAGCACGCGGATCGCCGATTCGATCGCGTCGAGGCGGGAGTCGACTCCCGCCAGGCGAGCCTCGATTCGCGCCTCGACGTTGCTGATCCGGCGATTCACCCCCCACGGCGTCAACAGCGCGAGAGCCTTCAACCACCTGCGGTGAAGGCTCTCGTTCCGCCCGCCCCCGAGCGGCGGGTCCGCGGGCGCGGCGTGGTCGTCGCCGCCCATGGAGCTACTCGGTGACCGGTCCCGTCCCGGGCGCTTCGGCGCCCGCGGTCGCCTCGATGGCCGGCTCGGGGACAACCAGCGAACCCTCGGCCTCGAACTCGGGAACCACCGCATCCGGGTCCTCGCCCGGGCGCACCACCCGAACCGGAATCGTGACGTCGATTCCGCGGTGGATCTGGATCACCACGTCGAAGGTCCCCAGCGCCTTGATCGGGTTGTCGAGCATGATCTTGCGGCGGTCGATGTCGAACCCGCGTTCCGTCAACACGCGACCGAC
This sequence comes from Candidatus Sulfomarinibacteraceae bacterium, assembly GCA_963823345.1. Taxonomy (GTDB): domain Bacteria; phylum Acidobacteriota; class Thermoanaerobaculia; order Thermoanaerobaculales; family Sulfomarinibacteraceae; genus Sulfomarinibacter. The sequence continues at coordinate 23,573 of CAWGLE010000026.1, forward strand.
GTCGGCGGCGGTCACCGACCCGAAGAGCACGTCGTTTTCACCCGCCCGACGCTCGAATGCGAGCTTGGTGCCGTCAAGCGCCGCCGCCAGCTTCCGGGCGACGTCGACACGCTGCGTGTCCATCTGCTCCCACCTGGGCTGCTCCTGCTCGAAGCGTTTGCGGTTGCCGGGCGTGTCGTGGTACGCGAGTCCCTTGGGCAGCAGGTAGTTGTTCGCGTAGCCGGCCTTCACGACAACCGATTGGCCGCGTTCACCGAGATGGTCGATGTGGTCGTTGAGAATTAACTTCATTCTGTTCCTCCGTCTTCGTCAACCCGTGGCCGGAGCGGGTGGAAGCTGTCTGCGACACCGAGCGCCGCGACCAACAGCGGCATCGGCACCTGCAATGACAGCAGAACGACACCCCAGCGCACCAACCACCCTCGCCCAATCCAGCGCGCGAGGTGGGCTCGGATGATAGCCAAACCCTGGACAAAATACAAGATGAGCACCACGAGCAGGAGATTCACCGCCACCCAGCGCGCGGTGCCTTGAAGCGCCAGGGTGCCGATCCCCGCGAATGCAAACACCGCCGCCAGCCAGTCGTCGTTGCGGTAGTCCTCAAAAACGCCTGCGGCCATCGGATAACCGAGCAGGGCCAACCGCGGCCTGACCCAGAACAGCTCCATCACCAGGTATGCGACGGGCAGCGACGGCAGGATCCACGACGCCATTCTCTCGGCGGCATCCAGGGCGAGCTCCACCTCTCCCTCGGCGAGACCCCAGGCCGCATACAGCTCGGCCGCGCCCGCAGCCGCCTCCCGGAGCCAGCCCGACACCGCCACCATCGGGGTCAGAGGCGCCGCGATGCCGCCAATCACGGCAAGGACCACGACGGCGGCGGAGAGGGCCGCGACTCCGGCCCACCGCCCCTCGCTCCAATTCCACCGGGCCCACGCCTCGATGCTGGCCGCCGGGAGCACCACGATCAGGAGAAAGGCCGCCAACAACGGGAGGGCGATGGCGCCCATCCCGGCCACTGAGGCCACGACCAGGAGACCGGCCACCGGGCCCCAGGCACGCGCACCGATCCCGCCGCCGGCCTGAAAGTGCGCGACCGGCAGGAGGGCGAGCGGCGCGATCAGCAGACCGAGCAGCGGCACGGCAAAGATGGCGCCCACCAGAAGGAGCGACACCAGACCGGACGCGGCCGCGCCCAGACGCGGGATCCGCGGTGGGGCCGTCCCGGTTTCCGGAGTTGAGGTTGACTCGCTGACCATGTTCGGCGCCGGGCGTTGCCGCCCGGCCCTCCCGGGGCGTCCGGCGCTGCTAGTTGCCGGAGTACGGCAACAGGGCCATGTGGCGCGCCCGCTTGATGGCCCGCGTCAGCTTGTGCTGAAAGGCGGGGCGGGTGCCGGTCACACGACGCGGGAGAATCTTGCCGTTGGTCGGGGTGTACTCACGGAGAAGCTCGACATCCTTGTAGTCGATGTAGTTGATCTTCTCGACCGTGAAACGGCACACCTTGACGCGGCGGCGAAAACGCTTTTTGTTGGGTCGCATCATGATCTCCTCAGTCCTCGTCTGCCGCGGCTTCGGCCTTGGCAGCGGCCTTGGCTGCCTTCTTGACGGCGCGGGCTTCCATCTTGGCGTCCATCTTGCGCTTGCGGCGCAGCTCGCGGTCCATGTTGAGGATCAGCGAACGCATCACCGCGTCGTTGGTCCGCATCTCGAAGTTGAGCTTGGCGAGGGCCTCGCCCCCGACCTCGACCTTCCAGAAGTGGTAGACGCCGTAGTTCTTCTTCTTGATCGGGTAGGCGAGCTGGCGCCTCCCCCACGAGTCCTTGCCGATGACCTCGCCGCCGGCGTCGGTGATGATGCCCTCGAGACGCTCCAGGGTGGAGGTCTCTTCCTCGGGCGGTACCTCGGGGTCGACAATGACCCCCAACTCGTACAAAGGCATGATGTTCTCCTCTCGGCCTTCGGCTCCAGATCGTTGTCTGGAGCAAGGAGTTATTCCCGGAAACCGGGACCTCGGATTGTACGCAAATTCGAGCAGAAAGCAAGCCCGCGGTGCAGTTCTGAGTTTTGAGTGTTGAGTTTTGAGTTCCACCCGCCCTCCCTGATCCCGGGGTGGGTGGGAACTCAAAACTCAAAACTGAGAACTCAAAACTCGTCAGTAGTCGTGCGTCCCCATGTGGACCGGAACGCCGAACTTCTCCTCGAGGACGCGGGTGACGCCGTCGACATTCATGGGACAGTTCATCAGGCCGGTGGCTTTTTTGACGCAGGTTCCGAAGTAGAGCTCGTCCACCCCGACGTCGAGCGCCCGCAGAAGAGTCATCTGGAGATCGACCTTGGGCACCACCAGCCCCGGGCAGTCGCCGCACCCGGTCTTGAAGACCACCCTCACCTCGCCCTGGTCCTCGAAGACGAAGGTGTTTTCGTTGACCGCCTTGTAGCACTTGGCACAGCCGACGCAGCTCGCATCCTGGATCCGCTCGCAGTAGATAATGCCGATGCGTTTGGCCATGGGATCCTCCTTCTGTCGTCGATCATGGTAAGTTATTTGATTGCAATGAGAAAAGTGCTCAAATGACCACTCGAGCAACCCGCCGACCCGGACGCCGCCGTCTCCGCCGACAGACACCTTGTCCTCTCGGAACCACGACATCACTGAGAAGGCTCCGGTTCAGCCGTCCTCAGGTCGGCATCGACCTTGCAGGTTCGATCGACCGGAGGTTCGAGATGAGGAAACCGGGACATCGAGTCCGCTGGAGTTTCCCGTGCGTCCTCGCGGCGGCGCTGGCGCTGTCCGCCGCCGCACCGCGGATGTGCCGCGCCGGCGACGAACTCGCGATTCTCACCTTTCCGATCGGCCTCATCGTGGGCGAACATGACATCGAGGTCGAACTCGGACCCCTCCGGGAGCCGGCCGAGCTCAGGCTCGATGGCCGTCGGGTGTGCCTGTTCGGTGGTGACATCGACCGCTGTGCAGTCGACCTCGGACCGGATCTTCGGGTTCACCTGCTCGAACTCATCCGGCACGACGAATCCGGCGCTGTCACCGCCAGCGCCAGTCGCTGGATCAACCGGCCCGGGCAGGAGGCGGAGCTCGCCCTCCTTTTCGCTCCCCGCGAACCCACGGGCGTTTGCCGCGGCATCGTGCTCTGGCTGCACCCCGCCAAACAGGACCCTTCGCTGCTCCTCATCCAGCACGACGCCCGCAGCCTTCGCATCGGCGATGACGGCCGTTCGTTCGCGTATCCGTGCCCTGACGCCGCCGTCCCCAACCTTCTGACCGCGTCCGCGATCTTCCCCGACGGCCGTCGAGCCGAGGCGGTGAGCCTCACCGGCGGCTTTGGAGGACACGAGGGGGTGGCGATGACCGCGGTGCCTCTGGTGGACAGCGATCCCGAGACCACCGGTTGCACGGGCCTCATCGGGACGTCCGGCACGACGGCGGAGTCCTTGGACGAAGCCGGTTTCGAGGTCGTGTTCGTCCTCGATCCGAAGGCCGGGTATCGGGGCCTCCTCAGCTCGGCCGGAGGGCGAATTCTGTCGAAACCCACCTGGCAAAGGGCCGATGCCAGCCTGTGGGACGCCGACCGGATCTGGATCGTCATGCCCGACAGCATCCTCTCGAGGATGGACGCCTACGGCTCCGGTTCCGAAAAGGGCTACAAATCATCGTCCGGAAAACTGGAATGGTTGAGACACGTCTTTTCCGTCGCCAGCCTGCCGTTCAAAGGCGGCACCCGCATCGCCGACGCGGTTGCCGCTTCCGGTCTGGTGGCCGCTGCCGGACCATGGCGGCGGTCCATCGTCCTCATCCTCGGGAATCAAACCGAGAGCGACGCAAGCCTTTTCACACCCGCCCAGGCCCGAGCCTACCTCGCGGAAATCGGTGTTCCTCTGCACGTGCTGCGCATCGGCAAGGTTCAGCCTGACGGTTGGCCGGAAGGCACTCGAGTCCTGACAATGCGGGATTTTGCGGATGCCCTCGAAACACTGAAACACGAAATCGACCAACAGTGCGTCGGGTGGTTCCGCGGCGAACTCCGGCTCGACGAAATCGCCGCCAGCCTGCCCGAAGGCCTCACGATCGCAGGACGCCGGGACCTGGGGCAATGAGGCAGAGGAGAAAGGAAGAAAGGGGAAACCGGAGACCGCCCGGCAGCCGGGACGGCTACCCCACAACCTGATCACATCCGGCCGAGGCATTGTGGTGCAGCCGTCCCGGCTGCACGCGCAGGCGGGACGCCTGCGCCACAAAGAGCCCCGTGGCCATTCAATCATCTGCCTCGTTCGCTTCGCCGCTACCTCATGCCGCTCGGGTAGCCGATGGGCGGGTGGTCGTACTCGACCCCGCGCTCGCCCTCGACGATGTTGCCCATCGGGAAGCCCTGACAGCCGGAATCGCGGAGGCTTCGCAGGGCCTTTTCGAGGAACTTCGGTGGCACCACCAGGACCATACCGACCCCGAGGTTGAAGGTGCGCCACATGTCGTCCTCAGGCACCTGTCCCTTCTCGGCCAGCAGCCGGAAGACTGGGGGAATGTCCCACGCGCCGACCTTGATGACCGCCCGCAGGCCGTCGGGGAGGACACGGGGGAGATTGTCGGTGAGCCCGCCCCCGGTAATGTGGGCCAACGCGTGGATCCAACCCTCCTCGAGGAGGGGCCACACCGGTTCGAAATAGCAGCGGTGGATCTGCAACAGTTCGTCCCCCACCGTGCGGCCCAGGCTCTTCACAGTGTCGCCGACGTCGAGCTTCAGGGTCTCGAAGAAGACCTTGCGGGCGAGCGAGTAGCCGTTGGTGTGGAGGCCGGTGGAGGGAAGGCCCACCAGGACGTCGCCATCCTTCACGGCCGATCCGTCGAGGATCCGCTTGCGGTCGACGATGCCGACGATGAAACCGGCCAGGTCGTATTCGCCGTCGGCGTAGAACCCCGGCATCTCGGCGGTCTCGCCGCCGAGCAGCGCCATCTTGTTGTCGGAACACGCGGCGGCGACGCCGCCGATGACATCCGCCACGGTATCGGGGTCGAGACGGCCGGTCGCCAGGTAGTCGAGAAAGAAGAGCGGCCGCGCGCCCTGCACCAGAATATCGTTGACGCAGTGGTTGACGAGATCCCGGCCCACCGTCGAGTGGCGGCCGGTCGCGAAGGCGACCCTGAGCTTGGTGCCGACGCCGTCGGCCGAGGACACCAGCACCGGCTCCTTGAGACCCTTCAGCGGCACCCGGAAGAGCCCGCCGAACGCCCCCTGGTCCGACAACACCTCGGGCGTGTAGGTCTTGCGGACCATCTTCTTGACCTGGGCCAACGCCCGGTCCTGGGCGTCGATGTCGACCCCGGCGTCGCGATAGGTGGTCATGTCCCCTTCTCCGTCTCCGTCTCCGTCTCCGTCTCCGTCTCCGTGCTCCGTCGAAGACCTTAGCCTCCGAACGGGTCCGAGGCAAGGGCCAGTTTATCGCTTCGTCGGGCATGGACACGGGGTCCGACTCGGGCACTGGGACGGGGTCCGATTCGGACACGGGCACGGAGACGGAGACGGGGAAGGACACGGGCACGGGGCGCGACTGGCGCAAGCATCGCATCCCTGATACAACCTCCCCATGACGCTGATCCGCCGCTACCGCGCGTTTTCTCTCGCCCCATCCACCCACGACAGACTGCTCGAATCCGCCCGCCGGGTCCTCGGCGACGGCCCCGCCGGTATCGGTGCGGAGTTCTGTTTCTACATCGACGCGGACTGCGACCTCGGGCCAGAGGCCCTCCGCGTCCTCGACTGGCTGCTCGCCGAGACCTTCGAGCCTGAGAAGTACAGCGACGCCAGTCTGTTCGGCGACGGCGCCGTCCTCGAGGTCGGACCGCGCATGACCTTCACCACCGCCTGGTCGACCAACGCGGTCTCGATCTGCCGGGCGTGCGGCATTGACGCGGTGCGCCGGATCGAGCGCTCGCGCCGTTACCTCCTGCGCGACTCGAAGCCTCTGTCCGAAGCGGCCCGCACCGAGTTTGCGGCCGGGCTCCACGACCGCATGACCGAGTGCGTCTATCCGCACCCTCTCGCCGACTTCGCTTCCGGGATCAGCCCCGAACCGGTGACGACGGTCCCGGTGATGCGCAACGGGAGGGCGGCCCTCGAGCGGATCAACCAAGAGCTCGGGCTCGCCTTCGACGACTGGGACCTCGACTTCTACACCGCGCTGTTCCGCGACCGCATGGGGCGGGACCCGTCGAACGTCGAGTGCTTCGACATCGCGCAGTCGAACAGCGAACACTCGCGGCACTGGTTCTTCAAGGGCCGCCTCATCCTCGACGGCGAGGAGGCGCTCGACCACCTCTTCTCGATCGTGCGCCGTCCCTACGAAGCCAACCCGAACAACAGCGTCATCGCCTTCCACGACAACTCGAGCGCGATCCGCGGCTTTCAGACCCCGGCCCTGGTCAGTTCCGAACCCGGGCACCCGTCGCCGTTGGTGATCAGTGACCTCGACCTCGATCTGACCTTGACCGCCGAGACCCACAACTTCCCCTCCGGAGTGGCGCCCTTCCCCGGCGCCGAGACCGGCACCGGCGGCCGCATCCGCGACACCCACGCCACCGGACGCGGTTCGCTGGTGGTGGCCGGCACCGCCGCCTACTGCGTCGGAAACTTGCGGCTCCCCGGCTACGACCTGCCGTGGGAGGACCCCGACTTCGGCTATCCGCCCAACCTGGCCTCGCCGAAGGCGATCGAGATCGAGGCCTCCAACGGCGCCTCGGACTACGGCAACAAGTTCGGCGAACCGGTGATCGCGGGCTTCACCCGTTCGGCCGGGCTGCGGCTGCCCGACGGTGAGCGCCGGGAGTGGATCAAACCCATCATGTTCTCGGGCGGCGTCGGCCAGATCGACGCCCGCCACACCGAAAAAGGGGGGCCCGAGCCCGGAATGTGGGTGGTCAAGATCGGCGGCCCGGCCTATCGCATCGGGATGGGCGGCGGCGCCGCCTCGTCGATGGTGCAGGGCGACAACGCCGAGCACCTCGACTTCAACGCCGTTCAGCGCGGCGACGCCGAGATGGAGCAGAAGGTCAACCGGGTCATCCGGGCCTGCTCGGAGCTCGGCGAGAGCAACCCCATCGTCAGCATCCACGACCAGGGGGCGGGCGGCAACTGCAATGTTCTCAAAGAGATCGTCGAACCTGCGGGGGCGAAGCTCGAGATCCGCGAGATCCCGGTCGGCGACGACAGCCTGTCGGTGCTCGAGATCTGGGGCGCCGAGTACCAGGAGAATGACGCCCTGCTGGTGCGCCGAGCAGGACGAACGGCTCTTCCGCTTCCTGTGCGAGCGCGAGCGGGTCCCGGTGTCCTTTGTCGGCCGGGTGACCGGCGACGGACGGGTCGTGGTCCACGACGGCGTCGATGACTCGACGCCGGTCGACCTGGTGCTCGAGGACGTGCTCGGCGACGTGCCGCAGAAGATATTCGAGCTCGATCGCGTCGACCGCCCGCTCGAGGCGCTGGTCCTGCCTCCCGGCCTCGAGGTGGCCCAGGCCCTCGATCGGGTGCTGCGGCTGCTGTCGGTGGGCTCGAAGCGATTCCTCACCACCAAGGTCGACCGATCGGTGAGCGGGCTGGTGGCGCGGCAGCAGTGCGCGGGCCCGTTGCAGCTCACGGTGGCCGATGTGGCGGTGATCGCGCAGAGCCACTTCGGCACCACCGGCGCCGCCACCGCCATCGGCGAGCAGCCCCTCAAGGGCCTGGTCGACCCCGCCGCGATGGCGCGGATGGCGGTCGGCGAGGCGCTGACCAATCTGGTGTGGGCGCGGGCCACCGCGCTCGAAGACGTGCGGTGTTCGGCCAACTGGATGTGGGCCGCCAAGCTGCCCGGCGAGGGCGCCGCTCTCTACGACGCCGCGGTCGCCATGAGCGACCTCATGGTCGAGCTCGGGATCGCGGTCGACGGCGGCAAGGACAGCCTCTCGATGGCCGCCCTCGCGCCCCTGGCCGGCGGCGGCGAAGAGCTGGTCAAGGCGCCCGGCGCGCTGGTGATCTCGGCCTACGTCACCTGCCCCGACATCCGCCAGACGGTGACCCCGGACCTCGAGCTGCCCGGGAGCGGGCGGCTGCTCTTCGTCGATCTCGGCGGCGGCCGCAACCGGCTCGGCGGCTCGGCCCTGGCGCAGGTGTTCGCGCAGGTCGGCGACGCGACCCCCGACGTCGAGGACGCCGGCGCTGCTGGCGCGCGCCTTCGCCGCCGTCCAGGAGCTGATCGCCGACGGGCTGATCGCCGCCGGTCACGACCGCTCCGACGGCGGTCTGATCACGACCCTGCTCGAGATGGCCTTCGCCGGCAACTGCGGCCTCGAGGTCGAGCTCTCGAGGGCGCCGACCCGATCGCGGTCCTCTTCGCCGAGGAGCTCGGGCTGGTCGATGGAGGTCGACGACGCCGATGTCGATGCCGTCGTCGCCGCCTTCGACGAGCGCCGATGTGCCGTGCGCGACCATCGGCCGCACCCTGGCCGAACCCGAGGTGCGGGTGCGCGTCGGCGAGCGGCAGGTGCTGGCCGCCGACATGCGCGATCTGCGCGACCTGTGGGAGGCGACCAGCTTCCGGCTCGAGCTCGTGCAGGCGAACCCGGAGTGCGTCGCCGCCGAACGCGACGGTCTGCGCGAGCGTACCGCGCCGCCGTACGCGCTCAGCTACACCCCCGCGCCAACGCCAGCCGCGGTGCTGGAGAAGTCCGACAAGATCCCGGTGGCGATCCTGCGCGAGGAGGGCTCCAACGGCGACCGCGAGATGGCGGCGGCGTTCCTCGCCGCCGGCTTCGAGCCGTGGGACGTGGCGATGTCCGATCTCCTCGCCGGCCGGATCACCCTCGACCGCTTCCGCGGGGTGGTCGCGGTCGGCGGGTTCACCTACGCCGACGTGCTCGACGTCGGCCAAGGGCTGGGCCGGCGTCGATCCGCTTCAACCACGGATCTGTGGGCCCAGTTCGAGGCCTTTCTCGACCGGCCGGACACCTTCAGCCTCGGCGTCTGCAACGGCTGCCAGCTGCTCGCCCTGCTCGGCTGGGTGCCGTGGCGGGGTCTCGAGCGGCGCCGCCCAACCGCGCTTCGTCCGCAACGCCTCGGGCCGCTTCGAGTCGCGCTTCGCGACCGTCACCATCCAGACGAGCCCGGCCATCATGCTGCGCGGCATGGAGGGCTCGACCCTCGGCATCTGGTCCGCCCACGGCGAGGGGCGCGCCTCTTCCCCGACGCCGACGATCCTCGACCGGGTCGAGGCGGAGAACCTCGCCCCGATCCGCTTCGTCGACGACGCCGGCCCGGTCACCGAGGCGTACCCCTTCAACCCCAACGGCTCGCCGCCGGCATCGCCGGCCTGTGCTCGCCCGACGGCCGCCACCTCGCCATGATGCCCCACCCCGAGCGCACCTTCCTGACCGTGGCAGTGGGGCTGGATGCCGCGGGACTGGCGCGCGACCTCGAGGTCTCGCCGTGGCTGCGGATGTTCCAGAACGCCCGGGAGTGGTGCGAGGAGCGTTTGAACGTTCAACGTTCGAACGTTTGAACGTTAGGTTCATCCGCGATTTGATGAGATGGGCACTGTTCGCAACTCGAATCCCGGACACCAGCGAACAGCGCCAGCGACCGCGGCCGGAACAGCTGACGGGGGCAGCGTCAGCGGCGTTCTCCGGCGCCAGCGATCCGACGGCACCTGCCACGAGGTGGCGGTGCATCAGGTATTTGGGTTGAGCAGCCGCCACGTCATGGCGCGAACCTGATCGAACGTCTCGAGCGCCTGCTCGGCCACGCCGATGTTGATGGCACCAGCCCGAACGAGAAGCCGCAGGTGGC
>CAWGLE010000027.1:0-32758 GCA_963823345.1 Candidatus Sulfomarinibacteraceae bacterium
GCCACAGGTCGCATTGACTCATTGTCGATTTGTGGCGGTGGTCGCATGGCATGGGTGCACCGACTTAGAAACGGCCCTCGTTTCCGTCTCCCCCTCGATTTCCTCGCCCGGAAGACCTCATCGGCTGCGCGTGACAATGCATCAATGCGACATGTGGCACCCTAGCTGCCCCGGCCTCGACTGCCGCCACTCTGCAATGATTCTGCGTGCAGACTCTCTGAGGAGGCATTCCACAGCAAATATGCTATGGTCCGTTGAGAGAACCCATAAAAAACGGAGGTATCGATGCGAAAGCTCCATTGGAGTCGGAGAAATTCGATTCATGAAGGTCTCTGTTTGGGTGTCGCACTCTTGGCTCTCCCTTTGAATATTGGCGTAGCGCAGGAGTCGGGGTTCGTTCACCCGAACTCTATTAACCCTCGGCTATCTCGACTGATATTGACAAAGGAATCGGCGCAACCAGAACGGAATGAGGCGGCGGTGCAAGAAGCGGCCGCGAAGGGGCAGCCGCTCGCCGCCGACACTCCTAGCGCAACCGTCGCCGGGCACACATTCGTCGCACCGGCCGGCTGGACGATCACCGTCGACGGCCGGGCTACGATCGTCGAGGCGCCCGAGGGAGACTCGCGCATCGTCTTCGTGGACGTCGCCGCCATGGAGCCGGATGCGGCGATCGCTGAAGCCTGGGCGGCCTATCTGCCCGGGGCGAAGTGGCCGCTCAAGGCGAAGACCAATTCGTCTGACAAGGACGGGTGGACTCACCAGAGTGTCTACGCCTACCAAACATCGCCGAACGAGCGGCGAAGCGTAGCGGCCGGGACAGCACGGCATGGGGACCTGCACCTGGTGTGGATCTACGACATGTCGGATCCCGTGGCGGAAAAGAGGGGCGCGCAGGTGGCTCTGATCTTCGGGCGGCTGTTCCCGAAGGGTTACTCACGGGAGACGTTTGCGGGGCAGAAGGCCAACAGCCTGGACGCGGCGCGAATCAAGGAGCTCGGCGCGTTCATCGAGCGGGGGATGGCCCAACTCGGTGTGCCGGGCGTTTCGCTCGCGCTCGTGCAGGGTGGCAAGGTCGTGTTCGCGGGCGGGTTCGGGGTGCGGGAGCTGGGGAAGCCGGAGAAGCCCGACGCGGACACGCTCTACATGATTGCTTCAAACACAAAAGCCATGACGACGATGCTGCTCGGGAGGCTGGTTGACCAGAAGAAGGTCGAGTGGACGACGCCGGTCACGAAGCTCCTGCCGCAGTTCAAGCTCGGGGATGCCGACACCACGAGCAAGGTGCTGGTCGAACACTTGATCTGCGCGTGCACGGGTTTGCCGCGGCAGGATTTCGAGTGGCTGCTCGAATTCGCGAATGGGACGCCCGAGAGCGCCCTCGCGACGCTCGGGACGATGCAGCCGACCAGCAAGTTTGGGGAGATATTCCAGTACTCGAACGCGATGGCAGCGGCCGCCGGGTACGTTGGGGGGCACGTGATCTTCCCTTCGCTGGAGCTTGGAGCCGCGTACGACCGGGCGATGCAGGCCGAGGTCTTCGGGCCGCTCGGGATGACGAGCACGACCTTCGATTTCGCGAAGGCGCTCGCCAGCAATTACGCCTCGTCGCACTCGCTCGACATCGACGGCGTGCCCGCGCTCGCGGCGATGGGCGTGAACTACTCGATCGTGCCGGTGCGGCCGGCGGGCGGTGCCTGGAGCAGCGTCACGGACGTCATGAAGTACGTGCAGATGGAGCTGGCGAAGGGCCTACTACCTGATGGGACGCGCTACGTGTCCGAGGGCGTCCTGAAGGCGCGGCAGGAGCCGAAGGTGTGGATCGGGAAGGACGACTGGTACGGCATGGGGCTGCAGGTGGACCAGACATACGGCACGCAAGTGGTACACCACGGCGGCAGTATGATCGGCTACAAGAGCGACATGATGTGGCTGCCGGAGCACGGCGTGGGCGCGGTCATACTGACGAACGGCGATCCGGGCTGGGCGATCTCGGGCAACTTCCGGCGCAAGCTGCTCGAGGTGCTGTTCGACGGCAAACCCGAGGCCGACAACGATCTCGCGGCGAATGCCAAAGCGATGAAAGAGCGCATCGCTGCTGAGCGCAAGCTGCTCACAGTTCCGCCCGACCCGGCCGAGGTCGCGAAGCTGGCCTCCCGCTACTCGAGCGCGGCACTCGGCGAGATCGCCGTAACCAAAGGCGAGAAGGCCGTCTTCGACTTCGGGGAGTTCAAGAGCGAGGTCGCGTCGCGGCTCAACCCGGACGGCACGGTTTCATTCCTCACGACGATTCCGGGGTTCGATGGCCTCGAGTTCGTCGTGGGGGCTGCCTCGGACAAGCGAACGCTCGTCTTCCGGGACGCACAGCACGAGTACACGTTCACGGAGAAGTGAGGGAAGCGCCTCGGATTCTCGACGCCCTCAAGCAGGAGCACCGGAAACCGTGCCAGGTCTCACAATCTTACGATCTGACAGAATTCACGATGTGCGCGGTGATCGCTCCGCGAAGAGAATCTCATCGTGAGGTTGTGATACCTGGCACGGTTTCCCCGGCAACGACCACAAACCGCTGTCTCTCGCCGCGATCGAGTCCCCCCATTCGCACCACATCTCTTCACCTCTCGAGTGCTCACCAATTCCCTCGGGGGGAACGACTGCTCCCCGGGGGCGCAGCCTCGCGCCGGATCCAGCGAATCGGCGCCAGGTCCGGAGTTCCGCAAGTACGACAAAAAACTGCGCTACTGCGGACCCGGCACCCATTCTCGGCACCCTCGCCGGACGCGTTCTCCTCCCATTCGCTCGAGAAGCTCTCGGGAACCGCAGGTCACGAGACGACCCTGAAACCTCGGCGGTCGATGAGCGTACTAAAATATTAGTAGGATGACCGCCGGCAGCACTGGGGGGGATTCCATGCATGAAAACGTTCTCTCAATCGTGGAGTCAGCCGACGACCGGCCTCGAACGGAAGCGACAGACGGATGCGACGATCTCATGTCGCGGCGGCGCCGCGCTGTTCGTCACAGAGCGTTGAGCATCCTCGCCCGGGTCGGAGCGATCCTTCTCACGTTCGGTCTGTCGGCGGCAGCCGCGAACGAACCGGGGATCGTCGATCCGTTCGAGGTCGTAACTGCCACCGACCGCGCCTCCGCCATGAAGCTCTGGCCCGGCTTCGATGCCACCGCCTACCCGATCGCCATCTACGACGGCGAACGCACGCTGCTGTTCCGCCACCCCGAACCCCCCGAGGGGTTCACGCCGCTCGCCGGGCACGACGGCGTGTGGGAATTCCCGGGCAGACACCCGGCGATGCGCTGGAACTCGAACGCCGACATCGGCGGCGTCCGCACCGCGACCCTGCTCCTGACCATCGAGCCCGGGCGTTCGGTGGACTATGAAGCCCACATCCTGTTCCACGAGATCTTCCACCTGTACTCCAAACAGCTCCACCCCACGTGGATGCCCAATGAGATGTGGCGCTACAGCTACCCGATGGACGACCTCGACAACTACCGCCTGCTGTTGTTGGAGGAAGAGGCGCTGGCGCGGGCGGTTGAATCCGAATCGAACGAGGCCGTGGCGGCGTGGGCGGCGGCGGCCCTGGCGATACGCAGCGATCGCATGACGCGGTTGCGCGAGGAGCACCGCAGTTTCGAAACCCTGCTCGAACTCCAGGAGGGGACCGCGGTGTATATGGGACGATCGACGATCGGGATCGCGAACAACACCGAGCGGCTTCGCGAAGAGCGGGGACCGGAGGGGATCCGCTGGCGCTGCTACGAGGCCGGCGCGGCTGTCGCAGTGGTGCTCGACCGGTTGATGCCGACGTGGAAAAAGGAGCTCGACGCCAATCCCGCGACGACCTTCGCCGAGTTGTTGAACGCGGCGGTGGCGGCGGCGGAGGTTCCGGCCGCTTCGTTCTCCGACGCCGAGCTGGCAGAGGTCGAGGCCCGAGCGAAGACCGCGATCGCCAAACTCGCGACCGACCGGGCGGCGCTCTCCCAGGAATTCAACCGGCGCGGAAAGAAAGTGATCGTTCGTCCGGCCATCGACGGCGAACGGCTGGCGTTCGGCGAATTCGATCCGATGGCGGTGGAAATCCTCGATCGGGGCGAGGCGCTGCAGGCCCATCTGTTGACCGCCAGCCACGCGCGCGGCGAAGTGAGATTCATGAACCCCCGGTTCGTGCGGCGGTCCCTGGAGGGAGTGATCGCGCTCACGAGCCCTGCCGGCGACCACCCTTTCCTCCAGGGATATCGACAGGTAACGATCTCCGGTTTTGCAGGCGAACCGGTGGTTGAACGCATCGGTGACACCGTCAGCGTCGAGGCCGAAGGGCTTGCCCTTTCATTTGACGGCGCTCGAGTCGAGTCGACCGACGAGGCGCTGGTCATCACCATTCTCCCGGCCGAGGGCGGCGAGTAGGACGACTGCAATGCGCCACCTCCTCGGACGGGTGCCGCCTGTGCACGATGCCAGGATCTCGGGCCGGAGGTGCCGCTCGACGTGCGACGCCCGGGACGCCCATGACGCCCGAAACGAACCGCGTGTGGGTGGGTTTCTGCAATGAAAACGGTGATATTCGCAGCAGGGTTGATCATCTTCTCGTCGTGTTCGCCCGCGATCGCGAGGCGAGCCGAGCCCGGTGGTTGACGGCCACAACCACGACGCCATCGGTATCAGGGACGGCCGGCTGGACCTCTCCCGGCTGGCGGCCATACGATCTCGCGGCATCGATACGGTGGTGGTTCCGCTGCCCCTCGACCGATCGAAAACTCCGGATGTGGAGTCCCGCATTGTCAGCGAAATGACGGAGCTTCGACGGACCGCGGCGACGGACGCAGGTTTTTCGATCGCCGGTCCGGACGAGAAGCCGGGCGGCGCTCGAGAGAACGGCCTTCGCCTCCTGTTCTCCATCGAGTGGTTTGACAGGATCTTCGATGGCGATCCGGGGAGGGTGGAGCGGCTTCGAAAACTCGGGGTGCGGATCATCGGTCTCGTGGACAAAGACCCCGACGGACTCTTCGGTGTCGGCGACCGATCGAACGATTTGACGGTTTTCGGAAAACGGATCGTGGAGGCCATGAATGATAGCGGCGTCGTGATCGACATCACCCATCTGAGTCATCCGCAAAAACTGGTGATCATCAGACAATCGAGAGCGCCGGTGGTCGCGACCCACAGTCTCACCGCTGAGGTGAGCCCTACGGCATTCAACCTGCCTGACGACGTCGTGGCGGAGCTCGGGGCGACCGGCGGTTCGGTCTGGGTGTCGTTCAACGCCTCGGATCTGCTCGCAGGTGATCCGGACGCGGATGCGCTGGAGTTGTTGGTCGACCAGATCGACGTGTTGATCGGGCATCTCGGTCCCGATCACGTCGGCGTCGGCACCGATCTTCAGGCTGGAGGGAGGTACGTGCCGGCTAGCCTCAACCGCGAGGATGCTTTTTCGAGGATCGGCCGGCGTCTCACCGAGCGTGGGTACCCGCAGGAGGTCGTCGATGGTGTTCTCGGCCGCAACATCCTGAATTTCATTGCGGATGCAGGGGGTACTGAACTCAACCTGTCCTCGGACAAATCCTCAACACCCGCTATCGAGAGGGTCGCCGTCCCGGCCGATCTGAGGCACTCAATACCTTGAGATTCTCGGAGGGGGTGTCGGATCCGGAGTGCCGCAGTTTCGTCTCGCAACTCCGGAACACCTTACCCGGTACCGTTTTCTCTGTGAACAGAATTCAGGTTATTGTCCACCCAGGGTATTGCTATTGTTGCGCAAGTGTGCAAACGTGCAGAAATGAAGACTCCATATCAAAAACGTCTGGCGGCCCGATTCCTCAAGAGCGTCTGTTTTGCCGCGCTGCTCGTGCCGGCCCTGACTGGTGCAGCGCAGTCCCAAATGTTCACGGATCGCGCAACCTGGAACGCATACGTCGGCGCCACGCCGACGGACATCGACTTCACGACCCGTGACGACGGAAGCTCTATCACGATTCCGGTTCAGGATGTCGGGATGTCGCTGCTCTCGCTGCGGTGCGTGGACTTCCTGAGTGTCCGCAGCTACTGGAATGCCTCGGTCTACGTGTTCCCGACGCAGACCCTGCGAGTCGACCTCCCCGCGGGAACCTCCGCGTTTGGGACCGACATCATTCCCTTTTATGGAGCAGCCGGCACGGGTACGGTCCTTCTTTCGACCGGTGAGAGCTTTGTGTACAGTCCCGGTTTCGTGCCGTGGACGTGGGATTTCTTCGGCGTCCACAGCACACAGAACATTTCCTGGGTGGAGTTCACGTACGTCAACGATTACCTGGCCTTGGACAATTTCTCGTACCTGCCGGGGGCCTACACGCCCGGGCAACCGTGTCCCACCAGTATCAGCGTCACCATCGACATCAAACCGGGTTCCTCGACCAACCCGGTGAACCCCAAGAGCAAAGGAATGCTCCCGGTCGTCGTCTTCGGTTCACCCGGGCTCGATACCTTTCAGATTGACGTCGCCACTCTGCGTCTGGGGGTTACGGGTCTCGAGGCGGCTCCCCACAAGAACTCCTCGTACCAAGACGTCAACCTGGACGGCGAGATGGACCTCGTGCTGCACTTCAGGATTCCCGAAACCGGAATCACGTGCACCACCAACCAGCTCTTGATGACGGGGCAGATGCTGAGCGGGCTGCCGCTGACTGGAAGCGACATCGTCACACCGGTGGGCTGCAAGCCGTAGTCGAACGGAAATCGTCGCAACGAAAAGGGCGGGGTTGGATCCCCGCCCTTTTCTGATTTTCGTGCGATCGTCAGTCTTCGACGACCTCGAGACCGGTGTCCTCGACCGCCGCACGGCAGTCTTCGGTGACCTCGGCCTTGTGCTCGAGCAGGCAGGTCGCGACCTGGCCCTCACCGAGTTCGACCTCGGCGCAGAACTTCATCAGGTCGTCCTCGCAGGCCGTCACGACCTCAACCAACGCGTCGACGAACGCCTCGAGCTCCGCGACGCCTTTGTAGATCGCCCAACTGCACTCTCCGGAGAGCTTGTCCTCGTGCGCATACGCACAGGCCAGCAGCCGGCCCTCACCCGGGGTCACCTGGCTGCAGTAGGTCTCGATCTCGGTCGCACAGGCGGTCATCATATTGTCGACGATCTCCTGTTGCGCCCACGCCCCCGGCACGCTCAGCAACACCACCGCGGCCACCGCTACCAACACGTTTCGTTTCATCTTTACCCCCGTCATTCGGTCGTTAAAGTATTCCTATCCATCGGACGGATTTCGCGCGGCACCATATCACGAGTCGATCCCGGCCTCCACCTTCCCGGACGTGAATATGTGGCCGCGCCAGCGCCCTCACCGGTGATCAGGAAACCACACAGGCCCGCGTCAGGACGGCCTCGATCCGTTCGCGTCCATCGCCGTGAAAGGTGAGAAAACGAAGCCCGATGCCCTCCACGCCGCCGCGTTCAGCAACCGCGTGGCGCACCACCTTCGCTTTTCCTGACACCATGTCGTCGCCGTCGTTGGCGAGAAACTCGAACTTCACCATCTGTCCGATCTCCAGGGTCGTCCCGGTCTGCAGCAACATCCCGGTCACCGACACATTCGCCGTGCGGCCGATGATCTCGACCGTCCCGGCGTCGAGAACGGTGGTCAGCCGCGCCTTGAATCGGACCGCCGCGCGCGGTGCGACATCGAGCAGGTCTGCGACGTGTTGTTCGATGACCTCCTCGGCCATGTCGAGGGTCACGACCCGGTTGACGCCGCGGCCGATCAGGCCGCGCGCAGCCTCCGCCGCGTCGCCCGGTCCGGCGACCACCAACAGGGAGCACACGCGGCTTGCGGATCCCCGGATGCGAAGCCTGCCGACCAGCTCGGCGAGCCCGAGCCGCTCGGGCTCGGCATCGAAGATCACGAGGTCGAAGGGTTTGGTGGAGGCGAGCGCGACTGCGTCCTCCGGCTCGGTGATGTGCTCGATCTTGAGGTGGTGACGGTCGAGAACCGGGGCGACCGCTTTGAACGGGCCGCGGCCGATTCCCGCCAGGAGCACCGTCGATTTCGAGTCAGTCACAAACCCTCCACTGGTCACGGCAACCCATCTGAGCCGATTATGAATCTCGTTACCACACTATAGCCGGTTTCCAGGGGTTCGGCCTCGTGTCCCGCCCACCATGCCTCGGATCCTGTTCGACCATGTGGATGCGGAACCGAGCTTTGGTTCAGACCTCGAGGACATCAGGGTTCAACCTCGAGCCGCTCGGACCGGGTCCTCAACCCCCGGCCCCGTTTCGCCTCAAATCAAACAGCGGACGGCGCCAGCGCGCCGTCCGCTGCACCATTGTCGTCGGAACGGTCTACTTCACCAGCTCGATCTCGCCCGGCCGCCATGTCTTGTCGAAGAACGACGGCAGCGGGCTGTAGAGCCGAATGATCGTGAACCAACCCTTGCCGGGCATGGTCTGGATCCAATTGCCGCGGGCGACGCCCTGAGGCTGATCCGGACTGAAGTACACCGTCGTCGAGCCGTCGGCGGCGGCCTCGGCGGCGGGTGACGGGAAGCTCTGGCTGCCCGCGCGCGGATATTTCTGCGGCGTCTGCAGCATCGAGCGCGACTGGTTGTCGTACACGGTGAAGGACCAGAAGGCCTGCGCCGGGATGTCCTTGGGCAGGGTCACCTTGTAGGTCTTGGCGCCGTCAAAGGCGTTGCCGTCGGCGTCCAGGAAACCCATCAGATACTGCGACCCGACGCCGGGAATGCGCATGATCATGCCGGGAGAGTCCAGGGTGTAGGCGTAATAGAATGCAGTCCGGGAGTCGAGGGTGCGGGCGCCGGTCGGTGGGTAGGGTTTGAACATGCCGTCCTCGAAAGCCGGCGGCGGAGTTTCGAAAAAGGCCCCGCCCTCGAACAGCATGTTGCCCCAGTTCGAGCCTTCGTAGTAGGCCCAGTCCGGATGCGCCTCGGCAAATCGCCACTGCAACGAACGGCCGACGGCCTGTCCGACGGCCGCGGCGTCGGCGAGAATCTTGCGCTCATGAGCATTGGGGTTGAAGGGTTTACCGTGGACGATGCCGATGGCGGCGAGCTGCCCGGCAAGCTCGACGTCGTAGCTGGTCGCGGGCTGGCTCTGTACGTTCTCGTTGATCATTTCGAAGAAGCCGAAGTCGCTCGGCGGGATGGTGTTGACCGAGACCCCGGTGGCTTCGATGAACTTCGTCTCGGGGATCTTCGGTTCGCCGGCCAGGCGCACCGAACCTTCGAGGGCTTCCGCGATGGGGGTGCCGAAGCTGCCCGGCTGATAGGGATAGATCTTCAGGTTCTGCTTGATGTTGTCGACAGCCGGTTTCGGGTCGTCGCCGTTTTCGATGAACGCCCGGGCAGCGTAGAGGGCAATGTTGGTTCTGCAGTGGGCTATGAAGTAACCGCCCTGCGGCAGGGGCCCGTCATAGTCGGGCCCGACGATCAGATACTTGCCGCCGAGCCCGCGATCGGGGCCGGGCTTGCCGATATCGATCACCCACTGGAACCACATGTCGTTGATCGCCCCGAGCCCGTTCGACGGCTGTTCGATCACCATCGGGCCCTTGCTGAGATCGAAGCCGGTTAGGTAGTACACGGTATCGGCGTTGGCGGTCAGGAAGAGCGAGCTTGCGTCCATCAGCTCGGAAAAAATAACGACGTCGTTGAAGTCGGCGCCGATGCTCTGGAAACCCTTGAGGATGGCCAGCGCCGAGGCGCCGCGGAAGCTGTTGTTGTAGGCGTTGAGGGCGCGCGTGAACAGCAGGGTGTCGTAGACCTTGGCGGCAGTGTCAGCCGTCGGCACACCGTCGTTGAACTCGAGCGTGCCAATGCGTGTCTCGAGCTTGTCCGGCGTTGTGATCTCCGGCGGGATCTCTCCGGCCGCCGCCGGGACGGACAACAGCACGGCACACACCGCGACGAATACAAATGGGAAAGCGATCCTCTCCATGCGCACTTCGCACTCCTTTCGATAGTTCCAGGGGTCGGCGGCAAGGCTGCCGACCCCTGAACGCAGATTGCAAATGACGGGCACGTCACGCGCCCGCCGGGCTTCGAACGGCGCTGAGCTCAGAGGACCGGGAGAGGGGCCACCTTTGTCCTACTCCTTCTTCTCTTTGTGCTCCTTCTCCGCTTCTTTCCACTCCTGCTCGAACTGCTTGGCCTCTTCCTTGGTCATGATCTTGAACGGCACCCTGACGATGCTGTCGGCAAACTGGACGTCGAAGTTGTACTGGCCGTACTGGATGCCTTCGGGGATCTGAAAGTACACCCTGCCCATGCAGGCGGACCGATCGTCAACCTCGACCTCGTCAAAGGCCAGGGCGCCCGCCTGTCGTTCCGGGTTGGCAAAGAAACCGATCCGACATGGCCGCGTGCGGCCCGTCGGGAAGTAGTTGACCGACGCGCTCTCGACGTTGGCTCTCGCATCCATCGCGTCGAGACTGCCGTGTCCCTTCAGATACTCTTCCTGGGTCGCCAGCGAAATGACCTGGTTATCGGGGGTCACGAGCTTGATCTGGTCGCGCGTGATCTTCTGGGCCTTGACGCCGTCTTGAAGCGTCATCGCGATATTGAGGAGCATCCACTGATCCTTGACCGAGCCGTTGACTGTCCTTTCAACTCTGACTCGGATATGTCGGCGAAGCGCGGATTATTTCACACCCCGTTTCCCGAAATCCGATTCTCTACCCCAACTTCACAACCGCGACGCCCCAACTCGCGAGAGACGGCTGGAGGTCCGATCCGGCCGTCGCGGTCGCAGCCGCCGGGCGGGGTCAGTTCCCGCCGGGTTGCGCCGGCGGCCTGCCGGTCTCGGCCTCGATGCGCCGCTGCCAGAGGTCGGCGGTGCGGGTGTCGCCGATCTGCGCCGCGGTGCGGGCCGCCAGCATCATGCTGATAGGCATGGGGTTGGCTTCGACCATCCGCTCGAGAGTCGCGCGGGCCTGATCGGTGCGTCCGGTGACGTAATAGACGACCGCCAGGTTGGTATAGGCGGTCAGGTTGTCGGGAAACCAGCGGATCTCGGTCAGGAACTCCGACTCGGCTTCGTCGAGCCGCTCGAGTCGGCCGAGGAGGTCGCCGCGCACCAGGTGGAGGCGAGGAACCGGGTCGAGACCGTGGGCCCGAAGCTCGGCGTCCGCTCCGTCGGCCGTCGCCAGGGCTTCCTCGACCCTCCCCTGCCCCGCCATCACCTCGGCCAGAAGCACGGCGCCGACCACCCGCTGCAGGGGGTCCTGCATGGCCAGTCGAGCCTCGGCCTCGGCGCCCCCGAGGTCGCCCCTGGAAAACAGAATACGACCGAGCTGAAGATGGCCTGCGGCGGAACCTGCCGCGATGCACCGCCGCGCCCACGCTTCGGCCTCGTCGAACTCGCGGAGCTGGAGGTGGATCGATGCGAGGGCGGCACCACACTGCGCGGTCAGGGCGGGAGCGAGACCGATGGTGGTCTCGTAGGCCGCGATCGCCTCCCGCAGGCGGCCGTTCTGCTGGTTGACACGGGCGAGCTGGAGCCAGCCCGCGGTGAAACCCGGGTTGGCCTCGAGCAACCGTTGAAGCGAGGCCACTGCCTCGTCGGCCCTGCCTTCGGCGGCCAGGCGGGTGGCTTCTTTGAGGAAAACCAGGTCCGCGACGCGGTCCTTCGGGTCGGGCAGCGGGCCGACCGCCGGTGCGGCCGCGACGCCGATGTAGCCGAGGGCCGCCAGGCGCTCGCCCTCCTCGGGGTCGATGTCGACGGCCGTCGCCAGGTCGCGGACGAAGGGCTGCAGCGACGCCGCCAGACGGGAGCCGTCGTCGCGGTTCGAGTCAAGAAGATCGTGGAGCTCTCCGGGGTCGTCGACCAGGTCGTAGAGCTCGGGGCGCGGCGCGGCGATGTAGTGCAGGCGGCCGTCGATCAGGGACCACAGCTCGGACCACCCGAAGTGAATGCGCGGGACCCAGGTCTCGGCAACGATCGCGGGCGAACCGGACTCGCCGGCCGGCGCGGCGAACAGCGACCGGCCGTTCAGTTCAGGCGGTGACGCCGAACCCACCAGCTCTGTGACGGTCGGCAGCAGGTCGATCAGCTGGACCGGGTGGTCGATGGTGGCGCCGCCGAGCTTTCCGCCCGGCAGCTTGACGATCAACGGAACCTGGATCGTTTCGCGGTAGAGAAAGATCCCGTGCTCGTCCTCACCGTGGTCGCCGAGGCCCTCACCGTGGTCGGAAAGCAGGACGATGACCGCCCGCTCGTACACGCCGGCCTGCTGCAGAAAAACGCAGAACTCGCCGACCGCCGCGTCTGCGGTCGCGATCTCGCCGTCGTAGGCGAGGGAGTAACGGCTCCTGAACGGTTCCGGCGGATCGTACGGAGTGTGCGGCTCGAAGATGTGGAGGAAATAGAAAAAGGGCCGGCCGGCGTGAGCCTCGATCCAGGGGCGCGCGGCGTGGACCGTGGCGCTGCCCGCGCGCTCGAGCGCGCCGCCATATTCCTCGCCGAGGACCAGGAAGGAGTCGTCGTATGCGTCGAACACCGCTCCGAGGCCGGTGTCCGCCCTCAGCACATACGCCGAGACGGCGGCGCCGGTGGCATACCCGCCGGCCGCGAGCAGCGAAGGGACGGTCGCGTGGCGAGCCGGGTCGAATGTGAAACCGATGTTGTTGCGGACCCCGTGGTCCGCCGGCAGCAGCCCCGTCAGCATCGACAGGTGCGACGGCAGGGTCAACGGCGAGTGCGAGTAGGCGCGGGTGAACAGCACCCCGTCGCGGCGCAGGCCGTCGATGTTCGGGGTCTCGACGCGACCGTAGCCGTAGGCCGGAAGGTGGTCGGAACGCAGGGTGTCGATCGAGATCAGGATGACGGGCGCGCCGGGAAACGGGCCCACCGCAGCCGGTTCACCAGGGACAGGATCTCCGTCCCCTCCAGATCGCGAACACGAGACCACCGCGAGGACGAGGAGAATCCCGAGAGTCGCCGCCAGAATCCGTGTTTCCCCAGGATCTCGCATGAAAAAAGAATGTACCAGATCACCGGGCTTCAGACCGGTCGCGCCGGCCACCGGTGCGAGCGGCCCCGTCAGCCCGGGTCGGACTGAAAAATAACCCCCTTCCGCTGCGGAAGGGGGCGGGTTGTTGTCCTGATCTGCCCGGACAGGGTCAGCTGGTCACCAGCTCCATGCCGCAGGCGCAGGTGCCCGGCTCCGTAGAGACGAAGTTGCACGTGCACGAGCCGCCGCAGTTGCAGTAGTAGATGCCGCTGCCCTCGAGGCTCACCCGCCGGATCGCGGTGCCGCACGAGCACGTGGTCTCGTCGTCGGCATTGATCGCGCAGGTGCAGTCGCCGGCGCAGCCGCACACCAACGCCTCGTTGCCCTCGACCTTGACCATGTGCGCCGCCGCGAGCTCGGTGCCGCAGGTGCAGGTGCCGGCCTCGGCGCTCACCGAGTTGCACGTGCAGTCGGGCCCACAATTGCAGGTGTACAGGACGTCGTTGCGGACCGCCGCTTCGGCATCCTCGGCAACGATCTCGTCCGTGACAGCTTCCATCGCCGCCTCGGCCTCGGCCTCGACCGCCGGCTCCGGCTTGCTGCAGCCGGCCACAGCGACCAGCGCGCAGCACACAAACACGAACATCAGATATGACTTCTTCATAAATCCCCCTTCGCTCCCCGGCCGTGAGGCCCGGAGTCGCCTCCGGTGCGCGGCCGGGCTCAGCGGAACACATCCTACCGCGAATTCGACCCCAGTGGGTGTATTTCAGCGGCGGGTTGTGATTGTGCGGTTCAAGAGCGTATTCTGTGCCGGCTCGGGAACCCGATGAAACATCGGAGTTTGCGGGAATAGAAGAGGTCGTGAAGATAGTTAAGTAACGACTAGGTCGGTCTGCTTGGGAGGGCGGCGCGACCCGGAGAAGGATCATGGACACCGCATCATCCCTTTCGCATACCGATGACCAGGTCGCGAAGCTCGAAGCCGAGCTCGCGAACTTCCGGTCGATGATGGAGTACGTCCACTGGATCCCGGACACTCTTAGCCTGCCCAACATCGAGGCCTACGGCCAGACCTTTCCCTTCAACGGCGTGCTGGGCGGAGACCACATCATCTTCGTCGACTTCAAGCGCCGCTACAACCTCGGCGCCCGCATCGAGAAGGCCCTCAAAAAGGGAAACCGTGAACTGGCCGACCGGCTCGAGCAGTGCCGGGACCGGGTCGGGATCGTGGTCGCCGATTCAACCGGCCACGACATGACCGACGCCCTGTTGACGGCGATGCTCCACCAGGCTTTTCTGACCGGGGTCCTGTACGAGCTCGAAACAGAAGGCCACGTCACGGCCAAACTCTTCGAGGTCCTCAACAACCGCTTCGCCAAGTCGTCGAGCGTCAGCAAGTTCATCACCATGATCTACGGCGAGATCTCCAGCGCCGGGACCTTCCGCTTCATCTCGGCCGGACACCCGCGGCCCCTGGTCTTCTCCGCGGAGTACGACCGGCTGGTCGACATCGACCCCGAGCGCATGAAAAACGTACTGCCCATCGGCGTCTTCCCGACCGAAGGCGACATCGACGAGCCGGCCGCAATGGGCCCCGTGCCCCACAAGAAACGGTTCTCGGTCAACGAGGTCAACCTGATGGGGCGCGGCGACATTTTGCTCCTGCAGACCGACGGGCTGTACGAACACGCCGACGGCGACCGCTCGTACGTCCCACACTCACTCGAAGCGGCGATCCGGCGGGTCAAACATCTGACGCCGAGAGAGATCGTCGCCGCCATCCGCGACGACATGGTGCGTTTCGCCGCGCCGCAGGATGACACCAGCATCGTCATCATCAAACGCACCCAGTAGGCTCCGCCGACCCCTCGACCGCCTGCCGGTAGGCCGTCGGCGCCATCCCGGTCCAGCGTTTGAACGATCGCGAAAAGCTCGAGATCTCCGAAAAACCCAGGAGGTAGGTGATTTCGTTGAGGGTCAGCGTCCTGTCCCTGACGAAGCGCTCGGCCAGCTGCCGCCGGGTGTCGTCGAGAACCTCCTGGTAGGTCGTGTCGTCCTCGCTCAACCGCCGCTGCAGGGTGCGCAGACTCATGTTGAGAGACTCGGCCACGCTCTTCTCGGTCACGACGCCGGACGGCAGTTCGTCGATCAACCGGCTGCGGACGCGAGTCGCCGTGCCACCCGTGCTGAGTTCGGAGAGATAATCCGCGATCACCTTCTCGTTGGCGTGGGCGAGGTCGGCGTTGGCCGTCGACAGTGGCTTCTGCGCCGCGCCGCGATCGATCTCCACCGCCGTCACGTCGGCGGCGTAACGGATCGGCGACCTGAAGAACTCACGCCGCCGCCGACGGCAGCCGTCCCCGGGATGCCCGAGCTCGACCAGAACCGGGTTGAATTCCGCGCCGTACGTCACCCGACACATGTGAACCAGGTTGGCGACCACGGCGTCCATGGCCGCGGGCGGCGGTTCCTCGCGGACGTCGCGTCGGACCGCGAAAACCAACCTGAAGACAGCGCGGCTTTCGGACAGGGAGAAGTCGGCCCCGGTTGAGAGGACGGTCGCGTACCGCACCAGTCGGCGCAACGCTTCTTCGAGGGTCGCGCTGGCGAGCCATGCGTACCCGAGTCCGTGCCAGGTCGTCGGATGCCACTGCGCCGCAGCTGTCAGGCCGAAGCACGGGTCGCCGCTGCGCTCCCGCGCCAGCCGCCACAGACGGGTCATCGAGGTCATCGAATAGCGATTTCCGGGCACCTTGAGCCCGCGTGGATCGAGCCCCGCCTCCGCGAAGACCGCATCGGCGTCGACCCCGTAGGTACGGAGCCCCTCCCAGATCAGACGCGCCCACGAAGAAATGGTCGAGTACTGCACGGCCGACACCTCTTGCGCTTCAGCCGGCCCAGTGTGCCACACCTCGCGTATCCGGAGACTGGCACGAAATGTCAACAAGTCGGCGCTCGCTGTCAAGCCGCAGGAATCTCGGGAACCGATACTCGGTCAGGAGATGACGAACCATGTGGGTTGACAGCGGGAGCAACGAGATGACGCACGTGTCACCGAGGCTGATTGAGATTGTCTTCGAGGAGGGCCCGTTGCCGCGGGCGATCGTCCTGAAATGGCCCAAAGATCTGCAGAACGACTACGTCGAACTTCTGGCGCTCGATCTTCAAACCCTCGGACTCGACGAGTTCCGGAGGATGGGCCGGGCCCTCGGCGAGGCCTACCTCCTGAGCCTCGATCGACCCATCGACTCGGACCCCGCCCTCGTCGAAGCATGGACGGCGCTGACCGGCGAGTCCCGCCCGCCGGAGCCCCCCCTCTTCCCCTCGCTCTGAAAACCTCGCACCGCGATTTCGCACCGGGACGCCTCCCCCGGGCGTCCGCGGGCTCCGAAAAATTTCCTCCAACCACTTGATTGTGCGGCCGCCTTGCTGCAACATCCGCACTGCTACGAACGAAAACGGAGGATCCGAGATGGCTGTAAAACAGGAGACCTTGTGGTTCGGGTATCTGGAAGCCGGGGAAAAGGGCAGTCCGGTGGTGCGGGACGTGACCCTCGGCACAGGGACCCCGGCGACGTTCTACCTGTTCAACCTCAACCGGGGTGCGATCCTGGAGTACCGGCGGGACATCGCCGAACCCAAGCTCCGCGAGTTGACCGAGGAAGAGATGGAATCGATCGAGGAACTCCGCCAGGCCTTCGAGCACGCACGCAAGGGGTTCACTCCGAGAGAGGCCCGCAAACCGAAACCGCTCCCGCCGACCCGGAAGAAGCCCCGCATCGACGAGGATGACGCGATCGAACTCGACGACGACAAGGAAATCGAACTCAAGGACGACGACGACGACGACGAGCCCGATCTCGAGGTCGAGGACATCGGCAAGGCGGATGTCGACGACTGACCGTCGTCTCCCGTCGTGACGCGGCTCCGGTCTGCGGATCGAAAATCGAAAAAATGCACGTGAGTTCCGGGGGATCGACCGATCCGCGGCCGCTGACGGCTTGTCGATCCGCCCGCAAAGGCCTATCTTGAGGCCTCAGCACGCGAAGCCGTCATCATGCCGCAACGCAACACGATCCTGAGCGACACACTCGCCCTCATCCTGGCCGGCGGTCAGGGCGAGCGGTTGTTTCCTCTGACCCGCGACCGCAGCAAGCCGGCCGTGCCCTTCGGCGGCATGTACCGTATCGTCGACTTCACCCTCTCCAACTGCGTCAATTCCGGGCTGCGGAAAATCTACGTCCTCACCCAGTACAAGTCCGGCAGCCTCGAGCGCCACATTCAGCTCGGCTGGAGCCAGCTCTTTTCGCCCGGGCTGCACGAGTTCATCTTCACCGTCCCGCCCCAGCTGCGGATCGGCCAGCGCTGGTACGAGGGCACCGCGGACGCCGTGTACCACAACACCCACCTGATCGAGCACGAGCGGCCGGAGAGGGTGCTGGTTCTCTCCGGCGACCACGTCTACACGATGGACTATCAGAAGATGATCGAGTTCCACGACCGCAACCAGGCGCTGGCGACCATCGGTGCGGTGGAGGTCCCGGTGGAACAGGCCTCCGCCTTCGGTGTCATCGAGGTTGACGAGGAGTGGCGCATCCGCTCGTTCGCCGAAAAACCCTCCCAGCCGCGGCAGATTCCCGGGCGGCCCGGTTGGTCCCTGGTCAACCTCGGTGTCTACTGCTTCGAACGCGAGCTGCTGCTCCACGCACTCCATGCGGACGCTGCGATGGAGAGCCGCCACGACTTCGGCCACGACGTGCTGCCGTCCCTGGTCGACAGCGACTCCCTGTTCGCCTACCCCTTTGTCGACGAAAACCGTGAGGGCGGCCGCTACTGGCGCGATATCGGGACGATCTCGTCCTACTACGAGGCGAGCATGGACCTGGTCGGAGTCGACCCCACCTTCAACCTCTACAACCGCGATTGGCCGCTGCGGACCATGCCCCGGCAGCTGCCTCCGGCCAAGACCGTCTTCGCCCAGGAGGAGCCCGGCGGACGCCTCGGCACGATCCTCGACTCGCTGATCTGCAACGGAGCGATCGTCAGCGGCGGTCGGGTCGAGCGCTCCATCCTGTCGCCCCAGGTCCGTGTCAACTCCTACTCGTCGGTCAAGGACTCGGTTCTCATGGACGGCGTCGAGGTCGGCCGGCACTCCCGTTTGCGGCGGGTCATCGTCGACAAACGGGTCATCATCCCGCCCGGCACGGTCATCGGCGAGGACCCCGAGGAGGACCGCAAGCGCTTCTGGATCGACGACAGCGGGATCGTCGTGATTCCCAAGGAATGGGCCTTCGGCGTGCCCCACGCGCAACCCGGACCGGACGTCCGATGAGTGGAACTCGGCGGCAGCCCGTCGTCAGCCGTTGAGCATCGACATCGCCTGCTCCGGGTAACGGGTCCCAGCAACCATGTCGCGCGGAATCACCGACTCGATTTCGGCCAGCTCTTCTTCGGTCAGATGGATCTCGGCCGCGCCCGCGTTCTCCTCGAGCCGCGCCCGGCTGCGGGTTCCGGGGATCGGCACCACGTGCGGGCCCTGCGCCAGCACCCAGGCGAGGGCGAGTTGGGCCGTCGTGCAGCCCTTGGCAGCGGCGATCTGCTCGACCCGCTCCACCAGTTCGAGGTTCTTGGCGAAGTTCCCGCCCTGGAACCTGGGCATGTTGCGGCGCCAGTCGTCCTCCGCCAGGTCGTCGACGCTCTTGATGACGCCGCTCAGAAAACCCCGACCCAACGGGCTGTAGGCCACCACGCCGATGCCGAGCTCGCGGCAGGCCGGGATAACCTCGTCCTCGATGTCGCGGGACCACAGCGACAGCTCCGACTGGAGCGCCGAAACCTCGAGACCCTGTGAACCGAGACGACGCTGTTCCATGTCAACCTCCCACCGCTTGTTCTCTGTATTCTGTCCAAACCGGCAGACCACCTTTCGATATTTCGGACGCGGACGCGGCCGCATCTTCTCGAAGATATTGAGATTTGATCTCCTGAGTGCTAAACTCCGCGGCGTCACTTCCATCTGACAGCAGAGCAACGCCGACCGGACGGGATCGGCACCCCGGGGTGTGGCGGCGGGTGTTCACGGAGGCAAAGAAGATGATCGGTCAGACGTTGGCGCACTACAGGATTCTCGAGAAGCTCGGCGAGGGCGGAATGGGCGAGGTGTGGAAGGCCGAAGACACCAAGCTCGGCCGCGAGGTCGCCATCAAGGTGCTGCCGGACGCCTTCACCGCCGATCCCGAGCGGCTGGCCCGGTTCGAGCGCGAGGCGCGGCTGCTCGCGAGCTTCAACCACCCGCGGATCGCCGGCATCTACGGTCTCGAGGACGTCAACGGTCAGAAGCTCCTGATCATGCAGGTGGCCGAGGGGGAGACCCTGGCTCAGCGCATCGACCGCGGCCCGGTCCCGGTCGATCAGACGCTCAAAATCGCACTCCAGATCGTCGAGGGTCTGGAGGCCGCGCACGAGAAGGGCATCGTCCACCGCGACCTCAAACCCGCCAACATCACGCTGACTGCCGACAACCGCGTGACCCTCCTCGACTTCGGGCTCGCCAAGGCCCTCGAGACCTCTGACGCCGCCTCCGGTCCGGGCTCGCAGAGCGCTTCACTGTCGCCGACGCTGACGGCGCAGATGACCACCGCCGGGGTCCTGCTCGGCACCGCCGCCTACATGAGCCCCGAGCAGGCACGCGGTGAAAGCGCCGACCGCCGCGCTGACGTGTGGGCCTTCGGGATCGTGCTCATGGAGATGCTGATCGGCAAACGGGTGTACGCCGGCCGCACCGTGTCCGACACCCTGGCCGGGGTGCTGGCGAGGGAGCCCGAGTGGGAGGAGCTTCCACGGAACACCCCTCCCGCTGTCCGTCGCCTTCTCGAGCGCTGTCTCGAAAAGGAGGTCGCCGATCGCCTGCAGGCCATCGGCGAGGCGCGGATCGCGATCGAACACTATCTCGAGAACCCGGCGGCCGAAGTCGAGGTCGGGACCGCCGCTCCTCCGCTCGTCAAGCGCGCGCTGCCGTGGGCGGTTGCCGGCACCCTGGCGGCCGCCCTCGTGGCGGCGGTCGTTCTGTGGCCGCGCGGCGCTGCTGACGAACCCACCATGAGGCTCGAGGTCAAGGTCTCTGATGACCCGTTGTACGTCGAACTGGGTGCCTCGGTTGAACTCTCTCCGGATGGCAAGCGCATGATCCTGGTGTCGGATGGCGCGGCCGGGCGGACGATGGCGGTCCGCGCCGTCGACCAACTGGAGGGCACGCCGCTGGTCACTGGGGGTTCTTCGGCCCAACCCTACAACCCGTTCTTTTCACCCGATGGCCAATGGGTCGGGTTTGTGACCCCGGGCGAGCTCAAGAAGGTGCCGATCACCGGCGGCACCCCGATCACCCTGTGCAAGGTCAACCGCAGCCGTGGCGCGAGTTGGGGGCCCGACAACACCATCGTGATCGCACCCACCCGGACCGACGGTCTCTTCACGGTCTCCGCCGCCGGCGGCGAGCTCGTACCATTGACCACCCTTGACCCGGCGATCGGTGAGACTGCCCACTACTGGCCGCAGGTGATCCCCGGCGGTCAGGTGATCTTCACGACCCTCCTCCAGGGATCGGGGAGCGCCGACGAGGGCGTCATCGAGTCGGTGTCCCTCGCCACCGGCGAACGCAAGGTGCTCCACCGCGGAGGCGCCTACGGCCGCTGGGTGCCGTCCGGTCACCTGGTCTACGTCCGCGAAAACACCCTCTTCGCCATGCCGTTCGATGTCAAACGCATGGAACCCGCCGGTTCGCCGGCCCCGATCGTTCAGGGAGTGACCTTCAACAGCTCCAACGGCGGCGCCCAGGTCAGCTTCTCGGAAAACGGGACCCTGGCCTACGTCAGCGGCGTCGTCGGCGTCCCCGAATACCCGGTCCTGCAAATGAACCGGCAGGGCGTGGTGTCGCCGCTGATGGCGCAACCCGGGACCTATGCCAACCCCAAGCTGTCACCGGATGGGAAAAAACTCTCGCTGACGGTTCTGCGCGATGGCAACTGGGACGTCTGGGTCTACGATCTCGAGCGCGAGGTGGCCACCCGGCTCACCTTCCACGACGGCTATGACGGCGATCAGGTGTGGTCGCCCGACGGCCAGTACCTGACCTTCACCTCCGACCAGGACGGCCGCGAGAATCCCTACCGGAAGCGCGCTGACGGCTCGGGGGAGGCTGAACGATTGGCCGAAATCAGTCACGACTTCTGGGCCACGTCGTGGTCGCCCGACGGCAAGTGGATCCTCGGTGAGGTCCAGGCCGAAACGTTCGATCTGTGGGCGGTGCCAGCCGACGGTTCGGGCGAACCGGAGGTCTTTCTGGCGACCGCCTTCTTTGAACGTTTTCCGGCGATCTCGCCGGACGGCAGGTGGGTGGCCTACATGTCCGATGAATCCGGACAGTCCGAAATCTACGTTCGACCCTTTCCGGCCGCGGGCGGCAAGTGGCAGGTGTCCGACGGCGGCGGCAGCTGGCCGGCATGGTCGCGCAACGGTTCGGAACTCTTTTTCCGCAGCCAGGACGGCCTGATGGCGGCGACTGTCTCCGGGAACGACGGTACGTTTCGCGCCGGCAGACCGCAACAGTTGACCTCCGGGGCCTTTTCCAGCGACCAGGTCGGCATCGCGGTCAGTGGAAGTGTCTTCTCCGACTACGAGCCCATGCCGGGAGGCGACGCCTTCATCGTGCTGCTGGGCAGCGAGGCACAGAACACCCAGAGCCACGTCACCCTGGTTACGGGGTGGTTCGACGTCCTGCGAGCCACCTTCCCGGGGTCGTAGTCCATCCGGCGGACCCGAAAACGGGCACGACCAACCCGCGGGAGGAGTGGACGCCGCAACCGGCAACCCACGACCCCGTTGACTCGAGGAGGTACATGATGCGTAAGAAAGTCTCTGTAAGCGTCCTGATCGTCGGAGCCCTGCTCCTGTTGCCGGCAGTTGCCGGCGCCGGGATCGAAGAGGACATCATCGCCCTGGCCAAGAGCCAGTGGGCCGCCGACATGGCCAAGGACCCCGTCAAGATGATGGCGACCGTGGCCGACGACTACACCGAATTCAACAGCGACTACCCGACGCGCATCGACGGCAAGGCCCTCAACGCCAAGTTTGCCGAGGCCTTCACCAAGAACCCCGGCTCGGTGGTCGTTGCCGAAATGGCCAACCCCAAGGTCCAGGTCTACGGCGATGTCGCCATCCTGACCTACAACTACCTCGGAATGAACCGCGACAAGGACGGCGTGGCCCACCCCAGCGCCGCCAAATCGACCCGTGTCTACGCCAAGATCAACGGCACCTGGAAGCTGGTCCACGCCAACTTCGCCCCCATGTCCGGCGACGACGACTGAGCCCTTTCTCCGCGGACGAGGGGCAATCCCTCGTCCGCAGTTTTTGCCCGCTCCCTCCCCCATCCATACCATCAATTGAACCCGCGCCCAGGTTTCTTTCGCCCCTCCCGGGGCTTGTCCGTATGAATGGCAACTGGTCCCGGGGCTCACTCCCCGGGCTATACCCTGTCGCCGCTCCGCGGCTGGGCCCACGTCAGCGCCGAGACGTATCCAAGCCGTAACCTCCCGTCACGCGACGGAGTGTCTTGCGAGTCATCGGATGTAAACCCTCCCTGACGCTACTTCACGATGACTCAGCGGACTATCGAGCGCCGGAGGCGCGACAGAACCTTCGTTGAGAGAGCCTGAGCGGCTCGACATTTGAACGGTTGAACAAGTCTTGTTTCTATGCTTCGTAACGAGACGAGTGTTTCATCACAACACACGCGAACGAAATCAAAACCGATAATCGCTCCGATTTCGTGGCACTTTCCTTGCATCTCCGAGACGCCCAGAGGGCAGTGAATTGTCATTCAACCGAAGGAGACCCCTCAACAACTCGAAACGCCGATCCTCACCGTGTGGGCTGCGTCGTCCTTGAGCAGACCAACCGGCACAACAGTTGTTCACGGCCGGACGGTCTTCGCCGTCCGGTCGATCCCCATGTCGCGCCTCGAAGAATGGAGTGGACCATGAACCGTCGTCACACCGCGTCGTCGACTCTTTCCATAGTTGTTTCTTTGATCCTCGCGCTCGGAGCGTGGAGCGCTGTCGAGGCCGTCGGCTATCCGTTCGCCGACGACTTCGAGGGCGGCCTCGGCAACTGGACGGCGGAGGCGCCGTGGGGTGAAACGACGGCGTTTTACTCGTCTCCTGCACATTCGGCCACCGACAGCCCTTCGACCTTGTACGGCACGTGGGTGGATGCGTCACTGACGCTCGGCTCCTCGGTCGATCTCACCTCGGCCACCCGGCCGGTCCTGCGTTTCCATCACCGATACCAGATTGAGGACGGTTACGACTTCGGGTACGTCGAAGTCTCGACTGACGGCGGTTCCTCATGGGATGCGCCGGTGGCTACCTACACCGGGGCCCGGGCGCAGTGGGTCCGCGAACAGATCGACCTCGCGGTCTACGCCGGGTATTCGAACGTGCGCGTACGTTTCCGCCTCGTTTCCGACGGGACCGTCTCTCAGGACGGCTGGTTCATCGACGATGTTGCGATCGGCGACGGGCCAGACCCCGTCTCGCTCGATACGCCGGTAACGATCACCCCGAACTCGGTCGACCTGTCCTGGGACGAGTCTCCGGAAGTGGATTTTGCGGCCTACCGGATCTACCGCTCCACGACCGCCGACTTCGACTGGCGGACGGCGACACTGGTTGCGGAGATCGACGACTCCAGTGTGATCGAGCACATCGACATCAGTGTCACACCCAAGACCACTTATTTCTACAGGGTTATGGTGCTCACCACGTCGGACCTCCATGCACTCAGCGACGAGGTCGAAGCCACCACTCCGGCGGGAATGGATTTCCCCTTCCTGGATGACGGCGAGGCCACCGGGACCGCGTGGTCGGCGGACACGCCGTGGGCGCTGTCAGATGAAGATGCCTCTTCCGGCACCCACAGCTGGTCGGACTCGCCCGGAGCAGACTACGCCGACAACATCGCGTCGCAGAGCCTGACCCTGGTCAGCCCCATCGACCTCACCTCGTCCTCGAGTCCGGTGCTCAGTTTCATCCACCACTGGACGTTTGCGGCCGGCGACTCGGGCAACGTGGAGATCTCCACCAACGGCGGCAGCTCCTGGACCCTGCTCTCCTCCTACAGCAACGGCAGCTCGGACGGCTGGAAGCGCGCACGACTCAACCTCTCGGCCTATAAATCGTCGAACAACGTCCTGGTGCGGTTCCGCATCACGACCGACCCCTCGGTGACCGCCGACGGCTGGCGGGTCGACGACATCTCGGTCGCCGAGAGCCCGACCGTGGTCCCGGCGCCGATCCTCGACCAGGTGACCTCTCACTCCATCCGCCTGCAGTGGACGCGCTGCAACGACGTCCTCTTCTCCCATTACGCCGTCATGCGGGACACGGTGAGCGGCGTGGGCATCCGATCGACGCTGGTGGCCGAGATATTCGGCCAGGACCTCACGGCATTCACCGACAGCGGACTTGCGGTCGATACCGACTACTTCTACCGGGTCTATGCGGTGAACCCGTACGGCACCCACTCGCCGGACAGCGCATCGGAGAGCACCCGGCGAACCGCGGGCAACCCCTACCCCTTCGCCGACGACTTCGAGGGCTCGCTCGAAAGTTGGAACCTCGGCGGGAGCTGGAACAGCACCGACACGGACCAGCACGGTGGCAGCCGCTCGCTGACCGATTCCCCCGGAACCACCTACGACTACTCGACAACATCGGCGCGGACCTCCATCGACATCTCCGGCTCCACCTGGCCGGTCCTGCGTTTCTGGGACCGTTTCGCCTTTGCCGACGGCAACGACTGGGGCCTCGTCGAGGTCTCGCCCGACGGCTCCACCTGGTACCGGGTCTACTCCGCGACCGCTACCCGCACCGCCTGGGCCGAACAGTCGATCGACCTCTCGCCCTGGAAAACCGCCGCCAATCTCCGCATCCGATTCACCCTCACCACCTCCACCACCGGCTTCGACGACGGCTGGTACATCGACGATCTGTCGGTGGCCGAGCACCTCGGTGGCGCCGTGCCGCTCCCCTTCTTCGACGACTTCGAGTCCGGCATCGGCAACTGGCTCACCTCAGCCTGGGACCAGACCGCCGCCGGCCCGCATGCGGGCGCCTGGACCGTGCAGTCGACTCCTCAGGGATCCATCTGTCCCTACACCGAGCACTCGATGGAACTGGCCGGCTCGCTCGACCTGACCTCGGCCTCGAACCCCCAGCTCACCTACTGGCTGCGCGGCGCCGTCTCCTACTACGCAGCCTTCCGAGCTCAGGTCTCCATTGACCGAGGCGTCAACTGGGCGGACCTCCCCGACACCGCCTTCGGCGAGTCCTCCGTCCCCGCCTGGAGGCGATACCAGATCTCCCTCACCGCCTACCCCCACAGCGACGTCAGGATCCGCTTCCTCTCCCAGGGCGGCTATTACGGCGGCGCCACCAACATCCTCATCGACGACGTCAGCATCGAGGACATGCCGCAGCCCGTCACCCTCGCCGCACCGGTCCCCCACCTCAAGTCCGTCGACCTCTCGTGGACCGAGAGTGCCCTCGCCGACTTCGACCGCTACGAGGTCTACCGCTCCACCACCGCCAACGTCACCACCGCCAGCACCTTCCTCTTCTCCTCGGCCACCTCGACCGACACCACCTTCACCGACACCGGCCTCTCCATCGGCGCCACCTACTACTACCGCGTCTTCGTCTTCAATTCGCGCCACGTGGCCACGCCGTCGAACGAGCGCGCCGCCACCACCGTCCCGCTCACCTTCCCGTTTGCCGACCCGATGGAAAACATCGACAACTGGGACTCCACCGGCACCTGGGGACCGGACGGCACCAGCCCTTATGAAGGTGCGTTCTCCCTCAACGACTCCCCCGGTGACAACTCCCCCTTGAACTCCAACACCTACATCCTCACCGCCGTCAACCTCTCGGGATCCACCTGGCCGGTGCTGCGTTTCTTCGACCGCGCCGATCTCGCCGACGACTGGGGCTTCCTCGATGTCTCGCCCAACGGCTCCACCTGGTACCGGGTCTACTCCGCGACCGCTACCCGCACCGCCTGGGCCGAACAGTCGATCGACCTCTCACCCTGGAAGACCGCCACCAACCTCCGCATCCGATTCAACGTTTCCACCGGCGGCGCCAACTTCGACGAGGGCTGGTACATCGACGATCTGTCGGTGGCCGAGCACCTCGGCGGCGCCGTGCCGCTCCCCTTCTTCGACGACTTCGAGTCCGGCATCGGCAACTGGCTCACCTCAGCCTGGGACCAGACCGCCGCCGGCCCGCATGCGGGCGCCTGGACCGTGCAGTCGACTCCTCAGGGATCCATCTGTCCCTACACCGAGCACTCGATGGAACTGGCCGGCTCGCTCGACCTGACCTCGGCCTCGAACCCCCAGCTCACCTACTGGCTGCGCGGCGCCGTCTCCTACTACGCAGCCTTCCGAGCCCAGGTCTCCATTGACCGAGGCGTCAACTGGGCGGACCTCCCCGACACCGCCTTCGGCGAGTCCTCCGTCCCCGCCTGGAGGCGATACCAGATCTCCCTCGCCGCCTACCCCCACAGCGACGTCAGGATCCGCTTCCTCTCCCAGGGCGGCTATTACGGCGGCGCCACCAACATCCTCATCGACGACGTCAGCATCGAGGACATGCCGCAGCCCGTCACCCTCGCCGCACCGGTCCCCCACCTCAAGTCCGTCGACCTCTCGTGGACCGAGAGTGCCCTCGCCGACTTCGACCGCTACGAGGTCTACCGCTCCACCACCGCCAACGTCACCACCGCCAGCACCTTCCTCTTCTCCTCGGCCACCTCGACCGACACCACCTTCACCGACACCGGCCTCTCCATCGGCGCCACCTACTACTACCGCGTCTTCGTCTTCAATTCGCGCCACGTGGCCACGCCGTCGAACGAGCGCGCCGCCACCACCGTCCCGCTCACCTTCCCGTTTGCCGACCCGATGGAAAACATCGACAACTGGGACTCCACCGGCACCTGGGGACCGGACGGCACCAGCCCTTATGAAGGTGCGTTCTCCCTCAACGACTCCCCCGGTGACAACTCCCCCTTGAACTCCAACACCTACATCCTCACCGCCGTCAACCTCTCGGGATCCACCTGGCCGGTGCTGCGTTTCTTCGACCGCGCCGATCTCGCCGACGACTGGGGCTTCCTCGATGTCTCGCCCAACGGCTCCACCTGGTACCGGGTCTACTCCGCGACCGCTACCCGCACCGCCTGGGCCGAACAGTCGATCGACCTCTCACCCTGGAAGACCGCCACCAACCTCCGCATCCGATTCAACGTTTCCACCGGCGGCGCCAACTTCGACGAGGGCTGGTACATCGACGATCTGTCGGTGGCCGAGCACCTCGGCGGCGCCGTGCCGCTCCCCTTCTTCGACGACTTCGAGTCCGGCATCGGCAACTGGCTCACCTCAGCCTGGGACCAGACCGCCGCCGGCCCGCATGCGGGCGCCTGGACCGTGCAGTCGACTCCTCAGGGATCCATCTGTCCCTACACCGAGCACTCGATGGAGCTGGCCGGCTCGCTCGACCTGACCTCGGCCTCGAACCCCCAGCTCACCTACTGGCTGCGCGGCGCCGTCTCCTACTACGCAGCCTTCCGAGCCCAGGTCTCCATTGACCGAGGCGTCAGCTGGGCGGACCTCCCCGACACCGCCTTCGGCGAGTCCTCCGTCCCCGCCTGGAGGCGATACCAGATCTCCCTCGCCGCCTACCCCCACAGCGACGTCAGGATCCGCTTCCTCTCCCAGGGCGGCTATTACGGCGGCGCCACCAACATCCTCATCGACGACGTCAGCATCGAGGACATGCCGCCCACCCTAACCCTCGCCACCCCCGACCAGGTCACCATCTCCTCGATGAGGCTGCGGTGGAACGACCTCAACCACTCCGACTTCAAGGCCTACGCCATCTTCCGCTCCGAAACCGCAACGGTGGACACCAGCTCGACGCTGATCGAAACCATCACCGAGCAGACTGCCACCGAGCTTGTCGACACCGGACTCCAGGCGCGCAGGACCTACAACTACCGCGTCTATCTCGTGGACACACGCGACACCTACTCGCCGTCCAACAGCTCGTCTGCCATGACCCTGGGTATGCCCCTCCAATCCATGGACGACTTCGAGGTCGACAGCGGCGCCTGGACCTTCACCGGCGGGTGGGGGCGGGTGCAGGAGGGCGGCGTCGGCGGCTCCTGGAGCCTCGGTGACTCCCCAGGTGACCTCGCGCCGTCGACTAATACCTGGGCGGTAACCGGGGTCGACCTGTCGGCCACCACCTGGCCCGTGCTCAGCTTCCACGACCGCTTCGCCCTCCCCGGCAGCCACTGGGGCCGGCTCGAGATCTCGAGCGACAGCGGCGCGTCGTGGACCATCCTCTACGGAGCCAATGGCACCCAGGCCGGCTGGGTGGCCCGCCGCTTCGACCTCGCTCCGTGGCGCGGCCAGGGCCAGGTCTGGATCCGCTTCCGTCTCGCAACCGCGGGCGACAACATCGCCGACGGCTGGCACATCGACGATTTCCTGGTCGGTGAGAATTCAAGCGCCGGCACTCTCGAATACCCGTACTTCGACGGCCTGGAAGCCGGCGACGGTGCGTGGCTCAACGGGCAGTGGTCGACGACCGCCGCCAACCCCTTCCGGGGAACGACCTCGATCCTGAGCACGGCAGGCGACCGCCTCGGCGGCAGTGATATTCGGCTCGTCCTCGGCGACGAGCTCGACCTTTCGACCGCCACCGATCCACTCCTGACCTACCACGTCCGCGGCGAGCTGCCCTATCGAGACGGTTTCCGGGTCGACCTCTCGACCGACGGGGGCCTCACATGGCAGGAGCAGTCGGCTCTCAACCTCAACGAGTACTGGATCTCGGCCACATGGGTTCGCCAGCAGCTCTCGCTCAGCAGCTACAAGGTCGCCAACCTCCGCCTGCGGTTCAGGGTCATCGGCAGCTACGGCGGCGTCGAGAACATCTTCCTCGACAACATCTCGGTCGCCGAGCCGATCCCCTCCGCGCCAACCCTCCACTCACCGGCCTCGGGCGGCAACGAGCCCACCGTTCGGCCGACACTCGTCGTCGACAACGCCGTCGAGTACCAGAGCGATCCCCTGACCTACGAGTTCCAGGTCTTCGACGATGCCGGGCTCACCAACGTCGTCGCCGACGTGCCGCTGGTGGCGGGCGGCGCCGGCACCACCGCGTGGACGGTCGACGTCGACCTCAATTCCGAAACCGAGTACTGGTGGCGCTGCAGGGCCACCGACGACACCGCCCACACCGGCCCGTGGATGGAAACGGCCACCTTCTTCGTCCAGCTCACCAACCACCCGCCCACGGTGCCGGTTCTCGTCGGCCCGTCCGACGGCGGCCAGCTGGCGACCCTTGCGGGCCGTCTCGCCTGGCTCGAGTCCACCGATCCGGATGAGGACAACGGCGATTCCGTGGTCGGCTACCGCGTCCAGGTGGACGACGACCCGGCCTTCACCTCGCCCGAGATCGACGACCCGTCGGTGCTCCCGATCGCCAAGGCGACCGGCGCCATCAGCGTCACCCTCGCCGAGCTCGCCGGGTCCGCGAACCTGGTCCTCGAAACGCGCTACTACTGGCGGGTCAATGCCAGAGATAGCCGCGGCGGTGTCTCGGCGTGGTCGAGCGGCCCGGCCCACTTCGTCTTCGGCGCCGATCAAACCGCGGCGACCTGCAGCATCACCTCGCCCACTGATGACGCAACGGTGACGGCCACGCCGATCACGATCACCGGCACTGCCGCCGACTCCTTGTCGGGTGTGGACTTCGTCGAGATCTCCACCGATGGCGGCGAGAGCTGGGTCCAGTCAGTGGGCGACGACAACTGGCTGCACCAGTGGTGGCCGGCCCTGAGCGGCGACTACCAACTCAGCTGCCGGGCCACCGACAACTCCGAGAACGCTGGCGATGCGTCGACCTCGATCACCGTCCACGCCGATCTCGACCGCACCATGGCCTTCGCCCAGGGTACCGCGTCGGTCAACGAGGACGCCGGGATCTTCAACGTCACCGTCACTCTGAGCGCGGCCCGAGCCACCGAGGTCACGGCCGAACTGGTCGTCTCCGGTAACGCCGAGTCGGGCGCTGACTTTGACGAACTGCCGCAACTGGTGCGGTTCTTCCCCGGGCAGACCACTCTCGTCTTCCCTCTCACGATCACCGATGACGACCAGTCGGAGGGCAACGAGACCATCAGCTTGTCGCTAGGAAGCACCAACATCTCCGACATCACCATCGGCGCCGCTGGCACCCTCACCCTCACCATCGTCGACAACGACGTGGTGGTCGATCCCCAAATCTTTGCCGACGGTTTTGAAGAACACGGCGATCTGTCCGCCTGGTCGTCTCACGTGCCGTAGAAACCGGCAAACCGGAGCGCACCGACGCCCCGCGCCCACCCGGGCGCGGGGCGTTTTCTGTTAAGGGGGGTTGACGTACAGGCTTCGTGACGGTATACCTCTTGAATAGAGATAGGATCTCAATCTAAAAAGGCCCCCTCCGCCGAAACGGAGGCCACGGCCATCGGATCGCTCGGCGCCTGGTGGGAATCAACCTGCCGGCTCGCGAAGCATCCAACGACGAATGGAGAACGCCATGAGCTTTGACGATCTTGCCGCCAGCCTCCGAGGTGAATTGATAACGCCCGCATCGGCCGGTTACGACGAGACCCGGGCCGTCTTCAACGCGATGATCGACAAAAAGCCCGCAGCGATCGCCCGTTGCGTTGACGCGACCGACGTCCGGACCTGCGTCAACTACGCTCGCAACAACAGGGTAAAGCTGGCGATCCGCGGCGGCGGCCACAACGCCGGTGGGTTGGGATCCGTTGATGGCGGTCTCGTGATCGACCTGTCGCAGATGCGCGGCATCCGGGTCAATCCGAAAGACAACACCATCCGCGTCCAGGGCGGCTGCCGGTGGGGCGATGTCGACCACGCCGCCCACGCCTACGGTCTGGCCGTACCGAGCGGAATCATTTCCACCACCGGGGTCGGCGGGCTGACCCTCGGCGGTGGCGTCGGACACCTCAGCCGCGGTTGCGGTCTGACCATCGACAACCTGCTCGAGGCCGACGTCGTGCTCGCGGACGGTTCGATGGTGGTGGCCAGCGCCAAGGAAAACGCGGATCTCTTCTGGGCTCTGCGCGGCGGCGGCGGCAACTTCGGCGTGGTGACGTCGTTCAAATTCCAGGGACATCCGGTCTCCACCATTTTCGGCGGCCCGACCCTCTGGGAGCTCGACCGCACCGAGGAGATCATGAAGTGGTACCGCGACTTCATTCTTCAAGCGCCCGAGGAACTCACCGGTTTCTTCGCCTTTCTCACCGTGCCGCCGGCGCCGCCGTTTCCCGAGCACCTGCACCTGCATAAGATGTGCGGAGTGGTGTGGTGTTACACGGGTGACCTCGCAAAGGCCGAGAAGGTGTTCGCACCCATCCTCGCCCTCAAGCCCGATCTCCCCGGCGTCGGAGAAATGCCCTTCCCGGCCCTCAACTCCGCCTTCGACGGACTGTATCCACCGGGACACCAGTGGTACTGGAGGGCCGACTTCTTCACCGAGATCAGCGACGAGTCGATCGCCGCACACGCCGAGTGGGGCGCAAAGCTCCCCACCATGCAGTCGACCATGCACCTCTACCCCATCGACGGCGCGCCCCACCGGGTGGGCCCCGGGGACACGGCGTGGAGCTACCGCGAGGCCAACTGGGCAGGGGTCATCGTCGGCGTCGACCCCGACCCCGCGAAGAAGGACATGCTGCGGGATTGGGCGGTCGGCTATTGGGAAGACGTCCACCCCTATTCGTCGGGAGGCGCCTACGTCAACTTCATGATGGAAGAGGGCCAGGAGCGGGTGCAGGCCAGCTACCGCGGCAACTACGACCGGCTGGCAAAGGTCAAGGCGAAGTACGATCCGGAGAATCTCTTCCGTGTGAACCAGAACATCCAGCCTAAGAAATGACCCGGGGATCGCGTGACCAAAAGGGCTCGACGCTCCGGGCAGCTTCAGGCGTTCTTGTGGAGGTCCATCCTCCTCCTCCCTTCTGTAGGTTTTCCCACCAACAGAATGACGGAAGAGTCCGGGATGGACCGCTCCTTTTGCTGAACAACCAGGTGAGACGCTACAGCTAAGCCGCTCCGGCCGCCGCTGGTGCGTCGAGAGCCGCCGCTGGCTCTTCGATCACCGCGATCGTGCGGTCGAATTCGCCGCGCTCGAAACCCGGGGCCACGTCACCGGCAATGACCAGCACCGTTTCTGCAGGCGCCAGATTGTCTTCCGGTAATTTCGTTTCGTCCTTGGGACAGCCGACAAGGACACACAGCACCGCCAGCAGCACCACGAGTCCGAATCTGTTCAAGGCGCCCTCCGAGCGCGGAACCGATCGATTCCGCAGCACCCCCAAGTGTATCACCAGGACGATCGAGCGGCTGAAGCCGTACGATGAAGACCCTTCTCGATCGCACCTGCAACAATCCAGGCAACTCACCGTAGACTGCGACACCTGCAGTTGATACGCGGTTGTCTCTGCAACTACCCGAGGGAAAGGTCAGCCTCCAGGTGAACAGCATCATGATTTCCGGGCGTTGCTTCCGCCAACCGGTGATCACCTTTTGAACCGCCTCGGCCTCGCTCTCGGCGTGTTCCTGGTTGTAGCGTCGCAGCCCGCAGTCGCGGCCGCCG